>NZ_PDWO01000009.1 GCF_010211765.1 Pseudoxanthomonas kaohsiungensis | reverse complement strand
ACAGGCCGCACTCCAGCCTTGGCTACCGGACACCCAAGCAGTTCAAGGAAGATCAGCAGCAAGAGCAGCAACCGACCCACCGAGCCATCGTCAACTAACCGGTGGTCCTAAAAAACCCGGCAGGTCAGCCCCTTCAATCTCCATCTCTCGAGGCGGTCTAAACGCCGCTTCCGGCCGTCGCACATTCCATTGATCGGCCAAAGGTTTCTCCGTTGACGCCGTTTCAGACCGCCTCCAGACTCCGTGTTATGCCCCTGGTCGGGGTAACTGGTAGCTAGGCATCACGAGAAGACTATGGGCGACTCCGAGCCAAAAACCGGCGAACTCTTCACTAGGCAGTACATCGCCAGGGGTGTCCCTACTCAAGACAGCGTCCTGCTGCGGAACAGGCTGGATGCTTATTTGCAAGCTAACCACTACGCTGAATATGCAAAGTTGGCTTCCTACCTTCGTCAAGAAGGCGGACTGATCATTAGTACGTTCTATTCGGAAAAGTACAACTCGACGTACTACAACTTCAGTCAGTTTTTCACAGAGTCGCGCATCGAGTTTGTACTTTCGTCTATTACCCTTGTATGGCGTTATTTCAAGGTTAACGATCGACAGCCCGTGACAAATCCGGACAGGAGCTTTGGCTACATCTTTCCCAAGGCCACCGCTTGGCGAGACTTTGTCAACCGTGCGCTACGGGAAGAGAACGTTGGATACATCGCCGACCATGAGTGTGGCATTCACTTCTTCGTTGACGAAGAATTCGAACGCAATCGAGCATCAGCACTCGCATGTCTTGCCAATCCAAGGCATGCCGGCGTGCGTGTCGCTTTCGAACAGTCTCACGCGTACCTGGACTCGAATCCAGCAGATACTAAAGCTGCCGTGAGGTCATCCTTTGAAAGTCTTGAAATTCTTGCTCGCCTCATTGATCCCGCGAGCAAAAACCTCAACCGTTGGATGGTTGAGAATAAAATCAAACCGCTAGCTCTTAGTGCTGCAATAAACGCCACAGAAGGCATGATGCTGGATAAGGCTATGGATGGGATTGCTCAACTCGTAGACGGGATACATTCATTTCGTCATGGCCAAGGCACGCCTGACCCAGTTTCCCCTTCATTGGCCACGGCTGTATATGTCGTAGCGTCGACAGCCGCTGCACTTCGGCTTCTGGCGCCACTTGACCTAGCATCAATAGGTGATGCCTAACCGCTCGTTCAAGTCGAACCTGCTTCACAGATCGGCAGGCGTTATCGGGCGCGCACGCCGGGTTCTCGGCGCCTGCTTATGGGGTGTCAAAAACATATGGAGTTGGGCAGACTGATGAACATCGATGCGATTCTGTACGAAACGCTTTTGGAGTTGGCCAAAGCTAAGAAACTTGCCTCCTATAGCGAAGTGGCTCCATTGATCGGACTCGACATGGCGCAACCGCAGGACCGGGACGAGATCGCACGGAAGCTTGGCGACATCGTGTTCTTTGAGCACGATAACGACAGGCCAATGCTGACCGCCCTTGTTGTTCATCAAGGTGGAGATAACAATCCTGGCGAGGGCTTCTTTTCCGCCGCGGAGAAAATTGGGCTCTTTAAGGCCACCCGGGATCCAATAAAGCGCCTAATATTTTGGCAAAGCCAGGTTGCGCTCGTTCACAGTCACTGGGCGTCTGCTAGCCATTCATTCAAGTCGAACCCGCTTCGCGGGTCGGCCTAATTCAAGCGTTATATCTCACGCGCATGTCGACAGAAATCTGGAAACTCTCCAAGTTTGAAGTTGCTGAGAGGCAACTGCTTCAGGCAATCCGATTGTTCTTCTATCGCGGCGACGAGATTTCCATTCACACCTTGGCTGAGGCAGCGGCGCAGGTTTTGTACGACACAAAAGAACAACATGGCGGTGGCATCAGCATATTTCGTGACAGTGATAGGATTCGACCAGAGCGCAAGAAGGAGTGGCTTCAGCATGTCTTCCGTTCTAGGAACTTCTTTAAGCATGGGGACAAAGACGCGGGTGAACTCCATGAGTTCAAGGCAGTGTTCAATCATTTCTCACTGCTCGACGCGGTAAATCTTTACTCAAGCGCAAAAAGGGCGTGGGTTCCGGAGACTTTGGTGTTCTTCTCGTGGTTTGCGCTAGCGTACCCGAGCATTTTGAATGATGATGATCCGGTCATGAGGTCCTTGGTGGAGAGCGCCGTCCGCGGTCCCGACCTCATCGATACCCAAGACTTTTCAACCTGGGCCGCCTGCTTGGAGGAACTGCGGTCAGGCCACCGCTCTTTTCAAGGTCTTGTTTTAACTGCAGGATTGCCCGGTAAGTGCTCGACATCCGCACGGTTTTGAGTAGCGGCGCAATCACGAGTCGCCGCAACGCCGAGAGCCGCTACCGCAGCGACTTCCGTCGCTTCTCGTCCATCCACTTGCTCGCCTGCGCCGGCTCGTACGCCTTCATCCAGGCCAGCATCGCCTCGAGGTCGTCGCCGTGCCACAGGTCGGCGCGCTGGTCCGGGTGCAGGAAGCGCTCCTCGACCATGCGGTCGATCATGCCGATCAGGGGCGCGTAGAAGCCGTCGACGTCGAGGAAGGCGCAGGGCTTGTCGCCGATGCCGAGCTGGCGCCAGGTCAGCATCTCGAACATCTCGTCCAGGGTGCCGAAGCCGCCTGGCAGGGCGATGAAGCCGTCGGACAGGTCGAACATGCGCATCTTGCGCTCGTGCATGGAGCCGACGACCTGCAGTTCGGTCAGGCCGCGGTGCGCGACCTCCCAGTCGGCCAGCTGCTGCGGGATCACGCCGACCACCTCGCCGCCGGCCTCGAGCACGGCGTTGGCGACGATGCCCATCAGGCCGACGTTGCCGCCGCCGTAGACCAGGCGGATGCCGTCGCGGGCCAGGCGGTCGCCCAGGGCGATGGCGCGTTCGGTGTAGGCCGGCTTGCTGCCGGCGTTGGAGCCGCAATAGACGCAGATCGAGCGCATGGATCAGGTTCCGTCGGGAAGATGGGGAGGTGGCGGCAGGGCGCGATGCGCGGGGTGCCAGTGCGGTCCCATGGCGCCCGGCCCGCTCAGTCGCGGCTGCGGTCGCGGCGCCAGTAGACCAGCGCGCCCAGCACGATGAAGGCCACGCCCACGCCACTGAAGGCCGGCCGGCCGCCGGCGAAGGCGCCGATCACGAACAGCACGCCGGCGGCGGCATACAGGCCGGCGGTGACGCGGGGCGGAAGTCCCTTGGAATCCATGCGTTGCTCCTGGTCGAGTCTTTGCGTGTCTGCGGAAAGCGCGAAGCCGGGCAATGCCCGGCTCCGGTGCCGCATGCAGATGTCCGCTGCGCGGGCATCTGCATCCACAGGGCGAACCTTCAGTTCGCCTTATGGATCGCGCGCTTGTCCACCGCCATCGCCGCGTCGTGGATCGCTTCCGACAGCGACGGGTGGGCGTGGCAGATCCGCGCCAGGTCGTCGGCCGAGCCGCTGAACTCCATGGTCAGCACGCCCTCGTGGACCAGCTCGGACACGTTCGGGCCGACCAGGTGCAGGCCGAGCACGCGGTCGGTCTCGGCATGCGCGATCACCTTGGCGAAGCCGACCGGCTCGGCCATCGCCACGGCGCGGCCGACGGCGGCGAACGGGAAGGTGCCGGTCTTGTAGGGCACGCCCTCGGCCTTGAGCTGCTGCTCGGTCTTGCCGACCCAGGCGATTTCCGGGCCGGTGTAGATGACCCACGGGATGGTGTCGAAGTTGACGTGGCCCGGCAGGCCGGCGATCAGCTCGGCCACGGCGATGCCTTCCTCGAAGCCCTTGTGCGCCAGCATCGGCCCGCGCACGCAGTCGCCGACCGCCCAGACGCCGTCGACGCCCGTGTGGCAGTGCTCGTCGACCACGACCTGGCCGCGCTCGTTGAGCTGCACGCCGGTGCCTTCGGCCAGCAGGCCCTTGGTCGCGGCGCGGCGGCCGACGGCCACCAGCAGCTTGTCCACGACCAGGCTCTGCTCGGCGCCCTTGTCGTCGGTGTAGGTGACGGCGACTTCCTTCTTCTTGCCCTTGGCCTTGACCTCGGCCTTGGAGACCTTGGCGCCCAGGCGGATGTCCAGGCCCTGCTTCTTGAACTCGCGCGCGGCCAGCTTGGCCACCTCGGCGTCGGCGGCGGCCAGGAACTCCGGCATCGCCTCGAGGATGGTGACCTCGGCGCCCAGGCGCTTCCACACGCTGCCCAGTTCCAGGCCGATCACGCCGGCGCCGATCACGGCCAGGCGCTTGGGGGTCTCGGTGAAGTCCAGCGCGCCGACGTTGTCGACGATGGCCTCGCCGTCGAACTTGGCGAACGGCAGCTCGATCGAATCCGAACCGGCGGCGATGATGACGTTGGTGCCCTTGAGTTCGACCTCGGTGCCGTCGTGCTGCTTGACCTTGACGACGTTGCCGGGCTGCCCCGCGTTTACGTGGAGCGTGCCGAAGCCGTAGTACGCGGTGACCTTGTTGGCCTTGAACAGCTGGGCGATGCCGCCGGTGAACTGCTTCACGATGCCGTCCTTGCGGGCGACCATCTTCGCCACGTCGATCGACGCATCCTTGAAGCCGATGCCGTGCTGCTCGAACTTGTGCAGCATGTTCTCGTACTGGTGCGAGGAATCGAGCAGCGCCTTGGACGGGATGCAGCCCACGCGCAGGCAGGTGCCGCCCAGCGCCGGCTTGCCGTCCTTGCCCAGCGCCGCGTCGATGCAGGCGGTCTTCAGGCCCAGCTGCGCGGCGCGGATCGCGGCGTGGTAGCCGGCCGGGCCGGCACCGATGACGACGACGTCGAATTGTTCAGCCATTTCCAGTTCCTTTGCCTTTGCTGCCCGTCGCGGGTCGTGGCCCGGGGGCGGAAGAGTGCAGGGCGGCGAGCTGGATCGCGCTTGGCTTCCGCCGGCCCTGGCGAAAACGGCGCCGCCCTTCCGGGGAAGGGCGGCGCGGGGGTCTTACAGCCCGAACAGGATCCGGTTCGGGTTCTCGAGCTGGTTCTTGATGTCCACCAGGAACTGCACCGCGTCCTTGCCGTCGATGATGCGGTGGTCGTAGGACAGGGCGATGTACATCATCGGCGCGATCACGACCTGGCCGTTCTCGGCGATCGGGCGCTCCTTGATGGTGTGCATGCCCAGGATCGCGCTCTGCGGCGGGTTGACGATCGGGGTCGACATCAGCGAGCCGAAGGTGCCGCCGTTGGTGATGGTGAAGGTGCCGCCCTGCAGGTCGTCCAGGCCGAGCTTGCCGTCGCGCGCCTTCTTGGCGTAATCGGCGATGCCCTGCTCGATGTCGGCGAAGCCCAGGCGCTCGACATTGCGCAGCACCGGCGTCACCAGGCCCTTGTCGGTGGACACGGCGATCGAGATGTCGGCGTAGCCGTGGTAGATGATGTCGTCGCCGTCGACCGAGGCGTTGATCACCGGGAAGCGCTGCAACGCGTTGGCCGCGGCCTTCACGAAGAAGCTCATGAAGCCCAGCTTGATGCCGTGGGCCTTCTGGAAGTCCTCGCCCAGCTCCTTGCGCGCGGCCGACACCTTGGCCAGGTTGACCTCGTTGAACGAGGTCAGCATCGCGATGGAGTCCTTGGACTGCATCAGCCGCTCGGCGATCCGCTTGCGGATGCGGGTCATCGGCACGCGCTCTTCCGGACGCGCGCCCGCGGCCTTGCCGGCGCCGCCGCTCTTGGCGTATTTGACGATGTCTTCCTTGGTCACCGCGCCGCGACGGCCGGTGCCCTCGACCTGCGACGGATCGATGCCTTCCTTGCTGGCGGTGAAGCGCGCGCCCGGCGGCAGGTCGCCGCCCGCGCCCGTGGACGACGACGCGGCGGCCGGGGCCGGCTTGGTCGAGGCGGGCGCGGCGGCTTCGGCCTTGGCCGCGCCGGCCTTGGCCTGCACTTCCTCGGCGCCGGCGGCCGGCTTGTCGTCCTTCTTCGCCTCGGCTGGCGCTGCGGCGGCGGTGGCGCCTTCCTCGATGATCGCCAGGACCTGCGAGCTGGTGACGGTGTCGCCTTCCTGGAACTTGATTTCCTTCAGCACGCCGTCGACCGGCGAGGGGACTTCCAGGACGACCTTGTCGGTCTCCAGGTCCACCAGGTTCTCGTCGCGCTTGACCGCGTCGCCGGCCTTCTTGTGCCAGCTGGCGATGGTGGCGTCGGAGACGGATTCGGGAAGGACCGGAACTTTGACTTCGGTGGCCATGGGGCGTCCTTGGGGCGTATGTCGGTAGGGCGGAAGTATCGGGGGGTGCCGGTTGCGGCGTGGTGACGCGCTATTCGGCGGCGAGCTGGTTGCCGGGCGGGTTGACCAGCGCGTCGGCGACCAGCTTGAGCTGCTCTTCGACGTGGTCGGCGAAGTGGCCCACCGCCGGCGACGGCGAGCGCGTGCGCCCGGCGTAGCTCAGGGCCTGGCCCTTGGCCAGGCAGGCCTGCAGGTGGTGCTTGATCTGGTACCAGGCGCCCTGGTTCTGCGGCTCCTCCTGGCACCAGACCACCTCGGTGGCCTTGGCGTAGGTCTGCAGGACCGTGGACAGCGCCTCGCGCGGGAACGGGTACAGCTGCTCGACGCGGACGATGGCGACGTTGTCCTGGCCGCGCTTGAGCTGGTCCTCGAGCAGGTCGTAGTAGACCTTGCCCGAGCACACGACCACGCGCTTGACCTTCTTCGGGTCGGCGCTGCTGTCCGGGATCAGGTGCTGGAACTCGCCGCTGGCCAGCTCGTCCAGGGTCGACACGGCCAGCTTGTGGCGCAGCAGCGACTTCGGCGACATGACGATGAGCGGCTTGCGCGTGCTCATCTTCATCTGGCGGCGGAGCATGTGGAAGCACTGGGCCGGGGTGGTCGGCACGCACACCAGCATGTTCTCCAGCGCGCACAGCTGCAGGAAGCGCTCCAGGCGCGCGGAGCTGTGCTCGGGGCCCTGGCCTTCGTAGCCGTGCGGCAGCAGCAGGGTCAGGCCGGAGATGCGGCCCCACTTGGCCTCGCCGGAGGCGATGAACTGGTCGATCACCACCTGGGCGCCGTTGGCGAAGTCGCCGAACTGGCCTTCCCAGATGTCCAGGGTGTTCGGGTCGGTGGTGGAGAAGCCGTACTCGAACGCCATCACCGCCTCCTCGCTGAGCAGCGAGTCGATGATGGTGGCCTGCTCGGGGGTCTCCACCAGCTGGCGCAGCGGCAGGTAGTAGCTGTCGGTCTTCTGGTCGTGCAGCACCGCGTGGCGGTGGAAGAACGTGCCGCGGCCGGCGTCCTGGCCGACCAGGCGCAGGCCGTAGCCTTCCGAGAGCAGGGTGGCGTAGGCCAGGTTCTCGGCGAAGCCCCAGTCGCCGCCGATCTCGCCGGCCGACATCTTCAGGCGGTCTTCGTAGATCTTGGCCACGCGCGGGTGGAGCGAGACGCCCTGCGGGATCGTGTTGATGATCTTGGCCAGCTGGGTCAGCGTGGCCTTCTTCACCCTGGTGTCGACCGCGTCGGACAGCGTGCCGGAGAGGTACTTGGACCAGTCGATGGTCAGCTCGTAGTCCTCCGGCTTGGAGGCGGCCAGCTCGGTGGTGACCTCGCCGGCGTCGAGCTTGTTGCGGTACTCGTCCACCAGCGCCTTGCCGGCGTCGGCGGCGATCACGCCGGCCTTCTCCAGCTGCGCGGCGTACATCTCGCGGGTGGTCGGGTGCTTGCGGATGGTCTGGTACATCAGCGGCTGGGTCGCCGCCGGCTCGTCGGCCTCGTTGTGGCCGTGGCGGCGGTAGCAGACCAGGTCGATGACCACGTCCTTCCTGAACTGCTGGCGGAACTCGTAGGCCAGCTTGGCCACGAACACCACCGCTTCGGGGTCGTCGCCGTTCACGTGGAACACCGGTGCGCCGACCATCTTGGCCACGTCGGTGCAGTACAGGGTCGAGCGCGCGTCTTCCTTGTTGCTGGTGGTGAAGCCGACCTGGTTGTTGATCACCACGTGCACGGTGCCGCCGACGGCGAAGCCGCGCGCCTGCGACATCTGGAACAGTTCCATCACCACGCCCTGGCCGGCGAAGGCCGCGTCGCCGTGGATCAGCACCGGCAGGACCTGGCGGCGCTCGTCGTCGCCGCGGCGCTCCTGGCGCGAACGCACCGAGCCGGCGACCACCGGGTCGACGATCTCCAGATGCGAGGGGTTGAAGGCCAGGGCCAGGTGCACCGGCGCGCCCGGGGTGGCGATGTCGGCCGAGAAGCCCATGTGGTACTTCACGTCGCCGGCATGGGCGCGCTCGTCGTGCTCGAACTTGCCCTCGAACTCGTCGAACAGCTTGCGCGGGTTCTTGCCCAGGGTGTTGATCAGGACGTTGAGGCGGCCGCGGTGGGCCATGCCGATGACGATGTCCTTGACCTTGTCCACGCCGGACTGGCGGATCACCGTGTCCAGCAGCGGGATCAGCGAGTCGCCGCCTTCCAGCGAGAAGCGCTTCTGGCCGACGTACTTGGTGTGCAGGTAGCGTTCCAGGCCCTCGGCCGCGGTCAGCCGCTCCAGCACGCGCTGGCGGGTCTCGGCGCTGAGGTTGTAGTCGCCGCCGGCCAGCTCCAGGCGCTGGTACAGCCACTGGCGCTGCTCGACCTCGGGGATGTGCATGAACTCGGCGCCGATGGAGCCGGTGTAGGTCGCCTTCAGGCGCGCGAGCAGGTCGCGCAGCTTCATCCGCGGCTGGCCGGCCAGGCCGCCGGTGCTGAATTCGCTGTCCAGGTCGCGCTCGGACAGGTCGTGGAAGGGCAGGCCCAGGTCCGGCGGGTTCATCGGCGGGGTCAGGGCGAGCGGGTCGACCTTGGCGCCCAGGTGGCCGCGCGAGCGGTAGGCGGTGATCAGGCGGCCGACGTTGCGCTCGCGTTCGTCGCCGACGGCCGGCGCGGTCGCATAGCCGTTGTTGGCGGCGTGGCGGGCGGCGTCGGCGACGTGGGCGATGACCGCCGAGTGCGGGACGTCACCGGCCTCGCGGCCCTTGAACCCGTCGAAGTAGGCTTTCCACTTCGGGTCTACGCTGTCGGGGGAGACCAGGTACTGCTCGTACAGGTCCTCGATGAAGGCGGCATTGCTGCCGAGCTGCGATGACTGCGCAAACTGCTTGAGTAGGTTGTCCACGATGGAGTCGCGTCTGGGTGGGGGATGGGCCGCAACCGGCCCAGGCCCGGCGTTGCGGGCGTGATAGCCGCAAAAGTATACCCCCCATCGCCCGTTCAGGGACCTAGACGAAGGCCGGATTTCCCGGTCCGGGGGTCACGGGGGTGCGGCGGTTCACACTGTCGCGGGCCAGGCGTGGGAGGACATTCCCGGTAGGCGACGGCCAGCGATGCGAGTCGGCGGCGGCGTGCGCCTGGTGTCGGGCAGGGCGGATGAAGTCGGGTGTGGCGCCTGCGGGCGGGCCGGACGGGGGAGCCGGGAGGGGGTCGTTTGCCGGGTGGCGTCGGGTCGCCGATGAATCGGCTCCTACAAAAAGCTGCTGGAACCGGCGACGCAAGTGGTAGGAGCCCATCCTCATGGGCGACCCGACGCCGCCCCGATGGCGACGGCCACGCACGCCGACGTCGGGTCGCCCATGAAGATGGGCTCCTACAGGACGCGGTACTCGGTGCAGGGGCGGGAGCGTTCCCAGATCCGGTCGAACTCCAGTTGCAGGCGGCGCGCGAGCGGGCCGTCCTCGACCCCGCCCTCGCCATCGAAGCGATGGCCCAGCGGCCGGAACAGCGCGCCGCCCGTGTCGTTGAAGGCGAAGGCCGACGGATAGCGCGCATCGACCGGGTCCTTGACCTCGCGGAAGGCGAACACGCTGGGCAGGCGCTGGGCCAGCGGCAGGATCGGCGCGCCCGACCGCTGCGGGGTCGCCGCATCCTGCAGCAGGATCCGCAGCCGCCGCTCGCCGGGGCGGACGGCGAAGCGGCGCAGCGCGTCCAGCACGTCCTTGCGGTCCAGCAGCCCCGGGTCCATCGCCCGGCTGTACAGCGCCAGCTCGCGGCGCGCGTGGGTGGCCAGGGCGATCAGCACCGCGGCGGCGGCGTCGGCGTCCTCGACCGGGCTGGCGCCCGGCAGCCGCCGGCGCATCAGGCGATGGCCGATCCCGGCCTCTTCGAACACCGGACCGGAAGGCACGAACCCGGCGCGTGCGTAGAACGGCAGCGCATGCAGCTGCGCGTGCAGGGTGACCTCGGTCCAGCCGCGCCGCCGCGCCTCCTCGAGCAGCCCGGCCAGCATCGCCTCGCCGATCCCGCGCCCGCGCTCGCTCGCCAGCACCGCCATCCGGCCGATCCGCCGGTCCGGGGTCAGGCGCGCGGTGCCCAGCAGGCGGCCGTCGGCATCCAGCGCCATGACATGGAAGCTGAGCGGGTCGAGTGCGTCGCGCTCCAGCGCGGCCGGCACCTGCTGTTCGTCGATGAACACGGTGGTGCGCAACGCATGCAGGCGTGCGTGGTCCTGGGCGTACTCGGCCGCGACGATGGAAACCGCGGCGCTCATGCGTCGCCGTCCTCGCCGTCCTCGTCCGGGTCGTCGGCCAGCAGTCCGTAGTGGCCGGCCTGGTAGAGCGCGTAGGCGGCGTCGCGGCCGTCCTGCGAAAGCGATTCCCAGGCCGGGCCATCCAGCACGGTGGCATCGGCCAGCAGGATCGCATCCTCGACCGGCACGACCAGCGCGCGGCCGCTGCAGTACAGGCTGGCGCCGTCGTCGTGGCGCCGGCGCCAGGCCAGGCGCGAGGCCGGGTGGCGTTGCAGCGCCGCGCCGTGGGCCAGGTCCCATTCCAGTTCGATGCGCGGGCGCGGCTCGCCGCCGGGGATGACCTCGCCGGCGGCGCGGTAGGTGGTGATGAAGCGGCCGAACCAGTCGCCCAGCCGGTCCGGGTCGTTCATCCGGATGGCATTCAGCGCCTCGACCACGCGGTTCATGGCCGCGGTGTCGATCTCGTTGGGATCGGCCGGCACGGCCAGGTCCTCGTCGTGGTAGCGGATCGCCTCGTCGGCATCGACCAGCACCTCGTCGAGCCAGTCGCCGATCAGCTCCGAGGAGGAGGGCGCGCGCATGCCGACCGAGAAGGTCAGGCACGGGTCCTCGGCCACGCCGTGGTGCGGCACCAGCGGCGGCAGGTAGAGCATGTCGCCCGGGCCCAGCACCCAGTCGTGGGTGGGTTCGAAGTGGCGCAGCAGTTTGATCGCCACGTCCTCCTGGAAACCCAGGTCCGGGGCAGGCTGGCCCATCGCCACGCGGGCGTCGATCTGCCAGCGGCGATGGCCGTAAGCCTGCAGCAGGAACACGTCGTAGTGGTCCACGTGCGCGCCGACCGAGCCGCCGGTGGCGGCGAAGCTGACCATCACGTCGTCGATGCGCCAGCGCGGCAGGAAGCGGAACTGCTCCAGCAGCGCGGCCACGTCCGGATCCCATTTGTCGACGTCCTGGACCAGCAGGGTCCAGTCGTGGTCGGGCAGGCCGGGGAAGTCGTCCTCGGCGAACGGGCCGGTGCGCACGTCCCAGCGGCCGCTGCCGCGGTCGTGGCTGATCAGCCTCGCCAGCACGCCGTCCTCGCAGGCCAGGCCGGCCAGGTCGTCGGGCATGAGCGGGGTCTGGAAGCCGGGGAAGGCGTTGCGGACCAGCAGCGGGCGCTTGTGCCAGTAGTCGCGCAGGAACACCGCCGGGTCCATGCCCAGCGGCGGCAGGGCGGCGGCGTCGACCTCGAACGGCAGGGCGGCGGGGGAAGTCTTCTTGCGGGAGCTCATGAGGCGATCTCGTCGTAACCGCGGCCGAGGAACTGGAGCAGGCACCAGCCGTGGCCGAACGGGTCGGCCAGCTGCATGATGCGGCCCCACGCGGCTTCGCGTACCTCGCCTTCGGCGCGGGCGCCGGCGGCCAGCGCGCGGGCCAGGGCCGCGTCCAGGTCTTCGACCACGATGTCCAGGTGGAGCGGCGTCCAGTGCCGCCGGTAGTCGCGCGCCGAACCGGCCGCGCCTTCGCTGCCGGCATCCTTGCGCAGCAGGTAGAACGGTACGGGTGCGCCGGTCATCTCGAGCACGGCGTCGCCGAAGCGGCGCGCGGCGGCCAGGCCGAACGCATCGCGGTAGAACGCCTCGGCGCGGGCCAGGTCGTCGACGTCGATGTTGATCAGCAGTTGCACGTCGGATCGCGTCGTGTGGGGCGGTTCAGCGTGCCGGCGGCGCGGCGGCTTCGTCGGCCAGGCGCTTGTCGAGGCGCGCGCGGGCCTGGGCGGCGTAGGCGCGGCAGGCGCCGTCGCCCGCCAGCGGCTGGCTGGCGCCGGGGCCCAGTCGCGACCACAGTGCGCTGGCGCCCGGATGCGGGGTGACCAGGATATCGCAGGGCAGGGCGGCGACCGCGTCCAGGGTGCGGCGGAATCCGGCGACGTAGCCGGCGTTGGCCGGGTCGGTGAAGCGCCACTGGTCGTCCGAGATCGCGGTGAGGCTGTCGACGTAGGCGATGTCGCGGCACGAGCCGGCCTCGCAGGAGCGCCAGGTCCAGCTGGTGCTCCCCGGCGCATGGCCGGGCGTGGCGTGGGCGGTGAGCCGCAGCGGGCCCAGCGCCAGCACCTCGCCGTCGGCGATGCGGCGTACGCCGGCGACCGGCGCCATGGGGTCCAGCTGCCCGTACTGCGGGTCGCCGCGATCGCTGCCGCCGCGTTCGAGCACGACCGCGGCCGGCTCGAGCGCGACCACGGTCGCACCGGTGGCCGCCTGCAGCGCGGCGATGCCGCCGGCGTGGTCGAAATGCTCGTGCGAGCCGACGATGTACTTCACGTCCTCAAGCTTGAAGCCGGCGGCGCGGATGTTGTCCTCGATCAGCGCCGCACCCCTGGCGGTGCCGCCGTCGAGCAGCACGTGACCCTGCGGCGAGGTCACCAGCAGGGCGGTGATGCCGCAGGTGCCGACATACCAGGTGTTGCCGAAGACATGGACGGGCGGCGAGGGGTCGTCCCAGCCGGCGTCGGCGGGGCAGGCGGCGGCCGGCGTTGCGGGGGCGGCGCTGGCGCTGGAGGTTGCCAGTGACAGGGCCAGCAGGGTCGCCAGCGCGCCGGCGGTTTCGAGCAGTCGCATGGATCGTTCCGCTGCGTTCGGGCTGGCCACTCTAGCAGCCGCGCGGCACGCGGCCGGTCTTCCACGCGGCGCGGTGTGCCCACGATGCCGCGTAGAGCGGGGCTTGCCCCGCTGCTTTCCGGACGTCTCGCGATAAAGCCAGGAGCAGCGGGGCGAGCCCCGCTCTACGATCGGCCGGCGATCGTACCGGGATGCCTGGAGCGTCAGATATCCCGCGCCAGCCGCTCGGCCAGGCCGGTATAGCCGGCCGGGGTGAGCGCGGCCAGGCGCGCGCGCGCGTCCTCGGGCAGGTCGAGCGAAGCGACGAAGCGACGCATGGCCTCGGCGTCGATCCCGTCCTGGCCACGGGTCAGCGCCTTGAGCTGTTCGTAGGGATTGGGCAGGCCGTGGCGGCGCATCACCGTCTGCACCGCTTCGGCCAGCACTTCCCAGGCCGCATCCAGGTCGGCATCCAGGCGCTGCGGGTTCACCTGCAGCTTGCCCAGGCCCTTGCCCAGCGAATCCAGCGCGACCTGGGTGTGGCCGAAGGCGGTGCCCAGCGCGCGCAGCACGGTCGAATCGGTGAGGTCGCGCTGCCAGCGGCTGATCGGCAGCTTGGCCGAGAAGTGCTCGAACAGGGCGTTGGCGATGCCGAAGTTGCCTTCCGCGTTCTCGAAGTCGATCGGGTTGACCTTGTGCGGCATGGTCGAGGAGCCGACTTCGCCTTCCTTGAGCTTCTGCCTGAAGTAGCCCAGCGAGATGTAGCCCCACACGTCGCGGGCCAGGTCGACCAGCACGGTGTTGGCACGGCGGATCGCATCGCCCAGCTCGCCGACGTTGTCGTGCGGCTCGATCTGGGTGGTGTACGGATTGAACGGCAGGCCCAGCCCCTCGACGAAGCGCTGCGCGAACGCCGGCCAGTCCACGTCCGGGTAGCTGGCGACGTGGGCGTTGTAGTTGCCCACCGCGCCGTTGATCTTGCCGGTCAGCTCGACCGCGGCGATCTGCCGGCGCTGGCGCTCGAGGCGGGCGACGACATTGGCCACTTCCTTGCCCAGCGTGGTCGGCGAGGCGGTCTGGCCGTGGGTGCGCGAGAGCATCGGCTGGGCGGCCTGGGCATGGGCGAGCGCGCGCAGCGAGGCGGCGATGCCGTCCAGCGCCGGCAGCAGCACGGTGTCGCGCGCCTCGCGCAGCATCAGCGCATAGGACAGGTTGTTGATGTCCTCGCTGGTGCAGGCGAAGTGGACGAATTCCAGCGCCGGCCCCAGCTCGGCGTCGTCCTTCAGCCGCTCCTTGATCAGGTACTCGACCGCCTTGACGTCGTGGTTGGTGGTGCGCTCGATCTCCTTGACCCGCGCCGCATCGGCGAGCGAGAGACCGTCGGCCAGCGCCCGCAGGCGCTGCACGGCGGCGCCGGAGAACGGCGCCAGCTCGACGATGCCCGGCTCGGCGGCCAGCGCCAGCAACCACTCCACCTCGACCTTCACCCGCGCCTTGATCAGGCCGTACTCGGAGAAGATCGGGCGCAGCGCGTCGACCTTGGAGGCGTAGCGGCCGTCGAGCGGGGACAGGGCGAGCAGGGCGGAATCCGACATGGGAGGGGAGGGCTGGCTGGGAAGACGGGCCGCATAGTTTAGGCCCTGCCGCTCCGGAGCGTGGTTTGCGGCTGCGGTCGGGGGCCTCCTGCCGCGCCGCCGGGCGTTACCGGGGCAAGGCCCAAGAGCCCAGGAGCCAAGGGCCGGGGGCCGGGGGCATGCGGCTCCGGAAGGGGCCGCCGTGACCCGGGGGTATGGCGCCTCCCTCGGGCGGACGTCCTGTCCGTACTCGGGTCGTGGCACATCCATGTGCCACTGGCGCCATACCCCCGGGCCACGACGTCCTCGGGCGGCGGCGGGTTCGCTGCTTCGATCGGAGAGCGGCTTCTCGCTTCGCCTGCGGCGAAGGCATGGGAGTGGCGGGCTGGTCTTTGTGGGAGCACAGCTTGCTGGCGACACGGGCGCCGGGTCTCTGTGGGTGCTGTCCATGCCGACTGCGTCGGGTCGCGGGCGCCTTTCCACGGATGCATGTCCGGTCTCCCCGGCTCCTGCAGGAATCGCGGGCCGGCACGTGTGCCCGCGGCGCCGCTTGAGGGCAAGCACGGCTCCACGACCGAAGCGACGACCGTAAAGCACCCCGAAGACGCGTCGGGCCGGGTGTGTCGTGGCAGCGGCCATGGATGGCCGCGGTAGCGAGTGCGTACAGGGACGTACGCCCGAGCGGCCACGACACACCCGGCCCGGCGCGGCTCAGCCCGAAGTCGACCACCGTGATGAGCTGCGGGTGCGGTTGCGGTCGTGTTGGCAGTTGTTGTCGCCGTTGGTGTTGTGCCTGTTCTTGGAGTTGCCCTTGCAGCATGTTTCCGTCGAACGCAACCACGCAGCGCCCGCAGACGCTGGCGTATCCTCCCGGTTCCAGCCAGCCGCCGGTCCTGCCGGCCGCCCGCCGTAGTCCATCCTCACTGGAGACGGTCATGAGCAAGACATCCACCCGCTCGCGCGCCAAGGCGCCGGCATCTTCGAAAGCGCTGGCCGCCGCCGCGCGCACCCGCACCGAACACGATTCCATGGGCGAGTTGCAGGTTCCCGCCGATGCCCTGTGGGGCGCGCAGACCCAGCGCGCCGTGCAGAACTTTCCGATCTCCGGGCGGCCGATGCCGCGCGGCTTCATCCGCGCGCTCGGCCTGGTCAAGGCGGCCGCCGCCGAGGTCAATGCCGGCCTGGGCCTGCTGCCGAAGAACGTCGCCGGCGCGGTGCGCGCGGCCGCGCTCGAGGTGGCCGCCGGCAACTGGGACGCGCATTTCCCGGTCGACATCTACCAGACCGGGTCGGGCACTTCGTCCAACATGAATGCCAACGAGGTGATCGCCGCGCTGGCCAATGCGTCGGGCAAGGCCGGCAAGGGCCAGGTCCACCCCAACGACCACGTCAACCTGGGCCAGAGCTCCAACGACGTGATCCCCACCGCGATCCGCGTGTCGGCGCAGCTGGGCGTGGTCGAGGAGCTGCTGCCGGCGATCGCGCACCTGCGCAAGACCATCGACCGGCGCGGCCGCGAGCTGCGCCGCGTGGTCAAGACCGGACGCACCCACCTGATGGATGCGATGCCGCTGACCTTCGAGCAGGAGTTCGGTGCCTGGTCGGCGCAGCTCAGGTCGGCGCAGGGGCGTCTGGAAGACAGCCTCGGGCGCCTGCGCCGGCTGCCGCTGGGCGGCACCGCGATCGGCAGCGGCATCAACGCCGATCCGCGCTTCGGCGCGCGCACGGCCAAGGCGATTTCCGCGTTGGCCGGTACCAGGTTCGAGAGCGCCGACGACAAGTTCGAGGGGCTGGCCGCGCAGGACGACGCGGTCGAGCTGTCCGGCCAGCTCAACGCGCTGGCGGTGGCGCTGATCAAGATCGCGAACGATCTTCGCTGGATGAACGCCGGGCCGCTGGCGGGGCTGGGCGAGATCGAGCTGCCGGCGCTGCAGCCGGGCAGTTCGATCATGCCGGGCAAGGTCAACCCGGTGATCCCGGAGGCGACGGTGATGGCCGCCGCGCAGGTGATCGGCCACCACACCGCCATTACCGTGGCCGGCCAGACCGGCAACTTCCAGCTCAACGTGACCCTGCCGCTGATCGCGGCCAACCTGCTCGAATCGATCCAGCTGCTGGCCAACGTGTCGCGGCTGCTGGCCGATTCGGCGATCGCCGGACTGAAGGTGCGGCCGGAGCGGGTGAAGGAAGCGCTGGACCGCAATCCGATCCTGGTCACCGCGCTCAACCCGGTGATCGGCTACGAGAAGGGCGCGGCGATCGCCAAGCAGGCCTACCGGGAAGGCCGTCCGGTGCTGGAGGTGGCAATGGAAGTCACCGGCCTGCCGGCGAAGACGCTGGCGCCGTTGCTGGACCCGGCGGTGCTGGCCAAGGGCGGCATCCACGGCAAGCCGGGCGGTGGCGGCGGCTGAGCGGTTTGCGGCGTTGGACCGCGATCGAGCGGGGTCGGGTTGAGCTCCGGCGTATAGGCCTCGGGCTGGCAGGGGTGCAGCAGCTTCCGGTTGGCGGGGCGTAGCAGCTTCGGGCTGAGCCGCGGTGGATCGGCCTCGGGCCGGCAGGGCGTAGCAGGTTCCGGCTGGCAGGGCGCGGCAGCTTCGGGCTGAGCCGTGACGGACCGTGGGGTCGTGGCCGCTCGACCGCACATCCCTGTGCGGACTCGCTACCGCGGACATCCCTGTCCGCTGCCACGACCCCCACGGTCCGCCACGTCTTGCATGCGCTTTGGGGGTAGTGGCTTCGGTTGTTTCCGTCCGGCCATGCCGGGCCCGGCTGCTGCTTCTGGAAGTCCGATCAACGACCTGCCCCTAAAGCGCCGAGGACGCCGTGTCCCGGGGATCGGGGGCAAGTGGCACAGGGATGTGCCACGGCCGCGAGTGCGGACAGGACGTCCGCCCGAGCGGTGCACCCGATCCCCGGGGCACGGCGGCCCCGTCCGGAGCCAGCGACCTGCGGCTGCCTTTGGTTCCGGCTCCCGCTCTGGCTCTGGCTCAGGGGTTGGCTTTGCCCAAGAGCAGCGCAACGCGGCGCAAAGCAGCGGAACCACGCGAGGACCCGAAGACCCCGGACTTTCAGCCCAGGGGTCCCCGCCAGCCATGTCATCCAGCCGTGTCATGGCCGGACCCCACCGGCGGCGCGCACGTGGCGTGTCCGGCCGGGGGGAGGTAAAGCGATCAGTCCTGCGGGCGGGCGGCTGCCGCGTCGGCCTCGGCGGCGGCATCGGTGGCGTGCCCGGAGTCCGTATCGCGTTCGGTATGCACGCTGGCGTTCGCGCCGGCCTGGTTGAAGTCGTAATCGCCGTCGTGGCGGCAGTCGTCGATGTCGGTCTGGTCCATGGTCGCGTAGGGCTGGAAGGCGGGCAGGGCTGCGGCGAGTGCCTGCTGCGAGGCCAGCAGCGGCGGCAGGGCGTCGCAGATCTTCATGGCGTCGGCCTCGATCTGCTTGCCGCGCGCCTCCATCTCCTTGCTGAACTCCTCGCTGTCGCCGTTGAACACGCTCTTGAGCGCGCCGGTGGCCGCTTCCAGGCCCAGGTCCGCACCCTGCATGCCGACCGCGATGCCGGCCTGCGCGACGGCGACCAGGTTGGCGCGATGGGCCAGCAGCAGCTTGCGTTGCGCCTCGTCCACCGCCACCGGCTTGCCGCCGACGATGAAGTCGCCCTGCGGGCTGATCTCGGCCTTGGGCTCGCCGGATTCCTCGCCCACGCGGATGTTCTCGCTGGCCAGCTCGCGGCTGGCCTCGGCCATGGCCTCCTGGATCTTGCGGCCCAGGGCGGTATTGGCCGGCGCGGCGGTGCCGGCCTGGCCGCCGGCATCGGTGGACGGCGCCGGGTCGTTGTTGCCGCAGGCGGCCAGCGGCAGCAGGGCGAACAGGGTCAGGGCATGGAGCTTGCGCATGGTCGGTTCCTTCAGTTCAGTGCGAATTCCCGGCGGACATCGGTCTCGCAGCCCTTGACGTCGTCCGCCTCCAGGGTGGCGTAGGGCCGGAACTGCGGCAGGCTCTGCGCCAGGAGCTGTTGCGAGGCGTGCAGCGCCGGCAGGCCCTGGCAGATCTGGATGATGCCCGGCTCGATCGACGCCTTGATGGTCTTCTCCAGGTTGCGCTCGAGGCTGCCGGTCATGGCGCTGAGCATCAGGCTGAAGATCCCGCGGTCGACCGCGTCGATGGCCATCTGCGCGCTGCGTTCGCCGATGTCGATCCCGGCCAGGGCGATGTCCAGCACCTGGCGGCGGTAGGCGAGCAGTGCCTCGCGCTGGCGCGCATCGATGGCCACGGCCTTGCCGTCGACCAGGAAGTCGCCGCGCGGGGTGATTTCCGCGCGCGGCAGCGAAGCGTCGGCATGGGCGCGCTTGCCGGACTTGCCGAAATGGAGGCCGTCGCCCAGCTCCAGGTTGCCCGTTTCCAGTTCGGCGCGGGCGGCGGCCAGCTCGCTGCGGACTTCCTTGCGCGCCTCGGCCAGCTCGGCGCTGATCTCGCGGCTGATTTCGCTTTCGCTGGCGTCGGCGGCATGCGCGCCCAGCGGCAGCACGGCAGCCAGCAGCAGGGGCAGGAGGAGGCGGCGCGGATGGAGGTTCATGATGGCTCTCCGTCAGGGTTTCAGTCGCGGCGCGGCAGGTCGACCGCGCCGGTGATGTCGCTGTGGTCGACGCCGCCGCTGCCGATCGAGCCGACCGACAGGCTGGCGGCGCCGCGCACGTTCGCGCCGCCCGAGCCCACCGAGCCGATCCGGACCGCGCCGCCGACCTTGTTCAACTCGGCGTCGCCGGATCCGATCGAGCCGACGCGGACGTCGCCCCGCGCGCCGTCCAGCTCGAAGTCGCCGGAACCAATGCTGCCGACCTCCACCGCGCCGCCGATGGCGCGCGCCTTGATGTCGCCCGAGCCGATCGACAGGACATTGAGCGAGCCGGCGCCGTCGACCTCGATGTCGCCGGAACCGACCTTCGCGGTCACCGCCCCGCGAATATTGCGCAGCACGGCGTCGCCGGAGCCGACGTCGGCGCTGGCCGCCGCGGCGCCGTCGATCGAGCCGTCCCCCGAGCCGACCACCAGTTGCACCAGCACGTCGGCCGGCACGGTGCCCGACAGCTCCATCCAGGCGTAGTTCTCGCCGAACAGGCTCGACAGCCCGGGATCCTTCTCGCGGCGCAGGCGTACCACCAGGGTGTCGCCCTTGCGCTCCTGGGTCACGGTCAGGTCCGCCAGCCACTGCGGCTTGCTGGCGCAGGCGCGGCCCCGCACGGCGTGGCTCGGGCCCTCGGTGGCGCGCAGGTCGATGTCGAACTGGTTGGTCTCGACCCGGATCTTCCTGATCCCGGCCACGTCCAGCTGCAGCTGGCGCGGCGCGGTGTGGGTGCAGTTGTCGCCGGCCAGGGCCAGGGACGGGGCGAGCAGCAGCGGAAGCAGCAGGGTCAGGACGGGACGCATCGCGATACCTCGGCAAGTTCGGGGCGGCGGGAAGTTCAGCCTTCGTCGCGCCAGCGGCGCAGGCGGATGGCGGCGGCGATGAAGGCGACGCCGACCACCGCGCCGATCCACAGGTCGGCCGTGGCGAAGACGTGCCAGCTGCGGGTCAGGTCGATCGCGCCGGCCAGGTCGTCGGGCGTGCCGATGTGCGCCGACTCGCCGACCACGCCGCCCACCACCGGGTACCAGCCGCCGGGGATCACGCTCAGCAGGCCGCGGTAGACCACCGTGTACCAGACCTTGTCGTGGGCGATGTCCACGCCCGGCAGGATCGTCATCATGCTGATCACCACGCAGGCCAGCACCGGCACCAGCACCGCCCACAGGAACGGCTTGGAGCGCGCCCAGGCCGAGCAGAACATCAGCCAGCCCACGGTCGGCAGCGCCCAGACCATGTACACCGGCAGCGAGGCCAGCACGCCGCCGATGATGCGCATGGGATGCGACTGGGTGAACACCGCGTGCGCGGCGGGCACGCCGTTGACGGTGATGGTCAGCGCCGAGATCACCCACAGCGCCACGCCGATCAGCAGGCCCACGCCGATCGCCCACAGCGGCGCCAGCACCAGCGCCCAGGCGGCCTTGGAGAGGACCATCTGCGAATCGGACACCGGCAGCGACTTCCAGAACAGCACGCTGCGGTCGCGGCGGTCGTCGTACAGGGAGCCCAGCGCGTAGAAGAACACCACGAAGGCGAGCACCACGCAGGCCAGCACCACGCCGCCGAGCAGCATGCCGTCGCCCATCGCGCCGAGCGCCTGGCCGATCTGGTGGGCGTCGGTGTCGTCGTCGAACACGAAGCCGCTGCTGCCCATGCTGCGGCGCGCGGCGATGCTGCCGATCACCGCCAGGATCAGGTTCAGGCCGACGATAATCGCGCCGGTGATCAGCGGCGCCCAGAAGAAACCGCCACGGTTTTCCCAGTATTCGCGCTGCAGCAGCCACTTGAACCTGGCCGTGCCGTGGGCGGGGGAGGCGGTCGATGCGGTCAGGGCGTTCATGCGTAGGTCCCCTTCATGATGGCGACGAACAGGTCGGCGAGGCCGGGGTTGCGGGTCTCGCCCAGGGTCGACAGCTGCGCCCTCGGCACGCCGTCGTAGAGCAGCACGGTCTTGCCGAAGGGCAGGGCGCGCTCGTCGATGGGCCTGAGCGCACGCGCCGCTTCCAGCGCGTCGCTGCCCACCAGCACCTCGGTGTAGCGTTCGGCCACGTCCTCCATCGGCGAGGACAGCACCATCCGGCCATCGCGGATGAACAGCACGTCGGTGAGGATGTGTTCGATCTCCTCGACCTGGTGGGTGGTGACCAGGATGGTCTTGTTCTCGTCGAAGTAGTCCTCCAGCAGGCGCTGGTAGAACTGCTTGCGGTAGAGGATGTCCAGGCCCAGGGTCGGCTCGTCGAGCACCAGCAGGCGGGCGTCGATGGCCATGACCAGCGCCAGGTGCAGCTGCACGATCATGCCCTTGGACATCTCGCGCACCCGCAGCTTGGGGTGCAGCTGGGTGTTGGCGAGGAAGCGCTCGCACTTGGCCCGGTCGAACCGCGGATGCACGCCGGCGACGAAGTCGATCGCCTCGCGAACCCGGATCCAGCGCGGCAGCACCGCCACGTCGGCGATGAAGCAGACGTCGTTCATCAGCTCGTCGCGCTGGGTCCGCGGGTCCTTGCCCAGCACGCTCAGCTGGCCCTCGAACGGGGTCAGGCCGAGGATCGCCTTCAGTGCGGTGGTCTTGCCGGCGCCGTTGGGGCCGATCAGGCCGACGATGCGGCCGGCGCCGATCTCGAAGTCGGCGCCGGAGACGGCCACCTTGTTCTTGTAGGCCTTGCGCAGGCCGCGGGCGGTGACGACCGCGCCGGTGGCGGTGCTGGCGCCGGGGTCGGCGATGTGGGAATCGGCAGCGTTCATCAGTGGTTCCCCTGGGGGTTGAGCAGGTCTTGGAGGGACAGGCCCAGGCGCTGGATGCGCTCGGCCACGGCCGGCCATTCGTCCTTCAGGAAGCGCTCGCGTTCGCTGCTGCGCAGCTGCCGGGAAGCCTCTTCGGTAACGAACATGCCCAGGCCGCGCCGCTTCTCGACCAGGCCCTCGTCGGCCAGCTCCTGGTAGGCGCGGGAGACGGTGATCGGGTTGAGCTGGTACTCGGCGGCCACCTGGCGGACCGAGGGCAGGGCCTCGCCCGGTTTCAGGATCCCGTCGAGCATCATGGCGATCACGCGGTCCTTCAGTTGGCGGTAGATGGGAGCGCCGTCGCTCCACTGGATGTCACTCATGGTCAACCCCGTGAGCGCAGCGACTGCGCAAAGGAGAAATAGGGCATGGTCGACGAGGCCCGCAGCCTGCGCGCCGGCCGCTCCGCGGCCGCGTCCAGGCCGGCGTCGCCGCGTTCCGCGGCAGCCTCGGCAAGTCCATAATCACCACGGCGTCCATCGTGGTCGGGCAGCCACCGGGTCGCTCCCACGACCGCGACGGTCACGGCCACGGCCATGAACCAGGAGCGGTAGGCGGACAGGGTGCTTTTCATGCGGGTGTCCTGCGTTGGGTGACTGGTGTTGTATTCAACTATAACACCTAAACACAGGGTGTCAACCCTCCACCCACCCAACCAATGGCCTATCCACGGGTATTTCTTCGTAAGGAGCCGTTCGTGACATTCAAGTCATTGTTTATGAAAGGGTTGCTTGTGCTCGCGACCGTGCCGGCGGTAGCCGCGGCGCCGGCCCTGCTGGACCTGGAGTACCGTCCGCTGGCCGGCAAGACCGCGGTGAACCTGAACGAGCAGCAGGGCGGCAAGGTCCTGCTGGTGGTCAACACCGCGAGCAAGTGCGGGTACACCCCCCAGTACGAAGGGCTGGAAGCGCTGCAACAGCGCTACGGCGCCCGCGGTTTCGCCGTGCTCGGTTTCCCGTCCAACGACTTCCGCGGACAGGAACCCGGCAGCGAGGAGCAGATCCAGGAGTTCTGCACGCTCACCTATGGGGTGAAGTTCCCGATGTACGAGAAGGTGCACGTCACCGGGCCGGAGACCACCGAGCTCTACCGGCGCCTGCAGGCGGCCACCGGCGTGGCGCCGGGGTGGAACTTCCACAAGTACCTGGTCTCGCGCGACGGACGCGTGGTCGGCAACTGGCCCAGCAAGGTCAAGCCGGACGATCCGGCGCTGGTCGCGGCGATCGAGCGCGAGCTGAAGGCGCCGGCGCCGAAGCGCTGATGCATCAACCCAGGTCGCCGGCGCGTGCGACAATGCGCGTCCGCCGGCATGGCCGGGCGGAACGAACCACCCTTCAGGGAACCAACGAATGAACAACCGCATGCGCGGCGCCCTGGCGTCGCTGGTGATGGGAGCGAGCATGATGGCAGGAGCCGCCGTGGCACAGGACAAGACGACCCTGGCCACCGACAAGGAGAAGGTGAGCTACGCGATCGGCCTCGACGTGGCCCGCTCGTTCCAGCCCATCGCCCAGGACGTCGATTTCGGCGCGATGCAGCGCGCGCTCGAGAACGCGCTGGCCGGCGGCAAGCCGCTGCAGTCCGAGGAGCAGGCGCAGGCCACCAGCACCGCGCTGCAGACCGCCGTCGCCGTGCGCTCGGGCCAGCGGGTGCCGGGCGTGCCGCCGGGCGGCGAGCCGCCGGCACCGTCGAAGGAACAGGTCGGCCTGCTGGTCGGCGACCGCATGGTCGGCCCCTCGCTGCTGCCGCTGAAGGACGAGATCGACGTCGCCGTGCTGATGCAGGCGGTGCGCACAAGCCTGGGCAAGGCCGGCTCGCCGCTGATGACCGAGCAGGAGGCGATGTCGACCCTGCAGGCGTTCATGGCGCGCCAGCAGGGCGCCGCGGGCGAGAAGAACCGCAGCGAAGGCGCCGCGTTCCTGGCCGCCAACCGCTCGCAGAAGGGCGTGCTTACCACGCCGTCGGGGCTGCAGTACATGGTCCTGCGCGAAGGCAGCGGCGCCCGGCCGCTGGCCAGCGACACCGTGCGCGTCAACTACGAAGGCAAGCTGCTGGACGGCACCATGTTCGACAGCTCCTATGAGCGCGGCGAGCCGGTCGAGTTCCCGCTCAACCGCGTCATCGCCGGTTGGACCGAGGGCGTGGCGCTGATGCCGGTCGGCGCCAAGTACCGTTTCTGGATTCCGTCCGACCTGGCCTACGGCCCCGGCGGCAGCCCGCCGCGGATCGGCCCGAACGCGACGCTGACCTTCGACGTCGAACTGCTCGGCATCGTCCCGTAAGGGGCCGCGGCGGGAGCACGCACGTGCGCGTTTCGATTTTCGGTACCGGTTACGTCGGCCTGGTCACGGGAGCGTGCCTGGCCGAGGTCGGCCATGACGTGGTCTGCGTCGACGTGGACGCAGCCAAGATCGAAGGGCTGAGGAACGGCCAGGTGCCGATCTACGAGCCGGGGCTGGAACCGATGGTCCGGGCCAGCCACGCCGCCGGCCGCCTGCATTTCACCACCGACGCGGCCGCCGCGATCGCCCATGGCGAGATCGTGTTCATCGCGGTGGGCACGCCGCCGGACGAAGACGGCAGCGCCGACCTGCAGTACGTGCTGGCGGTGGCCCGGACCATCGGCCGGCACATCGACCGGCCGCTGGTCGTGGTGGACAAGTCGACCGTGCCGGTAGGTACCGCCGACCGGGTGCGCGGGGCGATCGCGGCCGAACTGGAGGCGCGCGGCGTCGAGGTGGCATTCGACGTGGTGTCCAACCCCGAGTTCCTGAAAGAGGGGGATGCGGTCGCCGACTGCATGCGTCCGGACCGCATCGTCATCGGCGCCGACAATCCCGCCGCGGTTGCGCGGATGCGGCGCCTGTACGCCGCCTTCAGCCGCAACCACGACCGTTTCGTGGTGATGGACGTGCGTTCGGCCGAGCTGACCAAGTACGCCGCCAATGCGATGCTGGCGACCAAGATCAGTTTCATGAACGAGATCGCCAACATCGCCGAACGCGTCGGTGCCGACATCGAGGCGGTGCGCCAGGGGATCGGCTCCGATCCGCGGATCGGCCGGCATTTCATCTATGCCGGCGCCGGTTACGGCGGGTCGTGCTTCCCCAAGGACGTGCAGGCGCTGGCGCGCACGGCCCGCCAGAACGGTTACGCGGCGGAACTGCTCGAAGCCGTGGAGTCGGTCAATTTCCGGCAGAAGGGCCGCCTGTTCGAGCTGGTCCAGCAGCACTACGACCGCGGCGAGGACGAAGGCGTGCGCGGCAAGGTCTTCGCGGTGTGGGGGCTGGCCTTCAAGCCCAACACCGACGACATGCGCGAGGCGTCCAGCCGCCGCCTGCTGGAGCAGCTCTGGGAGGCCGGCGCGAGCGTCCGCGCCTACGACCCCGAGGCGACCGGGGAGGCGCGGCGGATCTTCGGCGAGCGCGACGACCTGGTGCTGTGCACGTCGGCCGCATCGGCGCTCGAAGGGGCCGACGCATTGGCCGTGGTGACCGAGTGGAAGGAATTCCGCAGCCCGGATTTCTCCCGCCTGCACGCGGCGCTGGGCGACGCGGTGGTGTTCGACGGGCGCAACCTGTACGAGCCGGAGGAGGTGGAGGCCGCCGGCCTGGCCTACTACGGCATCGGGCGCGGCCGTTCGGTACGGGCGGCAACCAGGAGCGTGGCATGAGTCCGGCACAGGAACAGATTCCCGGCCTGGGGCCGGCCAGCGGCCTGGAGCAGCGCCTGGTCGAGCTGGAAACGCGGCTGGCCTTCCAGGAGCACGCCCTGGCCGAGCTGGGCGACGCGCTGGCCGAGGCGCGGCTGGAGCGTGCCCGCAGCGACGAACTGCTGCAGGCGGTCCTGGCCGACCTGCGCGGGCTGCGTGGCGCGCTGTACGCCGACGCCGGCAGCGAACCGCCGCCGCCCCACTACTGACAGCCCACCTACCTGGCTTGCGGCCCTCACGCCGCTGGCCGACAGCTCCGACGATCGACGATGACCGACAGCCTGCGCGACCAGTTGCTCAACCTCGGCTTCAAGCCCGCGCCTGCGCCCGAGCGCAAGCCCGGCGGCAAGCCGCCGCATGCCAAGTCCGTGGCGGGGCAGGGCAAGCCTGGCGGCACCCGCGGCGAGAGGCGGGACGGCGCAGCGTCGCGCGGCCCGCGCAAACCCGGCGCCCACGGCGGCTCGGCGGAGATGGATCTGGGCAAGGCCTTCGCGTTGCGTGCGCAGAAGGAAAAGCAGGAACGCATCGAAGCCGAGCAGCGCAGGCAGGAGGAGGCACGCCAGCGTCGCGAGGCCCGCGCCAGGCTGGAAGCGCTGCTGCAGGACAAGGGCCTGAACGATCCGGCCGCCGAGATCGCACGCCATTTCGAGTACGGCGGCAAGATCAAGCGCATCTACGTCAACGAAGCGCAGCTGAAGGCGCTCAACGCCGGCGAGCTGGGCGTGGTCCAGCTCAACGGCCGCTACCTGCTGGTCGAGGCGGCGGTGCTGGCCGAGGCGGAGGCCGTCTTCCCCGCCGCGCTGGCGTTGAAGGTCGACCCCTCCGCACCTGCCGGCGACGATCCGTACGCCGATCCGCGCTACCAGGTGCCGGACGACCTGGTTTGGTAACCCTGCGGCTGCGGCCGCCGCGTCGGCGATTCCGCGTGGATCGCCCGCGTCCGACTTGCCGCGCGGGCGCGCGGGCGGCTAGCCTCGTCGGACTATGAATACCAAGCCTCTGCGGGTTCTCATCCACGGCGCGTCCGGGCGCATGGGCCAGGCGCTGCTCCGGCTGGCGGCCGGAGCGCCGGAAACCTGGCAGGTGGTGGCCGCGGTAACCGGGCGGTCGCCGGCGCAGCGGGTAGTGGACGGGGTCCCGTTTTTCGCCGGGGGCGAGCTGGCCGGCGTGCCGGAGTTCGACGTGGCGGTCGATTTCAGCCTGCCCGAGGGCTTCGATCCGGTGCTGGCGCTGTGCGTGGCGCGCCGGCGGGCACTGGTGTCGGGGACGACCGGCCTGGCGGCCGATCAACGCGCGGCGCTGGAATCGGCGGCCGCGACGATTCCGGTGTTGTGGGCGTCCAACTTCAGCGTCGGGGTCGCCGTGCTCGACGAGCTGGTGGAGCGCGCGGCGCGTGCACTGCCGGGCTGGGACTGCGACATCGTCGAATCGCACCACGTCCACAAGAAGGATGCGCCGTCCGGCACCGCACTCACCCTGGGCGAATCGGCCGGGCGCGGCGGGGCGCAGGCGCGCTATGCCAGCCTGCGCGCCGGCGACATCGTCGGCGAACACGTGGTCCAGTTCGCCGGGCAGGGTGAGCGCATCGAACTGGTCCATCGCGCCACCAGCCGCGACATCTTCGCCCGTGGCGCGCTGCAGGCCGCGACCCGGCTGGCCGGACGCGATCCCGGCCTGCATACGATGCGCGGACTGCTGTTCGGCCTGGACTGAACGCGTCCGGCTGTCGTATTCAGCGACGCCGCGGCGGCGTTTCCTTTTGCGGCCTTCGCCGGTACAATTCTCGCTCGCCTGTTACCCCCGCCCCGGACCGGAGAGAAACCGAGTCCGCGGTTTCTTGCAGCCCGGCTCCGACGCGCCCGGCCGCGACAGGGCTCCCCCACACCAAGGCGAACGACGTGACCCAACCCGCAATCCTCGTCCTCGAAGACGGCACCGTGTTCGAGGGCGAATCCGTAGGCGCCAGCGGCCTGTCGGTCGGCGAAGTGGTGTTCAACACCGCCATGACCGGTTACCAGGAGATCGTCACCGATCCCTCCTACGCCCGCCAGCTGGTCACCCTCACGTATCCCCACATCGGCAACACCGGTTGCACCGACCAGGACGACGAGGCTGCCAAGGTCTGGTCGGCCGGCCTGATCGTGCGCGACGTGCCGCGCCGCCCGAGCAGCTGGCGCAGCCAGGCCTCGCTGCAGGACTGGCTGGCGGCGCGCGGCGTGGTCGCCATCGCCGGCATCGATACCCGCAAGCTGACCCGGATCCTGCGCGAGCGCGGTGCCCAGAACGGCGCGCTGATGGCCGGCACGATCGACGTCGAGCAGGCGCTCGAGGCGGCGCGCAAGTTCCCCGGCCTGAAGGGCATGGACCTGGCCAAGGTGGTCAGCACCACCGAGCCGTATCGCTGGACCGAGGGACAACTGGACCTCGACAGCGGCGGGTTCGTCGCCCTGGGCAGCAAGCGCATTGGAAAGTCCGCACATGGAAGTGCGGGCTCTTGCGAGGGACTCGCATACAAGGTCGTGGCCTACGACTTCGGGGTGAAGACCAACATCCTGCGCATGCTCGCCGAGCGCGGCTGCGAGGTCACCGTGGTGCCGGCGCAGACGCCCGCCGCGGAGGTGCTGGCGATGTCGCCGCACGGGGTGTTCATGTCCAACGGGCCGGGCGACCCCGAGCCGTGCGACTACGCGATCGCCGCGATCCGCGAGTTCACGGCGAAGAAGGTGCCGCTGTTCGGCATCTGCCTGGGCCACCAGCTGCTGGCGCTGGCCGCCGGCGCGAAGACGCTGAAGATGGGCCATGGCCACCATGGCGCCAACCATCCGGTGATCGACCTCGACACCGGGCGGGTGATGATCACCTCGCAGAACCACGGCTTCGCGGTCGACGAGTCGACCCTGCCGGGCAACGTGCGCGTCACCCACCGCTCGCTGTTCGACGGCACCAACCAGGGCATCGAGCTGACCGACGCCCCGGCCTTCAGCTTCCAGGGGCATCCGGAAGCCTCGCCCGGCCCGCACGACGTGGCGCCGCTGTTCGACCGTTTCGTGGCGTCGATGGCGGCTTGAGCCCGCCTTCGCGCCGTCTTGCTGGAATCCACACGCGACAGGAGTAAGGGAATGCGACTGCTGAAAGGGATGCTGCTGGTGGTGATGCTGGTGCTGGGCTTCGACGCCGCGGCGCGCGAAGTGCCGATCGCGGATTTCTTCAAGGATCCGGAGTTCACCGCGATCAGCCTTTCGCCGGATGGCAAGCACATGGCGGTGACGGTGCCGCAGGAAGACCGGACCGTGCTGGCCGTTCTGCGGGTCGCGGACAAGGGCGTCGTCGGCAAGTGGGACTTCGGCCCCGACCGCCATTTCCGCGAGGTCTACTGGGTCAACAACGAACGCCTGCTGTTCAACGTCAGCTTCAAGACCGGCCGTTTCGACTTCGAGACGTCCAAGGGCGACATGTACGCGTCGAACATCGACGGTACCCAGCGCATCGACATTCCCAATGGCGCTTACTACAACATCGTCAGCCTGACGCCCGAAGACCCGCGCACCATCCTGGTGGAGCGGTCGGTGGAGACGTCCTACCTGTCCAAGCTCGACGTCTACAACGGCCGCCTGGTGACCGTGGCGACCGCACCCGTGGAGCAGGGACGCTTCCTCGTCGACCACGAGCGCAACCCGCGCTACGTGTGGGGCGAGATGAACGACGGCACCAACGTCACCTATCGCCGCGACGGCGACAAGTGGACCCAGGTGCACCGCAGCGAACGCAATGGCGCGACCTACCGGCCGCTGGGTTTCGCCGGCGACAACCGCCACGTCTACATGGCCAAGGGCATCGAGGGCAAGCCCGAGGCGATCGTGCTGCTCGACAGCGAGACGCGGGAGGAGCGGCAGCTTTCCAACAATGGCACGGTCAGCCCGTCTGGCCTGGTCTGGAGCAGCGACCGCAAGACCCTGCTCGGGGTGCGGTACGAGGACGGCATCCCCTACTGGGACTGGGTCGCAGGCGACCATCCCGAGACCCTGGCCTATGCCGGCCTGGTCAAGGCCTTCCCCGGCAAGGCGGTGAGCTTCCTGCGTCCTTCCGACGATGGCCGCTACCTCGCCTTGCGCGCCTACTCGGACCGCATGCCGTCGGAGGCCTACCTGTTCGACCGCACCAGCGGCAAGGCCGAATTCCTCGCCGGCAGCATGGAGTGGATCAAGCCCGCTGAGATGTCCGAAATGAAGCCGATCAGCTTCAAGGCGCGCGACGGCCTGCCGCTGCACGGCTACATCACCATCCCCGCCGGCAGCAACGGCAAGAACCTGCCGCTGATCATCAACCCGCACGGCGGTCCGCACGGTCCGCGCGACGAATGGGGCTTCAACCCGGAGGTCCAGCTCCTGGCCAATCGCGGCTACGCCGTGCTGCAGGTCAACTACCGGGGCTCGGGCGGCTACGGCAACGCCTTCGAGGGCCTGGGCTACCGCAAGTGGGGCACGGTCATGCAGGACGACCTCACCGACGCGGTGAAGTGGGCCGTCGCCCAGGGCATCGCCGACCCGAACCGGGTCTGCATCTACGGCGCGTCCTACGGCGGCTACGCGGCGCTGATGAGCGCGGTGCGCGAGCCGGACCTGTACCGCTGCACGGTGGGCTACGTCGGCGTCTACGACCTGGATGCCCAGCGCAGCTCGGACATCGGCGACCACGAAGCCGGCCGCAACTACCTGAAGGACGTGTATCCGCCGACCAAGGCCGAGCGGGTCGCCCAGTCGCCGGCCTATGGCGTGGACAAGCTGAAGATCCCGGTGATGCTGGTCCACGGTGCCAAGGACGTGCGCGTGCCGATCAAGAACATGAACTTCCTGATCGACCAGATGGAGAAGGTCGGCAAGCAGCCGGAGGTGGTGGTGGTCGAGCCGAAGGAGGCGCACGGCTTCCGCGACCTGCAAAACAACGTGAACCTCTACACGAAGATGCTGGCCTTCTTCGACAAGTACATCGGCCCCGGCGCGAAGACCGCCGCGGCCGGCAGCCCCTGATCCCCCCGGGGAACGAGCAGAGAACGAGATGCCCAAGCGCAGCGACATCCAGACCATCCTCATCATCGGCGCCGGCCCGATCGTCATCGGCCAGGCCTGCGAGTTCGACTATTCGGGCGCGCAGGCCTGCAAGGCGCTGCGCGAGGAGGGCTACCGCGTGGTGCTGGTCAACAGCAACCCGGCCACGATTATGACCGACCCGGACACCGCCGACGCGGTGTACATCGAGCCGATCAACTGGCAGACGGTCGAGAAGATCATCGCCAAGGAGAAGCCCGACGCGCTGCTGCCGACCATGGGCGGGCAGACCGCGCTCAACTGCGCGCTCGACCTGGCCGACCACGGCGTCCTGGAGAAGTACGGGGTCGAGCTGATCGGCGCCTCGCGCGAGGCCATCCGCATGGCCGAGGACCGCGAGCTGTTCCGGGTGGCGATGGGCGAGATCGGCCTGGAGTGCCCGAAGGCCGAGGTCGCGCACACGCTGGAGGAGGCGCTCGACATCCAGACCCGCGTCGGCTATCCGACCATCATCCGCCCCAGCTTCACCCTGGGCGGCAGCGGCGGCGGCATCGCCTACAACCGCGAGGAGCTGATCGAGATCGTCAACCGCGGCCTGGAGCTGTCGCCGACCACCGAGGTGCTGGTGGAGGAATCGGTGCTGGGCTGGAAGGAGTTCGAGATGGAGGTGGTCCGCGACAAGGCGGACAACTGCATCATCGTCTGCTCGATCGAGAACCTGGACCCGATGGGCGTGCACACCGGCGACTCGATCACCGTCGCCCCGGCGCAGACCCTGACCGACAAGGAGTACCAGCGCCTGCGCGACGCCTCCATCGCGGTGCTGCGCAAGATCGGCGTGGACACGGGCGGGTCGAACGTGCAGTTCGGCATCAACGCGCAGACCGGCCGGGTGGTGGTGATCGAGATGAACCCGCGCGTGTCGCGCTCCTCGGCGCTGGCCTCCAAGGCGACGGGCTTCCCGATCGCCAAGGTCGCCGCCAAGCTGGCCGTCGGCTACACCCTGGACGAGCTGAAGAACGAGATCACCGGCGGCAAGACCCCGGCCTCGTTCGAGCCGGCGATCGACTACGTGGTCACCAAGATCCCGCGCTTCGCGTTCGAGAAGTTCCCGCAGGCCGATGCCCGCCTGACCACCCAGATGAAGTCGGTGGGCGAGGTGATGGCGATGGGCCGCACCTTCCGCGAATCGGTGCAGAAGGCCCTGCGCGGGCTGGAGACCGGCAAGGTCGGCTTCGATCCCACCGGCCTGGACCTGGCGGACGAGGACGACCTGGCCACCCTGCGCCGCGAGCTCAAGGCGCCGGGCCCGGAGCGCCTGTTCTACGTCGCCGATGCGTTCCGCGCCGGCATGAGCGTGGAGGACATCCACGCGCTGTCGTTCATCGACCCCTGGTTCCTCGACCAGATCGAGGAGATCATCCAGGAAGAGAAGGCGCTGGCGGCCGAAGGCCTGGACTCGCTCGACGCCGCGCGCCTGCGCAAGCTCAAGCGCGACGGCTTCTCCGATGCGCGCCTGGCCCAGCTGGCCGGCACCAACGAAGCCGGCATCCGCGCCCTGCGCCGCGCGCACAAGGTCAAGCCGGTCTACAAGCGGGTGGACTCCTGCGCCGCCGAGTTCGCCACCAGCACCGCCTACCTCTACTCGACCTACGAGGACGAGTGCGAGGCCGAGCCGACCGGGCGCGACAAGATCATGATCCTGGGCGGCGGCCCCAACCGCATCGGCCAGGGCATCGAGTTCGACTACTGCTGCGTCCACGCGGCCCTCGCCCTGCGCGAGGACGGCTACGAGACGATCATGGTCAACTGCAACCCGGAGACCGTGTCCACCGACTACGACACCTCCGACCGCCTGTACTTCGAGCCACTCACCCTCGAGGACGTGCTGGAAATCGTCGAGCTCGAGCAGCCCAAGGGCGTGATCGTGCAGTACGGCGGGCAGACCCCGCTGAAGCTGGCGCGCGCATTGGAAGCCAATGGCGTGCCGGTGATCGGCACCTCGCCGGACTCGATCGACCTGGCCGAGGACCGCGAGCGGTTCCAGCAGCTTGTGGACAAGCTGGGCCTGAAGCAGCCGCCCAACCGCATCGCCCGCAACGCCGAGGAAGCGCTGGTCCTGGCCCGCGAGATCGGCTATCCGCTGGTGGTGCGCCCGAGCTACGTGCTGGGCGGCCGCGCGATGGAGATCGTCTATGGCGAGTCGGACCTGGCCCGCTACGTGCGCGATGCGGTCAAGGTATCCAACGATTCGCCGGTGCTGCTGGACCGGTTCCTGGACAACGCGGTGGAGGTCGACGTCGACCTGATCGCCGACTCCACCGGCGCCACCCTGATCGGCGGGGTGATGGAGCACATCGAGGAGGCAGGCGTGCACTCCGGCGACTCCTCGTGCTCGCTGCCGCCGTACTCGCTCACCGCGGCCACCCAGGACGAGCTGCGTCGCCAGGTGATCGAACTGGCCAAGGCGCTGAACGTGGTCGGCCTGATGAACACCCAGTTCGCGATCCAGCCCAACGAGGACGGCAGCGACACCGTCTACCTGCTGGAAGTGAACCCGCGCGCCTCGCGCACCGTGCCGTTCGTGTCCAAGGCCACCGGCGTGGCCCTGGCCAAGATCGCCGCGCGCTGCATGGCCGGCCGCTCGCTGGCCGAGCAGGACGCGACCCGGGAGGTCGTGCCGGACTACTATTCGGTGAAGGAAGCGATCTTCCCGTTCGCCAAGTTCCAGGGCGTCGATCCGATCCTCGGCCCGGAGATGCGCTCCACCGGCGAGGTGATGGGCGTGGGCCGCAGCTTCGGCGCCGCCATGGCGCGCGCGCAGGAGGCCGGCGGGATCAAGGCGCCGGCCCCGGGCAAGGCCTTCGTCTCGGTCCGCGACCCGGACAAGAAGCGGGTGTTGCCGGTGGCCCAGGCCCTGGTCGAGCGCGGCTTCAGCCTGGTCGCCACCCGCGGCACCGCGGCCTGGCTGCAGCAGAACGGGCTGGAGTGCGCGGTGGTGAACAAGGTCGCCGAAGGGCGCCCGCACATCGTCGACTCGATCAAGAACGGCGAGATCGCCTACATCGTCAACACCACCGAGGGGCGTGCGGCGATCGCCGACTCGTTCTCGATCCGGCGCGAGGCGCTGCAGCAGCGCGTCACCTACTCGACCACCATCGCCGGCGCCAAGGCGCTGGTGCATTCGCTTGAATTCCGCGGGACCGGCCCGGTGTGGTCGCTGCAGGAGCTGCACAAGGAGCTGCAATCGTGAGAGCCCCGATGACGTTGAAGGGCGCCCAGCGCCTGCGCGACGAACTCGACCACCTGAAGTCGGTGAAGCGCCCGGAGGTGATCGCCGCGATCGCCGAGGCGCGTGGCCACGGCGACCTCAAGGAGAACGCCGAGTACCACGCTGCGCGCGAACAGCAGGGCTTCATCGAAGGACGGATCAAGCAGCTGGAGAGCGAGCTCTCGCACGCCGACCTGATCGACGTGGCCAAGCTCAACGCCGGCAGCAAGGTCGTGTTCGGTGCCACGGTGACCCTGGCCGACGTGGAGACGGACGAGGAAGTCCGCTACCAGATCGTCGGCGACCTGGAAGCCGACATCAAGCAGGGCCTGATCGCGATCTCCTCGCCGGTGGCGCGCGCGCTGATCGGCAAGGAAGAGGGCGACGCGATCGCGATCGACGCGCCCGGCGGCCGGCGCGAGTACGAGATCGCCGGCGTCGCCTACCTCGGCTGATGGCGACCATCACCCTGCTGCTGCCGGAACGGACGCGCCTGCCGGGTCCGTTGCCGGCGGCGATCGGCCGGGTGCTGGGGCGCGCGGATCGCGCCGAGGGCGAACGGGGCTCGCAGGCGCAGCTTCGCCGCCATTTCAGGCTGGTGCCCGACCACTGGCCGGTCGCCGCGCTGACCCGCCGGGTCGATGCCGGCGACAACTTCGACGGCAGCGGCGGCAATGTCGCCGATGCGTGGCTGCGCGCCGACCCGGCGCACGTGGCGCCCGACCTCAATGGCGCGCGCCTGCTGGGCTGGGGCGAGGGCCTGGGCCTGGAAGCGGACGACGTGCGCGCGCTGTTGCCGGCGTTGCGGCCGCTGTTCGGCGACGCCGGTTTCCAGCTCGACGCGCCGCATCCGGCGCGCTGGTACCTGCGCCTGCCCGAAGGCACGCGCCTGCCGGCGCTGCCCGGGCCGGAGGAGGCGGTGGGCGACGACCTGTTCGCCGCGCTGCCGCAGGGCGGCGATGCGGCGGCCCGGCGCTGGCGGGCGTTGATCACCGAGGTGCAGGTGGTGCTGCACCAGCATCCGCGCAACCGCGAGCGGGCCGCGCAGGGCAAGCCGGCGATCAACGCGCTGTGGTTCTGGGGCGCGGGCCGGTTGCCGGCATCGGTGCAGTCCCGCTATCTCCACGTGCGCAGCCCGGACCCGCTGCTGCAGGGCCTGGCGCAGATGGCCGGCGCGGCCACCAGCGCCCCGGCGGCGGCCGATGGCGGCGCCGCCGGCGACAGCCTGGTCGACATGCGCCGGCTGCGCAGCATGGACATGCTCGCCGCGCAGGCGCTGCCGCCGCTGCTCCAGGCCATGGCCCGACGCGAGTTCGATGCGCTGCAGCTGGATTTCGAGGACGGCGCGTGCTTCCGCCTCCAGCACGGCCAGCGCCGCTGGCAGTTCTGGCGCCGTCCGCTGGCCATCCTGGCCGACGCCCCGGGCACCACGGCCTGAGATGGCGATGGCGCGGATCGTCCGCCGCCCCCTGGTCGACGTGCAGGCCGGATGGCCCGATTCGATCCCCGCGCTGCTGCGCCGGGTCTACGCCGCGCGTGGCGCGGCGACGCCGGAGCTCGCGCAACCGCGGCTGGCAGGGCTGCTGCCACCGGACCGGCTGCGCGGCCTGGAGTCGGCCACCGCGCTGTTGGCCGACGCGATGGCCGCCGACCGCCACATCGTCGTGGTCGGCGACTTCGACTGCGACGGCGCCACCGCCTGCGCCACCGGCGTGCGCGGGCTGCGCCTGCTTGGCGCGCGGCGCGTCTCGCATGCGGTGCCCAACCGCATGGTCCACGGCTACGGCCTGTCGCCGGCGCTGGTCGACGAGCTGGCCGCGTTGCGCCCGGACCTGTTGCTGACGGTCGACCACGGCATCGCCTGCCATGCGGGCATCGAGGCGGCGCGCGCGCGCGGCTGGCGGGTCGTCGTCACCGACCACCACCTGCCGGGACCGCGCCTGCCCGCGGCCGATGCCATCGTCAATCCGAACCTGCCCGGCGACGAGTTCCCGAGCAAGGCGCTGGCCGGCGTCGGCGTGGTCTTCTACCTGCTGCTGGCGCTCCGCCGGCATCTGCGCGGAGCGGGCGCGTTCGGCGCGGGCGAGCCCGACCTGTCGACGTTGCTGGACCTGGTCGCGGTCGGCACCGTTGCCGACCTGGTCCCCCTGGACGCCAACAACCGCACCCTGGTGGCCGCCGGACTGCGCCGGCTGCGTGCCGGCCGCGGCTGCGCCGGGCTGCGCGCGCTGGTCGAAGCCTGCGGGCGTGACGCGGCGCGGTTGACGGCGGCCGACATCGGCTTTGCGATCGGTCCCCGGCTCAACGCGGCCGGGCGGCTCGAAGACATGGCCCTGGGCATCGAATGCCTGCTCACCGACGACCCCGCGCGCGCGCGCGAACTGGCGCAGCGGCTGGACGGGATCAATGCCGAGCGCCGCGCCGTGCAGCAGGCCATGACCGACGATGCGGAAGCCGCGCTGTCGCGCGTGCTGCCGGGCGCGGTGGGCGCGCCGCTGGCGCCGTGCCTGTTCGATCCGGAGTGGCATCCGGGCGTGATCGGCCTGGTCGCCTCGAAGATGAAGGAACGCCTGCACCGGCCCGTGCTCGCGTTCGCGCCGGCCGAACCGGGCAGCGCGGTGCTGCGCGGCTCGGCGCGCTCGATCCCCGGTTTCCACATCCGCGACGCGCTGGCGGCGGTGGACAGTGCCCACCCGGGCCTGATCGAGCGCTTCGGCGGCCACGCCATGGCGGCCGGGCTGACCCTGGCGCAATCGCAGCTGGCCGCGTTCGAACAGGCCTGGCAGGCGCATGCGGCCGGCGTACTCGACGACGGCCTGTTGCAGGCCGAGTTGCTCAGCGACGGCGAATTGCTGCCGCGCGAGTTCGACCGTTTCCACGCCGAGGCGCTGCGCGATGGCGGGCCGTGGGGACAGGGCTTTCCCGAGCCGCTGTTCGACGGCGGGTTCGACGTGCTGGACTGGAAGGTGGTGGGCGAGCGCCACCTCCGGCTGACCCTGCGCCACCCCGACCGGCGCGAGCCGCTGGCGGCGATCCAGTTCGGCGGCTGGCAGGGCCAGCCGCCTTCGCCGCAGGCGCACCTGGCCTACCGCCTGGCGCCGGATGACTACCGTGGCGGACAGGCGATCCAGCTGGTGGTGGAGCACCGCGCGACGGCCTGAGCCGCCGGCCGGCACGGCGTCAGCCGACCGCCTCGCGCTCCCGGCCATCGCGCGCCGGCGAGGTCACAGCGGTGCGCTTCAGGCCGAACAGCGGCCGCACCCAGCCGAGCCTGCGCACCAGCTCATAGCCGGCCAGGCACAGCAGCAGGGTCGCCAGCACCAGCAGCGGTCCTTCCAGCCACGCCGGCAGGTCGAGCGGCCGCAGGTACACGGCCAGCAGCACGATCACCGTCTGGTGGAGGATGTAGACCGGGAACACCGCCTCGGCCAGCCAGCGCCGCGCCGGGCTGTCGCCGGGCGCATTGCGGCGGAAGAAGCCCAGGATGGCCACGATCGCGCCCCACTGCTGCACGGCCCACAGCAGTCGCTGCAGCTGGCGCAGCGACTCCGGCGGCGTGCCCCCGTCGCGGTACTGGCCGAAATACCAGGCGATGAACAGCCAGCTGGCGAGTGTCGCCACCAGCGCCGGCCAGCGCGCCCGTTCGATCCGGTCCCAGAGCGGGCCGGGCCGGGCGATGGCGAAGCCGAGCAGGAACAGCGGCAGGTACTGGGCGTGGTTGTACCAGTCGTCGACCAGCGCGTGGGTCGATTCGAAGCGGCCCACCAGCAGCAGGCGCGCGACGGCCAGCCACGCCAGTGGCCACAGCAGCCCGGCCGGATGCGCCAGCAGGCCGCGCACCCGTTCCACCGCGCCGGCGCTGGCGCGCGGGGCCAGCCGCAGCAGCACCCACAGCACCACCGTGTAGCACCAGAGGTAGGCGACGAACCACAGGTGGTTCCAGGTCGGCAGGTCCAGGCAGTCGTCGTCGCGGCAGAACGAGCCGTCGCCGGCCAGGTAGCGCGCCCAGAACGCCAGGTAGCCGTCGTGGTACCCGCCGGGCAGCTTCTCCACCACCTCGAAATACGACTGCGGCGGCACGATCACCAGCATGCCGAACACCAGCGGCAGCAGCAGCCGCCAGGACCGTGGGCCGATGAACCGCCCGCCCTCGCGCGCACAGCGGTCCCAGAGGAAGGCGGTGGCCGCGCCGGAGACCAGGAACAGCAGCGACAGCCGCCACGGCGAGGACAGCAGCATGAACGGCTCCAGCGCATGGCTGGCGTGGGGGCTGTTCACGTGCCAGTCCCAGGTCACGTAATACATGCCGACGTGGTAGAGAACCAGCACGCCGAAGGCGCAGATGCGGATCCAGTCGAGGTCGTAGCGGCGTTCCATGGCGGTCTTCGGTATCGCGGAAGCGCCACGGTGCGCCCGCGCCGGCGGCGGCGCGCGCGCCGGGTGACCGGTCGCGGGGCATCGGGGACGAACCGCGGGCGGCAGTGACGGGCGGGGTGGGGCCGGCCGCGCGCGCTCCGTAGAATGCGCGGCATGTCCGCGACCCGTCCCACGCCCTACGAACGCTACCTGCCCTGGCGCCGCTGGGTCGAGGTCGGCTTCTGGATCGGCATGACCGTGGTCAACGCGGTCGCCAACAGCTACACGGTCATCATCGACATCCGCAAGAACGACCTGCCGTACGCGACCTGGGAACCGGTGGTGTGGGAATGGTCGAGCGGGCTGATGTGGCTGGCCCTGGCCTGGCCGATCGTCTGGTTCAGCCGGCGCTACCCGGTCCACTGGGACAACTGGCGCCGGCAGCTGCCGCGGCACCTGTTGGCCAGCGTGGTGGTATCGGTCGTCCATGTGGTGGGCATGGTCGGCCTGCGCACCGTGGCCTACGCCAGCCAGGGCGTCGACTACGACTTCGGCCACTGGCCGCGCGAGCTGTTCTACGAATACGTTAAGGACGTGCGCACCTACGCCTCCATGGTGGTGCTGATCAGCTTCTACCGGCTGCTGCTGCGGCGCCTGCAGGGCGAGGCGAGCCTGCTGTCCGAACCGGACGAAGGCCCGCCGGTCGAGCCCCTGGACCGGCCCGAACGCTTCCTGGTGCGCAAGCTGGGCCGCGAGTTCCTGGTCGCCGCCGGCGACATCGAGTGGCTGCAGGCGTCGGGCAACTACGCGAACCTGCGGGTGCGAGGCCACGATTACCCGCTGCGCAGCACCATCGCCGGGATCGAGGCGCGGCTGGACCCGCGCGCGTTCGCCCGGGTCCATCGCAGCTACATCGTCAACCTCGGCCAGGTGGCCTCGATCGAACCGCTCGATGCGGGCGAGGCGCGCCTGCACCTGCGCGACGGCACGGTGATCCCTTGCAGCAGGCGCTACCGGCAGGCGCTGCGCGGGCGCATCGATGGCAGCGACGGCGCCTGAGCGCCGCCGCCGCGAGGCTCAGGCAAGTTCAGGCTGCATGCCCACGCCCAGGCGGTTCCAGGCGTTGATGGTCGCCACGGCCATGCTCAGCTCGGCGATGGCGGCATCGTCGAAGTGTTCGCGCAGGGCCTCGTAGGTCGCATCGGCCGGCGCGCCCGCGGGCAGGGTGGTCAGCTGTTCGGCCCAGGCCAGGGCGGCGCGCTCGCGGGCGTCGAAGAAGCGGCTGTCGCGCCAGCCAGCGAGCGTATCCAGCTTGCGCGGCTCGACCCCGGCCTTGCGCAGCGCGCCGCCATGCATGTCCATGCAGTAGGCGCAGCCATTGATCTGCGACACCCGCAGGAACACCAGTTCGAGGAACACCTTGCCCAGCGCGCCGTCGTGCACGGCGGTGCTGGCGGCGTACAGGCCCTTGAAGGCGGCGGGAACGTGCTTGGGATAATCGACGCGGTGGAATTTCATCGGTGCGGTCCATGGCGGCCGACTGGCCGCCTTCATCACCAGGACGCACCGGCGGCTGCGTTCGTGACACCCAGCTTGTCGGGATTGGCGACGGTGAACAGTTCGGTGATGCGCTCGCCGTCGGTGACCGCGACCATGACCGCCGCCAGCACGCCGCCGCGGTAGCGCAGGATCGCAGGCTCGCCGTTGACCCGTCCGATCCGCCATTCGATCGCCGGATCCTGGCGGCGGTAGGCGGCCCAGAACAGGCGCGCGATGCGCTCGCCGCCCAGCAGCGGACGGATCACCGCCACCGCCTTGCCGCCGCCATCGGACACCAGTCGCGCATCGGCATGCAGCAGGCTTTCCAGCGCCGCGCGGTCGCCCCCGCGCGCCGCGTGCATGAACTTCTCCAGCAGCACGCGATGGCGCCGCGGGCTGACTTCGAACCGGGCCCGCGCCGCGGCCAGCCGCTGGCGCGCGCGATGGACCATCTGCCTGCAGTTGGCCTCGCCCTGGCCCAGCAGCGCGGCGATCTGGGCATAGTCGTAGTCGAACGCCTCCTTCAGCAGGAAGGCGGCGCGTTCCTCCGTGCCCAGCCGCTCGAGCACGGCCAGGAACGCCAGCGAGACCTGTTCGGCGGTCTCGGCCGCGCGTGCCGGTCCGGGCGCATGGTCGGCGATGTCGCCGGCCGGGCCGTCGTCCTCCTCGATCCGCGCAGGCTCGGGCAGCCAGGGGCCGACGTAGTGCTCGCGGCGCGCGCGCAGCGCGCGCAGGCGGTCGATGCCCAGGCGCGTGGTGGCGGTCACCAGCCAGGCCAGCGGGTCGACGATGGCCGACTGGTCGGCCTGGTGCCAGCGCAACCAGGCGTCCTGGACCACGTCCTCGGCATCGGCGCGGCTGCCCAGCAGACGGTAGGCCAGCGCCAGCAGGCGCGGGCGGTGGGTGTGGAAGGTGTCGGCGGTGTCCATGGACCCAGGACGGAACGGCGTGTGCCGGCGTGACAGTCGGGCGGACCGACACTTTGCCCTAAAATGGGCCGGTTTCCCGCCCGCCATGAGCCAGCCGTGACCGCTTCCGCTTCCGCCCCCGCGTCTTCGTCCCCGGTATCGATCCGCCAGGACGACCTGATCCAGTCCGTCGCCGACGCGCTGCAGTACATCAGCTACTACCACCCGGTCGACTACATCCGGAACCTGGCCGCGGCCTACGAGCGCGAGGAATCGCCCGCCGCCAAGGACGCGATGGCGCAGATCCTGATCAACTCGCGCATGTGCGCCGAAGGCCATCGCCCGATCTGCCAGGACACCGGCATCGTCACCGTGTTCCTGGAAGTCGGCATGAACGTGCGCTGGGACGACGCGACCATGGGCGTGGAGGACATGGTCAACGAGGGCGTGCGCCGCGCCTACAACCACCCCGACAACAAGCTGCGCGCCAGCGTGCTCGCCGATCCGGCGGGCAGGCGCGCCAACACGAAGGACAATACCCCGGCGGTGGTCAACGTGAAGATCGTCCCGGGCAACACCGTGGACGTGATCGTCGCGGCCAAGGGCGGCGGTTCGGAGGCCAAGTCCAAGTTCGCCATGCTCAACCCGTCCGACTCGATCGTGGACTGGGTGCTCAAGACGGTGCCGACCATGGGCGCCGGCTGGTGCCCGCCGGGCATGCTCGGCATCGGCATCGGCGGCACCGCCGAGAAGGCGATGCTGCTGGCCAAGGAATCGCTGATGGAGCCGATCGACATCGTCGACCTGAAGGCCCGCGGCGCCTCCAACCGGGCCGAGGAGCTGCGGCTGGAACTGTACGAGAAGGTCAACGCGCTGGGCATCGGCGCGCAGGGCCTGGGCGGCCTGACCACGGTGCTGGACATCAAGGTCAAGGATTACCCGACCCATGCGGCCAACCTGCCGGTGGCGATGATCCCCAACTGCGCGGCCACCCGCCACGCGCACTTCACCCTCGACGGCAGCGGCCCGGTCGCACTCGACCCGCCGTCGCTGGAAGACTGGCCGACCCTGACCTACGCCCCGCACAACGCGCGTCGGGTCGACCTGGACACGATCACCCGCGAGGAAGTGGCCACGTTCAAACCTGGCGAGGTGCTGCTGCTCAACGGCAAGCTGCTGACCGGCCGCGACGCCGCGCACAAGCGCATGATCGACATGCTCAACAAGGGCGAGAAGCTGCCGGTCGACTTCACCAACCGCTTCATCTACTACGTCGGCCCGGTCGATCCGGTGCGCGACGAAGTGGTTGGCCCGGCCGGCCCGACCACCGCCACGCGCATGGACAAGTTCACCCGGCAGATGCTGGAACAGACCGGCCTGTTGGGCATGGTCGGCAAGTCCGAGCGCGGCGACGCGGCGATCGATGCGATCCGCGACAACCAGGCCGTGTACCTGATGGCCGTGGGCGGTTCGGCCTACCTGGTGTCCAAGGCGATCAAGGCCAGCAAGGTGCTGGCGTTCGAGGACCTGGGCATGGAGGCGATCTACGAATTCGAGGTCAAGGACATGCCGGTGACCGTGGCCGTCGATTCGACCGGCGAATCGGTGCACAAGACCGGGCCGAAGGAGTGGCAGGCGCGGATCGCCGGCATTCCGGTCGTGGTCGAGGCCTGAGCCATCGCATGATCCCCGAAGCCGGCCCCGTGCCGGCTTCGTCCTTTTCCGCCTTCCCACTGGAGTCCCGCCGATGTCCGTCGTCCTCTACGGTTCACCCAGCACCGCCTCGCTCGTCGTCCACTGGCTGCTGATCGAGCTGGGCGTCGACCACGAACTGCGCATGCTCGACTTCGACCGGCACGAGCAGAAGTCGCCGGAGTACCTTGCGATCAATCCGCAGGGCAGGGTGCCGGCGTTGCTCCTCGACGGGCAGGTGCTGACCGAATCGGCGGCGATCGCCATGCACCTGGCCGACCTGCATCCCCAGGCGGGGCTGGCGCCGGCCATCGCCACGCCGGCGCGCGCCGCGTACTACCGCTGGATGTTCTTCTGCGCCTACACGCTGATGCCGGCGTATCGCAGCTGGTTCTACGCGGACGAACCGGCGGGCGAGGCCAACGCCGACGAGGTCAAGGCGCGCGCGCGCCAGCGGATCGAGGCGGCCTGGCAGCAGGTGGCCGACCATCTCGAAGCCCACGGCCCGTACCTGATCGGCGTGCAGGTATCGGCGGCGGACTTCGTCCTGACCATGCTGATGCGCTGGTCGCGGAACATGCCGCGCCCGACCGACCGCTGGCCGGTTCTGGAGGCGTTCGCGCGGCGGATGAAGGACCGCCCGTCCTTCGCCGAGGTCTACCGGCGCGAAGGCCTCACCGACTGGACCTGAGCCCAGCGGCACGGCCCGTTTCGCGGCGGGTGCGGGGCGCCCCGGACAGCGGAGGGGCTTGCGCGGCGTCCGCCTGCGCGCAGGTCGATTCCGTTCCAGCCCGCGCCGTGGCGGGCGACGCGCGCACGTCAGTCCAGGAGTGGCAGCACCGTTTCCGGCGGGCGGCACAGGCGGGTGCCGCGCGGGGTAACCACCACGGGCCGGTTGATCAGGCGCGGGTTGTCGAGCATGGCCGCCAGCAGGGCCTCGTCGTCGGCATCGGCAAGCCCTTGCTCGGCGTAGGCCGGTTCCTTTTCCCGCACCAGTCCGCGCAGTCCCAGGCCGCTTTCCCCGGCGACCCGGAGCAGGGCTGCGCGATCGGGCGGCTCCGCAAGGTAGTCGACCACGTCCGGCTCGACCCCGCGATCGCGAAGAAGCTGCAGCACGGCGCGCGAGTTCGAGCACCGCGGGTTGTGCCAGACCACGACGCGGGCCGCGTCCATCAGAACCACTCCAGCAGGGCGAAGCCCACGCCCACGTAGGTGGCGCGGTGGTTGTAGTCGATCATGCTCTCGCCGTAGCCGTCGAACACCTGCACGTGACCGCGCAGCAGGTTGGTGATCGGGAAGCCGTAGTCCAGCTGCAGCGAGCCGTGCGAGCGGTCGCCGCCGCGCAGCGAGTGGCGCGCGGTCAGCGACAGCTCGTGGCCATTGCGGTTGTAGACCAGCAGCGCGTCGCCGCGGCCGACGTAGTCCTCGATGTCCGCGTTGTTGTCGTCGGCCGCGTCCTCCTCGATGCGGTACCAGGGCCGCACCACGAAGGCCCAGTTCTCGCGGTCCAGGCCGACGTTGAGGATCACCCGGTTCCAGCTGCGCGAGAGCGGGTCGCTGCGGCCGTTGGACTGGTGGTTGAAGCTGATTCCGGTCATGCGCCCGTTCCAGCCGAGCAGGCTGTAGTTGTTGCGGAACAGCAGCATGATCTCCGGCTCGTAGTTGGTCTCGCGGAACGGCCGCGAGATTTCCGAGTTGTAGACCTGCCAGCGCGAGCTCTGGGTGTAGCCGGCCCAGACGTCGCCGTTGTCGCCGAACACGTTTTCGGCCAGCTTGGTCTTGAAGCTGATCTGGAACTTGGCCTCGACGCTGTCCAGCTCCTCCGGCGAGGTCACGGTGTTGTTGGGGTTGGGCGAACTGGGCATGTCGTTGACGTCGCTGGTCCAGAACGCGGGCAGCAGGTACACCGGCTTGTAGGCGCGGAACTGGAAGATGCCGAGCTTGGAGTCCTTGGCCAGTTCCCAGCGGCTGTCGAGCAGCGACCCGCGGCCGGCGTTGGCGATCGCGTCCAGGGCGGCGGGGTCCTGCGCCAGGTCGTGGCGGCCGAACAGCTCCCCGGTGCGGTGGCGCGCACGCTGGCCCGCGGTGGCGTCCGGCGGCAGGGCTGCCGCGCGCTGTTCGGCGCGCTGTTGCTTCACCTGTTCCTCGGCGGCCCGCGCCTGCTGGTCGGCATCGCGGGTGTGGTCGGCGTCGCGGCCATACACGGCGTCGTAGCAGGCCAGGCGGGCGGCGTCCGAGGCGATCGCGCGGCAGGCGTCGGCGGTACCGGGGAGGGCGGTCGACTCCTGCGCCGCCAACCCGCCGGCGATGGCGTACAGCGGGGCGATCAGGGCCAGGGTGCGGGGCAAGGCGGGGGACCGGGTCACGGATGGGGCTCCATTGAAGTCAGACGAACCAGGCGAATACGAACAGCCCGAGCATGGCGAAGGCCAGGGCCAGTTTCAGCACGGTGCCGAGCAGCAGGCCCAGCCAGGTGGCCAGCCCCACGTGCGTCGCGCGGCGGAGGGCGCGGGTATGCCACAGCTCGCCCAGCAGCGCGCCGAGGAAGGGGCCGGCGAGGAGGCCGACCGGCCCGAAGAACACGCCCGCCAGGGTTCCCAGCGCGGCGCCCCAGACCGCCAGCGGACCGGCCCCGACCCGCTTGGCGCCCGCGGCGGTGGCGACGAAGTCCGCCACCACCGACAGCGCGGTCAGCAGGCCGAGCAGGACCAGGGTGACCGGGCCGATGCGCTGGAAATCCCCGGCCCAGGCGGCGACCAGCATGCCGGCGAAGACCAGGGGCAGGCCGGGCAGGGCGGGCAGGATCACCCCGGCCAGGCCGACCAGGGCCAGCACGGCCGCCACCACGTACCAGAAGAGTGCGGGATCCATCAGCGTCTTTTCCTGCCCGGGGCGGGCCAAGTCCTTGGCATGATTGCATTTCCCCCGGACGGGGGGTAATTTTGGGCCGCTGCGCTTGACAAGGTCACCGTGACTCGTGGCCGAATGCGGTAGGTCCCGTGATGATGGTCCGCTACATCGTTACACCGCGCGTACTCCTTGCAACCAGCCGCCGTGGCAACGGCGTATCCACCACCCAGCAAAGTTTCGAGGAGTCGCAGTAATGGCAGATCGCGAAGTCGGCACCGTGAAGTGGTTCAACGATGCCAAGGGATTCGGATTCATCAGCCGCGAGAATGGCGAGGACGTGTTCGTCCACTTCCGCGCCATCCAGATGCAGGGCTTCAAGAGCCTCAAGGAAGGCCAGAAGGTCAGCTTCACCGTCGTGCAGGGCCAGAAGGGCCTGCAGGCGGACGCCGTCCAGGCCGCCTGACAAACCTGATCAAGCCTGTACCGGAACGGCCCGCCAGTAGCGGGCCGTTCCTTTTTGCGCGACAGGCTTGATGCGGCGCTGCGTCAGCGCAGCACGACCTTGCCGTTGACCACGCGCACGTAGGTGTTTTCGCGGATGCCGCCGAGGTCGCGCTGGTTGATCACGACCGTGCGGCCATCGTCCATGCGCACGTGGATGTTGTAGGTGTCGGAGGTGACGTTCTTCTGGATGGCGTTGCCGGCCATCGCGCCCGCGGCCGCGCCGGCGACCGCCGACACGTTCTGGTTGCCCTTGCTGCCGCCGGTCTTGTCCGAGATCTCGTGGCCGGCGACCGCGCCGACGATGCCGCCCAGGATCGCGCCGGTGGCCGACGGGGCGCTGCGGTTGGAGGCGACCACGTCGATCCGGGTGACCAGGCCGCAGTCGGCGCAGCGGGCCTGCGAGGGATAAGGCGCGGAGCTGCCGTAGCCGGAGCTGCCGTAGTTGGGCGAAGTCGTGGTGCAGCCGGCCAGGGCAAGCATGCCGAAGGCGGCCAGGCCGATCAGGTGGGTTTGCTTCATCCTCGATACTCCTCGGTGACGGGGTGGCGGACCGGTGCGCGACCTGCGGTCGTGCTGGCGGCCATCGTCATCGCATGCATGTGAACGCAATGCCAATCGTCCGCGGCGCGGCGGGGCCTCGCGGGCATCCTCTCAGCGATGGTTCAGCGGAAATCGCGATGGCAGGCCTTGCAGTCCTCGCCGATGCGTTCGCTTGCCGCGGCCAGTTGCGCGCAGTCCGCCGGCGGCGCGGACAGGGTCTCGTCGAGCGTGGCCCGCAGCCCGCTGGCGGCGGCCGCGAAACGGCTGTCGTCCTTCAGTCCGGGGAAGGCCATCTCGATGTCGTTGGACATCGCCCGCAACGACTGCAGCCGCGGCAGGCTGTCGCTGACCGCGCAGCGGTTGGCCTTGGCCGACTTGCCCAGCTCGGCCGATTGCCTGGCCATGACCTGCATCAGCGCGTCGGGGAACGGGTCGCTGCGCGCCTGCAGCGCCCGCAGCGCCATCACCGCGCAGACCGCGCCGGTGACCAGGCCGACCAGGAAAAGGAACAGGTAACGTCCTGCGTTGCCGGTTCGGGGCGGCTGGCTGGCCATGCGGTGGACTCCTTGTACGTGGCGATGGGTGGCGGCGCGCAGGATGATAGGGCCGCGCCGGGTGTCGATGCACCCCCGGTAGAATGCGCGCATGGAAGCATCCGTTTTCGAACGTTTCGCCGGCATCGACCGGCTGTACGGCCGCGGCGCGGTCGAATGGCTGGCGACCCGGCGCGTGGCGGTGGTCGGCCTGGGCGGCGTCGGTTCGTGGGTGGCCGAGGCGCTGGCGCGCTCGGCGGTCGGCGCGCTCGACCTGGTCGATGCCGACGACCTGTGCATCTCCAACACCAACCGGCAGTTGCCGGCGGTCGCCGGGCAGTACGGACGCAACAAGGCCGAGGCGATGGCCGAACGCTGCCGCGCGATCAATCCGGCGATCGAGGCCCGGCCCGTGGCCGCATTCCTTACCGGCGCCAACCTCGAGGAACTGCTGGGGGGCGGCGTCGAGCTGGTGGTCGATGCCTGCGACAGCGTCCGCACCAAGGTCGAATCCATCGCCTGGTGCCGCCGGCGCAAGCTGCCGATGCTGACCGTCGGCTCCGCGGGCGGTCGCACCGATCCCACGCTGGTCCGGGTCCGCGACCTGTCCCGTACCGAGCACGACGCGATGCTGGCGCTGGTGCGCAAGAAGTTGCGGGGCGAGCACCGGTTCCCGAAGAACCCGGACCGCTTCTTCGGCGTACCGGCGGTCTATTCGCTGGAGAACGTGAAGTATCCGCAGGCCGACGGCAGTGTCTGCGGCGTGCGCCCGGCGATGGGCGCCGACGCCGCGCTCAAGCTGGACTGCGGCGCCGGCCTCGGCGCGGCCACCCACGTCACCGGCGCATTCGCCTTCGCCGCCGCCGGCAAGGCACTGGAGTTGCTGCTCAAGCGCCGCATCGCCGCGTAGAGCGGGGCTCGCCCCGCTGCTTCGACAGGGCGTCCCGCCGGTGGCGGACCATTCGGACCGCGCCCCGTGCCCGTGGAGCGGGGCTTGCCCCGCTGCTGTCGACGACGTGTCGGCCGGCGGGCGCTGCAGCCGGGCAAGCCCGGCGCTACGGGGCAGGGAGGGCGAACAGGCGTTCGGCATTGGCGGTGGTGGCCGCGGCGATCTCCTCGGGCGCCTGGCCGCGCAGCATCGCCACGACATCCAGGACCTGGCGCAGGCGCGCGGGCTCGTTGCGCTGGCCACGGATGCCGGCGTCCGGCTGGTCCGGCGCATCGGTCTCCAGCAGCAGGAACTCCAGCGGCATCTGCGCCACCAGCCGGCGCAGGCGCTGCGCGCGTTCGTAGGTCAGCGGACCGCCCAGGCCGATCATGAAGCCCAGGCTCCAGAGCTGCCGCGCCTGCTCGGGGCTGCCGGAGAAACTGTGGACCACGCCACGCAGCCGTCCATCGCCGAGGCGGCGGATCGAGGCGATCACCGCATCGACCGCGCGACGCGCGTGCACGATCAGTGGCAAGCCATGCTCGCGGGCCAGTCGCAGCTGGCCGTCGAAGTAGTGCGCCTGCGCATCACGGTCGAGCCCTTCGACGAAGTAGTCCAGGCCGCATTCGCCGATGGCGGGCGGATGCTCGTTCTCGATCCAGCTCGCCAGCTGATGAAGGTCGTCGGGCCGGTGCTCGGCCAAGAATGTCGGATGCAGGCCGTAGGCAGGATACAGGCCCGGCGAGGCGCGGCAGACCTGGCGCAGCTTCGGCCAGCTGGCCGCGGTCACCGCCGGTACCACCTGCCCGAGCACGCCGGCGGCGCGCGCGCGCTCGACCACCGCGTCGCGGTCGGCATCGAACTCGGCCGCATCCAGGTGGCAGTGGCTGTCGAGCAGCCGCATCAGGTCGCGTGCGCGCCGGTTGCCGCGGTCATCGCGCCTCCGGTCACTGCGGGCGCCGCTCCGGTTCAGGCAGCGCCGGCGGATCCTTGCGCCGTTTCCAGTTGGCCAGCAGGAGCGTGGCCAGGCCCAGCACGACCTCGTCGATCAGCGGGATCGGATCGAACGGCCACAGGAAGCTGATCGCGAAGGCCACCATGGTGACCTTGAACAGGGTCGGGAAGCGCAGGCCGCGCGCCCATTGCATCAACGGCAGCATGAGGGGGCTGGGCATGGCGGCGGGCCTCGCTCGGAACACGCGCGCAAACTACCATGGCCGTCACAGACTCGAAGAATTTGCCGGTCGAACGCATTCCGGGTCCTGTTCAGGTTTGCCATGATGGAATTCCCCCGAACGTCATGCGGGAACCGCCCGCTAGGAGCCAGGCCATGAAGCAAGCCACTACGATCCTGATCGCCGCCGGTGCCCTGCTGGTGGGGGGCATCGCTACCGCGGCCTTCATGAACAACCGCGACCGGCAACCCGATTCGGTGCTCGCCACCCCGGCCGATGCGGCGCTGGCCGCCGACGACGCGGCCCCGGGCGAGGACGAGATCGCGGCCAACACCCTGGAGTACGCCGAGATCGTCAAGGTCGATCCGGTAACCCAGAAGGAGAAGCTCTACGCCACCGTGATCGGCACCGAGCCGGTGCGCGAAACCACCCAGACCAGCGTACCCAGGGAAGTCTGCGAGGACGTGGTGGTCGAGGAACGGCTGCCCGAGCGGGACGGCAACGTCGGCGGCACCGTGGCCGGCGCGGTCATCGGCGGCCTGCTCGGCAACCAGGTCGGCGGCGGCAGCGGCAAGAAGGCCGCGACCGCGGCCGGCGCGATCGCCGGCGGCGTGGTCGGCAACCAGGTCGACAAGCGCCATGTCGGCGGCAAGGTCGTGACCCGCACCGAGCGCCAGTGCCACACCGAGCAGGCCGTGTCCGAGTCGAGCAAGGTGACCGGCTACAACGTGACCTACCGCAACGCCGACGGCACCACCGGCACCATGCGCATGGCGAGCAAGCCGGGCGACCGGGTGGCGCTGGGCAACACCGACAAGGTCGTCGGCTACGACGTGACCTATCGCTACAACGACCGGGAAGGCACGCTGCGGATGGACAGCAAGCCGGAGACCGACCGCCTGCCGGTGGTGGACGGCCAGATCGTGACGGCGACCGCCGTGGCCGAGGCGCCGGAGGGCGCGACCCGGCAGTAACCACGCCGGCGGGGCGGCGGATCGCCCAGTCGATCGCAGGACGGGAAGGCCGGCACCATGCCGGCCTTCTTTTTTTGGGTATCCGGATTTTAGTGTGGGACGACAGCTAAAGCACTTGCTTGTCTGACTGTTCTTGCTTGTAGGTTTCTAGTTTCGCAGGCTCGTCCGTTTCAAGCCTTCAGTGTGGGTTTTTCCTGCTGGCGCATGTCGGTGCAAGGAAGCAATCAGTGGGCAGGTCACCTTGCCTTGGCTCGAACTGCATGCCTTGACCAATTGGGATAGCGCCAACTCCATGCGCTGGAGATCGGCCAGCCGCAGGCGCACATCCGCCAGCCGCGCTGCCGCGAGGTCGGCGGACTCGTGGCAATGGGTGCCGTCCTCCAGCTTGAGCAATTGCGCAACCTCGTCCAGATTGAAGCCCAAGCGCTGAGCGGACTTCACGAACTTCACCCGGTCCACGTCCGTCGGCCCATAGCGGCGGATGCCGCCGATGGGCCGATCCGGCTCCAGCAGCAAGCCCTTGCGCTGATAGAACCGGATGGTCTCCACGTTGACCCCGGCTGCTTTGGCGAAGGCCCCGATGGTCAGGGTTTCCGGGATGTTCATCATGGCGCTTGACTCCGTACTTGGCTACGGAAGTAACGTTAGCGCATCACGCAAAGTCCCGGAAGGAGACCCTCATGGCAAAACCTAGCAACGGCCGCGGTGCACTGGCTGCCGGCGGCTTGGCCGCCATCCTTGCCTCGACCTGCTGCCTCGGCCCGCTGGTGCTGATCACGCTAGGCTTCTCTGGCGCCTGGATCGGCAACCTAACCGCGCTCGAACCGTATCGGCCGATCTTCATCGGCGCCGCGCTCGTCGCGCTGTTCTTCGCCTGGCGCCGCATCTTCCGGCCCGCCCGCGCCTGTGCACCGGACGACGTGTGTGCCGTGCCCCAGGTGCGAACAGCCTACAAGGTGATTTTCTGGATCGTGTCCGCCCTGGTACTGATCGCCCTCGCGTTCCCCTACGTCATGCCCCTGTTCTACTGAAGGAGACTGTCATGAAGAAATTTGTCGCACTGTTCGCTTTGACTGTAGCCCTGAGCGCTCCAGCTTGGGCCGCCACCAAAACCGTCACGCTGTCGGTACCGGGCATGACCTGCGCCACCTGTCCGATCACGGTCAAGAAGGCGTTGTCCAAGGTCGAAGGCGTCGTTGAAGCCAAGGTGACCTGGGAGCCCAAGGAAGCGGTGGTGACTTACGACGACACCAAGACGACGCCAGCCGCCTTGACCAAAGCCACCGAGAACGCAGGCTACCCTTCCACGGTCAAGAAGTGATCGTCCCATGACCGAGGCGATCACACTGCACGTCGATGGCATGACCTGCGGGGCGTGCTCCGAGCACGTCCGGCAAGCTTTGGAGAAGGTCCCCGGTGTGCGTTCGGCAGCGGTGTCCTATCCGCAACGGCGGGCTGAAATCACGGCTGATGCGGGCGCCGATTTGGAGATGGCACCGCTGGTCGCCGCCGTGTCTGCACTCGGTTACCGGGCGCAGGCTGCCGACAGGCCGAGCAAGCCTGCGGACCTGTTGAACAAGACGCTGGGCGGGTTAAACGGCGAGCCGAAGCGCGGAGATGCAGAGCCGGCATTGCACGTCGCTGTGATTGGCAGTGGCGGCGCGGCGATGGCGGCGGCGCTGAAAGCCGTCGAGCAAGGAGCGCGCGTCACCTTGATCGAGCGAGGCACCCTCGGCGGTACCTGCATCAATGTCGGCTGCGTACCGTCCAAGATCATGATCCGTGCCGCGCATATCGCCCATGTACGGCGCGAGAGTCCGTTCGACGACGGCATTGCGGCCGCTTCGCCGGCGATCCTGCGCGAGCGTTTGCTGGCGCAGCAGCAGGAGCGCGTCGACGAACTGCGTCACGCCAAGTACGAAGGTATTCTGGCCAGCACTCCCGCCATCACCGTGCTACGCGGCGACGCCCGCTTCCTGGACGACCGCCATCTGAACGTGCAACTGGCAGAAGGCGGCGAATGCGCAGTCGCCTTCGACCGCTGCCTGATCGCCACCGGCGCCAGCCCGGCGATTCCGCCGATCCCCGGCTTGCAGGGCACCCCCTACTGGACCTCCACCGAGGCGCTGGTCAGCGACCGTATTCCCGAGCGGCTGGCGGTGATCGGTTCGTCGGTGGTGGCGGTCGAACTCGCGCAGGCCTTTGCCCGACTCGGCAGCAAGGTGACTCTCCTGGCGCGCAACACGCTGTTCTTCCGCGAAGATCCCACTATAGGTGAAGCCGTCACGGCCGCGTTCCGCAACGAAGGCATCGAAGTGCTGGAGCACACGCAGGCCAGTGAGGTGGCCTTTGCAAGCGGAGCATTCGTGCTCACGACCGGGCGCGGCGAACTGCGCGCTGACCGACTGCTGGTCGCCACCGGCCGCACACCGAACACCCGCGCCTTGGATCTCGACGCGGCAGGTGTCGCGGTCAACGCGCAGGGCGCCATCATCATCGACAATGGGATGCGCACCGCCACACCGCACATCTACGCCGCGGGCGACTGCACCGACCAGCCGCAGTTCGTCTACGTCGCAGCGGCGGCCGGTACCCGCGCCGCGGTCAACATGACCGGCGGCGACACGGCGCTGGACCTGACGGCGATGCCGGCGGTCGTGTTCACCGATCCCCAGGTCGCCACCGTGGGCTATAGCGAAGCCGAAGCACACCATGCCGGCATCGAGACCGACAGCCGCACGCTGACACTCGACAACGTGCCCCGGGCGCTCGTCAACTTCGACACACGTGGCTTCATCAAGCTGGTCGCGGAAGCCGGCACTGGCCGGTTGCTCGGTGTGCAGGCGGTGACCCCCGAGGCGGGCGAACTGATTCAGACGGCCGCGCTCGCCATCCGGGCACGGATGACGGTGCAGGAGCTGGCCGACCAGTTGTTCCCTTACCTGACCATGGTCGAGGGACTGAAGCTCGCAGCGCAGACTTTCACCACGGATGTGAAGCAACTGTCCTGCTGCGCGGGGTAGTGCTGTGCTGAGCGTTCAGGCCCAAATGCTCAGCTTCATCCGTTGAGCCAAACACCCAGGTTGAAGCTTCGGGGCTTGTGCGATGGGTCAAGGTTTACTCGAAATACCCCTCTTCGAGCAGCCGCACCAACGTCGGAATGTAAGGTCCATATTCGACCACGCGTCTGACCTGCTTCTTGCGGATCGATGCCATCGTCATTCGCTGGAACTCGAAGTTCGTTGATACCTGGTCATCATCGACATCTACGGTCTCGACTACGGCCCCGTCCTTGCGCGCCTTCTCGTTGTAGAGCATCCGCGCCCGAATCACCTCGAAGCTGTAGCCCCTGCCCATGCGGTTCATGTCTTTGGCCAGTCGGTTGACGGATTCAGTATAGGCATTGGTAATGGGTTGTTCGAAGTAAGAGAAGATTTCGTCGTGCCAGTTGTGCACGGCGGTGGTCAGATCCTTGAACGTGGCCGCCAGCTCCGGCGGAATGTTGCCTAACCACGTCGCGCATGCCGCTTCAGCCTCCGGACGGCTCTTGTGATCCCAGATCGACAAGAAGCCTTCCTTGAGGGCGTGCGCCTCCCCGAGCTGGGGAAACTGGCGGAACCATTCCAGGGCCCGTGTCATGTCTGCGCCCTTCAGATCGTGCTGCCGCTTGAGCAACAGGAAGCGCTCATCCTTGAGCTTGAGGCGCTGCCGAGCCGGCAGATCCTTGCGAATGCGCTTGCGCAGCTTCTCCAGCGCGTCATTGGCCATCCGCTGGATATGGAAACGATCGACCACAATCCGCGCCTGCGGCAGCGTGGCACGCACCACCTGCTTGTAAACGTGGTACATGTCCATCGCCACCCACTCGATGGTGTCCTTGTCCCGCAGGTTGCGGAAATAGGGCAACAGGTCGGCCTTGGCCCGGCTCGGCCGGAGGTCGAATACCGTCTTGCGTTCGATGTTGGTGATCATCGCCCGGTACTGGCCGATGATCTTGAGCTCGTCGATCCCCAGGATGCGGGGCGTCCGGAACCGGACCTTGGCCTCGAACTCCTCGATGAAGTCGTCAAAGACGTGGCGGACCGTCTTCTCGTCCAAGTCCACTTCGCGCGCCAGCGCCGCGAAGGTCTTGGTGAAGCTCTCTTTACGGATATAACGCACCAGGCGGGCCGTGGCTTGACGCTTGCTGTCGAGATCGGCGACAGGCTCGAAGAGCGTCTTATTGCACGAGATGCAGCGATATCGCCTGCGCTGGATGAACACCACGACCGGCTTGCCGTGCGTCGGCGTATCCTGAAACGACTGCTCTTGTGAGCCGTGACCGTGCAAACGTCCGACCTTGCACAGCGGGCAGGTTGCCACTGGCGCAACGCCTTCAGCCTTGACGACATAGCGCTCGTCATCGCCTACGACTTCAAGTGTATTGAGGCTACGCAACTGCAGAAAATCGGTCACTCAACACCTGGGCGAGCCCACACTGAAATCCGGTTTCTAGCTTAGCATGCTCGTTCTCGGTTCCAACACTAGAATCCGTCTTTTGAAATGAGAGCTACAACAGCCATAAACCCTGAAACCCACACCAGATTCCGGATACCCCTTTTTTTGAGCGCGTGCGGCCCCGCGTTGCCCGCCGCCGTGGCTGGGCCGATACAATCGCAACCATCCCAACACCGGTTTCCGTCATGGCCCTGTCCCCGTACGACCTGTTCGATGTGCGTTCCCTGCTCAGCGACGAGGAGCGCGCCGTCCAGGAGGCCGTGGCCCGCTTCACCGACGAGCGCGTCCTGCCGATCATCGGCGAGGCCTTCGACCAGGGCCGCTTCCCGAAGGAGCTGGTGGCCGAGGTCGCCTCGCTGGGCCTGCTCGGTTCCTCGCTCCCCGAGGAATACGGCTGCGCCGGCCTCAATGCGGTCAGCTACGGCCTGATCTGCCAGGAACTCGAGCGCGGCGACAGCGGCATCCGCAGCTTCGTCAGCGTGCAGTCGTCGTTGTGCATGTACCCGATCTACGCTTACGGCAGCGAGGAACAGCGCCGCCGCTGGCTGCCGGACATGGCCGCCGGCAAGGTCATCGGCTGCTTCGGCCTGACCGAACCGCACGGCGGTTCGGACCCGGCCAACATGAAGACCCACGCCCGCAAGGATGGCGGCGACTGGGTGATCAACGGCTCCAAGATGTGGATCACCAACGGCAACCTGGCCGACATCGCCATCGTCTGGGCGCAGACCGACGACGGCATCCAGGGCTTCGTGGTGGAGAAGGGCACGCCCGGCTTCACCGCCCAGGAGATCAAGCACAAGATGAGCCTGCGCGCGTCGGTGACCTCCTCGCTGTTCTTCGACAACGTGCGCGTGCCCGATTCCAGCCGCCTGCCCAACGTGAAGGGCCTCAAGGGCCCGCTGGGTTGCCTGACCCAGGCCCGCTACGGCATCACCTGGGGGCCGATCGGCGCGGCCATCGCCTGCCTGGACGAAGCGTTGCACTACTCCAAGGAGCGCATCCTGTTCGGACGCCCGGTGGCGGCCACCCAGAGCGCGCAGATCAAGCTGGCCGAGATGGCCCGCCGCATCACCCTGGCGCAGCTGCTGGTGCTGCAGCTGGGCCGGCTCAAGGATGCCGGCACCATGCAGCCGCAGCAGGTCTCGCTGGCCAAGTGGAACAACTGCCGCATGGCCATCGACATCGCGCGCGAATGCCGCGACCTGCTCGGCGGCGCCGGGATCACCACCGAGCACGCGGCGATCCGCCACGCGCTCAACCTGGAGTCGGTGATCACCTACGAGGGCACCGAGACCGTGCACCAGCTGGTGATCGGGCGCGAGCTCACGGGGCTGAGCGCGTTCTGACCGGCCGCGCCGCGGCGGCCCGCGACGGGCTGCCGCGCGTGCGCGCCAATGCGCCCAGCGCGCTCCTTCGACGGGCTCCACGCCATGGACCGTTCCTCGCTGCAACTGGAAACCCCACGCCTCCTGCTGCGCCTGCCGCGGCAGGAGGACTTCGAGGCGTGGGCCGCGTTCCTCGCCGACGTCGAGGCGACCCGCCACCTCGGTGGCGTGCAGCCGCGCCCGGTGGCCTGGCGCGGCCTGGCGGCCATGGTCGGCGCCTGGCACCTGAAGGGCTTCGCGATGTTCTCGGTGGTCGAGAAGGACACGGGCCAGTGGGTCGGCCGGGTCGGGCCGTGGCAGCCGGAAGGCTGGCCGGGGACCGAGGTCGGCTGGAGCATCGTGCGCGAGCGCTGGGGACGCGGCTACGCCCCCGAGGCGGCCGCCGCGTGCACCGCCTGGGCGTTCGACACGCTGGGCTGGAGCGAAGTCATCCATACCATCGCGCCGGGGAACGCCAGCTCCAAGGCGGTGGCCGCCAAGCTCGGCTCGCGCTTCATCGGCATGGGTCGCCTGCCCGAGCCCAGCCACGAAAAGCCGGTGGAAATCTGGGGCCAGACCCGCGCCGAATGGCGGGCGCGCAAGGAGCAGTCAGCGTGATCACCGTCTACGGCATGTCCATGTCCGGCAACTGCTACAAGCTGCGCCTGTTGCTGGAGCAGCTCGGCCGCGACTACCGCTGGATCGAGGTCGACAGCGCCCGTGGCGGGACCCGCACTCCGGCGTTCCTGGCCAGGAACCCCAACGGCAGGGTGCCGCTGATCGAACTGGAAGACGGCCGCGTGCTGGTCGAATCCAACGCGATCCTGTGCTGGCTGGCCGAAGGCACCGGCTTCGTGCCCGCCGATGCCTGGCAGCGGGCGCAGGCGCTTTCCTGGATGTTCTTCGAACAGTACAGCCACGAGCCGTACATCGCCGTGGCCCGCTTCATCCGCGGCTGGACGCCGGTCGATTCGCCGCGGCGCGCCGACCTGCCGCGCCTGCGCGAGCGCGGCCACCAGGCGCTGGCGGTGATGGAACGGCACCTGCAGTCGGCCGACTGGTTCGCCGGCGCGGCCTACGGCATCGCCGACATCGCGCTGTTCGCCTACACCCACTGCGCCGGCGACGGCGGCTTCGACCTGTCCGCGTACCCGCGCATCGGCGCCTGGCTGGAGCGCGTGCGCGCCACGCCCGGCTTCGTGCCGATGCCGCCGCTGGACGACGAAGCGACTGCGCGGCTGGCCTCGACCGATTGAACCAGAAGACCCCGATGAACGCTGCCGCCTCTACCCCGACCATTCCCGCCTGGAAACGCGGCATCAACCGCGCCGAGATCTGCGACCGCAACTTCAGCGAGTTCGTCCGCGCCTGGCGCGGCACGCCGGCGCCGCGGCCGCGCGACGGCGATCCGGTGCTGCCGGGCAGCGCGCTGGATGCGCGCGGCTTCCGAGAACTGCTCGAATCGCAGCTGGTCAGCCGCCACCTGGACCTGATGGCGCGCGTGCTGCGCGTGCAGAACAAGGTCTTCTACACCATCGGCAGCAGCGGCCACGAAGGCAACGCGATGGTGGCCCGGCTGGCCCGCCATACCGATCCGGCGTTCCTGCATTACCGCAGCGGCGGCTTCATGGCCGAGCGCTTCCGCAAGCTGCCCGGCATGGACCCGGTAATGGACTCGGCGCTGAGCTTCGCCGCCAGCGCCGAGGACCCGGCGTCCGGTGGCCGGCACAAGGTGTGGGGCAGCAAGCCGTTGTGGGTGCTGCCGCAGACCTCGACGATCGCCTCGCACCTGCCCAAGGCGCTGGGAACGGCGGTGGCCATCGAGCAGGCGCGGCGCATCGGCCACGCGCTGCCGGTGCCGGCCGACAGCATCGCCATCTGTTCCTTCGGCGACGCTTCCAGCAACCACGCCACGGCCCAGACCGCGTTCAATGCCGCCGCCTGGACCGCCTACCAGGGCCTGCCGGCACCGGTGCTGTTCGTCTGCGAGGACAACGGCATCGGCATCTCGGTGAAGACGCCCGACGGCTGGATCGGTCGCAATTTCCGCCATCGCCCCGACCTGGATTATTTCCATGCCGACGGCCTGGACCTGGCCGCCGGCTACGGGCAGGTGCAGGCGGCGGTGGAGCATTGCCGCCGCACCCGCCGGCCGACCTTCCTGCACCTGCGCACGACCCGGATCATGGGCCACGCCGGCACCGATTTCGAGATCGAGTGGCGCAGCATCGAGGAGCTGTGCGCGGTGGAAGCGACCGACCCGCTGCTGCGCAGCGCGGCCATCGCCCTGGAGTCCGGGCTGATGGGCGCCGACGAGCTGCTGGAACTGTACGAAACCACGCGCAAGCGCTGCTTCGCGGCGGCCGAGGAGGCCGACCGCCGGCCGCGGCTGGCGTCGCTGGCCGACGTGGTCGCGCCCCTGGCGCCTTACACCCCGGCCGCGGTGGCCGCCGAGGCCGCGCGTCCGGCGCCGGAGCAGGCGCGCATCGCCGCCTATGGCGGCGAGGACAGGCTGCCGGAGAAGCAGGTGCCGCGGCACCTGGCGATCCAGATCAACCAGGCCCTGCACGAGTTGATGGCCAAGTACCCGGAAACGCTGCTGTTCGGCGAGGACGTGGCGCAGAAGGGCGGCGTGTACACGGTCACCAGGGGCCTGCAGAAGGCGTTCAAGGGCGCGCGCGTGTTCAACACGCTGCTGGACGAGACGATGATCCTCGGCCTGGCCCAGGGCTACGCCAACATGGGCATGCTGCCGCTGCCCGAGATCCAGTACCTGGCCTATTTCCACAACGCCTGCGACCAGATCCGCGGCGAGGCGGCCAGCCTGCAGTTCTTCAGCAACGACCAGTACCGCAACCCGATGCTGGTGCGCATCGCCGGCCTGGGCTACCAGCGCGGCTTCGGCGGCCACTTCCACAACGACAATTCGATCACCGCCCTGCGCGACATCCCCGGCATCGTCGTCGGCTGTCCCTCGCGCGGCGACGACGCGGCGACGATGCTGCGCACGCTGGCGGCCCTGGCCAAGGTCGACGGCCGCGTGGCGGTGTTCCTGGAACCGATCGCGCTGTACATGACCAAGGACCTGCACGAAGCCGGCGACGGCCAGTGGCTGTTCCCGTACCCGGAGCAGGGGCAGGCGATGGTGCTGGGCGAGGGCCGGGTCTATCCCTCCGGTGCAGGGGCGGGGCAGGACGACGACCTGGTCGTGTTCACCTACGGCAACGGCGTGCCGATGAGCCTGCGCGCCGCGCGCCGGATCGAACAGGCGCACGGCTGGAAGGTACGCGTGGTGGACCTGCGCTGGCTGGTGCCGCTCAACGAGGCCTTTATCGCCGAACAGGCGTCGACGGCCAAACGCATCCTGGTGGTGGACGAGGGCCGGCGCAGCGCCGGCGTGGGCGAGGGCGTGATCACCGCGATCGCCGAGGGCGGCTACCGGTCGCGGCCGTTCCGGCGCGTGGTCGGCGCCGACACCTACACCCCGCTGGCCGGCGCGGCGTTCCTGGTGATTCCCGGCGACGACGACATCGTCGCCGCGGCCGCCGAACTGGCCGGTTGATCCCGTAGAGCGGGGCTTGCCCCGCTGCTTTCCGGACGACGCGATCGAGGCAAGGCAGCGGGGCAAGCCCCGCTCTACGGAAGCGTCGCAAGTGCACCAGGGCGAGCGGGGCAAACGTCCCGCCGCGGGAATGGCTTCTTCACCTGCTGCCGGCACCGTTTTGCCTAGCATCCGGGTCTTGTTCCCCCAACAGGATCCAGCCATGGACAAGCGCAAGATCGCGGTATTCGTCGGCAGCCTGCGCGAAGGCTCGTTCAACCGCCAGCTGGCGCGCGCGCTGGAACGGCTGGGCGAGGACCGGCTGGAATTCGACCACGTCGATATCGGCTCGCTGCCGTTCTACAACCAGGATTTCGACGGCGACTACCCGCAGGAAGGCATTGCCCTGAAGGCGCAGGTCCGCGCCGCCGACGCGGTGCTGTTCGTCACCCCCGAATACAACCGGTCGGTACCGGGCGTGCTCAAGAACGCGATCGACCTGGCCTCGCGTCCCTACGGCGACAGTGCGTTCGCAGGGCTGCCGGCGGCGGTGATCGGCGCCTCGGTCGGGGCGATCGGCACGGCGATGGCCCAGCAGCACCTGCGCAACATCCTGTCCTACCTGGACATGGCGGTGATGCCGCAGCCCGAGGCCTACCTGCAGTTCAAGGACGGGCTGGTCGATGAGGATGGCCGGGTGACCCGGCAGGATACGCGCGAGTTCCTGGAGGACTTCGTCGACCGCTTCGTCGAGTGGATCGACCGGCAGCGCGGCTGAGGTGACGGCAACGGCCAGGGCGCGAGCCCTGCGGCCAGCCTGATTGGACAGGCTGCCTGGTGCGCGGCAGCCGGCCGCGCTCAGTGGGCGCCGGTTCCCCTTCCCGCGTCGCGCGCGCCACGCATCCGTGCCAGGCGCGACCGCACGCGCTGCAGGGGCGGCGCGTCGCGCGCCCCTTCGTCGGTGGGGACGTCGGCCAATGCGCGCCGCAAGGGCGGCAACGCGGCGCTGGCGCGCAGGGTCGCGCTCCGCAGCCAGCGTGCCGGCAGGCGGTCGTCCGTATAGAGCCCGACGATCGCGCGGGTGGCCTGGAACAGCGGCCAGCTGCCATGGCGGTGGCGACGCTCGTAGCGTGCCAGCAATGCCGCATCGCCGAGGTCGCGCCGCTCGCGCAGTGCGGTGGCCGCCAGGTCGGACAGCCGCTCGACGCTGGCCAGCCCGAGGTTGAAACCGTGCGCGGTGACCGGATGCATGCCCACGGCCGCATCGCCCGCCAGCGCCAGGCGCGTACCCGCGAAGCGGTGCGCCCAGGTCGCCACCAGCGGGTAGACGTGCCGGCTGCTGGCCAGCTCGATCCTGCCGAGGCGGCCGCCGTAGCGTCGCTCCAGGTCGGCGGCGAACGCGGCCTCGTCCATCGCCGCCAGGGCGCGGGCCTGCTCGCCGGGCAGGGTGACCACCGCGCCGGCCAGTTGTTCCGACAGCGGCAGCAGGGCCAGGGTCTGGCCCAGGCCGAACCATTCCCAGGCTGCGTGCCCGTGCGGCAGCTCGTGGCGGATCCGGCAGACCAGCATGGCCCTGCCGAAATCGTGCAGCTCCGCGCCGATGCCCAGCGCCCGCCGTGTCTCCGAATATCGGCTGTCGGCGGCCACCAGCAGACGCGCTTGCAGGCGCGTGCCGTCGGCCAGTTGCAGCCGCGCGCCGTCGGCACCGGCGTGGATCGAGGCGACCGTGGCCGAGGCATGGAGGTCGATTCCCGCGGTTTCCCGCACCGCCTGCCAGGCCGCGCGCCGGATCAGGTGGTTGGCGACCAGGTCGCCCAGGCGGTCGCCGGCTTGCGGCCGGACGTGCAACTCGTGGGGCAGTTCGCGGTCCATCACCCGCGCGGTGCGCAGCGGGAAGGCTTCGTCCTCCGGAATGCGCTGCCACACGTCCAGCTCCCGCAGCAGGCGCACCGAGGCATGGGTCAGGGCGATCTCGCGGCCGTCGAAGGCCGGGTCGGCCAGCGCGGCCTGTGGCTGCCGCTCGACCAGGGCGACCGCCAGGCCCTGCACGGCGAGGGCTCGCGCCAGGCAAAGCCCTACCGGGCCCGCGCCTACGATGGCGACGTCGTGGTCCATCCATGTGCTCCTGTCGGTCGGTGCGCCAGTGTCGCGGACCGGGTCGTCCCGGCGCCCTGATCGAGGTCAAGCCGCGCCCTGCGCCAGCGCGGGGCGCCGCCGCGGAGACCGGCCCGTGGCCGGCTATACTGCACGGTCCGAACACCGTGGTCGGATGCAGCGGGCGTTGTGATTCAATCACTTGCGCCGCATTCTGGCCAAATCACTTCATTCCGGTGGCGCGTTGCGCCGCATACCCCGGGGAATCGATCGCCGCATGCGCCTGTCCACGATCAAGCTGTCCGGCTTCAAGTCCTTCGTCGACCCCACCACGCTGCACCTGCCGACCAACATGACCGGCGTGGTCGGCCCCAACGGCTGCGGCAAGTCCAACATCATCGACGCGGTGCGCTGGGTGATGGGCGAAAGCTCGGCCAGCCGCCTGCGCGGCGACTCGCTGACCGACGTGATCTTCTCCGGCTCGGCCGCGCGCAAGCCGGTCAGCCAGGCCACCGTCGAGCTGATCTTCGACAACTCCGACCACGCCATCGCGGGCGAGTACGCCGCCTTCAACGAGATCTCGGTCAAGCGCACGGTCAGCCGCGACGGGCAGAGCCAGTACTACCTCAACGGCACCAAGTGCCGGCGCCGCGACATCACCGACCTGTTCCTGGGCACCGGCCTGGGCCCGCGCAGCTATTCGATCATCGAGCAGGGCATGATCAGCCAGATCATCGAGGCCCGGCCCGAGGACCTGCGCATCTACCTGGAAGAGGCCGCCGGCATCTCCAAGTACAAGGAGCGGCGCAAGGAGACCGAGACCCGCATCCGCCACACGCGCGAGAACCTGGATCGCCTCAACGACCTGCGCGAGGAGGTCGACAAGCAGCTCGAGCACCTGCGCCGCCAGGCCCGCCAGGCCGAGCAATACCAGGCGCTGGCCGCCGAGCGCAAGGTCAAGGACGCGGAGTGGAAGGCGCTGCAGTTCCGCGCGCTGGACGTGCAGCTGCAGGCCCTGCGCGAGCGGCTGGCCCAGGAAGAGACGAAGCTGGAGCAGATCATCGCCGGACAGCGCGAGGCCGAGCGCGAGATCGAGACCGGGCGCGTGCGCCGCGAGGCGGCGGCCGAGGCGTTGAACAAGGCCCAGGCCGAGGTCTACCAGGTCGGTGGCGTGCTCGCCCGCATCGAGCAGCAGATCCAGCACCAGCGCGAACTGGCCAGCCGCCTGAACCAGGCCCGCGACGAGGCCGCCAGCGCGCTGGGCGAACTGGACCAGCACATCGCCGACGACCGGCAGAAGCTCGAGGCGCTGCGCGGCACCGTGGAAGAGGCCGAGCCGCGGCTGGAGCAGCTGCGCGAGGACGACGTGTTCAAGCAGGAGGCGCTGCGCGAAGCCGAGGCGGCGCTGGCCGACTGGCAGCAGCGCTGGGAGGCCCACGGCCGCCAGGCGGCCGAGGCCTCGCGTGCCGGCGAGGTCGAGCGCACCCGCGTGGACTACCTGGACCGGCAGGCGCTGGAGGCCGACCGCCGCCGCGAGGCGCTGGCCGCCGAGCGCGCCGGCCTGGACCTGGAGGCGCTGGCCGAGGCCTTCGAGCAGGCGCAGATACAGCACGAGACGCAGAAGTCCGCGCTGGACGGGCTCAACGAACAACTGGAAGCACGCAAGCAGGACGTGTCCGGCCTGCAGGAGCAGCAGCGCGCCGCCCAGGGCGAGCTGGCCGAGGTACGCAAGCAGGCCCAGGCCGCGCGCGGTCGCCTGTCCTCGCTGGAAACCCTGCAGCAGGCCGCCCTGGGCCAGGAGCAGGGCGCGGCGGTGGCCTGGCTCAAGGCGCGCGGCCTGGATTCGGCCGCCCGCGTCGGCGAGCGCCTCACCGTCGAGGACGGCTGGGAAAACGCGGTGGAAGGTGCACTGGGTCAGCTGATCGAAGGCGTGCTGGTCGAGGCGCCCGAACAGCTGGTCGAGGCGCTGGCCGACCTGGGCGAGGGCCGCATCGCGCTGGTCGCCGAGGACACGGCCAGCGCGTCGTTCGCGCCGACCTCGCTGGCGGCCAAGGTGCAGGGGCCGCTGGCCGTGCGCCGCCTGCTGGCGCGACTGCACGCGGCCGACGACCTGGCCCATGCGCGCCGGCTGCTGCCGGCCCTGGGCGAGGGCGATTCGATCATCACCCGCGCCGGCGAGCGGCTGGGCGAGGGCTGGGTGCGGGTGTCGCGGCAGGGCGCCGCCAAGCAGGGCGCACTGCTGCGCGAGCGCGAGATCCAGTCGCTGCGCAGTGCCATCGAGGAGCTGCAGCAGCGCGAGGCGGCGCTGGAAGACCGCCTGGTGCACCTGCGCGACCAGCTGCTGGCCGCCGAGCAGCAGCGCGAGGACGCGCAGCGCCAGCTCTACCTGGCGCACCGCGGCGTCTCCGAGCTGGCGGGACAGCTGCAGAGCCAGCAGGGCCGCATGGATACCGCGCGCCAGCGGATCGAGCGCATCGAGAACGAGCTGGCGCAGCTGGTGCAGACCCTGGACAGCAGTCGCGAGCAGGCCCGCGAGGCCCGTGGCCGGCTGGAAGACGCGGTCGTGTCGATGGGCGACCTGGAAACCGCGCGCCAGGCGCTGGAGGCCGAGCGCCGCCAGCGCACCGAGGCCCGCGACCTGGCCCGCGACGCCGCCCGCGCCAGCCGCGACGCCACCCATGCGCTGGCGCTGGCCCTGGAATCCCAGCGCACCCAGATCGCCTCGCTGACCCAGGCGTTGCAGCGCATGGACGCCCAGCGCGGCCAGCTGGATTCGCGCCTGGGCGAACTGAGCGCGCAGCTGAGCACCGGCGACTCGCCGGTGCAGGCGCTGGAATCCGAACACCAGGCCGCCCTGGCCGAACGCGTGCGCGCCGACCGCGCGCTCGGTGAGGCGCGCTCGCTGCTGGAAGGCATCGACAACGAACTGCGCGGCTTCGAGCAGACCCGCCACCAGCGCGACGAACAGTCGCTGGCCCAGCGCGAGCGCATCTCCCAGCGCCGGCTCGACCAGCAGGCGCTGGTGCTCAAGGCCGAGCAGCTGGTCCAGGCGATCACCGCCGACGGCCTGGTCCTGGAAGACGTGGTCAATACGCTGCCGGAAGTGGCCGACGTGTCGCAGTGGGAGCAGGCGGTCGGCCAGATCGACGCGCGCATGCGTCGGCTGGAGCCGGTCAACCTGGCCGCGATCCACGAATGCGGCGAGGCCGAACAGCGCAAGCAGTACCTGGACTCGCAGAACACCGACCTGACCACCGCGCTGGAAACCCTGGAAGAGGCGATCCGCAAGATCGACCGCGAGACCCGCGGCCGTTTCAAGGACACCTTCGACCGGGTCAATTCCGGCATACAGCAGCTGTACCCGCGCCTGTTCGGCGGCGGCCACGCCTACCTCGAGCTGACCGGCGAAGACCTGCTCGACACCGGCGTGGCGATCATGGCCCGCCCGCCCGGCAAGCGCGTCTCGAACATCTCCCTGCTGTCCGGCGGCGAGAAGGCGATGACCGCGGTGGCGCTGGTGTTCGCCATCTTCCAGCTCAACCCGGCCCCGTTCTGCCTGCTCGACGAGGTGGACGCGCCGCTGGACGAAGCCAACGTCGGCCGCTTCACCGCGATGGTCAAGGAAATGAGCGAGAAGGTGCAGTTCCTGTTCGTCAGCCACAACAAGGCGACGATGGAGGCGGCGCACCAGCTCTCCGGCGTGACCATGCGCGAACCGGGCGTGTCGCGCCTGGTCAGCGTCGACCTGGACGAGGCCGCGCGCCTGGCCGGTGCGGCCTGAGCGGCCGCGGCGGCCGCGCCGGGGTTTTTCCCCGGCCGCCGCTCGTGACATCCTTGCAGCCTTCTGACCCCCGGCGGAGACGCGTTCCATGTCCGACAAAGACCTGCTGCGCATCGGCATCCTGATCGTCGGCCTGCTGCTGCTGGCGGCGATCTGGTTCTTCGGCAGGCCGCGCAAGGAACAGCAGGGCACGCGCCGCGAGTCCCGGCAGTCGCCGGCGATGACGCCCGAGTACGGCAGCGCCCGGCGCGAGCCGTCGCTCGACGGGCTCGACCCGGCGGCGGACGAGGACTACAGCGGTGAGCGGGTCAGCCAGCCCGAGCTGGGCCTGGGCGGCGCGGCGGCGCCCGCGGCCAGCCACCTGGGCCGGCGCGAGACCCAGGATTTCGACAAGATCGTTTCGCTGTACGTGGCCGCCCGCGCCGGGAGCGTGCTGCGCGGGGAAGACATCGTGGTGGCGGCCGAGAAGACCGGCATGGTCTTCGGCCACATGAGCGTGTTCCACCGCCTGCTGGAAGGGCACCCGGAACGCGGCCCGGTTTTCAGCATGGCCAGCATCATCAAGCCCGGCAGCTTCGACATGGGCACGATCCGGGAACTGGAGACCCCGGCCATCGCCTTCTTTCTGACCCTGCCGGCGCCGGTGCCGGCGCTCGATGCCTGGGAGAAGATGCTGCCCACCGTGCAGCGCATGGCCGAACTGCTCGACGGCGTGGTCCTGGACGACAGCCGCAACGCGCTCGGTCGCCAGCGCATCGCCCACATCCGCGACGAGCTGCGCGCCTACGACCGCCAGCACGAAGCGCCGCCGCTGACCAAGGCGCCGCGCTGGTAGGCGGCGACGGGCGATGTCCGTGCGCGGCATCAGCCACGTGACCTTCGTGGTCGCCGACCTGGAACGCACGGCGCGGTTGCTGTGCGAAGGGCTGGGCGCGCGCGAGGTCTACGACAGCGCCGGTCGCGAGCATTCGCTCTCGCGCGAGAAGTTCTTCGTCCTCGGTGATGCCTGGCTGGTGGCGATGCAAGGTGCGCCGCTGGCCGAGCGCAGTTACCGGCACGTGGCCTTCGCGGTGGATGCGGCCGACCTGCCGGCCTGTCGGGCACGGCTGCAGGGGCTTGGCGTGGACATCCTGCCGGGCCGCGGGCGGATCGAAGGCGAGGGCGCCTCGCTCTACTTCCACGACGACGACAACCACCTGTTCGAACTGCACGCCGGCACGCTCGACGAACGGCTGGCCGCCTACGCGGCCGCCGATGCGGCGGCCACGCCGTCTGGGCGAGGTTGAGCGGCGGGCTCTCGAGGCGCGCAGTGCGTATCGACGGCGCCGGTATCCGGCTGGCGGGTATCGAAGCCGGTGGATGTGTAGCAACCGGCTGCGCAGCCCGCGTGCGTGGACCTCAGGCCATCACCTTCGCAAACGCCTCGCGGAACCGCGCCATCTCCGCGTCCGTCCCGACCGTGACCCGCACGTGCCGCGGCATCGCCGGCCAGCTGCGGCCGACGAATACCTTGTGCCGGGCCATCGCCGCGCTGAACGCACGACCGTCGCCTTTTACGTCGACCATGAAGCAGTTGGCCTGGCTGGGCAGGCAGGCATGGCCGCGCGCCGCCAGCCAGGCCACGGTCTCCTCGCGCAGGCGGGTGTTCTCGGCCTTGCGCGCGGCCAGGTGCTGCGGGTGGCGCAGGCTGGCGATGCCGGCCGCCACGCTAGGCACCGGCAGGCTGTTGGCGCCGAACAGCACCAGCCGTTGCAGCAGGTCCGGCCGGGCTACCGCCAGGCCCAGGCGCATGCCGGCCATGCCGTAGATCTTGGAGAAGGTGCGCAGCACGACCACGTCGGCGCCGGCGCGGACCAGGTCCAGCGTGTCCGGCTCGTCGCTGTAGTGGATGTAGGCCTCGTCGACCAGTAGCACGCTGCCGGCCGGCTTGTGGGCCAGCAGCCAGTCGATCCGCGCGCGCGGGGTGATCGAGCCGGTGGGGTTGTTCGGGTTGCACACGTAGACCAGGCCCGCGTCCGACACGCTGGCCGCGGCCGCCATCGCCTCCACGTCGTGGGCGCCGTCGGCCTGCAGCGGTACGCGCACCACCGGCGCGCCGTGGGTACCGGCCATCTGCGCCAGCGATTCGAAGGTGGGATCGGCGGTGACCAGTGCCGCCTGCTTCGAGGTGAACGCCAGCGCCGCCGAATCCAGCGCCACGCCGGAGCCGCAATAGCCGGCGACCTGGTCTTCGCGCAACCGGTTCTGCGCGGCGAACACCTCCACCAGCTCGCGCTGGGGCCCGAACAGGTAGCGGTGGGCCTGGGCCATGCCTGCGCCCGCCGCCGCGCGCGCTTCGGGGAACGGACCCTGCGGGTTCTCGTTGAAGTTGAGCAGCACCGCATCGGGATCGCCCATGCCCGGCAGCGCCGGCGGCAGTTGCGCATGCGCCGGTCCGGTGCCCAGCAGCGGCGCCAGGCCGGCGGTGGCCAGGCTGCAGGCGGTCAGGCCGAGGAAGCGGCGGCGATCGGGCATGTGCGTCATGGTCGCGTGATGGCGGGAGCCTTCCGGCACGCTACGGGAGCGGCCCGGACGCGGCAAGCGCCCGGGTAGAATCGGCGCATGAGCACCCCCGATCCCGCACGTCGCGTCGCCGAGCTCCGCAGCCGGATCGAAGACGCCAACCAGCGTTACCACCAGCACGATGCGCCGGACATCACCGACGCGCAGTACGACGCGCTGGTGCGCGAGCTGGAGGCCCTGGAAGCCCAGCACCCGGAACTGGCCGCCAGCGACTCGCCGACCCGCCGCGTCGGCGCCGCGCCCGCCGGGCGCTTTCCCCCGGTCGTCCACGCCGTGCCGATGCTCTCGCTGGGCAACGCGTTCGAGGACGGGGAGGTGGCCGACTTCGTGCGCCGCATCCGCGAACGGCTGGACCGCGACGTGCTGGTCTTCTCCGCCGAGCCCAAGCTCGACGGCCTGGCGATCAGCCTGCGCTACGAGGACGGCGCGTTCGTGCAGGGTGCCACCCGCGGCGACGGCGCCACCGGCGAGGACGTCAGCGCCAACCTGCGCACCATCGCGGTGATCCCGCAGCGGTTGCAGGGCAAGGGCTGGCCGAAGGTGCTGGAAGTGCGCGGCGAGGTGTACATGGGCCGCGCCGATTTCGAGCGCTACAACGAGCATGCGCGGCTGCACGGCGGCAAGGTGCTGGCCAACCCGCGCAACGGCGCGGCCGGTTCGCTTCGGCAGCTCGATCCGAAGCTCACCGCGCAGCGGCCCTTGAGCTTCTACGCCTACGGCACCGGCCTGGTCGAGGGCGGGACCCTGCCCGATACGCATTCGGCAACGCTGGCGCGGTTGCGCGACTGGGGTTTCCCGGTCAGCGACCTGGCCGAGGTGGTCAGTGGCGTCGAAGGACTGCTCGGGTACTACCAGCGGATCGGCGAGGCCCGCGACGGGCTGCCGTTCGATATCGACGGCGTGGTCTACAAGCTCGACGACTATGCCGGGCAGCGCGAGATGGGTTTCGTCTCGCGCGCGCCGCGCTGGGCCATCGCCCACAAGTTCCCGGCCCAGGAACAGACCACCGTGGTCGAGTCGATCGAGGTCAATGTCGGCCGCACCGGCGCGGTCACGCCGTGGGCGCTGATGCAGCCGGTGCAGGTGGGCGGCGTCACCGTGACCCGCGCCACCCTGCACAACGCCGACCACGTGGCCCGGCTGGACGTGCGCAACGGCGACACGGTGATCGTGCGGCGCGCCGGCGACGTGATCCCGGAGGTGGTGCAGGTGGTGGTCGATCGGCGTCCACCCGATGCCAGGCCCTGGTCGATGCCGATGGCCTGCCCGGTCTGCGGCTCGGAAGTCGTGCGCGAGGAAGGCGCCGCCGTATGGCGCTGCTCCGGCGAGCTGAGCTGCCCGGCGCAGCGCGTCCAGGCGGTGTTCCACTTCGCCAGCCGGCGGGCGATGGACATCGACGGGCTGGGCGAGCGCTACATCGAGTCGCTGTCCGAGCTGGGTTACCTGCAGGACGTGTCGGACCTCTACCGGCTGGGCGTGGACGACCTGCTGGAGATGAAGCGCCGTGCGGACGAGCGCGACGGCACGACGCCCGACACCGTGAAGGCCGGCAAGGTCGCCACCAAGTGGGCCGACAACCTGATCGTGGCGATCGACCGCAGCCGCGACACCACCCTGGCGCGCTTCCTGTACGCGCTGGGCATCGAGCACGTCGGCGAGAGCACGGCCAAGGCGCTGGCGCAGTGGTTCGGCGACCTGGATCTGATCCGCCACCTGCCGTGGCCGCTGTTCAAGCGCGTGCCTGACATCGGCGGCGAGGTGGCGCGTGCGATCGGGCATTTCCTCGACCAGCCCGGCAACCAGCAGGTGATCGACCGCCTGCTCGGACGCGGCGTGCGCATCGGCGACAGCCATCCGCCCAGCTCCAGGCTGGCCGAAGGCCTGGACCTGGCGACGCTGCTGGTCGACCTGGAGATCCCGAAGGTGACGCCGGTGCGCGCGGCGCAGCTGGGCGCGGCGTTCGCGGACGCGCAGGCGGTGCTCGACGCACCCGCACACAACCTTGTCACCGCCGGCCTGCCGGCCGACACCGCCAACGCGCTGGTGGCCTGGCTGGAATCGCCCTCCAACGCCGGGCTGCTGCTGCGCAGCGCGCAGGCGCAGGGACGGCTGCGCGCGCTGCTGCCTGACAGCGGCGGGCAGCCGGCCGGTCCGCTGGAGGGCAAGACGGTGGTGCTCACCGGCACCCTCGCCTCGATGGGGCGCGACGACGCCAAGGCCCGGCTCGAATCGCTGGGCGCGAAGACGGCCGGCAGCGTCTCCAAGAAAACCAGCCTGGTGATCGCAGGTGAAGCGGCCGGTTCGAAGCTGGCCAAGGCCGAGGAGCTGGGCATCGAGGTCTGGGACGAGGCCCGCCTGCTGGCGTTCCTGGAGCAGCACGGTTGAGCGCCGGCGACTGGCGTCCGAGCGGCAGCCTGGAGGCGATGCGCTTGCGCGCGCGCCTCTATGCGGAAATCCGCGGCTTCTTCGCCGCACGCGGGGTGCTGGAAGTGGAGACCCCGGTGCTGTCGGAGGCCGGCAACACCGAACCGAACATCGACAGCTTCACCACCGCCTTCAGCGGTCACCGTGATGCCGGTGCGCCACGGCGCTGGCTGCGGACCTCGCCGGAGTATCCGCTCAAGCGCCTGCTGGCCGCCGGCATCGGCGACTGCTACGAGCTGGGACGGGTGTTCCGCAACGGCGAGGCCGGGGGACGCCACAACCCCGAGTTCACCATGCTCGAGTGGTACCGGGTGGGGTGGGACCACGTGCGCCTGGCCGACGAGGCCGTCGCGCTGGTGCAGCAGGCGCTGGCGCTGGTGGGGCGGCGGGCGCAGGTGGAGTCGACCAGCTACCGGGACCTGTTCCTGCGATGGGTCGGGGTCGATCCGTTCCTGGCCGCCGACGCGCAGCTTCGCCAACCCCTGGACGGAATCGGCATCGACGCGCAGGACCTGAGCCGCGACGACTGGCTCGACCTGCTGATGACGCACCGGATCCAGCCCGCATTCGCCGCCGACCGGATAACCGTCGTGCACGACTGGCCGGCCAGCCAGTGCGCGCTGGCCAGGGTCCGCGATGGCGACCCGCCGGTCGCCAAGCGTTTTGAGCTGTACCTGGGCCGCTTCGAACTGGCCAATGGCTACCATGAACTGACCGATGCGGCCGAGCAGCGCCAGCGCTTCGAACGCGACTGCGCGGTGCGCGCCGCGCGCGGCACCGTGCAACCGCCGGTGGACGAACGCCTGCTCGGCGCGCTGCAGTCCGGCATGCCGGACTGCGCCGGCGTGGCCCTGGGCGTCGAGCGGCTGCTGATGGCCCTGTTGGGCACGGACCGGATCGGCGATGTACTGGCCTTCGATTTCGGACGCGCCTGAGCGGAGTGCGGGGCATTCACCGGATTTTCCGGGGTGGGGTCCAGAATCGGTCGAACAGGGATCCGTCGGGGGGCGGCACGGATGGACGTGGCAGGCGATGCGCAGGTAGGCGGAGGACCGGGCGCGATGGTGCGATGGATGGCGCTGTGCGTCGCCGCGGCGGCGATGGCCCTGGCCGGCCGTGGCGCCGTCGCGGCGGACGGCGTGGTGCGGTGCGAATCGTCCGACCTCAGGCGGGTGCACTGCCCGATGGATACCCGCAACGACGTCGAACTGGTGCGCCAGCTGTCGGGCAACGCCTGCATCCGCGAGTCGGACTGGGGCGTGGACGCCGCGGGCGTCTGGGTGGCGCGTGGCTGCCGTGCGGAGTTCCGGGCAAGCGGCGAGGTCGGCGTGGTGACCCGCCGGATGATCCGCTGCGAATCCAGCGGCGGACGCACCCGCAGTTGCCCGGTGGCGCTGCGTGGGGCGCCGGTGCGGCTGCTGCGCCAGGTCTCGGTGCTGCCGTGCAAGCGCGACGAGAGCTGGGGCGTGGGCCGCAACGAAGTCTGGGTGTCGCGCGGGTGCAAGGGCGAGTTCGAGGTCGGCGACCGCGATGCCGGGTTCCCGCCCGGTCCCCGCCTGCTCACCTGCGAGTCCAAGGACCAGGTGCGCCGCGAGTGCGGCACGACCATCGAACGCGGCGCGACCCTGGTCCGCCAGCTCTCGGGCATGGCCTGCGAGGAAGGTCGCAGCTGGGGCTGGACGCCGGAGAAGGTGTGGGTCGACAAGGGCTGTCGCGCGCAGTTCAGCGTCGAGTAGCGCTCCGGGCGGGGCCGGGCGTGGCGACGGTGCCGGTGCGTCCTACAATGCGCGCATGGATACCACTTTCGACTTCGACCGCTACGACCACATCCGGCCGATCCTGTGGACCGGTCAGGCGCTGGAACTGCTGGACCAGCGCAAGCTGCCGTTCGCCGTCGAACACGTGACCTGCGACGACAGCGACCAGGTCGCGCAGGCCATCCGTGACCTCGCCGTGCGCGGCGCGCCGGCGATCGGCATCGCCGCGGCCTGGGGCGTGGTGCTGGCGGGACGGGCGGTCGATGCCGCCGACGGCGACGAAGCCCTGCGCAGGATCGAACCGGCCCTGCAGCGGCTCAACGCCGCGCGTCCGACCGCGGTCAACCTGGCCTGGGCGCTGGCGCGCATGCGGCGTGCGCTGGCCGGCGCCGGCGGCGACTGGCGGCAGGCACTCGAGCGCCAGGCGCAGGCGATCAACGACGAAGACCTGGCCGCCAACCGCCACATGGGCGCGCTCGGCGCGGCGCTGGTGGCACCCGGCAGCGGCGTGCTGACCCATTGCAACACCGGCTCGCTCGCCACCGCCGGCTTCGGCACCGCGCTGGGCGTGATCCGCGCCGGCGTGGCCGAAGGGCGCATCGCGAAGGTGTTCGCCGGCGAGACCCGGCCCTGGCTGCAGGGCGCGCGCCTGACCGTGTGGGAGCTGCAGCAGGACGGCATCGACGCGACCCTGATCGCCGACTCGGCCGCCGCGCACCTGATGAAGACCGGGGCGGTGCAGTGGATCGTGGTCGGCGCCGACCGGATCTGCGCCAACGGCGACACCGCCAACAAGATCGGCACCTATGCCCTGGCCATCGCCGCCCGCCACCATGGGGTGAAGTTCATGGTCGTGGCGCCGTCGTCCACCGTGGACCTGGATACGCCCGACGGCGCGGCCATCGAAATCGAACAGCGCGACCCAGGCGAGCTGCACGGGGTGGGCGGCATGCGCACCGTGGCCGAGGGCATCGCGGCCTGGAATCCGGTGTTCGACGTGACCCCGGCCGCGCTGATCGACGCGATCGTGACCGAGAAGGGCGTGGTCGAGCAGCCCGACACGGCGAAGATGCGGGCGCTGTTCGGCGCCTGATCGGCAGCGTAATCGCCCGGTACGACCGGGATCGACGATGGTGGGTGCCCGCCGCGAGGTGGTGACGGGCGGCCATGCGCGCTTCCGCGGCACCTGCGCCGGACACTCGCCTGGCTGATGCCGCGAGGCCCGCTCCGCCACGCGCATGGCGGCTCCCGCAGGCCGGCACGGCTGCTGATCCGCGCGGCGGGCAGGGCGTGCCGGCAGGCCGCCCAGGCCCGCCGAAATGACCCGTGGGGCAGGGCGCAAGTGCTTGTTTCTGCGTGGAAATAGGCTCCGTTTCGACGGGCAATCGTGTTAGAATCGCGCGATTGTGCGGAGTCCTCCGCGCTGCGTCCCCCGCGACACCCGCGGGCGGCGCCGGAACCACCTGACGAAGAGCCCTGATGACGGATCTGGCGAAAGAAATCATCCCGGTCAACCTCGAAGACGAGATGCGCCGCAGCTACCTCGACTACGCCATGAGCGTGATCGTGGGGCGCGCACTCCCCGACGTGCGAGACGGCCTCAAGCCGGTGCACCGCCGGGTGCTTTTCGCGATGCACGAACTGGGCGCGCACAGCAACAAGCCGTACTACAAGTCCGCGCGAATCGTCGGCGACGTCATCGGCAAGTACCACCCGCACGGCGACCAGTCGGTCTACGACACGCTGGTGCGCATGGCCCAGCCGTTCTCGCTGCGCTACCTGCTGGTCGACGGCCAGGGCAACTTCGGTTCGGTCGACGGCGACTCGGCCGCGGCGATGCGCTACACCGAGGCGCGCATGTCGCGCCTCACCCACGAGCTGATGGCCGACATCGACAAGGAAACCGTCGATTTCCAGCCTAACTACGACGAGAAGGAACTGGAGCCGACGGTCATGCCGACCCGGTTCCCGAACCTGCTGGTGAATGGCTCGGCCGGCATTGCCGTGGGCATGGCCACGAATATTCCTCCGCACAACCTGACCGAGGTGGTGAACGGCCTGCTCGCGCTGATCGACGAGCCGGACCTGGATGTCGATGGCCTGATGCAGTACATCCCGGGCCCGGATTTCCCGACCGCGGGCATCATCAACGGCGTCGGTGGCATCCAGCTGGCCTACCGCACCGGCCGCGGCCGCGTGCGCATGCGCGCCAAGGCCGATGTCGAGGTGGCCGACAACGGCCGCGAATCGATCATCGTCACCGAGATCCCGTACCAGGTGAACAAGGCGCGGCTGATCGAGAAGATCGCCGAGCTGGTCAAGGAAAAGAAGATCGAGGGCATCTCCGAGCTGCGCGACGAGTCCGACAAGGACGGCATGCGCATCTACATCGAGGTCAAGCGCGGCGAATCGGCCGAGGTGGTGCTCAACAACCTGTACCAGCAGACCCAGCTGGAGTCGGTGTTCGGCATCAACATGGTCGCCCTGGTCGACGGCCGGCCGCAGCTGGTGAACCTCAAGCAGATCCTCGAGGCGTTCCTGCGCCATCGCCGCGAAGTGGTGACCCGCCGCACGATCTTCGAACTGCGCAAGGCGCGCGCGCGCGCGCACGTGCTGGAAGGCCTGACCGTCGCGCTGGCCAACATCGACGAGATGATCGAGCTGATCAAGACCTCGGAGACCCCGCAGGTGGCCAAGGAGCGCATGCTCGGCCGCAGCTGGGAGCCGGGCCTGGTCGGCGCGCTCCTGGCCGCCGCCGGGGCGGAGGCCTCGCGGCCCGAAGGCCTGCCCGAGGGCGTGGGCTTCATCGACGGCCGCTACCAGCTGACCGAGGTCCAGGCCCAGCAGATCCTCGAGATGCGCCTGCACCGCCTGACCGGCCTGGAGCAGGACAAGCTGACCGACGAGTACCGCCAGCTGCTGGAAACCATCCGCGGCCTGATCGAGATCCTCGAGAACCCGGGCGTGCTGCGCGAGGTGATCCGCACCGAGCTCAACAACCTCAAGGAGGAGTTCGGCGACGCGCGCCGCAGCGAAATCCGCGCCAGCGAGGAAGATCTGGACATCCTCGACCTGATCGCGCCGGAAGACGTGGTGGTGACCCTGTCCCATGCCGGCTACGCCAAGCGCCAGCCGGTGTCGGCCTATCGCGCGCAGAAGCGCGGCGGCCGCGGACGCAGCGCGGCGGCGACCAAGGAAGAGGATTTCATCGACCAGCTGTGGCTGGTCAACACGCACGACACGCTGTTGACCTTCACCAGTAGCGGCAAGGTGTTCTGGCTGCCGGTGCACCAGCTGCCGGAGGCCGGTTCCAACGCGCGTGGCCGGCCGATCATCAACTGGATCCCGCTGGAGGAAGGCGAGAAGGTCCAGGCGGTGCTGCCGGTACGCGAGTACGCCGAGGGCTACTACGTGTTCTTCGCCACCCGCGACGGCACGGTCAAGAAGACCCCGCTGACCGAGTTCGCGTTCCGGCTGGCGCGCGGCAAGATCGCCATCAGCCTCGACGAGGGCGACGCACTGGTCGGCGTGGCACTGACCCACGGCGCCAGCGACATCATGCTGTTCGCCTCCAACGGCAAGGCGGTGCGCTTCGACGAGTCCGAGGTGCGTTCGATGGGCCGCACCGCCACCGGCGTGCGCGGCATCCGCCTGGCGCCCGGCGAGGAAGTCGTGAGCCTGGTGGTGCCGGACGGCGAGGGCGACATCCTCACCGCCAGCGAGCGCGGCTACGGCAAGCGCACCCCGCTGGACGAGTATCCGAAGAAGGGCCGTGGCACCCAGGGCGTGATCGCGATCCAGACCACCGAGCGCAACGGCAAGCTGGTCGGCGCGATCCAGCTGTCCGAGCAGCACGAAGTGCTGCTGATCTCCGACGGCGGCACCCTGGTGCGCACCCGCGCCTCGGAAATTTCGCAGGTCGGCCGCAATACCCAGGGCGTGACCCTGATCCGGCTGTCGGAGGGCGAGTCGCTGCAGGCCGTCGAGCGGCTCGATGCGTCGTTGGACGACGAGGATGAGCCGATGCCGTCGCACGCTGCCGGGGAATCGTCCGCCAACGAGGCCGGGCCGCCGGCCTGAGCCGGGTTTCCCGTGGCGGATGCGAGAACGCCGGCCCCTGGGCCGGCGTTCTCGTTTGTGCTGTCGCGGGATGGCGCGCGGTTGCTGGCGGTGCATCCCGGGCCTGGCGCCCGCTGCCGGTCACATGGTCCGGCATTGCCTCCAGCGCACCGGCTCGTCGCTGCCGGGGCGCGGATTGAGCTGCACGCGCGAGGCGCGCAGCGGCGGATAGCGCTCCAGTTCGCCGCAGATCAGAGGCCAGACCATCTGGTCGCTGCCGCTGCGATCGATCACCAGCGTGGCACGGGTCAGCCAGTAGGCGCGGGTGATGCCGGGCACGTCGGAGAGCGTGCGGGCGATGTCGCCCTGGTAGCGGAGCAGGGTGGCGTCGTCGGGATTGTCCTGGATGGCGTCCTGGTCCGGGGCGGGCGTCGCGGCCGCCGGCGCTGCCGGTGCCGGTGCCGGGGCGGCCTGGGCGGCGACAGGCGCCGCCACCGCCGCCGGGCTCGCGCTGTCGCCATCCGCCGATTCCATGCGTGGCAGCACCACCGCCACCACCAGGCCCAGGACCAGCGAGGCGCCCAGGGCGATCCCGGTATGCCGCTTGGCCTGGGCGACGGCGTCGCGGTCGATGCGCCGGGTCGTGTCCACCGGCATGAAGGGCTTGAGCAACGGCCACAGGCGGCGACCATCAATCACCTCGATGCCGCGCTCGGTCGCCGCCGCCAGCGCGTCGCGCTCGGCCCGTCCCTCGGTCAGCAGGATCCCGGAACGCGCGCCGGCCAGGTCCATCGCGCCCGCCAGTTCCTCGACGCTCGCAGCCCCCAGCCGGTAGGCCAGGCCGTGCTTGCACGAGAGCAGCCAGCGGCTTTCGCCGTCGGTCATCAGCAACTGGCTGCTGGTGGAATCACCGCCCGGCTCCGGGCCGAGGCTGGCGTCGCGCAGGCCGCGCTGCTGCATGGCCTGGCCGACGATGGTGGCGAACTCGCGCCAGCGCAGGTTCGCCAGCGCGCGCAGTCCGGCGGCCGTTTCCGTCTCCGGACGCCGCACCAGCCACAAATAGAGCACCGCGAGCACCGCCGCCAATGCGGCCAGAGCCAGTCCCAAGATCCAGGATGACATGCCTATCCTTGCGAAGAATCCCCTGCGCCGGTGCGCGATGTTACACGCCTGCCGGTGCCGCCGATGGGCCGGGCCGGGATGAAAGAAGGCCCGCCAGTCCGGTAGCCGAGAGGGGAGGGGAGCAAACGGCGGTTGGACTGGCGGGCCGGTTCCGATTCTGCACAACCGCGTTGTGCTGTGCAACAAACCGGAGCGCGTGTTTGGCCAAGGCTACGGGCCGGCCGTGGGCTCGCCCGGTCCGCCGTGGGCGTCGCGCGCGGGCGCCTGGGCGTGCTCGCTGTGGCGGCCGCGCTGCAGCTCGCGGGTCAGCGCATCGATGCGGGCTCCGAGCGCATCGAGGTCGTCGCGGGTGGGCACGTCGAGCTGGCGCAGCGCCTGCTGCAAGCGCTGTTCGAACATGCGGCCCATGCCGTCCCACGCCTCGCCGGCGCGGGCCTGGGCCCGGGCAAACGCCGAATCCAGGCTCTGGCGCATGCCCTCCAGGCGAGCCGCGGCACCGGCCGAGCCGGGCGGATCGCCGGCTTCGACCTGCCGGCCTTATTCGGCCAGCTGCTCGAACAGCTTGCTGCCTTCGTCCTGCGCGCGGGCCAGCGCGCCGATGCCGGCCAGCCAGACCTGGTGGGCGTTCTCGCCCAGTTCGCGGGCGATGCGTCCGGCCTGCGCCTGCAGGTCGGCCACGCTGGTGAAACCGGGGGTGTGGGGGTCTGCGCTCATGTCCGCTCCTGGTGGTCGGGTGACCCGGCCAGTCTGCAGGCGCGGCCGATAAGGGCGCGTGAGTCGCGGTCAGTCCAGGCGTTCGCCCAGGACGCGGCGGATCTCCGCCTCGACCTGGCCACGCAGGGCCGAAAGCAGGAAGCCGAGCTCGGCCGTGACCCGCACCTGGCTGGGCAACAGCTCGACCTGGCCCTGCAGGCCGGGGCCGGCCAGCGTGACCGCGTCGCCCCGCCAGGTTCCAGCGACGCCGAAGCGTTCGCCCAACTGGGCGGCGATGCCGTCGATGATGCGTCGCGCCTCGTCGGGGGTACGCGTGTGCAGGTGCACGATCTCGATGCGGGCCATGGCAGGGAGCGGAAGCGGCAAGGCGGATCGGCAAGGTTAGCCGCCCGGCCGGCGGCGGGCCAGCGGAATCGTGCCGCGATTTGCTAGGCTCTGCCGCCAATGACCGAGCTGCAACTCCATTTCAGCAATCGCCAGCAGGCCGACCATCCGTTGTCGCCCGGCGTCCACCGCGTGGTCCGCCAGCCCAACGGCGTGCTGGCCGTCGGCGAGGCGCTCGCCGGCGTGCTGATGGCCCAGTTCTGCCTGGACCAGCGCGGCCTCTGGCTGCAGGTGCCCAACGGCGCGCGCGGCATCCATGTCAACGGCCGGCCGGTGCGGCGGATGGCGCTGCTGAGGGGCGGCGACGCGGTCTACGTCGACAACGTCGAGCTGCTGGTACGCGCGCCGTTGCGGGCCATGCCTTCGCCGCTGGATCCGGGCGAGCATGCGGCCGACCCGCGCGTGCTCCTGCGCGGCGTCGGCGGGCAGCACCACGGGCGCAGTTTCACCCTGGGACCGTCGCGGCTCGTCGGCGCCTCCCGCGAGGCCGACATCCGCATCGACGATCCGGCCTTCCCCGCGCGCCATGCGCTGCTGGAGCGGCATGGCGGGGTGGTCCTGCTGCGCGGCCTCGGCAACGAGCCGACCCTGGTCAACGGCATTCCGGTCCGCGACGCCGTGCTGGGGCCGGGAGACCAGGTGGTGTTCGAGGGCCAGCACCGTTTCGTCGTCGAGTTCCCTTCGCTGCCTGCGCCACCACCTGCGGACGGCCCGGCCCCGGCCGCCGAGGCGACCACGGGCGCGGGCGCGTTGCCCAGGCCGGCGGCGCGACTGCCGTGGCTGTTGCTGGCGGCGTTGTTGCTGGGGCTGGTCCTCAGCGCACTGCTGTGGTTCGGCGCGCGCTGAAGCGGCGCCATGCGCGCCAGCCCAGCAGCAGTGCCGCGATCGCCGCATAGACCGCGGGCTCGCGCACGTCGGATTTGACCAGCCACCAGAAATGCAGGATCGCCAGTACGGCGACCAGGTAAACCAGCCGGTGCAGTTGGCCCCAGCGCCGGCCCAGGCGCCGCATCCAGCCCTGGGTCGAGGTCACCGCCAGCGGCACCAGCAGCAGCCAGGCGGTGAAACCGACGGTGATGTAGGGCCGCTTGGCGATCTCCTCGAAGATCTGCGCCCAATAGCCACCGAGGTCCAGCGCCAGATAGGCGGCCAGGTGCAGGCAGGCGTAGAAGAACGCATACAGGCCGAGCATGCGCCGGAAACGCAGCAGCACCGGCTTGCCGGTGAGCTGTCGCAAAGGCGTCACCGCCAGGGTGAGCAGCAGCAGGCGCAGCGCCCACAGCCCGGTGCGATGTTCGATTTCGGCCACCGGGTCGGCGCCGAGCGCGTCGCTGCCGGTGCGCCAGACCTCGTAGACCTGCCAGCCCAGCCAGGCGGCCGGGGCGATTGCAGCGGCGTGCACGACCGCCTTGGCCCAGGCCACCGCCGGTGGCGTGGCCGGTCGCGGGCGGCGGCTCATGCGCGGCGGCTTCCGGTGGGCGCCGCCCGCCACCTCAATACCACTTGCGCAGGTCCATGCCGGCGTACATCGAGGCCACCTGCTCGGCGTAGCCGTTGAACGGGCGGGTCGGAATGCGCTCGGCGAACAGCTTGCTCTTGCTTCCGGCGATGCGTCGCTCGGTCTTCTGGCTCCAGCGGGGATGGTCCACGTCCGGATTGACGTTGGAGAAGAAGCCGTATTCCGAGGGTTGCAGGTCGTGCCATGCCGTCTCGGGCATCTTCTCGACGAAGCGGATCGAGACGATCGACTTGATCGACTTGAAGCCGTACTTCCAGGGCACCACCAGGCGCAGTGGCGCGCCGTTCTGCTGCGGCAGCGGCTTGCCGTACAGGCCGGTGGCCAGCAGGGTGAGCGGGTGCATGGCCTCGTCGATGCGCAGGCCCTCGCGGTAGGGCCAGTTGATCGAGCGGTAGCGCATGCCCGGCATCTGCTTCGGGTCGGCCAGGGTGGTGAAGGCGACGTACCTGGCTTTCGAGGTCGGCTCGAAGCGCCTGAGCACCTCGCCCAGCGGAACGCCCAGCCACGGGATCACCATCGACCAGCCTTCCACGCAACGCAGCCGGTAGACGCGCTCCTGCGGCGCCAGGCCGCGCAGCAGGTCCTCCAGGCCGACGCGTCCCGGCTTGGCGCACTCGCCCTCCACCGCGACGGTCCAGGGCGAAGTCCGCAGCGTCTTGGCCGCGCGCGACGGATCGCCCTTGTCGGTGCCGAACTCGTAGAAGTTGTTGTAGGTGGTGATGTCCTCGTAGCGGGTCAGCTCCTCGCGGGTGCTGAAACCGGCCTTCGCATCGGCGGCGCTGATCGTCGTCTTCGGCGGCGGTGGCGGTTCGGCCTCGGCGCAGCCAGGCAGGGTGGCCAGCAGCGGGCTGGTGGCGAAGGCGGCCAGCAGCCGGCGCCGGTCGCGGTAGACCGACTCGTCGGTGGTCTGGGTGGCGGCGATGCGGGGAACGCGGAAGTGGCGCATCGAACGGACTCCGGAGGGACGACAGGTCGGACCGCTGGCGAAGCCTGCAGTTCCCAGCGCCGCGCGGCACTGGCGGGCGGGCCTTGGTTGCGCCCGCAACCGCTGCACTGCGGCATACTACGGCACCTTTCGTGACGGGTGTTTCATGACGCGCGCGTACAACTTCAGTGCCGGCCCCGCGACGCTGCCGGAACCGGTCCTGCGCCAGGCACAGGCCGAGATGCTGGACTGGAACGGGGTGGGCGCGTCGATCGTCGAACTGAGCCACCGTGGCGCCGAATTCATGGGCGTGGCCGCCCAGGCCGAGGCTGACCTCCGCACCCTGTTGTCCGTGCCCGACGACTACGCCGTGCTGTTCCTGGCCGGCGGCGCGACCACCCAGCAGGCGCTGCTGGCGCTGAACTTCGCCGCGCCCGGGCAGACCGTCGACTACGTCGTGACCGGCCACTGGGGCAAGACCGCGATCAGGCAGGTCAGGCCGTACGTGGACGTGCACGTGGCCGCCGACGGCGAGCCCGGCGGCTTCCGCGACATCCCGCCACGCCAGGACTGGTCGCTGAGCGCCGACGCCGCCTACGTCCACATCACCGCCAACGAGACCATCCACGGCGTGGAGTTCCGCGACACGCCGGACGTCGGCACGGTGCCGCTGTTCGCCGACTTCAGTTCGTCGATCGCCTCCGCGCCGCTGGACGTGTCGAGGTACGGCCTGATCTACGCCGGCGCGCAGAAGAACCTCGGGCCGGTCGGCGTGTCGGTGGTGATCGTGCGCCGCGAGCTGCTCGAGCGCGCCGGCCAACCGCGCGCCGACATTTTCAACTATGCCTCGCATGCGGCGCGCGATTCGATGCTCAACACGCCGCCGACCTGGAACTGGTACCTGCTCGGGTTGACGGTGAAGTGGATGCTGGAGCAGGGCGGGGTGGAGGAGTTCGCGCGCCGCAACGCCGCCAAGGCCGCGCTGGTCTACGACGCCATCGACGGCTCCGGCGGCTTCTACCGCAACGAGGTCGCCGTGCCGGTGCGTTCGCGCATGAACATCCCGTTCTTCCTGCCCGACGAAACGCTCACCACGCGCTTCGTCGCCGAATCGAAAGCCGCCGGCCTGCTGGCGTTGAAGGGCCACAAGGCGGTGGGCGGCCTGCGCGCATCGCTCTACAACGCCATGCCGGTGGCCGGTGCGCAGGCGCTGGTCGGATTCATGCGCGATTTCCAGCAGCGGCACGGATGAGGCGGGGGAAGCGAGCGATGGCAGCACCGAACAAGCCCAGCAGGCCGCCTGCGAAGAAGGCGGCGCGCAGCGGCGCGAAGAAGGCGACGCGTACACCGGCCGCTTCCAGCCAAGCCCAGGTCGCGGCGGCACCGGCGCTGGCCGATGTCCGCGCGCGGATCGATGGCATCGACCGCCAGATCCAGGAGCTGATCGCACAGCGAGCCGCGTTCGCCCTGCAGGTCGGCAAGGCCAAGGGCAAGCTCGCCGCAGCGGTGGACTACTACCGGCCCGAGCGCGAGGCGCAGGTCCTGCGCATGGTCGTGGACCGCAACGAAGGCCCGCTGTCGGACGAAGTGCTGGTGCACGTGTTCCGCGAGATCATGTCCGCGTGCCTGGCCCAGCAGGAGCCGCTGAAGATCGGATACCTGGGGCCTGAGGGCACCTTCAGCCAGCAGGCCGTGCTCAAGCACTTCGGCCGCTCGGCGCACGGCCTGCCGCTCGGCAGCATCGAGGAGGTGTTCCAGGAAGTGGAGGCGGGCAACGCCGATTTCGGCGTGGTGCCGGTGGAGAACTCGGGACAGGGCACGATCCAGGTCACCCTCGACATGTTCCTGACCTCGGCGCTGAAGATCTGCGGCGAGGTCGAGCTGATGGTCCACCAGTACCTGCTGTCGCGCAGCGGGCGGCTGGAGGACATCGAGCGCATCTACGCGCATCCGCAGGCGTTCGCGCAGACCGCCGGCTGGCTGCGGACCAACCTGCCCAGGGCCGAGAAGGTGCCGGTGTCGAGCAATGCCGAGGGCGCGCGGCGCGCGCGCGGCGCCGACGACTCCGCGGCCATTGCCGGTGAGAGCGCGGCGCACGTGTACGGCCTGAAGAAGGTCATCATGCGTCCGATCCAGGACGACAAGGACAACACCACACGCTTCCTGGTGATCGGGCGCAGGATCTTCCCGCCGTCGGGCCATGACCGTACCTCGATCCTGGTGTTCATCCACGACAAGCCCGGCGCGTTGTTCGACGTGCTCAGCCCGTTCGCGCGGCACGGCATCAGCATGAACCGGATCGAGTCGCGGCCCTCGCACCAGGCCAAGTGGGAGTACGCGTTCTTCATCGACCTGGCCGGCCATGTCGACGACGAGGCGATGAAGCAGGCGCTGTCCGAGCTCGAAAGGCATGTGGCGCAGGTCAAGGTGCTGGGTTCGTATCCGGTGGCGGTGCCGTAGGTTTCTTTGCATGGTGCGTGCCTCGGCGGACGCACGGCCCTGTTCCTCGCCGGACACGCCGTGAATCCATCCCTGGAGGCTCGACGGCGCCATCCATGGCGCCGACGGTCCGGCGAGGAACAGGGCCGTGCATCCCGGGTTCGTGGCGGGCGTTCAAGCAAGAGCGGGCCTGGCGGTTTCCGGACAAGTTGCGCAGGTTCGAATCCGGCCCGCGCCTGCATGATCCGCTGACGATGTGTCGCCAGACGTGATTCAACAGACAAGACGTTACGGAGCTGAGATGTCGCAGTCGCAACATTGGATCGCAACCGCCGGGCAGCCGCTGCGCGGCACGCTGGAGATTCCGGGGGACAAGTCGGTATCGCACCGGTCGGTGATGCTGGCCGCGCTGGCCGATGGCGTCTCGACGATCGACGGCTTCCTGGAAGGCGAGGACACCCGCGCGACCGCGGCGATCTTCGCCCGGCTGGGCGTGCGCATCGAGACGCCGTCGCCGTCGCGCCGGATCGTGCATGGCGTGGGCGTGGACGGCCTGAAGGCCGCCGACGGCCCGCTGGACTGCGGCAATGCCGGCACCGGCATGCGCCTGCTGGCCGGCCTGCTCGCCGCGCAGCCGTTCGACAGCGTGCTGGTCGGGGACGAGTCGCTGTCGAAGCGGCCGATGCGGCGCGTCACCGGCCCGCTGGCGCAAATGGGCGCGAAGATCGAGACGCAGGAGGACGGCACCCCGCCGCTGCGCATCCATGGCGGCCAGCGGCTGGCCGGCATCGACTACACGCTGCCGGTCGCCTCCGCGCAGGTGAAGTCGGCGATCCTGCTGGCCGGCCTCTACGCGCACGGGGAGACGTCGGTGGCCGAACCGCATCCCACGCGCGACTACACCGAGCGCATGCTTTCTGCTTTCGGCGTGGACATCGAATTCTCGCCCGGCCATGCCAGGCTGCGCGGCGGCCAGCGCCTGCGTGCGACCGACATCGCGGTGCCGGCGGACTTCTCGTCCTCGGCCTTCTTCCTGGTCGCCGCGAGCATCGTGCCCGGCTCGGAGCTGCGCCTGCGCGCGGTCGGCCTGAATCCGCGCCGCACCGGGCTGCTGCACGCGCTGCGGCTGATGGGCGCCGACATCGTCGAAGAGAATCCCGCCATCCACGGTGGCGAACCCGTTGCCGACCTGGTCGTGCGCCATGCGCCGCTGCATGGCATCGAGGTGCCCGAGGCGCTGGTCCCGGACATGATCGACGAGTTCCCGGCGCTGTTCGCCGCCGCGGCATGCGCAGAAGGGCCGACGGTGGTCCGTGGCGCGGCCGAACTGCGGGTCAAGGAATCCGACCGCCTGGCGGCAATGGCGACCGGCCTGCGCACGCTGGGACTGCGCGTCGACGAAACGCCCGACGGCGCGACCATCCATCCGGGCGAATTGGCTGCCGGAACGATCGAAAGCCATGGCGACCATCGGATCGCCATGGCTTTCGCGGTGGCCGCACAGCGCTCGACCGGCGAGGTGCGGGTGGAAGACGTGGCCAACGTGGCCACGTCGTTCCCGGGCTTCGACTCGCTGGCCCGTGGCTGCGGATTCGGCCTGGCCAGCTAGCGAAGTCCGATCAGCCGCGACGGAACTCGACCGGCAGCTGCACGGTCGCCGCCACCGGTTCCCCGTTACGGGTGGCCGGCTGGAAACGCCACTGGCGCGCCGCCTCGATCGCGGCGCGGTCGAACGCGCGGTCACGATCCCCGCTGCGCTCCACCACCTGGACGTCGGTCGGCACGCCGCGTGCGTCGACATCGATCCGCAGCATCACCGCGCCCTCCTGGCCGGCGCGCAGGGCGCTGCGCGGATATGCCGGTACCGGGTTGCCCGCCAGCGGTTGCGGGGCACGGTTGGCGATCGCGGCGCGGGCACGATCGGCGCCGGAGTTGTCGCGCGTGCCGGACGCGTCAGCCGGGCGGGTTTCGGTAGCCGCCGGCGTGGTGAGCTGCGGTTCGACCATGGTGACGGCCGGCTGCGGATCGACGGTCATGTCGTCGCGCTGCGCATACCACCACACGCCGAGCGCCACCAGCGCGACCGCCAGTGCACCCATCAGCACCGGGGAGGTGCGTCCGTCGCGTGCCTGGACCTGGTCGTCGACGGGGTTCGGATCGACGTGCGTGTGCTGCGAGTGGTTCGTGTAGGTCGCCATGGGCGTCTCCTCGGTGGTTGGGTGGAACCGTGGCCGAGTTTCAACATGGCGATGTCAGCGCGGGGTCGATTTGCGCTGAACGTTTCCCTACCCGGATTGCTCCGTTCAGGCAGTTGCACGCGTCGTGAGCGGGAGGCTCACTCGAGCTTGAAGTCGATCGGGACCGAAAGCGTGCCGGCGACCGGATTGCCGGCGGCGTCGCGCGCCGGCGAGAAGCGCCAGTGCGACACCGCTTCCACCGCGGCTCGATCGAGGTCGCGCGAGCCGCTGCGCTGGGCCATGTCCACCGATACCGGCTGGCCCTGCGCGTCGACCTGCACCTGCAGCACCACCGTGCCGGTCTCGTTGCGCCGCAGCGCCTCGCTCGGGTAACGCGGCGAGGGCGACTGCTCCGGAAGGGGAATGGGTGCCTGCGCGGCTTCGCCCGCAACCGGAGCGGCCTCGTCGATGGTGGGCGGCAAGGGACTGGTTTCGGCCGGCAGCGGCGCCGGTGCCGGCGCAGGCGCATCCTCCACCAGCCGCGGCGCCTCGCCGGCAGCGGGCGGCAATGGCGTGGCCGCGTCACCGGCCGGGGTGGGGCGCGGCAGTGGTTCGAACTCCTCGGGGACGGCGGCCGGCAACTCCGGTCCCATCGCGACCGCCTGGTCGCGGCGCGCGGCCAGCCAGACCACGGCAAACAGCAGCCAGCCGAGCAGGAAGGCGCCTGCGACCAGCAGCCAGCGGCCTCGCGGCAGGTACGCGGCCAAGCCGGCCGGTGCGGAACGTGGGGTAGTGGCCATGGCGGTCCGGATCACGGGTCCAGCGGATTCTGCCACGACGCCGGTGAACCATCGGCGGGCGCGCGCCGCCGCGATTGGCGATAATGCGCGACCACGTCCGCCAAGCCGTCCCCGCCATGCTCGATCCCGCGCTGCTCCGCAACCAGACCGCCGCACTGGCCGAACGCCTCGCGGCGCGCGGCTACACCCTCGACGTGGCCGCGATCGAGTCGCTGGAGGCCGAGCGCAAGGCGATCCAGGTGCGCACCCAGGAGCTGCAGAACCTGCGCAATACCCGTTCCAAGGCGATCGGCCAGGCCAAGGCCAAGGGCGAGGACGTGGCGCCGTTGCTGGCCGAGGTCGCCGGTTTCGGCGACGAGCTGAAGGCCTCCGAGGCGCGGCTGGAGGAGATCCGCGGCAGGATCGACGCCATCGCGCTGGGCATTCCCAATATTCCCGCCGACGACGTCCCCCGCGGCGATGACGAGGCCGGCAATGTCGAGCAGCATCGCTGGGGCACGCCGCGCAGCTTCGATTTCCCGGTCAAGGACCACGTCGAGCTCGGCGCGCGCCACGGCTGGCTGGATGCGGACACCGCCGCCAAGCTCTCCGGTGCGCGCTTCACCGTGCTGCGCGGACAGCTCGCGCGCCTGCACCGGGCGCTGGCCCAGTTCATGCTGGACCTGCATACCGGCGAGCACGGCTACGAGGAGACCAGCGTCCCGCTGATCGTCAATGCCGACTCGCTGCAGGGCACCGGCCAGTTGCCCAAGTTCGAGGAGGACCTGTTCTCCACCGAGCTGGGCGAGCACCGCCGCTACCTGATCCCCACTTCGGAAGTGCCGCTCACCAACATCGTCCGCGACGAGATCGTCGAAGCCGACCGGCTGCCGCTGCGGATGAGCGCGCACTCGCTGTGCTTCCGCTCCGAGGCCGGCAGCGGCGGCCGCGACACCCGCGGCATGATCCGCCAGCACCAGTTCGAGAAGGTCGAACTCGTGTCGATCGTCAGGCCGGAAGACAGCGACGCCGAGCACGGGCGCATGACCCGCGCCGCCGAGACCGTGCTGGAGAAGCTGGGCCTGCCGTACCGCAAAGTGCTGCTGTGCACCGGCGACATGGGCTTCTCCGCGCGCAGGACCTACGACCTGGAGGTGTGGCTGCCCTCGCAGGAGACCTACCGCGAGATCTCGTCCTGCTCGACCTGCGGCGATTTCCAGGCGCGGCGGATGCAGGCCCGCTGGCGCAACCCGGCCACCGGCAAGCCCGAGCTCGTGCACACCCTCAACGGTTCGGGCGTGGCGGTCGGCCGCGCGCTGATCGCGGTGATGGAGAACTACCAGAACGCCGACGGTTCGATCACCGTGCCGGACGTCCTGCGTCCGTACATGGCCGGTGCCGAACGCATCGCCTGAGCGGTACGTTTCGCCAGGCGCCGCGCGGGGCCGGACCGCCGGGGCCGGCGTCGCCCGTCGAGGCCGGCGGGGCGGCCGCGCTGCACGCCGGCCGCGCGGCTGCCGCTTTCGGCGGCGATTGCCCTCGGGCTTCAGGCCGCCTTGCGCAGCGGCGCCACCAGCGCCGGGATCGCGGCCTTGGCCGCGGCGATCGCATCGCTGCGGTGCTGCGGCGAATAGGCCACGCCTTCGGCACGGACGAACTCGACATCCTCGATGCCGAGGAAGGCGAACACCTGGCGCAGGTAGGGCTCCTGGAAGTCGCTGGGCGCGCCGCTATGCAGGCCTCCGCGCCCGCTGGCGATGACCACCTTCTTGCCGCCGGCCAGTCCCTCCGGCCCGGCCTCGGTGTAGCGGAAGGTGCGGCCGGCCACCGCGACGCGGTCGATCCAGGCCTTCAGCGTCGAGGGAATGGCGAAGTTGTACATCGGCGCGCCGATCACCACGACGTCCGCGTCGAGGAACTGCTGCAGGGTCCGCTCGGCATCGGCCGCCTCGGCCGGATCGGCCTTGGCCAGGCTGCCGCCGGTGAGGTGGGGCAGGGGCTCGCGGTCCAGGTCGCGGTACTCGACCTGCACGCCGTCGAGCGTGGACGTCCACTGTGAGACGATGGCGGCGCTGAGCTCCCGGGTGACCGAGTTCTGGCCCAGGGCGCTGGAATCGATATGCAGCAGGTTCATGGCGGTGTTCCTTGTTTCAAGGGCGGCGATGCCGCGACCGGAACACTATCTGTTGTTGCATTATTGGAATAAAGGTGGTTACATGCCACCGTCTGTTCCATTTATGGAAGTGCGGCCATGCAGGATCTCAACGACCTCTACTACTTCGCCATGGTGGTCGAACACGGTGGCTTCGCCGCGGCCGAACGCGCGCTGGGCATCCCCAAGTCGCGCCTGAGCCGGCGCATCAGCCAGCTGGAGACCGACCTGGGCGTGCGCCTGCTGCAGCGCTCCACGCGCCGTTTCGCGGTCACCGACGTCGGCATGAGCGTCTACCGCCATGCGCAGACCATGCTCACCGAGGCCCAAGCCGCGCGCGAGGTGGTCGACCGCCTGAGCGCCGAGCCGCGCGGGGTGGTCCGGGTCAGCGTGCCGGTCGCGCTGGCCCAGCAGCAGCTGCCCAAGCTGCTGCCGAAGTTCCTCGACCAGTACCCGAAGGTGCGGCTGCAGTTGCACATCGGCAACCGTCGCGTGGACCTGATCAACGAAGGCTTCGACGTCGCTCTGCGCGTGCGTGCGCGCCTGGACGATGACGGCAGCCTGGTGATGCGCAGCTTCGGCCAGATCCAGGAACTGCTGGTGGCCAGTCCGAAGTACCTGGACCGCGCGGGCCGGCCGAAGGATCCCGCCGACCTGGCCTCGCACCTGACCTTGAGCATCCACGAGGACGAAGCCCACCAGCGCTGGGAACTGCACGGCCCCGGTGGCGAAGTACGCCGCGTGGACCTGCAGCCGCGCGTGGCCGGCTTCGATTTCCCGCTGCTGCAGTCCATGGTCAAGGACGGCTTCGGCATCACCATGCTGCCGGAGACCGTGTGCGCCGAAGCGGTGCGCCGCGGCGAGCTGGAAGTGGTGCTGCCGGAATGGTCGCTGCCGCAGGGCATCTGCCACGCCGTGTTCGCCTCGCGCCGCGGGCTGCTGCCGGCGGTGCGCGTGTTCATCGATTTCCTGGCCGAGCACCTGCCGCAACAGATCGAATCCTCGCGCCTGGATTGCGGCAACTGCGGCGGCAAGGCCGGTGCGAAGCCGCCGGTGGCCGAAGCCGTCGAAGCCGGCTGATCGCCCCCGCCGCGCATGCGACAATCGCGCCGCCGTGCCGTGCCGCCAGGCTCGGGCACGGCGATCGCGGCACGCGCAATACGGAGAGATGGCCGAGCGGTTTAAGGCACCGGTCTTGAAAACCGGCGTAGTGGCGACACTACCGTGGGTTCGAATCCCACTCTCTCCGCCAGATACGCGAGGGCCCCCGCAAGGGGGCTTTCGCGTATCTGGCGGAGAGAGTGGACGTAGATGAGGACCCGGTTCGACAACCGCGCAGCGGTTGCACGGCGCAGCCGCCCGCAGGGCGAGGCACCAAAGGTGCCGAGTGAATCCCACTCTCTCCGCCACCGTTGCCGCGCCCACCCGGGCGTCGACGCCGCCACCACCGCATCCGCCGCGCGTTCACCGTAAGGTGCCCGCGTCGCCGTGGGCAGGCTAGGGTCCGCCCGACGCGCCGGCGGCGGATGCCGGGGATTCCGCGCGCGGGACTTCGGCCACGGCGGTCACGTCCAGTGCGCGCAAGCCCGCCTCCACCACCCGCAGCGCCTCGGGCACGGCGGCCGGATCCAGTTGCGAGGCATCGTCGCTCGGCGAGTGGATGACCTGCATCACCCGCGGCGCGGGGTCGGGCGCCTGGCCGTCGAAGGCCTGGAGGATCGCGGCGATCTCGTCGCCGCCGACCAGCGAGAACGACACCGCCGGCCATCCGGCCTTGAGGAAGGCGAGGTGGTCGGTGGGCGGATACCTGTCGCCCGGCTGGAATCCGATGCCCTCGACGCGGCTGGCCGCGTGCAATGCCGCGAGCAGCGGCGTGCCGTCCTGCGGGGTCATCATCCACAACGTATCGCCCCAGCCGAACACGTCGAAGTTGACGTACAACGCAGGCTGCTCCTGCCCGGGCGTGGCGATCCAGGCGTGCGCGCCCAGCAGGCCGCGTTCCTCGAGGTCCCAGAACGCGAGCTTCACGCGGTGGTTGTCCAGCGGGCGCGCCTTCAACGCCTGGGCGAGCTCCAGCACGGTCGCCACGCCGGAGGCGTTGTCGGTGGCGCCGTGGCCGACGTCGACCCGGTCGTAGTGCGCACCGATCAGCAGCAGCGGCGCACCGGCCGGGCCGCCGAGGTCGACGACCAGGTTGCGCCCCGACAGTCCATCGGCCTCGAACGGCTCCTCGCGCCAGTCCAGGCCCAGCGCGTCCAGGCGCGTGCCGATCGCCGAGGCGCGGGCGGCGGTGTCCTCGCCCAGGCTGATCCCGACCACCTGCGCCTGCCAGCGCGTGGCGATCGCGTCCGTCGTGGCGGCAGCGGTCGTCGGCACGGCCGACCCGACCGCTGCGACGGGCTCGGGGGCGTGGGCGGTCGCCGCGGACGGAAGGCCGGCGGCCAGGACGAGCAGCAGCACGGACCGGCGGCAAGGCCGCCGGGAGAGCAAGGAATGGCGCATGAGGTTTCCCCGGAAACGGACCCGGAGTATGCCCGGCCGCCGCTTGCCCGGCGACAGGTCTGGCGATAGTCTGCGGCCGGGCCATACCGAGGGAGCGGGATGACCATCCGGGTATTTCTGTTGGACGACCATGCGCTGGTCAGGACCGGTTTGCGCATGATCCTTTCGGCACAGTCCGATATCGAGATCGTCGGCGAGGCGGAAAGCGGCGAGGAAGCGTTGCCGCTGATCCGCTCCCTGAAGCCCGACGTGGTCCTCTGCGACCTGCACTTGCCGGGCATCAGCGGCCTGGAAGTCACCGAACGCATCGTGCGCGCCCATGCCAGGTGCCGGGTGGTGATCGTGTCGGTGCTCGAGGACGGCCCCCTGCCCAAGCGGCTGCTCGACGTGGGCGCGTCCGGTTACGTGGGCAAGGGCGGCGATGCGGGCGAACTGCTCAACGCAGTCCGCAACGCGGTGCGCGGCAAGCGCTACCTCGGCAGCAGCATCGCCCGCAACATGGCGCTGGCCAGCGTCGGCGGCGACGAGTCACCGTTCGACCAGCTGTCCCCGCGCGAACTCGAGGTGGCGATGCTGCTGGTACAGGGCATGCGCCAGGATGCGATCGCGCGGCGGTTGAGCCTGAGTCCGAAGACGGTCAACACGCACAAGTCGCGGCTGTTCGAGAAGATCGGAGTCGAGGACAACATCGCGCTCGCCCGGCTGGCCGCGCGCTACGGGCTGATGGATCCCGCCACCAGCCTGTGAGGGCCTGCGGCCGGTAACCGGTCCGGCAGCGCGGCGCGTTCCGGGAAGAGAGCCTCCGCCCGCCCGCGACGCGGGAGGGCGGATCCGCCAGGCGTGGCGCGTGTCAGCCGCGCGGCTTGGCCTCGTCGTCGTCGGCTTCCGCGGCGGGCGCGTCTTCGTCGGCCGATGCCACCTCGCTGGCGACCGCTTCCGGCGCCTCGGATCGGCGCTCGACACCCGCGGGCGCGGCAGACACCTGGTCGAACAGGCCGGCGGTGGTGAACGGCGCCGGAGGAGCCGGCTCCGGCTGCGATTCGACGGGCGACGCCGACGGCGGCACCGGGGCCACGGCAGCCGCCGGCGCGGTGGCCGTGCGGATTTCTTCCGTCGGCACGGGCACGGCCGGTGCTTCGGCGGCCGTGGCGGCGGCCGCTTCGGCGGGCGTGGCCGGCTCCACCGGGGCCACCGGCAGGCCAGCGACCGCGTCGGCGGCAGCCTCGGCGGGCTCGATCGCACTGGCTGCGTCAGCGAAGGTCGCCTGGCTGACGCCGGCGCTGGTGGATTCCGGCGCGGCGTCGACGGCCCTCGGTGGCGCGCCTGCGCTGGCCGCGGGGGCTTCCGCCGGTTCGGACCCGGAGTCGGCCGGCGGCGCCATGGCCGCCGGAGCGGACCCGGCTGTCACCGGAGACGGGGCGGCCGCCTCGATGTCGTCGAAGTCGAATTCGGGCTGCCCCGCCGGGTTGGTGCCACCGGCGGCAGCGGCGGCGGGCGCTTCGGCGAACTCGCCTGCAGCGTCGTCATCGCCGGCGTCGTCCAGCTCGCTGGTGCCCTCGGCGCCACCCTCGGCCAGCGCGCCGGCGGCTTCGCCACCGCGACGACGGCGACGTCCACCCCGACGGCCACGGCGACGGCGGCTGCCACCCTCGGCATTCGCCGCGTCATCGCCAGCGGTCGGCGCCGCATCATTGTTGCCCGGCGCCGGCGCGGCTGCCGCGGCGTCGCTGGCGACCGGCGGCGTGGCGTCGGTCGTTGCGGGTGCGGCCACCGGCGTCGCCACGGCGGCGACCAGCAGGGTCTCGGCGGTCACGTCGGCCGGAGTGGCCGCCGGGCGCGCGGCGGCGTCTTCGCCGCGCTGGCGCGGCGGAACCTGCGCCGAAGCCGTCTTGGCCGGCTCGCTGGAATCGCCCGCTTGCCGCTGCGGCTTCTGCTGCTGCGGCTGGCGATCCTGTTTCGGTTGCTGCTGGCGATTGCCGGCGGGCTGTCCAGCCTGGCCCGGCTGCGCGGACTTGGGCTGCTGCTGGCGTTCCTGTTTCTGCGGCTGGGCGTTGCCGCCGCCGCCCTTGCCCTGCTGGCCACGCTGCTTCTGCTGCGGGTTGCGGTTGCCCTGCGGGCCGTCGCCGCGACCTTCGCCACGGCCGTCGCGGCGGCGCTCGTTGCGGTCATTGCGGTTGCCGCGGCCGTCATCGCGCGACGGGCGTTCCGGCGCCGGGGCGGCCGGAGCGGCATCGCCACCGAACAGGCGCTTGAAGAAGCCGACAACGCCACCGGATGCCGGGGCGGGGGCCGGTGCGCGCGGTGCCGGGGTCGCGGCCACCGGCGCCGGCGCTTCCTCGCGCTCCTCGCGCACCGGGGCCGGGCGCGGCGGGGCCACGCGGGTCACCGCCGGCGGCGGCGGGATGTTGAGCTGGGCCTTGGTCAGCGCGTGCACCGGCAGCTTGCGCGGGGTACCGCGCTGGTAGCTGGGCTTGGTGCTTTCCTCGCCCAGCTCGTTCTCGCGCAGGCGGGTGACCTCGTAATGCGGGGTGTGCAGCTGCTCGTCGGCGACGATGATGATCGGCGCGTCGTGGCGGGTCTCGATCTCGCGCAGCGCGCCGCGCTTCTCGTTGAGCAGGAAGTTGGCGATCTCCACCGGGGCCTGGACCAGCACCTGCCCGGTGTTCTCCTTCATCGCGTGCTCTTCGGCCACGCGGATGATCGACAGCGACAGCGACTCGACGCTGCGCATGCGGCCGTGGCCCTCGCAGCGCGGGCAGACGATCTGGCTGGACTCGCCCAGGCTGGCGCGCAGGCGCTGGCGGCTCATCTCCATCAGGCCGAAGCGCGAGATCCGACCCAGCTGGACGCGGGCGCGGTCGTACTTGAGCGAACCCTGCAGGCGGTCCTCGACCGCGCGCTGGTGCTTGGACGAGGACATGTCGATGAAGTCGATCACCACCAGGCCGCCCAGGTCGCGCAGGCGCAGCTGGCGGGCCACTTCCTCGGCCGCCTCCAGGTTGGTGTGGAACGCGGTCTCCTCGATGTCGCCGCCCTTGGTGGCGCGCGCGGAGTTGACGTCGATCGCGGTCAGCGCCTCGGTCTGGTCGATCACCAAGGCGCCGCCGGAGGGCAGGCGGATGGTCCGCTCGTACGCGTTCTCGATCTGCGATTCGATCTGGAAGCGGTTGAACAGCGGGATGTCGTCCTTGTAGTGCTTGAGCTTGCGCAGGTTCTGCGGCATCACCTGCTGCACGAACTCGCGCGCGTCGTTGTACATCTCCTCGGTGTCGACCAGGATCTCGCCGATGTCGTTGCGCAGGTAGTCGCGCAGGGCGCGGATGATCAGCCGGCTTTCCTGGTAGATCAGGAACGGGGCGGGCTTGCTCAGCGCCGCCTCGGCGATCGCCCGCCACACGGCCAGCAGGTAGTCCAGGTCCCACTGCAGCTCTTCGGCATCGCGGCCGACGCCGGCGGTGCGGATGATCACGCCCATGTCGTCGGGGATCTGCAGGGCGTCCATCGCCTTCTTCAGCTCGGCGCGGTCGTCGCCCTCGATCCGGCGCGACACGCCGCCGGCGGTCGGCGAGTTGGGCATCAGCACCATGTAGCGGCCGGCCAGCGAGATGAACGTGGTCAGCGCCGCGCCCTTGTTGCCGCGCTCGTCCTTGTCCACCTGGACGACCACTTCCTGGCCCTCGCGCAGCAGCTCGCGGATGCCGGCCTTGTTCGGGTCGACGCCGCTCTGGAAGTAGTCGCGGGAGATTTCCTTCAGCGGCAGGAAGCCGTGGCGCTCGGCGCCGTACTCGACGAAGGCCGCCTCGAGGGATGGTTCGAGCCGGGTGATGCGGCCCTTGTAGATGTTGGACTTCTTCTGTTCCTTCGACGGCTGTTCGATGTCGATGTCGTACAGGTTCTGGCCGTCGACGATGGCCACGCGCAGTTCTTCGGCCTGCGTGGCGTTGATCAGCATTCGCTTCATGGTGCGTTCCTCGCGCGCTACTACCGCGCGGAACGCCGGGGCGTTCGCTACTCTGGAATCCCGCCTGTCGCCGGGGGCATTGGGGCGGGTTTCGCCGTCCGTCGCGCAGGCGCGTCCGGGCGGATCCTGGTTTCCAGCGCTGCAACACCACGGCGGGCCGCGGGAGCGCTTTGCTCTAATGACTTGATGGGTACGGCGGGCCGGCGGCGGGATCGCCGCGCGGGACATGTTCAGCTACCGGTGCTCTGACCCACCGGGCCATGGTCGGGTCTGCCTGCAAGCCGCTAACATGGCCGCTCCGGGAGCGGTGGCCGCGCACTGTGCCGGGATCGCGGGAAGCCCGGGCTTTCGGCCCTGCAGCTTCTTCCAGCGGAATCAAACCCTTACATCGCCGGCCGAGTCTAACAGAATTCATCCCCCATGAACCCATCCCCCACGGACGCCCCCGCCCGGGCCGGTGCGCGCACCGTCAAGGTGCCCGACGACCGCGACGGCCAGCGCCTGGACAACTTCCTGCTGGGCCAGCTCAAGGGCGCGCCGCGCAGCCTGGTCTACAAGCTGGTCCGCAGCGGCCAGGTCCGGGTCAACGGCGGCCGGGCCAAGGCCGAGCGCAAGCTCGAGGCCGGCGACGAGGTCCGGATACCCCCGGTGCGGCTGGAGGGCGAGGCCGAACGGGGAACGCCGGCGCCGGGGCTGCTGCAGCGGATCGAGGCGGCGATCGTGTTCGAGGACGCGCGCCTGCTGGCCCTGGACAAGCCGTCGGGGGTCGCCAGCCACGGCGGCAGCGGCATTTCCTTCGGCGCCATCGAAACCCTGCGTGCGCTGCGTCCGGGCCAGACCCTGGAACTGGCCCACCGCCTGGACCGCGACACCTCCGGGGTGCTGGTGGTCGCCAAGAAGCGCTCGGCGCTGGCCGAGCTGCAGGCGCTAATGCGCGAGGGCGGGGCTGGCGGTGGCATCCGCAAGCGCTACCTGACCCTGCTCACCGGCCGGATGCCCGACGGCACCCTGAGCGTGGATGCGCCGCTGCACGTGGGACTGCGCCAGGGCGGCGAGCGGCACGTCCAGGTCGACCCCGGCGGCAAGCCCTCGCTGAGCCACTTCAAGGTGCTGGAGCGCCGCGGCGGGCAGTCGTACTGCGAGGTACGCATCGATACCGGGCGCACCCACCAGATCCGCGTCCATGCGCAACACATCGGACACCCGGTCGCCGGCGACGACAAGTACGGCGACCCGGAGGCCAACCGGCGCCTGCGCGACAAGGCCGGGCTGCGGCGGCTGTTCCTGCACGCGGCATCGCTGGAGTTCGCCCTCGACGAGGGGCGCGCGCCCTACACGATCAGCGCGCCGCTGGCGCCCGAGTTGCGCGAGGTCCTGGACCGGCTGGCCTGAGCGGGCCGGTGGCGGCGCAACTCCGATCCGCATGGGTGGGTGGGGCTGTGGCGGCACAACCGGAAACGGCGAAGGCGCTGCGATGCGGGCGAGATAGCTAGACAGCGAGACAGCGAGACAGCGAGAGCATCCGGGTGCGCTGGCTTCGGTGGGAGGCCGCCGCCGCATGGGGGTATGGCCCATCCCTCGGGACGACGTCCTGTCTTTACTCGGGTCGTGGCACATCCATGTGCCACTTGGGCCACACCCCCATGCGACGACGGCCTTCGGGCGGTTCGGGGTTTGTGCCTTCGGAGGGCTGCGGCAGGACGCGACCAGTGCGATGCGTGCGTGGCTTTGCCGGTCGGATGGAGCGGTGTGGACGGGTGGGATCGCCGGAACTCAGTCCCCCCAGTGTCCGCAGCGCATCGACAGCCGGAGAAGCGCGCCCAACATTGCCGTAAGGCCGTCGTCGCGCAGGGGGATGGACCAAGTGGCACAGGGATGTGCCACGGCCCTGAGTAAAGACAGGACGTCGTCCCGAAGGGTGGGCCATCCCCCTGCGTGACGGCGGACTCCTTCCGAAGCTAGCGCCCCGCTCTTCGCCATCGCATCTCGTCGTAGCTCGGCAGCCGATGGACGCGCGCGTGGTCCAGTCATGTGCACGAGCTGCATCAACGAACTGCTCTTGGCTTCAGCCGGCGCCGCTCACCACTTGAACAGCACCAGGCTCAGGGCCAGCACGCCCATGCCGCTGACCAGGCCGTAGACCGTCTCGTGGCCCTGGGCGTAACGCTTGGCGGCTGGCAGCAGTTCGTCTATGGCCAGGAACACCATCACCCCGGCGATGACGCCGAACACCGCGCCGAACACCGCGTCGTTGAGGAACTGCGACAGCAGCATGAAGCCGATGATCGCGCCCACCGGTTCGGCCAGGCCCGACAGCAGGCTGGCGACGAACGCGTAGCCCTTGTTGCCGGTGGCGAAGTACACCGGCACCGCGATCGCGATTCCCTCGGGAATGTTGTGGATGGCGATGGCGAAGGCCAGCGGCAGCCCGACCGCCGGGTTCTCCAGGGTGGCGAAGAACGTCGCCAGTCCCTCGGGGAAGTTGTGCGCGGTGATCGCCACCGCGGTCATCAGTCCCACCCGGCGGATGTACTCGCGGTTGTGCTGGCGCAGCGAGGGATCGTCGGTGGTCAGCGTGTCATGCGGGTTGGGCACCAGCATGTCGATGACCATGATCAGCAGCACGCCAGCCAGGAAGGCGAAGGTGGCGTAGGTGAAGCCCAGCCGCGCGTCGTAGGCCTGGGTGAACGACACCACCGACTTGGTGAAGATCTCGGTCAGCGAGACGTACACCATCGCGCCGCCGGCGAAGGCCAGGCCGAAGGCGAGCAGGCGCGGGTTGGGGCCGCGGGCGAAGATCACCAGCAGGCTGCCCAGGCCGGTGGCCAGGCCGGCGGCCAGGGTCACCCCCAGGGCGACCAGGACCGCCGAGGTCGACGGGTCGTACATGCGTGGTCTCGTCCCTGAGCGCGTGCGGTCAGGGCGCCGGCGCGCGTCCGGCGTCCAGGGCGAAGCATGCATCCGGGCGTACCGCCGGGACGGTGAAATTCACCGGCACCTGGATGCTCTGCGCGACCGGCTGGCCGCCGCGGGTGGCCGGACGGAACTTCCAGCCTTGCACCGATTCCCTGGCCAGGCGGTCGAGTTCGTCGTTGCCGCTGCCGCGGACCAGGTCGATCCGGGTCGGAGTTCCCGCCGGGCCGACTTCGACGCCGAGCAGGGCCTGGCCTCCGATTCCGGCGCACGCCAGTTCGACCGGGTACTGGGGAGGCGGCGTGTCGATCGCGGCCACCGCGGTGGGAGCCGGCACCGGTTCGGCCGGCGGCGCGTTGCCCCCGCAGGCGGCCAGTGCCAGCACGCCCGCGAGGCCGGCCGCGTGCAAGGGAAGGCAGAGGGGTCGGTTCATGGCTCAGTCCTCCAGCAGGGCCGCGGCACGCGCCGCGCAGATGAAGTCGTTCTCGCTCAGGCCGCCGACGTCATGGGTGGAGAAGCGCACCACGCAGCGGTCGTAATGCACGCCCAGGTCGGGGTGGTGGTCCTCGCGGTGGGCGATCCAGGCCAGCGCGTTCACGAAAGCCATGGTCCGGTGGTAGTCCTTGAAGCGGAAGGTCCGGACCAGCGCCCGTCCTTCCTCGGCCAGCTCCCAGCCCGGCACCTGCGGTAGCAGTTCGGCCACCCGCGCCTGGCCGAGCCGGTGTTCGTGGCCGCTGCGGGGCAGGCAGTGCGCCTGCGCCAGCGGAATGAGGTCGGTCATCGGAACCTCCGTCGTGCATGGCTGAACGGCGCGGCCGGGCACTGCAGGCCGCCACCGGGACGGGGCTAGAATACCCGCATGATCAATATCTCCGACAGCGCGCAGGCGCACTTCCGCAAGCTGGTCGAGCGCGAGGCCATTCCCGGCCTGGGCGTGCGCCTGAGCGCGGTGCATCCGGGAACCCCGCGTGCCGATGCACGGCTGGAGTTCGCCGAACCGGCCGAGCTGGCTGGCGACGAGTGGGCGGTGGACTGCGACGGCTTCACGCTGTACGTGGCCAGCGACAGCGTCGCCTGGCTCGACGGGGCGGACATCGATTACGTCTACCAGGGCACCGGCGCGCAACTGACCATCCGCGCGCCGAAGATCAAGGGCGAGGTGCCGGCCGACTCGGCCTCGCTGGTGGAGCGCGTGCGCTGGGTGATGGAGAACGAGATCAACCCGCAGCTCGCCTCGCATGGTGGTCGCGCCGCTGTGCAGGAGGTCTCAGCCGACGGCGTGGTCCTGCTGCGCTTCGGCGGTGGCTGCCATGGTTGCGGCATGGCCGACGTGACCCTCAAGCAGGGCATCGAGAAGACACTGATCGCGCGGGTGCCCGGCGTGACCGCGGTGCGCGACGCGACCGACCACGACAGCGGCCAGGCACCGTACATGCCGCGCGGCAACGCCGCCTGACCTGCCGGTGGCGCAGGCGTCCGACATCGTCCAGGCGCTGATCGAACGAGCGCCGCCGCGTCCTCCGCTTGAACGAAGCACCCGCATGCCCTACGGCTGGGCGTTGTGGCTGCGCGCGCTGCCGGCAATGCCGGCGAAGCCGCATGCGCGGGCCCGGGACGTGGCCGCGCTGCTGGCGGAGCGCCCCGGGACGCCGATCCCGCCGGGCCGGGAGCTGGCGACCTGGCCGGCGTTCTTCTCCCTCTTCCACCAGGGCTGGCAGCCGCCGCCGCGGGACGAACGCCTGGCGCGCTGGGCCTCGCGCATCGGCAGCGGCGTCATGCACGTGCTGTTCGTGGTGTTCCTGGCCTGGATCGCCTACCTGCAGTCGCTGCTGCCCCCGGTGCCGCCGGAAGAGGGCGGCGGTGGCGAGCGGATCGAGGTCGGCTTCGTGGGCGCCGGCGATCCGGGTACGCCGCAGGCCGCCGCCGGCGAGTCGCCTGCGGCCGAGGCCGGCCCGGCGGCGCCACCTGCGCCGACGCCGGCTGCGGCACCGTCGTCGTTGCCAACGGAGGCGGTCGCGCCGCAGGCGCCATCGCTGCCGCCGGTGGAGAGGACGGTCGCCGCGCCGGCGCTGCCGGTCCCGGAGCTGCCGGACGTCATGGTCCGCGAGGTGCCGCAGCCGGAAGCGCCGCCGCCGAGCGTCGAGCAACCGGTGCAGGTCACCGAGGTGGATCAGCCGACCATCGACTACGTGCTGCCGCCGACCACGCCCAGCGAGATCACCGTGCGCCCGGTCGACACGCCGCAGGTGCGCGAGCGCGAGGTCGTGGTGGTGCAGGCGCCGGTCCTGCAGGCGCCGCAGGCGCGGCCGGTCGATGTGCCGCTGCGCCTGCCGCGCGAGGTGCAGCTGCGCACGCGCGAGGTCGGCGAACCGCTGCCGCAACCCGAGGTGCGGCCGGTGACGGTTCGCGCTCCGCAGGTCGAGGCGCGCATGCCCGAGGCGGCGGAAGCGACCGTGCGCCAGCGCGAGGTGGCGATGCCTTCGCCGCCGGCCGCCGCCCCGGCGGTACCGGCCCCCGTACCGGCACCGGCGCCCGCCGCCACACGCGCGCCGACGCCCGCCAGCGGGACAGCCGCCGCGTCCGCGCCGGGCTCCGGCCAGCAGGAGGCGCGTGCGGACACCGGCCGTGCTCCGCCCGGCAGCGCGGCCCCGGCCGGCAGCGGCTGGCAGAGTCCGCGCGCCGGCGACGACTGGGGCCAGGCACGCAGCGGCGAGGTCCGGCCGGGCGGTGCGCCGGGCCTGTTCGACAGCGAGGGCAGGGTGCGGTTGCCCGGCGATGGCGCCGGCCCCGGGCAAGGCCCGGGGTCGGGCGATGGCGTGGGCGAGGGCGTGGCCGACCGCGGCGCCCCGGGAGGGGACAACGACACCTGGACCCGCGACCGCATCGACCAGTCGGGCACCTGGCTCAAGCGGCCGCCCTACGACTACGAGCCGACCAGCTTCGACCGCTACTGGGTGCCCAACGAGTCGCTGCTGGCCGACTGGGTGCGCAAGGGCATCAAGTCGGTCGCGATCCCGATCCCGGGCACCGGCAAGAAGATCAACTGCGTGGTCTCGATCCTGCAGCTCGGCGGCGGTTGCGGCATCACCGATCCGGACCTCAACGAACAGCCGGCCACCGCGCGTCCGCCGCCGGACGTACCGTTCAAGCCGGAACTGCAGGAAGACAACGGCAGCGTCCGGCCCTGATGCCGGCGGCGCCTGCTGCCGGTGGACGCCGGCATGCCCCGGCGGTCGTGCCGGCACAGCGGCCCGTGGCCGTGGTGCGGCGCGGGTTGCCGCAGGGCGCGATGAAGCGGGCATCCCTGCTAGAATCGGCGGCCGTTTTCAAGCCTGCCGACTGCCATGATCGAGCTCAATCCCGTCCGCCAGCGCATCGCCGACCTCACCGGCCGGGTGGTTTCGCTTCGGGGGTATCTTTGACTACGACGCCAAGAAGGAGCGTCTGGAAGAAGTAAACCGGGAGCTCGAGCTGCCCAACGTCTGGGACGACCCCGAGCGCGCCCAGGGCCTGGGCCGCGAGCGTTCCCTGCTGGAGAAGACCGTCGTCGGCATCGCCTCGGTGCTGGAGGGCCTGGAAGGCTCGACCGAGCTGCTGGAACTGGCCGAGGGCGAGCAGGACGAGGACACCGCGCTGGCCGTGGTCGCCGACGTGGACCGCTTCCAGAAGCAGATCGAGGCGCTGGAGTTCCAGCGCATGTTCTCCGGCAAGATGGATTCGGCCAACGCCTTCGTCGACATCCAGGCCGGCGCCGGCGGCACCGAGGCCCAGGACTGGGCGGAAATGCTGCTGCGCATGTACCTGCGCTGGTGCGAGTCGCGCGGCTGGAAGACCGAGCTGATGGAAGCCAGCGGCGGCGATGTCGCCGGCATCAAGTCGGCCACGCTGAGGGTGGAAGGCGACTTCGCCTACGGTTGGCTGAAGACCGAAACCGGCGTGCACCGGCTGGTGCGCAAGTCGCCGTTCGATTCGGACAACCGCCGCCACACCAGCTTCACCTCGGTGTTCGTCTCGCCGGAAGTCGACGACAACATCGATATCGAGATCAACCCGGCCGACCTGAAGACCGACGTCTACCGCTCCTCCGGTGCCGGTGGCCAGCACGTCAACAAGACCGAGTCGGCGGTGCGCATCACCCACGTGCCCACCGGGATAGTGGTCGCCTGCCAGACCGGCCGCAGCCAGCACCAGAACCGCGACAACGCGATGAAGATGCTGGCCGCCAAGCTCTACGAGCTGGAGATCCAGAAGCGCAATGCCGAGCGCGACGCGGTCGAGGCGACCAAGTCCGATATCGGCTGGGGCAGCCAGATCCGCAACTACGTGCTCGACCAGAGCCGGATCAAGGACCTGCGCACCGGCATCGAGCGCAGCGACACCCAGAAGGTGCTGGACGGCGACCTGGACGAGTTCGTCGAGGCCAGCCTGAAGGCCGGCCTGGAGGCCGGCGCGAAACGGTCCGACGCGGCCTGACCGGGCCGCCCGCAAGGGCGAGCCAGGCACCGCGTCCGCATCTCCCCCGACAGGATGCCCGGTGCCGTCGAAGCGGACGCCGGGCGAGCCCCGACTCCAACGCGGCCCCCGCGTCCGACCGATACCATGACCCAGCCCAACGACACCGCCGCCCCTTCCACGCCCGTCGACGAGAACCACCTGATCGCCGAGCGCCGCGCCAAGCTCGCCGCGCTGCGCGGGCAGGGCATCGCGTTCCCCAACGACTTCAAGCGCGCCGACTATGCCGGCGACCTGCAGGCCGAGTTCGCCGATGCGGAGCAGTGGACGGCCGAAGCGCTCGAGGCGCTGCCGCGCAAGGTCGCCCTGGCCGGCCGGCTGATGGCCAAGCGGGTGATGGGCAAGGCCAGCTTCGCCCAGGTCATGGACGAGTCCGGCAGGATCCAGCTGTTCCTGCAGGGCAATGTCCTGGGCGAGGCATACGAGGCGTTCAAGTCGTTCGACGTGGGCGACATCGTCGCGGTCGAGGGCGGGCTGACCCGCACCCGCACCAGCGAACTGTCGGTCAAGGCCGCCTCGCTGCGCCTGCTGGTCAAGTCGCTGCGGCCGCTGCCGGACAAGTGGCACGGCCTGAGCGACGTCGAGCAGCGCTACCGCCAGCGCTATGTCGACCTGATCGTCACGCCCGAGGCGCGCGAGGTCTTCGTCAAGCGCAGCAAGATCATCCGTGCGATCCGCGAGTGGCTCGACACCCGCCGTTTCCTGGAAGTGGAAACGCCGATGATGCATTACATCCCCGGCGGTGCCACGGCCAAGCCGTTCGTCACCCACCACAACGCACTGGACCTGCAGCTGTACCTGCGCGTGGCGCCGGAGCTGTACCTCAAGCGGCTGGTCGTCGGTGGCCTGGAGCGCGTCTACGAGATCAACCGCAATTTCCGCAACGAGGGCGTGTCGACCCGGCACAACCCCGAGTTCACGATGCTCGAGCTGTACGAGGCCTACGCCACGTACCACGAGGTGATGGACCTGACCGAGAGCGTGATCCGCGATACCGCGCAGGTCGTACTTGGCACCACCCAGGTGGAATGGGACGGGCAGGCGATCGACCTGGGGCCGAAGTTCCGCCGCTGGCGCATGGACGAGGCGGTGCGCCACCACAACCCGGAGATCAGCGCCGCCGACTGTACCGACCGCGATGCGCTGCTGCGCCATTGCGAGCGGCTGAAGATCAGGGTCAAGCCGTCCTACGGCTGGGGCAAGCTGCTGCTGGAGATCTTCGAGGCCACCGTCGAGCACACCCTGGTCCAGCCGACCTTCATCACCGACCATCCGGTCGAGGTCTCGCCGCTGGCCCGTGCCAGCGATACCGAGCCCGGCTACACCGACCGCTTCGAGCTGTTCATCAACGGCAAGGAGATCGCCAACGGCTTCTCCGAGCTCAACGACCCGGAAGACCAGGCCGCGCGCTTCCAGGCGCAGGTCGAGGCCAAGGAGGGCGGCGACGACGAGGCCATGCACTTCGACGCCGACTACATCCGGGCGCTGGAGTACGGCCTGGCGCCGACCGGCGGCCTGGGCATCGGCATCGACCGGCTGGTGATGCTGCTGACCGGCAGCACCTCGATCCGCGACGTGCTGCTGTTCCCGTACATGCGGCCCGGGCAGGGCTGATCGCGGCCTGGACGCCCGGAAATCCGGGCGTGCGGCCGCCGGCGGGCGCGGCCGGGCTTCGCCGCCAGGCACCCGTAACGAATCCCCGTTCCCTGCATTGCGTCACGGTTTCCGCCCCTTCCCGCCGCCGTGCTGGCACGCTCCCTGCGTCTTTCCGGGGTACAAGCGGGGCTGAACGCCGCGCGATCCCGCAAGGGCGGGGGGCTGACATGGGTGCGGGCAGGGCCGGTAGCGCGCTATTCTGCGATCCTACGGCGGGGTGCCAAGGGGCGGAACGGCAATTGGACATCGTCATCGTCGACGATCAGGCATCGGCGCGTACGATGCTGCGGCACATCATCGAGGACATCACCTCGGAGCTGGCCGTGCACGACTTCGGCGACGCCCGCCAGGCGCTGGCCTGGTGCGACAACAACCCCACCGACCTGCTGCTGCTCGACTACCGCATGCCGGGCATGGACGGGCTGGAGTTCGCCCGCCGCTTCCGCCGGCTGCCCAAGCACCGCGACATCCCGATCATCCTGATCACCGTCGTCGGCGACGAGCCGGTCCGGCAGGCGGCGCTGGAGTCGGGGGTGATCGACTTCCTGGTCAAGCCGGTACGCCCGCGCGAGCTGCGGGCGCGGTGCCACAACCTGCTCCAGCTGCGCCAGCAGTCGGAGACGGTCAAGCAGCGGGCGCTGTCGCTCGAGCAGCGGCTGCTGTCGAGCATGCACGAAGTCGAGGAGCGCGAGCGCGAGACGCTGTCGCGCCTGGCCCGCGCGATCGAGTTCCGCGACGCCGGCACCAGCGCCTACCTGGAGCGCATGTCGCGCGTGGCCGGGCTGGTGGCCGAAGGCATGGGCCTGGCCGAGGACGACGTGCGCACCATCGAGATGGCCGCCCCGCTGCACGACATGGGCAAGATCGCCATCCCCGACGCGGTGCTGATGAAGGCCGGCAAGCTGGACGAGGCCGAGATGGCGGTCATGCGACGGCATCCGCGCATCGGCCACGAGTTGCTCAGCGGCAGCCAGAACCGCTTCATCCAGGTCGGGGCGATGATCGCCCTGCGCCACCACGAACGCTACGACGGCAGCGGCTATCCCGACGGCCTGGCCGGCGAGGCGATCCCGCTGGAAGCGCGCATCGTCGCCGTGGCCGACGTGTTCGACGCGCTGATCTCGCCGCGCCCGTACAAGGAAGCCTGGACGGTGGACGCCGCGCTGGCCTACCTCTACGCCCAGCGTGGCCGCCTGTTCGACCCCGATTGCGTCGACGCGCTGATGCGCGGGCGCGAGCGCCTGCAACTGATCTGCGAGCAGTACTCCACCGCGTCGGCGCGGCCGGGAGGGCTGGCCCATGGCTGAGCCCTTCGCCTGGCTGCGCCACCGCCTCGCCAACCGCCCTGACAGCGAGCACGGCCAGGCGCTGGTGCGCATCGTCCTGATCCTGCTGATCCTGGGCTACGTGCTGCTGCCTTCCTCGCGCGGCGGGCTGGAGCCGGAGCAGTACCGGACCGTGCTGGCGATCGTGCTCACCGGCCTCACCCTGAGCCTGGGCATCTTCGCCGCGCTGCTGGCGCGCCCGGGGCGCTCCGACGTGCGCCGCGTGGTCGGCATGCTCGCCGACTACGGCCTGATGGCCGCCGGCATGATCGCCATGGGCGAGCCGCTGGCCTGGGTCTACGTGGTGGTGATGTGGGTGACCGTCGGCAACGGCCTGCGCTACGGCAACCGCTACCTGTACGTGGCCGTGGCGATGGCGGTCGCCAGTTTCGGCACGGTGCTGGTGTCCAATGATTTCTGGGCCCAGGTGCGCGGCCTGGGCGTGGGCTTGCTCGTGGGCCTGGCGGCGGTGCCGCTGTACCTGTCCAGCCTGCTCAGGCAGTTGACCCGCGCGACCGAGGAAGCGCGGCGTGCCAGCGAGGCCAAGAGCCGGTTCCTGGCCAACATGAGCCACGAGTTCCGCACGCCGCTCAACGGCCTGGGGGGCATGTCCGAGTTGCTGGCGACCACCCGCCTGGACGATGAGCAGCGCGAGTGCGTGCGCACCATCCAGGCCTCGACCCGCACGCTGATGGCGCTGGTCGAGGACGTGCTCGACATCTCGGCGATCGAGGCGGGCAAGCTCAAGCTCAACCTGTCCGACTTCTCGCCACGCGAGGTCGTGTCCAGCATCGGCCTGATCCTGCACCCGCAGGCGCGCGCCAAGAACATCGACTACCTGGTGGTGGTCGGCGACGGCGTGCCGGAAACCGTGCACGGCGATCCCGGCCACGTCCGCCAGGTGCTGCTGAACCTGGTCGGCAACGCGGTCAAGTTCACCGACCAGGGGCGGGTGCGGGTGGACGTGGACGTGGCCGCCGGCGCGCCCGAGGATGCGCGCACCCGCCTGCGCTTCACCGTCACCGATACCGGCATCGGCATCCCGGCGGCGATGCGCGGCCGACTGTTCGAGGCATTCGAGCAGGCCGACGCGGGCCTGGCCCGCCGCTATGGCGGCACCGGCCTGGGGACCACGATCGCCAAGGGCCTGACCGAGGCGATGGGCGGGCGGATCGGCTTCGAGAGCCTTGAAGGTCGCGGCAGCCGCTTCTGGGTGGAGTTGCCCTTCGCGGCGCCGCAGGCGCGCGCACTGCGCCCGTCGGCTGCGCCGATCGCCGAGGTCGAGAGCGAAACCGCGCTGCGCGATGGCGGCGACAACATCATCGCCTTCGCCGATCCGTTCCTGCGCCACCGTGCGCGCGTGCGCAGCATGCAGCTGCTGGTGGCCGACGACTACGAGGCCAACCGCATGGTGCTGCAGCGGCTGCTGCAGAAGGCCGGGCACCGCGTCACCTCGGTCGAGGGCGGCGAAGAGGTCCTCGACGCGATGGCGGCCAGCGATTACGACGCGGTCATCGTCGACCTGCACATGCCCGGCGTCAGTGGCCTGGACCTGCTCAAGCAGCTGCGCGTGATGCAGGCCGGTGGCGGCCCGCGGACCCCGGTGGTCGTGCTCAGCGCCGACGTCACCCCCGAGTCCATCCAGCGCTGCGAGCAGGCCGGCGCCTACGCCTTCCTGGCCAAGCCGGTCGCCGCCGGCCGGTTGCTGGAGACCCTGTCGGACATCGCCGCCCAGCGCGGCCGCCGCAACGCGGTCCTGCCAGCGCGTCCGGATGTCGGCGAGGCGCCGGTGGGCGTGCTCGACAGCTCGGTGCTGGACGAACTGGCGGCGATGGGCATGGGCGAGGAGTTCGAGCGCGAGTTCATCGCCCACTGCCTGGCCGACGCCGATGGCTGCATCGGCGCCATGACGCACGCGGCCGAAGCGGCGGACTGGGCACGCCTGCGCGACCATGCCCATGCGATCAAGGGCGTGGCCGCCAACATGGGGCTGGTCAAGGTGGCCGAGCAGGGCAGCGAGCTGATGCGGCTGGCTGACTGGCAGATCCGCAACGAATGGCGCCAGCGGATCGCGATGCTCAATGCGGCGCTGACCCAGGGTCGCGATGCCCTGGCCGCGCGCCAGCAGGCGCGGGGCAACTTGCGCGATGGTGGCGGCGAGCCGGGTTGAGCCGGCCCTGAAGAGCAAAGGCCCGGCATCCTGCCGGGCCCGATTCTCCCCCTGATGCCGCTGCCGCTCGATCCGGCGGCCTTGCGGTACCGAATCAGGCGGCTTCCGAGCTGGCCCTGCGCGTCTGCGCACGCACGATGCGCTCCATCGTCCGCAGCGACTTGTCGCCCAGCGCCAGCGCGGTGTCGACCCATACCTCGGTGATGCCCATCAGTTCCTCGTAGCTGACCGGCTGGCCGATCTTGCGCACGGCGTTCATCGCCAGGTGCGAATGCGGCGCCCGCTGGTGCTGGCGGATCAGGTCCTGCACCGCCGACTCGCCCTGGCCCTTGGGCACGAGCACGTCGACCACGCCCAGGCGGTACATCTCCTCGCTGCTGTAGACCTCGCCGCTGAGGATCATCTTCTCGGCCTGGCGCGGGCTGACGCGCTTGCACAGGAACGAATAGGCGCCCATGCCCGGGAACAGGCCGAACAGCACCTCCGGCAGGCCCATGCCGACGCCTTCCTCGGCGACGATCGTGTGGCAGGCCAGCGCCATTTCCAGGCCGCCGCCGAGCGCGTCGCCCTGGATCAGGGACACGGTATGCATGTCGCCGCCGAAACCGGTGTGGACGTGGTGGACGCCTTCCACGCAACGGCGCGCATAGGCCAGCAGCCGCTCGCGGTTGCCCTCGCGGATCAGGCGGCCGAACAGCTCCAGGTCGCCGCCGAGGTTGTAGGCCGAGGCGGCCGAGGCCAGCACGAAGTGGCGCAGCCGGCCCTGGTGGCGCTGCGATTCGCGCAGGGTGATCGAGCTCATGTAGCTCCACATGTCCTCGAGCATCTCGAAGCGGCAGCACGGGCGCACGCCGGACTGGCCGGCGTCGGCATGCATGTAGAGCCAGTGGGCGCTGCCGTCGGGCGGCGTCTGCACGCGGATGGTCGGGAAATGGTGGGTGCGCTGCAGCTTTTCGATCGTGCTCATGGCGGTCTCTCCGGGGTCGGCTGACCTGCCGGCTTCACGGCAGGCGGGGGATGTTGCCCGGCCATGCTACACCTGAACGGATAATTAAAAGCGACTGGCCGGAGCGCCCGGAATCCTCCGTGGCGGATCGTTAAGAAACCGGAAAAACGCGCCCGCAACGGGCGCCGGAGGCCGTCGCCCACGGCCGCCTTGCCGCCAAACGGAAGCGCCCCGGCCCCTGCCGGGGCGCTTCCGTTTGGCGGCAAGGGCGGTCAGGCCGCCGGGGCGGCAGGGGGCGGGTCGCGCAGCTCCTTGCGCAGGATCTTGCCGACGTTGGTCTTCGGCAGCTCGGTCCGGAACTCGATGTGGCGAGGCTGCTTGTAGCCGGTCAGCGCCTCGCGGCAGTAGGCCTTGATCTGCTCGGCGGTGAGCGAGGGGTCCTTGCGGACCACGAACAGCTTGACCGCTTCGCCCGAACGCTCGTCCGGCACGCCGATCGCCGCCACTTCCAGCACCCCGGGCATCGCCGCGACCACGTCCTCGACCTCGTTCGGGTACACGTTGAAGCCCGAGACCAGGATCATGTCCTTCTTGCGGTCGACGATGTAGACGAAGCCCTTGTCGTCGATCCGGGCCATGTCGCCGGTATGCAGCCAGCCGTCGGCGTCGATGACCTTGGCCGTCTCCTCCGGGCGCTGCCAGTAGCCCTTCATCACCTGCGGGCCCTTCACGCAGAGCTCGCCGACCTGGCCGGTCGCGAGGATGTTGCCGTCGTCGTCCTTCACGCAAACGTCGGTGGACGGTATCGGCAGGCCGATGGAGCCGTTGAATTCCTTGATGTCCAGCGGGTTGATGCAGGCCGCGGGCGAGGTTTCGGTCAGGCCGTACGCCTCCACCAGGGTCACGCCGGTGACCTTCTTCCAGCGCTCGGCCACCGCGCGCTGCACCGCCATGCCGCCGCCCAGGGTCACCTTCAGCGAGGAGAAATCCACCTCGTCGAAACCCGGGGTGTTGAGCAGGCCGTTGAACAGCGTGTTGACGCCGGTGATGGCGGTGAAGCGCGTGCCCTTGAGCTCCTTGACGAAGCCGGGCATGTCGCGCGGGTTGGTGATCAGGTGGTTGAGCCCGCCCAGCTCCATGAACACCAGCCCGTTCGCCGTCAAGGCGAAGATGTGGTACAGCGGCAACGCGGTGATGATGATTTCCTTGCCGCGCTCGAGCTGGTTGGCGCCCAGCCAGGCGGAGGCCTGCTGCATGTTCGCCACCAGGTTGCGGTGGGTCAGCATCGCGCCCTTGGCCACGCCGGTGGTGCCGCCGGTGTACTGCAGGAAGGCGATGTCGCCGGGATCGATGTCGACCTCGGGCAGGGCGTGGCGCTTGCCCGCGGCCAGCGCATCGCGGAAGCGCACCGCCCCCGGGATGTCGTAGTCGGGCACCATCTTCTTCACGTACTTCAGCACGAAGTTGACGATGGCGCCCTTGGGGAAGCCGATCATGTCGCCCAGGCCGGTGGTGATCACCTGCTTGAGCGGGGTATCGGCCAGCACGTCCTGCACGGTGTGGCCGAAGTTGTCGACTACCACGATCGCCGAGGCGCCCGCGTCCACCAGCTGGTGCTTGAGCTCGCGGGCGGTGTAGAGCGGATTGACGTTGACCACGGTCAGGCCGGCGCGCAGCACGCCGAAGGTGGCGATCGGGTACTGCAGGCAGTTGGGCATCATGATCGCCACGCGATCGCCCTTCTTCAGCCCCAGCTCGCCGAGCAGGTAGGCGGCGAACTGCTTGCTGAGGTCGTCGACCTGGGCGTAGGTCAGCTGCTTGCCGAAGTTGCTGTACGCCGGCCGGTCGGCATACCGGGATGCCGATGATGCGAAAACCGCGGCGATGGAGCGGTACTCGTCCGGATCGATTTCTGCAGGTACGCCCTGCGGATAGCTCCGCAGCCAGGGACGATCCGAGTTCATTGCGCCTCCCTCCCGAGGTGGATTGCTTGGTTACAACGACATTCTGTATTCGACGGTTCGATTCCGGCCGTCTTCGATGGCAGCATACCGTCCCGGATGGAAAAGGCGAAGCCATGAAGCAAGGGCATGGGGTGCGGCAGGGGGTACGCGTGGCCGGTTTCGCGCTGGCCCTGCTGCTGGTCGCCGGCTGCAGCCGGACTCCGCCGGAACAGCGCCTGCGCGAGCAGATCGCCTCGATGCAGCAGGCGCTGGAGCAGCGCCGGCCTGCCGATTTCATGGACGGGGTGGCGGCCGATTTTGGCGGCAACGCCGGCATCGATCGTGCTGCACTGCAGCAGGTCGTGCGTGCGCAGATGCTCGCCAACGCCCGCATCGGTGTGACCGTCGGACCGGCGGACGTGGAGATCCGCGGCGATCGCGCGACGGTGAAGTTCAGCGCGGTGGCCACCGGCGGCAGCGGCCGCTTCATGCCCGACAGCGCGCAGGCCTGGGACGTGACCAGCGGCTGGCGCGAAGAGGACGGGCAATGGCGGCTGTATTACGCCGAGTGGGCGCCGAGGTAGGAGCCGATTTATCGGCGACAGGGGCGTCGGAATCATGAAGGCGTCGCCTGTGCCCAGGGCGTCGCGTCGCCGATAAATCGGCTCCTACACACACTGCCGCGCGGTGCGCCCGAACGCCCCGCGCGCTGCGCGGGGCAGGGTTTCCGCCGCCCAGGCGGCTAGGTGGCCTTGCGTGCGGCCAGCTGGCGCAGCACGTACTGCAGCAGGCCGCCGTGGCGGAAATACTCCACCTCCTTCGGCGTGAGCAGCAGCACGTGCGCCTGGAAGGCGACGGTCGTGCCGTCACCGCGGCGAGCGGTGACCTGCGCGATCCGGCTGGCGCCATCCTCCAGGCCGGTGATGTCGAAGGTTTCGGTGCCGTCCAGGCCCAGGCTCTGCGCGTTCTGCCCGTCCTGGAACTGCAGCGGCAGCACGCCCATGCCGACCAGGTTGGAGCGGTGGATGCGCTCGAAGCTCTCGGCCACCACCGCCTTGACCCCGAGCAGGTTGGTGCCCTTGGCCGCCCAGTCGCGCGAGGAGCCGGTGCCGTATTCCTTGCCGGCGATCACCAGCAGCGGCGTGCCCTGCGCCTTGTAGCGCATCGCCGCGTCATAGATCGACATCTTCTCCGGCGCGCTCCCATCGGACCCGGGGGTGCCGAAGTACAGCGTGTTGCCGCCTTCCTCGCCGCCGAAGAACAGGTTCTTGATCCGGATGTTGGCGAAGGTGCCGCGGACCATCACGTCGTCGTTGCCGCGGCGGCTGCCGTAGCTGTTGAAGTCGGCCGGCTGCACGCCGCGCGACTGCAGGAAGCGGCCCGCCGGCGAGTCCTTCTTGATGTTGCCGGCCGGCGAGATGTGGTCGGTGGTGATCGAGTCGCCGAACAGGCCCAGCACCCGCGCGCCGTGGATGTCGTCGATGCTGCCCACGGCCATGGTCATGCCGTCGAAGTAGGGCGGGTTCTTGATGTAGGTGGACGCGTCGTCCCACACGTAAAGCTCGCCATCCGGGGATTCGATCGTGTTCCAGCGGGTGTCGCCCTTGAACACGTCGGCGTAGTTCTGCTTGAACATTTCCGGGCCGATGGTCGCGGCGATCACGTCCCCGATCTCCTTGCTGCTCGGCCAGATGTCCTTGAGGAACACCGGCTGGCCGTCGCTGCCCAGGCCCAGCGGCTCGGTGGTGAGGTCGATGTCGGTGGTGCCGGCCAGCGCGTACGCCACCACCAGCGGCGGCGACGCGAGGTAGTTCATCTTCACCTCGGGATGGACGCGGCCTTCGAAGTTGCGGTTGCCCGACAGAACCGAGCTCACCACCAGGTCGCCGGCGGCGATGCCGGCGCTGATCTGCGTGGGCAGCGGGCCGGAATTGCCGATGCAGGTCGTGCAACCGTAGCCGACGATGTAGAAGCCGACCTTCTCCAGTTCCTTGAGCAGCCCGGCTTTTTCCAGGTAGTCGGTGACCACGCGCGAGCCCGGGCCGAGCGAGGTCTTGACCCAGGGTTTGCGGTCCAGCCCGCGTGCGGCGGCGTTGCGGGCCAGCAGGCCGGCGCCGACCATCACCGCGGGGTTGGAGGTGTTGGTGCAGGAGGTGATCGCCGCGATCACCACCGCGCCGTCCTTGAGCTTGAACGACGTCCCGTCGATCTCCACGTGGGCCACGCCCTTCTGCAGCGCCTCGTTGCCGACCGCGGCGGTACCGCCCTCGGCGATGAAGTCCGACACCTCCGGGCTGCGCTTGTCGCGGGCGGCGGTGAGCAACTCGACGTTGTCGCGGTAGTTGCGCTTCATGTCGCCCAGCAGCACCCGGTCCTGCGGACGCTTGGGCCCGGCAAGCGAGGGCTTCACTTCGCCCATGTCCAGTTCCAGGGTGGTGCTGTAGGTCGCGTGCGGGCTGTCGGCGGAGTGCCACAGGCCTTGCGCCTTCGCGTAGGCCTCCACCAGCGCGATCTGCGCTTCGCTGCGGCCGGACAGGCGCAGGTAGGTCAGCGATTCGGCGTCGATCGGGAAGATGCCGCAGGTGGCGCCGTACTCGGGCGCCATGTTGCCGATGGTGGCGCGATCGGCCAGCGGCAGGTGCTGCAGGCCGTCGCCGAAGAACTCCACGAACTTGCCGACCACCCCGTGCTTGCGCAGCATCTGGGTGACGGTCAGGACCAGGTCGGTCGCGGTCGCGCCCTCGGGCAGGCGGCCGGTGAGCCTGAAGCCCACCACCTGCGGGATCAGCATCGAGGACGGTTGCCCGAGCATGGCCGCTTCGGCCTCGATTCCGCCCACGCCCCAGCCGAGCACGCCGATGCCGTTGATCATCGTGGTGTGCGAGTCGGTGCCGAACACGGTATCCGGATAGGCCCAGGGCTGGCCGTCTTCGCCCGGGGCGGTCATCACCACGCGCGCCAGGTTCTCCAGGTTCACCTGGTGGACGATGCCGGTGTTGGGCGGCACCACCTTGAAGTCGGCGAAGGCCTTCTGGCCCCAGCGCAGGAACGCGTAGCGCTCGCGGTTGCGCTCGAACTCGATGCGGCCGTTGATGTCGAGCGCATCGGGCTTGCCGAACGCGTCGACCTGGATCGAATGGTCAATCACCAGTTCCGACGGGATCTGCGGATTGATCTGCTCCGGCCGGCCGCCAAGCCTGACCACCGCGTCGCGCATGGCCGCCAAATCGACCACGCAGGGCACGCCGGTGAAGTCCTGCAGCACCACGCGCGCGGGCATGAAGGCGATCTCGGTGTCCGGCTCGGCCTTGGGATCCCAGGTCGCGACCGCCTCGATGTGCTCTGGCAACACGGTCACCCCGTCCTCGTGCCGGAGCAGGTTCTCCAGCAGGATCTTCATCGAGTAGGGCAGGTGGGCCAGGTCGAAGCGCTGGGCCAGCTTGGGCAGGCTCGCGTACTGGTAGGACTGGCCGCCAACGTCCAGGCGGCTGAGGGTGGCGAAGGAATCGCGCATGGGCCGGCTCCTATGGCTGGGGCCGCCGCGCTCCGGCGGCGGCTGAAGGGTTCAGGGCATTATCCGATGCATTGGATGACGGGGCCGTGGCCGCTGGCAATCCGCCGTTAGGGGGAGGCGAGGGTCGCCGGTCCGCACCCGCATTGTGCGCCAGCGGCCGCATGCCGGTTTGAGTATGCATGGAATGGTATGTATTATCACGTCATACCAGAGCAGTCGTGGAGCGCGCCATGGAAGCCATCGTCGCCGAGCGTGGCCAGATCACCCTGCCCAAGGCCGTGCGCGATGCCCTGGGCCTAACCAAGGGCAGCGTGCTCAAGGTCGAGCTGGAGGGCAGCCGGATCGTGCTGCGCAAGAGCGTGGACGACGCGATCTCGCGCGTGCGCGGCCGCTTCGCCCTGGATGCGTCGGCCGCTGCGGCCGGCGAGGAATGAGCGGGCGATGATCGCCATCGATGCCCCGGTCCTGGTCGAACTGCTCACCGACGGCCCGCAGGCCGACGCGGCCGAGGCCTGCCTGCGCCAGTGCCTGGTCGGCGGGCGGGTGGTCGTGGCCGACGCGGCGCTGGCGCAGCTGTGCGCGCGCTTGAAGAACGGCGCCGAGGCGCTGGGCGCGCTGGAGGAGATGGGCATCCACTTCAACGCCCTGGAGGCCAAGTCGGCGATCCGTGCCGGCGAGATGTGGCGCCGCCAGCGCCAGCGCGGCGACGCGCCGCGGCCGATGGCCGGATTCCTGGTCGGCGCGCACGCGTTGCTGCAGTGCGATGGGCTGATCACCACCGACGTGGCGTTCTACCGCGAGTACTTCAAGGGCCTGAAGCTGATCGTGCCTCAGGCCTGAACCTTTTTCGCACCTACCATCGGATCCCCCGGAGAATCGCCATGCTGGAAGTCTACCGCCACCACGCCGCCGAGCGCGCCGCCCTCGGCATCCCGCCGCTGCCGCTGAGCGCGCAGCAGACCGCGGAGGTCATCGAGCTGCTGAAGGCCCCGCCGGCCGGCGAGGAGTCGTTCCTGGTCGACCTGATCACGAACCGCGTGCCCGCCGGCGTGGACGATGCCGCCAAGGTCAAGGCCTCCTACCTGGCCGCGCTGGCGTTCGGCACCGAGAAGAACGCGCTGCTGTCGCGCGAGCGCGCCACCGAACTGCTGGGCACCATGCTCGGCGGCTACAACGTGCAGCCGCTGATCGAGCTGCTCGATGACGCCGCGGTCGGCGCCATCGCCGCCGAAGGCCTGAAGAAGACGCTGTTGGTGTTCGACCAGTTCCACGACGTGGAAGAGAAGGCCAGGGCCGGCAACGCCAATGCCAGGGCCGTGCTGCAGAGCTGGGCCGACGCCGAATGGTTCACCAGCCGACCGGAAGTGCCGCAGAGCCTGACCATCACCGTGTTCAAGGTGCCGGGCGAGACCAACACCGACGACCTGTCGCCGGCGCCGGATGCGACCACCCGCCCGGACATCCCGCTGCACGCGCTGGCCATGCTCAAGAACAAGCGCGAAGGCGCGCCGTTCGTGCCCGAGGAGGACGGCAAGCGCGGCCCGGTCGCCGAGATCCTCAAGCTCAAGGAAAAGGGCCACCTGGTCGCCTACGTCGGCGACGTGGTCGGCACGGGCTCCTCGCGCAAGTCGGCGACCAACAGCGTGCTTTGGTTCACCGGCGAGGACATCCCGTTCATCCCGAACAAGCGCTTCGGCGGTGTCTGCCTGGGCAGCAAGATCGCCCCGATCTTCTACAACACCATGGAAGACGCCGGCGCGCTGCCGATCGAGCTGGACGTGTCGAAGATGGAGCACGGCGACATCGTCGAGCTGCAGCCTTACGCGGGCAAGGCGATCAAGGACGGGGAGGTGATCGCCGAATTCCAGGTCAAGTCCGAAGTGCTGTTCGACGAGGTGCGCGCCGGCGGCCGCATCCCGCTGATCATCGGCCGCGGCCTGACCGCCAAGGCGCGCGAGTCGCTGGGCCTGCCGGCCTCGGACCTGTTCCGCCTGCCGCAGCAGCCGGCCGATTCCGGCAAGGGCTTTTCGCTGGCGCAGAAGATGGTCGGCCGCGCCTGCGGCCTGCCCGAGGGCCAGGGCGTGCGCCCGGGCACCTATTGCGAACCGAAGATGACCTCGGTCGGTTCGCAGGACACCACCGGCCCGATGACCCGCGACGAGCTGAAGGACCTGGCCTGCCTGGGCTTCTCGGCCGACCTGGTGATGCAGTCGTTCTGCCACACCGCCGCCTACCCGAAGCCGGTGGACGTGAAGACCCACCACACCCTGCCGGAGTTCATCTCCACCCGCGGTGGCATCTCGCTGCGTCCGGGTGACGGCGTGATCCACTCCTGGCTCAACCGCATGCTGCTGCCCGACACCGTCGGCACCGGCGGCGACTCGCACACCCGCTTCCCGGTGGGCATCTCGTTCCCGGCCGGCTCGGGCCTGGTCGCCTTCGCCGCGGCCACCGGCGTGATGCCGCTGGACATGCCCGAGAGCGTGCTGGTGCGCTTCAAGGGCCAGATGCAGCCGGGCGTGACCCTGCGCGACCTGGTCAACGCGATTCCGCTGTACGCGATCAAGCAGGGCCTGCTGACCGTGGCCAAGCAGGGCAAGAAGAACATCTTCTCCGGCCGCATCCTCGAGATCGAGGGCCTGCCGCAGCTCAAGGTCGAGCAGGCGTTCGAGCTGTCGGACGCCTCGGCCGAGCGTTCGGCCGCCGGCTGCACCGTGCGCCTGGACAAGGAACCGATCATCGAATACCTCACCAGCAACATCACGCTGCTGAAGTGGATGATCGCCGAGGGCTACCAGGACCCGCGTTCGCTCGCCCGCCGCATCGCCAAGATGGAGGCCTGGCTGGCCGACCCGCAGCTGCTCGAGCCCGACGCCGACGCCGAGTACGCCGCGGTCATCGAGATCGACCTGGCCGACGTGCACGAGCCGATCGTGGCCTGCCCGAACGACCCGGACGACGTGAAGACCCTGTCCGACGTGGCCGGCGCCACCATCGACGAGGTGTTCATCGGGTCGTGCATGACCAACATCGGCCACTTCCGTGCCGCGGCCAAGCTGCTGGAGGGCAAGCGCGACATCCCGACCCGCCTGTGGGTCGCGCCGCCGACCAAGATGGACGCCAGCGAGCTGACCAAGGAAGGCCACTACGGCACCTTCGGCACCGCCGGCGCGCGCATGGAGATGCCAGGTTGCTCGCTGTGCATGGGCAACCAGGCGCAGGTGCGCGAGGGCGCGACCGTGTTCTCCACCTCGACCCGCAACTTCCCCAACCGCCTGGGCCGCAACTCGAACGTCTACCTGGGCTCGGCGGAGCTGGCGGCGATCTGCTCGCGCCTGGGCCGGATCCCGACCAAGGCCGAGTACATGGCCGACATCGGCGTGATCAACGAGAAGGGCGCGGAGATCTACCGGTACATGAACTTCGACCAGATCGAGGAGTACCAGGACGTGGCCAGGACGGTCGCCGCCTGAGGCATCCGTCGCCAGCAACGGGAAAGCCCGGCCATGTGCCGGGCTTTTCTTTTGCCCTCGTCGTCGCCTTCAGATCCGCAGCACGCCGACGAAGTTCTGCAGCCATTCGCCCAGGTTGGGCGTCAGGGTGGCGGCCAGCATCAGCAGCAGCACCAGCAGCTTGGTGCCCAGGATCCGCATCAGGTCCATCAGCGAGACGTGCTGGGCGTCCTTGGTGAACATCTGCCCGATCAGGGGGGCGCGCTCCAGCGCGATCGACAGCCACGCGCTCACCACGAAGGCCAGGGTCATCGAGCCCAGCGCCACCGCGCTCTGTTCCCATTCCAGCGCGAACGGGAACACCTCCTGCATCGCCAGCAGCACCACCGGCGCGGCGAACGAGGCCCACAGGCAGCTGCGCACGCAGGTCAGGCCGAACTTCATCTCGGCGACCGTCTGGTCGCGCCAGCGTGCCAGGCGCGCGCGCGGGTCGGCCGATGCCACGGCGGCCTGGACGTCGGCCGGATCGGGCACCGGCCAATGGTCGTCGCCGCGCTCCAGCGCCAGCCAGTCCTCGTCATGGAACACCGCGGCCAGCGGCGAGCGCGGCGGCATGCCCAGCCAGTGCGGATTGGGCCAGTCGGCGGGCAGGGCGCCATCGGGCAGGCGCTCGATCACGTGGTCGCGCAGGTCGCGTCCCAGCCGGACCAGTCGTCCGTTCTGCAGCAGGGCCTGCGACAGGAAGAACACGCCCAGCCCGAGCAGCGCCAGCGCAAGCGCGCCAGGCATGCGCACGCCATCGACCGCTTCGGGCATGCGGCTGCCCCAGTAGGCCAGCGGCGCCAGCACCGCGGCGATGGCCAGCAGGATCGAACTGAACGTGTAGCGCCGGCCCAGGTAGCGGCCGGCATCGAACTCCACCGGCGCATGCCGCAGGTGGAGCGCGCAGCGCCGGTTCCAGGCTCGCAGCCGGGTCATCACCAGCCCGGCGAACCACAGGTACAGGGCGAACATCGCCCACAGGGTGATCCGGTCGCGGCCATGGATCAGGTCGAGTGCACCGCGCATGGCGCCGCGGAACTGCTCGGTCAGCAGCAGGTGGCCCCAGCGCACCGCGAACAGCAGCAGCGTTGCCAGCGCGAGCAATGCCAGCAGCGAGCATGCCAGTGCGGCGGCGCTGTAGCCGGGACGGCCATCGGTCGGCGCAAGCCGCGACCCGTGCCCGTCGGGGCCGCCGCGCAGCATGCGGTCCAGCCGCCAGCCGGTCTCGCGCAACGCATAGCGCACCGGCGGCAGCATCGTGCGCCCGGGTCGCGAGGACAGCATCAGCCACAGGCTGGCGACCAGCGCCAGGCTGGCGGCGGCGACCAGGATCGGCAGTACCAGGTTGAGCGAGAGCACCCGGAAGTCGGCGGCGATGAGCGTGCTGCGCGTGCGTGCGCGCCAGGTGCCGGTCGCCGGGCCGGTGGCCGTTCCCGTCGCCGCGGGCGCCTGCTCGAGCCGCATGTACGTATCCGGGTCCAGGCCCTGCAGTCCGGCCAGCGTGATCACGCTCAACGGCGACCGGTTGCGACCGCCGTCGGCAGGCGCGGGGGCTTCCGTCGCCGGCGCACCGGGGCCGGCCGACGCCAGGAGATCCTGGCTGGCGCGGAACAGGTTGGCCGCGTAGTCGGTCGGGAAGGCGAAGATCCGGCGCGTGCCGGGCACGACTTCGCGGTCGGCAGGACCAGTTCCGCTGCTTTCGCGCGGCCGCTGGCATTCGGCGCGGTAGCGGCGCCCGCCTTCGACCATGTCCACGTAGCAGGCCTGCATGCGACCGTTGGCGACCATCAGCGTGCCGCGGTTGGCGCGGCGGTACTCCGGGTGGGTGAGCAGGTGGTCGCCCTCCAGCGCCACCGGAATCGCGCCGGGTACCGAACGCCGCACCACCGCCAGCATGAACAGCCGGTCGCGCACGTCCGTGGCCACCACCATCACCGCGCGCGGCCGCACGTAGACGCTCAGCGCATCCATCAGCTGCTGCAGGCTGAGCTCGTCCGAACGGGTGCTCAGCTGCGGCTGGTATACCGGCGGCAGGTCCAGGCTGGTGCCGGCATCGCGCATGTCCAGCTCGAGGAAGCGTCGCGGCACCAGCTCCGGGTTCTTCGCCGCTTCGCGATCCAGGCTGGCGTGCTCGGCGCGGATCGCCGAGATGTTCTGCGGAAACTGCAGGTAGGTCGGCTGCGGGCTGCCGACGCAGGCCGGCACATCCCCGCCCATGGCCTCGGCCGCGGCCCGCTCGCCGGCCAGCTGGGTGCGGCTTTCCTGGCTGCCCTGGCCGAACGCGGATTCCTCGGTCAGCACCACCACCTCGCCGGGGCAGATGCCGTGCACGATCTCCAGGTAGGCGAACAGGTGGGCCATCTGCGCCAGCTGGTCCCACTGGGCGAAGGTGCGGTAGCGCAGCGAATGGCGGCCGGAAGGATCGTCCTGTTCGATCAGCCGGTTGCTGGCCACGGTCGCCGAGGGACTCAGCAGGTCCAGGTGCAGGCCGGCCTGCCCGGCGATGCCGGCGATGGACGCGAGCGAGCCTGAGAACGTCGGGCCGAGCACGGCCACCCGCGCCGAAAGCGCGGGGTCGGCGTCGACATCCGCGACTTCCGTGGCCATGCATGCGGCGCCGCGGTCGTCGCGGACCGGGCGTTCGCCACCGGCATTGAGCGCGATGACCTGCCGCGCCGCCCGGCAGAACGCCAGCCGCTGCACGCCGAAGGTCGGCGACTCGCCGACCAGGTAGAGGACGAAGTAGCGCGTGCGCGGTCCGGTGTTTTCCGCGTTGCGCCAGGCATCGTTGCGGAACACCAGGACGCCGGGCGTGCTGCGGAACGGACGCGGTGGCGGGCCGTCGCTCTTCTCCGTCGCGACCGGCCAGGGCATCGCGTGGCCCTGCAGCACGTAGCCGCTGAACTGGAAGCTGCGCACCAGCGTGGCCACTTCGATATCGAACGAGCGCGCCAGCCGCGATTCGACGGGGTCGGGGAGGGTGGCCAGCGCGGCCTGCCAGTACGCGCCGCCGGCGGCGCTGACGCCGGGCAGTGGGTCGAATACGTCGCGAACGGCGGCCGAGTCGACCAGCACGCCTTCCCCGCGCGTGGCCGGGTCCGCTTCTGCGGGCGCCTGTGCGCCGGCGGCCAGCGGTGGCGATGGCAGGACGACGGTCGCACCGACCGGGCCCTGCCAGGCCAGCGTTGCAGCCAGCAGGACCAGCATTGCCGCCCACGCGCGCGCGCTCACGAACCGGCGCGTCGTCCGGTCAGCGACGCGCTGCGGAACGATTGCCGCGTCCATGTCGTCGCTCCTGCTGGCGGCCGCCGTGGCGCCGTCCGCTCAGGCCTTGTGGATGAGGTCGAACACCAGCCGCTGCAGCGCCTTGTCGTCATCGAGGCTGCCGTGGGTGGTCGCCTCGGTCGAACGGCTGGCGCTGCCGTCGATCGCGGTGGCGCTGGGCAGCCGGGCGATGTCCGAGTGCGGGCTGGCCACGGCCATCATCTGCGCGCCCCACGGCAGGGTGGCGCGCGCGGGCACCAGGTCGCGTTCCAGGCCCAGGATCGGCGTTTCCTTCTTGTCCTCGAACGATCGCGAGACCAGGTACAGCAGCGAGTGCCCATAGGGCTTGCAGGTCGGGTCGGCGCGCTCGGCCGCATCGGTCAGGTGCGCCACCAGTAGCTTGGTCCCGGTCTTGAGCACCGCCTTGCCCAGCGTGCGGTCGAACTCGTCCACGCGCACGGCCGGTGCGATCAGGCTGACCGAACGCAGGTCGAAGCCGGCCGTGATGGCCGCCGTGCCCAGGTGCGAATGCAGGATCGCCCCGGCCGAATGGCCGATGAGGTGAAGGCGTACCTTCGGCAGGCCATAGGCCTTGCCTTGGGCCTTGTACAGGTCGAACAGCAGGCGCACGCCGGAAGCCGAATTGCTGCTGATCCGGGCCGCGTTCTCCTTCATCTCGTTCCACAGCGGCCGCCCCAGCGGGCGGGCGATGCCCTCCACGCGCTGGTTCCACCACTCCTTCCACTGGTCCTTGACCTTTTGCCAGGCCCCCGACGCGCGCGCCTGGTCCGGTGCGATCTTGTCCTCGATCATGTTGCCGATGGTCTTGATCGCGCCGGTCTCCCACATCAGGAACACCGGGAAGATCCGTTCGTCGTACAGCGCCGGCACCCACAGCTTGGCCGACTGCGCGGCGGCGTCCTCGTCGTTGAGGCCGCCGTGGGCGTAGATGGCGATGTCGACCGCCTGGTTCGCGCGCACGCCCCACTTGCGGCAGGCTTCCTTGAGGTGGATGCGCAGCAGCGCGTCGACGTCCGATTCCTGGGTGCGGAACTGGCCGCGCTGGCTCAGCCGGCCGTCGTTCTCCATGTTGATGATGAACGGGCTCAGCTCGTGCGCGGCGAGGATCGGGTTGCTCGACACCACGCCCTTGCCGCTGGTGTCGATGCGCAACGAGGTGGCGTCGGCGATCGCTTCGTGCTCGGCGGTGACCACGCCCAGCTGCGCCACCCAGCAGTCCATGGCGTTCTCCAGCCAGTCGCTGTAGCGCAGCACCGCCAGCCCGCCCTTGCCCCAGACGGGCCCCCAGGAGTTGTGCACGATGAAGCCGTCGCGGGTGTAGCCGACGATGGCGAAGGCGTGGCCGCCATCGGGGCTGCCGCTCTTGCGCTTGATCACCGGCAGGTCGGCCGGGTCCTCGGGGCGCGGCACGGCCTGCTCTGCCAGCAGCTCTTCCCAGCCGCCATGCGTGAAAGCGCTGGCATACAGCGCGCCGACCTGGTCGATCGCCACGTGCATGTCGCGCAGCGAGCGCGGGTCGATGCGGTAGTAGGCGCCGAGCGGGCGCTTGATCGCGTCGGTCCACCAGTCCTCGCTGGCCGCCGCCTTGGGCAGTGGCATGTCCATCTTCGGCCACAGCCGGGCGCTGCTGGCGCCGTGGCGCAGCCAGCCCTTGAGCGCGCCGCGCAGCGAGGAGCCCGAATCGGCCTCCGGACCGCCGTCGTCGTTCTCGGCCCACTCGTCGTAGCGGCGCGCCATGCTGTAGAGCATGAACGGCGACATCGACTCGACATGGCGCCCGGCGCGCACCAGCAGGTATTCGATCACCACCGCCAGCGCGTAGCCGGTGCAGGCGCTGGTCAGTCCCTGGTCGAGCATCGGCCGCACGTCCGGCGGGTAGCGCACGTCCAGCGGCGCGGAGGAGACCGGCGGCTGGTACTCCCAGTCGCGCAGGTCGACCGCGTCCGGGCGCACGTTGAACACGCGGCTGGTGCGCTTGCGCGCGGTGCCGGCGGCGGTGAGCTCGAGCATTTCCAGCGGCGCCAGCTCGGGCCTGCCGGGTGCGACCAGGGAGCGGGGCGACGGCGCCTTGGCCCCGGCCCGGCGCCCGCCGCGCACCGGGGCCGCGTCATGGCGGGCGTAAGCGGCCGCCATCTTCTCGTCGTAGCGGTTCTGCCGGTAGCCCGGGCCGTTGTACAGGCTGGCGAACTTGGCCCAGTCCTTGCGCCGCAACGGGACGACCAGCGGCGAGCCCGGGCGCGAGAGCAGGTTGGCGAACGCCTCCACCTGGCCGTCCGCGCCCTGGGCGTGGCATTCGACGAAGCGGCCCACGCTGTCCAGGCCGCACAGCGCGTAGTTGAAGCCCATGATCTGGAATGCGCCCCAGCTGGCCGACTGCATCGCCGCGGCAGGATCGAGCGCGGCGGCCTTGTCCAGCCGCTTCCATTCGCCGGCCAGCGAACCGGAGTACTGGCGACGGTCCCACCGGGGGTAGCTGATGTTGGGATGGCTGGCGCTGTACCGCCCGGCGGTGAGGCGATGGAAGACGTGTCCTTCGAACAGGATCTTCGGGCGCCGGTCCGGCGCCGGCAGGAACCCGCTGCCGCTGGACTCCACCTCGGCCACGGCCTTGAGCGCGGCAAGTTCGACCTGCAGCCGGTTCGCCAGCTGCTGCCACATCGCCTCGCTGACGCTGCGCTTGATGTCCGTGTCCATGCGGGCTCCACTCCTGTGCGGGTGACTACGAGGTCAACGCAGTTGGGCTGGCATCCAGGACACCGCCGCTTGAAGGCTTCAGCGCAGGTAGGCCGACAGGTCCTCGGGCAGGCGGATGTCGACCAGGCGCCAGCGCAGGCCCTGGCGCTGCAGGACGAACACGGTCCGGCGGCCGTCGCCATGGTCCACCGTGCCGGTGAAGCGCGACGGCGATTCGTAGCGCAGGCGCGCGCCCTGAAGCGGGCGCGCCGGTTCGGCCGGCGCCCAGGTGTCGCCGCCGACGGTGCGCCCCCCGGCCCGTTGCCAGAGCGCATGGCCCTGCAGCAGCGCGCCGATGCCCAGCGGCGTGGCCAGCGTATCCACCGCCACGCCGGTGGCGCCGCCGGCCATCGCCAGCGCGATCGCGCCCAGCGGGTTGGAAGCGATGTCCTGCCCGGCGGCGCGGACCATGCGGTCGTCGAGCTGGGCCTTCAGGTTCACCCGCAGGCGCGGGAAATCCACATGGCGCTCCAGCGCGGCGGTATCGCGCTGGGCGATCGCCCGTTCGATGCCGCGGATCGCCAGCCACGGCCCGGCGGCCACCCAGGCCACCAGTGCCAGCGCGGCCAGCACCACCGCCGCCACGATCCAGGGCGCGCGGCGCGGCGGCTTGCGGATCGTGCCCGGTGCGGGAGCGGCCATGGCGTCAGAACTCCAGGTCCAGTGCGGCGCAGAGGTAGTCGATGAACGGGCCGAGTGCGGCCAGGTCGGTCTCCAGCGTCTTCTTCAGGCGCGGGCCGGTCATGGCCGCGTCGTCCAGCGAACGCCAGAGTACCCAGTTGCGGTGCTTGAGGTCGTCGATGAACTCGAAGTCGGCGGGGAAGCCGCGCGGCGGGCGCGACAGCACCTCGCTGTCGTCCAGGTCGAAGCGCCGGCGCAGGGCGGGCGCGTGCGCGACCTTCTTCCATGAGCCGGGGTTGTCGAGGATGAACTGGCGCACGCGCCGCTGGGTGTCGGGTTCCGGGTGCCACAGTCCGCCGCCGACGAAGCTCCCGCCGGGCTGCAGGTGGATGTAGAACGACGGCGCGGCGACTTCGCGGCGGCGCTCGTGGAACAGGCGCGCGCCCTGCCAGGGCTTGTACGGCGACTTGTCGCTCGAGAAGCGCGCGTCGCGGTGGATGCGGAACAGCGAACCGCCGACCGTGCGCGGGTCGGCGCGGAAGTGCGGGCTGACCGCGGCCAGCGCCGGCTGCAGGTCGGTGATCAGGCGCAGGAACGGCTGGCGGACGTGCGCCTCGTAGTCCTGCCGGTGCGACTCGAACCAGGCCTTGTCGTTGTGCCGGGCCAGGCCGCGCAGGAACCTGAAGCTGGCATCGTCGAAGTAGCGGCTCATAGTCCTCCCTGGAGATCGCGCCCCCATTGCTCGATCCGGTCGAGCAGGGCGAGTTTGCCGCCATCGCCGGCATGGGCGGCGCGCAGGGCGGCGATTTCGGCGAAGTAGCCGTCGAAGGTGTATTCGGACAGGCCTTCGTCGCGGGTCAGCCGGCGGCGCCGGTAGTCGTCCCAGCGTGCGCGCTCGCCAGGGTCCAGGGTCTGGGGCCAGTTGCGCGCGCGGTAGCGGAACAGCAGTTCGGGCAGGCGCCCGTCGCGGAAGTCGAACGCGCGCGCGCCCAGCCCGGCCGGCGCGGTCGAGCGCACCTGCGTGCACAGGCGCCGGTCGCCGTCGCCGCAGAAGCCCGCGTACAGGGAACCGTCGACGTCGGCTTCGGCGTGCTCGCGGCCGCCGGCGAAGACCTGCCGCGCCTTCTCGGCCAGCACCGGGCCGTGCGCACGCAGGCGCGCGGCCTTGGCCTGCGCCGCGTCCGGGTCGATGCCCAGGCGCTGGAAATCCTCGCCGCGCAGGTGCGCCCACGGCACCAGCATCGGCGAGCGGTTCAGGTGCACTTCCTTCAGCGGAACCCGGTCCACGCCCGGCGGCAGGTCCGCCGCCGGCGTGTAGAGCCGGTCGGCGATATCGCCGGCGTCCTGCTCCAGCAGCGCGTCCTCGTCCCCGTCCAGGTCGAACACGATCACCCGGTTGGAGATCGACGGGTGCGCGGCCAGCGGAAGCACCGCGGCCGCGCACAGCCGGCTGGCCGGATAGCGCTGCGAGACGTGCAGCACCGGCTGCATGGCGAAGGTGTCCAGCAGGCCGGCGGCATGGCGCTTGTCGCGCAGCTTCAGCGCGTAGTCCCAGAGCCGGGGCTGCGCCTGGCGCAGCAGGCGGGCCAGGCCGATGGTGGCATGCACGTCCGACAGCGCCTCGTGGGCATCGCCTTCGCGCACGTGGTTGGCCAGGGCCAGGTGTTCGAGCCGGAACGAGGTCGCGCCGTCCTCGCGCCTGGGCCAGGTGATGCCGTCCGGCCGCAATGCGTGGGACAGCCGCAGCACGTCGAGCAGGTCCCAGCGCGAGTTGCCGCCGCGCCATTCGCGCTCGTAGGGATCGAAGAAGTTGCGGAAGAGCGTATGGCGGACGAACTCGTCGTCGAACCGCAGCGAGTTGTAGCCCAGGGTGCAGGTGCCCGGGCGCACCATCTCCTCGACGATGCGCGCGGCCGCCTCGGCCTCGGGCAGGCCGTCGCGCAGCGCCTGCTGCGGGGTGATGCCGGTGATCAGGGTGGCGACGGGGGAGGGCAGCAGGTCGTCGGCCGGCTGCACGAACAGGCTGACCGGTTCCTCGATCACCTGCAGTTGCGCGTCGGTGCGCACCGCGGCGAACTGGGCGATGCGGCTGCGGCGCGGGTCGGCGCCGAAGGTCTCCAGGTCGTAGAACAGGAAGCTGTCGGGCATCGGCATGCGCGTCAGTGCGCGCCCTCCAGGACCGGCAGGCGTTCGTGCACGCGGCGGCCAAGCGCCTCCCAGTCGATGCCGGACAGGTCGCGGCGTCCCTGCGTCGCCTCCACCAGCAGCTCGCGCTGGATCTCGCTGCGTTCCAGCGCCACCGCGTACGGCGTGCGCATGAAGGTGACCATCGTGTAGTGCGGCACGAAGCGGGTCGGGTGGCGGTGCTGCAGGGCCCGCTCCAGTTCGCGCTGCAGCAGGAAGGCCGGATCGTCCACCCGGTCGCGCATCTCGATGTAGTTCTCCAGCGCCATGGCCTGGATCGCCGCGGCGTTGGGCTTGCGCTCCTGCTCGAACGCGGCGAAGGCCTGCGCCAGCGAAGCCTCGCGGTCCATCGCATCGGCCAGCGCCACGCAATCCTCGAAGGCGCAATTCATGCCCTGGCCGTGGAACGGCACCATCGCGTGGGCGGCGTCGCCCAGCACGACGGCCCGTGCGCCCAGGTGCCAGCGATCCAGGTACAGCGTGCCCAGCAGGCCGGGCGGGTGGTGCTCCCAGTCCTGTTCCAGGTCGGGGATCAGCGGCAGCGCATCGGGGAAGTCGCGGGCGAACAGCGCGCGAACCTCCGTGCCGCTGCGCACGCTGGCGAAGCTGGGATCGCCGCTGCCCGGCGCGGCGTGGTTGGGCAGGAACAGGGTGACGGTGAAGGTCCGCTCGTCGTTGGGCAGGGCGATGCACATGTAGCGGCCGCGCGGCCAGATGTGCAGCGCGTTCGGCTCGATCCGGAAACCGCCGTCGTCCGCCGGCGGGATGGTCAGTTCCTTGTAGGAATGGTCGAGGAATTCGGTGCGCTCGCCGATTCCGGCCCTGCGCACCATCTCCGCGCGCAGCGCCGACCCGGCGCCGTCGCTGCCGATCAGGGTCGAGAAGCGGATGTCCTGCGGCTGGTCGTCGCGGTCGTCGATCAGCCGGGCGTAGCCGGCGTCGAAGTCCACCGTATGCAGCCGGCGATGGAAATGGATGGTGGCGCCGGCCCGTTCGGCGGCCTGCAGCAGGGTGATGTTGAGGTCGGCGCGGTGCACCGACCAGATCACTTCCGAATCGTCGCGGCCGTAGGGCTGCAGCTGCAGCGAGCCGTCCAGGCCGTGGATCATGCGCCCGCGCATCATCACCGCCTGCGCCATCACCGCCTCGTCGACGCCCGCCGTGCGCAGCGCGTGGCGTCCGCGCTCGGCCAGGGCCAGGTTGATCGAGCGCCCGGATTCGTAGCCCTTGATCCGCGGGTCGCCGCGGCGCTCGTAGACGGTGACCTTCCAGCCGCGCTGCGACAGCAGGATCGCCAGCAGAGAGCCGGCGAGGCCGGCGCCGATCAGGGTCAGCTCGCGGTGCCGGTCGCCGTCCAATCGTTGCTCTCCATCGTCCGCGTCCCCGCCGGGGACGGCGGTCCGGCTGTTGTCCGGGGGCGCCTGGTCACACACCGCGCCAGTGCTCCACTTCCTCGACGAAGCGCAGCACGTCGGCGAAGCGGTTGTACAGCGGCGCGGGCGAGATGCGGATGATGTCCGGCTCGCGCCAGTCGCCGAGGATGCCGGTGTCGCGCAGGTAGTCGAACAGCTCCCGGCCGCGTTCGCGACCGCCGGCCACGCGCAGCGACAGCTGGCTGCCGCGGCGCTGGGTCTCGGCGGGGGTGACGATGTCCAGCGTGCCGACCAGCCGTTGCCGGATCAGCGTCTCCAGGAAGCCGGTCAGCTTCTCCGACTTGGCGCGCAGGGCGGCCATGCCGCCGGCGCGGTCGAACTGGTCGAGCGAAGCGCGCAGGGGCGCCAGCGCCAGCACCGGTGGATTGGACAGCTGCCAGCCGTCGGCGCCGGGGGCGGGCACGAATTCGGGCGCCATGCGGAAGCGGGTGGCCGGATCATGGCCCCACCAGCCGGCCAGGCGCGGCATCGCCGAACGGCCGTGGCGTTCGTGCACGAAGCAGCCGGCGACCGCGCCCGGCCCGGCATTGACGTACTTGTAGTGGCACCAGACCGCGAAATCGGCGCCGCTGTCGTGCAGCGCCAGCGGCAGGTTGCCGACCGCGTGGGCCAGGTCGAAGCCGATCGCCGCGCCCTGGGCGCTGGCCAAGCGCGCGATCGCCGGCAGGTCGAAGGCCTGCCCGGTGCGGTACTGGATGCCCGGCCACAGCACCAGCGCCAGGCGGGGGCCATGGACGGCAATGGCGCGTTCGATGGCGGCCATCGAGATCGTGCCGTTGGGCTCGTCCGCCTCCACCTCGACCAGGTCGGTGGCCGGATCGAAGCCGTGCAGGCGGATCTGCGATTCGACCGCGTGCCGGTCCGAGGGAAACGCGCCGGCCTCGATCAGGATCGCCCGCCGCGCGGCGGTGGGCCGGTAGAAGCTGGCCATCATCAGGTGCAGGTTCACGGTGAGCGTGTTCATCGCCACCACTTCCTGCGGTTGCGCGCCGACCAGCCGCGCCAGCGACTCGCGCACCAGGCCGTGGTAGGTCATCCAGGCGGTGTCCCCACTGAAATGGCCTTCGACCGCTTCACTGGCCCATTTGTCGAGCACCTCAAGCACGTGCGCACGGGCGGCGCGCGGCTGCAGGCCCAGCGAGTTGCCGACGAAGTACGTCTGCTCGCGGTCGCCGTGCCGGGGGATCAGGAACTCGCCGCGGAACGGGCGCAGCGGATCGGCGGCGTCCATGGCCAGGGCGTGGGTGCGGGCGTCGGCGTGGCTCATGGATTCCAGTTGCGCAAGGTGAGGCACGGCCGCATCAGGTGATGTCGGCCAGCGATTCGGGCTGCGGGTCGTAGCGGTCCGGGCGCGGATTGAGGTGGCCGCAATGCTTGCAGGTGCGGTGCTCGTCCGAGCCGTAGAACCGGTCGAACACCGGCGGGAAGTCCTGCTCGATGTCGCGCAGGTGGAAGTATTCCTCGTACAGCTTGTGGTTGCACTGTTGGCAGTACCACAGCAGGCCGTCGTCCTCGTGCGCCAGGCGCCGGCGTTCGACCACCAGGCCGACGCTGCCCGGCAGGCGCTGCGGCGAGTGCGGGACGCGCGGCGGCAGCAGGAAGATCTCGCCGGCGCGGATCGGGATGTCGCGCACCTTGCCCGCGCCGCCGTCCGGGTGTTCCTGGATGCGCAGCACCATCTCGCCCTCGAGCTGGTAGAACCACTCCGGGCCCTCGTCCCAGTGGAAGTCGGTGCGCGCGTTCGGGCCGCCCACGACCATCACGATGAAGTCGCCGTCGTAGATGCACTTGTTGCCGACCGGCGGCTTGAGCAGGTGGCGGTGTTCCTCGATCCAGGCCTGCAGGTTGAGCGGGGCGGGCAGCATGGCGGGTTCCTGCGGCAATGCGGTCACGGCGCGGGGCGCGCGGATCAGCGGTTCTCGCGGTCCTGGCGGATGCGGGCCAGGGCGGCGTCGTACTTGTCCGTCAGGCAGTCGATCGAATCGATGTCCATGCCCAGGTGGTGCACGCGGCCGTCCTTGAGGCTGTAGACCCAGCCGTGCACGGTCAGTTCCTGGCCGCGCGTCCAGGCGTCGCGGACGATGGTGGTCTGGCACACGTTGACCACCTGCTCGAGTACGTTGAGCTCGCACAGGCGGTCGTGCTGCAGCTCAAGGCCGCCGGAGGCGTGCAGGCACTCGGAGTGGCGCTCGGCCACGTCGGTCACGTGGCGGATCCAGTTGTCCACCAGGCCCAGCCGCAGCCGCGTCAGGCCGGCGTAGACGCCGCCACAGCCGTAGTGGCCGACCACCAGTATGTGCTTGACCTTCAGCACGTCCACCGCGAACTGGATCACCGACAGGCAGTTGAGGTCGGTGTGGACCACCACGTTGGCGACATTGCGATGGACGAACACCTCGCCCGGGGCCATGTCGATGATCTGGTTGGCCGGCACCCGCGAATCGGAACAGCCGATCCACAGGTACTCCGGCGCCTGCTGCTGGGAAAGCCGCGAGAAGAATTCCGGGTCCTCGGCGCGCACGCGCTCGGACCAGGCATGGTTGCGGCGGATCAGTTCGTTGAGTTCGTCGGCCATGCCGGCATTATCACAGACAACGGCGGCGTTGCCGCACCCTCCGGCGCGGGCTCGGCGCGACCATTCACTCCGGGCGTCGCCGGGCCAGGCGGTCGGCCATCAGCGCCGCCACCTCGGCCGCGGCGTCGCCCGGCTGCCGGCGCAGGCCGGCGATGGCGCCCTCGACATTGGCCGGCGGATGGTTCTGGTTGAGCTTGAACTTCAGTTCGATCCGGCTGGGGTGGAAGCGGAAGCCGACGATGCCGCGCAGCTGGCGGCGTTCGCGTTCGTCGTCCGGGTCGTAGCGCCAGTGGCCGCCGACGGGCGGTTCGAAGCGCTCACCCAGGCGGGCCACGATCGAGGCCAGGTCGGCCTCCTCGTGCAGCGGTTCCAGCGTCCCGGACAGGTGCGCGGCGGCGTAGTTCCAGGTCGGCACGCGCGCAGCCTGCGCCTTGTCCGGATACCAGCCCGGCGAGATGTAGTGGTGCGGGCCGTGCACGACCAGCAGCGCCGGGCCGGCATGGCCGGCTTGCGGATTGGGGCGTGCCCAGTGGCCTTCCAGCAGCACCTGCCCGCCGTGGCGGGCGTAGAGCACCGGCAGGTGCGTGGCCACGGGCAAGCCGTCGCCGCCGGGGGTCACCAGGGTGGCGAAGGGGTCGCGCGCCAGCAGCCAGTCCAGGCCGGCCAGGTCCTGCTCGGCGAAGGCGGACGGGGTGTACACCCGCTCAGGCCCGGCGGCCGAGGCTCACGCTCATCAGGCCGACGAGTTCCTCGTCGCTGGGCGCGCGCGGCGGGGCGATCTCGTCCAGCGAAAAGCCGTGCTCCAGCGCATCGTCCTCGTCCAGCCCGTCGAATTCGACGTAACCGGCATCCAGCAGCATCGAGCGCGCGGTGTCCTCGCTGTCGTAGGCGTGCACCGCGCCCTGGTGGTCCAGGACTTCGGCGGTGCCGGCCTCGCGCTCGCGCAGCCGTGCCCAATGCAGCGTGCGGCCGAGCGTGGCCACCCACCAGGTGTCGCGGATCATGGCAGTACCTCCGCCGCCAGCCACAGCAGGCCGGCCAGCGCCAGGGAAACGAGGGTGGTCAGCAGCGCGATCCGCGCCGGGGTCGCCAGTCCGCTGAGCGAGTGGTCGGCGGTGCTGCGGTAACCGCCGGCGAGCAGCCAGCGCAGCGCGGCCGGGCTGGCGAACGCGCCGGGACCGAAATCCGCGGGGGTGCCCGCGTGGCGGTCACGCACGTGCACCAGGGTCAGCGGCCAGAAGATCACGAACGCGCTGGCGCCGGCGATCGCCACGCCGACGAAGCACAGGGCCAGGAAAAGGATCATCGGCTCTGCTAGAACTCGGCGCTGCCGGGCGCGCGCGGGTAGGCGATCGCGTCGCGGATGTTGGACAGGCCGCACACGTACACCACCAGGCGCTCGAAGCCCAGGCCGAAGCCGGCATGCGGCACGCCGCCGTAGCGGCGGAAGTCGCGGTACCACTGGTAGTGCTCGGGATCGAGGCCGAACTGGGCCATGCGCGCGTCGAGCACGTCCAGGCGCTCCTCGCGCTGGCTGCCGCCGATGATCTCGCCGATGCCCGGGGCCAGCACGTCCATCGCCGCCACGGTCTTGCCGTCGTCGTTCAGGCGCATGTAGAACGCCTTGATGTGCTCGGGGTAGTTCATCACCACCACCGGGCGGCCGACGTGTTCCTCGGTCAGCCAGCGCTCGTGCTCGGTCTGCAGGTCCAGTCCCCATTCGACCGGGAACTCGAACTTCCTGCCCGATTTCTGCAGCAGCCTGATCGCCTCGCTGTAGTCGATGCGCTCGAACGGGGCGTTGATGAAGCCCTCCAGCCGGGTGACCGCGTCCTTCTGCACGCGCTCGGCGATGAAGGCCATGTCGTCGGCGCGCTCGTCCAGCACCGTGCGGAACAGGTACTTGAGGAAGTCCTCGGCCAGGTCGGCATCGGCGGCCAGGTCGGCGAAGGCGATCTCCGGCTCGATCATCCAGAACTCGGCCAGGTGCCGGGTGGTGTTGGAGTTCTCGGCGCGGAAGGTCGGGCCGAAGGTGTAGACCTTGCTCAGCGCCAGGCAGTAGCCCTCGACGTTGAGCTGGCCGGAAACGGTCAGGAAGGTCTCCTTGCCGAAGAAGTCGCGCGAGAAGTCCACCTCGCCGTCCTTGCCGCGCGGCAGGTTGGCCAGGTCCAGGGTGGAGACCCGGAACATCTGCCCGGCGCCCTCGGCGTCGGAGGTGGTGATGATCGGGGTGCTGATCCAGTAGAAGCCGCGCTCATGGAAGAAGCGGTGCACGGCCTGGGCCAGGCAGTGGCGGATGCGGGTGACCGCGCCGAACAGGTTGGTGCGCGGCCGCAGGTGGGCGAACTCGCGCAGGTACTCGAGCGAATGCTGCTTGGGCTGCATCGGGTAGGTCAGCGGGTCCTCGACCCAGCCGACGACCTCGATCCTGGAGGCCTGGATCTCGAAGCTCTGGCCCTGGCCCTGCGACGCCACCAGGGTACCGGTGGCGATCACCGAGCAGCCGGTGGTCAGGTGCTTCACCTCGGTGTCGTAGTTGGGCAGGGCGGCCGGCGCCACGACCTGGATCGGGGCGAAACAGGAGCCGTCGCTGACGTTGACGAAGCTCAGCCCGGCCTTGGAGTCGCGCCGGGTGCGCACCCAGCCGCGGACGGTGACCTCGCCGCCGGCGGGGATCCTGCCCGCGAGCGCATGTTCGACGCTGACCACCGTCATGGCTTGAATCCTTCTGTCCTGGAGCCCATCTGGGAGGAGCGGGAGTGTAGCGGCTGCGGCCGCGCCGGTGCGAGGCGCCGGGCCTGCCACCGCGTCGCTGCGTCCTGCATGGCACGCCAATCACGGCGCCGGCAGGACGCCGCCTGCGCCTATAATCGCCCAGCAATCCCGGAGATGCCCGATGGCCGTAACCCTGACCCCTGTCGCCCTCGATCGCGTGCAGCGCTTCCTGCAGCGCGACCCGACCGCGCTGGGCCTGCGTTTCGGCGTCGAGCGGACCGGCTGCTCCGGCTGGGGCCACGTGGCCGACCTGGCCCGCGACCGCCGCGAGGGTGATGCGGTGTTCGAGCAAGACGGGGTGCGGATCTTCGTCGATGCGCAGAGCCTGCCGCTGGTCGACGGTACCCGGATCGACTTCACCCGCCAGGGCCTGAGCGAGACCTTCGTGTTCGACAACCCCAATGCATCGGCCGAATGCGGCTGCGGGGAGAGCTTTACCACCGGGCCGGGCTGAGCCCTGCCTGCGCTGGAGTTTCCAGGAGCCCAGCCCACCGGCGACCAGGCACCGCCCCCGGCCGGTGGTGCAGATGCGTCGGCAAGTCCGGCGCCCGAGGTGAAGACCGTGCCATCGCGGCCTGGTCCGCATCGCGCCCGGATGGGGACCTGGGGCACAGCCGCCCGCGTGCCCGCCGCGTTAGTCTTGGCGTTTTCCGCCACCGGACTTTCCATGCGCCGCACCGTCCTGCTCGTCGCCCTGGCCGCCTGTCTTCCGTACCCGCCCGCTTTCGCCGCCGATACCCCGGTCGCCGCCGCGCGCAACGAGGCCGCCGCCGCGCTGCACCGCCTGTTCGATTCGGAATGGGAGCGCGGCCTGCGCGAATCGCCGGAGAACGCGGCCTACCAGGGCGACCGCCGTTTCGACGACCGCTGGAGCGACATGAGCCTGGCCGCGATCGAGCGCCGCGAGGCCGCCGACCGCGAGGCGCTGGCCGCGCTCAGGCGCATCGACCGCGCGGCGCTGTCGCCGGCCGACCAGCTGAACTACGACACCTTCGCCTGGCTGCAGGAGCGCACGGTCGCCCGGCAGAAGTTCCGCGAATACCTGCAGCCTGTCGGGCACCAGGGCGGCGTGCAGACCGCCGACGGCATCGCCGAACTGCTGCCGTTCGCCAACGCCCAGGACTACCGCAACTGGATCGCGCGCCTGGACGCGCTGCCGGCGCTGGTCCAGCAGACCACCACGCTGATGCGCGCGGGCCTGGCCGCCGGCAGCATGCCGCCGAAGGTGCTGATGCAGCGCGTGCCCGGCCAGATCGCCGCGCAGGTGGTGGAGGACCCGGCCAGGAGCCCGTTCTACAAGCCGCTGCTGAAGATGCCCGAGTCGATCCCGGCCGCCGAACAGGAGGCGCTGCGCATGCAGGCGCGCGATGCGATCGCCGGCAAGGTGGTGCCGGCCTACCGCGAATTCGGCCGCTTCTTCGACCAGGATTACCTGCCGCACGCACGCGACAGCATCGCCGCCACCGACCTGCCCGATGGCCCGGCGTACTACGACTTCCTCGCCGGCTGGTACACCACCACCGACCTGACCGCCGAGCAGATCCACCAGATCGGCCTGAAGGAAGTGGCGCGGATCCGCGCGGAGATGGAGAAGATCCGCCAGGAAGTCGGCTTCAAGGGCGACCTGCAGGCGTTCTTCCAGCACCTGCGCACCGATCCGAAGTTCTTCTACCAGGAGCCGGCCGAGCTGCTGGAGGCCTACCAGGCCATGTCCAAGCGGATCGACCCGGAACTGGTGAAGGTGTTCCGCACCATCCCGCGCCTGCCGTACGGCGTGCGCCCGATCCCGGACAACATCGCCCCCGATACCACCACCGCCTACTACCAGCCGGGCGCGGTCGACGGCAGCCGCGCCGGCTTCTACTACGTCAACCTGTACAAGCCGGAAGTGCGGCCGAAGTGGGAAATGCTGGCGCTGTCGCTGCACGAGGCCGTGCCGGGCCACCACTTCCAGTTCGCGCGCGGCGCCGAGCTGCCGGACCTGCCGATGTTCCGCCGCACCGCGTACTTCGTCGCCTATGGCGAGGGCTGGGGCCTGTACGCCGAGCGCCTGGGCTACGACATGGGCCTGTACGACGATCCCTACGACCGCATGGGCCAGCTGGCCTACGACATGTGGCGGGCGGTGCGCTTGGTGGTGGACACCGGCATGCACGCCAAGGGCTGGAGCCGGCAGCAGGCGATCGACTTCTTCATGGACAACTCGCCCAAGACCGAGCAGGACGTGGTCAACGAGATCGACCGCTACATCGCCTGGCCGGGGCAGGCCCTGGCCTACAAGATCGGCCAGCTGCGGATCTCGGCGCTGCGCGAGGAGGCCGCCCGCGAGCTGGGCCCGGCGTTCGACGTGCGCGACTTCCATGACGCGGTGCTCGACACCGGCTCGGTGCCGCTGGAAACCCTGGAAGCCCACATCCGGTCTTGGATCGCGACCCAGAAGGCGGTCAAGGCAAAAGCCACTTAATAATAGCAATATCAGCAAGATGCGGTAAATTTATGATGTATTGGAGCAAGTGTTAGCCGTCGGGACGGCGGCCACGACTCCCTCCCATATGGTCGGGCCGGCCGCGCTCATGCGTCGGCCGGAATGGCCAATGCGTCGCGTGCCGCCCCGGGCGAAGTACGTTGTCCGGCAGGCGCATTTGCGTCCAAGTGCCTGAGCCTGCATAATTTCCGGCTCCCTGCGCCATCCGGGCAGGGACCTTGCCCCACCGCTTCCGTTCCGGTCGACGGGGGGCTGCCAGGCCCGCGAGGGCCGCATCCACGAGGAAATGCAATGAGCCGCCATTACGAAGTCGTGTTCCTGGTCCACCCCGACCAGAGCGAGCAGGTGCCGGCGATGATCGAGCGCTACAAGTCGACCATCGAGAACGGCAAGGGCACCATCCACCGCCTGGAAGACTGGGGCCGCCGCCAGCTGGCCTATCCGATCCAGAACCTGGTCAAGGCCCACTACGTCCTGTTCAACGTCGAGGCCGACCAGCCGACGATCGACGAACTGGTCGAGACCTTCCGCTTCAACGACGCGATCCTGCGCCACCTGGTCATCCGTCGCGACGGCCCGGACACCGAGCAGTCGCTGATCATGAAGACCAAGGACGAGAAGGGCGACAAGCCCGAGCGTGGCGAGCGCCGCCGCCGTGACGAAGAAGGCGAGGGCACGCCCGCCGCCGACAACGACGGCGACAACGCCGAAGCCGCCTGATCGCGCCCCCCTAGGAGCACACCCATGTCCAAGTTCTTTCGTCGCCGCAAGTTCTGCAAGTTCACCGCCGAGGGTGTCAAGGAGATCGATTACAAGGATCTCAACACCCTGCGCCAGTACCTGACCGAAAACGGCAAGATCGTCCCGAGCCGCGTGACCGGCACCAAGTCGCGTTACCAGCGCCAGCTGTCGACCGCGATCAAGCGCGCCCGTTTCCTGGCCCTGATCCCGTACACCGACAACCACGACGTTTGATGCGAGTCCCTCGCAGGAGCCCGCACATCCCTGTGCGGACTTTTGACGAAGAGCGCTCGACTTACCGAACTGGCTGTTGAAACCAAGAACGTCCGATCCGGACAGCGATCGTTGCGGCGCCCACGGGCGTCGCTAACGGATAGAGGAGCAATACGATGCAACTGATCCTTCTGCAGAAGGTGACCAACCTGGGCAACCTGGGCGACAAGGTCAACGTGAAGCCGGGCTACGGCCGCAACTTCCTGGTCCCGCAGGGCAAGGCCGTGCCGGCCACCGCCGCCAACCTGGCCGAGTTCGAGGCCAAGCGCGCCGAGTACGAAGCCAAGGCCAAGGCCGGCCTCGAGGATGCCCAGGCCCGCCAGGCCAAGCTCGAGGGCGCCAGCGTGACCCTGAAGGCCAATGCCTCGACCGAAGGCAAGCTGTACGGCTCGGTCGGCCCGCGCGACATCGCCGAGGCGTTCACCGCCGCCGGCCTGCCGCTGGAGAAGAGCGAGGTCATCCTGGGCGAAGGCCCGCTGCGCCACACCGGCGAGTTCGACGTGCTGGTCCACCTGCACGCCGACGTCGAGGCGACCGTCAAGGTCGTGGTCGAGCCCGAGGCCTGATCGACCGCTTCCGGCCGTGGCCGGAACGCGTGTACCAACGGAGGGCGCCGCGAGGCGCCCTCCGCATTTGGGGCGTCGGCGCCGCGAGGCGCCCTCCGCATCCGGTGCTCGCCGCAGTGGCCTCGGCGCGTCGCGGTGCAGGTGCCCCGGTCGCATCTGGCGAGATGCCCACCGGTTATGCACAGGGTTATCTGCAACCCTCGGCTGGCCGCTCCGACTACGATGTCCGCTCCGGTTTTCCTACCTTCCATCGAGCGATCCGCCCAGCCTGGCGGACCCGCCCAGGAGTCCATCGCCCCGATGTCCGCACGCCCCGGCTTCCGCAACGACCGTGATCGCGACCGCGGTGACGCCCGCATCGAGCAGTTGCGCGTGCCGCCGAACTCGGTCGAGGCCGAACAGGCGGTGCTGGGCGGGCTCATGCTCGCGCCCGAGTCCTACGATGCGGTCGGCGACATCCTGGTGGAGAACGACTTCTACCGGCGCGACCACCAGCTCATCTACCGCGCGATCCGCGAACTGGCCGAAAAGAACCGGCCGTTCGACGCGGTCACCCTGGGCGAGTGGTTCGATTCCCAGGGCTACGCCGAGCAGATCGGCGGCGGCGCCTACCTGGTCGAGCTGGCGACCACCACGCCGTCGGCGGCCAACATCCGCGCCTATGCCGAGATCGTCCGCGACAAGGCCGTGCTGCGGCAGCTGATCGAGGTCGGTACCGGCATCGTCAACGACGGTTTCCAGCCGGAGGGCCGCGACAGCGCCGCGCTGCTGGCCAAGGCCGAGCAGGAGGTGTTCGCGATCGCCGAGGCCGGCTCGCGCGGACGCCAGGACTTCACCCCGGTCAACCGCGCGTTGACCGAGGCCTTCGAGGTCCTGCAGAGCCGCTACAACAGCGGCGGCGGCGTCACCGGCATGGCCACCGGCTATACCGAATTCGACGAGATGACCGCCGGCCTGCAGCCGACCGACCTGATCATCCTCGCGGCGCGCCCGGCGATGGGCAAGACCACGCTGGCGCTGAACATCGCCGAATACGGGGCGATGAAGTCGAAGAAGGCCGTTGCGGTGTTCTCGATGGAAATGTCGGCCTCGCAGCTGGCGTTGCGCCTGATCTCCTCGATGGGCCGGGTCAACGCGACCCGCCTGCGCACCGGCCAGCTGGAAGACGAGGACTGGAGCCGGGTCACCAGCGCGATCAAGATGTTGCGCGAGGTCAAGATCTTCATCGACGACACCCCGGCGCTGTCGCCGGACGTGCTGCGCTCCAAGGCTCGCCGCCTCAAGCGCGAGCACGGCCTGGGCCTGATCGTGATCGACTACCTGCAGCTGATGCAGGTGCCGGGCAACAGCGAAAACCGGGCCACCGAGATCTCCGAGATCAGCCGTTCGCTCAAGGCGCTGGCCAAGGAGCTCAACGTGCCGGTGATCGCGCTGTCGCAGCTCAACCGCTCGCTGGAGACACGCACCGACAAGCGCCCGGTGATGGCCGACCTGCGCGAATCGGGCGCCATCGAGCAGGATGCGGACCTGATCGTCTTCATCTACCGCGACGATTACTACAACCGCGAGAACTCGCCGGACAAGGGCCTGGCCGAGGTGATCATCGGCAAGCAGCGAAGCGGCCCGACCGGCTCGGTCAAGCTGAAGTTCTTCGGCGAGTACACCCGCTTCGACAACCTGACCCACGATTCGGTGGGCGTGTTCGAGTAGGGGAGGGCCCGGCCATTGCGGCCGGCTCCGGCGCGCGCGGACAGACACCTAGCGCTCACGATCGGCGCCTTACCATCCGCCTCCAACCCGGCCGGAGCGGCCGGATCGTCCATGCACAGGAGCGCGCCCATGATCCGCAAGCAGACTTCCCTCGCCCTGGCCGCCGCCACGCTGGTCGCGCTGGCCGCCGCCGGCTGCCAGACCACCGACCCGTACACCGGGCAGCAGCAGCCCAACCGCACCGGCACCGGCGCGCTGATCGGCGCCGGCATCGGCATCGCCGCCGGCCTGCTCACCGGCGACAGCGCGGTCGAGCGTCGCCAGCACGCCATGATCGGCGCCGGCATCGGCGCCCTGAGCGGCGGTGCGATCGGCAACTACCAGGACCGCCAGCAGGCGGCATTGAACGAGAAGCTGCGCGGTACCGGCGTCGACGTGGCGCGCAAGGGCGACAACATCACCCTCAACATGCCGGGCAACGTCACCTTCGCCTTCAACAGCGCCAACATCGACCCGCAGTTCTACCCGGTGCTCAACGACGTGGCCGCGGTGCTGCGCGAGTACAACCAGACCGTGGTCGAAGTCGCCGGCCATACCGACAACATCGGCAGCGAGGAGGTCAACCAGCGCCTGTCCGAGCAGCGCGCAGGCGCGGTCGCCCAGTACCTGCAGGCGCAGGGCGTCCAGCAGGAGCGCCTGATCACCGTCGGTGGCGGCAAGCGCTATCCGATCGCCAGCAACGACACCGAGGCCGGGCGCGCGGCCAACCGCCGCGTCGAGATCACCCTGGTGCCGGTGCAGTCCTGAGCCACGGCAGAGCGCAGTGGCAGGACGGGCCGCGTGATGCGGCCCGTCCTGTCCAATCGCAGTGCTTCATCCCGATACTTCATCGCACTGTTGTAGCGTGATCCATCGCCGCGCTCCGGCGCGCGCGCGTTTCAGCCCACCACCTGCTCGAGGATGCGCTTGCCCTCGCGCTCGGCGGACTCGCTCCGCTCGGTCGGCGTTTCGTCCCCATGCTCCGCCGAGGCGCCCTTGCCGCCGGTGCACATCGCCGGGCACTGGGCCATCATGTAGTCGGCGTTGCTGCTGAGCCGTTCCACCAGGAAGTCCACGAACGCGCGCACCTTCGGCGACAGGGTGCGACCGCGCGGGAACACCGCGTTGAGGTCCACCTCCGGTCCGGTCCAGCCGGCCAGCACGCGGCGCAGCGCGCCGACCTCGACGTAGGGCTTGGCGGTGACGTCGCTGGCCAGGGTCAGGCCTTCGCCGCACAGTACCGCGCCGAGAAGCGCGGACGGATCGTTGGCCACCATCAGTGGCTGGATCGGATAGTCCACCGTGCGGCTGCCGTCGCTGAGCGGCCAGGTGATCCGCGAAGGATGATGGTGGTAGGCCTTGCGCACCGCGACGATGCGGTGGTGCTGGAGTTCGTCCGGGTGCAGCGGCTCGCCGTGGCGTTCGATGTAGCGCGGACTGGCGAAGACCTGGGTGCGGAAGCCGGCCAGGCGGCGCGCGACCATGGTCGAGTCGGCCAGCGTGCCCACCCGCAGGGCCACGTCTATCTCGTTGCCGATCAGGTCCACCGGATCGTTGCTCATGTGCATGTCCAGGCGGATGTCCGGATAGAGCTCGTGGAACTGCCCCAGCAGCGGCGAAATCCAGGCGATGCCGATCGAGTACGACACGGTGAAGCGCAGCCACCCGCGCGGACCGCCCTGCAGCTGGCCGACCGCGCTTTCCGCCTCGGCCAGTTCCTGGGCGATGCGCTGGCAGTGTTCGTAGTACACGTTGCCGGCCTCGGTCAGGCCCAGGCGGCGGGTGGTCCGGTGAAGGAGTTGCGCGCCCAGGCGCGTTTCCAGCTCCTGCACCTTGCGGCTGACCGTGGTCTTGGGCAGGCCGAGCGACTTGGCCGCGGCAATGAAGCTGCCCTGTTCGATGACTTTGACGAAGACCAGGGTGTCGTTGAGATCGTGTGCCATGGGAAAGAGTCCGGGGGAGGGGATTGGACCGACTGCGGGATGATTATTCCCTTTAATCAGGACTAATCAAGTCCGGATTGCAGGCGTAACTTGGCGGCCTGTTCACTGCAGCCGGTCCGCCCCCATGAAAATCCGCGACCTGATCGCCCGCCTGTTGCCCCCCTCCGGCCCCAGCAACGACAAGGGCTTGTCGTTCCGTTCCTTCGGGGAAAGCCGGCCGCACGGGCATTTCCGGGAGTTCACCGTGCCGCGGCGACTGCAGCGCGGCGGGGTGACGGTGTCGGCCGGCCGTGCAGGCGGAAAGCGCTGCCCAGGCGGGATTGTCCCTTGTGTGGGAGAAAATATCCCGTGAGTGGGATGCTCGCTCCCGAAGTCCTGGTCCTGGGCGCCAGCGGCAAGGTCGGCTCGGGTATCGTCGCCGCCCTTCTGGAGGCCGGCAGTCCGGTGCTGGCGGTCGGTCGCGACCGTCGCCGGCTGGAGCGGCTGGCCGAGGAGCATGCCGACGAGCCGGGGCTGGTGTTGTTGCCCGGGTCGGTCGCCAACGATCGCCAGGCCGCGCGGCTGGCCGCCCAGGTTGCCGAGCGCCCGCGGCCGCTGCGCGCGGTGGTCGACGCGGTCGGCGGTGCCCACCGCAGCGGTCGCCTGCTCGATGGGCCGGTCTCCTCGCTGCGGCGCATGCTCGACGACGACGTCCTGCCGCACCTGGCCGCCGCGCGCCACCTGTTGCCGCTGCTGGGCCGGCACGGCGACGCGCCCGGGCGCTACATCCTGATCGGCGGCCCGCAGACCGAGTGCGGCTGGTCGGGCTACGGCCAGGCCTCGGTCACCGTCGCCGCCTCGCGCATGCTGGCCAAGGTCCTGCATGAAGAAGCGCAGCCGCTGGGCGTGCGGCTGCAACTGCTGGCGATCGATTCCCCGGTGTGGACCGTCGACAACGCGGCCCATGCCTGCACCGGCTGGCCCAGCGCGCTGGCGGTGGGACGCAACGTGGTGGCGATGCTCGCCAGCCACGCCGAGCGCGGCCGCTGCGTGGTGGCGTTCTCGCCGCCGCACGCCGCGCCGCCGCACCGCCTGCTGGCCGGCGACATCGCCCCTTCGCTGGTCGCCCCGCCGCTCTCCGGCGACGGCCGCCCGGCATGACCCCCATTCCCCGAATCCTCCCCCAAGGAGCTGTTCCCATGAAGATTTCCAAGCCGTTCTCCCGTGGCCGCTGGCATGGCATCGCCGTCGGCGTGCTCGCGATGGCCGTGCTCGCCGGTTGCAGCGGGCAGGCCAACGAAGGCCATCCGCCGCCGCCGCAGGTCGGCGTGGCCACCGTCGCCGTCAAGCCGGTCCAGCAATGGGACGAGTACAGCGGCCGCATCGAGGCGGTCGAGAGCGTGGAGCTGCGGCCGCGCGTGTCCGGTTACATCGAACAGGTGAACTACCGCGAGGGCCAGGATGTGCGCAAGGGCGACGTGCTGTTCACCATCGATGCGCGGAGCTACCGCGCCGAGCTCTCCCGCGCCCAGGCCGAGTTGACACGCGCCCGCACCCGCGCCGAGCTGGCCCGCAGCGAAGCCGAGCGCGCCCGGCGCCTGAGCGAGGAGAAGGTGATCTCCACCGAGACCTGGGAGCAGCGCCGTTCGGCCGCCGAACAGGCCCGGGCCGACGTGGCGGCCGCGCAGGCGGCGGTCGAGGCGGCGCGGCTGGCGGTGGAGTGGACCCAGGTGCGCTCGCCGATCGACGGACGCGCCGGTCGCGCGCTGGTCACCGCCGGCAACCTGGTCGGCGCCGGCGACGGGGCCAGCGTGCTGACCACGGTGGTCTCGCTGGACAAGGTGCATGTCCACTTCGACGCCGACGAGCGCAGCTTCCTGCGCTATGCGCGCATGGAACGCGAGGGCGAGCGCCCCAGCGAGCGCGACGGCCAGGTGCCGGTGCAGGTGGCGCTGGCCGACGAGGACGGCTTCCCGCATGCCGGCGTGGTCGACTTCCTCGACAACCAGGTCGATCGCGGCACCGGCACCATCCGCGCCCGTGCCGTGCTCGACAACGCCGACCGCCGTTTCACGCCGGGCCTGTACGCGCGGGTGCGCGTGCTCGGCAGCAGCCGGTTCGAGGCGGCGCTGGTGGACGACAAGGCCGTGCTCACCGACCAGGACCGCAAGTACGTGTACGTGGTCGACGGCGAGGGCAAGGCCCAGCGCCGCGACGTGCAAGTCGGCCGCAAGTCGGGCGACCTGCGCATCGTCGAGCAGGGCCTTGCCGCCGGCGACAAGGTGATCGTCAGCGGGGTGCAGAAGGTGTTCTTCCCGGGCATGCCGGTGCAGGCGCGGCCGGTGGCGGCCGAGCCCGCCGCCGCCACGACCCCGGTCGCCGCCAACTGAGTCGCTGATTCCGCCGCCGGCCGCGCCGGCCCGCCACATCGACCGGCTCCGTCCGCATCCGCGGACGGGGCACGGGACGCTCTTTCCGACTTCCACAGGAAATCCACCCATGGACTTCTCCCGATTCTTCATCGACCGGCCGATCTTCGCCGCGGTGCTGTCGATCGTGATCTTCGCCGCCGGCCTGATCGCGATCCCGCTGCTGCCGGTCGGCGAATACCCCGAAGTGGTGCCGCCCTCGGTGGTGGTGCGCACCGTCTACCCGGGCGCCAACCCCAAGGTCATCGCCGAGACCGTCGCCACGCCGCTGGAGGAAGCGATCAACGGCGTCGAGGACATGATGTACCTCAAGTCCGTCGCCGGTTCCGACGGCGTGCTGCAGCTGACGGCCACGTTCAAGCCCGGGACCGACCCGGACGAGGCCGCGGTGCGCGTGCAGAACCGCGTCGCCCAGGCGCAGGCGCGCCTGCCCGAGGACGTGCGCCGGCAGGGCGTGACCACCCAGAAGCAGTCGCCGGTGTTCCTGATGGTGGTGCACCTGGTGTCCAAGGACGGGCGTTACGACTCGCTGTACTTGCGCAACTACATGCGCCTGCACGTCAAGGACGAGCTGGCGCGCATCCCCGGCGTCGGCGATGCGCAGCTGTTCGGCGGCGGCGACTACGCGATGCGGCTGTGGCTGGACCCGGACAAGGTCGCCGCGCGCGGCATGACCGCCGGCGACGTGCTGCGCGCGGTGCGCGAGCAGAACGTGCAGGTCTCGGCCGGCCAACTCGGCGCCGAGCCGATGCCCAATGGCAGCGACTTCCTGCTGCCGATCAACGCCAAGGGCCGGCTCGAGAGCGTCGAGGAATTCAACAACATCGTGCTCAAGAGCGGCGCGGACGGGCAGGTCGTGCGCCTGGCCGACGTGGCACGGGTCGAGCTGGCGGCCGGCGACTACACCCTGCGTGCGCGCCTGAACGGCATGAACGCCTCGGCCATCGGCATCTTCCAGGCGCCCGGCGCCAACGCACTGGACATCCGCGACGCGGTGACCGGGAAGATGGAGCAGATCCGCAAGACCTTGCCGCCTGGCGTGGAGATCACCTCGGTGTACGACACCACGGTCTTCGTCCGCGACTCGATCAAGTCGGTGGTCACCACGCTGCTGGAGGCCACGCTGCTGGTGGTGCTGGTGGTGATCCTGTTCCTGCAGACCTGGCGCGCCTCGATCATCCCGCTGCTGGCGGTGCCGGTGTCCGTGGTCGGCACGTTCGCGGTGCTGTACCTGCTGGGCTACTCGATCAACACGCTGACCCTGTTCGGCCTGGTGCTGGCGATCGGCATCGTCGTCGACGACGCCATCGTGGTGGTGGAGAACGTGGAACGCCACATCGAGCACGGCGCCACGCCGCTGGAAGCGGCCCACCTGGCCATGCGCGAGGTGTCCGGGCCGATCATCGCCATCGCCCTGGTGCTGTGCGCGGTATTCGTGCCGATGGCCTTCCTGACCGGTGTCACCGGCCAGTTCTACAAGCAGTTCGCGGTGACCATCGCCATCTCCACGGTGATCTCGGCGATCAACTCGCTGACCCTGTCGCCGGCGCTGGCGGCCAAGCTGCTGCGGCCGCACGACGCGCCCAAGGATGGCCTGTCGCGGCTGATCGACCGCCTGTTCGGCTGGCTGTTCCGCCCGTTCAACCGCTTCTTCAAGCGCAGCTCCGAGCGTTACGAGGGCGCGGTGTCCTGGGCGCTGGGTCGTCGCGGCGCGGTGTTCGCGGTGTACGCGGTGCTGCTGCTGGGCGCCGGGGTGATGTTCAAGGCGGTGCCGGCCGGCTTCATCCCGGTGCAGGACAAGCTGTACCTGATCGCCGGGGTGAAGATGCCCGAAGGCGCCTCGATCGAGCGCACCGACGCGGTGCTGAAGAAGATGGCGGCCATGGTCATGGAAGTGGAGGGCGTGCAGGACGAGATCGCCTTCCCGGGCCTGAACCCGCTGCAGTTCACCAACACGCCCAATAGCGGCGTGGTGTTCTTCAACCTCAAGCCGTTCGGCGAGCGCAAGAACAGCGCCGAGCAGATCACCGCCGAGCTCAACCAGCGCTTCGCCGCGATCGAGGAGGGCTTCACCTTCGCCTTCATGCCGCCGCCGATCCAGGGCCTCGGTAATGGCTCGGGCTGGTCGCTGTTCGTCGAGGACCGCACCCGGTTGGGCTATGGCGAACTGCAGGCGGCCGTGCAGGCGTTCCAGGGGGCGGCGGCGCAGACGCCGGGCCTGGGCTTCCCGATCAGCAGCTACCAGGCCAACGTGCCGCAGCTGGACGCGGAGGTCGACCGGGTCAAGGCCAAGGCGCAGGGCGTACCGCTGACCGAGCTGTTCGACACGCTGCAGACCTACCTCGGCTCGGCCTACGTCAACGACTTCAACATGTTCGGCCGCACCTGGCAGGTGATCGCCCAGGCCGACGGCCCGTTCCGCGACAACGTCGAGGACATCGCCAACCTGCGCACCCGCAATGCCAGCGGCGAGATGGTGCCGGTCGGCTCGATGGTCGACATCCGCCAGACCTACGGCCCGGATCCGGTGATCCGCTTCAACGGGTATCCGGCGGCCGACCTGCTGGGCGAGGCCGACCCGCGCGTGTTGTCCTCCGGCGAGGCGATGGCCAAGGTCGTCGAACTGGCGGAGCAGGCCCTGCCGACCGGCATGGGCATCGACTGGAGCGACCTGAGCTACCAGCAGGCGACCCAGGGCAAGGCCGCGCTGGTGGTGTTCCCGCTGGCGGTGTTGCTCGCGTTCCTGGTGCTGGCCGCGCTGTACGAGAGCTGGACCCTGCCGCTGGCGGTGATCCTGATCGTGCCGATGACGCTTCTGTCGGCGCTGCTGGGCGTGTGGCTGGCCGGCGGCGACAACAACGTGTTCGTGCAGGTCGGCCTCGTGGTGCTGATGGGACTGGCGTGCAAGAACGCGATCCTGATCGTCGAGTTCGCGCGCGAACTGGAGCTGCAGGGCAAGGGAATCGTCGAATCCGCGCTGGAGGCGTGCCGCCTGCGCCTGCGCCCGATCGTGATGACCTCGGTGGCCTTCATCGCCGGCACCGTGCCGCTGGTGCTGTCCACCGGCACCGTGCCGCTGGTGCTGTCCACCGGCGCCGGCGCCGAGGTGCGCTCGATCACCGGCATCACCGTGTTCGCCGGCATGCTCGGGGTGACCGTGTTCGGCCTGTTCCTGACCCCCGTGTTCTACGTGGCGCTGCGCAAGCTCGCCAACCGTCCCCTGGTCTCCCACGCGCCCGCCCTGGCGCACGGATGACCTATACCGCCGGGGCCGCTCCGTGCGATCCCGTGCCTCCCCCTGACGAAGGAAAACGACATGAATACCGCATCGAAGATCGCCCTGGTCACCGGCGCCACCCGCGGCATCGGCCGCGAGACCGTGCGCCAGCTGGCCGAAGCCGGCGTGCACGTGCTGTTGGCAGGGCGCGACCTGGAACGCGCCAAGGCGGCGGCCGCCGCGTTGAAGGGCGACGGACTGCCCGTGGAAGCGATCGCGCTGGACGTCACCGACCCGGCCAGCATCGCCGCCGCGGCCAAGGAGGTCGGGCAGCGCCATGGCCGGCTCGACATCCTGGTCAACAACGCCGGCATCCTGGTCGACGACGCCAGCAAAGGTGTGTCCGGCCAGTCGCTGGCCACCTGGCGCACCACGTTCGACACCAACGTGTTCGGCCTGATCGAAACCACGCAGGCGTTCCTGCCGCTGCTGCGCAAATCCGATGCGGGTCGCATCGTCAACGTCTCGAGCCTGCTCGGATCGATGGCCGAGCACCAGAACCCGGAGTCCTTCATCTACGAGTTCAAGGGCGTGCCGGCCTACAACGTGTCCAAGAGCGCGGTCAACGCGTGGACCATCCACCTGGCGCACGAGCTCAAGGACAGCGGCATCAAGGTCAACACCATCCACCCCGGCTACGTGCAGACCGACATGAACAAGGCTGGCGACCAGCAGAACGGCGAGTTGTCCGTCCCCGAGGGCGCGCGCACCAGCGTGCGGCTGGCATTGATCGGCAACGACGGCCCGACCGGCGGCTTCTTCTACTTCGACCAGGTGCTGCCATGGTGATCCGTCCGCTCGCGTTGGCCCTGGCGGCCGGCTTGCTCGCCGGTTGCGCGGTCGGTCCCGACTACCGCGCCGCGGCGCCGGCGCCGGTGCAACTGCAGCACGCGCAGGTGGAGGGCGTGTTCGCGGCCGATTCGCCGGTGGCTGGCTGGTGGCGGCAGTTCGACGATCCGGTGCTGGAGCGGCTGGTCGGCGATGCGCTCGCGGCCAATCCCGACTTGCGCATCGCCATCACCCGCGTGCGCGCGGCGCGCGCGGTGTTCGTCGAGCGGCGGCTGGATCCCTTGCCGCACGTCACCGCCGGCGCCGACCAGCTGCGCACGCGCCAGGCGGCGGGTGCCGATGGCGAGCGCGTCACCACCGAGGAGTACAGCCTGGGCTTCGACGCGGCCTGGGAGCTGGACCTGTTCGGCCGCCTGCGCCGCGGTGCCGAGGCCGCTCGCGCGGACCTGGAAGCCGAGCAGGCCAGCCTGGAGGACGTGCAGGTCAGCGTTGCCGCCGAAGTGGCGCGCAACTATTTCCTGCTGCGCGGTGTGCAGAAGCGGATTGCCGTCGCCGAGCAGACCCTGGCCAACCTGCACGACACCCTGCGCCTGACCGAAACCCGCCGCGACCTGGGCGCCGGCAGCGAGCTGGATGTCCAGAGCAGCCGTGCCCAGCTCAAGCAGATCGAGGCCGGCATCCCGTTGCTGGAAACCAGCGCGGCCCGTGCCCGGCATCGCCTGGCGGTGCTGCTGGGCCTGCAGCCGGGCGCGCTCGATCCGTTGCTGGCGCCGCGGCCGACCCCGGCCTACGTCAAGGCGTTGCCGCTGGGCGACACGCGCGAGCTGCTGCGCCAGCGCGCCGACGTACGCATGGCCGAGCGGCACCTGGCCGCGGCGACGGCGCGCGTGGGCGTGGCGACCGCCGACCTGTTCCCGCGGATCAGCATCGGTGGCTTCGCCGGCTTCGTCTCCGGCGATTTCAGCGGCCTGGTGGCCGGCGGCAACCAGGCCTGGTCGCTGGCGCCGTCGATCCGCTGGGCGGCGTTCGACTTCGGCAGCGTGCGCGCGCGTCTGCGTGCGGCCGAGGCGGGCGCCGACGGGGCTGCGGTGGCCTACGAGAAGGCCGTGCTGGCCGCGCTGGAGGACACCGAGAACTCGCTGGTGGATTACGCGAGGCACCAGGAGCGCTTGCGGATCGTGGCCGACCAGGCCGCGGCCGCGCGGCGGGCCGAGCAACTGGCCGAGGCCGGCTACCGCGAGGGCGCGGCCGACTTCCTGCTGCTGCTGGATGCCCAGCGCACCCAGCTGGCGGCCGACGACGCGCTCGCCGATGCCGAGGCGGCGGTGAACATCGCCGCGGTGGGCGTCTACAAGGCACTGGGAGGGGCAGGCACGGCGGGCGAGGGTGGCCTGGCGTCGCTGGCCCGCTAGGCCGCGGCGCCGACATGGCCTTCACGGTGCACTGCGGATCGTGGCGCCGTTCAAGGAGCCACGATGGACTGGATCGAAGAATTGCGGGTGTTGCCAGGCATCCTCTACGCCATGGCGCTGGGAGGCGCGATCGGATTCGAGCGCGAGCTGAAGGACAGGCCGGCCGGCTTCCGCACGCACATGCTGGTGGCCGGCACCGCGGCGCTGCTGCTCGGCCTGAGCCGGATGATCCTGGAGGATGCGCACTACGCCGGTACCGGCCTGCAGATCGATCCGCTGCGCCTGGTGGAGGCGGTGATCGCCGGCATTTCCTTCATCGGCGCCGGCACCATCTTCGCCAGCCGCGGCGGTCGGGGCGTGGAGGGCATCACCACCGCCGCGTCATTGCTGATGGTGGCCGCCATCGGGATCACCGTCGGCTTCGGCTATCACGTCCTGGCGCTTGCGATCACGCTGCTGGCGCTGGCGGTGCTCACCGTGCTGCGATGGCTGGAGCGTCGCGCGATCGGGCCGGTGCGCGGGCCCGATCCGGACCAGCCGCGTCGCGCCGACCCGCGCGACGGCGACCGGAAAGTGTAACCACCGTCCCTCCGCGGCTGCTCAGACGCGGTCGTCCAGGCCTTCCACACCGGCATGCCGGGCGCAGCTGGCGCAACAGAAGAAGCGACCGTCGTGCTCGGCGCCGTGGCCGATGATCCGGCAGCGGCAGTGCTCGCAACGCGGCGCCGCGGCATGGATGGCGCATTCGAACGAGTCGTAGGTGCCGCGCGTGCCATCGGCCTGGATGAGCTGGAAGGCCTTGTCGTAGTCGTTTCCGCAGACATCGCAACGGGCCATGGTGGACTCCTTCGCTGGTCGGGAGGTTCGATTCCAGCGCACCTGGCGTGAACGCAAGGCGAGGCGACCGTCGTGCGCGCCGGCCTGGGCGCCCGGCCCCCGGCCGCGCATCGACGGGGCGGGAGCGGCTCGGGGGGCGGCGAGTCCGGAGAGGCGGCGGATGAACGCAGGCAAGCGAGCGGCGGCGTGCGCCTTGAAGCGACCGCACCGCGTCCCTACACTGGACCTCGTCTGGCGATGACTTCGCCCGCAGCTTCCGGGGGTGTCCTGGTTTCGACGGGGGTTGCGAAATCGACCGGCGCATGCCGAGGGGGCAGCTTTCCTCGTTAATCCAGCGGCAAACTCATAGTTGCCAACGACGACAACTACGCTCTCGCCGCTTAAGGCGTAGCCCCGAACCCACTTGTGCCTGTGCTCGTGGATGTAGGGTCATTATCACGGGATGCTCCGGTGGTGGTTACCTGTCAGCCACCGGTCAAGACTCAACAGGCGTGTCCCGAGGTGCGCTTAGCACGCCGTGCTGCCAAGGGACGAGAACCAACGGTGAGCTAAGCATGTAGTGCCGGAGATGGAGTACCTTCGGACGGCGGTTCGACTCCGCCCACCTCCACCACTCTCATTTGCAAAACTAACGTAAGTGGTTTGTTTTTGCAAGGTTTTTTGGTGCATTGCGAGCCTCAAACGATGCCTTCTTCAGGTATCGTTTGAGGTATCGTTTTGCCCAAACCCCTCTTCTTGCGGCGTCCCAGCGGGCTCTACGCCCGCTTTTTGGTGCCTGTGGACTTGCGCGTCCAGGTCGGCTCCCGGTTCTTGATCCGCTCACTGCCGGGCTTGCGAGGCGACGCCGCGCGGCTGGTGGCTGCCCGGCTGGGGCTGGCACTATCGGAAGCCTTCGACTTGCTGCGCAGGGGGCGCACATTGGACATCTACGAGACGTTGAAGGCGGCGCAATCGACCGCCATCCGGGAGCTGACCTTTGAGCGCGAGCGCTTGACGGATGGCACGGTCCGAGAGCGCTGGCAGGTGGACAACGACGACGATGCGCGTCGGCTCAAGGCCATCATTCAAAGCGAAAGCCCTCGAATCGAAGACATTGGGGCGTTCCCACCGCACCTGCTGGCCGAAGCCAATGCCCCGCGGCTGTCCGAGCGCATCGAAACGTTCCTGGGCGACATGCGCTTAGCCGAGCGCAGCCAGACCAACCTGGACGACACGATTTACACCCTCCACCTGTTCTTGGAGTTGACCGGGGACAAGCCGCTCCACCGGCTCACGACCGACGACGTGCGGGCGTTTCTGAGGGCCATGGAGGTCTACCCCAGCAACGCCAGCAAGAAGAAGGTGTTTCGGGGGCTGACCCCCAAAGAGATCCTGGCCAAGGCCCAGCGCGAGGACCACCCGCGCTTGAGCATGCGCACCAAGGACAAGCACAAGGACCGGTTGGCCGCCTTCCTCAACGCCCAGGTGGCCGAGGACTTGCTGACCAAGTCGCCGCACAAGGCCATCCTCAACCGCGACAAGTCCAAGACCGACGCGCCCAGCCGAGAGCCGTTCTCCCCGGAGGAACTGGCGGCGCTATTCGACTCGGAAGCGTTTCCGAAGTGGGCGGCGAAGTATCCGCATCGCTGGTGGGGCACCATCCTGGGCGTGGCCACCGGGGCGCGCCTCAACGAACTCGCCCAGCTCTACGTGGACGACGTGCGCCTGGAGGCCGGGCATTTCGGGATCCACATCCGTGCCAGTCGCGAAGGCCAGCGGCTCAAGAACGCGCACTCGTCGCGGTTCGTGCCCCTGCCGTCGTCCGTGCTCGGTGCCGGGTTCATGACGTTCGTGGAAGACCTCAGGCGCGCCGGATGCGAGCGCTTGTTCCCGCACCTGCCGTTTTCGCAAGCCAACGGCTTCGGCGACGCCATGGGCGACCAATTCCGCGCCTTCGCCATCAAGCAGGGGCTGACCGGGCGCCTGAAGTCGTTCCACTGCTTTCGGCACAACGTGACCAATGGCCTCATCAACGAACACGGCGTGGCCATCCACACCACGCAGGAAATCACGGGCCACGATTTGAGCCTGCCCTCGGGCCTCAAGCACTACGTCAACCCCGGCACCATCCCCAACCGCGTGATGGCCTTGGAGGCCTACGGCCCGCCTGTCCCACTGCCGACCTACAAGGCGGGTCAGTTCGATGCGTCGTTCAAGCAGCTCAAGCACATGGACAAGCGTCGGCAGCGGGCGACGAAAAAGCGGCAGGTCTCGCGAAGCAAAGCGTCGGATTAGGGCCGCCGGGCCTTTGCGGTGCCGGGAGGCACCGCCACGGGCCGAACCCTCCCGGAGGGAAGCGAGCGAGAGCGAGCTAGGCGGACGGCAACGCCGGCCGCGCTTTGGCTCTTGCTCTGGACCGGTTTTGCGGGACGCGGGCACGCGGGAAAGCCTGGGGCTTGGATGAATCCCAGCCCCAGCTTTCCCAGTGGCGAGGTCCGCGCACATGTCCCGACTTGTCGCCCGGCCGCTTTCCTTCCGGGCGGCCCTGAACCGAGCGGGGGGCGCCACGGCGCGCCCCCCGAGCCCCCCGCCGCCGAGTGCGTCCCGCCTGTCGGCGGGCCCGCCCTCGGCCTTCCTGCTCACCGTTACGCTTTTCCCTGTTAGGAAAAACCGGACCGGTTTTCCGGGACGCGGGCACACGGGCCCCACCCTCGGCTGGGTATCGGAGTGAGATGGGCGGCTCGCGCTTGAAGTGCCTTGCGGCTGCGAGTGTGCCGGCGGGGAACGACCCCGTGACGGCCTAGCGTGCTTCACAGCGTCGCCGCTGCTGCCCCTTGTGCACGCCGCCCACGGTCTGTTGTGAGCGTCTCTCTAAGGCTGCGGCCAGGCCAGCGTTCACGCACGGCTCCCCGTGCGTCCGGATTGCGGGGGTGTCCTACACAGTTAAGCCCCCAGTCCCCAGTTGCCGCGCGCTTGCCCGTCCAAGGGGCTGACCGTGAGAACCGTTTACCGGGGATGAGCCGGGCCCGCCTAGCACAGTCGCGCAGGCCGTCCGGGTGGGCAGCGAAACAGAGGACGAGGAAAGGGGGGTTGCGATCGGGCCCTGGCTTGGTAGGCTGACCTCATGGGGCCGCCGCCTGGGCTCGGTAGCTGATTCCTACCTTAGCTCGCCTCTGGGTTTCGCTCACCCAGGGGCCTTCCCTTCAAAGTAGCGCGCCCCGGTCATCCGTCAAGATGGCCGGGGCGTTCTCTTTCCAGTCGCAGCCGTTGCGAGCGCGCCCTCCTAGTCTTTAGTCATGACGCGCTCATTGCCCTTGCCTTTGGCACTCCAGCCAGCGACCATTGAGGATCTTTTTGCTCCCTCAATGCCCCCACCAGTGTCCAAGAAAAACCTAGCCCAGCAGGCGGCCCAAGAACTCAAGGCCTTGGCTCCGTCTAAGGGCTTCAAGACCGTGATGGCGGATCCGCCGTGGCGTTTTCAGAACCGCACGGGGAAAATGGCGCCGGAACACAAGCGCTTGAGCCGCTACGGCACCATGGACTTGCCGGAAATCATGGCCCTGCCGGTGTCCGAAATCGTGGCCGACACCGCGCACCTGTATCTGTGGGTGCCCAACGCGCTGCTCCCAGAAGGCCTAGAGGTGATGAAGGCGTGGGGGTTCTCCTACAAGTCCAACATCGTGTGGCACAAGATCCGAAAGGACGGGGGGCCAGACGGCCGGGGGGTGGGCTTCTACTTCCGCAACGTCACCGAACTGCTGTTGTTCGGGGTGCGGGGCAAGAACGCGCGCACGCTGGACCCGGGCCGCACGCAGGTGAACTTCCTAGCAACGCAGAAGCGCGAGCACTCCCGCAAGCCCGATGAGCAATACCCGCTGATTGAGGCGTGTAGCCCTGGCCCATTCCTGGAGATGTTCGCGCGTGGCCCGCGCAAGGGCTGGAGCGTGTGGGGCAACCAGTCGGACGACTACGCGCCGACCTGGAACACCTACGCCAATCACTCGCAGGCAGACCGGAGCCCGTCGGTTAGTCCGCGCGCTGCGGCTCCAAAAGGGGAGCCGGTGCGGGCTTCTTCTTCGCCTTCGCTTTCTTCGGCACAGCGGGCGGCTCGGCGTCGGTCAAAAGGGACTTCTTGATACCGATGACCAGCAGGGGGCAGCCGCCCCCGCTGCCACCCTCCACGCGCGGCAGCAGCTTGCCCATGTGGGTGGTGCTGTTCCCGTAAGAAGAGCCGCGACCCATCGCGTCGAACACCTCTTGCAGCTCGTCGGCCCGGGTGAAGATAACCCCGACACTGACCACGCCCAAGTCAAACAACAGGCGAAAGTTGTTGAGGTCACGGTCGTAGAACGGATCCTTGTTGTTCCATTCGACCTCAAGCGCTACCCGATTTCGGAAGCAATCCACTTTGTGGGTTGGGCTGTCCCTGGTGATCTCATCAACCTTGATCTGCGTGTTGAACTTCGTCTCTACCCATCCCCGCTCGCCCAACGTGTGGTCAACCCATGCGGCGAGGTTAGAGCGGTTGCCACCGCCCACCTCAATCCAGCCCTTATAGAGCCTGAAGTCCTCCAGCATTCGCAGGATATCGGCCCACTCGTCTGGGAAGTCCGACTTGAGGATGGCGACAGCGTGCCGCCATTCGTGGAGCTCGTAGTTCGCGCGGATGAAGTCGCTAAAGTCGGTCTCGGCCATGGCCGGATCCTATTCAGCGCCGCCGCCCTTGCATACCCCTAGCGCATGCGCGGCCTTTGTCGTTCCTGGAGGGACGTCCGCCCAGGTGTCGGCTCCACGCCCGGGGCCAACGTGGGCGCGGGCTCGGGTTGCTGCGGGGGTTTCGCGTCGAAGCGGGGCACGGGCATGCCAAAGGCCTGGGCGAACTGGGCCCGCGCCTTTTCGGCAACGGCTTCTGCTTGCTGACGCTGCCGGCTGGCGGCATCGCGATCCGCCTTGGCCTGGGCCTCGGCAACCTTCGCCCGCTTCACGGTTTCAGCGGCGTCCAAGGCCTGGCGGTCGTGCGCCGTGGGATGGCCCAGGGCTCTGCGCATTCGGCTGAAGGGGTCATCTGCCGGCGGCCCGTAGTGCCCCCGGTCGGCACGGGCACGGCGAACCGCTTCCCGCGCTTGCTTTCGCTCCTCGACCGTTCGGCGCCACGCCTCGCGGGCCTGGCGTGCTGCGTCGTGGGTTTCCAACAGGGTGCGCGCGGTGGCCCGCTGCCATGGGGTTGCTTCTGGCAGCTGGAGGGCTCGCCTGGCGCGGGCCAGCATTTCGGCAATCAGTTCTTCGAGTTGCTTCTGGGCTTCTTGCATAACCACGTTCTCCACCTGGACCCGGTCTTTACTGCGTGCTACTCGCTCGACGGCAGCCGATACCTTTCCCCGCTGACCAGCGGCGCCAGCCGCCTGCCGGGGCACGGAGGCCCCGGCCTTGTGCGGCTTCTTCGCACGCGCCTGGACGGCGGCCTTTGGCGTGGGGCTGTTAGGGGTGGCCTGGGCCATGGCGGCAGTTCGCAGCCGCTGGGCGCCCTCCTTGCGTCGCTCCAACAAGGCGCGCGCGTGTAGGGCTTGCTCGTCCACCAGCTGCAAGCGGCCGTCGGCGGCCGCCTTGGCCTTGAGGTCTTCAAATCTGCGGGTGTGCTGGTTGAAGCGGCGCTCACTGGCCGTTCTTGCTCGGTCGTTGCGCTTTGCCCTGGGCAGGCGTTCGCCCCGGCGGCGGGCCTGGGTGACGGCCTTGCCCTCGTGTTTAGTCGGCACGCGGTCCAATTGGGCGACCGCGCCGAAATCGCCGCGTTGGGCTGCCTCGGCTTTCTGGTCCACAAGGCGCCGGTGGTCCACGCGCGAGGCAACGCCAGCGGCGGTTAGGGCGGCATTGATACGCGCGCCGATGGCGGCCCGTAGGTCTTTCAGTTCCTGCGCCCCTGCCTTGAATTCGTCCAGGACTTTCGCCGCACTGTTGCCGAAGCCATCCGGGCCCACCTGGCGCGGGGTGATGAGTATGTGCGCGTGAAAGTTGCGGTTGTCTCCGCCTTTGTCGGGTGCGTGGAGCGCGACCTGGGCGGCAACGCCGTAGCGTTCGACCAGCAATTGCCCCAGGTCTTTAGCCAGGCCGCGCCGCTGCTCGGGGTCCAGTTCGTGCGGCAAGGCCACCAGCACCTCACGCGCAACGCGCGCGTTCTTCCGCGTCTCGTGGCCTTCGACCTTGGCCCAAAGCTGCCGCGGATCCGTGGCCCACGCGGGCGCGCCATCGGGTGCCAGCATGTCCACCGACAGAACACCGCCTTTCTTGCTGTAGTCGTGGCGCGCGCCGCTGGGGTCGTCCAAGCACAGGCCAGCGCGGTAAGCAGCGGCAGCGGTCGCGCTGTCGCCCTTCCCACGGCTAAGACTTTTCACCTGGACCGAGTAAATCGCCACTACCTGAAAACCCCAACAACGACGGAAGCGCAGCCCCCTCTGGGGGCGAGCATTGGGGGGCAGGCGTGCGAAGCGCGCCGGGGTGTCGGGGGCGTAGCCCCTGACCGCACGGTTTCGCGAAGCGAAACCATAAGTGCGCTATTGCTGTTCTCTTCGGGCGCTTCGCACCCTCATCAAACCGCGCTAGAACCGGGGCGCTCGCTGTCGCTCGCCGGCCCCCGTTTTCAGGTTCCCATGCACGTAAAAGCTGTCAACTTTTTAGCCAAAACAAGAGCGGCGCTCGCTATCCGCTCGCGCCATCGATTGGGGCGTTGCCCCCTTGCGCTCCGCGCGATTTCTGGTTGCATGGTTTATCAAGGGCTGTTTGCAGGCGTGTCGTGGCAGATGTTGAAAAGAGAAAGCTAAAACTTGATCGGATGATCGAAGCGGTGGCGAAAGAGCAAGCAAAACTGCTCTTGGCCGAACGCGAAGAACAGCGGAAGCGCCGCCGCGCTGAGCTGAAGCAACGCGAGGAAGCCCGGCGCGCAGACGCGCACCGCAAGATTGAATTGGGCGGCCTCGTCATTGCCGCCGCCGCGGACGAGTGGGACCCGGCGGAAATCGTGGGCGCGCTGCTGGCTGTTGCCGAACAACTCACGCCCGAGCAGCGACGCGACCGGCTGCGCAAGAAGGGCCTGGACCATCTCGAAGCGCGCGACGCCGCCCGCAAGGCGGCGAAGCGATGAGGCGCGTTCCGCCACAAGCGTCTGGCTTCCGCCGCGCGGTGGTGGACGAAGCCCTGGGCGAGGACGGCGCGTTGGTCTACGTCGTGCGCCTGCTCAAGCCGGACCGCTCCCTGACCGTCACGCGCACCCATGCGACCTATGAGGCCGCCGCCAAAGAAGTCTTCGACTGGATGGACTGGTCGGACCGCATTCCCCCGAGGGTCCCATGAAGAAGAACCACAAGCAGCGCCCACACGGCTGGGGCCTCGTCGAAACGATGTTGACCCTGGGCGCGTTGTCCGCGCTCTCCCTGGGGATTTACATGGTCCTGGCACCGGCCTCGGCCAATGCCAAGGCCAAGCGCGAGCAAGACAACTTGCGCGACCTGTCCACTGCCGTGGACCGCTCTTTTGGGCTGCTGGGCAGCTTCCAGGGCGTGAGCGCGTCGCGGGTGTTGGAGGACGGCTTGGCGCCCCCGCGCATGGTGGAAGGTTCGGCCCTGCGCACTGCGTGGGGCACGTCGGTCACCATCGCGCCGCACACGGTCAACGCCCCGGCGGACGGGTTCGTGGTGGTGTATCCGTTCGCTCCCGCCGACGTGTGCCCGCGCCTGGCCGCCGCCGTTGCGCGCGACGCCTACGACATTCGGGTGGAGGGGGTGAGCGTCTACGACGGTGGGCAGCTCAACCCGAGCGCAGCGGCAGCCGCCTGCGGTCAGGCGGACACCGCAACGATGGAATTCGTTTACCACTCCGGCTTGGTGGCTGGCACCGCCGTGGCCTCCCTGCCCCTTCAACTTCCGCCAGCGCCCCCCGGCGTTTCGCCACCAAGCTCGCCGCCGCTTGGCGGGCCGGTTGGACCTGCTGGGCCCGTCGGCCCAGCAGGTCCAATTGCGCCCGTGGGTCTGGCTCCGCCATCGGCCCCGCCGCCTTCGTCGGTCGCGCCCCCGTCCACCACGCCGGTCTCGCCGATCACCCCTTCCACC
>NZ_PDWO01000085.1 GCF_010211765.1 Pseudoxanthomonas kaohsiungensis | reverse complement strand
GGTAGAGTCGCTGGTACGCGCCTGCCGCGAACATCGCGTGCCGCTCACCGCGCGCGGCGGCGGCACCAGTTCCACCGGCGCCTCGGTGCCGCTGGCCGGTGGCGTAGTGGCGAATTTCCAGCGCATGGACCGCATCGTGCGCATCGCGCCGGATGATCGTCTCGCGGTGGTCGAGCCGGGCGTCACCAACGAAGCCCTGCAGCAGGCGCTGGCGCCGCACGGATTCTTCTGGGCACCCGATCCCGGCTCGGCGCCGTGGTGCACCGTGGGCGGCAACCTCGCCTGCAATGCGGGCGGGCCGCGCGCGCTGAAATATGGCGCCACCCGCGACAACGTGCTGGGCCTGCGCGCAGTGGCCGGCACCGGCGAAGGTTTCATCGCCGGTACGCACACCACCAAGGATTCCACCGGCTACGACCTGACGCGCCTGATCATCGGCTCCGAATGGCCCCGGCCCCTACGTCCCTCGGCCACGAGACAAGAAGGAATCATGTCACGCGTGGGCTC
>NZ_PDWO01000084.1 GCF_010211765.1 Pseudoxanthomonas kaohsiungensis | reverse complement strand
CGTCCAGACCGAGGTCTTCGTAGCGGCGCGCGACCAGTACTTCATCCATTCGCGCCGCTACGAAGACCTCGGTCTGGACGCGCTTTACCAGCGGATCAACCACGAGATGGAAGAGGAAACCCAGCACGCCGACGCGTTGGTGCGCCGCATCCTTGTCCTCGAAGGGGTCCCCGACATGCGCCCCAACGTCTTCGAGGCCGGCCGGACGGTCGAGGAGATGCTGCGACGCGACCTGGACCTGGAATGCGCGGTGCGGGGCCATCTCGCCAAAGGCATCGCCCTGTGCGAACAGCACGGCGACTATGTCACGCGCGACATCCTCGTCGGGCAGCTGAAGGACACCGAGGAAGACCAGACGCACTGGCTGGAGCAGCAGTTCAAGCTGAGCCGGATGATCGGGATCGAACCCTACAAGCAGAGGCGAATGGGCGACGCTTCGTCCACGTAATGGAGGCGACCCGATGCTGTGCCCGTCGGAGAGAGCCGGCCGTCCCCCGGTGCAGGCCATCTGG
>NZ_PDWO01000008.1 GCF_010211765.1 Pseudoxanthomonas kaohsiungensis | reverse complement strand
GCACCTCCGGTGGGATCGTCACCGCTGCCTGCGCTTGCACCCCCGTCCCCGGGGTCTTCTTCCTGGCCATGGCCTGCTCCTCCTGCCTCAAGAGTAGGCCCTGCACACAAAAATCCTGACACCCTCGGGGCTGGGACCCGCCAGGACACCTGCGTGCAGGGCCCTACCCCGGACAGCGGCCGGTCATGGCCGGGGAGCCCCGGGGATCCTGGTCGCGAAGGGGACTTCGGGAGCTGGCGCCAGCGCCGGATGCCGGGCCTCCAGCGCGCCAGCGCGCAGGCGCGGCGTGGTAATGGATGGTGACCCCGGCGCGATTCGAACGCACGACCTGTCCCTTAGGAGGGGACCGCTCTATCCAGCTGAGCTACGGGGCCAAGGCGGCGGATTGTCGCACGCGGCCTCGGCCCGGCCCAAGCGGGGCCCCTTCCGAACGGGCCGCCGGACCCCATTTGCTAGAATCGCCGCACGCATCGAGACGCCGCCGTCCCCACCCGCGGCGCGACTCCGGGCCCCCCGGCCCGCACCATTCTCAGGAGATTCCATGTCCGCTTCCCTGCTCAAGGCCCTGGGCCTTGGCGCCACCAATTCCGGCACCTACCTCGGCAACGGCACCTGGTCCGACGCCACCGGCGCCGGCGTGCTGAACCCGGCCAACCCGACCACCGGCGAGGTCATCGCCCAGGTCCAGGCGACCAGCGAGGCCGATTACGAGACCGTGGTCGCCAATGCGCAGGCCGCGTTCAAGGCCTGGCGCACGGTCCCGGCCCCGCGCCGCGGCGAGGCGATCCGCCTGTGCGGCGAGGCGCTGCGCGCGAACAAGGACGCGCTGGGCTCGCTGGTCGCGCTGGAGATGGGCAAGAGCAAGGCCGAGGGCGACGGCGAAGTGCAGGAGATGATCGACATCGCCGACTTCGCGGTGGGCCAGAGCCGCATGCTCTACGGCTACACCATGCATTCGGAGCGCCCCGGCCACCGGATGTACGAGCAGTACCAGCCGCTGGGCCTGGTCGGCATCATCAGCGCGTTCAACTTCCCGGTCGCGGTGTGGGCCTGGAACTCGTTCCTGGCGGCGATCTGCGGCGACATCTGCATCTGGAAGCCGTCGAACAAGACCCCGCTGACCGCGATCGCCTCGATGAAGATCTGCAACGCCGCGCTCAAGGAAGGCGGCTTCCCGGACATCTTCTTCCTCGTGAACGACGCCGGCACCGCGCTGGCCGAGAAGTTCGTCGAGGACAGGCGCATCCCGCTGATCAGCTTCACCGGCTCGACCCAGGTCGGCCGCGAGGTCGCGGTCAAGGTCGCCCGGCGCATGGGCCGCTGCCTGCTGGAGCTGGGCGGCAACAACGCGATCATCCTCGACGAGACCGCGGACCTGAAGCTGGCCATTCCCGGCATCGTGTTCGGCGCGGTCGGCACCGCCGGCCAGCGCTGCACCACTACCCGCCGCCTGATCGTGCACGAATCGATCTACGACACCGTGCTGGAGACGCTGGTCAAGGCCTACAAGCAGGTCGAAGGCAAGATCGGCGATCCGCTGGACACCGCCAACCTGATGGGCCCGCTCAACAGCCGCGGCGCGGTGGAACAGTTCCTGGCCGCGGTCGAACAGGCCAAGGCCGCCGGCGGCAAGGTCGAGACCGGCGGCGCGGCGCTGGACCGCCCGGGCCACTTCGTCCTGCCCACGATCATCACCGGGCTGAAGAACACCGACGCGGTCGTCCAGCACGAGACCTTCGCCCCGATCCTGTACGTGATGAAGTACTCGGACCTGGACGAGGCGATCGAGATGCAGAACGGCGTGCCGCAGGGCCTGTCCTCGTCGATCTTCACCCAGAACCTGAAGGCGGCCGAGAAGTTCCTGTCGGCGGCGGGCAGCGACTGCGGCATCGCCAACGTCAACATCGGCACCTCCGGTGCGGAGATCGGCGGCGCGTTCGGCGGCGAGAAGGACACCGGCGGCGGCCGCGAGTCCGGTTCGGACGCGTGGAAGGTCTACATGCGCCGGCAGACCAACACCATCAACTATTCGGATTCGCTGCCGCTGGCGCAGGGCATCAAGTTCGACCTGTAAGACCGGACCCGCGGGCGGGGCTTGCCTCGCCCGCGGATCATCGCGCCGGGCCGGTCCCGTCCGCGGTTCACGGCGCGGGGCCCGGCCGCCGCGAATCGTAGAGCGGGGCTTGCCCCGCTGGTTTATTCGGGACCTGTTGCCGGCCGAGGAAAATGGCAGCGGGGCAAGCCCCGCTCTACCGATGCAACGACCTGGGGCGAGACCCGCCACGCGGGAAAGGGGCGACATGACCGACGACCTCGCATCGACCACCCGCTTCACCGACCGCGTCGCCGACTACGTGCGCTACCGGCCCGACTATCCGCCGGCCCTGCTGCGATGGCTGCACGCCGAATGCGGCGTGGACGCGTCGTGGAAGATCGCCGACGTCGGCGCCGGCACCGGCATCTCCTCGAAGCTGTTCCTCGACGCCGGCCACGAGGTGGTTGCGGTGGAGCCCAATGCGGCGATGCGCGGGGCCGCCGTCGCCTGGCTCGGCGGCAACGAACGCTTCGTCGCGGTGGACGGCCGCGCCGAAGCCACCACCCTGCCCGACGCCAGCGTCGACCTGGTCTCCGCCGCGCAGGCCTTCCACTGGTTCGACCAGGACGCGGTCAAGGCCGAATGGCGGCGGATCCTGCGCCGGCAAGCCGACCGGAAACCGGGCCTGGTCGCGGTGTACTGGAACTCGCGCCGGCTCACCGGCACGGCGTTCCTGGAAGGCTACGAACGGCTGCTGCTCGACCACGGCCTCGACTACAGCAGCGTGTCCGAACGCTACGGCGACGACGACCACATGCGCCGCTGGTTCGGCGCGGGACTGCGCGGCATGGCGCGCTTCCCGCACTCGCAGCGGCTGGACTTCGACGCCCTGCGCGGACGCCTGCTCTCCTCCTCGTACGCACCGCGCGCCGGGCACCCGCGGCATGCGCCGATGCTGGACGCGCTGGCGCGGCTGTTCGACGCCACCGCGGTCGACGGCCACGTCGACTTCGACTACGACACCCGCGTGTTCGCCGGCACGCTGGACTGATCCGCTGCCGCCGGCGCGTGCCTGGACGCGGACGGCGTCAACCCGCCGGCATGTCACGCCTGCGTCGACGCCCGGCCGCGCACGAGCCCGGCATGCCTCGCCCGGGCGGCCCCAGCGAACCGGGCTCGGCGGACTGGCAACGGACAGGCAGCGGCCCACGACTGCCGGGTCCGCAGGCCGGCACGACGGCGCAGCCGATCCCCACCATTCCGGACGGGGGCGCATGCATGCCGCCACCGCGGGCCGTGACCGGTTGCACGCGGCGCGCGCCGCGTTCTGGGATAATCACGCCCCGCACGGCCCGCCGCTCCCCCGCCCGGACTCCGCTCCGGACCGCGCGTCCGCCTGCTCCCCCGACAGGAACCCGTCCCCGCATGAACCCGACCCGCCAGACCAGCGCCCTCGCCATCACCAGCCTGGTGTCCGGCATCCTCGGCTGGACCCTGCTGCCATTCCTGGGCGCCCTGGTGGCGATCATCACCGGGCACATGGCCCGCCGCGAGATCCGCGCGGCCAACGGCCAGCTCGACGGCGACGGCCTGGCGGTCGCCGGCCTGGTGCTGGGCTGGGTGGCGATGGCGCTGACCCTGGCCGGGCTGTTCATCGTGTTCGCGTTCCTGGGCGGCCTCGCCTGGTTCGCCGCCCTCAATTCCTGAGGACGCGGCGACGATGTACGGCTTCGCACGCCCCTTCCTGTTCGCCCTGGATGCCGAGCGCGCGCACGGCCTGGGCCTGAAGGCGCTGGACCTGGCCTGGCGCACCGGCTCGGTCAAGCTGCTGGCCAGCCCGCGCGCGGCGCTGCCGACCAAGCTGCTCGGCCTCACCTTCCCCAATCCGGTCGGCCTGGCCGCCGGCCTGGACAAGAACGGCGAGCACATCGACGCGCTGCTGGCACTGGGCTTCGGCTTCATCGAGGTGGGCACCGTCACCCCGCGGGCGCAGCCGGGCAACCCGAAGCCGCGCATGTTCCGCCTGGTCGGCGACGAGGCGCTGATCAACCGCCTGGGCTTCAACAACGGCGGCGTCGACGCGCTGGTGCGCAACGTGCAGAGGGCGCAGCGCAAGGGCGGCCTGCTCGGCATCAACATCGGCAAGAACAAGGACACGCCCAACGAGGACGCCGCCAGCGACTACCTGTACTGCCTGTCGCGCGTATATCCGCTGGCCGACTACATCACCGTCAACATCTCCTCGCCCAATACCGCCGGCCTGCGCGAGCTGCAGGAGGAGCAGGCGCTGCGCCGCCTGGTCTCCACGCTGCGCGAGGCGCAGGAGCGGCTCGCGGCCCAGCACGGCAAGCGCGTGCCGGTGCTGGTCAAGGTCGCCCCGGACCTGACCGACGCCGACATCGACGCCGCCGCGCGGGTGCTGTCGGACCTGCAGGTCGACGGCGTGGTTGCCACCAACACCACCGTCTCGCGCACCGCCGTGCAGGGCCATCGCCATGCCAAGGAAGCCGGCGGCCTCTCCGGCGCGCCGCTGATGGGCCAGTCGACCCTGGTGCTGCGCCGGCTGCGCACGCGCCTGCCCGAGTCGATCCCGCTGGTGGGCGTGGGCGGCATCCTCTCCGGCGCCGACGCGGTGGCCAAGATGGCCGCCGGCGCCAGCCTGGTGCAGTGCTATACCGGCCTGGTGTACCGCGGGCCGGAACTGGTCGGCGAATGCGTCGACGCGATGCGCCGGCGCAAGGAATCCCCCAGCCGCGGCACGGCCAGTGCGGCGTGACGTTCCGGCGCGCGAACCCGAACCCATGACGGCGACCACCCCATCGCGGCCGGCGGCGCTGCCGGCGACGGTTCCGCGCGCATGACCGCCCTGTTCCGCCTGCTGCGCGACGCCGACCTGGCCGGGCGCAATACCTTCGGCGTGGCCGCGCGCGCGCCGTGGCTGCTGGAAGTCAACGACACCGGCTCGCTGGCCGAAGCGCTGGACCTGGCCCAGGTCCGCGACCTGCCGCTGCTGATGCTCGGCGGCGGCAGCAACCTGCTGTTCGCCGGCGATCCGCCCGGGGCGGTGGTGGCGCTGCGCGCGGCCGGCCTGCAGGTGATCGCCGATGACGGCGTGCAGGCGGTGGTGCGCGCCGACGCCGGTGCCGACTGGCACGGCCTGGTGATGTGGAGCCTGGACCAGGGCCTGTGCGGCCTGGAGAACCTGGCCCTGATCCCCGGCAGCACCGGCGCCGCGCCGATCCAGAACATCGGTGCGTATGGCGTGGAGGTCGGCGAACGCATCGTCGCGGTCGAGGCCTGGGACCGGCGGGCGCAGCGCAACGTGCGCCTGGACCGGGCGGCCTGCGCCTTCGGCTACCGCGACAGCGCCTTCAAGCGCGATCCGGAACGCTGGATCGTGACCGCGGTCGAGCTGGCGTTGTCGCGCCACGCCAAGCCGCGGCTGGACTACGCCGGCATCGGCGAGGAACTGGCCGCCATGGGCGTGGCCACGCCCGGCGCGCGCGAGGTGGCCGAAGCGGTGATCCGCATCCGCCGCCGCAAGCTGCCCGACCCGGCGGTGGTCGGCAACGCCGGCAGCTTCTTCAAGAACCCGATCGTGCCGGCGCCGCTGGCGCAGGCGCTGCAGGCCGCGCACCCGCGCCTGCCGGTATTCCCCGGCGACGGCGACGGCACGCGCAAGCTCTCGGCCGCCTGGCTGATCGATGCCTGCGGCTGGAAGGGCGCGCGCGAGGGCGATGCCGGGGTCTCGCCGGCGCACGCGCTGGTGCTGGTCAACCATGGCGCCGCCACCGGGCTGCAGCTGCTCGACCTGGCGCGGCGGATCGCCGCTTCGGTGCAGGACCGGTTCGGCGTGGCGCTGGAGCCGGAACCGCGCATCGTCGGCGCGCGCTGGTAGGCGGCCGTAACGGCCATGGGTGAAACCGCGCGCGCGCCCTTCGCCACCCACTGGCACGCCGCGCTGCTGATGCTCGGCAGCACGGTCCTGTTCGGGCTGATGGCGATCACCATCCGCCTGGCCTCGGCCAGCCTGCATACGTTCGAGATCGCGTTCTTCCGCAACTTCTTCGGTCTGCTGGCGGCGCTGCCGCTGCTGCTGCGGCATGGGCCGGGGTTCCTGCGCACCGACCAGTTCCCGCGCTACCTGTTCCGCTGCCTGGTCGGGATCTGCTCGATGCTGGCCGGCTTCTGGGCGATCGGCCACCTGCCGCTGGCGCAGGCGGTGTCGCTGTCCTACTCCACGCCGCTGTTCGTCACCATCGCCGCGGCCGCGCTGCTCGGCGAGCAGGTGCGCGCGCGGCGCTGGATCGCGGTGGCGCTGGGCTTCGTCGGCGTGCTGCTGATCGTGCGCCCGGGCAGCGCGCAGTTCACCGCCGGCACGATGGTGGCGGTGCTGGCCGCGCTGTTGTCGAGCATCGTCGCGATCCAGATCAAGCAGCTGTCGGCGACCGAACCGGCCGACCGCATCGTGATCTGGACCACCCTGCTGTGGGTGCCGATGTCGCTGCTGCCGGCGCTCAGTGTCTGGCAGTGGCCACAGGGGATCGTCTGGGTCTGGGTGGTGTGCGCCGGCCTGTTCGGCACCGGCGGGCACATGCTGTGGACGCGCGCGCTCAAGCTCGGCGAGGTCTCGGCGCTGACCCCGATCAGCTTCATGCAGCTGCCGATCGTGGCGCTGTTCGGCTGGCTGCTGTTCGACGAGTCGCTCGACCGCTGGACCCTGGCCGGCGCGGCGGTGATCCTGGGCGCGAATGCCTACATCGCCCACCGCGAAGCGACACTGGCCCGGCGCGCCTCTTCCGAAGCGGCGAGTTCGGCGGCCAAGCCAGGCGAGTGAGGCGGTCGATGCACCGGCGCCGGTGCCTTCCCCAGGCATGGAACAGGACGCGGCTTCGATCTTAGAAGAGCCTTTGTCGCGCCCGCTCTCGTAGAGCGGGGCTCGCCCCGCTGCGCACCGTCGCCGGAATGAATGGTGGGTGGGGTTCGGCCGCGTCGGGTCGCCCATGAGGATGGGCTCCTACAAAACAACGAGAGCCGTGGGTGCGTTGCTCTCGTAGAGCGGGGCTCGCCCCGCTGCGCTCCGTCGCCGGAATGAATGGTGGGTGGCATTCGGCCGCGTCGGGTCGCCCATGAGGATGGGCTCCTACAGCAACGACACGATCCGCCCGGCACCACCGCCTCTCCTTGCGACCCCGACGCAACCATGACCGCACCGCCGCGCCCCAGCGGCCCCGACGCAACCGCCGCCGTTGGCCCTGCCCCTGGCGCTCCCCCTGCAGGCATCCGGGGAAGGAGAAAAAGCGCCCGGATCCTTGCCGCGGGCGCCATCGATCCAGTATCATGCGCGGCCTTGTCGGGGTGTAGCTCAGGCTGGTAGAGCGCTACGTTCGGGACGTAGAGGTCGCAGGTTCGAATCCTGTCTCCCCGACCATTGATACAAGCGGTACAGCAGAAGACCGGCCTTGCGCCGGTCTTCGCTTTTTCCGGTCCGTGACCCCTGCACGGGACCGGACCATGCCTCCCCCACCGGCAGCCGATGACGCCTCGCATGCCCGCGCACGAACCCCACGCCCGCCTGCCCGGCCGCGCGCTGGTGCTCGCCGGCATCCTGCTGTCGGCGTTCAACCTGCGCACCGCGGTCACCTCGCTGACCCCGCTGCTGGACCGGCTCGGCGACGACTTCGGCTTCGGCCCGACCTTCGCCGGCCTGCTCGGCATGGTTCCCACCGCCGCGTTCGCCGTCGCCGGCGTCGGCACGCCGCGGCTGGCCCATCGCCTGGGCCTGGAGCGCACTGCGATCCTGTCGATGGGCCTGGCCGCGGCCGGCCTGCTCTGGCGCTCGCTGGCCGGCGGCAGCGCGGGCCTGCTGGTCGCCTCGGCGGTGGCCCTGCTCGGCATGGGCATCGGCAACGTGATCCTGCCGCCGCTGGTCAAGCGCTATTTCCCCGACCGGGTGGGCCCGGTCAGCAGCCTGTACATCACCGTGCTGCAGGTCGGCACCATCCTGCCGGCGCTGCTGGCGGTGCCGCTGGCCGACGCGGCCGGCTGGCGGATCTCGATGGGCGCGTGGACGCTGCTGGCCGTCGCCGCGATCCTGCCGTGGCTGGGCGTGCTGCGGATCGAGCGGCGCGCCGGCAGCGCCCTGGCCGCGCTGCACGACCGGGCCGTAGTGCCCGGTGACGAAGCGCCGGAGCTGGCGGCCCCGCCGGCGCGCGGACGGGTCTGGCGCACCAGCCTCGGCTGGGGCCTGGCGCTGATGTTCGGCATGACCTCGCTGGTCACCTACGCCATGTTCACCTGGCTGCCCAAGCTGCTGGTCGAGGCCGGGGCCAGCCCCGCGTTCGGCGGCACCATGCTGGCGCTGTTCTCGGCGCTGGGCCTGGTCGGCGCGCTGGCGATGCCCACCCTAGCGGCGCGGATGCGCAATCCGCTGCCGATCGCGCTGTTCTGCGCGGCCTGCCACCTATCCGCCTTCGCCGGCCTGCTGTGGGCGCCGATGGCCGCGCCGCTGCTGTGGGTGACGCTGCTCGGCCTGGGCCCGAGCACCTTCCCGCTGGTGCTGACCCTGATCAACCTGCGCACGCGCACGCCCGCCGGCTCGGCCGCGCTGTCGGGGTTCGCGCAGGGCCTGGGCTACGCGCTCAGCTGCCTGGGGCCGCTGCTGTTCGGCTGGCTGCACGAGCGCAGCCACGGCTGGGGGGCGCCGTTCGCGTTCCTGGCGCTGTGCGTGGCGGTGATGGTCGCCGGCGCGTGGCTGGCCTGCCGGCCGGGATACCTCGAAGAGCGCTGGTAGGCACCGTCGCCTGCGCGACACCCCGCATGTAGGAGCCCATCTTCATGGGCGACCCGATGTCCTCCCCGTTTGCGCTGTCGAACGCACCAGACCCCATGCATTCCCGGGTCGCCCATGAGGATGGGCTCCTACAAACGCACCAGGCCCATGCATTCCCGGGTCGCCCATGAGGGTGGGTTCCTATAAGGGTGGCGGCAGGGTGTACCCGGTTGGCCGACCGGAAGATGCCGGGCGGCGTGCCGGGTCGGGCCGGCGGACAATGCGGCGTTACAGCAGGTCCGGATGCCGGACCTGGCCCTCGCCGTGGACCACGAAGCGTTCCACCGTCAGCGCTTCCAGCCCCATCGGGCCATAGGAATGCAGGCGCGTGGTCGAGATCCCGATCTCAGCGCCCAGGCCCAGTTCGCCGCCGTCGGAGAAGCGCGAGGACGCGTTGACCATCACCACCGCCGAGCGCAGCGAGTCGACGAACCGGCGTGCGGCGGCCTCGTCCGTGGTGGCGATGACTTCGGTATGGTCGGAGGTGTAACGGCGCACGTGGTCGATCGCCTGCGCCAGGTCGTCGACGACGCGCACGGCGATGACCAAGTCGAGGAACTCGGCTGCATAGTCGTCCTCGCTCGCCGGCGCGGCGTCGGGCAGCAGCACCCGGGTCGCCGCGTCGCCGCGGATCTCGACCCTGCGCGCGCGCAGCGCCGCGCCGGCCGCGGGCAGGAACCGCGCCGCGACGTCGGCGTGCACCAGCAGCGTCTCCAGCGCATTGCACACGCCCGGCCGCGAGGCCTTGCCGTCGAGCAGCAGCCGCAGCGCCAGCTCCAGGTCGGCGGCGCGGTCCACGTACAGGTGGCACACGCCCTTGTAGTGCTTGATCACCGGCACGCGCGCGTGCTCGGCGACGAACCGGATCAGGCCCTCGCCACCGCGCGGGATGGCCAGGTCGACGATGTCGGTGAGTTGCAGCAGCTCGAGCATGGTCTCGCGGCGCAGGTCGGTGACCAGGGTGAGCACGGCCGGGTCCAGGCCCGCCTCGCCGATGGCCCGCTGCAGGGACGCGGCGATCGCGGTGTTGGAGTGGATCGCCTCCGAGCCGCCGCGCAGGATCACGCCGTTGCCCGCCTTGATGCACAGCGCCGCCGCGTCGGCGGTCACGTTCGGGCGCGCCTCGTAGATCATGGCGATCACGCCCAGCGGCACGCGCACGCGCTCGACCCGGATGCCGTTGGGGCGGGTCTCGCGGCGAGTGACCTGGCCGACCGGGTCCGGCAGCGCGGCGACCTCGCGCAGCGCCCTGGCGATGCCGGCCAGGCGCGCGGGATCCAGGGTCAGGCGATCGAGCATCGCACCGCCCGTGCCGCGTGCGCGGGCGGCCTCGAGGTCGCGCGCGTTGGCGGCGAGGATGGCGTCGGCGTCGTCCTCCAGCGCCCGCGCCATCGACTCGAGCAACGCGTCCTTGGCCACGCTGTCCAGCTGCGCGAGCGCCTGCGCGGCGTCGCGGCAACGCAGTGCCTGTTCCCTGATTCCGCTGGCTTCGGTCATTGCCTTTCCCCTCGCGTTCCGGCCGGGCCGGAAGATGTGGATCGATTGTAGGCAGGCGGCTGCCGCTTTGTAGGAGCCGATTTATCGGCGACACGGGCGTCGGGATAACAGGTGCGTCGCCTGTGCCCAAGGCGTCGTGTCGCCGATAAATCGACTCCTACAACAGCACCAGGTCGTCGCGGTGGATCACGTTGCCGCCGTAGTTGTAGCCCAGCACCGCCTCGATCTCGCGCGAATGGCGGCGCGCGATGCGGCGCACGTCGATCGCCGAGTACTGGCTGATGCCGCGGGCGACCCGGCGCTCGCCGTCCTCGTCGCGCAGCACGACCTCGACCATGTCGCCGCGGCGGAAGTCGCCGTCGGCGGCGACGATCCCGCCCGGCAGCAGCGAGGCGCCCTTCTGCACCAGCGCCGCGGCGGCGCCGGCGTCGACCACGATCGCGCCCGGCTCCACCGGCGCGTGCCGCAGCCAGTACTTGCGCGCGGCGATCCGGCTGCGCGCGGCGCGGATGCGGGTGCCTTCGAGCCGGTCCTGGCCCAGTGCGCGGACCACGTCGGCGCGGCGGCCGTTGAACAGGATCGTGTCGATGCCGGCGGCCCCGGCCTTGGACGCCGCTTCCAGCTTGGTGCGCATGCCGCCGGTGCCGACCTCGCTGCCGCTGCCACTGGCCATGGCCAGCACCTCCGGGGTCAGCTCGCTCACCTCGGGCACCAGGTTGGCCAGCGGATGGGTGCGCGGATTGGCGTCGAACAGGCCATCGATGTCAGTGGCGATGAACAGCACCTCGGCATCGATCAGCACGGCGACGATCGCCGCCAGGTTGTCGTTGTCGCCGAGCTTGAGCTCGTCCACCGAGACCGTGTCGTTCTCGTTGACCACCGGCAGCGCGCCCAACCGCAGCAGTTCGTTGAGCGTGGCCCGCGCGTTGAGGTAGCGGCGGCGGTTGCGCAGGTCGTCGTGGGTCAGCAGCACCTGCGCGACCGGGCGCTCGAAGAAGCGCTGCCACAGGCCGATCAGCTGCGCCTGGCCGAGCGCGGCCAGCGCCTGCCGCGCGGCGATCGCCGCGCCGGCTTCCTCGACGCGGGGCAGGATCGCCCTTCCGGCGGCGACCGCGCCGGAGGACACGATCACCACTTCGCGGCCGGCGGCCTGGCTGGCCGACACGAACTGGGCCAGCCCCAGCGCGAAGCGCGGCGACAGCCCGCCGCCGTCGGCGGCCAGCAGGCTGCTGCCGACCTTAAGCACCGCCCGCCGCCACGGCGGCAGGACCTGTACGTTCCGGGTAGCGGCGTGGTCGGCGGGATCGGCGTTCATGCGCTCAGATTGCGCTCCAGGCGCGAGTGTTCCATTCGTGCACCGTGAGGTCGGAACTGCCGGTCGTGGCCAGTGGGTCGGTGGCGGCGATCGCCTGCGCATCGGCGAGGCTGGCCACGTTCTCCAGCACGTAGGCGCCGCCGCTGCGGTCGGCGAAGCCGCCGGTCATGGCCAGCTGGCCGCGCGCGCGCAGCTCCTCCAGCCAGGCCAGGTGCGGCGCCACCACTGACTCGTCGAACTGCGGCCGGCGCATCGCCAGCACCAGGTAACGCGTCGTCGTGCTCACAGGGCCTCCCAGCGGGTGCGCAGTTCGTCCAGGCGCAGGTCGGCGGCCGAACCGGGCGACACGCGCGCGGCCAGGCTGCCTTCCGGCGTACGCCCCTGCCCGGCCGAATCGGCCGACGCGGCGGCGGCCTTGTAGGCCTCGCGGAACGGCACGCCGGCGACGGCCGCCTCCACCGCCACGTCGGTAGCGTACATGCCCGAATCGATCGCCGCGCGCAGCCCGTCCTCGCGCCATTCCAGGTTGGCCAGCAGCGCCGGCAGCAGTTCCAGCGCGGCCAGGCCACGGCCGAAGCCGTGGAAGATCGCGCCCTTGGAGGCCTGCAGGTCGCGGTGGTAGCCCGACGGCAGCGACAGCAGCTGTTCGATCTCGGTGCGCGCGGCCGCCACGCTGGCATGGGTGGCGCGCATCAGCTCGATCACGTCCGGGTTGCGCTTGTTGGGCATGATCGAGCTGCCGGTGGTGTACTGCGCCGGCAGCGCGACGAAGCCGAACTCGGCGCTGGTGAACAGCGACAGGTCCCAGGCGATGCGGCGCAGGTCCAGGGTCGCGCTGCCCAGCGCCTCCAGCGCGGCCAGCTCGAACTTGCCGCGCGACAGCTGCGCGTAGACCGGCGATACCTGCATCCGCGCGAAATCCAGCGCGGCGGTGGTGTGCCCGCGGTCCAGCTTGAGGTTGACGCCGTAGCCGGCGGCGGTGCCCAGCGGGTTGGCATCGACCAGCTTCAGCGTGTCGGCCGCGCGCACGGCGTCGTCGATGAAGGCTTCGGCCCAGCCGGCCCACCACATGCCGGCCGAGGACACCACGGCGCGCTGGATGTGTGTATAGCCGGGTACCGGCAGCGCCGCTTCGGCCTGGGCGCGATCGAGGGCAACCTTGGCGATCTCGCGCGACAAGGTAGCCACCCGCGCGAGCTTCTCCTTCAGCCACAGTCGCGTGGCGACCAGGACCTGGTCGTTGCGGCTGCGGCCGGTGTGGATCTTGCGGCCGGCGTCGCCCAGGCGCTGGGTCAGCCGCGCCTCGATCGCCGAGTGGCCGTCCTCGTAGGATTCGTCCAGCACGAACGCACCGGAACGGAAGTCGTCGGCCAGGATCGCCAGTTCACGCTCCAGGCCTTCCAGCTCGCCCTGGGAGAGGATGCCGATGCGCTGCAGCCCCTGCGCGTGCGCGCGGCTGGCGGCGATGTCATGCAGGAAGAACTCGCGGTCCAGGATCACGTCGTCGCCGGCCAGGAAGCGCTGGATCTGCGCATCCACCGCCACGCCGGGCTTCTGCCACAACAGGTCTGCCACGGGTTACTCCTCCACCGGGATCGACGCCAGCTCGTCGAAGCCCAGCGCGATGTTGATGTTCTGCATGGCCTGGGTGGCCGCGCCCTTGAGCAGGTTGTCCAGCGTGGCCACCACCACCAGGCGCTTGCCGCCCGGGGCCACGGTGAAGCCGCCGATCTCCACGCCGTGGCGGCCGGCGATCCGGCTCACCCAAGGCGCCGGCTCGACCACGTCCACCAGCGGCTCGCCGGCATAGCGCTGCTCGTAGCGCGCACGGACCCAGTCCACGGTGACCGGTTCGCGCAGCCAGAGGTTGGCGGTCAGGGTGATGCCGCGGAAGTGCGGCGCCACGTGCGGCATGAACTCCACCGGCACGCCCAGCTGCGCGGAGACCTCGCGCTCGTGCAGGTGGTCGGCCAACGAGTACGGCATCAGGTTGTCGCGCAGCAGCTCGATGTTGTTCTTGTCCGAGGGCGTGGTGCCGGCGCCGGAATAGCCGGACACGCCGAAGCACTGCGGCGGGCCGGCCAGGTACTCGAGCATCGGCCAGATCGCCAGCTGCATCGCGGTGGCGTAGCAGCCCGGGTTGCTGATCCGCTTCTGGCCGGTATAGCGGCCGCGGGTGATCTCCGGCAGGCCGTAGTACCAGGCCGGGTCGAAACGGTGGTCGGCCGACAGGTCCACGACCAGCGTCTGCGGCGCGGCCGCGTCGATCGCGGCCACGATCTCGGCGGACTTGCCGTTGGGCAATGCCAGCACCACCACGTCCGCGCCCTTGGCCGCGACCTGCTCATGGCTGACATTCTCGTAGCGCAGTTCGCCGCGGTAGGCGTCGTTGTGGTCGGCCACGCGCTGGCCGGCCAGCTCGCGCGAGGACACGAACGCCAGTTCCAGTCCCGGATGCGCGTCGACCAGCCGGATCAGTTCGGCGCCGGTGTGGCCGCGCGCGCCGACGATGCCCAGGGTCTTCTTCGTCGTCATGGTCGCTCCTCAGCCCAGCAGGGTCGGTTGGCGGATGGCGCAATGGGCCACGCAGCGTTCGATCCGGTCGAAGCCGTCGATGCCGTACCAGAACACCTTCCACTTCTCCTGCTTGATGCAGCCGTCGGACTCGGCGTAGTAGAAGATGTTGACCTGGTTGTGGTGGCGCGAACGCCAGAACAGGCCCGGCGTCTCCTCGCGCATCACGTTCCACACCGCCCGGCCCAGGCCTTCGCCCTGCGCGTCGTCGAGCACGGCGAACTTGTCCAGGTAGACGCCTTCCGGGGTGTCGACCAGGATCACCGCGGCGCGGTAGTTCTCGCTGACGTAGGCCCGCAGCAGCGGCGTGCGTTCGAAGTAGTCCGGCAGCAGCTGGCGGCCGAAGCTGGATTCAATCAGGGTCCTGAGCGCCGGCAGGTCGAGCTGGTCCCAGGAGGTGGCACGCTGCACCTTCTCGCCGCGGCGCACCAGCGTGCCCGAACCCTTGTGGGTGAACAGCTCCTTGGCCAGGTCCGCCGGGCGGGTGATGGAGACCGACGAGGTCAGCGGCAGGCGGTCGAGCAGGTCCTTGATCTGCTGGATCTTCACCCGCATGCCGCCGTTGATCCACGGCTGCTGCATCAGGTGCTCGAACTCGGTGGACAGGTTGATCGAATCGATCACCTTGCCCTCTTCGTCCAGCAGGCCGCCGGTGCCGGTGAGGAAGATGATCTTGTACGGCTGCAGCACCTGCACCAGCTCGTTGGCCGAGAAGTCGGCGTTGACGTTGAGGATCTGCCCGCCGGCGGTCTCGCCGAGGCTGGCGATCACCGGGATCGAGCCGGCCTGCAGGCTGGCCTCGATCGGCGCCAGGTTCACCGCCTGCACCTCGCCGACCAGGCCGTAGGTGTCGCGGTCCAGGTACCGGGCCTCGAACACGCCGCCGGTGATCGAGGTGGCGCGCGCGCCGGCCTGCTGCAGCGCCTCGACCAGCTGCAGGTTGGAGGCCTGGAACACCCGGCGCACGATCGCCAGCGCCTCGGGCGTGGTCACGCGCAGGCCGTTGACGGTCTTCTTCTCGATCCCGGCCTTCGAGAGCTCCTCGTCCAGCTGCGGGCCGGCGCCGTGCACCACGATCGGGGTCAGGCCCACTTCCTGCAGGAAGGTCAGTGAAGAGGTCAGCGACTCCAGGTCGTCGCGCAGCACCGCGCCGCCGACCTTGACCACGGCGAAGCGCTTGGCGTCCAGCTGCGAGAAGCGCTTGAGGTACTGGCTGATCTCCTTCGCGCTGGCCATGCTCGAGAGCAGGCGCACGATGGTCTGGCGGGTCTGGGTCTGGGTCGCGGGAACGTTCACGTAGGTCGGGTCTGCCGGGGATGTCGTGGGAGATGGGGAAAGGCGTGGATCAGCGCCCGCCGTTGATGATCGTGTCGACCGACTCGGCGTAGCGCTGCAGCTGCGCCAGCGTCACGAACTCGTCGGCGGTATGGGCCTGGGCGATGTCGCCCGGGCCGTACACCAGGGCGGTGTAGCCGCCGGCGGAGAACAGCGAGGCCTCGGTCCAGAAGTCGACGGCGTTGCCGATCGGCAGCTCCAGCGCGTCGGCGACGTCGCGCGCGGCCAGGCGCCGCTCCTCCGCGCGGGCGATGTCTCCGGAGGGCAGGCTCGGCCCGCGGAACGTCTCCTCGAAATGCGCGGCCGCCGGTTCGGCGAAACCGGCGAAGGTCGCCAGCAGCTGGTCGATGTCCATCGAAGGCAATGGACGGAAACCGAAACGCAGCTCGGCCGCCGGCGCGATCATGTTGGCCTTGATCCCGCCCTCGATGCGGCCGATGTTGAAGCGCAGCCCGGTCAGCCCGCCGAAGCGCGCATGCGCCAGCGACTGCACGTGGTCCAACGCGCGATCGCCCCAGCGCACCGCCTGGTGCAGCGCACTGGCGGCGGCATCCTGCTGGCCGGAGGCGTGGCCGGCGCGGCCCGTGAACCGCATCAGCACCGAGGAGATGCCACGGTGGGCCAGCACCGCCTCGCCCATGGTCGGCTCGGCCACGAGCACTGCCTCGTACGGAATTCCGCGCGCCAGGAACGCGGCGATGCAGCGCGGATCGTTGGCCTCCTCGTCGGAGGAGAACAGGAAAGCGGCGTCGCCGTCGCCGGCGTTGGCCGCGGCCACCAGCGCGGCCGCCGCGCCCTTGATGTCGCACACGCCCAGGCCGACCACGCGGTCGTCCAGCCGGCGCATCACGTGCGGGTCTGCGCTCCAGTGCGGGGAGTCCGGGACCGTGTCCAGGTGCACGTTGAACAGGTACTTCGGCGTGCCGCGCACCGCGTACAGGCTGACCGCGCCGGCGCCGTGGTCGATCACCTCGACATTGAAACCCGGCAGGTTCGCGCGCAGGTAGCCGAACATCCCGCCCTCGGCGGCGATGGCACGCGGCGGATTGCGGGTGTCGAAGGACACCAGCTTGTCCAGGTGCGCGAGGGTGGCGTCGAGCAGGTCGGTCATGGTCGGTGCGATGCGGCAGCGTTCTGGTGGGACGGGTCGGGTCAGGCCGCGGCAGGCGCGGTGCGGTAAGGATCGGGGTGGACGATTTCCATCAGCTTGCCGGGCCTGGCGGCCTCGAAGCCGAACCCGGCGTACAGGCCATGCGCATCGGAGGTGGCCAGCATGAGCCGGCGCAGACCCTGCAGTTGCGGATGCGCCAGCATCGCCGCGACCAGCGTACGGCCATGGCCATGGCCGCGATGGGCCGGCAGCACGAATACGTCGGCCAGGTAGCCGAAGGTGGCCGAATCGGTGACGACGCGACCGAAGGCCACCTGCCCGGCGCCCTCCAGGTAGCCACCGAAGCACAGCGACCCGGCGATGGCGCGCTCGACCACGTCGCGCGGGATGCCTCGGCTCCAGTACGCGTCTTCGGCGAGGAACCGGTGGACCATGCCGACGTCCAGCTCGCCGCGGTCGGTACTGATGCGCAATGCGTCCATGGGCCTAGAGCTTCCTGGCGTACTCGACGAAGCCGGTGTCGCGCTCCCAGCCTTCGCTGGCATAGAGCGACTGGGCCGACGTGTTGTCCAGCGCGGTCGACAGGACCAGCTTCACCGCCCCGCGCGAACGCGCGTCGTCGGCGGCCCTGCGCAACAGCGCACGGGCCACGCCGACGCCGCGTGCGGCCTGGTCGACGAACAGGTCGTTGAGGATCTCGATCGGCGCGGTACCCACCGAAGTGAACGACGGATACAGCTGGACGAAGCCGAGCGCGCCGCCCCGGGCATCCATCGCCAGGAGCAGGTGCGAATCGCCACGCTCCAGCCGCTCGCGCAGGAACGCGCCGGCACGCACCGGATCGGACGGCTGCCCGTAAAACACACGGTAGCCGTCGAACAGCGCGGCCAGCGCCGGCAGGTCGTCCAGGCCGGCGTTGCGCACCTCGAAGCTGGCGGTCGCCTCGCTCACCGGGTCATCGCCTCAGCGGTTGACCTCGGCCCACAGGGTGCTGCTCATGCCGAACAGCTTGATGAAGCCCTCGGCCTCCTCCACGCCCCAGTCGGCCGACTGCGCGTAGGTCGCGCCCTTGGCGTTGAGGATGTGCGGCGAACGGATCGCCACCGCGTCCACGCGGCCGCCGCGGGTTTCCAGCACCACCTCGCCGTTGACCTGCGACTGCGAGGTCGCCAGGAACGCTTCCAGGTCGGCCTTGAGCGGATCGTGGTAGAAGCCTTCGTAGACCAGCTCCACCCACTTGCGCGCCACCTCCGGCTTGAAGCGGTTCTGCTGCTTGCTCAGCACCGCCTCTTCCAGCGCGCGGTGCGCCGCCAGCAGCGCGGTGATGCCCGGCGCCTCGAACACGATCCGGCCCTTCAGGCCGATCACGGTGTCGCCGGTATACATGCCGCGGCCGACGCCGTACTGGGCGAACATGGTGTTGAGCCTGGCCAGGATCTTCGCGCCCTCGAGCGGCTTGCCGTCCAGTTCCACCGCCTCGCCGTTGACGAACTTCAGGGTGACCTGCAGCGGCTCGGCCGGCCAGGCCGCGCGCGGCGCGCACCAGCCGCGGGCGCCCTCGCCCGGGGCCTCCCACTTGTCGATCTCGCCGCCGGACATGGTCACGCCGAGCAGGTTCTCGTTGATCGTGTAGCTCTTCTGCTTGGCCCGCACTTCGAAGCCGCGTTCCTCCAGGTACTTCTGCTCGTAGGCGCGGGTCTGCGTGTGCTGCTTCTGGATCTCGCGGATCGGCGCCACGATGCGGTAGTCGCCCTGCGCCTTGACCGCCAGGTCGAAGCGCACCTGGTCGTTGCCCATGCCGGTGCAGCCGTGGGCGATCGCATTGGTGCCCAGTTCGGCCGCGCGCGCCAGCGCCGCATCGACGATCAGGTAGCGGTCTGAAACCAGCAGCGGATACTGGCCCTGGTAGCCCTCGCCGGCCCAGACGAACGGCTTGACGAAGCCACTCCAGATCGCCTCGCCGCCATCGACGGTCACGTGGCTGGCCACGCCCAGCTCGGTCGCGCGCGCTTCGATGAAGGCGCGCTCCTCGGCGTCGACCCCGCCGGTGTCGGCGAAGACGGTGTGCACGTTCCAGCCCTGCTCCTTCAGGTAGGGGACGCAGAAGCTGGTATCCAGGCCGCCGGAGAAGGCCAGGACGATGTCGCGGGAGGTGTTCGGGCTGCTCATTGGGGTGTTTCCGTGGGGTACGTGGACAGGGAAGCGGGATCAGGGAACCAGCGCGGCCATCACCGCCTTCTGCACGTGCAGGCGGTTCTCGGCCTCGTCGACGGCGATACAGTTGGGCGAATCCATCACCGCGTCGGTCGCTTTCACGTTGCGGCGCAGCGGCAGGCAGTGCGAGAACACGCCGTTGTTGGTCAGGGCCATCTTGGCCTCGTCGACGATAAAGTGCTTGTACCGGTCGCGGATGGGTTTTTCCGGCTCCCAGTTGCCGAAGTAAGGCAGCGCGCCCCAGCTCTTGGCGTAGACGACGTCGGCACCGGCGTAGGCGGACTGGATGTCGTGGCTGACCAGAAACGAACCGCCGCTTTCGGCGACGTTGTCCTTCGCCCAGCCGATGTAGCGCTCGTCGAGCACGTACTCGGGCGTCGGGCACAGCAGGGTCACGTCCATGCCCAGGCGGGTGGCGATGGTCAGCGCGGAATTGGCCACCGCGGTGTTCAGCGGCTTGGGGTGGTAGGTCCAGGTCAGCACGTACTTCTTGCCGCGCAGGTCGGAGGTCCCGAAGTGCTCCTGCAGCGCCAGCGCGTGGGCCAGCTCCTGGCACGGATGGGTGATCGTCTCCATGTTGATCACCGGCACGGTCGAGTACTTCGCGAACGCCTTGAGCACGTGGTCCTCGCGGTCGTAGCGCCAGTCCTTGAACTTCGGGAACGCGCGCACGCCGATCAGGTCCACGTAGCGGGCCAGCACGCGGGCCACTTCGGCGATGTGCTCCTCGGTATCGCCGTCCATCACCGTGCCCAGGTCGAACTCGATCGGCCAGGCATCCTTGCCGGGCTGCAGCACGATGGCGTGGCCGCCGAGCTGGAACGCGCCCAGCTCGAAGCTGGTGCGGGTGCGCATGGACGGGTTGAAGAACACCAGCGCGATCGACTTGCCCTTGAGCTCGCCGCCGAGCTTGTTGCGCTTGAACAGCGCGGCCTGGGTCAGCAGCGCGTCCAGCTCCGGACGGCTCCAGTCCTGGGTGTTGAGGAAGTGCTTGAGCGGCATCGATCGTTCCCTTGCGGTGGTGGATGCCCGGTGGCCGGGCCTGGCTGCTGCGGTTTTCTTGCGACTGAAACTTTTGCCGGCCCGGAAACGAAAAAACCCAGCCGGGGGCTGGGTTTTCCGAACGGACAGCACGACGCCCCGGTCACCCAGCGGAAATGTGGGATTCCGGTCGACGCGCGCGCGAGGTCATCCCGGAGGCCATCCGGGCGGCGCTTGCGGCGTGCGGCTGCAGGTCGGTATTCATGGGTCGGGCATGGTCGCACGCGTGCTGGCGGGCGCGCAAGCGTGCGGCGGCCGAGCCGCCGGACTGCCGCGGACTCAGGGGGTCGCCGGCAACGGCGCGTCCGCTTCCCAGGGCGTGACCGAGACGCGGATGCGAAGGCGGTTGCCCGGGTCTTCGGCCAGGCGCGACCGGTACTTGGTGCCCTTGTAGACGTAGTCGACGTCGTAGGCGATCGGCCGCTGGAACTGGCGATCGACCTGGACCAGCCGGCAGTTGCGCGGCGGCACGGGCGCAGGCGCCGCGGGCGGGGCTTCTTTCTCGTCGGTGAACATGCCCTTGACCGAGTCGAACATGCGCGTGAACACCCCCGGGTCCTTCGGTTCGCCGGCCGGCTGCTCCTTGGCGGCCGGCGCCGGCTCGTCGCAGCGTTCCTCGGTGCGCGAGGCGCGCAGGGTCTGGTAGACCGGCTCCACGCGCAGCACCTGCGCGTACTCGATCTTGACGTTCTCGGCGGGGACCACGCGGATACGGCCGTCGTCCCGGCCCTCGCCCGCTTCCTGCGCCAGGGCCGGCGGCAGGACGCAGCAGGCCGTGCACAGCAGTGTCAACTCCAGCAAGCGGCGCATCGGGTCCGGTGACGACATAGTCCAGCGCACAGTGTAGGCGAGGCGGCTTGCAGCCCGCTGAACCGTGCCCGTGCGCCGCATCGCCTGCCGGCCCGGACCGGCAGGCATGCCCGGGCACGCTAGAATCCACGGCCCGCCCGTCTCGCCGCCCGTGCCGATGCCCTTGCGCCTGTACAACAGCCTCTCCCGCCAGGTCGAGGCCTTCGAGCCGCTCGATCCGGCCTGCCCGACCATGTATGTCTGCGGGCCGACGGTCTACAACTACGTGCACATCGGCAACGCGCGGGGCCCGGTCGTGTTCGGCGTGCTGGCCGCGCTGCTGCGCCGGCGCCATGGCGCCCTGCGCTACGCCCGCAACATCACCGACGTGGACGACAAGATCAACGCCGCCGCCGCCGAGCAGGGCGTGCCGATCTCGGCGATCACCGGTCGCTTCGCCGCCGCCTACCGCGAGGACATGGCGGCGCTGGGCGTGGTGGCCCCGGACATCGAGCCGGAAGTCACCACCCACATGCCACAGATCGTGGCGATGATCGCGCAGCTGGTGGACTCCGGCCATGCCTACGCGGCCGAAGGCCACGTGCTGTTCTCGGTCGCCAGCTTCCCGCAGTACGGCCAGCTCTCCCGCCGCGATCCGGAGGAGATGCTCGCCGGTGCGCGGGTCGAAGTGGCCCCGTACAAGCGCGATCCGGGCGACTTCGTCCTCTGGAAGCCCTCCACCGGCGACCTGCCCGGCTGGGATTCGCCCTGGGGCCGCGGCCGTCCGGGCTGGCACATCGAGTGCTCGGCCATGGCCGCCGCGCACCTGGGCGAGACCATCGACATCCACGCCGGCGGCATCGACCTGCAGTTCCCGCACCACGAGAACGAGATCGCGCAGAGCCAATGCGCGCACGGCGGCGCGGTGTTCGCCCGCTTCTGGCTGCACAACGGCATGCTCAACTTCGGCGGCGCCAAGATGAGCAAGTCGCTGGGCAACATCGAGAAGGTCCACGACCTGGTGCGCCGGCACCCGCCCGAGGCGCTGCGCTACGCCCTGCTGTCGGCCCATTACCGGCAGCCGCTGGACTGGTCGGATGCGCTGATCGAAAGCTCCATCAACACGCTGGACCGCCTTTACGGCACGCTGCGGGACTGCGACGCGCTGGGACTTCCCAGCATTCCGCGTGGCGCAGGTGATCCGGAGCTCCAGGACGGGAAGATACCCGCGGAGATCGAGGCTGCACTGGACGATGACCTGAATACGCCGAAGGCCCTCTCCGTCCTGGCGGGCTTTGGCGCAGCAGCACGCCAGCTTCGAACCGAACTGGCGCATGCAGGCGGCCAGCCCGACCCGGATCGCATCAGGGAACTGGCAGCCCTGGCGGGCAAGCTGCGCGCGGCCGGGCTGGCCTTGGGGCTGCTCCAGCAAGACCCAGGCACCTGGTTCAACCGCGGCGCCTCCGACGAGGACGACGCGCGCATCCAGGCGCTGGTCGACGAGCGTGCCACGGCGAAGAAGGCGCGCGATTTCGCCCGCGCCGATGCGATCCGCGACCAGCTCGCCGCCGAAGGCATCCTGCTCGAAGACACGCCGCAGGGCGTACGCTGGAAGCGCGGCTGACGGACCTGCAGGAGCCCAGCTTGCTGGCGACGCGGGCGTTGGAACCATGCAGGCGTCGCCTGGCCCATGACCGTCGCGTCGCGGGCGCTTCCCACGGACGCATGTCCGGTCTCCCCGGCTCCTGCAAGTAGAACGCAACCACCAGAACTGCCCCCACGCAGACCCGACCCCATGACCGATAGCCCCTTCCCGCTCGAACCCACCGCCGCGCAGGCCCAGGCCGCGATCAAGGAGGAGTTCGCGTTCTTCGCCGACTGGTCCGAGCGCTACCAGTACCTGATCGACCTGGGCCGCAAGCTGCCGCCGTTCCCCGACGCGTGGAAGACCGAGGAGCACCGGCTGCTGGGTTGCCAGTCACTGGTCTGGATCGTGCCGCAGGGCGATGCGCAGCGCCTGGACTTCCACGCCATCAGCGACTCGGCGATCGTCTCGGGCCTCATCTTCCTGGCGCTGCGGGTCTACTCGGGCCGCTCGGCCGCCGAGATCCTGGCCACCGAACCGGACTACATCGCCGACATCGGCCTGGCCAGGCACCTGTCGCCGACCCGCAGCAACGGCCTCGCCGCGCTGCTGGCCTTCATCCGCGACACCGCGCGCCGCCAGGCCTGAGGTGGATGCCGCACCCGGCCCGGTAGCGACTTCGCCGCTGCGCGAGCCCGGCTATCGCGTCCTGCTCGGCTACCGCCTGTGCGCGATCCTGTCCTACCAGATCGTCGCGGTCACCGTCGGCTGGCACGTCTACGAGCTGACCCGCAATCCGTTCGCGCTGGGCCTGGTCGGCCTGGCCGAGGTGGTGCCGTACATCGGCATGGCGCTGTTCGCCGGCTACCTGGTCGACCACCTGCCCAAGCGCCGCCTGGGCGCGCTGGCCTGCGCCGGGCTGGCCAGCACCGCGCTGCTGCTCGCCGCCATCTCGGCCGGCCACCTGGCGCCGGGCCGGACCTGGCCGATCTATGCGGCGATCGTGCTGACCGGGCTGGTGCGCTCGTTCCTGACGCCGGTCTACACCGCACTGTTCGCCCAGGTGCTTCGCCGCGAGCAGTTCGCGCGCGGCGCCAGCATCGGCAGCATCGCCTTCCAGACCGCCCTGGTCTGCGGCCCGGCACTGGGCGGGTTGACGGTCGGCTGGGCCGGCAAGACCGCCGCCTACGCATTGGCCGCGGTGCTCGCGCTGGCCGCCGGGGCGGTACTGCTATGGCTGCGGGTGGCCGAACCGCGCGCCGACGGACCGCGCGCGCCGGTATTCGCCAGCATCGGCGTGGGCCTGCGCTTCGTGTTCAACAACCAGATCATGCTCGCCGCCCAGGCGCTGGACCTGTTCGCGGTGCTGTTCGGCGGCGCGATCTCGCTGGCGCCGGCGTTCATCACCGAAATCCTGCATTACGGCCCGGAAGGCCTGGGCATCCTGCGCGGTGCGCCGGCGCTGGGCGCGGTGGCGGTGGGCATCGTGATGGCTCGGCGTCCACCGGGCCGCCATGCCGGGCGGCTGCTGTTGTGGGCGGTGGCCGGGTTCGGTGTGTGCATCATCGGCTTCGGCCTGTCGCGGCACTTCTGGCTGTCGGCGCTGTTCCTGCTGATGTCGGGCATCTGCGACGGCGTATCGGTGGTGCTGCGCTCGACGATCATGCAGCTGGTCACGCCCGACGGCATGCGCGGTCGGGTGGCGTCGATCAATGGCATCTTCATCGGATCGTCCAACGAGCTGGGCGCGTTCTATGCCGGATCCATGGCGCGGCTGCTCGGCCTGGTGCCGGCGGTGGTCCTCGGTGGCTTCGTCACGTTGGGCGTGGTCGGCGTCACCGCGCTCAAGGCGCCGCGCCTGCGGCGGCTGGACCTGCGGAACCTGTAGGAGCCGATTCATCGGCGACACGAGCGCCTGGACTACGAGGGAGTCGCCTGAGCCGACGGCGTCGGGTCGCCGACGAATCGGCTCCCGCAAGGTGGCATGCTGCGGCAGCAATGCAGAAAGCACGAAGCCCGCCGGTGGGCGGGCTTCGCGGATCGCCTGGCAGCGGCGGCCGGCGCTTATTCGCCCTGCTGCTTCTGCAGGTGCTCCCAGCGTTCCTGCGCGTCGATCGTGCGCTCGGCGGTGAGGCGCGCCTCCAGGCGTTCCAGGCCGATTTCCTCGCCGGTGTCGACGCAGTAGCCGTAGTCGCCCGCTTCAAGGCGCTTGAGCGTGCTGTCGATCTTGCCGATCAGCTTGCGGTAGCGGTCGCGGGTGCGCAGCTCCAGCGAGTTCTCCGTCTCGCGGGTGGCGCGCTCGGCCTCGTCGCCGATGTCGCGCACTTCGTCCTTGAGGTTCTCGATGGTCTGCTTGGATTCCTCCACCAGGTCGCCGCGCCACTGCAGCAACCGCTGGCGGAAGTATTCCTGCTGGAGGGGGCTCATGTATTCCTCGTCCGCCGTCGGGCGGTAACCCTTCGGCAGCAGCGGGCTTGGCAGCCGGCCTGGATGCCGGCTTGCTGGCGGATTTGGGCGCCGGCGCCTTCTTGGCGGGCGCGGTCTTGGCGGGAACCTTCTTGGCCGGCGCCTTGGCGACCTTCTTGGCCGCCTTGGCGACCGGCTTGGCCGGAGCCTTCACCGCCTTCTTCGCCGCCGGCTTGGGCGCGGGCTTCTTGGCGGGCTTGGCTGCCGCGGCGGTCTTGCCGCCCTTCTGCGGAGTCTTGGCAGCGGGCTTCTTGGCGACAGCCTTCTTGGCGACAGCCTTCTTGGCGGGAGCAGCGGGCTTCTTGGCCGGCTTGACGGCCTTCTTCACGGGTTTCTTGGCAGCCACGTACGAAGGTTCCTCTCTGAGGTTTTTCCCGTTCCCGGGAAAGCGGGCCTTTATAGCTCACGGCACCGGACCGGGCAACCTTATACGCCCACGGGTATCATGAGCGGGTGATCGACCGCATGCTCATCCTGCTGCTGCGCGGCTACAAGCGCTTCATCAGTCCCCTGCTCGGCCCGCGCTGCCGCTTCGTGCCCAGTTGCTCGGAGTACGCGATGCAGGCCATCGGCCGGTACGGCGCCTGGCACGGCGCTTGGCTGGCGGCGCGGCGGCTGGCGCGATGCCACCCGCTGCATCCCGGCGGCGTCGATCCGGTGCCGGAAAAGCCCGGCCACTCCCCTTCCTGCTCCTGCACGGGACACCATCGATGACCACCCTGATTACCAACGCCCGCCTGGTCAACGAAGGCCGCCAGTTCGACGGCGACCTGCGCATCGAGAACGGGCGCATCGCCGCGATCGGCAGCGGCCTGCAGGCACGCGCCGGCGAGAAGGTGGTGGACGCCGCCGGCCGCTGGCTGCTGCCGGGCATGATCGACGACCAGGTCCATTTCCGCGAACCGGGACTGACCCACAAGGGCGACATCGCCAGCGAGTCGGCGGCCGCCGTGGCCGGTGGCCTGACCAGCTTCATGGACATGCCCAACACCAACCCGCCCACGCTCGACGCGGCGGCGCTGGAAGCCAAGTACGCCCTGGCCAGGGGCCGCGCCTGGGGCAACCACGGCTTCTACCTGGGCGCGAGCAACGACAACCTCGAGGCGGTGCGCACGCTCGACCCCAAGTCCGCCCCGGGGATCAAGGTGTTCATGGGTGCCTCCACCGGCAACATGCTGGTCGACAATCCCGAGACCCTGGACGGCATCTTCCGCGAGGCGCCGACGCCGATCATCACCCATTGCGAGGACACGCCGACCATCGACCGCACCCTCGCCGAGTTCAAGGCGAAGTACGGCGAGGATGGCCTGACCCCGGAGATGCACCCGGACATCCGCTCGCGCGAGGCCTGCATCAAGTCGACCCGCCTGGCGCTGTCGCTGGCGCGCAAGCACGGCACGCGCCTGCACGTGCTGCACATCTCCACCACCGACGAACTGGCCCTGTTCCAGCGCGGCCCGCTGGTCCACCCCGATGGTGCGCGCAAGCGCATCACCGCCGAGACCTGCGTGCACTTCCTGCGCTTCGACCGCGCCGACTACGCGCGGCTGGGCAACCTGATCAAGTGCAACCCGGCGATCAAGGACGCCTCCGATCGCGAGGCGCTGATCAAGGCGCTGGTCGACGACGTGATCGACGTGCTGGCCACCGACCACGCGCCGCACACGCTGGAAGAGAAGCAGAAGCCGTTCCTGCAGGCGCCCTCGGGCCTGCCGCTGGTGCAGTACGCGCTGCTGGCGGCGATCGAGCTGGTCCACGAGAAGCGCATGGACATCACCCGCGTCGTGCAGAAGACCGCCCACGCGCCGGCGCAGCTGTTCGACGTCAAGGAGCGCGGTTACCTGCGCGAAGGCTACTGGGCCGACCTGGTCCTGGTCGACGACGAGCCGCTGACGGTGCGCCGCGAGGACGTGCTGTCCAAGTGTGGCTGGTCGCCGTTCGAGGGCACGACGTTCCGTTCCCGGATCGGTGCGACCTGGGTCAACGGCCGGCTGGTCTGGAACGGCCGCGAACTGATCGGCACGCCGGCCGGCCAGCGGCTGGAATTCGACCGCTGATGGCGGGCACGCGCCGCGCCGGCAGCCTGCTGGCGCTCGCCCTGCTCGCCGCCTCCCTGCCCCGCCCCGCGGCCGCGCAGGCCGACGATCGCGTGGTGTTCCCCGCCAGCGCGCCGCAGGGCGCGATGGTGCTCGGCAAGGTCCCGCCGGGCAGCCGGGTGGAGTACGCCCGGCGCACGCTGCGCACGACCGGCTATGGCACCGTGGTGTTCGGCATCGGCCGCGACGAGGCCGGACCGGTCACGGTCACGGTGGTGCGCCCGGACGGCAGCCGCAGCGAGGCGAGCATTGCCGTCAGCGCGCGCGACTGGCCGGTGCAGCGCGTCGACGGCGTGCCGCCGAAGACGGTCGATCCACCGCCGGAGATCGCCGAACGCATCCGCCGCGAGCAGGCGCAGGTCGTGGCCGCGCGCGCGCGCGACGACGACCGCGCCGACTTCGCCCAGCGCTTCGCCTGGCCCTTGCAGGGGCGGGTCAGCGGCCGCTTCGGCAACCAGCGGGTCTACAACGGCAAGCCGGGTTCGCCGCATTCGGGCATGGATATCGCCGCACCCACCGGGACCCCGGTGAAGGCGCCGGCCGCCGGCGTGGTCACCTTCGCCGCGCCGGACCTGTACCTGACCGGCGGCACCGTGCTGCTGGACCACGGCTTCGGCATCAGCTCGAACTTCCTGCACCTGTCGCGGATCGACGTGAAGGTGGGGGACCGCATCGCGCAGGGGCAGACGATCGGAGCGGTCGGCGCGACCGGCCGGGCGACGGGGCCGCACCTGCACTGGGGGATGAACTGGTTCGATGTCCGCATCGATCCGTTGCTGGTGCTCGAGCGCCCGTAACAACAGCGCGGGCAACCTGCCGACGCAGCGCGCGGCGGCGCGTTCGTCCCTCCAGGCGGTTCATCGGCATCGGGGCGCGGTTCGACGTCCGCATCGACCCGCTGCTGGTGCTGGAGCGCCCGTAACAAACGCACCGGCAACCCACCGACGCAGCGCGCGGCGGCGCGTTTTCCATCCAGGCGGTTCATCCGCATCGTGGCGCGGTTCGACGTCCGCATCGACCCGCTGCTGGTGCTGGAGCGCCCGTAACAAACGCACCGGCAACCCATCGACGCGCGCGCGGCGGCGCGTTTTCCATCCAGGCGGTTCGTCCGCATCGTGGCGCGGTTCGACGTCCGCATCGACCTGGTGGCGGTACGGATACGTCCGTAGAGCCGGGCTTGCCCGGCTGCTTCCGTACGACACCGGCCAGGAGCAGCGGGGCAAGCCCCGCTCTACGTGGGGTGCAGGCGGCGGATCAGGGTGTCGGGCCGCGACCGCTCACGCTGGCCACCGCGTCGTGCGGATGCAGGCTTTCGAAGTGCGAAACGGTGGCCTCGTAGCGCTCGATCCGCGGGTCGGCCGACAGCACCGAGGCCACGCGACGGGCCGCATCCTCGCAGAACATCAGGTTGGCCGCATTGAGCATGGCGAAGGCCTGTTCGTCCTCGCGCTTGACCGCCGTCTGCACCGGCGTGCCCAGCGAGGCTTCCAGCGCGTCGACCAGCGCCACCAGCGGCAGCTCGTCGAACTGCGGGCGCAGCTCCACTCTCACCTTGGCCTCGCTGCGCTGCGCGTGCGGGGTGGCGGCCATGCCGCGCTCGGAGGCCAGCCAGTCGCGGACCACGCCGGTGGAGATGGGATGGGCGCCAGCGAAGTCCTCGGCGAAGCGTTCGGCATTGGCCTGCCGCGACAGCGCCGCCGAGCATGGGCAGGTGCTGGAGTACTCGACGCCGAAGCCGAGCACCAGCTTGAGGTGGCCGTTTTCCAGCAGCGCCTCGATCTGGACCGGGTAGCGCTTCCATCCGGCATTGTCGCTGCGCAGCGCGCGGCGCAATAGCAGCGCCTCGTAGCGCAGCCGCAGCCGCGCGCTGCCGGACAGGCCAGCCTGCGAATCGATGCTGGCCTGCAGGACGTGGCGCAGGCCGGCCGGGGTGACCTCGTGGCGCGCGAGCTCTTCCTGCAGGCGCATGTACAGCCGCGACATGTGGATGCCGCGCTCGCCGGCCTGCTTCAGGTCGACCGACAGGTCGACCTGCGCGGCGACCTGGACATGCCCGCCGGCGCCGTCGGAGACGCGCACGGGAATGGCGATGCCTTCCATGCCGACCCAGTCCAGCGGCCGCGCCAGGGTGGCGGGCTGTTGGGCGACGTCGGGCAACGAGGCGGCGTGGGAACCGGAGGCGGGAACGGACATGGACTTTGGCTTGCGCAGGATCGGGGGGAGTGGCGCCGATCCGCGAACCGGCGATGCGGCTTGCGGAACGAGCCTCTGGAACTTCGTGCCGGGGCGGGCGCCGGGTACGGGGCCTTCAGGTCAGGCCGCCGAATCAGGACCGGTCTGGGACGGATTCCGGAGCGGATTGTAGCTGCTGCGGTCCTGCCGGCCCCCGAACGCCATGCAACGGACTGTCGCACGCAACGCCGGGGCGGGAAAGGAAACGCGTGCCCTGCTCCCTGTCCGGCCCGTCCGGCCAATCCGGCCCACTCATCCCCGCGCGGCGCGCCAGGCCCGCCACAGCAGGCCCAATGGCTGCCGGCCCGGCTGCGGCACGTGCCCCTGCGCGAACCGTCCGAGGCGATGGCGGGCGAAAGCGCCCCACATGCGGCGTGCGGGCGACCCGCCCGCCTTGGCCGGCCAGGCGGCCAGCAACTCGGCGGCCCAGTCGCGCTGGGCCCGCTCGCGGGCCGCGGTGGCATCGGCGTCGCCCGGTTGCCGTGCCTGCGGCACCGCCTGCAGCCCGGCCTCGGCCAGCCGGGTGGCCAGCACCTGCGCGGCGATCGCCTGCGCCTGCGGTGGCGTTCCACCGAGCACGGACGCCTCGACCGCGGCCACTGCCCCGCCGTAACCCGCCAGCGCGGCCAGCGCCGCGGCGCCATCGGCCGGGCGCTCGCGCGCGGCGACCAGGGTGGGCAGCGCGTCGGCCAGCGCCGACCAGGGCGCGGGCACCGGTTCGAGCAGGCGGCCGAGCGGATGGCGCGAGCGGTGCGTGGACCAGTCGCGCAGCTCGGTGCCCCACCAGCCGAGCTTGGCGTCGGCCGGCAGCGGGTCGCCGGCGATGTTGAGGATGTCGTCGAACTCCTGGAGCAGCGCGAACCAGGCCAGCGTGGCAGCGCGCCGGTCCTCGGGGACGAATACCTCGGCCACCGCCCATTCCGGCCAGCGGCTGCGCCATTTGTCGAGGAAGCTGTCGAGGGCGGTGGGCGTGGTCATGGGGTTCAGGGGGGATTCGTGCCGTGGCCCAGGGAGGCTGCCCTGGTTCACGGCATGTCAGCTTTTTGTAGGAGCCGATTCATCGGCGACCCGAGGACGCCGGCCAGGAGAGAGCACCGGCAACCACGCGGCGTCGGGTCGCCGATGAATCAGCGCCTACAGGATGGTGCGCGGCCAGGCCGCCGGGTCCAGCAGTTCCAGCGGCTCACGGGCGATCGCCTCGGCCTGCCAGGTTTCCGGATCCTCGTCGTCCAGGCGGTAGCCCCAGGTCACCGCGATCGAGGGCATGCCGGCCGCGCGCGCGGCGACCACATCGCGTTCGTCGTCGCCCACGTATACGCAGTCGGACGGGGCAACCCCCAGCTGGCGTGCCGCTTCCAGCAGCGGCAGCGGATGCGGCTTCTTCTCGGGATAGGTGTCGCCGCCCACCAGCACCGCGCAGCGCGACTCCCATTCCAGCCCGGCGACGACATCGCGGGCCAGGTACTCGGCCTTGTTGGTGATGATGCCCCAGCGCGCGCCATCGTCCTCCAGCGCCTGCAGCATCGCGGCGACGCCGTCGAACAGCACGCTGTGCCGACCCAGCTCCTCGCGGTACACCTGCAGGAACTCCGGCACCAGCGCGTCGCGGCCGGCCTCGTCCAGTTCGGGGAAGGTCGCCGCGACCATCGCCCGCGCGCCCTTGGACACGTGCTGGCGCAGCATCGCCAGGGTGGTCGGTGCGCGGTCGCGCGCGGCGAGCATGCGGTTGGCGGTGGCGAGCATGTCCGGCGCGCTGTCCAGCAGGGTGCCGTCCAGGTCGAACAGGGCCACGCGCGGGAAGCGCCTCGTCATCGAAGCGTCGGCCATCTCAGGCCTCCGCCTTGCGCGCGCAGGCCAGGTAGTTCACTTCGGTGCGAGACGACAGGCGCGCGCGCTGGCGCAGCGGGTCGTAGAACAGGCCGCTGACGTCCTCGATCTGCAGGCCTGCCTCGCGCAGCCATGCCGCCATCTCCGAAGGCTTGATGAAATCGGCGTAGCGGTGCGTGCCCCTGGGCAGCAGGCGCGCGACGTACTCGGCCCCGACGATGGCCAGCGCGAACGCGGCCGGCGTGCGGTTGAGCGTGGACAGGAACAGGCGCCCGCCGGGACGCAACAGCGTGGCGCAGGCGGCGATGATCGAGGCCGGGTCGGGCACGTGTTCGAGCATCTCCATGCAGGTGATGGCATCGAAGCTGCCCGGGCGCTCGGCCGCCAGCACTTCCACCGCCTTGACCTGGTAGTCGACCTGCACGCCCGACTCGAGCGTGTGCAGGCGCGCGACCTTGACCAGCTCGGGGGCCAGGTCGATCGCGGTCACCTGCGCGCCGGCGCGGGCCAGCGCCTCGCTGAGCAGGCCGCCACCGCAGCCGACGTCGAGGACGTGCCTGCCCTGCAGTCCGTTCGGTGCCAGGCGCTGCCTGACGTAGTCCAGGCGGACCGGATTGAGCACGTGCAGTGCGCGCTGCGGGCCGTCCGGATCCCACCAGCGGTTGGCCAGGGCGGCGAACTTGTCCAGCTCGGCCTGGTGGTAGTTGTGCGGCGCCCCGGGGGCGGCCTGGCTCGTTTCGCTCACTGGAAAGTCCTCCTGCGTGGGCCGGCTCAGTGGCCCAGCGCGGCGATGCGCGTGCGCCACTGCCGCGCGTTGGCGATCAGGGCGGCGGTGTCGATGTCGACCAGCTCGCGCTGGTCCAGCTTGCGGCGGCCGGCGATCCAGACGTCGCTCACCTGCTGCCGGCCGGTCGCATAGACCAGCTGCGACAGCACGTGGTGCAGCGGCTGGGTTTCCAGCTCGGACAGGTCCACGCAGACCAGGTCGGCCTCCTTGCCCGGTTCGATCGAACCGGTGCGTTCGCCGAAGCCCAGCGCGCGCGCGCCGCCCAGCGTGGCCGCGCGCAATGCGCTGGCCGCATCCAGCGCGGTGGCGTCGTTGGCCACGGCCTTGGCCAGCAGCGCGGCGGTGCGCATCTCGCCGAACATGTCCAGGTCGTTGTTGCTGGCGCAGCCGTCGGTGCCGATCGCCAGGTTGACGCCCGCCCGCTGCAGCGCGCAGGCCGGGCAGAAGCCCGACGCCAGCTTGAGGTTGGATTCGGCGCAGTGCGCCACCGACACGCCGCGCTCGGCGCACAGGTGGATCTCCGCCTCGGTCAGCTGGGTCATGTGCACCGCGATCAGGCGGTCGTTGACCAGGCCGAGGCGGTCGAGCCGGGCCAGCGGCCGCTGGCCGTGGTCGCGGATCGAGTCGGCGATCTCCTGCGCGGTCTCGTGCGTGTGCAGGTGCACCGGCACGTCGAGCTGGTCCGACAGCATGCGGATGCGCTCGAAGTTGGCATCGTTGACGGTGTAGGGCGCATGCGGGGCGAACGCGGTGCCGACCAGCGCGTCGCCGCGCCACTGGTCGTGGACCTCGCCGGCGCGGTCGAAATACTCGTCGGAACTGCTGGCCCAGGCGGTCGGGAAGTCGATCACCGGCAGGCCGACCAGGGCGCGGAAGCCGTGCCGCTTGTACACGGCCGCCTGCACGTCGGGGAAGAAGTAGTTCTCGTTGGCGCAGGTGGTGCCGCCGCGCAGCATCTCGGCGATGGCCAGGGCCATGCCGTCGGCGACGAACTCCGGCCCGATGACGGCCGCTTCCACCGGCCAGATGTGCTGCTGCAGCCAGGTCATCAGCGGCAGGTCGTCGGCGATGCCGCGCAGCAGGGTCATCGGGTTGTGGGTGTGCGCGTTGACCAGGCCGGGAATCAGCACCGCGTCCGGGCGCTGCACCACTTCGGCGGCGGCGAACCGCGAACGCGCCTGCGCGGTCGGCAGCACGGCCACGATCCTGCCCCCGGAAACGGCGACGGCGTGGTCCTCGAGGACCACGCCGTGCGGTTCGACCGGGACCACCCAGCCCGCTTCGATGAGCAGGTCACACGCTTGCAGGTCGCGGGCCTGCGGTTCGGAGGCGTCGTGCAGGCCGGCTTCGGTCATCGGCTTACTTCACGCGCGAGACGTATTCGCCCGAGCGGGTGTCGACCTTGATCACCTCTTCCTGGGCGACGAACAGCGGCACGCGCACGACCGCGCCGGTCTCCAGGGTGGCCGGCTTGCCGCCGGTGCCGGCGGTGTCGCCCTTCACGCCCGGATCGGTCTCGACGATCTTCAGTTCGACGAAGTTCGGCGGGGTGACCTGGATCGGATTGCCGTTGAACAGGGTCACCACGCACTGCTCCTCGCCCTTGAGCCACTTGGCCGCATCGCCGACGCCGGCCTTGTCGGCCTGGACCTGCTCGAAGGTCTCCTGCTGCATGAAGTGCCAGTATTCGCCGTCGGAGTACAGGTACTGCATGTCGGTGTCGACCACGTCCGCCGCTTCCACCGAGTCGGTCGACTTCATGGTGATTTCCTGCACGCGGCCGGTGCGGATCTGGCGGTACTTCACCCGGGTGAAGGCCTGGCCCTTGCCCGGCTTGACGTACTCGGTGTCGGTGATGATCGAGGGTTCGTTGTTGACCAGGATCTTCATCCCGTTCTTGACGTCGTTCATGCCGTAAGAGGCCATGGGAACTCCTTGGGGTATGGCAGGGCCACCGCGGAAGACGGCGGCCGGGCAGTTAGAATGCGGGCATCTTCATCGAAAGCGCGCCACCGGAGCCCGGCAGGCGTCTCACAGACCGCCCATGATACCTGCAGCCCCCCTGCCCCTGCAGCCGGAACCGCTTCCGGCGGCCGCCACCGCCAGCCCCGCCTCCGCGCCGCGCTGGCAGCGGCTGTGGCGCGACGCCGTGCGCGACCCGCGCGAGCTGCTGGGGCTGCTGGGGCTGGACGCCGCCGCAGCGGGGATTTCCGACGCCGCTGCAGCCGGATTCCCGCTGCGCGTGCCGCGCGGCTTCGTCGCCCGCATGCGGCCGGGGGACCTGGCCGATCCGCTGCTGCGCCAGGTGCTGCCGGTCGACCTGGAGGAGCGGATCGTGCCGGGGTTCAGCCTGGACGCGGTCGGCGACGGCGCGGCCCGGAAGGCGGAGGGCGTCATCCAGAAGTACCGGGGACGGGCGCTGCTGGTGGCCACCGGCAGCTGTGCGGTGCACTGCCGCTACTGCTTCCGCCGCCATTTCCCCTACGCCGAGGAGACCGCCGCGCGCGACGGCTGGGCCGCGGCGGTGGCGGCGATCGCCGAAGATCCGTCGATCGACGAGGTCATCCTCTCCGGCGGCGACCCGCTGTCGCTGGCCACGCCCAAACTGGCCGAACTGACCGCGCGGCTGGCGGCGATCCCGCACTTGCGGCGCCTGCGCATCCACAGCCGGCTGCCGGTGGTGCTGCCCGAGCGCGTCGATGCCGAGCTGCTGCACTGGCTGTCAGCCCTGCCCTGGCCGGTGGCGTTCGTGATCCATGCCAACCATGCCAACGAGTTCGACGCTTCCGTCGATGCGGCGCTGGCGGCGCTGCGCGGCGCCGGCGTCCAGTTGCTGAACCAGGCCGTGCTGCTGCGCGGGGTGAACGACCACGTCGACGCGCTGGCCGACCTGTCGCAGCGCTGCTTCGCCGCCGGCGTGCTGCCGTACTACCTGCACCAGCTCGACCGGGTCCAGGGCGTGGCCCATTTCGAGGTTCCGGACGAGCAAGCCCGGGCGCTGCACGCGGCGCTGGCCGCGCGCCTTTCCGGCTACCTGGTGCCGAAGCTGGTCCGCGAGATACCGGGCGACACCGGCAAGCGGCCCCTGTAGGACTTCGGGCCTGGCAGTGGCACGCCGCTGCCGGGACCGCCGCCGGCGGGCCGGTTCAGGCCGCCCGCATCGTCTGCTCGGCTTCCGGCTGCAGCCGGAACTGCGCCATCGCCGCGCGCAAGGCCTGCGCGCGTTCGCGCAACGAGGCGCTGGCGGCGGCCACTTCCTCCACCAGCGCGCTGTTCTGCTGGTTGACCGACTCCAGGTCGCCGACCGAGCGGCTCAGCTGCTGCAGGCCCTGCGACTGCTCCTGGGCCGAATCGGCCGCCTGTTGCGCCAGGCCGGCGATGGTTTCGTTGGACTGCGCGATGGCTTCCAGCTGCCGGCGCGACTCGTCGACCAGCCCGCTGCCTTCGCCGACCCGTGCGGTGGCGTCGGCGATCAGGTCGCGGATCTCCTTGGCCGAGGTCGCGGTCCGGTGCGCCAGGCTGCGCACTTCGGTGGCGACCACGGCGAAGCCGCGGCCGTGCTCGCCGGCGCGCGCAGCCTCCACCGCCGCGTTGAGCGCGAGGATGTTGGTCTGGAAGGCGACCGAATCGATCAGCGAGATGATCTCGCCGATGCGCCGGCTGGCCTCGGTGATCGACACCATGGAGCTGCTGGCCTGTCCGGCGACGTGCACGCCATGGCGCGAATTGTCCAGCACGCCATGGGTCAGGCCGCTGGTCTGCCGGCTGTTGTCGGCGGCATTGCGCGCGGCGGCAAGCAGCTGCTCGATGCTGGCCGCGCTTTCCTGCAGCGCACTGGCCTGGCGCTCGGTGCGGCCGGACAGGTCGGCGTTGCCGCGCGCGATTTCCTCGATGCCGACGCCCACTTCGTCGGCGTTGTAGATGCCCTCGCGGATCACCTGCGAGACGCTGTCCAGCGCGCGGTTGAGGGCGTCGGTCAAGGCCTTGAGCGTGCCCCGGTAGTCGCTGCGGATGCGCCGGGTGAGGTCGCCCTCGGCCAGCGCCCGGGTGGTGTCGCCGATCTCGTCGAAGGCCGCTTCCAGCGCCTCCAGCGACCGGTTGACCGCGCCCTTGAGCCGGTCCAGGTCGCCCGGCAGCTGCGCGTCGATGCGCTGCGAGAAGTCGCCGTCGGCCGCGCCGCTGAGCGCCTGCTCCAGCGCGCCCAGCGACTGCTGCAACAACCCCATCGCGCGATCGACCTTGGCCCTGGATCCGCCTTCCACGTCCTGGCTCATGCGCGCGGAGAAGTCGCCGCGGGCCATCGCGTCCATCACCGCGTCCAGCGCCTCCATCGTCTTCTGCACGCTGTCGGCGCTGGCGTTCACGCCGGCCTTGAGCCGGGCCAGGTCGCCAGGCAGGTCGGCGTCGACGCGGCGGCCGAAATCGCCGCGGCCGACCGCGGCCAGCACGTCGTTGGACTCGGCGATGGCGGCGTTGAGCGCCTCCAGCAGCCGGTTGAAGGAATGGCACATCGCGCTGATGGCGTCGCGGCCCTCGGCCTCCACGCGCACGCCGAAGTTGCCGCGGGCGACCTCGGCGATCGCCTGGTCCAGGCGTTCGATCGGATGGCGGATCGCCGCGTCGACCAGGACCACGGCGACCACCGCCAGCAAGCCCAGCACCAGCACGATCGCCAGGCCCACCTGCAATGCGCCGCGCGAACGCGCGGTGGCGCCGGCCAGGGCCGCCTGCGAGGAGGCCTCGCTGTCCTTGGCCAGGCGCGCCAGCTCGCTGCGCACTTCCTCGAACGCGGCCTGCTTCTCGGCGGCCAGCGCCTGGAACGCCTCCATGTCGCCGCTGCCGGCGATCATCCCCGTCACCGCCGTGCCGCTGCGTTCGACGTAGCGGTCCCACAGCGCGGCCAGCTTGTCCATGCGCGCGGCGTAGGCCGGGTCGGTGGCCTTGATCTGCTGCAGGCGCTCGCGGGTGATGGCCGCCTGCTTGTTGGCATCCTCGATCAGGAACTCGTCGCGATCGCCCAGCGCCTGGGTGAACAGGCCCTGGGTCTCCACCAGGCCCTGGTTGGCCTGCGCGGCCAGCGTCATCACCGGCAGCGTGCGGCCGGCGAACCCGTCGAGCGTTTCGGTGTTGGCGCGCAGCACCAGCGCCGAGTAGAGGAAGTAGCCGAGCAGGCCGGCCAGCGCGATCGCCGGCAGCAGCAGGATCTTGCTGCGGATCGACAGGAAGCGCAGCCGGCGCGAGGCCGAGTTCACGACCGGCGCCACGGCGAATTTGGGCAGGGGAAGCTTCTTGAAGCTTCCACGAACGGACGACATGGGAGAACTCCGGGCAGGCGGACGGGCGGCGGACGGTGCCGTCCGGCGTGGGTATCGGCATGGCGTGCCGGTTGCTTGAATCCGCTGCCTGAACGGCGTTCAGGAGCCGGGCTCCAATCCGTTAAAGCTGCGTTATGACGCCGCCGATACGGAGGCACGCCCCGCCCGGGGCTCCCTCCAGCCAGGAAGTACACTGAAGTGAAGACCAAGCATTTCCCCGCGGTGGCGCTGCTCGCGCTGGCCGTGGCTCCCGCCGCGCAGGCCGAAGTCACCTTCAACGGCTTCGGCCAGGTGGTCGCCGGCGCTACGCTCGACGACGGCAGCACCGTTTCCGGCCTGTCCTACGACGACAGCGTCAGCTTCGACCCCGAATCCCTGTTCGCCCTGCAGGCCACCGCCACCCTGGGCGAGCGCGCCGACGCGGTGGCCCAGGTCGTCGCCCGCGGCGACGAAGGCTGGGACCCGGAGTTCGCCTGGGCCTACGTGCGCTACCAGTTCAGCCCGTCGTGGTCGGTCAAGGCCGGCCGCCAGCGCACCCCGTACTTCCACTACTCCGACTACCTCGAAGTGGGCGCGGCGTATCCGTTCATGCGCGTGCCGCTGGGCGTCTACAACCTCCCCTACAGCAACTACAACGGCGTCAACCTGATCGGCGCGCGCAACTTCGACAAGTGGACCCTGCGCACCCAGCTGATCTACGGCACCGTGGACGAGTCGCAGGACGACCTGCACGTGGAAGTCCGCGACCAGGGCGGCATCACCTTCGAGGCGCAGTACGACGAGTGGCTGTCGCTGCGCGGCAGCTACGTGGTCGGCGAGGCATCGGTGCAGGTGGCCGCGGCCGATCCGCTGATCGCCGCGGTGATGGCGGCCAGCCCGCAGGCCGGCGCGGCGCTGGCGTTCGATCGCGATGATGCGTCGTTCCTGGGCCTGAGCGCGGAGATCAACCGCGGCGGCGTCACCGTCGGCGTGGAGCTTACCGACATCGACTACGGCGACAACTACATTGGCGGGCAGAAGGCCGTGGCGGTCAACGCCGCCTATCGCGCCGGCGACTGGACCCCGTACGCGAGCTGGTCGCGCAGCCGCACCGAGGCGGACACCACCGCGCTCGGCCTGCTGCCGGTGCCGCCGGCCCATCCGCTGTACCAGACGGTGGCCGGCCTGCTGGCCAGCCAGGAAGGCGACAAGGAGTTCAGCGCGGTGGGCGTGCGCTACGACGTCAACCCCAACATCGCGGTCAAGGTCGACTACACCCACTACAAGAGCACCATCCTCGCCGGCTCCGATGCGGACCTGGTCGCGGCTGGCGTCGTCTTCACCTACTGACCCGGAGCGGACATGAATCGCAAGTTCTTCATGGGCCTGGCGCTGTGCGCGCTGAGCTTCCCCTGCCTGGCCGGCTCGGTGGTGGTCGGCGCCGATTCGCCGGCCGGCGCGCTGGATGCCGAGGCGGTCAAGCGCGTGTTCCTGGGCCGCGAAGCCACCGTCGGCGGCAAGCCGGCCGTGGTCGTGTACCAGAAGGCCGGCGCCACCAAGTCGGCGTTCGAGTCGGGCGTGCTGGGCCGCTCCGGCGCCGACCTGGCCGGCTACTGGTCGAAGCTGATCTTCACCGGCAAGGCCAAGGCACCGGAGGAGCTGTCCGGCGACGCGGCGGTGAAGGCGAAGGTCGCCTCGACTCCGGGCGCGATCGGCTACATCGACGACGGCGCGGTGGACGGCACGGTCAAGGTGCTGTTCAAGTTCTGACGACGCGCTTCTCTCCCCGCGTCACGGCGAACGCCACGGTGCAGACCGTGGCGTTTTTCTTGGCGCTCGCTTGCCCGAGCCCACGGCCAGGCGCAAAGGCACCGGCTCCGGTGGGGGGGGCCTGGCCCGCTGCTCCCGCCGCCGGAACAGGGTGGCGGGTGGCGTTCGGAGGCGCGGGGTCGCCCATGAGGATGGGCTCCTACAACAGCGACACGATCTGGCCGGCGACAACAACACCATCCGGTCATTGTCGGGACGGTTGTCCGGAAGACCCCGACGTGACCATCGCTGCAGGGGACGGCGCATCGACGCTCCGCACGAAGGCAGCCAACGCCCCTCGCAGCACAACGAACGAAGCCACCACCCCAACGCACCTGAAGACGCGGCAGTGCGGGTGTCGGGCGCAAGCAGGCCATGGATGGCCTGCGTTCGCCCGTTGCAGCCACGGACGGCAGCATCGGGCGATGCGCCCGGCACCCGCACTGCCGCGGCTCCCCCCGAAGCCGACGCCAACCGTGCTTCCATCTCCGCTTCCGCTTCGCTCGAGCTCCGCGTCGGCTTGGCCCAGGCCGCGCCGCTCAGCGCTCGAACAGCGCGATGCTCTCCACGTGCGCGGTATGCGGGAACATGTCCATCACCCCCGCCGACACCAGCCGGTAGCCGCGCTCGTTGACCAGGAAGCCGGCGTCCCGCGCCAGCGAGCCGGGGTGGCAGCTGACGTAGACGATGCGCCGGATGTCCTTCAGCGGCAGCTGCTTGAGCACCGCGTCGGCGCCCGAGCGCGGCGGATCCAGCAGCAGGCGGTCGAAGCCCTGGCGCATCCACGGCGTGCCGCGCTGGTCCTGGGTCAGGTCGGCGGCGAAGAACTGCGCGTTGTGCAGGCCGTTGCGCTGCGCATTGGCACGGGCGCGCGCGACCAGGCCGGCATCGCCTTCCACGCCGACCACCTCGCGCACCCGGCGCGCCAGCGGCAGGGTGAAGTTGCCCAGCCCGCAGAACAGGTCCAGCACGCGGTGTCCGGGCTGCAGGTCGAGCATCTCCAGCGTGCGCGCGATCATGCCGTCGTTGAGCCGCGCATTGACCTGGATGAAGTCCAGCGGCTCGAACGCCAGCTCCACGTCCCACTGCGGCAGCCGGAACGACAGCGCAGGCGCCTCGCCCTCCAGCGGCTGCACGCTGTCCGGGCCCTTGGGCTGCAGGAAGATCGCGAAACCGTGTTCGCGGCCGAAGGCGGCCAGCGCGGCGCGGTCGGCCTCGCCCAGCGGCACCAGGTGGCGCACGGTCAGCGCGATCGCCGCGTCGCCGGCGATGAACTCGATCTGCGGGATCTGCTCGCGCGCCTGCAGGCCATCCACCAGTGCGGCCAGCGCCTGGATCTTCATCCCGATCTCCGGAATGACCGTATGGCACTCGCGCAGCTCGGCGACGAAGCGCGGATCCTGCTCGCGGAAGCCGACCAGGGTCTTGTCCTTCTTGTTGACCCGCCGCACCGAGAAGCGGCCCTTGCGCCGGTAGCCCCAGCTGTCGGCGGTCAGCGGCGGCAGCACCGTGCCCGGCGCGACCTTGCCGATCCGCTCCAGGTTGTCGAGCAGTACCCGCTGCTTGGCGACGATCTGCTTGTCTTCAGCCAGGTGCTGCAGCACGCAGCCGCCGCAGGTGCCGAAGTGCGGGCAGCGCGGCTGCACGCGATCGGGCGAGGCGTCCAGCACTTCGAGCGTGCGCGCCTCGTCGAAATGGCGGCTGCGCGCGGTCTGCTCGACCACGGCGGTCTCGCCAGGCAGCGCGCCGGCGACGAACACGGCCTTGCCATCGTCGCGGCGCGCGACGCCACGGCCGTCGTGGCTGAGGTCGAGGATCTGGAGCTGGAACGGAGTGCGGTCGAGTCGGGCCACGTGGCGCAGGCTGCGGGCAAAAAGGCCGGCCATTGTCCCAGATCGGCCGCCTCCGGCCCATCCGCGGGCGCCGGCCGCGGGCATGACCTGTGGCCGTTGCCCGACCCGGTGATAGCGCTACTATGGCCGCAGCCGACATGGAGTCAGCCGCATGGAAACCCGGAAGCCCCCTTCCCTTCCCCGCGTCCTGCTGGTCGAGGACGACACCATCAGCCAGGCCTATTTCCGCGCCGTGCTCGAGGCGCTGCCGGCGGCGGTCGACGCGGTCACCACCCAGGCCTGCGCGCTGGCGCGGGCCGAGACCGTCCGCCACGATCTCTGGCTGGTCGACCTGAACCTGCCCGACGGCTCCGGCCCGGACCTGCTCCAGCGGCTGCGGGCGCGCTGGCCGCAGCCACCTCCCGCCCTGGCCCACACCGCCGATGCCGACCCCGCGGTTCGCGTGGCCGCCCTCCAGGCCGGCTTCCGCGACGTGCTGGTCAAGCCACTGGCCACGGCCGAACTGGCGGGCGCGGTGCGCAGCGCCCTGGCCGACGCCGGCGACCTGCCCGACTGGGACAACGCCGCCGCCGCGATGGCGCTCAACCACGACCCGGCCAACGTCCAGGCCCTGCGCCGCCTGTTCCTCGAGGAGCTGCCGGGCGCCCGCGACGAGGTCCTGAGCAGCGCCCGCCGCGGCGACGCCGGCGCGCTGCGCTCGCGCCTGCACCGGCTCCAGGCCGGCTGCGGCCTGGTCGGTGCGCGCCGTCTCGGGGCGGCGGTGGAGCTGCTGCGCCGCACCCCGGAGTCGATGACGGCGCTGGACCGCTTCGACCACGCCGCCCGCGACCTGCTGCGCTGAGACGCGCCAAGGGCGCCGCGGACGGCGCCCTTCGCCTGCCTGCGCGCCCCTCAGCCCAGGGTGGCCGACCGCTCGTACCAGTCGATCCTGCGGGTGACCAGCATGACCACGGCCAGGATGCCGAACAGCAGCAGCGAGCCCATCAGCAGCGCGTTGTCCTCCGACACCAGCAGGCTGTAAAGCGCGCCATACAGGGCCGTGAGCATCGTCGCGAACGCGCCGGCCCGCCACCAGCCGCGCAACACGCCCGACAGGTAGACGAACTGCAGCCCGATGCAGGCCGCCGCCGCCAGCACGTAGGCCTGCCAGAACGCCATGTGCTCGGACAGGCCCAGCAGCAGCAGGAAGAAGATCGCCAGCGCCAGGCCCACCAGCAGGTACTGCAGCGGATGGATGCGCAGCTGCTTGACCAGCTCGAACAGGGCGAAGCCGACGAAGGTCAGCAGCACGAACAGGATCCCGTACTTGCTCGCGCGGTCGACCTGCGTGTAGACGTCGACCGGATCGACCAGCGCCACCGTCACGTTGTCCACGCTCGTGCCCTGCTCCACCTCGCCGGCGCGCGGGGTCAACCGTTTGATCGACGGGTCGAGCACCTGCGACTGCGCCGCGCTGGCCAGCGAGGAAATGTTCCAGGAGGCCCGGAAACCGTCGTCGCCGATGCTGCGCTGGTTGGGCAGGAAGCGTCCGCTGAACTGCGGGTGCGGCCAGCCGGACTGGAGCTCGATGCGATTGCTGTCGGCCACCGGCACGATGCCCAGCGACTGGGTGCCGGCGATGGCCATCTCCAGCTGCACCTCGCTGGCGGGCAGCCTGCGCGCGGATGCCACGGCGTCGCCGCCGTCCACGCCGGTCGCGACCGCGTTCCATCCCGGTGCGGGCAGCGGCGCGTGGACACCGTCCATCCGCCCGGATAGCGAGGCGGTTCCGGGCAGCAGTTCCAGCTCCTTGCCGTCCACCCGCAACCGCGAAGTCCCGACCAGTCCGCGCACGTCGGCCAGGCCCACCACCAGGTAAGGCTCGCCGTATTCGCGGCCCTCCACCGCGGGCACCGGCATCGCCTCGAAGCGCGCCGTCACTTCCGCCTGCCACTGGAACACGCGCACGTCGTACAGACGGACGCGGCGCACGTCCGGGGCGATCGTGCCGCGCGCCTGGAACAGCTCCGGGGCCTGCAGCAGGTAGCCTTCCACCGTTTCGGCGCGCACTTCGATCCGCCCGTCCTGCGCCGCGGCGTTGACCCGCCGGACTTCCTTCCACGGCACCACGCGCAACGGCCCGACCAGCTGCTGGGGCCCGGCCATGCTCTGCGAGACGCGCTCGATCGCCTCGCCGCGGTAATGGGTACGTTCCTGGATCAGGCCGCGGATCATGCTCAGCGGCACCAGCAGCACCAGTACCAGGCCGCCGACGGTGAGGAAGCGCAACAGCAGTCGCAACGATTTCATGGGTTCGCCCCGGATGGATGACCGCGCGCAGCGTGCGGCGGCCGCGTGGGGCGGGCATGGCCGGTGTTTGAAGCGGGCGTGAAGTGGACGGCGTGAGGTGCGTGCGGCGCGCCGGCTAGGCCAGTGGCAGGCTCAGCCCGGCCTCGGCGCCGCCGCCATCGCGGTTGCCCAGCCAGGCTTCGCCGCCGTGCAGGCGCGCCACTTCGCGGACGAAGGGCAGGCCGAGGCCGGAACTGCGGCCGCCACCGTCCGGACGGGCCAGGGAGTAGAACCTCTCGAAAACGCGCCCCAGCGCGTAGTCGGGCACGCCCGGGCCGGCGTCGCGCACGGTGGCCCGCACCCGCCCCTCGGCCACGGAGATGCCGAGCAGGATCGAACCGCCGGCCGGCGAGAACGCGATCGCGTTGTCGACCAGGTTGGCCAGCGCCTGGCGCACGAGGAACGGATCGCCCCGCACCACCAGCGGCGAGTCGGCGCCCTCGACGCGCAGCTGCAGCCGGGCCGCGGCCAGCTGCGGTTCGACCGAGGCCGCCAGCTGCCGCAGCAGTGCCGACAGGTCCAGCGCTTCGCGCCGTTGCAACCAGCCGTGCTGCTCGACCTCGGCCAGTGCCAGGAGCTTGTCGATGGTTTCGGTCAGGCGCTGCTGCTGGGCCTGGATGTTGGCGGCGAAGCGCCGCCGTTCGGCCTCGGGCAGCGGTTCCTGCAGCAGTTCGGCCGCGCCGCGGATCGCCGCCAGCGGGCTCTTCATCTCGTGGGTCAGCGACTGCACGTACTGCTCCACGTAGGCCTTGCCTTCCAGCTTGCGGCGCATGTCCTCCAGCGCGCGGGCCAGGTCGCCGATCTCGTCGCGCCGCCGCGGCGGCGGTGCCACCGGCTGCCCGGCCGCCACCGCCTGCGCATAGCGGTTGAGCCGGCCGATCCGGCGCGCCAGCCACCACGTCATCAGCAGCCCGACCAGCGCCGACAGGCCGATCAGCCACGCGCCCTTGCCCAGGATGCTGCGCTGGCTCGCCTCGATGAACGGCTCGAGCGTGCGGTTGGGCTTGGCCACGGTCAGCACCCCGATCAGCGTCCCCGGCGCCTCGGGATCGAAGACCGGCGCGGCCACGTGCATCACCGTGCGCTCGCTGCCCGGCGACTCCGGGCTGGAACGGGCGCCGTACTCGCCACGCAGGGTCCTGTAGACATCATTCCAGCGCGAGTTGTCGCGCCCCAGGTCGCGGCCTTCCGAATCGAACACCACGATCCCGCGCGCATCGGTCACCGTGACCCGGTAGTCGATGCTGCGCTTGGGGAACCGCCAGATCGTCGCCTCCGGGTCGCGGTCGCGGACCCGGGCCAGGTCGCCGGCGAAACGGCCCTCGGCGATGCGGCCGGCCTTGAGGTCGTCGGCGGCCATCGCCGCCAGCACGTTGGCGGTGTCCACCAGGGTCGATTCCATCGCCTGGCGCACGCCCGGCTTGACCTCGTCGACGAACACCCGCATCACGAAGAACGCGGCCAGGCCAACGATCAGGAAGAAGCCCAGGAACAGGCGCAGGCCGAGCCGCACTCAGGCCTCGATCGCGTAGCCGAGGCCGCGGTGGGTGCGGATCGGGTCGGGCTCGGCGCCGGCGGCGCGCAGCTTGGCCCGCAGGGTTTTCACGTGGGTGTCCACGGTGCGGTCGCCGCTGTCGGCGTCGCTGTCCCAGCCCCGGTCCATCAGCTGGGCGCGGCTGAGGATCGCGCCGGGGCGTTGCAGCAGCGCTTCCAGCAGCACGAATTCGTAGCGGGTGAGGTCCAGCGCCTGGCCGCGGTAACGGATGCGGTGGCCGCCACGATCGACTGCGAACTCGCCCCGCTCCACCCAGCCGTCGCCGGAACTTTCCCCGGCCGCCGGCACGGCGCTGCGCCGCAGCCGCGCCCGCACCCGCGCCACCAGTTCGCGTGGCGAGAACGGCTTGGTCACGTAGTCGTCGCCACCCAGCTCCAGGCCCAGTACGCGGTCTATCTCGTCGTTGCGCGCGGTCAGGAAGATCACCGGCACCTCGCTGAAGCCGCGCAACTGCCGGCAGACGTCGAAGCCGTTGAGGTCGGGCAGGCCGACGTCCAGCACCAGCACGTCGATCCCGCCGGCGCGCACCCGCTCCAGCGCCTGCCCGCCCAGCAGGCAGTGCTCGGCCTCCAGGCCCTCGCTGCGCAACGCGTACAGCAGCGCCTCGGCGATGGCCGGTTCGTCGTCGGCGACCAGGATCGTTGGCATGGGCCAAGCATAGTCCGGGCCCGCCATGGCGGCTATGCTGCGCGCATGAACTACCGCCACGCCTTCCATGCCGGCAACCACGCCGACGTGCTCAAGCATGTCGTCCTGCTGGGGCTGCTCGATGCGCTGCTGCGCAAGGAGGCGCCGTTCTTCGTCCTCGACACGCATGCCGGCCGCGGCCGCTACCTGCTCAAGGGCGAGGCCGCCGGCCGCACCGGCGAGGCGACCACCGGCATCCTGCCGCTGCTGGGCCTGCAGGATCCGCCACCGCTGCTGGCCCGTTACCTGCGCGCGGTCGCGGCGGACAATCCGGTGGACGCGCTGCTGGTCTATCCCGGCTCGCCGCTGCTCACCGCCCAGGCCATGCGCGCGCAGGACCGGCTGGCCGCCTGCGAGCTGCAGCCGGAGGAGGCAGCCGCGCTCAAGGCCCTGTTCGCCAGTGATCCGCGCGTGGCCGTGCATGCCCGCGATGGCTACGACGCGGTGCATGCGCTGCTGCCGCCGCGCGTGGATGGCACCCGGATCGCCCGCGGCCTGGTCCTGGTCGACCCGCCCTACGAGGCGCAGGACGAGGAATACCCGCGGGTCGCCCGCGCGGTGCGCGAGGCGCTGGAACGCTGGCCGCAGGCGACCTGCGCGGTCTGGTACCCGATCAAGCAGCGGCGCAGCCTGCAGCCGTTCTTCCGCAAGCTCGAGGGGCTGCCGGCACGATCGGTGCTGCTCACCGAACTGCTGGTGCGCCCAGACGATTCGCCCCTGCGGCTCAACGGCAGCGGCATGGCCATCGTCAATCCGCCGTGGAAGCTGGACGAGGCGATCGCGCCGGTGCTGCCGGTGCTCGGGGACAAGCTGGGCGAACGGGGCACCTCCACGCGGCTGGAGTGGCTGAAGCGCGACGAGGGCTGAGGTTCCGGCTGGCTGATTCAGCGGGAGCAACAGCACAGCAACACAGCAACAGCAGCCTGGCCGGCTCCGGATGGGGCCTTCGCCATACCGGGGTATGGCTTACCCCTCGGGACGGCATCCTGCCTTTACGAGGGGCCGTGGCACATCCATGTGCCACTTGCGCCATACCCCGGCACGACGAAGTCCTATCGCAGATTGATGATGTGGCTTCGTTCCACGCCCGGGTCCCAGGTCGCTATTGCCGGTCACAAATTCGCGAACGTCCACCGCATTCGTGCACCCCTCGCCCTTGCTCGGGCTTGTAACGGGTATCCACCGCGTACTTCGGTGTCGCGTCGCAACCGGCGCGAACGAAGCCACGCACCAACCGGTCGCCGAAGACGCGGCAGGCCCGGGGTGTCGCGGCAAGCGGGCCATGGATGGCCCGCGCCCGAGTCTGGACAGGATGTCCAGTCGAGGGAAGAGCGATACCCCGGGCCTGGCGCGGCTCCCGCCGAAGCCGACGCCCCAAGCGCTCTGTTCTTGGCCGGATGCTGGATGCCAGCCAAGAATCCGCGCGCCTCTTTCAGCCCGCCACGTCCTCGCCTTCGGGTTCGAAGAAGCACCAGCGCACGACCGGGAACTGCGCCTTCAACGCGACCTCGACCTGGTCGATCTCGCGCAGCATGCGCCGTCCGTCCTGGCTCTGGTGCATGCGCGCATGGATCGAGACCAGCACCTCGTTGCCCTGCTGCAGGGTGATCAGGCGCAGCAGCTGCGCGATCTCCGCACGTCCCTTGAGGAAGCCCTCGATCTGCGCCTGCAGCAGCGGGTCCACGCTTTGACCGATCAGCATCGCCTTGACCTCGATCGCCACCAGCACCGCGATCACGATCAGCAGCACGCCGATGGCGATGGTGCCGATCGCGTCGAACACCGGGTTGCCGGTCAACACCGTCAGCAGCACCGCGCCCAGCGCGAACAGCAGGCCAAGGAGCGCCGCCAGGTCTTCGCCGAAGATCACCACCAGCTCGGCCTGCCGGCTCTCGCGGAACCATTCCCACAGGCTGCGGTCGCCGCGCGCCTTGTCCACTTCCTGCAGGCAGGCGCGCATCGAAACCGACTCGGCCACGATCGCGAATACCAGCACGCCGACCGCCCACCACCACTGCTGCAGCGGCTCGGGATGCATCAGCTTGTGCACGCCCTCGTATACCGAGAACATGCCGCCCACGCTGAACAGCATCACCGCCACCAGGAAGGACCAGAAGTAGATCGCGCGGCCGTGGCCCAACGGATGCTCGCGGCTCTCGGGGCGCTTGGCCTGGCGCAGGCCCAGCAGCAGCAGGAGCTGGTTGCCGCAGTCGGCCAGCGAGTGCACCGTCTCGGCCAGCATCGCGCCGGAACCGGTGACGTAGGCCGCCACGCCCTTGGCCACGGCGATCGCGAAGTTGGCTCCCAGCGCGAAGAAGATCGCGCGGACCGAATCACCACCGCCTGCCATGGCATCGCCTCCTGGACCGATTGGAGCCGGAGTCTAGCAAGCCACCGGCCGACGCCCTGCGACGGCCTGCCCGTGAATGTGGGAATATCCCTCCCATGCCCCGCAACCGCCTCCCCCCCTGGCACGAAGAGTTCGTCCTGCCCAACCGGCGGGCGATCCTGATCCGCCCGATCCGCCCGGAGGATGCCTCGCCGCTGCAGGGCGTGTTCGGCATGCTCGGGCCGGCGGAACTGCGCGCCGGCTTCGGCGGTGGCGACTCGCTCGACGACGCGGCCGCCGCGCAGCTGTCGCGCCCGGACCCGAAGACCGAGCTGGTCCTGGTCGGCGCCGAACCGCTGCCGCCAGGTGAAGCGATGATCGCCGGGCTCGCCCGTGCGCGCATCGTCCCCGGCACGCGCCAGGCCGAGTACGCGATCCTGCTCGGCAACTACGTGGCAGGCCTGGGCCTGGGCCGGCACCTGATGCAGAAGCTGGTGAAGTGGTCGCGCGGGCGCTCCCTCGACCGCCTCTACGGCGACACGCCCGACAGCAACGGACCGATGCTCGACCTGGCTGCATCGATGGGCTTCCGCCCGAGCCTGGAAAGCGGCGTCCCGCCGGGCCTGACCCGGCTGGTGCTGGACCTCTGACCCGCACGCGCCGGGTCCTGCGGCCCACACGCGCCGGATCCCGGGTGTAGGAGCACAGCTTGCTGGCGACACGCCGGTCGGAACCACGACGGCGACGCCTGTGCAGACGGCGTCGCGTCGCGGGCGAGCCCGGCTCCTACGCAGGAGCACGCGCCGCCCCTCATCGCACCGCGGCTACAATGCGCGGTCCATGCCGTCCGCGTCCCCGCCCGTGCCCCCCGCTCCCCCGATGCCCAAGCGCGGCCAGGCCCGTGCCTGGTGGCGCGTACCCGCCTCGCCCTCGGCCCTGCCCTGGCACCTGGTGCAGGCCGCGCGTGCCCATCCGGGCCCGCTGCTGTTCGTGGCCCGCGACACCCACTCGGCGCACCAGGTCGAATCGGACCTGCTTACCCTGCTCGGCAACGACGCCTCCCTGCCGGTGGTGCCGTTCCCGGACTGGGAGACGCTGCCCTACGACCGCTTCAGCCCGCATCCGGACATCATCAGCCAGCGCCTGGCCGCGCTCCAGCGCCTGCCGCAGCTCGAGCGCGGGATCGTGGTCGTTCCCGTGCAGACCCTGCTGCAGCGGCTGCCGCCGCTGCGCTACATCGCCGGCGGCAGCTTCGACCTGGCTACCGGCCAGCGCCTGGACCTGGACGCGGAGAAGCGCCGGCTGGAAAGCGCCGGCTACCGCAACGTGCCGCAGGTGCTGGACCCCGGCGACTTCGCCGTGCGCGGCGGCCTGCTCGACGTCTACCCGATGGGTGCCGACGCGCCGTTGCGGATCGAAATGCTGGACGACGAGGTCGACTCGATCCGCCGCTTCGATCCGGAAAGCCAGCGCTCGCTGGACCGGATCGAGGCGGTACGCATGCTGCCCGGGCGCGAACTGCCGATGGACGAGGCCAGCATCGCCCGCGTGCTCGACGCGTTGCGCGAGCGCTTCGACGTCGACACCCGGCGCAGCGCGCTGTACCAGGACCTCAAGGCCGGACTGGCCCCGGCCGGCATCGAGTACTACCTGCCGCTGTTCTTCCCGCCTGCGCGCGACGGCTCGGACACCACGGCCACGCTTCTCGACTACCTGCCGGTCAGCGTGCTGCCGGTGCTGGCGGACGGCGCCAATGCGGCGGCCGCCGCGTTCTGGCAGCAGACGCGCAACCGCTACGAACAGCGCCGCCACGATGTCGAGCATCCGCTGCTCGCGCCGGAGGAGCTCTACCTGCCACCGGACACGCTGCGCGAACGGCTGAACCAGGGCATACGCGTCGAGGTCTGCGGCAGCGACCACCCACGCGCCGAAGAGGCGGCGCCGCTGGGCGACCAGCCGGCGCCGTCGTTGCCGGTCGCCGGCCGCGACCCGCATGTCGCCGGCGAAGCCCTGCGTTCGTTCCTCGGCAGCTACCCGGGCCGCGTGCTGGTGGCCGCCGATTCCCCCGGCCGCCGCGAGGCGCTGCTGGAAGTGCTGCAGGCCGCCAGCCTGCAACCGAAGGTCGTGGCCGATTTCCCCGCCTTCCTCGCCGGCAGCGACGCCTTCGCGCTGGCGGTGGCGCCGCTGGAAGACGGCTTCGCCCTCGATGCGCCACGGCTGGCGGTGCTCACCGAGCGCCAGCTGTTCCCCGAACGCGCGACCCAGCCGCGCCGCGCACGCCGCGCCGGGCGCGAGCCGGAAGCGATCATCCGCGACCTGGGCGAGCTGACCGAGGGCGCTCCGATCGTCCACGAGGACCACGGCGTCGGCCGCTACCGTGGGCTGGTGGCAATGGACATCGGCGGCATGCCGGGCGAGTTCCTCGACATCGAGTACGCCAAGGGCGACCGCCTCTACGTGCCGGTGGCGCAGCTGCACCTGGTCAGCCGCTACTCCGGCGCCTCGCCGGAGACCGCGCCGCTGCATTCGCTCGGCGGCGAGCAATGGGCCAAGGCCAAGCGCAAGGCGCAGGAAAAGGTCCGCGACGTGGCCGCCGAGCTGCTCGAGATCCAGGCCCGGCGGCACGCCCGCGCCGGACTGGCGCTGGAGATCGACCGGCCGATGTACGAAAGCTTCGCTGCCGGCTTCCCGTTCGAGGAGACGCCCGACCAGCACGCGGCGATCGAGGCGGTGCTGCGCGACCTGCAGTCCAGCCAGCCGATGGACCGGGTGGTCTGCGGCGACGTGGGCTTCGGCAAGACCGAAGTCGCGGTGCGCGCGGCGTTCGCCGCCGCCAGCGCCGGCCGCCAGGTCGCGGTGCTGGTGCCGACCACCCTGCTGGCCGAACAGCACTACCGCAACTTCCGCGACCGCTTCGCCGACTGGCCGCTCAAGGTCGAGGTGCTGTCGCGGTTCAAGACCAAGAAGGAGATCGAGGCCGAGCTGCAGAAGGTCAGCGAAGGCGGGATCGACGTGATCGTCGGCACCCACCGGCTGCTGCAGCCGGACGTGAAGTTCAAGGACCTGGGCCTGGTCATCGTCGACGAGGAACAGCGCTTCGGCGTGCGCCAGAAGGAAGCGCTGAAAGCCCTTCGTGCGAATGTCCACCTGCTGACCCTGACCGCCACGCCGATCCCGCGCACGCTGAACATGGCCATGGCGGGGCTGCGCGACCTTTCGATCATCGCGACTCCGCCGCCCAACCGGCTGGCGGTGCAGACCTTCGTCGTGCCCTGGGACGATGCGCAGCTGCGCGAAGCCTTCCAGCGCGAGCTGGCCCGCGGCGGCCAGTTGTACTTCCTGCACAACGACGTCGAAAGCATCGGCCGCATGCAGAAGCAGTTGGCCGAACTCGTGCCGGAGGCGCGAATCGGCATCGCCCACGGGCAGATGCCCGAGCGCGAGCTGGAGCGGGTGATGCTCGACTTCCAGAAGCAGCGCTTCAACGTGCTGTTGTCGACCACGATCATCGAGTCGGGCATCGACATTCCCAACGCCAACACCATCGTCATCAACCGCGCCGACCGCTTCGGCCTGGCCCAGCTGCACCAGCTGCGCGGGCGCGTCGGCCGCTCGCACCACCGTGCCTACGCCTACCTGCTGGTGCCCGATCGCCGTTCGATGACGCCGGATGCGGAGAAGCGGCTGGAAGCGATCGCCTCGATGGACGAGCTCGGCGCCGGCTTCACCCTGGCCACCCACGACCTGGAGATCCGCGGCGCCGGCGAGCTGCTCGGCGAGGACCAGAGCGGGCAGATGGCCGAGGTCGGCTTCAGCCTGTATACCGAGCTGCTCGAACGCGCGGTGCGCAGCATCCGCCTGGGCAAGCTGCCGGACCTGGACGCGGGCGAGGAAGTGCGCGGCGCCGAGGTGGTGCTCAACGTGCCGGCGTTGATCCCGGAAGACTACCTGCCGGACGTGCACACCCGCCTGACGCTGTACAAGCGCATTTCCAGTGCCCGCGACGGCGAGGCGCTGCGCGAGCTGCAGGTGGAGATGATCGACCGCTTCGGCCTGCTGCCCGATCCGGTCAAGCACCTGTTCGCCATCGCCGAGTTGAAGCTGCAGGCCGACGCGCTGGGCATCCGCAAGCTGGACCTGGGCGAGAACGGCGGCCGCATCGTGTTCGAGGCCAAGCCGCGGGTCGACCCGATGTCGGTGATCCGCATGATCCAGCAGCAGCCGAAGCTGTACGCGATGGACGGCCCCGACAAGCTGCGCATCCGCGTGCCGCTGCCGGAGGCGGCGGACCGCTTCAACGCCGCGCGCGCGCTGCTGACTACACTGGCACCGGGTTGACGCGTGCGGCTGCGGCTGCGGCAACAGCAACAGCCACGGTCAAGGTCAAGGTCACAGCGTCGGCTCCGGGAAGAGTCCGTCGGCACCTGGCGCTATGGCCCACCCTTCGGGACGACGTCCTGTCTTTACGAAGGGCCGTGGCACATCCATGTGCCACTTGGGCCATAGCGCCAGGCGCCGACGGACTTCGGATGCGGTGGGATTCGCGCCGTGCGGCTCAGCGTGGCATGAAGACGAAGCCTTCGATCCGGCTAACGCCGGAATGAAGGACCGCCGGCTGCAGCTCCTGGTCCTTCCTCGCCGAAGGCACAAGCCCCAAAGCGCCCGGAGGCCGTCGTTGCAGAGGGGATGGACCAAGTGGCACATGGATGTGCCACGACCCGAGTAAAGACAGGATGTCGTCCCGAGGGGTGGGCCATCCCCCTCTGCAACGGCGGACTCCCTCCGGAGCCAACGTCCCACGCCGTTGCCCTTGCCGTTGCATTCACATCGTGGCGCTACATCCCGAACACCCACGGCACCAGCAGCACCACGACCAGCAGCGTCAGCAGCGCCAGCGGCGTGCCGACCTTGACGAAATCGCCGAAGCGGTAGCCGCCTGGACCGACCACCAGAGCATTGACCGGCGAGGATACCGGCGTCATGAACGCCGCCGAGGCGGCCAGCGCCACGGTCATCGCGAACGGGTACGGCGACAGGCCCAGGTGCTGGGCGATCGCCAGCGCCACCGGCGCCATCAGCATGGCGATGGCGGTATTGGAAATGAACATGCCGAAGATCGCGGTGACGGCGAAGATCGCCGCCAGGACCACCCGCGGACCGGCACCGCCCACCGCCTCCAGCAGCAGGTCGGCGGCGAGGTCCACGCCGCCGGTGCGCTGCAGCGCCAGCGAGAACGGCAGCATCCCTACGATCAGGACCAGGCTCGGCCAGTGGATCGAGCGGTAGGCGCTGCGCAGGTCCAGGCATCCGGTGAGGCCCATCAGCAGGCAGCCGATCAGCGCCGCATGCACGTTGGGTACCGCGCCACTGACCATCAGGCCGATGGTCAGCAGCAGGCACGCCAGGGCGAACGGCGCGCGCGCCGCCGCCGGGGCGACTTCATCCGATTCCAGCGGCAGGTTGAGCAGGATCAGTCCGTCCGGCCCGGCGCCCAGGGCACGGATCGCCGGCCAGGGGCCGGCCACCAGCAGCGTGTCGCCGACTTCCAGCGGCTCGTCCTCGAGGTCGCGCACCTCGGCCGTGCGGCCGTGCTTGAGGCCGATGACCGCCAGCTCGTGGCGTTCCTGCAGGCGCGCGCGGCGCGCGCTCACCCCGGCCAGCGGCGAGTTCACCGCGACCATCATCTCGGCCATGCCGATGTCGTTGGCGTAGCCGGAAAAGTAGGCCCCTTCCAGCGGCAGTAACTCCAGCCGCAATGCGTCGAACATCGCTGGCGCGTCGATCCCCGGTTCGTGCAGGTCCAGCAGCAGCGCATCGCCGGGCATCAGGCGTCGCCCCTGCGCCGACAGCAGCAGGCGCTGGCCGAAGCGGCCGAGCTGCTCGATCGCCAGCACGTTCATGCCGGCCAGCTCGTCGTCCTCGAGCGCCGAGGCGACGCGACCCACCAGCGGCGATCCGGCGCCGACCCGCACCCGGAACGCGCGGCCCTCCAGCCGGTACTCGCCGATCCAGTCCTGCAGCCGCGGCGCGCGTGGCGAGGGCACCGGTGCCCCGCCGCCCAGCCAGCGCCGCGCGAAGAGCATGTAGCCGATCGCCAGCGCCAGTACCGGCGCACCGAACGGCAGGAAGTCGAAGAAGGCGAAGCCGGCATGGCCTTCGCGCAGCAGTTCGCCGTGGACCACCAGGTTGGGGGCGGTCGCCACCAGGGTCATCATGCCGCTGACCAGCGCGGCCACGCTCAGCGGCATCATCAGCCGGCCCGGCGCGATCCGGCTGCTGCGCGCGATCCGCAGCACGATCGGGACGAAGATCGCGACCACGCCGGTCGAGCTCATCACCGATCCCATCGCCCCCACCGCCAGCATCAGCGCCACCACCAGCACCGCTTCGTTGCCGCGGGCCACGTGCAGGATCAGGGTGCTCATGTGCTGGGCCAGCCCGGTGCGCACGAGGCCTTCGCCGAGCACGAAGAGCAGCGCGATCAGCACGATGCTGGGATCGGAGAAGCCGGCGATGGCCTCGCCGACGTCGATGACCCCGGTGAACGGCAGCGCCGCGACCATCAGCAGCGCGACCACGTCGGCGCGTGGCCGCCCGAGCGAGAACAGGACGATGGCCGCCGCCAGCAGGCCGAGGACCAGCAGCAGTTCCATGCTCATCGCCCGCCTCCGGCCTCGGGGCCGGCGCCGGTACCGGCGGCAGGAACCGGCCGTCCTTCGCGGATTGCCCGGGCGAACGCCGGGTCCTGGTCGGCGGCCCGGGCGGCGGGATTGACCAGCGAGCGCCGGCGCAGCTCGGCAAACGGCATCGAGGTGTCGACCAGCCCGGCATCGTACAGGTAGCGGTCGCTCCAGCCGTTGAGCAGGTGGCGGGTGTCCCAGCGGCCGAGCCGGCCGACCTGGTTGGCATAGCGGACGATGTTGACCGTGCAGTTGTTGCTGAGCACGTTGTAGAACTCCGGGACATCGGCCAGCGCGTTGATCCGGGACGCGTAGACACGGAACAGGGCGCGCGCGGTGTCGGCCGAGGCGGTGGTCCGGTACAGGAACACCTCCTCGCCACGGTGGTTGCTGCGCACGCGCACGATGTCGCGCTCGTCACCGCCGCGCTCGGGCCGGATCTCGATCGAGATGGCCAGCGGATCGGCGCCGGCCACGTCGAAGCTGAGGAAGGTGTGCGCGATCGCCCCGTCCGGCTCCCAGTAGGAGACGAAGAAGTCCACGCCCTGCACTTCGGACAGGCGCAGCTCGCGCTCTTCCCAGCGTTCGTCGAAGTCCTCCCGGCCACGGTAGTCGAAATTGCGGTACCCGCTGACCAGCACCCGGTCGCCGTCGATCGCGATCCGCGGCGTGACCGCCACCTCCGGCCGCCATTGGCGGTCGTGCCTCGGCCTCACCTGGCTCCAGGCCGCCAGCAACGCGGCGAACAGCAGCACCACGACGCCCATCGGCCAGCGGCTGCGCGCGCCCCACAGCGCCCATCCGGCGAATGCCGCGAAGGCCAGCGCCAGCCAGCCCCGGCCAGGCAGCGGCAGCGGGCCGTAGGCGATCGCCAGTGCCGCCCACGCCAGCGGCAGGCTCGCCACCAGTCCCAGCAGCCAGCGCAGGGCCACGGGGCCGGAGCGCCACCAGGGGAGCGGCCAGCGGAACGTGGCGTCCTGCGCAACCTGCATGGGGCCTCCGGGGGTGCGGCATCCGGCCCGCGGGCCCGCGGACTCCCGGCATCCTCGTCCGCGGCCGGGTCAAAGTTCAAGGCCGGCGTGCCACGCGCCGGTGCGACGCACCCGCTACAGCTGGGATTCCACCGGCAGCCAGCCGATCACGCGGGCGGCGCCACGGCGCCAGAGGCTGGCTTCGGGCTCGCGGTCCCAGGTCCGGGGCGGCTGCGCGGCGTCGTCCTGCCAGCGCAGCGCGCCGTCGACCAGTTCGAGCCGGTAGCTGGTGCGCGGATCGGTCTTCCGCCGGTACAGCGCCTCGAGCTCGGCGGCCGCGTCGGTGCTCTCGAACAGCAGCCCCATCTCGGTGTTGAGGTTCATCGAGCGTGGGTCCAGGTTGAACGAGCCGATGAAGCCGCGCCGCCCGTCCAGCACGTAGGCCTTCGTATGCAGGCTGGCGCCGCTGGAACCGAACAGGCTGGCGCTGGTGCTGCCGTGCGGCTTGAGCTCGTACAGCGAGACGCCCCGCTCGAGCAGCGGGATCCGGTAGCCGGCATACCCGCCGTGCACGGCCATCACGTCGTTGGCCGCCAGCGAGTTGGTCAGGATGCCTACCTCGACCCCACGGCGGCGGACGCTGTCGAACCAGTTCACGCCTTCGGTGCCGGGCACGAAGTACGGCGAGATCAGTCGCAGGTCTCGCTCCACCACCGAGACGTGCTCGACCAGCACCGGCGTCATCCAGTCCGGCTGCGGCGTGGCGCCCTCGGCCTTCTCCGGCGGGTCGGAGACGATCGCCGCGTCGGCGGTCCAGTGGATGCGGACCTTGCCGCCCATCAGGTCGTTGACCCCGGGCGAGTCCTTCAGGCGCTGCAGGTAGGGCGCGGCGCGCGGCGAGGCGAGGCCGGCGTCGATGCTGGCACGGACCCGCTCCAGCGCGCCGGTGCCGGGCTCGACGAGCGCCGACAGCGGGATGGCCGACGCGCTGTTCCAGTAGGCATCGAAGATCGCCTCGGCCTGTTTCACCGGCGGCCCGATCACCGCCGCGTCGGTGTCCATGAAGTTGATGTCGGCGGCCGCGTCGAAGTATTCGTCGCCGATGTTGCGGCCGCCGACGATCGCCACCCGCCCGTCCGCGATCCAGGTCTTGTTGTGCATCCGCCGGTTGAGGCTGAAGAAGCGCAGCAGCAGCTCCACGCCGCGGGCGATCGTGCCCTCGCGCGCGCGGGTCGGGTTGAACAGGCGCACCTCGACCAGCGGATGGCTGTCGAGCGCCGCCAGCACCGATTTGCTGCCGTGCACGTTCATGTCGTCCAGCAGCAGCCGCACGCGCACGCCGCGGTCGGCGGCCTGCAGCAGTTCGTGGTGGATCATGTTGCCGGTGAAGTCGGCGTGCCAGATGTAGTACTGCAGGTCCAGGCTGCGCCCGGCCGCGCGCGCGGTGGCGGCGCGCACAGCGAACGCATCGAGGTTGTCGGACAGGATGACGATGCCCGCGTCCTCGGGCCGGGCCGAGGTCAGCGGCGAGATCGCCCGGTCCAGCGGCGTGCCGGCCGGCTGCACGTCCATCGCGTACGCCGCCGGCCCGCGCGCGCGCTCGGCAAAGCGGCCGTACGCGTACAGCGACAGCAGCGAGGCGGCCACGAACGCCGCCAGCGCGATGCCGATCCACTTGAGCTTCTTCTTCATGTGCGTGGTCGCGTGGGATGCGGCGATTGTAGGGGCGCGGCGCGACGGCGGCGTGTGTACCGCGGCCTGGAGGACTCAGGGACCGGCGTTCAGGCCCACCCAGCCGCGGAACGTGAAGCCTGCATAGAACTGCTCCACCCGCTCGAAACCGGCCCGTCGCAGCAATGCCTCGTCCTCGTCCGGCGGCAGCACCGGAAGCTGCCGGGCGATCGCCTCGATGGCCTTGCGGGCATTGGCGGCGGGCACGCCCGAACCGATGGCGAACGCCGCGTAGCGCTCCAGCCAGCGCGCCTTGTCCGGCCCGGACTGCGGGAAGCTGTGGTGCGCCACGACCAGCGGCGCACCGGGCCACAGCCGTCGCCGGATCTGGCCCAGCGTGGCCAGCCGCTCTCCGGGCTCGACGAAGTGCAGGGTCAGCAGGCACGTCGCCGCGTCATAAGGTCCCGCCGGCGCGGTGTCGACGTAGCCTTCGTGGAAATCCACGCGCCCGGCCTGCACGCCCAGCGTGGACCGCGCCAGCGAGAGCATCTCGCGCGACGGATCGACGCCGGCGAACCGCCAGCCCGGTTGCCGGTCGGCGAACACCTTCAGCTCCAGGCCACCGCCGGCCCCCACCACCAGCACCCGTCCGTCGACGGGCACCGATTCCTCCAGCAGCAACGCCGCCATCCGCTGCAGGGCCTCGAAGCCCGGCACCAGCCGAAGCGGTCCCTGCGCGTAGCTGGCCACGGCCTGCGGATCATCGAACGACATGGATTGCCCCCGCTGCCTGGTCTCTGGACGATGCTGGCCGCAGTGCGCCCCGGGCAGGCCGGACGCGCCCTGCCCGGCGCATGCGCCACGGGCGCCGCGCCAGGATCAGCGTCGCACCCACGGCGCCAGCAGCGCCAGCCAGCGCGCGCGCCAGGCCAGGGTCAAGGCGATGGCCAGCGCCGCACCCGCCACGGCCATGGTCCAGACCAGCACCGCCATCGTGGCGTGGTCGGCCGCCAGGCACAGCCACAGGCTGGCGGCCAGTGCCGTCGCGCCGAGCAGGCGCAGCAGCTTCGCGCTCCCGCGTGCCAGCGCCCTGCCCCAGACCTGGCGGGCATGGACCTCCATCGCCAGCGCCAGCCAACCCATGCCTGCCAGGCATGCCGCCAGGGCCGCGGCCAGCAACCAGCCCGCGTGGCTCGGCTCAGGCATGCGCGGCCTCCTGCTCGCGCATGCGCGCATCGGCGCGCGCAGTGGTGCGACGGCCGAACATGCGGCCGGCGGCGGCGGCGATCGCCGCGGTGGCCAGCAACGCCAGGTCGACGCCGGCGACCGGCCAGTAGCCGGCGGCGAGCGTGCGCAGCAGGTGGTCGCCGGTGGTGAGCCAGTTCAGCAGCATCGCGGCCACGGCCAGGGCTGCGATCACCCAGCACTGCTCGCGCCAGGCCGGATTGGGCAGGCCGCGGGCCACTGGCGCGCTGCGCCAGGCGGCGTGCAGCAGCGCCAGCACCCAGCTGCCCCAGAAGGCGTAGCGCTCCCAGTCACCGCGGCCAGTCAGGTCATCGGGCAGCAGGCGGTTGGCAACCAGGATCGACAGCGTGGCGATGACCATCCCGGCGACGCTGGCGACCGCCAGCGCATCGACGATCCGCGCGCCCTGGCTGCCGGCCAGCGCGTGCTGGCGCTTGCGCTTCTCGACGAAGAACACGAAGCCGGTGGCGATGCAGACCGCCCCGGCCAGTCCGCCAAGCACGTACAGCCAGCGCAGCAGCCAGTGGCGGAAATGCTGCAGGTGCAGGCCGGTCAGGAACTCGGCGGCCTTGGCGACCGGCGTGGCCGCCGGATCCTCGCGGATCAGCTCGCCGGTGCTGGCCTTGAAGTGGATGCCGTCGCCGACCAGGGCGATGCGGTCGGTGCCGGCGCGGTACACGCTGACATAGCCATTGGCGTCGCCCACGTGCATCAGCACCAGGAAGCCGACGTCGCCGGCCTTGCCAGCCGCCTCCCAGCGCCGCTGCGCCTCGGCCACCATCACATCGACGTTGGCCAGGCCCGCGGCTACGCCGGCGCGCTCGTGCGGCAGGCCGGTCTGGCTGGCCTCGATCTCCGCATAGCGGTCGTGCAGGTCGTGCAGCTGGGTATGGCCGACCGGGAAGTAATAGGTCGCGGCGAAGATCAGCAGGCCGGTGAAGGCGAAGAAGAAGTGGAACGGCAGCGCGACCACGCCGGTCAGGTTGTGCAGATCGAGCACGCTGCGCAGGCGCGCCTTGCCCGGGCGGAAGGTGAACAGCTCGCGGAACAGCTTGCGGTGCATGACCACCCCGCTCACCAGCGCGGCCAGCATGGCCAGCGCCGCCAGGCCGACGATCCAGAAGCCGAGGTTCTTCCAGTCCAGGGTCAGGCTGTAGTGCATCGGGTAGAAAAATCCGCTGCCCAGCTTGAGGCGGTCATCCGGCAGCGAAGTGCCGTCGCGCGGATCGATGGTGGCGTAGGCCCAGACCTGCTCGTCCGGGTCCTTCGCGTTGGGCACCACGTAGCCGGCGAACAGCGCCAGCACCGGGTCGCGGTGGGTGGTGTAGGCGCTCCAGCTGCCGACGGTGTCGAAGCGCTGCGGCATCGGACCGTCGACCCGCGGCGCCATCGCCTCCACCGCCGCCGGCAGCGGCTGCATGCGCTCGAACGCCGGGCGCAGGATCTTCTCGTACGACGGCATCGGCTGCGGTTCGAAGCGCGTGGCGGGGATCGACCAGCGGTCGATCTCGCGGTCGAACACCGACAGCGCGCCGAAGAAGAACGCGGCCATCAGCACGAAGCCGAGCACCAGGCCGAACCAGGTGTGCAGCCAGGCCATCGCCTGGCGGAAGCTCTGGGTCACGACGGATTCCTTGGTCCTGGCCATGGCGTCAAAGGATGCTCTTCTGCACGAGCGAGGCAAGCGCGGCCATCGCCGCGCCGCCGCCGAGCAGGAGCGCCCAGGCCAGCGCCACCCGGCGACAGGCCATCGTCCACAGCAAGGCGACCAGGAACACGAGCAGCCCGACCGCACTGGACAGGAACTCGGCGTCGTGGAAGCCCATGCCGGCCTTGGACAGCAGCGCGGTGGCCAGGGCGATCAGGCCCCAGGTGAAGGCATACCCGCCCAGCACCGCCGCGCCCACCCGCGCGGCGACGCGCAGGCGCGGCGCGCGGGTCGTGGCCGGGCGCGGATCGATCGTGGAGGAAGGCGTGGACATGGCGTCAGGCTACTGTCTCTTCGCGGCGGATGATCGCTCAGAACCGCCAGTCAAGGGTGAGGGTGTAGTTGCTGGGCGCGCCGTAATAGCCGCTGTAGCGCAGGGTGTTGATGTACTTCTCGTTGAACACGTTGTTGACGTTCAGGCGCACGCTCGCGTTCTCGACGAAATTCCAGCCCATGAAGGCGTTGAGGACCGCGTAGCTGTCCTGGCGCACGGTGAAGCCGCTGCTCTCGGTATTGGATATCCCGCTCTGCCAGCGCCCGCCGACGCCGTACGACAGCGGGGCGTAGCCCGGCGCGCGCGCGCTCAGGACCAGGTTGGCGCTGCGGCGCGGCACCCACGGATAGGTGTCCTCGCCATTGAGGCCGTCCATCTCCAGCGCGGTGTAGCCGAACACCAGGTCGACGTTGTCGCCCAGCTTGCCGACCGCCTCGAACTCCACGCCCTCGGACTGCACGTCCACCGGCGCGTAGATGGTCTGGCCGAACTCGTTGTACTCGCCCGTCGGCGTCGCCAGGCCCTGCTGGTCGGCCTTGAACACCGCCAGCGTGGTCAGGAGGCGTCCGTCCAGCCACTCGGCCTTGATGCCGGCCTCGTAGTTCACGCCCTTGCTGGCGTCCAGCAGGCGGTTGTCGGCGTCGCTCTGGTCCTGCGGCTGGTAGATGTCCGAATAGCTGACATAGCCCAGCACGCGGTCGGTGAAATCGAAGGTCAGGCCGGCGTAGGGGCTGGTATGGCTGGTGGTCTCGTCGAAGTCCACGCCATAGGAGACGCCCTCGCGGCGGTACTCGGCGTAGTTGGCGCCGATGATCGCCTTGAAGCGTTCGGTCACGGCGATGCGGGTGGCGCCGAACACGCGCTTGAGGTCCTGGTCCAGTTCCGCCGATTGCGAGAATTCGCTCCAGGACGGCTCGGGAATGGCGTCGGTCGGGTACGGGAACGGCGGCAGCAGGCCCCAGGCCGGATGCGGGAACTCCGCGCTGCGCTCCCAGTTCTCGGTGGTGCTGCGCGAGGCGCTGACGCCGATCACCGCCTCGTGCTGGCGCCCGAACATGGTGTAGACGCCGTTGAGGCTGGCGGTGCCCAGGTGGCTGGTCACCTCGTCCTTGCCGCTCCACGGATAGCCGACCAGGCCCAGGCCGGTGGCCGGATCCAGTCCGTCGGGCGTGCCGTCGAGGTCGGTGTCCGCCAGGTAGGCGTAGAACATGTCCTCGTCGCCGCTGGCGCGCCGGTAGTTGTACGACACGTTCAACCGCCAGTCGGCACCGAGCTGGTGGACGTATTCGGCGAACGCGGTTTCGTTGGTCGTATCCCAGTAGGTCCAGTCCTGGGTGGTGGTGGCATCGCGCGGCCATTCGTTCTGGGTGCCGTCGCTGTTCATGAACAGCAGCGCGCCCCACATGATGCCGTCCGAATTGGCCTGCTGGTGCGAATAGCCGACGGTCAGTGTGCCGTTGTCGCCGACCTGGCCATCGACCACGCCGTAGAGGAAGGTGCGGTCGTTCTGGTTGGCCCGCAGCCAGGAATCGCCCTCCTCGTACGCGGCCACGACGCGCCCGGCCCAGCGGCCGTCGTCGGTGAACGGAGTCGAGTAATCGGCTTCGGCACGCACCGTGTCCCACGAGCCGTAGCTCAGGCCGACCATCCCCTGCGCCTCGTTGGTCGGGCGCTTGCGCACGTAGTTGATCGTGCCGGACGCGTTGCCCACGCCGGTCAGCAGGCCGTTGGCGCCACGGATGACTTCCACCTTCTCGTAGCCGAAGGTGTCCTGCGCGCCGGTGGCGATGCCCCAGCTGTTGGGCAGGCCGACGCCGTCGATCTGGGTGTTGAGGATGTCGAAGCCGCGGGCGCTGTAGCTGGTGCGGTTGGTTTCCCATTCGTCCACGCGCACGCCGGTCGCCAGCCGCAGCGCATCGTTGACGCTGTTCGCGCCGAACAGGCGCATCTGCTCGCCGGTCACCACGCTGATGGACTGCGGGGTTTCCTTGATCTCCAGGTCCAGGTTGGTCGCGCCGTTGCTGACGCGGCTGGCACGCTGGCCCACGACCATGATCGCGTCCAGGTCGGTGGCGGAGGCGTCGCCCTCCTGTGCGCTGGCCGCCTCCTGCGGTGCGGCCAGCGCCGTGCCGGACAGGCCGGCCAGGGCCAGCGCGATCGCGAGCGGCAGGTGGCCATTGGCGAACGCGCGGCGATCAGGGCGACGGCTGCGGGACGGGCGGGAGGAACGGTTCGGACGCATCGAGGAAACTGCCTTGTCTTGATGGAATGAGGGGGATTCGCGCAAAGGCGACCGGATCGCTCCGGTCGCCCGCGCCCGCCGCGAGCCGGTGACGTTGTGCGGCCGGTCACCGCAGGAGGTCGCCTTGCCCATCCCGCTCGGCCTGGGGGCCTGGCGGGGTCGTTGGCTGGGCGCATATTAAATGCGAATCAATCTCATTCTGCAACAGGGCGCTATCCACCGGCCTGAAACGAAGACACCCGGCCTGGGCCGGGTGTCGTCCATCGCCGCCGGATGGGCCCGGCCGTTACCTGGCCTTGCCCTGGTTGGCCACCGCCTCGGCAGCGCGCCTGGCCGCCTCCGGATCACCGAGGTAGCGGTACGACTTGACGCTCAGTTCGTCGTCCAGCTCGAACAGCAGCGGGATGCCGGTCGGAATGTTGAGTTCGAGGATCTCTTCCTTCGAAACGTGGTTGAGGTACTTGTACAGCGCGCGCAGCGAATTGCCGTGCGCGGCGACCAGCACGGTCTTGCCGGCCTTCAGCGACGGCGCGATGGCGTCGTGCCAGTACGGCAGTACCCGGTCCAGGGTGGTGGCCAGCGATTCGGTCGACGGCAGCGCATTGCGGTCCAGGCCGGCATAGCGCGGGTCGTTGGCCGGGTGGCCCGGATCGTCGAGCGGCATCGGCGGCGGCGGGATGTCGTAGGAGCGACGCCAGACCTTGACCTGCTCCTCGCCGTGCTTGGCCGCCGTCTCGGCCTTGTCCAGTCCCTGCAGCGCGCCGTAGTGCCGCTCGTTGAGGCGCCAGCTCTTGTGCACCGGCAGCCAGTCCTGGTCCAGTTCGGCCAGCGCCAGGTTCAAGGTGCGGATGGCGCGCTTGAGGGTGGAGGTGTAGGCCACGTCGAAGCGCAGGCCCTCCTCGCGCATCAGCCTGCCGCCGGCGGCAGCCTCGCTGCGGCCCTGCTCGGTGAGATCGACGTCGACCCAGCCGGTGAATCGGTTCTCGAGGTTCCACTGGCTCTGGCCGTGGCGCAGCAGGACGAGCTTGCGGGTCACTGGGCGTTTCTCCGGTGCTTCGATTGCGGGACGCCGATTCTAGCGGCAACTCCCGCCGGCGGCCGCACGCGGCCACGGTTTTCGCTGCAACCATGCGCGGACGGCGCGCATCCATCGCCCCGGCTTCACCGCTGCGACCGGCATACTGGCGCCATGGTCGAAGCCGCCACCGCCAGCAATCCCTTCCCCGGCTGGGACGGCAGCATCGCCGGTGCCCGCGCCCTGCAGGCGCAGCTGGCCGCACGGGTGCGGCTCGACGACGACTTCCATGACCCGCCGCGCACGGTGGTCGGCCTGGACGTCGGCTTCGAGGACGGCGGCCACACCGTGCGCGCGGCCGCGGTGCTGCTGGATGCGACTTCGCTGCAGACCCTGGAAATGCACGTGGCGCGGCGTCCGACGCAGATGCCGTACGTGCCGGGACTGCTCAGCTTCCGCGAGCTGCCCGCGTTGCTGGATGTGCTGTCGATGCTGTCGGCGCCGCCGGACCTGGCGATGGTCGACGGCCAGGGCATCGCCCACCCGCGACGCCTCGGCATCGCCGCGCACCTGGGTGTAGCCACCGGCCTGCCCACCATCGGCGTGGCCAAGAAACGGTTGGCGGGGCACTACGAAGAACCGGGCCCGCAGCGGGGCGACCGCAGCCGCCTGGTCCATCGCGGTGACACCGTCGGCTACGCGCTGCGCAGCAAGCCGCGCTGCAACCCGCTGATCGTCTCGCCCGGGCACCGGGTGTCGCTGGACTCGGCGGTGGTCCTGGTGATGCACTTCCTCGACGGCTACCGCCTGCCGGCACCGACGCGGCGCGCCGACCGGCTGGCCTCGCGCCGCGACGCGCCGCGCGCGCCGGCCTGAGGGCCGTCGACGGAAAGCATCGTCGCACGCAGGTACCGGCCGGGGCGCGGGATCCATGCGATCCTGCGCCGAACTTCCAGCCGAGGATCGTGCCGTGACCACCATCATCGAACCGCGCGTGCACGACCTGGGCGATGGCTTCCTGGTGCGCCGCGCCGTACCTTCGATCCAGGCACGCAGCGTCGGTCCGTTCGTGTTCGTCGACCACATGGGGCCGGTGGTGTTCGAGGGCGGTCGCGGCCTGGACGTGCGCCCGCATCCGCATATCGGCCTGGCCACGGTGACCTTCCTGTGGTCGGGCGCGATCAATCATCGCGACACGCTCGGCTCCGAGCAGGTGATCCGGCCCGGCGACGTGAACTGGATGACCGCCGGCCGCGGCATCGCCCATTCCGAGCGCACCCCGGCGCCCGAACGCGCGGCGGGTAGCCAGGCGCACGGCATGCAGACCTGGGTGGCGCTGCCCAAGGCGCACGAGGAAACCGACCCCGCGTTCTTCCACCATCCGGCCGCGACCCTGCCGCAGCAGCAGCGCGACGGCGTGTGGCTGCGGGTGATCGCCGGCCGCAGCTACGGCGAGGAGTCGCCGGTGAAGGTTTTTGCCGACACCCTCAACGTGGCCCTGGACCTGGCGCCGGACGCGGAGGTCGCCCTGGACGACGGCCATGTCGAACGCGCGCTGTACATCCTGGAAGGCGAGGCGCAGCTGGACGGGGTCGACATCCCTGCCCGCCACCTGGTCATTCCCGACCGCGGCACCCGTCCCAAACTGCGCGCCAAGACCCCGTTGAAGGCGATGCTGCTCGGGGGCGAGCCACTGGACGGCCACCGCCACCTGTGGTGGAACTTCGTTTCCAGTTCGAAGGAGCGGATCGAACAGGCCAAGCAGGACTGGCTGGACGGCCGCTTCGGCCGGATCGTGGGCGACGACGAGTTCATACCGCTGCCGCAGCGCTGAGCGCCATCCGGCGGGCGATTCCAGCGCCGCACCGGCTTTGACTTTTTCCTAACGCTGCCCGTCGCGGCCAAGCGTACCCTCGCCGCTGCCCGTTCCGGGCTGTCCATCGGGGATGACCATGACTCTGACGAAGCGATTGGCGGCCGAGTTCCTCGGCACGTTGTGGCTGGTGCTGGGTGGTTGCGGCAGCGCGGTGCTGGCGGCGAATTTCGGCGGCGACGGCAATCCGCTCGGCATCGGATTCCTCGGCGTGGCGCTGGCCTTCGGTCTGACCGTGCTGACCGGCGCGTTCGCGTTCGGCCATATCTCAGGCGGTCACTTCAACCCGGCGGTGAGCCTGGGACTTTGGGCGGGCGGGCGCTTCCCCGCGAAGGACCTGCTGCCGTACATCGTGGCCCAGGTGGTCGGCGCGATCGTGGCCGGCTTCATCCTGCTGCAGATCGCCAGGGGCGGTGGCGGCTTCAGCATCGACCCGACCGCGGCGGGCGCCTTCGCCAGCAACGGCTATGGCGTGATGTCGCCGGGCGGCTACACGCTGGCCGCGGCATTCCTGTGCGAACTGGTGCTGACCGCGTTCTTCCTGGTCGTGATCATGGGCGCGACCCACGGCAAGGCCGCCGCCGGGTTCGCCCCGATCGCGATCGGCCTGGCCCTGACCCTGATCCACCTGATCAGCATTCCGGTCACCAACACCTCGGTGAATCCGGCCCGTTCCACCGGCGTGGCCCTGTTCGCCGGTTCCGGCGCGATCGGCCAGCAGTGGCTGTTCTGGGTCGCCCCGCTGGTCGGCGGCGCCCTGGGCGGGATCATCTACGCGTGGCTGAGACCGGCCAACGAATAGCACGCAAGTTGTTGATTCTGGAAAGAACCGGGCCGTCAGGTGACGGCCCGGCTCACGTTGATGAAGGACTGCCCGCGGGCACGGGCGGCCCGGCTGCCGCCGCGGCGCGAATCCGGTTAGCATGGTGCGATGCAGCACCCCAACCGGAAGCGTGGCCATTCCATGCTCTACCAACTCCATGAACTCAACCGCGCGATGATGGCCCCCTGGGTCCATCTGGCCGAGGCCAATTCGCGGATCTTCTCCAACCCCTCCAGCTGGGCTTCGTCGCTGCCCGGCGCCGAGCGCATCGCCGCCGGCAACGAGCTGGTGCACCGCCTGGGCAAGGACTACGAGAAGCCGCCGTGGAACATCCACGAGGTGGAGGTCGAAGGCCACAAGGTACCGGTGCTGGAGCAGGAGATCCTGCGCAAGCCGTTCTGCCGCCTGGTGCGCTTCAAGCGCTACAGCGACGACGCGCAGACCATCGCGGCGCTGAAGGACGACCCAGTGGTGCTGGTCGTGGCCCCCCTCTCGGGACACCACGCCACGCTGCTGCGCGACACCGTCCGCACCCTGTTGCGCGACCACAAGGTCTACGTGACCGACTGGATCGACGCGCGCATGGTGCCCACCACCGAGGGCGCTTTCGGCCTGGACGACTACGTCGCCTACGTCGAGGACTTCATCCGCCTCATCGGCGCAGCCAACCTCAACGTGATCAGCGTCTGCCAGCCGACCGTGCCGGTGCTGGCCGCCGTGTCGCTGATGGCCGCCCGCGGCGAGGCGGTGCCGCGCTCGCTGGTGATGATGGGCGGGCCGATCGACGCGCGCCGCAGCCCGACGGCGGTCAACAACCTGGCCACGCGCAATCCGTTGTCGTGGTTCGAGAACAACGTCATCCACAGCGTGCCGCAGCCCTACCCGGGCGAAGGCCGCGAGGTGTATCCGGGTTTCCTGCAGCACGCCGGCTTCCTGGCCATGAACCCCAGCCGCCACTTCATGTCGCACTGGGATTTCTATTCGGACCTGGTCAAGGGCGACCTGCAGGACGCCGATTCGCACCGCCGCTTCTACGACGAGTACAACGCGGTGCTGGACATGCCGGCCGAGTATTACCTGGACACCATCCGCACGGTGTTCCAGGAGTTCCTGTTGCCGCGCGGCAAGTGGAAGGTCAATGGCGAACTGGTGAAGCCCTCGGCGATCAGGGGTACGGCGCTTATGACCATCGAGGGCGAGCTGGACGACATCTCCGGCCTGGGCCAGACCCAGGCTGCGCATGACCTGTGCACGGGTATTCCGAAGACCAGGCAGAAGCACCTCACCGTCGACGGCGCCGGCCACTACGGCATCTTCAGCGGCCGTCGCTGGCGCGAGAACGTCTATCCGCAGGTACGCGAATTCATCGCCAAATACGCGGACTGACCGATCGCTTGCCGGAACAAAGAAAGCCCCGCTTCGGCGGGGCTTTTCCTTTGCATCGTAGAGCGGGGCTTGCCCCGCTGCCCTTGCCTCTCATCGCTTCGCCAGGCGTGAACAGCCGGGCGGGCCCGGCTCTACGCGGGGTGCTCAGACCACCGGGTCGCGCACCAGCAGCTGCTTGGCCAGCCAGCCATGGAAGCGGCCGACCAGGCGCGCCAGGTGCAAGGTCGCGAACAGCATCAGCACGCCGGCCACGAAGCACAGCGGCCACAGCCACGGCGAATCCGGCGTGATGACGACACTGTCCAGCGAGAACACGCCGGCGTGGCCCAGTGCCAGCGCCACCGGCGCGGCGATCAGGCCGGCCGACAGCGCCAGCAGGGTGACCGCGGCGCTGAAATACGCCGTGCCCAGCGGCAGCATCAACAGCAGGTAACCCATCGCCGTCCAGGTGCGCCAGTCGGTGAACAGTTCCTTCAAGCGGATCAGCCACGGCTTGTCGCGCTGGGTGTACAGCGGCCGCCGCGGCATGCGCACGCCCAGCAGCACCTCGACGATGCGGCCTTCCACCAGCGACAGCAGCCGCACCGACATCAGGAACAGCAGCAGCAACGGGATGCCGACGATCAGGATCATCAGCCCCAGCGAGAGGCTGGCGCCGGTGACCACCCAGCTGAAGTAGAACGTGCCGGTGGCCATCGCCAGCAGCATGTAGAACAGCGAGCCGTAGGTGTACGGATCGGCGACCACGCCGAAGAAGCGGCCGGCCAGCGAGCGCCGCTTCGGCGGGCGCGGCGGCCGCAGCGCGCGGTTCACCGTCACCTCGGTCTCGCGGTAGATGTCGGCGACCTCTTCAGGCGCGCCATAGCTGCCGGCGACCGAGGCGATCACCTCGGACTCGGTGCGGCCCGCCTGTTCGGACAGTTCCGAGCGCAGGTATTCCTCGGCGTCGTACAGCGCGTCCTGGACCATCGCCGGATCGGCGCCCCTGAGCGCCTCGCGCAGCTGCTCCAGGTATTCGGGGATGGTGGTGGGCAGGGGCCGCGCCGTGGCCGGCTGCGGGGATGCGGTGGTGTTCATTCGGATACTCCCTCCAGCACGGAATCGACGGAATCGCGGGTGGCGCGCCAGGCGGCGGTCCATTGGCCAAGGACCTGCCGACCCTCGCCGGTGATGCGGTAGTAGCGCCGCGGCGGGCCAGCCACGGACGGCTCGACGTGGCTTTCCAGCAAGCCGGCTCCTTCCAGGTTGCGGAGCACCGGGTACAGCGCGCTCTGCTTGCCGCTCAGCACGCCCTCCCCGACCTGTTCCAGGCGCTTGGCGATCAGGTAGCCGTACAGCGGCTCGGCGGCCCGCGCCAGCACCGCCAGCAACGCCAGCGACACCGTGCCGGCGCTGAGCTCCTTCTGGAACTTCTTCAGTTGCGCTTCGATCTCGCCCATGGCGGCGGCTCCATCGGTGCGTGGGTCGCTACGTTGGAGGCCACTCTATTCTCAACTTCGGTATAGCGTATGTGCCGGTAGTCACCCAACCGGGGGCATGCCCGAACGGACCGCCATGCGGGCCGGCCAGTCGCCGCCGCGCTTGGCGCGCCAGGCCGCCACGGCGAGAATCCAAGCCATCTCCTGCCAGCAGACCCGACATGACCTTGCGCCCGATGCTGTTCGCCTGCGCCCTGGCCGTCCTCGCGCCGCCCGCGGCGGCCGCCGCCCCCTACCGAAGCATGCAGCAGATCCTGGACGCCTCCCCCGCCTCGGACTGGCGCGAGCCGGCACCGGAAAACGTCCTCTACCTGGAACTCGATGCCGGCCGGGTCGTCATCGAACTGGCGCCGGGCTTCGCCCCGCAACATGTGGCCAACATCCGCACACTGGCCCGGGCCGGTTTCTGGGACGGCACCAGCATCTACCGGGTGCAGGACAACTTCGTCGCCCAGTTCGGCGACGCCGACGCCGAGGATGCAGCCAAGGCGAAGGACCTGGGCGCGGCGGAACGCAAGCTGCCGGCCGAGTTCGAACGAGGCATCCAGGGCCTGGCCTTCGACGTGCTGCCCGACGCCGACGGTTGGGCACCGCAGGTCGGGTTCGCCGACGGTTTCGCCGCCGGACGCGACGCCGCCGCGGGCAAGGCCTGGATGGCGCACTGCTACGGCGTGGTCGGCGCCGGCCGCAACCTGGACGCTGACAGCAGCATCGGCGCCGAGTTGTACGTGGTCATCGGCCAGTCGCCGCGCCAGCTGGACCGCAACATCACCCAGGTCGGGCGCGTGATCCAGGGCATCGAACTGCTCAGCGCTCTGCGCCGCGGCCCCGAACCGATGGGCTTCTACGCCGATCCGGCGCAACGCACGCCGATCCGCGCGGTCCGCCTGGCCAGCGAAGTCCCCCCGCAGGAACGCACTCGCCTGCAGCTGCTGCGCACCGATACGCAGACCTTCCGCGACATGGTCGAAGCGCGCCGCAACCGCCGCGACGACTTCTACAAGCGCCCGGCCGGGCACATCGACCTGTGCAACGTGCCGCTGCCGGTGCGGGTGGCCGGCAGCTGACCCGCGGGGCCGACCGGCGGCCACGCGAACGCGATCGACGGCCGGGATCAGTTCGCGCGCTGGCTGATCGCCACGCTGCCGAGGATCAGGCCGCCCGCCAGCAGCATCGTCGCCGTCACCGGCTCATCCAGCAGCCACCAGGCGAACAGCGCGCCGAACAGCGGGATCAGGTAGGTGACGGTCGAGGTGCGGGCCGCGCCGATCCGGTGGATCAGGCGGTAGAAGTAGATGAAGGCCAGGCCGGTGCACAGCACGCCCAGGCCGACCGCCGCGGCCCAGGCCAGTGCCGGCACGGGGCCGGCCGGCCAGTGCGTGAGCGCGAGCGGCAGCAGCAGCACCGCCGAACAGCCCAGGGTCACGGCCGCCGAGGCGGCGGGCGGCAGCCCGACCATGTAGCGCTTGACCAGGTTCAGGCCGACGCCGTACAGCAGGGCGGCCGTCGCGCCGGCGAGCACCGCCGGCCCGACGCTCAACCCGGACACCTTGGCGGTGGCCAGTACCACCACGCCCACGAAGCCCGTGACCAGGGCGATCGCGCGGCGCATGCCGATCTTCTCGCCGAACACGACGAACGCCACCAGCGCGGCGAACAGCACGGTCATCGCGTTGCAGATCGCACCGATCGCCGCAGGCGCGCGCTGCGCGGCCCAGGCGAACAGCAGGAACGGCAGCGCCGAGTTGATGATCCCGATCGCCGCCAGCCGCGGCCACAGGCGCAAGGGAAACTGGGCCCGCGCCAGCCACAGGAACGGCAGGAGCACCAGCGCGCCCAAGGCCAGCCGCAGCTCGACCAGCGCGTACGGCCCGAACGCGGGTGCCGCCACGCGCATGAACAGGAACGAGCCGCCCCAGACCGCGCCCAGCGCGAGCAGTTCGAATGGGGTGCGCCAGTCGCGCGCGGTCGTTGCCGCTGCCGGCGTGTGATCCGCTTCCTGCGAGTTCCGCTTCGATCCGTCCATCTGTCGTGTTCTCCTGTTCTGCCGTGATGGGCCTGCCCGCGGCCGGCCAGTGCCGCGACAGCGGTGCCTGGATCCGGTCGCACGGGGACCGGCGAAGGGCATCGTGCTCCCGCCGCTCCAGCGTGCGAGGGACGGACCGGGCAAGCCAGCATGCCGCGGGGACCGACGCCGTACCGGCCGTTTCCGGACATCGCATCCGGCGCAGACCGGAGGCGCAGCATCGCGCCAGTGCGGTGGGTCGACAAGCGCGTAGTATCCACGCGAGCCACAAATCCTGCTCATGGCTTGCCGATGAACCTGCGCCCCACCCTGCTGCCCGCGCTGGGCGTGTTCGCCGCCGCCGCGCGCCACCAGAATTTCGCCCATGCGGCGGAAGAACTGCACCTGACCGCCAGTGCGGTCAGCCACCACGTGCGCAAGCTCGAAACCATCCTCGGCGCGCGCCTGTTCCTGCGCCATGCGCGCGGCGTGTCGCTCACGCCCGAAGGCCGGCAGCTGGCGGACGCCGCGTCGGCGGCGCTGGCCGACGTGGCGGCGGTGGCCGGCAACCTGCAGCCGGCGGCAGGGATCTCGATCCTGCGGATCAGCACCCTGCATTCGCTGGTGTACTGCTGGCTGCTGCCGCGGCTGAAGGGGTTCTGCGACGCCTACCCGCACGTCCGGCTGGAGGTGGACGCGAGCACCGCGCTGGCGCGCTTCGACGAAGGTGGACCGGACCTGGCGATCCGCTACGGACCGGGACATTGGCCCGGGCTGACCGCCCACCACCTGATGGACGACGCGCTGTTCCCGGTCGCCTCCCCCGCGCTGCCCGGGATCGAGGACGTGCGAGACGCAGCCCAGGTCGCGCGCCTGCCGCTGGTGGCGGACATGGGCCTGCAAGGCTGGCGCGACTGTTTCCAGGCCGCCGGCATCCGCGGCGTGGCGCTGCCGGCCATGCACACCTTCTGCGACAGCACCGATGCCATGCGCGCGGCGGCGCACGGAATCGGCGCGGCGCTGGCCCGCACCTACATCGCCCAGCCCTACCTCGAGCGCGGCGAGCTGGTCCGCCTGCCGGGCCCGGCGCTGGAGGCGCGCTTCGCCTACTACGCAGTGCATCCGGCGCACCGGCCGCCCGCTCCCGCCGCGTCGCTGTTCCTGGCCTGGCTCAAACAGCAGGCGCACGGCCAGCAGCCGTCGACACGCGCACGCGCACCGGGGGCGCGCGGCCGCCTTCGCTGAATGTGCATCGCATCCATCACCTGCTTTTGATGGGGCCGGCGGCAGGCTGGAGCAGCCCCCTTCTGGAATCCTTGCCATGCCCCAGCTCCGCATCCGCATCACCGGCAGCGACGACGACCTGCGCGCGGTGGCCGACCTGCTGCAGAGCCTGGAAGGCATCGAGCACGTGGAGGAAGTGGCCGACCTGATGCCACAGATGGACGACGAGGATTCCAGTTCGGCGGGCCTGTCCGACGATCTCGGCCCGGGCACGCACGAACTGGAAGTGGACGCACCGAACGCCTATACCGCCGGCCGCGTCCGCGAACTGGTGGAAGAGCTGGCCTACCGGCTCGGCCTGGTGGTCGAGTTCGTCGAGGAAGAGGACTGACCGGCGTCGTGGCGTGCCCGTCCGCCTAGAAGCTGGCGCCGTCGACCGGCACGATCCTCAGCCCCGCCAGGTCCACCTCCGGCAGGCAGCGCACGTTGACCGCCACCGTGGCTTCGCCGGTCTTCGGATTGGTGCCTTCGCTGAACGGCGCGATGCCGCACACCGTGCAGTGGTGATGGGCCAGGTGTTCCCGGTTGAAGCGGTAGGTCGCCAGGTCCGCTTCGGCCGTCTTCAGCACCAGGGCGCTGCGCGGCGCGAACCAGAGCAGGCCGCCGCGGCGGCGGCACATCGAACAGTTGCAGTCGTAGACCTCGGTGATGCCGTCGCCGACCTCGACCTCATAGGCGATGCGGCCACAGTGGCAGCTTCCGGCAAGTCTCATCGGGTGTCCTCGTTGTAGGCCTGGCCATAGGGTAGCGTCGGCGCCCCCTGCCGTGCACGGTCCGCGGCAGGTGCACGGCCGGCCTCCGGGCGCCTATCCTTGGGACTTTCCCGCTACGCCCCGGAAACCCCATGCGCCGCTCCCTCCTCGCCCTTGCCCTCCTCGCCAGCCTGGCGGCCTGCCACAAGGCCGAGACCCCCACCGCGCCCGCCGCACCGGCCGACGGCTCCACCGCCACGGCCACCGGCGCCAGCCAGGCCGATACGGCATTTGCCGACCTGTCGCAGCGCGCGCTGGAGGGCTGGTTCCAGCTGTCGCCGGTCAGCGCGACCCAGACCGGCGAGCACCGCTACGACGGCGAACTGGACGACCTCAGCGCCGAAGGCCGGCAGAAGGCGCTCGATTTCAGCAAGAAGATCCTCGCCGAACTGGAAGCGATGGACGTCTCCCAGCTCTCGCGCGAGAACCAGGTCGATGCGGTGATCCTGCGCAACCAGCTCCGCTACGACATCTGGAACGCCGAAACGTTGCAGTCCTGGGCATGGGATCCGCAGGCCTACAGCGGCCTGGCCGGCAGCGCGATCTACGGCCTGATGGCGCGCGAGTTCGCGCCGATGCCCGACCGCCTGCAATCGGCGACCGCGCGCATGGAGAAGATCCCCGCGCTGCTCGCCCAGGCCCGCGCCAACCTCGACCCGGCACGCGTGCCGAAGGTCCATGCCGAGACGGTCGCCCGGCAGAACGCCGGCATCCTCAGCATCGTCGAGACCTTCATCACCCCGAACCTGGGCCAGCTGGCCAATCCCGAGCGCGAGCGCGCGGAGAAGGCCATCGACGGCCTGAAGAAGGCCGTGGCCGAGCACCAGGACTGGCTGGACAAGACGCTCGTTCCGAATGCCCAGGGCGAATTCCGCATCGGCGCGGAGAAGTACGACCAGAAGCTGCAGTTCGCGCTGCTGTCCTCGCTGTCGCGCGCGGAGATCAAGCAGCGCGCCGAGGCCGAACTGGTGCGCGTGCGCGGCGAGATGTACGGCATCGCCCGCCAGGTGCTGGCCGGGAAGCCGGGCGCGCCCGAACTGCCCGACAGCCCCACGCCCGAACAGCAGCAGAAGGCGATCGAGGCGGCGCTGGAGCTGGCCTACGCCGAGCGCCCGGCGCGCGACAAGGTGGTCGCCGATGCCGAAGCCGCGCTGGCACGCGCGACCGAGTTCGTCCGCCAGAAGGACCTGGTCACCCTGCCGGACGCGCCGGTCGAGATCATCGAGATGCCGGAGTTCCAGCGCGGCGTGGCGGTGGCCTATGCCGATTCGCCCGGCCCGCTCGACAAGAACCTCAAGACCTTCTACGCGGTCTCGCCGATCCCGGAGGACTGGACCCAGGCGCAGGTCGATTCGTTCCTGCGCGAATACAACTCGCGCATGATCGAACTGCTGAGCATCCACGAAGGCACGCCGGGGCACTACCTGGAAGGCTGGCACTCGGCCAAGTTCCCCTCGACCCTGCGCGCGGTGCTGCGCTCGGGCATGTTCGCCGAGGGCTGGGCCGTCTACACCGAGAAGATGATGGCCGATGCCGGCTACCTCGACAACGATCCGCTGTTCCGGCTGGTGCAGCTGAAGTTCTACCTGCGCACGATTGCCAATGCGATCCTGGACCAGGGCGTGCACGTGGACAACTGGACCCGCGAGCAGGCGATGGACCTGATGGTCAACCAGACCTTCCAGCAGGAGCGCGAGGCCGCCGGCAAGTGGACGCGCGCGCAGCTGACGTCCGCGCAGCTGCCCACCTACTTCGTCGGCGTGCAGGAGCACTTCGACACGCGCAAGGCGGTGGAACAGAAGCTGGGCACGGACTTCGACCTGAAGGCGTACCACGACCAGGTGCTGTCCTACGGCGCGCCGCCGGTGCGTTTCGTGCGCCAGTTGATGCTGGACCAGCCGATCGAGTGAGGCCGCGACGGCGCCAACCATGGTCCGCCCGGGCAACCGGCCAGACGATGTTGTAGGAGCCGGGCTTGCCCGCGACGCGGGGCCGTTGGAACGAGGATGCCTCATCGTTCCAATGGCCCGTATCGCCAGCAAGCTGGGCTCCTACGGGGAAGTCACCGCACCGGCTCCAGCCTGAGGTCGTGGAAGTCGAAGCTGAAATCGGTCAGTTCCGACGCCGCTTCCATCCTCGCTTCGCGCACCCGGCCATCGGCATCGAGGCTGAAGGTCACGAAGGCATCGCCATTGAGCGTGCGGTCGTCCCACTTCACCAGGAAGGTGTCGTGCTGCCAGTGCTGCAGGGTGCCGGTGAGCAGCGGGCTGGGCTGGAAGCGCATCCGCAGCCGGCCGCCGTCGTGCACCACGTCCACGTCGCCGTACCAGGCATCGCGGTAGGTGCCGGCGTAGCCGGCCAGCGGCAGCGAGGGCGTCGAGCGCGCCTGGCGGGCAGCGAGCCGCTCGCGCCAAGCCTTGTCGGCCTTCGTCCTGCCCTTGTCGGCCGCCGCCGCATAGGCATCGATCCAGTCGGTGCGCTGCGCCGGCTGCATGAACGCGTCCAGGACCTGCATCGTCAGCGCGTTGAAGGCGCCCCCGGCCTCCTGGTTGGTCAGCACCACGACGCCGAGGTTGCGACCCGGCACCAGCGTCACCCGCGACACCATGCCCGGCCAGCCACCGGTGTGCCACACCAGCTTCTCGCCGCGATAGGACGAGGTGATCCAGCCCTCGCCGTAGCCGAGGAAATCCGGCCGGGCCGCGGCCAGTTGCGGCACCGAGGGTTCGGCGATGGGCATCGGGGAGAGCAGCGACCACATTTCCTTCTGCCGTTCCCGCGAGAACAGGCGCTGCTCGTTGCCCTGCGCATCGGTGAACGTGCCTCCCGCCAGCTGCGCGCGCATCCAGCGGCCCATGTCGTGCACGCTGGAGTAGATGCCACCGGCGCCGGCGGCGTTGTGCCAGGTCAGGGGAAAGGTCGGCCGCAGCGTGGTGAAATCGGCCTTGGCATGCCCGGTGGCGACGTTGTCGCCCGGCCGCAGCGCATCGGCGTTGAAGCGGGTGCCGCCCATGCCCAGTGGATCGAAGAAGCGCTGCTGCAGGAACTGCGCGTACGACTGGCCGGAGACCTCCTCGATCACACGCGTCGCGACCGCATAGAGGATGTTGTCGTACGCATAACGCTCGCGGAAACCGGTCTTCAGCGGCACGTCCTTCAACCGCCGCACGACCTCCTCGTTGCGGTAGTCGCTTCCGGGCCAGAACAGCAGGTCGCCGGCGCCCAGGCCCAGGCCGCTGCGGTGCGTGAGCAGGTCGCGGATCCGCATCTGGCCGGTCACGTACGGATCGGACATGCGGAACCCGGGCAGGTGGTCGACCACCCGGTCGTCCAGCGACAGCTTGCCTTCGTCGGCCAGCATCGACAGCGAGGCGGCGGTGAAGGCCTTGGTGTTGGAAGCGATGGCGAACAGGGTGTGTTCGTCGACCGGCGCCGGCTCGCCGATCTCGCGCACGCCCCAGCCGCGTTCCAGCACGACCTGCCCGTCCTTCACCACCGCCACCGCGATTCCGGGCACTTCGAAGCGCTCGCGCACCTGTGCGACCCAGGCGTCCAGCTCGGCCGGATCGAAGGCCGAGTCCCGCGCCTCGGCGGCCATGGGCGCGTCGGCGGCGGTGGCGGACCAAGGCATCAGCAGGAACAGGCCGAGCGCCAACAGGCAGCGGGACGGCGGCGGAAGCAGGCGCATGTGGCGGAACCCGGAAGGCATGGAATCCCGATTCTAGGGGCGCGGCGGCTTCTTGTAGGAGCCCAGCTTGATGGCGACACGACGTGGGGACCGTCGGACCGTCGCCTGCGCCGGCGTCGTCGCGTCGCGGGCAAGCCCGGCTCCTACCGGCGGCAGGGCCGGCGGGCGCTGGCAAGCCTGCAGCGTGGCGGTCCCGGCAGCTAATATCCGCATCGGAACCCTCATGCCCGTCCATCGATGCACGACCTGTTCGCTCCCGCTGCGCCCGCTGCCCGCAATGCCCGCGTCCACGTCGGCATCGGCGGCTGGACCTACGCGCCCTGGCGCGGCGGGGCGTTCTACCCCGAAGGCCTGGTCCAGCGCCGGGAGCTCGAGTACGCCAGCCGGCAACTCACCGCCATCGAGATCAACGGCACCTACTACGGCGCGCAGAAGCCCGCCACCTATGCCAAGTGGCGCGACGAGACGCCACCGGGCTTCGTGTTCACCGCCAAGGCGCCGAAGCGGATCATGGCCAGCCGGCGCCTGGCCGGTACCGGTGCGCAGATCGAGGACTTCGTCGGCGGCATCTGCGAGCTGGGCGATCGCCTCGGCGCGCTGTCCTGGCAGTTCGAGCGCGGACGCGCGCCCACGCCCACGGAGCTGGAGGCCTTCCTGGCGCTGCTGCCGGCGCGTGCCGGCGGCCGGCCCCTGCGGCACGCGCTGGAGTTGCGCGAAGCGGCGCTGTTCTCCCCGCAGGTGCTGGCGCTGATGCGCCAGCGCAACGTGGCGCTGGTGTTCGCCGGCTCCGACGAACATCCCTCCTTCGCCGACCTCACCGCCGATTTCGTCTACGCCCGGCTGATGCAGGCCCGCGCGGGGCTTCCGCTGGGTTATGCCGAGGCCGAACTCGATGCCTGGGCCCGTCGCGCCGGCGAATGGGCCGCCGGCGGCGACCCGGCCGAACTGCCGCACGTGGAGCCGCCTCGTCCGGCACAGGCGCCACGCGAGGTGTTCGTGTTCTTCATCGCCAGTGCCAAGGAACGCAACCCGGCCGCGGCCCGGGCACTGCTCGAACGGCTGGCCTGAGCGCGGGCCCGGCGCACGCGGGCCGGCGCGCTTCCATGCGAGGATGCGCCATGGCCGCCGGATTCCAGCGAACGCCCGCCTCGTCGCGCTACGCGCTGTGCCTGCTCGGCCTGTTCGCCGTGGTGTGGACCTCCCTGGCCGTCTCGCCGTGGTACCGGCAGGACTGGGCCCTGGAAAACGTCCTGGTCGTGGTGGCGGTGCCGGTCCTGGCCTGGGGCTGGCGGGCCATGCCGCTGACCCGGCTCAGTTACGCCTGCCTGTTCGTGTTCGGCGTGCTGCACGAGATTGGCGCGCACTACACCTACGCCGAGGTGCCCTACGACGCCTACTTCGAACGCGTCGCCGGCGTCTCGCTGGATGCCGCCCTGGGCCTGGAGCGCAACAGCTTCGACCGCTGGGTGCACCTGCTCTACGGCCTGCTGGTGACGCCCGCCTGCGTGGAACTGCTCGACCACGTGGCGCCGCCGCGGGGCATCTGGCGCTACCTGCTGCCGGTGAGCTTCGTCATGTCCCATTCGCTGCTGTTCGAGATGTTCGAGTGGCTGGCCGCCAGCGTGTTCGGCGGCGACCTTGGCCAGGCCTACCTGGGCACCCAGGGCGACGTATGGGATGCGCAGAAGGACATGCTGATGGCCACGGCCGGGGCGGTAGCCGCCGTGACGGCGCTGGGCCTGCGCGGCTGGCTGGCGCCGCGCCACTGAGGCGCGACCGCATCGAGAGCATCGTCGCGGGCACCGGCGGCGGGCGATAATGCGCCGATGCCGACCTCCGATCGCACCCGCGCCCAACTGCAAATCCATTTCTGCGTCCTGTTGTGGGGCTTCACCGCGATCCTGGGCAAGCTGATCAGCCTGCCCGCGTTGCCGCTGGTGTGGTGGCGGATGCTGCTGGTCGTGGCGGCGCTGGCCCTGATCCCGCGCGTGTGGCGCGGGCTGCGCGCGTTGCCGCCGCGGCTGGTGCTGGCCTATGCCGGCATCGGCGTGCTGGTAGCCCTGCACTGGCTGACCTTCTACGGCGCGATCAAGCTTGCCAATGCCTCGGTGGCGGCCACCTGCATCGCGCTGGCCCCGGTGTTCACGGCGGTGATCGAGCCGTGGGTCGCGCGACGCCCCTTCCGCCCGCGCGAACTGGCGCTGGGCGTGGCGGTGCTGCCGGGCGTGGCGCTGGTGGTCGGCGGCGTGCCCGATGGCATGCGCCTGGGCGTCGCCGTGGGGGCGCTGTCGGCCCTGCTGGTGGCCGCCTTCGGTTCGTTCAACAAGCGCCTGGTCGAACACGCCGACCCGTTGACGGTTACCGGCATCGAGCTCGGGGCCGGCACCCTGGCGCTGACCCTGCTCGCGCCGCTGATGCCGCTGCTGTTGCCGGCCTTCGCCGGCGACCTCCTGGTCCTGCCTGGGCTGCGCGACGGCGCGCTGCTGCTGGTGCTGTCGCTGGGCTGTACCCTGCTGCCGTTCGCGCTGTCGCTGGTCGCGCTGCGCCACCTCAGCGCCTACACGGTGCAGCTGGCGACCAACCTGGAACCGGTCTACGCGATCGTGCTGGCGGCGCTGCTGCTGGGCGAACAGCGCGAGTTGACCCCGCTGTTCTACCTGGGCGTGGCGATCATCCTCGGCGCGGTGTTCCTCGACCCGCTGCTCTCGCGCCGCGGCCGCAAGCCCGCGCCGGCCGAGGTGCAGCACCCGGAAGTGCTCGGCATCTCCGAGGCCAAGCAGCTGGTGGACTGAAGACGCGGCACGACGGGCCGGATCCGGTCCTGGTCGACGAAGTGGCCCTCCAGCCGGGCAATCGGGGACCGGGGATGGTGGCGGGACTAGCCGGGCAAGCCCGGCTCTACGAACACCAGGCCCGGCGCGGGTCTTCAGTGGCCTTCGTCGACTTCGACCCGGTCGCGGCCGGCATTCTTGGCCCGGTACAGCGCGTGGTCGGCGCGGGCGATCAGCTCGCCGGGCGTTTCGCCGTGCCGGTACTGGGCTACGCCGATGCTGCCGCTGACCACGATCCCGATCGGCAGCACCGCGATGCCCTGGCGCAGGAACTCGCACTGCAGCCGCGCCTGCTCGAGCGTGGCGTCGGGAACGAGCACGGCGAATTCCTCGCCGCCGTAGCGTGCCGCCATGCCCGCGCCGGCAAAGTGCGACTTCAGCAGCGCGGCCACCTCGGCGAGCACGCGATCGCCCTCGGCGTGGCCGTTGACGTCGTTGATGGTCTTGAAATGGTCCAGGTCCAGCAGCGCCACCGACAGCGGCAGGCCCTCGCGTTCGGCCCGCTCGATCGCGGCGGCCAACGCCACCGCGTATGCACGCCGGTTGGGCAGGCCGGTCAGCGGATCGGTGCGGGTCTGCTCGGCCAAGTCGGCGTTCTGCTGTTCCAGCAGGTCCGAATACTGGGTCAGCTGCTGCTCGTACCAGTCGCGGTCGCGCATGTGGCGGTCGAGTTCGCGCGCGGCCCGGCGCAGTTCGATCAGGTGCGCGGCCTGGCGCGCCAGCGCGCGCAAGGCTTCGGCCTGGCTCCCGCTCAACGTGCCCGGGCGGTCGTCGAACACGCACAGGCTGCCCAGCGGCAGGCCCTCGCCGTCCAGCAGCGGCACGCCCGCATAGAAGCGCACGCCCAGCTCGCCGGTGACCGCCGGATGGTCTACGAAACGGGCATCGCGCAGTGTGTCCTCCACCAGCATCAGGCGTCGTGGCTCGAGGATGGCGTGGGCACAGAACGATTCGTCGCGCGGGGTCTGCTCGGTGTCGAACCCGTAGCGCGCCTTGAACCACTGCCGGTCCGCGTCGACCAGGGTCACCGCGCCCCTGCCCGTCCCGGCGAGGGTGGTGGCCAGCCTCACCAGGTCGTCGAAGGCCTGGTCGGGCGGCGAGTCCAGCAGGCGCGTGGCGCGCAGCGCGGCCAGGCGTTCGGCTTCGTTGTCCGGCTTGGCGGGTCTGAGCATGCGTCCCCCGGGGATTGGTGGGCGCAAGTATGCCAAGCGCGGCGGGCGCCGGCGTCAACGGCGCGCACGCGCTGGGCTCAGTGCACGACCAGCACCGGCACCGGGCTGAGCGCGATCACCTTCTGCGTCACCGAGCCGACCAGCAGGCTCTTCAGCGCGCCCTTGCCATGGCTGCCGATGACGATCATGTCGGCCTTGACCGCCTTGGCTTCGGCCAGCAGGGTGGGCACGATGTCGCCGGTCGCGGTGCGCTCCTGGAACGGCAGCCGCGTGCGCTTGAGCAGCGGCCGCAGCGGCGCCAGCGCGGCCTCGAACTGCGCCTGGTAGTAGCGGTCCGGCCCGGCCTTGCCGAACTCCTTTTCGGCGGCCTTCGACAGCCGCGGCACGACGTTGAGCACGTGCAGTTGCGGGGTCGCCTTCAGGCTCTTGGCCAGCCTGGCCACGTGGCGCACCGCCGCCGCGCCGATCGCACTCTCGTCCACCGCCAACAGGATCTTCATGGCCTGCTACCTCCGTCGGGACCGTCGGAAGGATGGTAATGCGGACTGCGCCCGCCGCCTTGATCCGCATCAAGCCCCGGGCCGCGGCCCGGCACCCCTACCAGTCCTGCCGGCCCGGCAGCAGGCCCTGCAGCTCGGCCTCCGTCAGGTTGCGCCACTGGCCGGGCTTGAGCGCGCCCAGCTTGACGTTGTCGATCCGCACCCGTCGCAGCTGGGTGACCCGGTAGTCGAACGCGGCGGCCATCAGCCGGATCTGCCGGTTCAGGCCCTGCTCGAGCACGATCCTGAAACCGAACTTGGCGATCCGCGTGGTGCGGCACGGCAGGGTCATCTGGCCGTGGATGCGCACCCCGCGCGCCATGCCGCGCAGGAATTCGTCGGTCACCGGCTTGTTGACCGCGACCAGGTACTCCTTCTGGTGGCGGTTCTCCGCGCGCAGGATCTCGTTGACGATGTCGCCGTTGCTGGTCAGCAGGATCAGGCCTTCCGAATCCTTGTCCAGGCGGCCGACCGGGAAGATCCGTTGCTCGTGGCCGACGAAGTCCACGATGTTGCCCTTCACCGACGACTCGGTCGTGCAGGTGACGCCGACCGGCTTGTTCAGGGCGATGTAGACGTGGCGGCGCTTGCCGGCCTTGGCCGTGCGCGCCTTCAGCGGCTGGCCGTCGACCAGCACGGTGTCGCCCTCGCCCACCACCGCACCGACCCCGGCCGGCTGGCCGTTGACGGTGACGCGGCGCTCGAAGATCAGGCGGTCGGCCTCGCGGCGGGAACAGAAGCCGGTTTCGGCGATGTGCTTGTTGAGGCGGACGGTCATGGCGCCATTATCGGCGATGCGGCGCCGGAACAGGCACGGCGACGCGGGCCAGCGCGCACGGGTCCCGCTGGCGGCCTTCGCCCGCCGCGCTTCGCGCTTGAGCGGTCCGCCGACCGGGCGGATCCCGAACGCCACGCGGCCCGCGGTGTCGACCAGGCCGCCGCAAACAGCAAGGCCGGCCATCGCTGGCCGGCCTTCGAAGTCCGTCGCCGGTTGCCCGGCCCGGCAACGCTCAGCCGCCGTGCGGCTTCGGCGGCCCCTTGCGGTGCGGCTTCGGCGGTCCGCCACCCGGCCGTCCCGGGCGGGCGGCGTGCGGGCGCGCGCCAGGCGGGCGGAAGCGCCCCTTCGGCGCATCCGCCGACGGCGCATGGCTGCCGTCCCAGCGGCTGATCCGCAGCTGCTGGCCCACCACCCAGGTCTTCTGCAGGTGCGACATGACCTCCTGCGGCATGCCTTCGGGCAGGTCCAGGATCGAGTGGTCGTCGTGGATGTCGATGCGGCCGATGAAACGGCTCTCCAGCCCGGCCTCGTTGGCGATCGCGCCCACGATATTCCCAGGCTTGACCCCGTGCATGTGGCCCACCTCGACCCGGTAGGTCTCCATGCCGGCATCGGGCGCCGAGCGCGGCGGCTTGGGCGTGCGCGGCGGGCGGGCACCGAACTCGGCATCATGCGCGCGCGGCGGGCGCGCGGCGGGAGTGTCGCCCTCGTCCCGCGGCGGATACGCGCGACGCTCGCGCTCGCCCTGGAACGGGCGCGGCTCGCGCTCGGCGCGGGCCGGGCGCGGCGGCGGCTCGTCGCGCGCCTCCAGCAGCAGCGGCGTGCCGCCCTGCAGCAGCTTGGCCAGCGCGGCGGCGATCTCGCTCGCGGCCACGTCGTGCTCGCCGGCGTAGCGGTCCACCAGCTCGCGGTAGTCCTCCAGCCCGCCGCTTTCCAGCACGCCGGAGATCTTCTCGAAGAAGCGCGCCACGCGACGGTCGTTCACCGCCGCCACCGACGGCAGCCGCATCTCCTCGATCGGCTGCCGGGTGGCGCGCTCGATCGCGCGCAGCATGCCCTTCTCGCGCGGGGTGACGAACAGGATCGCCTCGCCGCTGCGTCCGGCACGGCCGGTGCGGCCGATCCGGTGCACGTAGCTCTCGGTGTCGTACGGGATGTCGTAGTTGAGCACGTGGCTGATGCGCTCCACGTCCAGGCCGCGCGCGGCCACGTCGGTGGCCACCAGCACGTCGAGCTTGCCGTCCTTGAGCTGCTGGATGGTGCGCTCGCGCTGCTGCTGCTGGATGTCGCCGTTGATCGCGCCGGCGGCCACGCCGCGCGCCTGCAGCTTCTCGGCCAGCTCCTCGGTGGCCGCCTTGGTCCGGGCGAACACGATCATCGCGTCGAACGGCTCGGCTTCCAGGATGCGGGTCAGCGCATCGAGCTTGTGCATGCCGGTGACGAACCAGTAGCGCTGCCTGATGTTGGCCGAGGTGGTGGTCTTGGCCGCGATGGTGACTTCGGCCGGATCCTTGAGGTAAGTCTGGGCGATGCGCCGGATCGGCGGCGGCATGGTCGCCGAGAACAGCGCGACCTGGCGGTTCGGCGGGGTTTTCTGCAGCACCGCCTCGACGTCGTCGATGAAGCCCATCCGCAGCATTTCGTCGGCTTCGTCCAGGACCAGGCACTGGAGCTCGGACAGGTCCAGGGTGCCGCGGTTGAGGTGGTCGATCACCCGGCCCGGGGTGCCGACCACGACCTGCACGCCGCGGCGCAGGGCCTGCAGCTGCGGGCCGTAGCCCTGGCCGCCGTAGATCGGCAGCACGTGGAAGCCCGGGATCCGGGTCGCGTAGCGCTGGAACGCCTCGGCGACCTGGATGGCCAGCTCGCGCGTGGGCGCCAGCACCAGCGCCTGCGGCCGGGGGCGGGACATGTCCAGCTTGGCCAGCACCGGCAGCGCGAACGCGGCGGTCTTGCCGGTACCGGTCTGGGCGGTGCCGAGCACGTCGCGCCCGGCGAGCAGCGCCGGGATGGTCGCGGCCTGGATCGGCGAGGGCGATTCGTAGCCGACGTCGGACAGCGCGGCCAGCAACGGCTCGGGCAGGCCGAGGTCGCCGAAACGCGGCGCGGCGGGGGATTCTTGGTCGGGGGCTGACATCCGAAGGCTCCGGCGGCGCGCCAGGGCGGCGCGGCGAACGTGCGGAAAAAGGGGCCGGCTATTGTGCGCCCATGGCCGGGCCTTGTCGCGCCGGAGATGAATACGCCCCCCGGCGCCGTTCAGCCGCCTTGGCCCTCGTCCACGCGTGCCGCATCGGTCGGCACCGGTTCGGCGGCCACTACCGGCGCCTCGACGGCGCCGGTGGCCGAGACGCCGACCGGCGCGGCGACGGGCGCGTCGGCGGGCGGCCCCTCGGGCAGTTCGTTGAACTCGGCCAGCGGGCTTTCGGCCGGGCAGTCGTCGTCGGGAAAGCCGAAGTCCCGCCGCAACCGCAAACCGCAGGTGTTGAGCGCGTGGACCTGCGCCTGTTCGCGGCATTGCTCGTCGAACGCACGCACCCACGCATCGCGACGGCGCATGAAGTCGTCGCCGCACTTGTCCAGCAGGCGCACACGGTCCAGGTCGTCCTGGGCGGCATTGTTGCCGTCGAGCCCGTACAGGCGCAGTTCGTCGCCGGTCAGCAGGCGCAGGCTGCGGTTGGGCACGGTCTTCATCACGTCGGCCAGCAGCGGCGAAGCGCCGTTGCGCTCAAGGTACTCGCGCACGGTGGCGTACACGGCCTGCAGCTCGGTGTTGAGTTCGGTCCGGCTGGTGGCGGTGGAACTGAGCCGGATGATCCGGTGGATGCCGACCTGGCCGGCCAGGCGGCGGCTGTCGCCGCCGGCCAGTACGAACACGCAGGCACTGTGGCAGACCGAATCCTCGCGTACCCAGATCGTCCAGCGGTTGGCGCCGATCCAGTCGCCCACGCGGATCGCGTCCTCGACCTGGCCACCGGTGGAATCCAGGTCCAGCACGCGGCTGCCGATGCCCAGGCTGTCGGCGACCCGGGTCACCCGTTCGACCAGCGCCGTGAAGTCGCTGGCGACCTTGCCGCGGTAGCGCAGGCGCAGCGCGTCGCCGGCCAGGCACGGTTCGAGCAGGTGGCGCAGATTGGCGCGGCTCGGCACCGTGAGCGTTTCGCCGTCGCCGTGCCGGTAGTCGAGCCCGCAATCGATCCACGCCTGGCCGGACGACAGCTCGAGCGGCGACCAGTCGGGCGCCTTGCCCACCGGCGGTACGGCTGCGGCGGGCACCGGGGCGGCCGGAGGCGGCGCCGGCGGCGTGGCCATCGGCGCGCGGCTGACCGCCCCCCCCTCTTCCGGCGAGGCGACGGTCTGCGTCTTGACCGCGTCGGTCGGCGCCGGTGGCGGTTCGCGTCTGCAACCGGCCAGCAGGCCGACGCAGGCGAAGAACAGGCAGGAACGCAGGAGGGGCATCACGGACCATCAAGACGGGCGACGGCCCAGTCTAGGCGCAGCCCCGCCCGTGCGGACAACCTGCGATGAACGCGGCGCGATTCAGTGCAGCAGCGGCGACAGCACCAGCGCCAGCCCGGCCATCGATACGACCCAGGCCAGCGAGCGCACGTAACGGATCGCCCCCAGGTACAGCGGCACATAAGCCACCCTCGCCCAGAAGTACAGCTGCACGCCCAGCGCACTGTTCTCGTCGGCGCGGCCGGCCACGGTCACGGCCAGCACCGCGGCGGCGAAGAACGGGAAGGTCTCGAGGAAATTGCGGTAGGCGCGTTCGCTGCGCCCGGCCACGCCGGTCAGCGGCGGTGACGAATCGCGCGGTCCGGTGTTCCACGCCAGCCCGCGCTGGCGGGTGACCAGGGCGTCGGCCAGCAGCAGCTGGACCAGTCCCAGCACGATGGCCCACACCAGGAACTTCAACTCGATGCCCATTAGCGGCCTCCACCGGATTCGGCCGCAGCGTAGCAGGTCCGCAGGCCGCGCCAGCCGTCGCAGCCCTGCGGGCGCGGTTCGGCCGCGGCGAATGGCCGCAACTGCAGGGGACCAGGCCGGGTATCCCCAAGCCGGGTCGACGCAACGATCCGGTGCCCCACCGCTCTTCGCGCTTGCAGCGGCTCAGGCGGCCGCGTCCGGCGGCGGTTGCGGATCCACCGCGCCGGCCCACGCCAGCGCCGCTTCGACCTCATCCTCACCGAAGCTGCGGATCTCGGTCTCCGGGAAGAGCTTCGCCGCGAAACCGGTCACCGTCGCCAGCCAGTGCCGGTCGGTCACGATCGCGCCGCGCGCGAAGCGGTCGAACTGCCCGATCTTGCCCAGCGTGTAGCGCAGGTCATGGGCGATCGCCGCCGGAGTGACGCCGGTGAAGCCGCGCAGGTCGCAATACAGGCCGATGCGGGCGAACCGCGCCAGGCGCGCCTCGATGTCAGCGATGCAGCGCTCGTAGTCCGCCGCGGTCAGGGTGCCGGTGAAGCGGTAGCCGCCCAGGTGCGGCGGCGATGGCAGGATCTCGAACATGGTCAGGCTCCGGGCCAGGGCCCGCCCAGCGTACGGCATGGCGGCCGGGCGGTCGCGCCGCGTTCCTTGCCATGCCCTGAACATGCGCGGATGCAACGTGTCCGGCGCCCGTCGATACGCGGCGGTCCCATCCGTCGTATCGGCAAGGGCCAATAACGGTCCGCCAGCAGAGGAGCTGCAGCATGCCTTACATCGATGGCTTCGTGATCGCCGTTCCCACCGCCAACAAGGAGGAGTTCCTGGCGCACGCGCGCCAGTTCGATCCGATGTTCCTGGAATTCGGCGCCACGCGCGTGGTCGAAGGCTGGGGCGACGACGTCCCGCACGGCAAGGTCACCGACTTTTTCCGTGCGGTGGCTGCAAAGGACGACGAGACGGTGGTGTTCTCGTGGGTGGAGTGGCCGGACAAGGCCACCCGGGACGCCGGCGTGAAGAAGATGATGGAAGATCCGCGCATGGACCCGAACGCCACGCCGATGCCGTTCGACGGCAAGCGCATGATCTTCGGCGGATTCGACCTTTCCCTGGAACTGACCGGCTGACCACCGCACGCGCGCCGGGGCGCCATGGCTGCACCGCGCGCCCCGATGCGGCTAGAGTGGCTCCTGTCCGACACGACACGGAGCCTGCGATGACCCGGACCGGCGGCTGCCGCTGCGGTGCGATCCGCTACACCCTTTCGGCCGAGCCGCTGGCCACGCGCCTGTGCTGGTGCCGCGATTGCCAGTACTGGGCGCTGGGCAATGCGGCGGTGAACATCATGGTGCCGCGTGCGACGGTGGCCGTGGCGGGCACTCCACGCCATTACGACAGTGTTGCCGACAGCGGCAACGCGATGCGCCGCTCGTTCTGCGGTGATTGCGGGACGCACCTGTTCAGCGAATCCAGCGGCAACCTGCTGAACATGGTCGTGCGGGTCGGCACCCTCGACGACGCCGGCGGCATCGCCCCGACCGTGGTGATCTGGACCGCGTCGGCACCGGCCTGGGCGCACATCGATCCCACGTTGCAGGCCTTCCCGGGGCAACCGGGCTGACCCTGCCGGCACCGGCGGCGCTCATGCCGCGGGCTAGCGGACGCGCACCCCGAAGCCGTTGGCGAACTCGGCCTCGTCGAGGTTGCCGTCGCCATCGCGGTCCATCGAGGTGAAGCGCATCTCGGCGGCGTCGCGCAGTTCGTTCTCGTCCAGCTTGCCGTCGCGATCCAGGTCGGCGACCACGATCCGCTCCGATGCCGACGGCCCGTCCTTGGCCAGGCGGCCCAACACCGCATCGAGCTCCGCGGCGGAGAGGCGCTGGTCGCCGTCGGCGTCCAGCACGGAGAAGACGTCGCCGTCGTATTCGTAGCGGCTGACGACGCCGTCGCCGTTCGCATCCAGCGCCTTGAACCCGGCCGCCGGGGTCACGGGCGGCGGCGATGCTTCCTGCGCCGCCAACGGCAAGGCCGGTGCGAGGACCAGCAGGAGGACGGTGCGGCGGGCGAGGCTCATGGAAGGCGCTCCAGTGACGGTTCGCCGGCAGCATAGGCATGCCCCCGCGGATGGCGAAGGGGACTTTGGACCTATGCGGCGGCCGGCGAACCGGGGCCGTCGGCGGGCATCCTTCCGCGACGGGCGGCAACCTCCCCCGCCCCGCGTGGGACCGGTGCCGGCCCGGTCAGGCCATCGGCAGCTTCAGCCCCTGCTCGCGCGCGCATTGGCGCGCGACCTCGTAGCCGGCATCGGCATGGCGCATCACCCCGGTGCCCGGGTCGTTCCAGAGCACCCGTGCGATGCGCCGGTCCGCGTCCTCGCTGCCGTCGCAGACGATGACCACGCCCGAATGCTGCGAATAGCCCATGCCCACGCCACCGCCGTGGTGCAGCGACACCCAGGTCGCACCACCGGCGACGTTGAGCATGGCGTTGAGCAGCGGCCAGTCCGACACCGCGTCCGAACCGTCCTTCATCGCCTCGGTCTCGCGGTTGGGCGATGCCACCGAGCCGCTGTCGAGGTGGTCGCGGCCGATCACCACCGGCGCCTTCAGTTCGCCGTTGCGGACCATCTCGTTGAACGCCAGGCCCAGCTTGTGGCGCAGGCCCAGGCCGACCCAGCAGATCCGCGCCGGCAACCCCTGGAAGCTGATCCGCTCGCGCGCCATGTCCAGCCAGCGGTGCAGGTGGGCGTCGTCCGGAATCAGCTCCTTGACCTTCGCGTCGGTCCGGTAGATGTCCTCCGGATCGCCGCTCAGCGCGACCCAGCGGAAGGGACCGACGCCGCGGCAGAACAGCGGCCGCACGTAGGCCGGCACGAAACCGGGGAAGTCGAACGCGTTCGCGCAGCCCTCGTCGAAGGCCATCTGCCGGATGTTGTTGCCGTAGTCCACGGTCGGGATGCCGCGCGCGTGGAAGGCCAGCATCGCTTCCACGTGGGTCCGCATCGACGCCTTGGCCGCGTCGCGCACCTTTTCCGGCTCGCTCTTCTGCGCCGACAGCCACTGCTCCACCGTCCAGCCGAGCGGCAGGTAGCCGTGCACCGGATCGTGCGCGCTGGTCTGGTCGGTGACGCAGTCCGGGCGCACGCCGCGACGCACCAGCTCGGGCAGGATCTCGGCGGCGTTGCCCAGCAGCGCGATCGATTTCGCCTCGCCTGCCGCGGTGTACCGGGCGATGCGCGCCAGCGCATCGTCCAGGTCGGCCGCCTGCTCGTCGACGTAGCGCGTGCGCAGGCGGAAATCGATGCTGGACTGGCGGCATTCGATGGTCAGGCTGCTGGCGCCGGCCAGCGACGCGGCCAGCGGCTGCGCGCCGCCCATGCCGCCCAGGCCGGCGGTGAGGATCCAGCGCCCCTTGAGGCTGCCGCCGTAGTGCTGGCGGCCCATCTCCACGAAGGTCTCGTAGGTGCCCTGGACGATGCCCTGGGAGCCGATGTAGATCCACGAGCCGGCGGTCATCTGCCCGTACATCATCAGGCCCTTGCGGTCGAGCTCGTTGAAGTGCTCCCAGGTGGCCCAATGCGGGACCAGGTTGGAATTGGCGATCAGCACCCGCGGCGCGTCGGCGTGGGTGGGGAACACGCCGACCGGCTTGCCCGACTGCACCAGCAGGGTCTCGTCGTCGCCCAGTTCCTTCAGCGTGGCCAGGATCGCGTCGTAGCTGGCCCAGTCGCGCGCGGCGCGGCCGATGCCACCGTAGACGACCAGGTCCTCCGGGCGCTCGGCCACGTCCGGATCCAGGTTGTTCTGCAGCATCCGGAACGGGGCTTCGGTGAGCCAGCTTCGGCAGTTCAGCTGGGCGCCGCGCGGGGCGCGGACGACGCGCGATGGGTCGTGGCGGGGATCGTGGCGCAGGTCGGACATGCCGGGGAACCTCCAAGGACAGGCCGGCATTATCGCAGGGCGCAGCGCGCGGGCGTGGGGGCCTGTCCGCGCGGTGCGGCGGCGGCCGAATCCGCGTCGATGTGGCCTCAGGGTTCCGGCGGTGCCGGGCGCGCCTCCGAGGCGGCCCGCTGGCGCTCCAGCTCCTCGCGCTCGCGCTCGGCGGCCTGGCGCCGCTGCTCGAAGTCCAGGCGCATGCGTTCGGACTCCGCCGGGTTCGCTGCCGTCGCTCGCTGCCGCTCGGTCCTTGCGCGATCGGCCTCGAGCCGCTGGCGGTTGGCGTCCACGGCCATGCCGATCCGGTCCTGCTCGGCCCGGCGCGAGGCGGCATCCTGGTTGCGCTGGGCTTCAGCGGCGGCTTTCTGCTGCCGCTCCAGCGCGCTGTCGTTGGCGATCGGTGGTACCGCGGGCGTGCCGTAGCGATTGGGCGCCACCGACTGCGCGTGGGTCAGGAATGCGGATCCCCCCAGCACGGCAACGAGCAGCGCCCGGGTCGCGGTGCCTGCATGGCGACTGCCCGACGGGGCCCGGCGTGATGAATCGTGCTTCGTGTCCATACGGCATTCATACGCGCCACCCGCTTAGGCCGCGATGAAGACACGCGTGCCGCTTCAGCCGATGCTCATGCCGGTGGACAGGCGTTGACGCGCCCGGCGTGGAACGCCTCGACCTGCGCCGCCTCCACCGGCCGGGGAGCCAGGCCGTCGTCGAACACGACGCGCCAGGTTCCGTCTTCGCCGCGCTGCCAGACCGAGCTGAAGCGCCCGAGGCGGTACTGGCCGCTGGCCACGTCCTGGTAGAGCGCCGGGCCGCTGGAAGACACGATGCTGGCGTCGCCACCGGCATGGACGTGTTCCGGATACCACCACAGCCGGGTTTCGCGCCCGGCGATGAGCCCGGCCCACGCGTCGAGGATTTCGCGCTCGCCGCGCTGCGGATTGGGGCGGGTCACGCCGAATACGGCGAGCGGGTGCAGGTGCGCCGCGAATGCGGCGGCGTCGTGGTCGGCCACCGACTGCGCGAAGGACAGCTCACGCGCCCAGACTTCGCAGCGGGCGACATCGGCCGGGGTTGGCGGCGCGACCGCCTGCGCCGTGGGCGCCAGCACGAGCAGCGCCAGGCCGGTCCACCGGAGCGCTGCGCCGCCGACCGACATGGATCAGCGATCCGGCGGGACGAAGATCTGGCCGTGGCCCTGGCACGAGGAGGCCTGGCTTTCGCGCTTGAGGCGGCTGCCGGTGCCCTGCAGGCAGTTGTCCTTGGTGGCGGGCTTGGGTCCGACCTCCCGGTACATGGCCGAGAAGCGCATCACCGGCCGGTCGTCCAATGTCGCTTCGACCATGCGGCTGCGGCGCTCCGTGCGCTGGCCGGCGTTCTCCGTCGCAGCGCCTTGCGCAGGCGCCGCCGGCCCGTCGACCCGCAGCGGCGCAGCCTCCTGTCGCGCGGGACTGCCCAGCGAAGCCTGGACCTCGGAGAGCGGCACAAGGGCGAGCACGGCAACCAGAACGGGCATGGGCTTCAAGGCGGCATCTCCTGGGTTCCTGGCCCGAGCATCCGCGCCCGGGCTGGACAGGTCAAGTCCCTTCGCATCCGGTGTCATGTGCATTGCGCGCGGGTCTGCCAAGCTGTGTCGGTCGTCGCCAAGCGTTGCCCCATGTCCGATCTCCCGCTCCGCCTTGCCAGCCTCGTCCTGCTGCTGTCGCTGTCCGCCTGCGCCGCGCCGCCCCGGCACCATGCCCCGCCGCCGCCTTCTGCCGCCCCTGCGCCTTCCACCCTGTTGCTGGTGTCGATCGATGGCCTGCGTGCCGACGCGCTGGGCCGTGGCGACACTCCGCACCTCGACCGGCTGGCGGCCGGCGGCGTGCGCGCGCAGTGGATGCGGCCGTCGTATCCGGTGCTCACGTTCCCGAACCACTACACCCTGGTGACCGGCCTGCGCCCGGACCACCACGGCATCGTCCACAACTCGATGAACGATGCCGCCCTCGGCCGCTTCGTCGTCGCCGACAGCGACGCAGGGCGCGTGCCCGGCTGGTGGCAGGGCGTGCCGTTGTGGACCAGCGCCGAACGGGCCGGCATCGCCACCGGGGTGTGGGCCTGGCCGGGGGTGACGGCGCCGCGCGACGGCGTAATGCCGCGGGACTGGCACCGGTTCGATGCCGGAGTGCCGCTGGAGGCGCGGGTGGAGCGCATCGCCGGCTGGCTTGGCACGAGCGGACGCCCGCCGCCGGGCCTGCTCGCCGTGTACCTGGAGAACGTCGACGGTGCCGGCCACGATCATGGTCCCGACGCGCCTGAAACCCGTGCCGCGATCCGCGCGGCCGACGCGATGGTGGGCGCGCTGCTTGCGCGGCTGGAGGCGGCCGGCCTGGCGGAGCGGACCAACGTGCTGGTGGTGTCGGACCACGGCATGGCCGAGGTGCCGGAGGGCCACTACCTGGCCGTCGAGGACATGGCGTCGATGGAGGAAGCCGAAGTGGTGAGCATCGGCCAGGTGGTCGGCCTGGTCCCGCGGAGCGGCCACGAAGCGCAGGTCACCGCGCGCCTGGTTGGCCGCCACGCGCACTACCAGTGCTGGAACAAGGCCGCGATCCCGGCGCGCCTGCAGTACGGCAGCCATCCCCGCGTCCCCCCCATCGTCTGCCAGATGGACGAAGGCTGGAACGCACTGCCGCGCGCGACCGTCGACAGGCGCAATGCCAGCGGCACGCATGACCGCGGCGCGCACGGGTACGACCCGGACTCGCCGGCGATGCGCGCGGTGTTCATCGCCGACGGCCCGGCGTTCGGCGACGGCGTGGTGCTGCCGCCGTTCGACAATGTCGATGTCTATCCGCTGCTGGCGCGCCTGCTGGGCATCGCCCCGCAGCCTAACGACGGCGACCCGCGGACGCTGCTGCCGGCGCTGCGGCAGCCATGACGGCACCGGTGCGGGCGGCACCGGCGGCGGCGTGCAGTGCCCCGCCAGCGATGTCCGAAAACGGCCAGTCCGCTGCCGCCGGTGGTGCTAGCCTGCTCGCATGTCGAACCGGCCCGCCCCGCTTGCCTCCTCCAGCGCAGCCCTGCCCCCGCTGCGCATCTGCGAACGCGCGCGGCTGAGCCGGGATGCGCGTTTCGACGGACTGTTCTTCACCGCCGTGCGCAGTACCGGTATCTACTGCCGTCCGGTGTGTCCGGCGCCGGCCCCGAAGCCGCAGAACGTGGACTACTACCCGAGCGCGGCGGCGGCCGAGTCGGCCGGCTTCCGTCCGTGCCTGCGCTGCCGGCCGGAACTGGCGCCGGGCGACGGCGCCTGGCGTCGCGGCGACGAAACGGTGGCGCGCGCGCTCAAGCTGATCGACCAGGGCTTCCTCGCCGAGCGGTCGCTGGCGGAGCTGGCCGAACGCGTGCACCTGGGCGAGCGCCAGCTGCGGCGGCTGTTCGTCGAACGCCTGGGCGCCGCGCCGATCGGCGTACATGGCACGCGGCGCCTGCTGTTCGCCAAGCAGCTGCTGACCGAAACCCCGTTGCCGGTCACGGAAGTCGCGCTGGCGGCGGGCTTCGCGAGCCTGCGCCGCTTCAATGCCGCCTTCCTCGACGCCTACGGCATGGCACCGCGCGACCTGCGCCGGCGCGCGCCGGAAGAACAGCCGGTCGGCGACGCCACCCAGCCGCTGGTGCTGCGCCTGGGCTACCGGCCGCCGTACGACTTCACCGCCATGCTCGATTTCCTGCGCGGCCGCGCCTTGCCCGGCGTGGAGCGGGTGGATGCGCGCAGCTATGCGCGCGTGATCGGGTCGGCGGCCGCGCCCGGCTGGCTGCGGATCAGCGCCTGGCCCGCCGGGCGTGCCGAGCGCAGCCATGCGCTCAAGCTCGAACTGCGCGGCGCCGCGCCCGCGCAACTGGCCGACATCGTCCAGCGGGTGCGCCGCATGTTCGACCTCGATGCCGATCCGAACGCCATCGCCGCTGCGCTGTCGACCGACCCGCGCCTGCGCCCGCTGCTGCGCAAGCGACCCGGGCTGCGCCTGCCCAGCGGCTGGGACGGCTTCGAGATCGCGGTGCGCGCGGTGATCGGCCAGCAGGTGAGCGTTGCCGCCGCGCGTACGTTGACCGCGCGGCTGGCGCAGCGCCATGGCCATGTGCTGGACGCACCGCTGCTGGACGGCCTGACGCACCTGTTCCCCACCCCCGCCGCGCTGGCCGACGGCGACCTCGACGGCCTGGGCCTCACCGGCGCGCGCGTGGCCACGGTGCGCACGCTGGCGGCCGCGCTGCTCGACGGACGCGTGGGCTTCGAGGCCGAACAGACGCTGGACGATTTCGCCGCCGCCTGGAGCGCGCTGCCCGGAATCGGCCCGTGGACGGCGCAGTACCTGGCGATGCGCGCGCTCGGCCATCCGGATGCGTTTCCGGCCGAAGACCTGGTGTTGCAGAAGGCCGTGCCCGGCGACGGCAGCCGGCTGACCGCGCGCGGCCTGCGCGAACGCGCCGAGGCCTGGCGCCCCTGGCGCGCCTACGCCGTGATCCACCTCTGGCGCGATGCGATGGCATCGCCCACACCCGCGGAGAAACCATGATGGGCACCATCCACTATCGCCGCATCGCCAGCCCGGTGGGCGCGCTCACCATCGCCGCATCCGATGCGGGGCTGCATGCGATCGAATTCCCGAGCAACCGCCACCCGCAACACCGCGAAGGCTGGCGCGAAGGCGACCACCCGCTGCTGGACCAGGCGCAGGCGCAGCTGGGCGAATACTTCGCCGGCAAGCGCGAAACGTTCGACATGCCGCTGGCGCCGCAGGGCACGCCGTTCCAGCGCGAGGTGTGGTTCGCGCTGGCGTCGATTCCCTACGGCCAGACCGCCAGCTACGCGCAACTGGCCCTGCGCGTGGACCGTCCGGCGGCCACGCGCGCGGTCGGCGCGGCCAACGGCCGCAATCCGCTGCCGATCGTGCTGCCCTGCCACCGGGTGATCGGTGCGGACGGCTCGCTCACCGGTTTCGGTGGCGGCCTGCCGACCAAGCGCTTCCTGCTGGAGCTGGAGGGCGCGTTGCCGAGGGAAACGCCGGCGGCCGACCTGTTTTCCTGAGATTGCGCGGTTGCGGTTGCGGCTTCAACTGCAACTGCAACTGCGAAAAAGCATCCTGCGGCGTTGGCTTCGGAAGGAGTCCGCCGTTGCCGCAGGGGATGGCCCACCCTTCGGGACGACGTCCTGTCTTTACGAAGGGCCGTGGCACATCCATGTGCCACTTGGGCCATCCCCTACGGCAACGACGGCCTTCGGCGACGTTGGGGGGATTGCCTTCGGTGACGTCCTTCAAAGCAGCAAGGCCATGGCCGCGGCGGGACCGCGATCAGTGCTTGTTGCCCATGACGCCAGCGCACCCTCCCAACGAGCAGGACGGTGACGGTCACAGTGTCGGTGTCGGTGTCGGTGGCTGCGGCTGCGGCTGCGGCTGCGGCTACCGAGGATTCTTCGTCCAGGACGAAGTGACGAGCCGGAACCGCACGGAAGTCCGTCGTTGCCTGGGGGAATGGACCAAGTGGCACATGGATGTGCCACGACCCGAGTAAAGACAGGATGTCGTCCCGAGGGATGGGCCATTCCCCCAGGCGACGGCGGACTCCCTCCGAAGCCCGCGTGCCCCACTGCAGTTGCTCCTGCAGTTGCTCCTGCAGTTGCTCCTGCAGTTGCTCCTGCAGTTGCTCCTGCAGTTGCTCCTGCAGTTGCTCCTGCAGTTGCTCCTGCAGTTGCTCCTGCAGTTGCTCCTGCAGTTGCTACTGCATCCGCTCCCTCAGGCTCAGCCCGCGTCCACGGCCTGCCGCAATGGCGCCAGGAACTCGCGCGCCCGCCCCGCGGCCGCCTCCGGATCCGCCGCATCGGCCAGCATCGACACCAGCGCGCTGCCGACCACCACGCCATCGGCGTCGACCGCCATCGCCGCGGCGCTGGCGGCATCCTTGATGCCGAACCCGGCCACCACCGGCACCTTCGCCGCGGCGCGCAGCTCCTGCAGCCGGCGACCGGCGACCTGCGTGTCCAGGCGATCCGCTCCGGTCACGCCGGCGTAGCTGACGTAGTAGAGATAGCCTTGCGCGTTCGCGCTCAGCATCGCCGCGCGCGCCGGCGAGGTCGTCGGCGAGGCCAGCATCACCAGGGCCAGGCCGGCGGCATCGAAGGCCTGCTGGAATTCGCCCGCCTCTTCCGGCGGCAGGTCGACCAGCAGCACGCCATCGACGCCGGCGGCGACCGCCTCGCGGGCGAAGCGCGCCGCGCCGCGGATCTCCACCGGATTGAGGTACCCCATCAGCACCACCGGCGTATCGGCATCGCGCTGGCGGAAGCGGCGCACGCATTCGAACACGTAGCCGGTACCCGCACCACGCGCCAGCGCGCGCTCGGAGCTGCGCTGGATCACCGGGCCGTCGGCCATCGGATCGGAAAACGCCACGCCCAGCTCGATGACATCGGCGCCGGCCTCCACCAGCGCGTGCATCACCGGCACGGTCGCTTCCAGCGACGGGTCGCCGGCGGTAAAAAAGGGGATCAGGGCCTTGCGGCCGGCGGCACGCAGTTGCGCGAACTTGTTCTCGAAGCGGCTCATGGGTGGCCTGTGGGTCCGGGGTCGCGCCTGTCGGGGCACGGGTGGACGCCTGTTCGCCAGGCGTCGCGTTGGGTGGCGGCGTTGGAGGGGGATCGGGTCGCCGATGAATCGGCTCCTACAAGGTGATGCCTTCGCGTGCGGCGATGGCGTGCACGTCCTTGTCGCCACGCCCGGACAGGTTGCACAGCACCAGCGCATCGCGTGGCAGCTCGCGTGCCAGCTTGATCGCCTGGGCGACCGCGTGGCTGGATTCGAGCGCCGGCAGGATGCCCTCGGTCCGGGTGAGCCTGTGGAACGCGGCCAGCGCCTCCTCGTCGGTGACGCCGACGTACTCGGCGCGGCCGCTGTCCTTCAGGAACGCGTGCTCGGGGCCGACGCCCGGATAGTCCAGGCCTGCGGAGATCGAGTGGGTTTCGATGATCTGCCCGTCGTCGTCGCAGATCACGTAGGTGCGGTTGCCGTGCAGCACCCCGACCCGCCCGGCAGCCAGCGACGAGGCATGGCGCCCGGTCTCGATGCCGTCGCCGGCCGCCTCGGCTCCAACAATCCGCACCGGGGCGTCGTTGAGGAAGGCATGGAACAGGCCGATCGCGTTGCTGCCGCCGCCGACGCAGGCGGTGATCGCATCGGGCAGGCGGCCGTAGTCGGCCAGCATTTGCGCCCTCGCCTCGCGGCCGACCACCGCGTTGAAGTCGCGGACCATGCGCGGATACGGATCCGGGCCCGCGACCGTGCCGATGATGTAGAACGTGTCCTGCACGTTGGTCACCCAGTCGCGCATGGCCTCGTTGAGCGCGTCCTTGAGCGTGGCCGAACCGCTGGTGACCGGGACCACCGTCGCGCCGAGCAGCTTCATCCGATAGACGTTTATCTTCTGCCGCTCGATGTCGGTGGCGCCCATGTAGACCACGCACTCCAGGCCCAGGCGCGTGGCCACGGTGGCGCTGGCCACGCCGTGCTGGCCGGCGCCGGTCTCGGCGATGATCCGCTTCTTGCCCATCCGCGAGGCCAGCAGCGCCTGGCCGATGGTGTTGTTGATCTTGTGCGCGCCGGTGTGGTTCAGGTCCTCGCGCTTGAGCAGGATCTGCGCGCCGCCCACTTCCCGGCTCAGGCGCTGGGCGTGGTAGATCGGGCTGGGGCGGCCGACGTAGTGCTTGAGGTCCTTCTCGAAGGCGGCGATGAACTCCGGGTCGACCCGGGCCGCGTCGTAGGCGGCGGCCAGCTCCTGCAGTGGACCGACCAGGGTCTCGGCGACGAAGCGGCCACCGTGGCGGCCGAAGTGGCCGGCGGCGTCGGGATAGGCGTGGTAGTCGGCAGGCGACGGCATGGAGAGTCCGGAGGGGCGCTACGGGATGTCAGCCTAGCGCACGATTCATTGCCTGGAAACCGATACTATTGTCACGACTCTTCAGGAAAAGTCACATGTCGCGGACCCTGCCCCCGCTCAACGCCCTGCGCGCCTTCGAGGCGGCGGCCCGACTGGGCAGCCTGAGCCGGGCGGCGGCCGAACTGCACGTCACCCACGGCGCGATCAGCCGCCATGTCCGCAGCCTGGAAGAGGCGCTCGGCGCGCCACTGTTCGAGCGGGAGGGGCGCGGCCTGGCCCTGACCGCGCGCGGCCTGCGCCTGCGTGATGCCGCCGGCGATGCGTTCGCCACCCTGCAGGCGACCTGGGGGGCGCTGCAGCGTGCGCGCGAACCGGCGGCCGCGCTCGTGCTGGGCTGCCCGGGCAGCCTGTTGGCGCGCTGGGCGATCCCCCGCCTGGAGCGGCTGTCGGCCGAGCTGCCGACGCTCACCCTGCACTTCTCCGCGCGCGAAGGCTTCGATCCGGCGCTGTCCGGACTGGATGCGGCGCTGCTGCTCGGGGAAGCGCCGTGGCCCTCGTCCTGGCAGGTGCATGCGCTGGCGCCGGAGCGCATCGGTCCGGTCCTGAGCCCGCGCCATGCGCAGCTGGCGGCGTTGCAGGACGCGCCGCCTTCGGCATTGCGGGGCGCGCCGCGGCTGCACACACGGTCGCGGCCGCAGGCATGGCCGCGCTGGTTCGCCGCGCACGGCCTGGAAACTGCCGATGCCAACGCCGGCACCGGGTTCGAGCACCTGACCTACCTGCTGGAGGCTGCCGTGGCCGGGCTGGGGGTGGCGATCGCGCCGCTGGAGCTGGTCCAGGCCGACCTCGACCAGGGTCGCCTGGCCGCGCCCTGGGGCTTCGTCGAAACAGGCGGGCAATGGGCCCTGTGCACGACGCGCGGCAGCGACGACGCGCGGATCCCGGCGCTGGCGACGTGGCTGCGCACGGAGCTGCAGCCGGGCCGGTGAGGTGTCCGACCGGTGCGTGGGGACTGGTGACCTGCCCGGCTCAATCGAGCTCGGCGCAGTCGGCGCGGCGCACTTCGGCGACGAACCGGCGCATCTTCTCGCCGTCCTTGATGCCCGGCGACACCTCGATGCCGCTGGCTACGTCGACCGCCCACGGCAGGGTGGCGTGGATCGCGTCGAACACGTTGTCCGGCGTGATGCCGCCGGCCAGCACGAACGGCCGGTGCAGGCCGGTCGGAATGCGGCTCCAGTCGAAGGCCTTGCCGGTGCCGCCCCCCTTGCCCGCGCCGTGGCTGTCGAACAGGAAGCCGTCGGCATGGGGCCAGCGCTGCTGCAAGGTGCGCGCGTCCCAGGCCTCGCCGTTGGCCATCGGGATCGCCTTCATCCAGGGCACCCGGAATGCACGGCAGAAGGCGTCGTCCTCGTCGCCGTGGAACTGCAGCACCGACGGACGCAACTGGCGCACCACCTCGCGTACCTCGGTGGCGGTGTTGTCGCGGAACAGCGCGACCACGCTGACCATCGGCGCCAGCGCCAGCCGCAACTGGCGCGCCTCGACGGCGGTCAACCGGCGCGGGCTGTCGGGGGCTAAGACGAAGCCGACCGCGTCCACGCCGAGTTCGCCGGCCAGGCGCACGTCGCCGGGGCGGGTCAGGCCGCAGAACTTGATCCGGGTTCTGTACAGCGTGCGGTTCACAGGCTCACCTCCTCGGGCAGGCCCCATTCTCGTGGATACAGGGGGTGCAGGAACACCAGTCCCTGCGGCGGCGCGGTCGGGCCGGCCAGGGTGCGGTCGCGCCCGGCCAGCAGGCGGGCGATCCAGCCCTCGTCACGCACGCCCGCGCCCACTTCCAGCAGCGAGCCCACGATATTCCGGACCATGTGATGGAGGAATGCGTTGGCCTGGACTTCGATCTCCACCACCTCGCCGACCCGGCGCACCCGCACCTCCTGCAGGTCGCGGCGGGCGTGCGGCGCCTGGCAGTGCACGGTGCGGAAGGCGCTGAAGTCGTTCTCGCCCAGCAGCGCCTGGGCGGCGCGGTGCATGGCCTCCGCATCCAGCCGCCGCCGCTCCCACGCCATCATGTGCCGATAGAGCGCCGGCCGGACCTGGCGGTTGACCAGCCGGTAGCGGTAGCGGCGCGCCCGCGCCGAGAAACGCGCGTTGAATTCCAGCGGCACCGGCACGCACCAGCGCACGCACACGGCCGGCGGCAGCCGGCCGGTGACGCCCAGGGTCCACGCGCGCGGATCGCGCTGCGCGGTGCTGTCGAAGTGCACCACCTGGCATTCGGCATGGACGCCGGCGTCGGTGCGACCCGCACAGGTCACGGTGATGGCCTGGTCGGCCACCGAGGACAGCGCGGCCTCGAGCGCGGCCTGCACGGTCGGCGGCCCGGACGGCCCCAGTCCCTGCCATCCCTGGAAGCCGCTGCCGTCGTACTCGACGCCCAGCGCATAACGCATGGCTGACGCTTCCCGCTCAGCCGATCTCGCGCAGCAGCTGCGCCGCTTCGTCGCGCGCGGACGGGTCGTGTCCGGCGGCCACTTCGTGCAGCAGCGAGCGCGCAGTCTCCACGTCGCCCAGGTCCAGGTAGGCGATCGCCAGTTCCAGGCGCTCGCGGCCAGCCGGGGACGGATTCAACGAAGCCAGGCCGATCCCCGCGCCCGCGGCGGCACCGGTGTGCCATGCCGGCACGGCGCCGTCGTCGGGATGTGCCTGGGCCGGGTAAGGGACGTCTTCCGGTGCGTGGTGTGCCTCCTCCGGGGCGTCGACCGCCAGCGTCGGGTCGGACGCCGGCTGCGGCAGCGCCGCGGCCAGCGCCGCGGCATCGAAACCGCGGCCACGTGAAGACGGAATCGGACTCGGCTTGGGCCGGCGCGCGAACCACCAGGCCAGTGCGGCGAGCACCAGCAGGCCGGCACCGGCCCAAAGCCAGGCAGGGGCGGCGGAATCGCCACCCTGGGCGGCGCCGGCGGCGTTGGTCCGCGCCAGGGTCTGCTGCGCGGCCGCCAGCTCGCTGTCCTTGAGCTCGATCAGCTTGAGCTGCTGCTGCTGCATCTTCTCCAGTTCCTCGACCCGGCTGCGCAGCTCCGCCAGTTCCGAGTCGCGCGTGGCCAGGTCTTCCTGGGCCTGGCGCAGTTGTTCGTTTGCCAGCATGTCGCCCTCGCCACCGGTACCGAGTCCGGATTCTGTTGCCTGGGTACCCGACGCCGCGACCGCCGGTGCGATTTCGAGCCGCGCACCGGAAGGCGCGTTGGCCGACGGCGCCGCCGGGCTGTCGGCAACCGACGCGGTCGCCGTCGCCGCGCCTGCCTCGGCCGGTTGCAGGACCGGCCGCGCAGCCTGGCGCCACTGCGCGGTCTGTTCGCGGACCAGGGCCGCGGCGCCGGCCGCATCGGCCTGGCCGAAATCGGCGTCGCCGGGCATGCGCAATTCGGCCCCTGCGCGGACGCGATGGATGTTGCCGCCGATGAACGCCTCGGGATTGGCGCGCAGCAGGGCCACCATCGCTTCGTTGATGGTGCGTCCGCCGCGGTCCATGCCGGCGGCGACCTGGGACAGGGTCTGGCCACGCTCGACCCGCATCAGGAGCTCCCCGGGGGCGGCAGGCGCGACGGGGCTTGCCATGGCGCGGGGCGCGGTGGGCGCCGCCGGCGCGGGGGCGACGGGTTCGGCCTCGGCCTCGGGCGCAGTCTCGGCGGCGGCGGCCGCCGGTTGTGGCTCGCGGACGATCGCGTCGGACGGCATCGCGCGCGGTGCCTCGATCACCGGCGCCTCGATCGCCGCGGCGGTCTGCGGTGCGGCCACCAGGGCTGAGTATTCGCGGACCAGCCGGCCCTGGCCCCAATCGACCTCGACCAGGAAGCCCAGCGACGGCACGTCGACCGGTGCGCTGCTGGTGACGCGGACCACCGCGCGGCCCTGCGCGTCGGCCACGATCTCGAACTGCAGGTCGCTGACCAGGCCCGAAGGCGGCTGCAGGCCGACCCGGGCGAAGGTTTCCGGCGAAGCCAGCCGCGCGCGCGCGTTCTCCAGCTCGCCCGGCTCGTTGGAGATGATCGGGATCTCGGCCAGCAGCGGCTGGCCGGGCGCCGACAGCACCCGGATCTGGCCCAGTCCGAGCGCCATCGCGCCGCCGCTGAGCAGCGACAGGCCGATGGCCAGCAGCCAGTGCCATGGGCGCGTGGCGCCCCGTCCCCTGATTCTCATGCGGCGCACTATAGCGGACACCCCGCCCTGTTAGCAGCCGACCTGCGGGGTCGCCCCCCCGGGTCGCGCGCGTAGAGCGGGGCTTGCCCCGCTGCCTTCGCCCGCGTGGCCCGTCGAGCGCAGCGGGGCAAGCCCCGCTCTACGCATCGGCACCGATCGGGGCCGTGGACCGGCCGCGCGATTCCGCGCGGCCGGTCACCGTGCCTGGCTCAGCCTTCCTGCGCGACCAGCTCGGCCAGCTGCACCGCATTGAGCGCGGCGCCCTTGCGGATGTTGTCCGAGACGATCCACAGGTTCAGGCCGCGCGGGTGCGAAAAGTCCTCGCGGATCCGGCCGACGTAGACCGCGTCGTTGCCCGAGGCATGGGTCACCGGGGTCGGGTAGCCGCCGGCCTTGCGCTCGTCGACCACTTCCACGCCGGGCGACTGCTCGAGCAGCGCGCGCGCCGCCTCGGGGGTGACCTTCTTCCTCGTCTCGATCGCCACCGCCTCGGAGTGGCCGAAGAACACCGGCACGCGCACGGCGGTCGGGTTCACCTGGATGCTGTCGTCGCCAAGGATCTTGCGCGTCTCCCAGACCAGCTTCATCTCTTCCTTGGTGTAGCCGTTGTCCTGGAAGTCGTCGATGTGCGGGATCAGGTTGAAGGCGATCTGCACCGGGAAGCGCTGCGGGTCGGCGTCCTGGAAATTGAGCAGCGCGCCGGTCTGGCGGCCCAGCTCCTCCAGCGCCGAACGGCCGGCGCCGGAAACCGACTGGTAGGTGGCCACGTTGATCCGCTCGATGCCGTACTCGCGGTGGATCGGCGCCAGCGCGACCAGCATCTGCATGGTCGAGCAGTTCGGGTTGGCGATGATGCCGCGCGGGCGCCGCTTCGCCGCTTCCGGGTTGACCTCCGAGACCACCAGCGGCACGTCGTCGTCGTAGCGGAAGGCCGAGGAGTTGTCGATCACCACCGCGCCGGCGGCGGCGAACTTCGGGCCGTACTCCTTGGAGACGCTGCCGCCGGCCGAGAACAGGGCGATATCCACGCCCGCGGGGTCGAAGGTGGCCAGGTCGCGCACCGGCACCTTGCGGCCGCCGAAGTCGACCTCGCCGCCGGCCGATCGCTCCGAGGCCAGGGCGACCAGCTCGCCGACGGGGAACTGGCGCTCGGCCAGGATGGACATCATGGTCTCGCCGACTGCGCCGGTGGCGCCGACGACGGCGACGGTGAAACGACGTTCTGCAGTGCTCATGGGTGTTCTCGGTTCCGTTCTGTAATCGGGATAGTTGGATGCGGTGTCGCGCGGTGCGCGCGTGCGGGCCGGGTTCGGGGAACCTCTTCCGGGGGTGCGGCTCGGCTGTGTCGTCGAGCGCCTGGGAGGTTCCCTACCGTTTGCCGGCCGCGGTTTTGCCCGCGCCGGCAATATCGGTAATCGAGCCGGCGGCGGTTTTGCCCGCGCCGGTAATGCCGGCAGTGGCGATGGTCGATTTCTTGGCGGTGACCGGCGTGGGCGGATTGCCCGCGTTCGGGCCGAACCCCAGCGCGGCAGCCAGGTTGTCCACCGCCAACTGCACCATCGCCCGGCGCGTGGCCAGGCTGGCGCTGCCGACGTGCGGGGTCAGCACCACGTTGCGCAGCGCCAGAAGCTCCGTCCGCACCTCCGGCTCGCCTTCGTAGACGTCCAGGCCAGCCGCCGCGAGGCGGCCGTTGGCCAGCGCATCGGCCAGCGCCAGCTCGTCGACCAGGCCACCGCGGGCGACGTTCACCAGCGTGGCGGTCGGCTTCATCCGCGCCAGTGCGGCGGCATCGATGATGTGGTGGCTGGCCGCCGAGTACGGCAGCACCAGCACCAGGTGGTCGGCCTGCGCCAGCAGTTCTTCGAATCCCACGTGGCGCGCGCCGACCTGGCGCTCCACCGTTTCGGGCAGGCGCGACCGGTTGTGGTACAGCACCTTCATGCCGAAGCCGTGGTGGCCGCGGCGGGCGATGGCCTGCCCGATCCGGCCCATGCCCAGGATGCCCAGCGTGCTGCCATGGATGTCGGCGCCGAGCATGGTCGAGAACGACCACTGCTTCCATTGCCCCTCGCGCAGCCAGCGCTCTGATTCGGTGATCCGGCGCGCGGCCGCCATCAGCAGGGCGAAACCCAGGTCGGCCGTGGTCTCGGTCAGCACGTCGGGCGTGTTGGTCGCGATGATGCCGCGCGCATCGAGCGCATCGATGTCCAGGTTGTTGTAACCGACGCCGACATTGGCGATCGCGCGCAGTCGCGGCGCGGTGGCCAGCTCGGCCGCGCCGATGCGTTCGTTGAGGGTGACCAGCGCGCCGTCGGCGTCGCGCAGCGCCGCGGCCACGTCGGCCGGCGCGTGTTCGGTGACCGTCGCCACGGCGTCCACGTCGCAATGCGCCGCCAGCTGGTCGACGATGTCGTCGAACAGCGGCTGCGACACCCAGACGCGGGGACGCGCGACGGCCATGGCCTAGTCCTGCCCGCCTTCGCCCAGGCCGGGACCGGCCGGAATCCGCGGGGAGACCTCGCCGACATCCCCGCACTGGGCGCGGTGGCGCAGGGCCTGGTCCATCAGCACCAGCGCGACCATCGCCTCGGCGATGGGGGTGGCGCGGATGCCGACGCAGGGATCATGGCGGCCGGTGGTGACCACTTCGACCGGATCGCCGTGCAGGTCGACCGTCGGCCCGGGCAGGCGCAGGCTCGACGTCGGCTTGAGCGCGATCGAAGCCACCACCTGCTGGCCGGTGGAGATGCCGCCGAGGATGCCGCCGGCATGGTTGCTGGCGAAGCCCTCCGGCGCGATCAGGTCGCGGTGCACGGTGCCCTTCTGCGCGACGACGTCGAAGCCGTCGCCGATCTCCACGCCCTTGACCGCGTTGATGCTCATCAGCGCGGCGGCCAGGTCGCCGTCTAGCTTGCCGTAGATCGGTTCGCCCCAGCCCGGCGGCACGCCGTCGGCCACCACGGTGACGCGCGCGCCGACCGAATCGCCGGACTTGCGCAGCGCGTCCATGTACGCCTCGAGTTCCGGCACCTGTGCCGCATGCGGCCAGAAGAACGGGTTGCCCTCCACCGCGCTCCATTCGAAGCCCGCGGGCCTGACCTCACCGAGCTGGGACAGGAAGCCGCGCACGGTGACGCCGTAGCGCTGGCGCAGCCACTTCTTGGCGATCACCGCCGCGGCCACGCGCATGGTGGTTTCGCGCGCCGAACTGCGGCCACCGCCGCGAGGGTCGCGGATGCCGTACTTCTGCCAGTAGGTGTAGTCGGCATGGCCGGGGCGGAACTGCGCGGCGATGTTCGCGTAGTCCTTGCTGCGCGCGTCGGTGTTGCGGATCAGCAGCGCGATCGGCGTGCCGGTGGTGCGGCCTTCGTAAACCCCGGACAGGATCTCGACCTCGTCGGCCTCGCGCCGCGCGGAGGTATGGCGGCTCTTGCCGGTGGCGCGCCGCTCCAGGTCGGGGGCGAACTCCTCCGCTGCGATCTCCAGCCCGGGCGGGCAACCATCGACGACGCAGCCGATGGCCGGGCCATGCGATTCGCCGAAGGTGGTGACCGACAACAGCTTGCCGAAGGTGTTGCTGCTCAAGACGCCGCTCCGCGGAGGGGAACCGGTGGGAAGACGGGCTAGGATCGCATATCGGGCGCCACTGCTGCAGTGCGGCAGGCTGGGGGAAATGTTGCCTTGGCAACGGTTTCCACCTTCTGTGAGAAGCGCCAAGAGCGCTCGCTTCGGAAGGGCGTCCGCCGCCGCACGGGGGATGGTCCAAGTGGCACATGGATGTGCCACGACCCGAGTAAAGGCAGGACGCCTGCCCGAGGGATGGACCACACCCCGTGCGCTGGCGGACTCCTTCCGGCGCCCGCGCTCCTGCTTCTAGACCATGGGAAGCAGGCGTACGGCCGCAGCCGACGCACGCCCTGCCCGCCTCAACCCCGCGCCGCAGCCAGCTCGGCGATGCGCGCGTTGTGCGCGATCAGCTCGCGGCATTCGACCGCGAAGATGCCCATCTGCCCGACCTTGAACTCGATCCAGGCCAGGTCCAGCTCCGGCAACAGCCTGACGAGGTGGCGCTCGGATTCGCCGACCTCGCAGATCAGCAGGCCGTCCTGCGACAAGTGCAGCGGCGCGTCGCGCAGGATCTTCAGCACCAGGTCCAGCCCGTCCGGGCCGGCACGCAAGCCCAGTTCCGGCTCGTACGAGTATTCGCGGGGCAGCGCGTCCGTCTCGTCGTCGGTCACGTACGGCGGATTGGTGACGATCAGCTCGTAGTGGCGCCCGGTCAGCCCGGCGAACAGGTCGGACTTGAGCAGGGTCACGTTGTCGGCGTGCAGGCGCGCCTTGTTCTCGGCGGCCAGGGCCAGCGCGTCGTCGCTGATGTCCACGCCGTCGACCTGCCAGTCCGGGTTGTGGTGGCCCATCGCAATGGCGATGCAGCCCGAGCCGGTGCACAGGTCCAGCGCGTGGCGCACTTCGCGCCCGCCCAGCCACGGCTCGAAGCCCGACTCGATCAGCTCGGCGATGGGCGAGCGCGGCACCAGCGCGCGCGCATCGCTCTTGAAGCTCAAGCCCGCGAACCACGCCTCGCCGGTGAGGTAGGCCGCCGGCACGCGCTCGTCGATGCGGCGCTGGAACAGGGCCAGGATCCGGTGCTTCTCGCGCGTGGTCAGCCGCGACTGGCCGTAGACCGGGCTCAGGTCGTGCGGCAGGTGCAGCGCGTGCAGGACCAGCTGCGTGGCCTCGTCCATCGCGTTGTCGTAGCTGTGGCCGAAGGTGAGCCCGGCCTCGTTGAAGCGACTGCCGCCGTAGCGGATCAGGTCGATGATCGTGTGCAGCTCGGCGGCCGGATCTGCGGTCATGGCGCGGCGCCGCGCGTGGCGGCCGGGTCGGAAACGGCCCGCGATTATAGGCCATCGACGGTCCGTACCCGCCCCTGCCGCTATCATGGCCGGCACGAAAACCCTTCCCGGACGCTGGACCGCATGTTCAACCGCACCTTCGGCTACATCCTCGTCGCCGCACTGGCCGCCGGCCTGGGCCTGCTGGCCGCCTTCCACTTCCTGGGCCGCGACGATGCGCCGGCCGCCCCGCCGCTGCAGGCGGTGACGCTGTTGCCGCAGCCGCGCGATCTGCCGGCCTTCAACCTGCGCCAGTCCGACGGCACGCCGCTGGTGCCTGGCGAGCTCGCCGGGCACTGGACCCTGGTGTTCCTGGGCTTCACCTTCTGCCCGGACGTGTGCCCCACCACCCTGGCCGAACTGGCGCAGGCGCAGAAGCAGTGGGAAGCGCTGCCCGAATCGACCCGCCCGCGCGTGCTGTTCGTGTCGGTGGACCCGGATCGCGACACCCCCGGCAAGGCCGGCGAATACGCCCACGCCTTCCATCCGGACACGCTGGCCGCGACCGCCGACGTGCCGGCGCTGGAGAAGTTCGCCACCTCGATCGGCTTCGTCTTCATGAAGGTGCCCGGCAAGGGCTTCGACCAGAACCCGCAGGACTACAGCGTCGACCACTCGGCCAATATCGCCGTGCTCGATCCGCAGGGCCGCCTGGCCGGGCTGATCCGCCCGCCGTTCAAGCCGGCGGCCATCGCCGACGACCTGGCCCGCCTGACCTCCGCGGACCGCGCGCCATGAGCCTGCTGACCACGCTGAGCTGGGCCCTGCCACACCGGCTGCTGTGCTCGATCGCGCGCAGCGCCGCGTATTCGGAGAATCCCTGGCTCAAGCAGCGCTTCATCGACACGGTGGTGCGCCGCTTCGACGTCGACCTGGCCGAGGCGGCGCAGCCGGATCCGAGCGCCTATCCCAGCTTCAATGCGTTCTTCACCCGCGCGCTCAAGCCGGGCGCGCGCACCCCGGATCCGGATCCGCGCGCGCTGCTGATGCCGGCCGACGGCCGGATCAGCCAGCTCGGTGCGATCGAGGCCGACGGCCGTATCTTCCAGGCCAAGGGCCAGTCGTTCACCGCCAGCGAGCTGCTTGGCGATGCCGAGGCCGCGCGCGTGTTCGCCGGCGGCAGCTTCGCCACCGTGTACCTGTCGCCACGTGACTACCACCGCGTGCACATGCCCTGGACCGGGGTCCTGCGCGAAACGGTGCACGTGCCCGGCCGCCTTTTCAGCGTCGGCCCGGCCGCCGTGCGCGGGGTGCCGCGGCTGTTCGCGCGCAACGAGCGGCTGGTTTGCCATTTCGACACCGACTTCGGGCCGATGGCCTCGGTGATGGTCGGCGCCCTGCTGGTCTCGGGCGTGGAAACGGTGTGGAGCGGCGAGGAGATCCCCGCCTACGGCGACGACGTCACCCGCAAGGACTGGCGCGGCAAGGGCATCGTGCTGGAGCGCTTCGCCGAGATGGCGCGGTTCAATTACGGCTCCACGGTAGTAGTACTGTTGCCGCCGGGCGCGGCGACGCTGGCGCCCGGCCTGGCGGCCGAGTCGCCGGTGCGGCTGGGGCAGGCCCTGGCGTATCGACCCTAGGCGCCGGTCCGTCGGCGGCGCGGGTGCACTGGCGACGCCCTCGCGGGGCCGATGTCCGGTCGCCCATGAGGATGGGCTCCTACAGGGAGCGCGGCGGCTTCTCGCCATGTAGGAGCCGATTCATCGGCGACCCGACGGCGTCGGCACGGACGACGCCTCGTTGGCCGGATGCCCCGGTCGCCCATGAGGATGGGCTCCTGCAGGAAGCGCGGCGGCTTCTGGCCATGTAGGAGCCGATTCATCGGCGACCCGACGGCGTCGGCACGGACGACGCCCTGTTGGTCGGATGCCCGCGGTCGCCCATGAGGATGGGCTCCTACAGGGAGCGCGGCGGCTTGTGGCCATGTAGGAGCCGATTCATCGGCGACACGACGCCCCGGACACAGGCGACCTCGTGCCGCCCATCGAGAACGGCCTACGATCCGCAGCCTTCCAGCTTCAGTTGCTGGCCCTGGCGCACGCTGTAGGCGGGCGCCTTGAGCCCGTTCGCCCGGGCCAGCGCCTTGACCTCGCAGTCGTAACGCTGGGCGATGCGACCGAGGGTGTCGCCCTTGGCCACGCGATGGGTACGCGCCCTCGCCTTGGCCGGGGCCGGGGCCGGCGCGGCGACCTCGCCCGGCAGGCTCACCAGGTCGCCCACCGCGACATTGCCAGCCGGGGTGTCGCTGACGATGGCCGCATTGACGTTGGCCGTCACCAGCGCGCGGGCCAGGTCGGCACGCGGGCCGTGCTCGCAATGGCGGTGGTACAGGCCGACGATGCGCGTGGTCGCGCTGAGCACGGTACCGGCCGGGATCCACGCCTCCGCTTCATAGCGCGGATTGAGGTTGCGCAGCGCGCGCATGTAGCCGTCGCGGTTGCCGCTGTTGCCCAGGCACACGGTCAGCTCGTAGATGCTGGCCGGGCGCGTGAGCCTGAGCTGCGCCGGCTGCGCATCGACCTTCGGGAAGACCACGCCGTACTGGCGCGGGTGCAGGTAGATCCACGCCGCGGCGATCACCATCGGCACGTAATCGCGGGTCTCGGCCGGGAACTGGTCGTAGACCGAGGCGTTCCAGAAGCCGGTGCCGCCGCTCTGCCGGTGCACGCGCAGGGCCCGGCCTTCGCCGCCGTTGTAGCCGGCCAGCGACAGCTCCAGGTCGTTGTTGAGCTGGCGCAGCCGCTCGTTGAGGTAGGCGGCGCTGGCCATGGCCGCGCTGCGCGGGTCGTAGCGGCTGTCGAAACCGCTGTCGTCCGGGCCGAGCCCGAAGCGGCGCCCGGTGGCCGGCATGAACTGCATCGGCCCGGCGGCGCCGGCGCGCGAGACCGCATGCACGCGGCCGTTGGATTCCTTGGCCATGATCCCGAACAGCAGCGCCTCCGGCAGGCCGCGGCGTTCGAACTCCGGCCACATCAGGTGGCGCATGGTCCGGTAGTTTTCGTAGCTGGTCATCAGCTGCGGGCGCATGTCGGTCAGCCAGCGGCGGATGCCGGCCTGGATCGCCGGATTGAACTCGACCATGCGGTCGAAGGTGTGGCGATGGTCGTCGCCGAGCAGTCGCGCCGCGCGCGCGGCCTCGGGGATGTCGGCGGCCAGCGCGGTATCGGCCTCCAGCAGGCCTTCCTCGCCGGGATCCTCGTCCAGCTCCTCGCCGGCGGCGTCGACCTCGGCCTTGAGCAGGCGCTTCCAGGTCGCCAGCACGTCCGACAGCGGGCAGCCCTTCTGCTTCACGCAGGCGTCGACCACGTCCTCCATGTCCTCCAGCGCCGCGTTGCTCTCGGTGGTGCCCTTGGGATCGCCATTGGCGGCCAGCACCAGGGCGTCCCGGTAGCGCTGCTCGGCGGCGGACATGCGCTGGACCAGCGCGTCGGAGGCGGCCCTGTCCTTGGCCGAGACCCGCTGCGCGTGGGCGGCGGGAACGATGCACAGCAATGCGGCGGCGGCAAGCGGCCAGTATTTCGGAAGGCGGGGGGACATCGTGGTTGCAACGGACGAAGCGACCGGCAGGGTAGCCGCGGGGGACCTCATGCGGCAACCCGCGACGCGGGCGCGCGCCTCCGGCTAGCCCTGCCGCCGGCCGTGCCGCTAGGATCGGCGGCGAGCCAGACCTTCCTCACCAGGACATACGCATGGACCCGATCCTGCTCGGCAAGGGCCTCACCGACGACATTCCGGTCACCCTGCTGCCGAAGTACGGCAACCGCCACGGCCTGGTCGCCGGCGCCACCGGCACGGGCAAGACCGTGACCCTGATGACCCTGGCCGAAGGCTTCTCGCGGCTGGGCGTGCCGGTTTTCATGGCCGACGTGAAGGGCGACGTGGCCGGGCTGGCGGTGGCCGGCGACGGCAATGAGAAGCTCCTCCAGCGCGCCGCGCAGATCGGCGTGGCCGACTACGCGCCCGGCGCCAGCCCGGTGGTGTTCTGGGACCTGTACGGCAAGCTCGGCCACCCGGTCCGCACCACCGTCAGCGAAATGGGGCCCACCCTCATCGGCCGCATCCTGGAACTGAACGACACCCAGTCCGGCGTGCTCGACATCGTGTTCAAGCTGGCCGACGACCGCGGCCTGCTGCTGCTGGACCTGGACGACCTCCGCGCCCTGCTCGCCCTCGTCGCGGAAGAGCGCAAGGCGGTGTCGGCCGAGTACGGCCTGGTCAGCGCGCAGTCGGTCGCGGCGATCCAGCGCGCGCTGCTGCGCCTGGCGCAGGACGGCGGCGAGGGCTTCTTCGGCGAGCCGGCCCTGGAACTGGCCGACGTCATGCGCGTGAACCACGACGGCCGCGGCGTGATCGGCATCCTCGCCGCCGACCAGCTGATCCTCAAGCCGCGCCTGTACGCGACCTTCCTGCTGTGGCTGCTGTCGGAGCTGTTCGAGAACCTGCCGGAGGTCGGCGACCTGGACAAGCCCAGGCTGGCCTTCATCTTCGACGAGGCGCACCTGCTGTTCGACGACGCGCCGCCGGCGCTGCAGCAGCGGATCGAGCAGGTCGTGCGCCTGATCCGCTCCAAGGGCGTGGGCGTGTACTTCTGCTCGCAGTTTCCCGACGACGTCCCCGACAACATCCTCGGCCAGCTCGGCAACCGCGTGCAGCACGCGCTGCGCGCCTACACGCCGCGCGACCAGAAAGCGGTGAAGACGGCGGCCGAGACCTTCGTCCCGAACCCGAAGCTGGACGTGGCCGCGACGCTGTCGCAGCTGGGCACCGGCGAGGCGCTGGTGTCCACGCTGCAGGACAAGGGCGTGCCCTCCCCCGTCCAGCAGACCATGGTCGCGCCGCCGCGCTGCCGGATGGGTGCGATCAGCGAGGCCGAACGCAACCAGGTCCGCGCCGCCAGCCCGCTCGGTCCCCGCTACGACCAGGCGGTCAACCGCGAATCGGCCACCGAGATGCTCGCCGCACGCGCGCAGGCCGCCGCCGACGGCGCGCAGGCGCCGCCGGCGCGGCGCGGCGGCGGCAAGCAGGAACCGGCACGGGAGGAAGGCGGCTTCGGCAAGGCGGTGAACGACGTGCTGTTCGGCACCGGCCGCCGCCAGGGCGTGATCGAGGCCTCGAGCAAGCAGGCCGCGCGCACCATCACCAACCAGATCGTGCGCGGCATCCTCGGCGGGCTGTTCGGCGGCAGGAAGCGCTGAACCGCGCCAGACCGCCCGGCCATGACGACCTCCCCGCGCCGCCTCGCGTTCGCGCTCGCATTGGCCGCCACCGTTCCGGTCGCGGCGCCGGCCAGCGACGCCCCTGGTCCCCCGGCGGCCTCGATCCCAGGCCTGTTCTTCGGCACCCTGCCCCTGGCCGGCTGCGCCGGGGCCGACGTCCTGCTGGAGCTCGGCGGCGATCATCGCTATGCCTTGCAGGCGCATTGCCGCGCCACCCTCGTGGATTTGCCGGTCGAGCGCGGCCAGTGGTCGCTGGAATGGAACGGCACGTGCGTACGGCTTGTTCCCGAAGGCGCCTTGCCTGGCGCGGGCCCGCGGCCGCGCGAGTTCGCGCTCGCCCTGGACGACCTGATGGTGCTCACCGAGGGCAGCTGCATCGAACCGGTCGACGATCCGCGCGGGCGCAGCCTCCACCGCGCGCACGAGGTCGAATGAACGTGGCGCGTCGCGTGCGTGCTGACCGTGCCAGCGGCTGGCGCTAGGATCACGCCCCTTCCGCTGATCCACTCCATAACGCATGAGCCGCTGGCGCCCGCCCCCCGAGAAAAGCACCGCCCTGATCACCCGCGGCGGCCACGACCGGCTCAAGGCCGAGCTGGATGACCTGTGGCGGGTCCGGCGCCCGGAAGTGGTCAAGGCGCTGGCCGCGGCCGCGGCCGAGGGCGACCGTTCGGAGAACGCCGAATACACCTACCGCAAGAAGCAGCTCGGCGAGATCGACCGGCGCGTGCGCTACCTGAGCAAGCGCGTGCCGGCGCTGCGCGTGGTCGACGAGGCGCCCGCGGACCGCGATGCGGTGTTCTTCGGCGCCTGGGTCGAGCTGGAGCGGATCGACAGCGGCGAGTCGAGCCGCTACCGCATCGTCGGCCCGGACGAGACCGATGCGTCGACCGGCTGGATCAGCATCGATTCGCCGCTGGCGCGCGCGCTGCTGAAGAAGCGCGTGGACGACGAAGTGGAAGCGCAGCTGCCCGGTGGCCCGGCGCGCTTCGCGGTGGTGGCGGTCGAGTACGGCGATTGAACGGGCTGGTGCGCCGGAGAGGCGATGGCGATGGCGATGGCAATGGATAGGCCGCCGATCGTTGGGCGCGCGGGGCCGGGCCCGCGTAGAGCGGGGCTTGCCCCGCTGCGCGTGCGCCGGAAAGGCGGCAGCGGGGCAAGCCCCGCTCTACCGAAGCCGCAGGCGTGGCGCGAAGCTCAGACCAGGCGCAGGCCCAGCGGCGAGGTGTCGCCGGCTTCGGCGTACTCGACCTCGCCGTACAGGTCGTGCTCGTCGCTGCCCATGATCCGCACGTCGACGAACTCGCCGACCTGCAGGCCGGCGTCGCGGCCATCCTGGATCTGGACCACGCCGTCGATCTCCGGCGCGTCGGCCATCGAGCGGGCGATCGCCAGCTCGCCGTCGAGCAGGTCGACCAGGCAGCGCTGCACGGTGCCGACCTTGGCCTCCAGGCGCGCGGCGGAAATCTCGCCCTGGCGTTCCATGAAACGGGCCAGGCGTTCCTGCTTGAGCTCTTCGGGCACCGGGTCGGGCAGCGCGTTGGCCGCCGCGCCGTCGACCGGCGAATAGGCGAACGCACCGACCCGGTCCAGCTGTGCTTCATCGAGGAAATCGAGCAGCTCCTCGAACTCGGCCTCGGTCTCGCCGGGGAAGCCGACGATGAAGGTCGAACGCAGGGTCAGCTCCGGGCACATCGCGCGCCAGCGCTGCACGCGCTCCAGGGTCTTGTCGACCGCGCCGGGCCGCTTCATCAGCCTGAGCACGCGCGGGCTGGCGTGCTGGAACGGGATGTCCAGGTACGGAAGCACCTTGCCTTCGGCCATCAGCGGAATGACATCGTCCACGTGCGGGTACGGGTAGACGTAGTGCAGGCGGGTCCAGGCGTCGAGCTCGGACAGGCCTTCGCACAACGCCTTCATCCGCGTCTGGTACTCGCGGCCGCGCCAGGTGCGCGAGGCGTACTTCAGGTCCACGCCGTAGGCCGAGGTGTCCTGCGAGACGACCAGCAGCTCGCGCACGCCGCCCTTGACCAGGCGCTCGGCCTCGCGCAGCACCTCATCGACCGGGCGCGAGACCAGGTCGCCGCGCATCGAGGGGATGATGCAGAAGCTGCAGCGGTGGTTGCAGCCCTCGGAAATCTTCAGGTAAGCGTAGTGGTGCGGCGTCAGCTTGAGTCCGTAGTCCGGCACCAGGTCCAGGAACGGGTCGTGCTTCGGCGGCAACGCCTTGTGCACGGCTTCCATCACGCTGCCGTAGTCCTGTGGGCCGGAGACCGACAGCACGTCCGGATACTGCTCGCGGATCAGCTCCGAGCGCTTGCCCAGGCAACCGGTGACGATGACCTTGCCGTTCTCGTTCATCGCCTCGCCGATGGCATCCAGCGACTCGGCCACGGCCGAGTCGATGAAGCCGCAGGTGTTGACCACCACCACGTCGGCGGCGTCGTAGCTGGGGACGATGTCGTAGCCCTCCACCCGCAGCTGGGTGAGGATGCGTTCGGAATCGACCAGCGCCTTCGGGCAGCCGAGGCTGACGAAGCCGACTTTGGGGTTCTGCAGGGACATGGGAAGAACTCGGGAGGAACGGGCTGCCGCGCATGGGCGGCCCGGCGTGGCCGGGCGCGGAATTATACGCGCCGCCCCGCGGCCCCCGGCGGGCGCCGGGCGCGGCGTTCAGGATGGGCCTGCCGCCCGGCGCCTCCACCGGCGCCGCACCGCGAGCGCCTACACTGGCGCTCCACCCGACCGGAGCGCAGGCATGGGCCAGTGGATCGAGCTAGACACCCCGCAAGGCGCGGTCGCCGCCTGGCAGGCCGAACCGCCCTCGTCGCCGAAGGCCGGCCTGGTCGTCGTCCAGGAGATCTTCGGCGTCAATGCGCACATCCGCGATGTCGCCGACGGTTACGCCGCCGAGGGCTACGCCGTGCTGGCGCCGGCCTTCTTCGATCCGGTCGAGCGCGGCGTGGAGCTGGCCTATGACTCCGCCAGTTCGCTGCGCGGCCGCGAGCTGGTAGGCCGGCTCGGCCTGGATGCGGCACTGGACATCGTCGCCAGCGCCGCCGCGCACCTGCGCTCGCGCCTGGCCGCCTTGCACCAGCCCGAGGCGGTCGGCACGGTCGGCTACTGCTGGGGCGGCACCGTGGCGATGCTGTCGGCACTCAGGCTCGGGCTGCCCTCGGTCAGCTACTACGGCGCGCGCGACCTGCCGTTCCTGGAGGATCAGGCGCTGACCACGGCGCCCAGGGCGCCGGTGATGTTCCACTTCGGCGAACACGACGCCTCGATCCCGCCATCGGCGGTCGAGGCGCACCGGCGCGCCCTGCCGGCCATGGCGGTGCATACCTACCCGGCCGGGCATGCGTTCAACCGCGACGTGGATCCGGACGCCTACGGCAAGGGCAGCGCCACCCTGGCGCGGGCCCGGAGCCTGGCCTTCTTCGCCGAGCACCTGCGATGAGCGCCGGGTTCGTCCTCGATCCACGCCTGGCCGCCGACAGCGTGTTCATCGCCGATGGCCCGCTGTCGCAGGTCCGGCTGATGGACGACACGCGGTTTCCGTGGCTGCTGCTGGTGCCGCGCGTGGACGGCGCGGCCGAATGGATCGACCTGGACGGCGGCCAGCAGCGCCTGCTGCTGGCCGAGCTCAACCGGGCCAGCCAGCTGCTGCGCGCCGAGCCGGGAGTGGAGAAGGTCAACATCGGCGCGCTGGGGAACATCGTCCGCCAGCTGCACGTGCACATCGTCGGCCGCCATGCGGGCGACGCCGCCTGGCCAGGCCCGGTGTGGGGCAGCGGCACGGCGGTGCGGCACGCGGCCGACGCGCTGGCGCAGCGTGCGGCGATGTGGCGTTCACGGCTAGGATAGGCGCCCCGACCCCGACCGCCGACCACACCACGCCATGGGCTCCAACGTCTTCGCCGCGCTCGTCCTGATCGTCCTGGGCCTGTTCTTCCTGGCCCGCAACCTGGGATGGATCGACAGCGGCCTCGGCAGCCTGCTGGCGACCTGGTGGCCGGCGGTGCTGGTCGCCGTCGGCGTCGGCATGCTGCTGCGGCGCAAGTAGCCGGGAAAACCGCGGCACGAGGGCCGGCCTCCACGCGGCCACGGTGCCGTCCGGCAGGTCGAAAAGCTGACTTCCGGCACCTGTTCCGGAGACCGCAGGCATCGACGATGGCACCACACCCTGCCGAGGTCGCCACGATGCATCGCCGCCTGATCCCCGCCCTGGTCCTGATCGCGCTGGGCAGCCTGTTCCTGCTGGACAACCTCGGCCTGGACATCGATGCCGGCCGGCTGCTGGCGACCTGGTGGCCGGCGCTGCTGATCGCCGCGGGCGTCGGCAAGCTGTTGCCGGCCGGGCACGCGGCCCGGACCGGTTGACCCGTTCGTCGCCGGAGCGCCCGACGCGCGGCCATTGGCCGCCGCGCCGGCGACGACCCGGCCGCCTTCGCCGGCCTGGCATGCAAAGGGCGCGGATATCCGCGCCCTCCTTCGTTGCCCGCCGCGGCGGGCCGCTCCGCCTCAGGTGCGCGGCAGCGTGACTCCGGTCTGTCCCTGGTACTTGCCGCCGCGGTCCTTGTACGAGGTCTCGCAGACATCGTCCGCGTCGGACTGGAAGAACAGCATCTGCGCCACGCCCTCGTTGGCGTAGATGCGCGCCGGCAGCGGCGTGGTGTTGCTGAATTCCAGGGTCACGTGGCCTTCCCACTCCGGCTCCAGCGGGGTCACGTTGACGATGATCCCGCAGCGCGCGTACGTGCTCTTGCCAAGGCATACCACCAGCGTATCGCGCGGGATGCGGAAGAACTCGACCGTGCGCGCCAGGGCGAAGGAGTTAGGCGGGATGATGCACTCGTCGGCCTCGATATCCACGAAGCTCTTGGGGTCGAAGTGCTTGGGATCGACGATCGTCGAGTTGATGTTGGTGAACACCTTGAACTCGCGCGAGCAGCGCACGTCGTAGCCGTAGCTGGAGGTGCCGTAGCTGACGATGCGGTTGCCGTCGGCCGCATGCTTGACCTGGCCCGGTTCGAACGGCTCGATCATCCCGTGCTGCTCGGCCATGCGGCGGATCCAGCGGTCGCTCTTGATGCTCATGCGCTATTCCCTGGGCCGCAGCGGCCCGTGACCGCGGGATTGTAGAGCGGGGCTCGCCCCGCTGCCCACCCGCCGCAGCCCTGGCATGCGCCGTCGCGGCGCGAGCGTCGCTGCCACGGCCCCCCTGGGCCGGATATCAGGCCAGGCTCGAGGCGATCGGGATGGAGGCCCGCGGCCGCCCCGCCAGGTGCGCGGCCAGCGCCTGCGCGGCGGCCAGGTAGGCCTGCGCGGGCGCCGAGTCCGGCGCGGCGGCGACCACCGGCGTGCCGGCGTCGCCCTGCTCGCGGATGCGCAGGTCCAGCGGCAGCGACCCCAGCAGCGGCACGCCGTACTGCGCGGCCATCGCCTGCCCGCCGCCCTGGCCGAACAGGTGCTCGGCATGGCCGCAGTTCGAGCACACGTGCACGGCCATGTTCTCGACGATGCCCAGCACCGGCACGTTGACCTTCTCGAACATCTTCAGCGCCTTGCGCGCATCGAGCGTGGCGATCTCCTGCGGCGTGGTCACGATCACCGCGCCGGCCACCGGGATCTTCTGCGCCAGGGTGAGCTGGATGTCGCCGGTGCCCGGCGGCAGGTCGACGACCAGGTAGTCCAGGTCGCCCCAGCGGGTGTCGGTGAACAGCTGGGTCAGCGCCGAAGTGGCCATCGGTCCACGCCAGATCATCGGCGTGTCGGTGTCGACCAGCAGGCCGATCGACATCGCCTCCACGCCGAACGCGCGCATCGGCTCGATCGACTTGTCATCCGGGCTCTCCGGCCGGCCGGACAGGCCGAGCATCGCCGGCACGCTGGGGCCGTAGACGTCCGCGTCCAGCACGCCGACCCGGGCACCCAGGCGCTGCAGCGCCAGCGCCAGGTTGACCGCGGTGGTCGACTTGCCAACGCCGCCCTTGCCCGAGCCGACCGCGATTACGTTGCGCACGCGCGGCGCGGGCGACAGGCCGGGCTGGACCGCGTGGGCGGCGATGCGGGTGCGGACGTCGAAGACGGCGAGCGAGGCGCCGGCCGCCTCCAGTCGCGTCCGCGCCTGCCGCTCCAGGCCTGCGACGCCATCGGCCGTCACGGGGAATCCAATCAGCAATTCGACCCCCAGCCCCGGCGCCTGCTCGCGGACGCTCCAGCGGGCGAGCGGCGCCGCCAGCGGCAGCTGTGAAGACGGCTCGACCAGCCGTTCAAGCGAGGCGGTCAGGACTTGGTGGTTGCTCATGAAATTATCGAACTCACTGTGACGAACGTCATTGTGACAAATGGATGCAAACGGAATTAAAAGCGTGTTAACGTCGATCCAGGTCGAGCATTACGGCCTCGTTCAGGTTTCGGCTCTGGGGAAGAAAAGCCGATTCAAATCAATATCTTAGGGGAAAACTAGATGGCCAGAAACGTCTCCGGAGCTGCCCGGAACCGCTTGAGCGCTGCCCTCTCTCCGCCCTGGTCCTGCCGCTGGCCGGGCACGCCTTCGCCCAGCAGGCCGACACCGTGAGCGCAGCGTCCGAGGAGACCGTCTCCGGGCAGGCCACGGCCTCCGGCGGCACCGCCACCCTGGACAAGGTGACGGTGGTCGGCTCGCGCATCAAGCGCGCCGAGATCGAGGGCCCGACCGCGGTGACGGTCGTCACCCGCGAAGACATTGACCGCGAAGGTTTCCAGAGCGTCGCGGACATGCTCCAGAGCCTGAGCCAGAACGCGACCACATCCTATACCGGCGACCTCGGCGTCACCGGATTCTCGCCCAATGCCCAGGTCGTGAACCTGCGCAACCTGGGACCCGGCTACACGCTGGTCCTGATCAACGGCCGTCGCCCGGCGCAGTATCCGCAGCCCTACAACCGCGACAACAACGTGGTCAACGTCCGCGCGATCCCGAGCTCGGCGGTCGAGCGCATCGAAGTGCTCAGCGGCGGCGCATCGGCGATCTACGGCTCCGATGCCGTCGCCGGCGTGGTGAACATCGTCCTGCGCGAGAACTTCGATGGCAACCAGCTCCGGCTGACCGCCGGCACCACCGCCAATGGCGGCGGCGACACGGGCGGCTTCGAACTGCTCGGCGGCAGGACCGGCGATCGCTGGAGCGCAGTGTGGGCGGCGCAGTACCGCGCCACCGACCCCGTGTTCGCGGACCAGCGCGACTTCCTGTCCGACACCCGCAAGGGCCCGCTCGGCTACGACTTCACTAATCCGGCGCTGTCGCTGATCATGATCCGCGGCGTCGCCAACGCCAACGGCCCGGTCAACCACAACGCCTACTACCCGGGCCAGGCGGCGTGCGACGCGCTCGGCTTCGAGACGCGCACCACCAGCGCGCGCGGCCTGTACTGTGGCTCCTTCACCCAGCCGGCATCCCGCTCGATCTCCAACAAGCAGGAGGCGATGAGCGTTTACGGCCACGGCACGTTCGACATCACCGACACCACCCAGGCCTGGGCCACGGCCAGTTACTTCGAAAGCGAGTCGGCCGCCAGCTCCGGCACCGAGTTCTGGGGCACCAGCGGCGACCGCTTCAACACCACCCGCACCGGTGCAACGACCGCGTTCCTGTGGAATACCAGCACCCGCGACCTGGTCCAGCTGCAGCGCGTGTTCTCGCCCGAGGAACTGGGCGGGCCCGAGGCAGCGGTTTCGAAGTTCGATGAGTACACCTACGACATCGCCGCCGGCGTGAACGGCGTGATCGGCGACCGCTTCAACTGGGACGCCTTCGGCAGCTACGGCTACTACAGCTACCGCCAGGACCGTCCGCGCCTGCTCGCCCAGGCGGTGCACAACTACTTCCTCGGCCCGCGCCTGGGCTGGGCCAGCTCGACCGGCGTGATCAGCGCCACCGGCCTGTACCCGGTCCACAACATCGACCTGGCCAAGTGGTCGGCACCGATCACGCCCGACATCTACCGTTCGTTCTCGACCCGGGTCATCAACGAAGGCGAGACGAGCTCGTCCAATGCCGGCTTCAACATCAACGGCGACCTCTTCGACTTGCCGGCCGGCGCCTTGGGCTGGGCGGCGGTGGCCGAGTGGAACCGGCAGACGGTGGACCTGCGCAGCGATCCGCGCACCGACCAGCTGCGCCCCATCGACGACCAGACGATTTACAACCTGACCAGCTCGGGCCGTACGGTCGGCGAACGTGACCGCTTCGCGATCGGCACCGAATTCCGCATTCCGATCTTCGAGACGCTGACCGCACAGGCGGCGGCGCGCTGGGACCAGTACGACGACATCTCCAACGTCGACGACGCGGTCACCTACAACCTCGGCCTCGAATGGCGCCCGGTCGACAGCCTGCTGCTGCGTGGCTCGTATGCCACCAGCTTCCGCGCCCCGGACATGCAGCTGGTCTATGCCGAGGGCTCGGCGTCGTTCGCGAGCGTGCTCGACGAGTACGCCTGCCGTTCCGGCACCGGCGCAGGCGCGGCGCAGGGCCCGCGCACCCGCACCCAGTGCAACGTCACCGGCGACCCGACCATCTACCAGGCCCAGACCCTCATCGCCGGAAACCCGGAGCTGAAGGAAGAAGAAGGCGAGTCGTGGGGCGCCGGCTTCGTGTGGGACATCACCGACAGCATGTCCGCGTCGATCGACTACTACCGGATCAAGCTTGAGGACGCGGCATCGCAGTTCTCCAACGATTACCTGCTGCAAAGCGAGGCGGCCTGCCGCCTGGGTTCGTTTAGCGACGGCAGCCCGGCCCCGAGCCAGGCGATCTGCGACAGCGTGCTGACCCTGATCACCCGAGAGAATTCGCCGGGCGCGCCGACCGATCAGCGCATCCAGCGGATCAACTCCGCATACATCAACACCGCGCTGACCGATACCAGCGGCATCGACGCCACCTACCGCTGGGGCTACGACACCGACCGCTACGGCACCTTCACCACCGACCTCGCCTACACGCTTGTCCTGACCAACGAGTACAAGCAGCTCGAGGGTGACGACCTGATCGACTACCGCGACCGCTCGCCCTACTACTGGACTCCCCAGCGCAGCCGCGTGCGCGGCAGCGTGAGCTGGAACTACGGCGATTGGACCACTACGGTATTCGGCACCCGCCTGGGCTCGGCGTACTCCAACGCCGCGGTCGACGGCACCAACGCCGCCGGCGGTTGGTACCCGCGCCGGCTCCCGCCGTACATGCTGTACAACCTGTCCGTTCAGAAGCGGTTCGGCGACAACGTCAGCGCCGAGCTGCAGGTCGTCAACGTGCTGGACAACCAGTACCGCCTCGACAACAGCTTCACCGCCTACCCGTTCTACCAGCCGTGGATCGGCGCCGACCCGCTCGGCCGCCGTTTCTACCTGAACCTGAACTGGCGCTTCTGACGGCCAGGTGCGTGACCGAGAAGCCCGGCGAAAGCCGGGCTTCTCTTTGCAAAACACGATTTGGAGGCCGAATGAACCGCAGGATTGCCCTTGCGCTGCTTGCCGGGATCGCAAGCGCGCCCACCCATGCCGCCGCGCCCACCATACCAATCGAGGATTTCGTCAGGCATCCGACCTACAGCGGCGTCAAGATTTCGCCGGACGGTCAATACCTGGCCATGACCGTCGACCGGGGCGAGCAGGACGTCCTCACGGTGTTGCGCACCGACAACCTGTCGGTGGTCAAGGTCAACCAGCTGCCCGACGACAAGAGCGTCGGTGCGTTCCATTGGACAAGCCCGGAGCGGCTCATGTTCACCGCGGTGCGCAAGGTCGGCAGCTTCGAGCAGCCGTTCGGCACCGGCGAGTGGTTCGCGGTCAATGCCGACGGCAGCCAGCCGCGTCCGCTGATCTTCTACGGCACCCGGGATGCGACCCAGCGCAACAAGCAGGTCGACAACGAGCGCTTCTCGCTGCTGGATACGCTCCGTGACGACGACCGCAACGTGATCATGGAAGTGAACTTCCCGCTTTCCAAGGAAGGCGCGGGCACAGAGCTGGTGATGATGGACACGCTCACCGGCCGTCGCACGTCGCTCGGGCGCGCACCCAAGCCAGAATGCAGCATGACGCTCGACGCAGCCAAGAAGGCCCGCTTCGCGGTCTGCACGTCCAGCCGCGGCGACGAAGGCGAGTACGACGAGCGCAGCGAGCTCTACCGCCGCGAGGACAACGGCACCTGGACGCTGGTCAACGCGTCCAGGACCGATGGCAAGCACCTCAGCGTGGTGCGTACCACGGCCGATGGCACGGTCTACGCCTCGCAGAGCGATGGCAAGGCGCCCGATGCGATCGGCACGCTCGACACCAACACCGGCTCGTTCACGCCGTTGCACCAGGACAAGGTCGCCGAGATCAGCCGCACCATCTGGTCCACCGACGACAAGAGCCTCATCGCGGTGGTCACCGAGGCCGGCGCGCCCACCGTGACCCTGATCGACGAAGCGCATCCCGATGCGGAGATCTATGGCTCGCTGGCCGCCGCATTCCCCGGGCAGATGGTCGACTTCGCCAGCGCCACCACCGATGGCGAGCAGATAGTGGTCTCGGTCTACAGCGACAGCAATCCGGGCGAGTTGTACCTGTACGACCGGAAGGCAGGCAAGGCCCGATTCCTGATGCAGGGCCGCGCGTGGCTGGACCCGAAGCAGATGGCGTCGGTCAAGCCGTTCTCGGTCAGGACCCGCGACGGCACGACCGTCTACGGCTACCTCACCCTGCCCAAGGGCTCGACGGGCAAGAATCTGCCGATGATCGTCAACCCGCATGGCGGCCCGATCGGACCACGTGACAGCTGGCGCTTCAACAGCGAAGCACAACTACTGGCCAACCGGGGTTACGCCGTCCTGCAGGTCAACTTCCGCGGATCGGGCGGCTATGGGGATGCGTTCCGCGACGCCGGCCACAGGCAGTGGGCGCAAGGCATCCAGAACGACATCATCGATGCCACGCGTTGGGCGATCGACCAGGGCTACGCCGACAGGGAGCGGATCTGCATCTACGGCGGCAGCTTCGGCGGCTACTCCTCGCTGATGGCGCCGATCCGCGCTCCGGGGCTGTTCCAGTGCGCGGTCGGCTACGTCGGCGTTTACGACATGGAGATGATGTTCACCAAGGGCGACATCCCCAGGCGCACCTCCGGGCAGCGGTACCTGCGCCGCACCCTGGGGACAGAGAAGGCCGAGCTGCTCGCCGCCTCGCCCACCGCGCAGGCGGAAAAAGTCGGCATCCCGGTCCTGCTGGTGGCCGGCGCGCGCGACGAACGCGCCGTGCCCGAGCAGACCGAGGCGATGCGCGACGCGCTGGCCAGGGCCGGCAACCCGCCTGTGGAAACCCTCATCCAGTCCGGCGAAATGCACGGCTTCTACAAGGAAGAGAACAACCTGGCCCTTTACACGAAGATGCTGGCGTTCTTCGACCGCAACATCGGGGCGGCGGCCATGGCGGGCGCACCCGCCGGGGGCGACTGACCGCCGGTCCCGGGCCGGCGCCGCCGACCCGGGAACCATCCCTGCGGTCGGGGTGACTAACGGCCATTCCGGCGTGCCGGCGACGCGGCCAGAATGGCCAGGCGCACGGTCGCGCCCACAAGGAGGAATGGCATGCACACAAGGCACTGGAAGGCGGCGGGATTGCTGCTGGTCACTTCGCTGCTGGCTCCGGCCGCGTTCGCCGCCGACACGCCAACCCGAAAGCCACCCCCGGATCCGACCGAGGACGCGCTGATGATGAGCGCCGGCTTCCTCTCTTCGCATCCGGACCTGCGCTTCCGCCTGAACGGGCAGAAGCGCTTCAGTGAAGGCAACTACGCCGACGCCTTCGACTTCTTCCAGCGCGCGGCCTGGTATGGCGACAAGCCCTCCCAGGGCATGGTCGCGGAGATGCTCTGGACCGCCAAGGGCGTGGCCCAGGATCGGCCGCGTGCGTATGCGTGGATGGACCTGGCGGCGGAGCGCGGTTACGACGGTTTCGTCACCCATCGCGAGCGCTACTGGGCCGCGCTGGACGAAGCCGAACGCGCGCGTGCCATCGAGGTCGGCCGCGAGGTTTACGCGAAATACGGCGACGCCGCCTCCGAACCGCGGCTCGAGGCGGTGTTGCGACGCGAGCGAGCCAAGCAGACCGGCAGCCGCACCGGATTCAGCAGCACGCTGAAGATCTACGTCCCCGGCCCCGGCGGAACATACGACCAGATCGACGGGTCCAAGTACTACGACGAACGCTACTGGGATCCCAAGCAGTACCGCGCCCTGCAGGATTCGATCTGGGCGCGCTCCTACACCGGTCGCGTCGACGTCGGCCCGGTCCAGCAGATCGGCGCGGACGGAAACCCGAATTCCCGCGTGCCGGCAACCGCCCCGCAGACCGATGCGCCCGAGCCACGGAGCCCCGAACCGGACGATACGGTCCTCGGCGACAAGCCCGGGCGCTGAACCGTACGCGGGCGTAGGCATCCCCTTGCGCCTGCGCTAGAGTGGCGCCACGGCCCGGGTTCCGACGCCCGGCCCCCACATCCTGGAGGGGATATGCGCAATACCGGTTTCAAATCGATTTACGCCGCGCTGCTGCTGCCGGCGCTGTTCGCCGCCGGTTCGGCCCTCGCCGCCGACCCGGTGGTCGGCAAGTGGAAGACCATCGACAGCGAGACCGGCAAGCCCAAGTCGATCGTCGAGATCACCCAGGCGCCCAACGGCGCCCTCAGCGGCCATATCGTCGAGCTGCTCAACCCGAGCAAGCCCAATCCGGTCTGCGACAAGTGCAGCGACGACCGCAAGAACAAGCCGATCACCGGGATGGAGATCATCCGCGGCATGAAGGCGTCCGGCAGCGGCAAGTACGCCGGCGGCACCATCCTCAAGCCCGACGAGGGCAAGGTCTACAAGTCGAAGATGGAACTGGTCGAGGGCGGCAAGAAGCTGGAGGTGTCCGGCTGCATCGCCTTCATCTGCAAGTCGCAGACCTGGCTGCGGCAGTAGTCCCGCCCCGCCAGGCGTGCCTGCGACCCGGCTTCGGCCGGGTCGTCGCTTTTCCGGGGGCATGGGCCCGTGCGTCGCCAGTGGCGGCGGGCCCCGCACCGGCCGCGGGCGATAATCCCCGCCCCCTCGCATCGTGCCCGCCATGACCCGCCCTGCGCTCGTCACCAACGCCCTGCCCTACGCCAATGGCCCGCTGCACCTGGGCCACCTGGTCGGCTACATCCAGGCCGACATCTGGGTGCGGGCGCGGCGCATGCGCGGGGACACGGTGCACTACGTGTGCGCCGACGACACCCATGGCACGCCGATCATGCTCGCCGCCGAGAAGGCCGGGGTCACGCCCGAAGCCTTCATCGCCGGCATGCAGGCCAGCCATGAGCGCGACTTCGCCGCGTTCGGCGTGGCGTTCGACCATTACGACTCGACCAACTCCGCCGCGAACCGCGAACTGACCGAGCAGTTCTACGCGCGCCTCGAGGCCGGCGGCCACATCACGCGGCGCAACGTGGCCCAGTTCTACGACCCGGCCAAGGGCATGTTCCTGCCCGACCGCTACATCAAGGGCATCTGCCCCAATTGCGGGTCGCCGGACCAGTACGGCGACAACTGCGAGGTCTGCGGCGCCACCTACGCGCCGACCGACCTGAAGGAGCCGAAGTCGGTGCTGTCCGGGGCCACCCCGGAGATGCGCGACTCCGAGCACTTCTTCTTCGAGGTCGGGCGCTTCGAGGGCTTCCTGCGCGAGTGGCTGGCCGGCGACGTGGCGCTGCCCGGGGTGAAGGCCAAGCTGATGGAGTGGCTGGACGCCGACGGCGGCCTGCGCGCGTGGGACATCTCGCGCGATGCCCCGTACTTCGGGTTCCAGATCCCCGGCCAGCCGGGCAAGTACTTCTACGTGTGGCTGGACGCACCGATCGGCTACCTGTCCAGCTTCCGCACCCTGTGCGCGGAGAACGGCGCGGACTTCGATGCCATCCTCCGGGCCGGCAGCGACGCCGAACTGCACCACTTCATCGGCAAGGACATCGTCAACTTCCATGGCCTGTTCTGGCCGGCGGTGCTGCACGGCGCCGGCCTGCGCGCGCCCACGCGCCTGCACGTCAACGGCTACCTGACCGTGGACGGGGCCAAGATGTCCAAGTCGCGCGGCACCTTCATCATGGCCCGCACCTACCTGGACGTGGGCCTGGCACCGGATGCGCTGCGCTACTACTTCGCGTGCAAGTCCTCCGGCGGCGTCGACGACCTGGACCTCAACCTGTCCGACTTCGTCGCCCGCGTGAACAGCGACCTGGTCGGCAAGTTCGTCAATATCGCCAGCCGCTGCGCGAAGCTGCTGGAGACGCATTTCGGCAACGTGCTGTGGGCCGCGCCGGCGCTGGCCGCGGACGCCGAGGCGCTGGGCGATGCCTGGCGCCAGCGGGTCGAACTGCTCGGCAGCGTCGGCGCGCATACGCACGACGTGGCTGCCGCTCTCTACGCGGAGGACAACTTCGCCGCGGTGGCGCGCAATGCGATGGCCGCTGCCGACCAGGTCAACGAGTACATCGCCCAGGCGGCGCCGTGGGCGCTGGCCAAGGACCCGGCGCGGCGCGACGAACTCCACCTGGTGCTGGGCACCGCGCTGCAGGCGTTCGCCGACATCGCCGGCGTCCTCAAGCCGATCGTGCCGTCGACCATCGGCCGGGCCGAGGCCTGGCTGGGGGTGGAGCTGGCGGTGGACCGCCGCATCGACCTCGATGGCCGCACCCTGCCCTCCGGCTACGTCCCGCTGTTCACCCGTATCGACCCCAAGCTGATCGACGCCATGACCGACGCCTCCAAGGACACCCTCGCCGCCGCTCCGGCCCAGCCCGTCGAGGCGAAGAAGGCCGATGCGAAGAAGCCGGAAGCCGCGCCGGCGCCTGCGGGCGAGGCCACGGCCCACATCGGCATCGAGGATTTCGCCAAGCTCGACCTGCGCATCGGCAAGGTCCTCGAATGCGGCTTCGTCGACGGCTCCGACAAGCTGCTGCGTTTCCTGCTCGACGCCGGCGAGCTGGGTCAGCGCCAGATCTTCTCCGGCATCCGCGCCAGCTACGGCGAACCGGAGAAGCTGGTTGGACGCAACGTGGTGTTCATCGCCAACCTCGCCCCGCGCAAGATGCGCTTCGGCGTGAGCGAGGGCATGATCCTCTCCGCCGGCTTCGACGGCGGCGCGCTGGCCCTGCTCGACGCCGATCCCGCGGCGCAGCCTGGCATGCCCGTCCGCTGAAGCGGACGTTCCTGGCGTTGCGGACGCGCCGCGGGCAGGCAGCGCCGTTGTCGCGGCACCGCATCCACCCTGCCCCCAGGCACCCGTGCGCCGGCGACACCATGGATCTGGCCCTGGTCGACTTCGACCACACCGTCACCACCTGCGACACCTACGCCCGCTTCCTGCGCGGCATCGCCAGCCCGCAGCAGCGTGCGGGCGAGGCCTGGCGTGTCGGACCCTGGCTGGCCGGCTACCGGCTGGGCCTGGTTTCGGCCACCGCCCTGCGCACGCGCGTGACCCGGCTGGTCTTCACCGGCGGCGATCCGGCGGCGGTCGCCGCCGCCGGCCGGCGCTATGCCGACGAAGCGCTGCCTGGCCTGCTGCGTCCCTGGATGATGGAACGCATCGCCTGGCACCGTGCGCGCGGCGACACCCTGGTCCTGGTATCCGGCTCGCTCGACCTTTACCTGGCCCCCTGGTGCCACCGACATGGCATGGAGCTGCTGTGCAACCGGCTCGAAGTGGCCGAGGGACGCCTCACCGGCCGCTATCTCGGTGGTGATCGCGGCGCGCACAAGGCCGCCGACATCCGCGCACGCTACGACCTGTCGCGGTACCGGCGCATCCACGCCTATGGCGACAGCGCCGAGGACCGGCCGATGCTGGCCCTGGCGCACGAACGCTGGTACCGCGGGCGTCGCCTCGCCTGACGCCCGCGGGTCGCCCTGCCGCGGCGGCGCGCTGATGGATAATGCAGCGCCGGCGTGACGCCGGACACGACGTCGCCGCCGCCCCATGACCACGCCTCCCATCGCCGCAACGGACCTGGTCGAGCGCCTCGACCGCCTGCTGCCGCAGACCCAGTGCGGCCAGTGCGGCTACGCCGGCTGCCGTCCCTACGCCGAAGCGATGGCCAGCGGCGAGGCGGGCATCGATCGGTGTCCGCCCGGTGGCGACGCCGGTGCGCGCGCGCTTGCGCATGTGCTGGCGGTGCCGGAGGCGCCGTACGACCGGACCCGTGGTGAGCACAAACCGCCGCAGGTGGCCGTGGTGGTGGAGGCCGACTGCATCGGCTGCACCAAGTGCATCCAGGCCTGCCCGGTCGATGCGATCATCGGCGCCAACAAACTGATGCACGTGGTCCTGGATCCGCTGTGCACCGGCTGCGAGCTGTGCGTGCCGGCGTGCCCGGTGGACTGCATCGTGATGGAGTTGCGCCCGGACGCGGCCTGACCCGTCCGGGCTGGAGATCCCGCTGCCGCGCACGACGCGGGCAAGGCCGGCGCCTACGAAGGGGTCACGGCCTGCAGGCCGAGCAGATCCGCTCGACGGTGTAGCCCTTCGCGCGCAGCTTCTCGACCACGCCGTCCTCGCCGAGCAGGTGCAGCGCGCCGACCACGACCAGGGTGTCGTCGTCCTGCCTTGCCAGGCGCTGCTCGAGCTTCGGCAGCCAGGCGTCGTTGCGCTGGACGTTGATGCGGCGGTACAGCGCCGGATAGTCGCGCTTCATCTCCGCGGCCATCTCCCTCCACATCCGCTCCGCATCGCCCGCGCGCCAGGCCGCATGCAGGTCGCGGTAGCGATCCTGGCCTTCCTCCACCTGCTGCAGCGCATCGGCCAGCATCTGCCGCTGTTCGTCCAGGCTCATGCCTGCGAGCACCGCGATCTGCTCGTCGCCACGTTCCAGGCCCGCGGTCGGCTTGCCCGCGCGCGCGGCGCCCTCCATGAAATGGCGGTCGAGCCCCAACGCGGGATCCAGTCCCTGCTTGCCCATTTCCATCAGGGCGATGGTCAGGCCGATGAACCACGGGTCGAACGCCGCCAGTTGCGCCAGCGGCAGCTGGTGGGCCGCGGCGTACCCCTGCAGTTTTCCCCAAAGCGCCGGCCCTAGGTCCCGCTCGAGGGTGCCGGCGCGGGTCCGCATCGCCGCCTGCGCCATCCTCGCCGGCAGATCCGGCGCGTTGGCCTCCTCCGGCGCGAGTTCGAACACCAGCCCCTCGGCATCGGCGAAGGCGGCGTCGACATCGGCGGACAACGGGTAGTCCTCGCGCCTGAGCAGGTGGAAGGAACCGAGCAGGTACACCGCATTGTCGGCATCGGAGACCTTCCACAGCAGTGGAACCGGCGGACCGGCGTGGGCCGGCGCGGCACCGGCGAGCAGCAGCGACAGCGCGGCCGCCAGTCCGCTGATGAAACGCTTCAGTGGCATCGCGTGGAGGACTCCCAGGGGCCGGCCGGCGCTCATTGCACCGGCAACTTGTAGTTCTTCTCGCCCGCATCGATGGCCAGGTCAAGGCGGTTGCCCGCCGGTGGCAGCGGGCAGGTGGCGAACAGCGTGAACGCGCAGGGCGGGTTGTAGGCACGGTTGAAGTCGAGCATGACCTTGCCGTCGGCCTCGGGCCATGCGGCCTCGAGGAACCGCCCGGCCGGGTAGCTGCCGTGGCCGCTCGTACCGTCGGCGAAGACGAAGAACAGCTCGCGGCCTGCCTCGCCCAGCGCTTCGAGCCGGTAGGTCCGTCCGTCGCGCTCGAACTCGACCACGCCGGGGCTGGGCGAATCGCTCTGGGTGCCGACGATGTCGGCGACCGGCAGGGTCTTGCCCGGTGGGTGCGGCACGAACCGCGCCGGGATCCGCCAGGACGGATCGGTCGGCCAGTAGCTCAGCCCGGCGAACTGCAGCCGGGTCCTGGCTTCGGCATGCCGCACCCGCAACGCATGGCGGTCGCCGCGCTTGAGCAGGGTGACCAGGCCCTTGCCTTCGTCGAAGCCGATCACGCCCGGCTCCGGATCCTGGTCGCTGGGAAGCGCCACGCGGCCCTTGAGCGGCTCGCCGTTGAAGGTCAGGGCGACCCCGCTCTCCGGCGTGAACCACCACTTGCCGGCATCGTCGCGCGTCACCATGCCCATCTTCTCCGGGCCGAACGCGAAGCGCACGCCGTTGCCGATGCGCGCGCCACTGCCGATGTAGTGCGCCTTGAGCTCGAGCCAGTGCAGGCCGACCAGGCTGGTCCAGCCATCGGGCCGCAGCAGGTCTTCCACCCGCCGGTTGCGCCAGGCCTGCTGTTCGGCCATGAACGCCTGGTCCACCTTCGGCGCGGCCTGCCGGTCCGCATCGCCGCCGCCCGATCCACCGCAGCCGGCCAGCATCGCCGGCAGCATCGCCATCCCCATGGCGACGCCGACCCACCTTCCGAACCTCATCTTCCCCTCAGGAACCATCGATCCATCTCCCCCAGGCTGAAGCGCGCCCAGGTCGGGCGGCCGTGGTTGCATTGCCCCGAGCGCTCGGTGGCTTCCATGTCGCGCAGCAGGGCGTTCATTTCCGGCACCGTCAGGCGCCGGTTCGCACGCACCGCTCCATGGCACGCCATCGTCGACAGCAACTCATCGCGCGCGGCGGCGACCCGGCGCGTGGCACCGTGTTCACGCAGGTCGGCCAGCACGTCGCGCAGCAGGCCCTCCGGCTCGGCATGCGCCAGCAGCGCCGGTACGCTGCGCACGCTCAGCGCCTGCGGACCGCTGCGGGTGACGTCGAAGCCCAGTTCGGCCAGGGTCGGCGCTTCGCGTTCGGCCACGTCGGCATCGCGTTCGCCCACCGCCAGCACCAGTGGCACCAGCAACGGCTGCGCACGCAGGCCGATGCCGTCGTGCGCGGCCTTGAGCCGCTCGTAGCCGATGCGCTCGTGCGCCGCATGCATATCGACCACCACCAGGCCTTCGGCGTTCTCGGCGAGGATGTAGATGCCATGCAGCTGCGCGACCGCATAGCCCAGCGGCGGCACCTGGCCATCGCCGGCCGGCAGCGTGGCGTCCTGGCGCGGCATGGCCGGCGCGAATGCTTCCGGCGGCGCCTCCGCCCTGCCGTAGAGCGCCGCGTAGGCGCCTGCCGCCTCGTCCACGCGCAGGCCCAGCGACTGCGGCTGCGGCGTCCACGCCGCCATCGTCGCCGCGCCCTGGATCGCACCCGCGGACCCGAAGGCGGGCGATCCGCCTGCCGCCGGTGCGCCCGGCATGGAAGCGACATCGGTGCCCGCGCGGGTCTGCGCCAGCGCCTCCTGCAGCGTGCGATAGACGAAATCGTGGATCAGCCGCGAATCGCGGAAGCGCACCTCGTGCTTGGCCGGGTGCACGTTGACGTCGACGCGGGTCGGATCGAGTTCCAGGAACAGTACGTAGGCCGGCTGGCGGCCGTGGAACAGGACGTCCTGGTAGGCCAGCTTCACCGCATGGGCGACGCTGCGGTCGCGCACCGAGCGGCCGTTGACATAGAGGTACTGCTGGTCGGCGCTGGAGCGCGAGTAGTGCGGCTGCGCGATCCAGCCATGCAGGCGCAGGCCGGCGCCGCTGTGGTCGATGCGCAGCGCGCTGCGGGCGAAGTCCTCGCCCAGCGTCTCGCCCAGCCGCGCGGCGGCGTCGAGGTCGCCGGCCTTGTAGCGGCGCGACGGCTTGCCGTTGTGGCTGACCCGCAGCTCCACGTCCGGGCGCGCGAGCGCCAGCGACCGCAGCCACTCCTCGATGTGGCCCAGCTCGGTGCGCTCGGCGCGCAGGAACTTGCGCCGCGCCGGCACGTTGAAGAACAGGTCGCGAACCTCGACGGTCGTGCCCGGCGCGTGCGCCTTCGGCGCGATCTCGCCCACGCGGCCGCCATCGACCTGCAGCGACGCGCCGTGTTCGTCGCCGGGCCGGCGCGAGGCGAGCTGGAAGCGGCTGACCGAGGCGATCGACGGCAGCGCCTCGCCGCGGAAACCCAGCGTCGCCACCGCCTCCAGGTCGTCGAGCGAGGCGATCTTGCTGGTGGCATGCCGGCTGACCGCCAGCGGCAACTCGTCGGCGGCGATGCCGCCCCCGTCGTCGCGGATCCGGATCAGGCGGACGCCGCCTTCCTCCAGGTCGATGTCCACGCGGCGCGCGCCCGCATCGAGTGCGTTCTCGACCAGTTCCTTGACCACCGAGGCAGGTCGTTCGACGACCTCGCCGGCGGCGATCTGGTTGATGAGGGTGTCCGGAAGCGGTCGGATCGGCACGGCGTCGCGGCGTCGGGCGCCGGATCGGAAGACATGCGCGTGATGATAGCCGCAGGCGGGTCGCGGCGGTTCGCGAAGCGGGCGCCCCGGCAGGACGCCCGAGGCAATGGGAACAGCCAGGGCAGCGGGATCAGTCGGCCCGCGCATGCGCGGGCGCGCACGCTGTCAGGGGGTGCCGCCCCCGGCCATGGCCACGCTTTCGGCCTCGGCGCGCGCGGCGAACAGCGTGCCCGGTGGCGGCTGCCGGGTGAAGAAGGTATTGATGCCGTCGACCACCGCGCCGGCGACCTTGCGCTGGTACGCCGGGTCGACCAGCCGCTTCTCTTCCTCGGCGTTGGAGATGAAGGCGGTCTCCACCAGCATCGCCGGCATGTCCGAAGTCCGCAGCACGGCGAAGTTGGCGCGCTCGATGTTCGGCTTGTGGTTGTTGCCCACCCGCTTCAGGCCACCGAGCACATGGTTGGCCGCGTCCTCGGATGCACGCATGTGCCCGCTCTGGGCCAGGTCCAGCAGCACGCCGGCGAGCACGTTCTCGGTCTGCTGCAGGCGCACGCCGCCGACCAGGTCGGCGGCGTTTTCCTTGTCGGCCAGCCAGCGGGCGCGCTGCGAGGAGGCGCCCTTGGTCGACAGCACGTAGACCGACGAGCCTCGCGCGCTGCGGTTCTCGGCCGCGTCGGCGTGCAGCGAGACGAAGATGTCGGCCTTGGCCGCGCGCGCGCGCTGGGCGCGCATCGGCAGCGGGATGAAGACGTCGCTGTCGCGCACCAGGAAGGCCTTCAGCCCCGGCGTGGCGTTGATCTGGCGCGCCAGTTCGCGGGCCATGGCCAGGGTCACGTCCTTCTCGCGCTTGCCGGTCGGGCCGATCGCCCCGGGATCCTGGCCGCCATGCCCGGCGTCGATGGCCACGACCAGCGGGCGCATGCCGGCGGCGGAAATCGACGGACGCGGCGCCACCGGAACCGGCGCGGCGGCGGCGACCGGATTGGCCTGCGGCGGCGCGCTGGCGACTGGCGGGGTTTGCGTCGCAGCCACCGCGGGGCCCGGCGCCGGTGCGGCACCTGCCGCCGCCATGCCCGGCGAGCGGCCTTCGAGGATCGCCTGGGCGGAGGCGGCGGCCACGGGCGCGGGCACCGTCGGCGGCGCGGCGGGCGCCGGGGTCGGCGGGCGGCTCAGCGCTTCGGTGACCTGCGCGGTCAGCAGGGCGGTGGCGCGTGCGGCTTCGGCACGGCTGTCGGCCGATGCGGCGGCCGATGGCGTCGTCGCTGCGGCAGGCACGACGGCCGGCGCCGCCGCAGTCATTGACGGGGCGCCGTCGCCGGGCCATTCGATCAGCAGCCGCGCGCCGTCGCGCGAGGGTTCCATGCGCAAGGGCAACGCGGCCACCGGCGCGGCGAGCTCGAAGACGATGCGAAGCGTGCCGGGCACCGGCTGTCCGGTGCGCACGGAGGTCACCACGCCGGCCGGGGCCGGCAGGCGCATGCCACGGGCCGCCTGCGAATCCGGCAGGTCGACCACGAGCCGGTGCGGTGCGGTGAGCGACAGGGTGCGGTACTGGCCGGCGCCTTGCAGCTGGATCTCGGCGCGGGTTCCGGTGGCGCCCTGCTCGAGTCCGACCGCGTTGACCTGGCCGGCCCAGGCGGCGCCGCAGCACAGCAGCGCGGCGAGCACGAGGCCCACGCTCAACCATGGCTGGATCCGGGACGTCCCCTGGCGCATGGGCCGGATTCAATCACCGTGCGCCAAGGAATGCAAGTATTTTTCCCTTAATAATCCGGAGCCTGAAGGATGTTCCTAGGGTCAGCCGGCAGAAAGGGGCTGCAACCAGGCTTTTTCCCGCAAGGCCTCCAGCCACGCACGCCCGGTTGCGGTCCCCGCCTCCAGCCCGGCCTCGCGCCCGGTTCCGGCCTGGGCCAGGTCGATCCGCAGGTCGGGCGCCGGCAGCGCCTGGCCGCCGCGCTCGGGCCATTCGACGAGCCAGAGGGTCGCCTCGTCGCCGTCCAGGCCGAGGAAGTCCAGCTCGGCGGCATTGCCGATCCGGTACAGGTCGAGGTGCCAGGCCTCGCCGCCCGGTATCGGATAACGCTCGACCAGGGTGTAAGTGGGACTGCGGATCGGCCCCTGCACGCCGAGTTCGCGCAACAGCGCGCGCGCCAGCGTGGATTTGCCCGCGCCGAGCTCGCCGCGCAGGTGGACCACCGCCCGGGCCGGCCGCGTGCCGGCGAGCGCGCGGCCCAGGGCCTCGGTGGCCTGGCTGTCAGCGAGCGGGATCGACATCGGTGTCCTCCGGGTTGGCATGGCGACGCAGCCAGGGCAGCAGGTCGGAGGGCAGCATTCCGCGCTGCCCGCCGTCGGCGGCCGCGGCATCCCCGGCGAGCGCATGCAGCAACGCGCCGGCACGGGCCGCATCGAAGGCAGCGAGCCCCTGCGCCCGCAGCGCCGCGATCGTACCGGTGAGCAGGTCGCCCATGCCGCCGGTGGCCATGCCGGGATTGCCCGCCGCCAGCACGCAAGGCAACTGCGCCGGTGCGGCGACGATGGTGCCGGCGCCCTTGAGCACGACGGTGCAGCGGTAACGTTCGACCAGTGCGCGCGCCGCGGCGAGGCGATCGCGCTGCACGGTCGCGACATCGGTGCCGAGCAGGCGCGCGGCTTCACCGGGATGCGGGGTCAGGATCGCGTCGTCGAGCGCGCGGGGCGTCGCCGCCAGCAGGTTGAGCGCGTCGGCGTCGAGCACCTGCGGCGCGGCGCTCGCCAGCACGCGGGCGAACAACGCCCTCCCCCACTCTCCCTGCCCCAGGCCCGGCCCGCAGGCGATGACGGCGGCGGTTTCGAGCATCGCCGCGAACTCGCCGGTTCCTTCCACGCCGCGCACCATCGCTTCCGGGCGCCGGGCCAGCAGCGCGGCCACGTGCACTTCCCGCGTGGCGACCCGGACCAGCCCGGCGCCTGCCCGCAACGCCGCTTCGGCGCACAGCATGATCGCGCCGCCGCCGCCGTGGTCGCCGCCCACGCACAGCACGCGTCCCGATTCGCCCTTGTGCGTGTCGCGGTGGCGCGGCCGCAGCCAGCGGCGCAGCGTGGCGCCGTGCAGTTGGCGTGCGCACGGCGCGGCCACGTTGGCGTACGCGGCGGCATCGATCTCCAGCGTGTCGAGCAGCAGTTCTCCCGCGTGGTCGAGCGCCGTGCCGGTTTGCAGGCCGGCATGGGCGACGATGAACTGCAGCGTGCATCGCGCGTGCACCGCCCTGCCTGGCGCGCTGCCGCGATCGGCATCGACGCCGCTGGGCACATCCAGGGCGAACACCGGCGCCGGCGCTGCGTCCAGTGCCTCGATCAGCGCGGCCGCGTCGGCGCGGGGTGCTTCGTGCAGGCCTATGCCGAAGAGCGCGTCCACCAGCATGTCGGCATCGTCCAGGGACGTGGGAAAGAGGTCGACCCGGCCGCCGGCGGCGACGTAGTCGGTGCAGGCGCGTTGCGCCAGCGCGGCGCGCGGCCCGCCGCCGGGCGGGTGCACCACGCGCACGCGGCGCCCGGACTGCAGCGCGAGCCGTGCCAGCACATAGCCATCGCCGCCATTGTTACCGCTGCCGCAGGCGACCGTGATCCGCTGCGCCTGCGGCCAGCGCTGCAGCAGCACGCGCCATGCCGCCCGGCCGGCGCGCTGCATCAGCGCGTAGCCGTCGCCGCCCAGCGCCGCGGTGGCGAGGCGGTCGATCTCGCGCGCGGCGGCCGAGTCGTACAGGGCAGGCATGTCGTGCATCGGGGCGATTCTAGCCGCGCCGCGCCTGGCGCAGGCGCCGGCGCGCGCCATCCCTATAATTCCGCCATGGATCCCGTCCCGCCTCCTCCGGTGCCCGTGGGCGCCGGCGCCGATCCGGCAACGATCGCCCGGCGCGTGCGCGAGCTGGCCGCCGGGCTCGGCTTCCAGCGCTGCGGCATCGCCGGGATCGAGCTGGGCGCGGACGAGGCGCACCTGCGCGACTGGCTGTCCGAGGGCCTGTACGGGACGATGGACTGGATGGCCGCGCACGGGCAGAAGCGCTCGCGGCCGCACGAGCTGGTCCCGGGCACGCTGCGCGTGATCTCGGTGGGCCTGGACTACGGCCGTCGCGACGACGAGGAAGCATGGGAAACGCTGGCCGACGGCGCGCGTGCCTACGTCGCCCGCTATGCGCTGGGGCGCGACTACCACAAGCTCATGCGCAACCGCCTGCAGAAGCTGGCCATGCGCGTGCAGCAGGAGATCGGTCCGTTCGGCCATCGCGTGTTCGTCGACTCGGCGCCGGTGCTGGAACGCGCGCTGGGCCGCAACGCTGGCCTGGGCTGGATCGGCAAGCACACCTGCCTGATCGACCGCGATGGCGGTTCCTGGTTCTTCCTGGGCGAGATCTACGTGGACCTGCCGCTGCCGGTCGACGAACCGGCCAGCGCCCACTGCGGCACCTGCACGCGCTGCATCGACATCTGCCCCACGCAGGCGATCGTGGCCCCCTACCGGCTCGACGCACGCCGCTGCATCGCCTACCTGACCATCGAGCACGAGGGCCCGATCCCGCAAGAACTGCGCCCGGCGATCGGCAACCGCATCTTCGGCTGCGACGACTGCCAGCTTGTCTGCCCCTGGAACAAGTTCGCCAGGCGCTCCGACGAGCCCGACTTCCGCGCGCGCAACGACCTGGATACCGCATCGCTGCCGCAGCTGTTCGCGTGGGACGAGGACGAGTTCCTGCGCCGCACCGAGGGCAGCCCGATACGCCGCAGCGGCCACGAGCGCTGGCTGCGCAACCTGGCCGTGGCGCTGGGCAACGCGCCTTCCACGCCGGAAGTGTTGGCCGCGCTGGAATCGCGCCGCGACGACCCCTCGCCACTGGTGCGCGAGCACGTCGCCTGGGCGCGGGCGCGGCATGGCGTGTCTGGCTGAGCGAAAGGCCAGCGACGTCCAGAGTCAAAGGCGATCGCTTCGGGGGGAGTCCGCCGTTGCCATGGGGTATGGCCCACCCTTCGGGACGACATCCTGTCTTTACGAAGGGCCGTGGCACATCCATGTGCCACTTGGGCCATACCCCATGGCAACGACGGCCTTCGGGCTCATCGAGCGCCTGTGCCTTCGTAACGCAGCAGAAGCGAGGGCCATGAGCCGAAGCTCCCACCGCCCAGCGAGCGCGCAACCCGCTGGTCGACATGTAGTTCTCCGGCCCGTGCCTCTTCAAGCGCAGCACGAGGCGCCCGCCAATTCCCTGGAGGAAGCCAATCGAAGGCACAAACCCGGACGCACCCGAAGGCCGCCTTCGCATGGGGGCAGGGTCCGAGTGGCACATGGATGTGCCACGACCCTTCGTAAAGACAGGATGTCGTCCCGAAGGGGCGGACCCTGCCCCCATGTGAAGGCGGACTCCTCCCGAAGCCGACGCCACGCGCCTTTGCGGTTGCGGTTGCGGTTGCGGTTGCGGTTGCGGTTGCGGTTGCGGTTGCGGTTGCGGTTGCGGTTGCGGTTGCGGTCGCGGTTGCGGTCGGCGATTCCCCCGCCAGCGCACACCCGCACCCCGCCCGCGCTATCCTGTCCCGCCGCCCCGCGCGTCCCGATGCCCGAGCAGAATCCCGTCCTGACCCCCAGCCAGCTCAACACGCTGGCGCGCGACCTGCTGGAGAGCGCGTTCCCGCTGGTCTGGGTCGAAGGCGAGCTTGGCAACATCACCCGCCCGGGTTCCGGGCACCTGTACTTCACCCTGAAGGATGCGCGCGCACAGGTGCGCTGCGCGATGTTCAAGCCCAAGAGCCAATGGTTGAAGTTCGTGCCGCGCGAAGGGCTGAAGGTGCTCGGCCGGGGCCGGCTCACCCTGTATGAAGCGCGCGGCGACTACCAGCTGGTGCTGGACCACATGGAGGAAGCCGGCGAAGGCGCCCTGCGCCGCGCCTTCGATGCGCTGAAGGCCCGGCTAGAGGCCGAGGGCCTGTTCGATGCCGCGCGCAAGCGCCCGCTGCCGGCGTGGGTACGCCGCCTGGCGGTGATCACCTCGCCCACCGGTGCGGCCGTACGCGACGTGCTCAGCGTGCTGTCGCGCCGCTTCCCGCTGCTGGAAGTGGACGTCCTGCCCAGCCTGGTCCAGGGCGAGACCGCCGCGGCGCAGATCACCGACCTGCTGCGCCGCGCCGGCAACAGCGGCCGTTACGATGCGGTGCTGCTGGCGCGCGGTGGCGGCTCGCTGGAAGACCTGTGGGCGTTCAACGACGAACGCCTGGTGCGCGCGATCGCCGCCTCGCCGGTGCCGGTGGTCTCCGCGGTGGGGCACGAAACCGACTTCACCCTGGCCGACTTCGCCGCCGACGTACGCGCACCCACGCCCTCGGTGGCGGCCGAACTGCTCGTGCCCGAACAGCGCGACCTGCAGGCACGCCTTGCCGCGATCGCCGCGCGCCTGCTCTCGCTGCAACGCCAGCGGTTGCGCCAGGCAATGCAACGCGCCGACCGCGCGGAGCTGCGCCTGCAGGCGCAGTCGCCACAGGCCAGGCTGCGCCTGCTGCGGCAGCGCCACGGCGACCTGCTGCGCAGGCTGCATGCCGCGTGGCGCGAGCGCCAGCAGCAGCGTGGCGCGCGCCTGCGCCACGGCGAGGCGGTGCTGCGCGCGCACCATCCCGGGCGACGGCTCGCGCTGCTGCAGGCCCGCCTGCAACGGCTCCGGGCGCGCCCGCAGGCGGCCATCGCCCGCACCCTGCAACGCGACACGCTGAAGCTGCGGGCGCTGGCCCGCTCGCTGGAGGCCTGCAGCCCGCTGGCCACGGTCGCGCGCGGTTACGCGATCCTGGCCCGCGAGGACGACGGCCGCCTGGTCCGGTTGGTGGCGCAGGCCGCTCCCGGCGACCGCCTGCAGGCGCGCCTGGCCGACGGCGTGCTGGCACTGACGGTCGATGCGGCGAAACCCGGGCCGCCGGAACCGGCTCCGTAACCGCCGCACCCTTCGAACGGTAGCGGACCGGCGGGCGCGCGTTTCCAGCTGATCGCTCGATTGCCCCTGGGCGGCCGGCGGCCGGCGCACGATGCGTAATCCGGCGGTCATCCCGGCGTAACGGCGCCTGCATCCGCGCGACGGAGGATGGGCAAAACCCGGAGCCGTCCCGCATGCGCTACGCCGTCGTCACCGAAACCTGGCCGCCGGAGATCAACGGCGTCGCCTTGACCGTGCAGGCCCTGGCCCATGGCCTGCTCGTGCGCGGCCACGCCGTGGAGGTGGTGCGCCCCCGGCAACCCGGCGACCACGACGACCCGGCCGGCGAACGCTCCGACGGCGCCCTGGCGACCCTGCTGATGCGCGGCGCCGCGCTGCCGCGCTATCCCGGCCTGCGCTTCGGGCTGCCGGCGATGCGCACGCTGGGCCAGCATTGGCGGCAGGCGCGGCCGGATGCGGTGTACGTGGCCACCGAGGGCCCGCTGGGGTGGTCGGCGGCGCGCGCCGCCGCCCGCCTGGGCATCCCGGTGGCAACCGGCCTGCACACGCGCTTCGACCAGTACATGCGCGACTACGGGATGCCCTGGCTGGAAGGCACCGCGCTGGCCTGGATGCGGCGCTTCCACAACCGCGCCGACGCCACCCTGGTGCCGACCCTGGAGCTGGGCCGGTTCCTGCGTGCGCACGGCTTCGAGCGCGTGGTCCGGCTGGCGCGCGCGGTCGACACTGCGCAGCTGTCCCCGGAACGGCGCGACGACGCGCTGCGCGCGAGGTGGGGCGCGGGTCCGGATACGCCCATTGCGATCCATGTCGGCCGGATCGCGCCGGAGAAGAACCTGGCCCTGGCGGTGCGCGCATTCCGCGCGATCGGCCGGCAACGCCCGGACGCCCGCTTCGTCTGGGTCGGCGACGGTCCGGCACGCGACGCGCTGGCCCGCGAGAACCCCGACTTCATCTTCTGCGGCGTGCAGCGCGGCGCCGAACTGGCGCGGCATTTCGCCAGCGGCGACCTGTTCCTGTTCCCCAGCCTGAGCGAGACGTTCGGCAACGTCACCCTCGAATCGATGGCCAGCGGGCTGGCCACGGTGGCGTTCGACACCGGCGCGGCGCGCGAACACCTGCAGCACCAGGTCCACGGTGCGCTCGTCGCGGACGAATCCGGCTTCATCGACGAAGCGGTGCGACTCGCCGGCGACCACGACCGCCTGCGCGCCATGGGTCGCGCCGCGCGCGCCGCGGTGCTTAAGCTGCGCCCCGAGCAGGTGGCGGCCGAGTTCGACGCATTGCTGGCAGGGCTGGCCCGGCAAGGAGACCGCGATGCCGCACTCGCCGCCTGACCGACTCCCCGCGCTGGCGCCTTCGCGCCGCCGTGCCGCGCGCCTGCGCGCCCGCGACCGCGGCTGGTGCGTGCGCGCCAACCGCTGGGGGGCGCGTGGCGCGGTACGGCGCTACTTCGCCACGGTCAGCCGGCTCGGTGACGGCGTGTTCTGGTACTCGCTGATGGCGATGCTGGTCGTCGTCGATGGCATGGCCGGCCTCGCCGCCTCGACGCACCTGGCCGCGACCGGCGTGGTGGCGCTGACCCTGTACCGGCACCTCAAGCGCTGGACGCGAAGGCCGCGCCCGTTCGCCGCCGATGGCCGCATCCAGGCCTGGATCGCGCCCCTGGACGAGTTCAGCTTCCCGTCGGGGCACACGTTGCACGCGGTGGCGTTCACCATCGTCGCGCTGGGTTACTACCCGTGGCTGGCGGCGCTGCTGATCCCCTTCACCGCCTCGGTCGCGGTCTCGCGGGTGGTGCTGGGCCTGCACTATCCCAGCGACGTGCTCGCCGCCACGGCGATCGGCTCGGCGCTGGCCGGCGTCTCGCTCGCGCTCGGCACACTGCTGTCGTAGGAGCCCATCCTCATGGGCGACCGCGCCGTCGGACCCATGAGTACGTCGCCTGTACCGACGGCGTCGGGTCGCCCATGAGGATGGGCTCCTACAACGGCTCGAAACCCTCCACGCGCGCCCGTACCAGCGACGGTGCGTGCTGCCCGGACCAGTCGCGGTCGTTGGCGACCTGGGCGCGCCCGCGCGTGGCTTCGAGCAGACCGAAATCGAGTTCGGCGATGGCCCAGGCCTCGTCGCCGCGCGTCCGCGCGAGGATGCCGTCGTCGGGAAAGCCCGCATCCATCGGCGCGTACACGGTGGCCTCGCCCGTGTTCTCGTCCAGGGCCGGACTCCAGGGTGCACGGCCGGCCGTCACCGCCTGGACGACGAAGATCCGGTTCTCCAGCGCGCGCGCCAGGCAGCCGACCTGGACCCGGGTGGCGCCGGCGGCGGTGTCGGTGCAACTGGGCACCAGCAGCAACCGCGCCCCCGCTTCGTATTGCGCGCGCACCGGCAGCGGGAACTCGCTGTCGTAGCAGACGGAGATCCCGCAGCGGACGCCGTCGATCTCCGCCACTTTCAGCGCGTCACCGCCCTCGATCACGCCGGCCGCCTTCTCGAAGCCGGTCAACTGCAGCTTGTCCTGCCACAGGTGGCCGCCCCCGGGCGCGAACAGGTCGCTGCGGTTGCGATAGCGGCCCCCGGCCTGCGCGAGCAGGAAACTTCCGGCGACCACGTACATGCCGGTGTCGCGCGCGATGCCGGCGAACAGCTCGAGCCAGTCACCGCGCAGGGACTGGATGGCGGCCAGCGAGGCCCGAAGGTCGGCATGGACCGCCGGCGGGAACAGCGCCGCCAGCTCCAGCGACAGGTATTCCGGCAACACGGCCGCGCGCGCTCCCAGGCTGGCCGCCTCGCCGAGCAGGCGCCGCTGCTTGTCCGCGAACTCTGCGAAGTCGGCGGGGCGTCCGACCGGATACTTGCATGCCGCGACTTTCATGCCGCCTCCTCCTTCCAGTCGCGCAGCCAGAACGTGAGCGCGTGCTCGACCTCGCCGCGCGCGGCTTCGTTCCAGGCCAGGCGCATCGCCATGCCCGGCTGCCGGACATAGCCGCGCTTGCGCCAGAACGCGTCGTTGCCACGGTGGCCCGCGGGCCGCCGCGGGTCGTCGTCCGCGCGGTCGACCGCGCAGAACGCGGTCCAGCGGAACCGCCCCAGCGCGCGCGCATGCGTCTCGCGCCGGTCGAAGAACGCGTGGCCGAGGCCGCGTCCGCGATAGGCCGGCAGCAGCACCGATTCGCCGAAGTAGAACACCTGCACCACCGGCATGCCTGCTGCGCGGAACGGTGCCGAGAACGCCTCGCCATCGTCGGCCAGCGGCAGGCCGGTGGACGCGCCGACCACGCGACCTGCGTCCAGCGCCAGCACGAACACGCTGTCGGGCGAATGCGCGTAGGCCGCCAGGTAGTCGCGCTCGTAGGCGACATCGCCCTCGTAGAGATAGGGCCAGTCGCGGAACACCGCGAGGCGCAGACGGGCCACGTCGTCCAGCCACGGCGCGATGTCCGCACCGCGGTAGAGGCGTACTTCAGGAGTCGCAGGCATGCGCGGATTCTATCCGTCGACGCGGTTGCGGCGTCGCGTCGAGCCTGTACGGAGCGTGCGCCCCCCTGCACATTCAGCGTATGCCGCGTTCTGCACGGGACCCGTGGCCGGCGGCACCGGCACCGCCGCCAGGCGTTCGACGGTGTCGCCCGTGCCGATGGTGGCGTGTCGCGGGCAAGCCCGCCCTCCTGCGGCCGATCAGCGCGCAGGCGCCAGCCTGCCGAGCGCCGCCGCCATCTCCCACGACTTCAACCCCCGCGGCCCAAGATGGTGCGCGAGCACCGATCGCAACGGCAGGCGCAGGCTGGCCAGGTCGGCGGCTTCCGGCCGCTGGTCCAGCGCCAGCGCCAGCAGCGCACGCCCGGTCGCGGCCGCGCTGCGCTCGCCCTGCCCGCGATCGGTGAGCAGGCGCCTCGGGCCGTGCTCGGGATCGAGCCGGTAGCGCGCGGCCGGATCGATCGCATCGCCGTCGCCATCGCAATGCAGCTCGAAGCCCACGCCGAGCGCATCGAGCAGGTCGCGCTCGAAGCGGCGCAGCGCCCATGCCAGCGGCTCGCCGCCGCGCAGGCGCTCGCGGGTGCGCGCGTAGGCGGCGCTCAGGCCCGGCAGCGGGTCCTGCCGCGGCGCCAGGCGCAGCACCAGCTCGTTGAGGTAGAAGGCGGCCAGCAGCGCGTCGCCGGCCAGCACCGGTGCGGCATCGAGCGATTCGGCCGCGCGCAGTTGCGCCAGTTCGCCGGCGAGCACCGCGTCGAAGCGGATGTGCTGCAGCGGCTGCAACGCCGCGCGCAGCACCTGCCGCTTCGGCGAATGCACGCCACGCGCGACCAGGCCGATGCGGCCGTGGCCGTCGCCCAGCACTTCCACCAGCAGGCTGGTCTCGCGCCACGGCCGCGCGTGCAGGACGAAGCCGGTTTCGCCTTCGATCCGCATCCGGGCTCCGGAAGGCGCGCCGCGCCTCAGTTGTCGCCGTAGCCGAAGGCCTTCAGCGCGGCTTCGTCGTCGGACCAGCCTTCGCGCACGCGGACCCAGGTCTCCAGGAACACCTTGCGGCCGAACAGACGCTCCATGTGCTGGCGCGCCTTGCTGCCGATCTCGCGCAGGCGCGCGCCGCCCTTGCCGATCACGATCGGCTTCTGGCCTTCGCGCTCGACCCACACGACCGCGCCGATCCGCAGCAGCTCGCCGTCCTCGGCGAAGCGCTCGATCTCCACCGTGGTCGCGTACGGCAGCTCGTCGCCGAGCTGGCGCATCAGCTGCTCGCGGACCAGCTCGCCGGCCAGGAAGCGCTGGCTGCGGTCGGTGATCTCATCCTCCGCGTACACCGGCGGTGCCTCGGGGACCAGCTTGAGCAGGTCGGCGACCAGCGCCTCCAGGCCCTTGCGCTTGAGCGCCGAGACCGGATGGATCGCGGCGAAGTCGCGGCCGGCGCTGACCTGGGCCAGGAACGGCAGCAGCGCGCTCTTGTCCTTGAGCCGGTCGACCTTGTTCACCGCCAGCACCACCGGGATGCCGCCGTCGCGCAGGACGTTGAACACCAGGGTGTCCTCCTCGTCCCAGCGCCCGGCCTCGACCACCATCAGCGCCGCATCGACGTCCTCGACCGCGCCGCGCGCGGCCCGGTTCATCACCCGGCTCATCGCCGACGCCTTGAACCGGCCCTCGCCGCGGTGCAGCCCCGGCGTGTCGACCAGCAGCAGCTGGCCGCCCTCGACCGTGGCGATGCCCAGCAGCCGGTGCCGGGTCGTCTGCGGCCGGTTGGAAACGATGCTGACCTTGGCCCCGACCAGTGCGTTGACCAGGGTGGACTTGCCGACGTTGGGCCGGCCGATCACCGCGACGCTGCCGCAGCGGTGGGAATCTTGGATGGGTTCGGAGTTCACGTGATGACCGCTTATGGCTGCCGGGGCGAGGGCTCCAGCCGTTCCAGCACTGCCGCTGCCGCCGCCTGTTCGGCCAGCCGGCGCGAGGTGCCCTGTCCCTCGGCGATGACCGCGGGCTCGCTCAGGGTACACCGTGAGAGGAAGACCTTGGCATGGTCCTCGCCGCTCTCGGAGACCAGTTCATACGCCGGCAAGGGCTTCTGCCGCGCCTGCAGCCATTCCTGCAGCCGGGTCTTGGCGTCCTTTTCGGGCTTGCCGACCGGCAGCGCGGCCAGGGCCGGCTCGAACCACGGCACCACCACGCGCCGGCAGGCTTCGTACCCGGCGTCCAGGTAGATCGCCGCGACCACCGCCTCGAGCGCGTCGGCCAGGATCGAATCGCGCCGGAAGCCCCCGGACTTGAGCTCGCCCGGGCCCAGGGTCAGGCGCTCGCCGAGCTCGAGGCGGCGGGCGATGGCCGCCAGGGAAGCCTCGCGCACCAGTTCGGCCCGGGCGCGGGTCAACACGCCTTCATCGGCCCCCGGCCAGCGCTGGTACAGGGCCTCGGCGGCGAGCAGGTTGACCACCCCGTCACCGAGGAATTCCAGCCGCTCGTTGTGCGGCGTGCCGGCGCTGCGATGGGTCAGCGCCTGCGCCAGCAGCGACGGATCGGCGAAGCCATGGCCGATCCGGTCGCGCAATACCGTGCGGTCAGTCCCCACCACCACGCCGGGTGAGTTCCTGGGTGCTGTCGAAGCGGCCGACCACGTCCAGGTTGCCGACCAGCGGCCGGCGGACCTCGTAGTTCACCCGCATCTTCCAGCCGCCGTCGGTGCGCTCGAACTTCACGTTCTGCGGCTTCACGTTCTCGGAGTAGTTGATGTACAGGCGGCGGAAGAACAGGTCCTGGATCTTCGCCGGGTCCATGTCGGCCACGCCCGGCTCGTTGGCCAGGCCCTTCATCGCCGAACGTACCGAGTAGTACTCCTGGTACATCGGGAACAGCTTCATGCCGACGTAGGCGGCGAAGCCCACCACCGCCAGCACCACCAGGAACCCCAACAGGCTCAGACCGCCTTGCTTGCGCTTCATTGCCATTCCCCTTGAATTCGGCTGCTTGAATCCGGATGCACGGACGGATGGCAGTTGTATGCCAATCCCGCTCCGCGTTACTTGATCGGCGTCCCGATCCGCGAAGGATCGAAACTCCCCCTGCAGAACCACCCCTCGCAGTTCAGCCAGATCAGGAACGCCCTGCCCCGCAGGTTCTCCTCGGGCAGGAAGTGGGTCTGGGCCCAGAACCGGCTGTCTTCGCTATTATCACGATTGTCGCCCATTACGAAATAGTGGCCGGCCGGGACCGTCCACTCGCCCTGGCCGGCCGGGTTGGCCCGGTCCAGCCACTCCAGCACCTTGTGCTCGCGCCCGGGCAGCTTCTCCAGCAGCAGGGAAGCGCCGGTCATCTCCGCGCCACGGCCCTGGCCGATGAACTCGCCCAGCTTCTCGTACTGCACCGCCTCGCCGTTGATGTACAGGGTGTCGCCGTGGAAGCCGATCCGGTCGCCCGGCAGGCCGACCACGCGCTTGATCCAGTTCTGGTCCGGCGCATGCGGCGGCTTGAACACGACCACGTCGCCCCGCACCGGCTCGCCCAGGGCGACGAACTTGTGGTTGTTCACCGGCAGGCGCAGGCCGTAGGCGAACTTGTTGACCAGGATGAAGTCGCCGATCAGCAGGTTGGGCATCATCGAGCTGGACGGGATCTTGTACGGCTCGGCGACGAAGCTGCGCAGCACCAGCACCACCGCCAGCACCGGGAAGAAGGCGCGCGAGTAGTCGACGACCATCGGCTCCTCGGCCAGCAGGCCGTCCCTCTCGGCACGGCGCCTGGCGAAGAACAGGCGGTCCAGCAGCCAGATCAGGCCGGTGGCGAAGGTCAGCACGACCAGGCCGAGCTCAAACCATTTCATTCGTAGTCCTTGGCGACGGGAACGGGAACACGGTAACAACCAGCGACGGAAGCGGCGGCTGCGCGCGGGACGGCGCCCGCGCCGGACTCACTTGCTGTCCACCTGCAGCACGGCGAGGAAGGCCTCCTGCGGGATCTCCACCCGCCCGACCTGCTTCATCCGCTTCTTGCCTTCCTTCTGCTTCTCCAGCAGCTTCTTCTTGCGCGAGATGTCGCCGCCGTAGCACTTGGCCAGCACGTTCTTGCGCAGCGCCTTGACCGTGGTGCGCGCGATGACCTGCGAACCGATCGCCGCCTGGATGGCCACGTCGAACTGCTGGCGCGGGATCAGCTCCTTCATCTTCTCGGTCAGCTCGCGGCCCCGCCGGTCGGCGTGGGTGCGGTGCACGATGATCGACAGCGCGTCGACGCGGTCGCCGTTGATCAGCGTGTCCACGCGCACGAACGGGCCGGCCTCGAAGCGCAGGAAGTGGTAGTCCAGCGAGGCGTAGCCGCGGCTGACCGACTTGAGCTTGTCGAAGAAGTCGAGCACCACCTCGGCCATCGGCAGCTCGTAGCTGATCTGCACCTGGCTGGCCATGTAGGTGATCCCCACCTGCACGCCGCGCTTGTCCTCGCACAGCTTGATGATCGCGCCGATGTAGGCCTCGGGCGTGAGGATGTTGGCGCGGATGATCGGCTCGCGGACCTCGTCGATCAGGTTGGCCTGCGGCAGCTTGGCCGGGTTGTCCAGCGGCATCACCGTGCCGTCGGTCTTCAGCACTTCGTAGACCACGGTCGGCGCGGTGCTGATCAGGTCCAGGTCGTATTCGCGCTCCAGGCGCTCCTGCACGATCTCCATGTGCAGCATGCCGAGGAAGCCGCAGCGGAAGCCGAAGCCCATCGCCTCCGAGCTCTCCGGCTCGAAGCGCAGCGCCGCGTCGTTCAGGCGCAGCTTGTCCAGCGCCTCGCGCAGGTCCGGGTAGTCCTCGGCATTGACCGGGAACAGGCCGGCGAACACGCGCGGCTGCATCTCCTGGAAGCCGGGCAGCGGCTTCGGCGCCGGGTCGCCGGCCAGGGTCAGGGTGTCGCCGACCGGGGCGCCGTGCACGTCCTTGATCGAGGCGGTGATCCAGCCGACCTCGCCGGCGCGCAGCGCGGGGAGTTCCTTGCGCTTGGGGGTGAACACGCCGACCTTGTCGACCTCGTGCGTGCGCCCGGTCGACATCACCAGGATCTTGCTCTTGGCCTTGATCTCGCCCTGCATCACGCGCACCAGCGAGACCACGCCCAGGTAGTTGTCGAACCACGAGTCGATGATCAGCGCCTGCAGCTTGTCGGTGTCGCGCGGCACCGGTGGCGGGATGCGGTGGACGATGGCCTCCAGCACCTGGTCCACGTTCAGGCCGGTCTTGGCGCTGACCGCGACCGCGTCGTCGGCGTCGATGCCGATCACCGCCTCGATCTCGGCCTTGGCCTTGTCGACGTCGGCGGTAGGCAGGTCGATCTTGTTCAGCACCGGCACCACTTCCAGGCCCTGCTCCACCGCGGTGTAGCAGTTGGCGACCGATTGCGCCTCCACGCCCTGGGCGGCGTCGACCACCAGCAGCGCGCCTTCGCACGCGGCCAGCGAGCGGCTGACCTCGTAGGAGAAGTCGACGTGCCCGGGCGTGTCGATGAAGTTCAGGAAATAGGTGTTGCCGTCCTTGGCCTTGTACGGCAGCGAGACGGACTGGGCCTTGATGGTGATGCCGCGTTCGCGCTCGATCGGATTGGAATCGAGCACCTGGGCTTCCATCTCGCGCGCCTCGAGGCCACCGCACAGCTGGATGATGCGGTCGGCCAGGGTCGACTTGCCGTGGTCGACATGGGCGATGATGGAAAAATTGCGGATGAACCGCATCGAATCGGAAGACATGGGGGAGCGGCGGTCTCGGCCGTCGTCGGATAACGGCGGATTATCGCACGCCGGGGCCGGTTGCAGGCCCGGCCTGCCCGCCGCCGGGCGCGCCACGGCGGTGGAGGCGCCGCACCAGCGCCCCCACCGTCATCGCGATGCCTCAGGAGGCGACGGTCAGGGCGACGAAGCTGGTCTGGCCCGAGGGGCTGCGGACCAGCAGCATCACCGCATCGCCGGCACCGACCCCGCGCAGCTGCCGCTCCAGTTCGGCGACGCTGCCGACCGGGGTGCGGCCGACCCGCAGGATCGCCATGCCCGGCTGCAGCCCGGCCTCGCGCGCCTCTGCGCTGTCCACCGCGGTGATGCGCACGCCCTCGCCCGCCTCCAGGCCCAGCTGGTCGCGCGACCGCGCATCCAGTTCGGCCACGCGCAGGCCCAGCTGCGACACCGCCGAGGCCGTGGCGGCCGGAGCGCCGCCGTCGTCAGCCACGTTCGCCACGCGCTGTGCGTCGCTGGGCAGCTCGCCCAGGGTGACGGTCAGCTCGCGCGGCTTGCCGTCGCGGACCACGCCGACCTTGGCCCGGGTGCCCGGCGGCAGCATGCCGACCATCGGCGGCAGGTCGGAACTGGTGGCGACCGGACGGCCGTTGACCGAGACGATCACGTCGCCGACCTCGATCCCGCCCTTCTCCGCTGCGCTGCCCGGCTCGACGCTGTTGACCAGTGCGCCGTCGTTGCTGGCCAGGCCCATCGCCCGCGCCTGCCCGGACTGGATGCCCTGGATCTGCACGCCGAGCATGCCGCGGCTGACCTTGCCGTTCTTCTTGATCTGGTCGACCGCGCCCATCGCCAAATCCATCGGGATGGCGAAGCTCACGCCCATGTAGCCGCCGGAGTTGCTCAGGATCTGCGAGTTGATCCCGACCACCTCGCCGGAGGTGTTGAGCAGCGGGCCGCCGGAGTTGCCGCGGTTGATCGCCACGTCGGTCTGGATGAAGGGGACGTACTGCTGGCCCGGGCCGCCGGTGCGACCGATCGCGCTGACGATGCCGGCAGTCACCGACTGGTCCAGGCCCAGCGGCGAACCGATCGCCACCACCCACTGGCCGGGCTTGATCGCCGACGAGTGGCCCTGGCGCAGCGTCGGCAGGCCCTTGCCGTCGACCTTGAGCAGGGCCACGTCGTAGGTCTCGTCGCTGCCGACCAGCTTGGCGGTGAACTCGCGGCGGTCCGACAGGCGCACGGTGATGCTGTCGGCGCCATCGACCACGTGGTGGTTGGTCAGGATGTAGCCGTCATTGGAAATGATGAAGCCCGAGCCGACCGAGCGGCCCGAAGGCGCGTCCGGCCCCGGACGACCCGGCTGGCCGGGCATGCCCGGGAAATCCGGGCCGAAGAAGCGGCGGAAGATTTCCGGCAGCTCCTCGTCGCCGGGCATGCCGCCGCGACCGGCATAGCGGGCCGGAACCCGCGCCTCGATGTTCACCACCGCCGGGCCGACCTGCTCGACCAGGCGGGTGAAATCGGGCAGGCCGGTGACCAGCGGCGCGGACGGTGCCGCAGGCGTGGCGGCCGGCGCGGCCTGGGCCACGGGCGACGGGCTGGCCTCGGGCGCGCGGGCGCAGGCGGCCAGCGGCGCGGTCAGCACCAGGGCGGCAAGGAGACTGGGACGGACACGGGAATTCATCGGGATCAGACCTTCAGGGCAGTGGAAGTTCGGCCACGGTCATCCGGGCCGCGTAACGCGGAAACAGGGTGAGCAGCAGGCGCGACGCTCGCGCGGCGGGCACCGGCCCGGGCAGTCGGGCCGCTCAGCGCCCGCCACCTTCATCCGGCGGCGCCGGCAGGGCGTCCGGATCGGTGGCTTCGGGCGCGGCCGGTGGCGCCGGCAGGCGCGGCTCGAATGGATAGAACGCACGCGCCGAACCGGATTCCTCGAAGCTGGCGGTATAGCCCGAGCTGGCCCCGGGCATCGCCGCGCGCGGCCACGGCCGGGCCTGCAGCGGTGCGGAGGACGCGAACGGATCGCTGGGCAGCAGCGGTGCGGCAGCTACCGCATCCGGTGCCGCCTGGATCTCCGGCACCGGTGCCGCCCCGGTCGACTGTGCCGGGCGGTTCGGCCGCACCTCGGCCACCGCGGCGACCATCGGGCCCACCGGTTCACGCTGCACGCGCGGCGCCACGGCCGGGCGCGGCGTCGATCGCACAGGGTCGGCAACGACCGGGCTGCGTGCCGGCGCGACCTCCGCCAGCACCGCTTCGGTGGAAGGCAGGGCCTGCACCGCCAACGCGGGCGCGGCGACCGGCGCCTGTTCGGGCGCACCGGGACGCCCGACCAGCATCGCCACCGCCGCGACCGAGGCCGCCAGCGCCGCACCCCCGCCCCAGCGGGCGATGGCGAACCGACGGCCGCCACCGGCGGCAGCCTGCACGGACGCATCGGGGGAGGCCGCGATCGCCGCGGCCACCCGTGCACCCAGGTCCGGGTCGGCGGCACGGGTGACCTGCCCGCGCAACACGTCGCCGTACAGCTGCCAGCGCTCGAAGCTGCCGGACAGCTCGCTGTCGTGCTCCAGCCGGCGCAGCAGGAAGCGCGCCTCGTCGGGCGAGAGCTCGCCATCGACCAGCGCCGACAGCTGCTGGCGGGCGTGGAGTTCAAGCTTGTCGATGGCAGGGCGTGGATCTTGGCTCATGGGCGGTTTCGCTCGCGGGTAGCACTTTGGACATCAAGCAACGGTCGAAGTTCGAGGTCGATGGCCTCGCGCGCCCGGAAGATGCGCGAGCGCACCGTTCCGATCGGGCAATCCATCTTCTGCGCGATCTCGTCGTAGCTCAGGCCCTCCACCTCGCGCAGGGTGATGGCGGTCCGCAGTTCCTCCGGCAGCGCGTCCACCGCCTTCATCACGGTCCGCTCCAGCTCCTCGCGCATGGCTTCGCGCTCGGGCGTGTCGTTGTCGCGCAGGCGCGCGCCGGTCTCGTACTGCTCGGCGTCGCTGGCGTCGATGTCGTCCGTGGGCGGACGGCGGTTGTGGGCGACCAGGTGGTTCTTGGCGGTGTTCACGGCAATGCGGTGCAACCAGGTATAGAACTGGGCGTCGCCGCGGAAATTCCCCAGCGCGCGGTAGGCGCGCATGAAGGTCTCCTGGGCCACGTCCTGGCATTCGCTCCAGTCCGCGATGTAGCGGCCGATCAGCCCGGTGATCCGGTGCTGGTACTTGCGCACCAGCAGGTCGAATGCGGCGCTGTCGCCACGCTGCGCGCGGCGGACCAGTTCGAGGTCCAGCTCCTGGGTCGGATCCTTCGGCGTTCCTTCGGCCATGCCGGGCCACACTCCTGTCGTCCCGGCGTTCCGGGCCTTGTGACCGCCGTGGCCGGAAAAAGTTCAGCGGCCGGCGGAAGCCGCTGTCCGGATGGGCCGGACGGGGGCGTCGTGCCCGTCCGCGCGCCGCGCCGCGCCACCCGCAGGCGCTTCATGCGTGACCTTAACCGCGCGCCCAGTATGGTCGGGCACGCCGCCGTCCGCGATGGGCCGGATCCCGGATCGGGATTTGACGCCGCCGAAACAACCTCGGGATGATAGCGGCCTACTCCATACACAACCGGATGGTCAGGCCATGCTCCCAGGCTTCGATGGACTGCGATTCAGCCACTGGCAAGCCGCGCAGCGCGACGACGGCGTGGTGGTGCTGTCGCTGGACCGGCAGGACGCGCCGGTCAATGCGCTCTCGCAGGACGTGCTGATCGAGCTGGACGACATCCTCGAGCGGCTGGCGATCGACCCGCCCAAGGGCGTGGTGTTCCGCTCGGCCAAGCCCTCCGGCTTCATCGCCGGTGCCGACCTGAAGGAGTTCCAGGACTTCGACCGCAAGGGCACGGTCAACGACGCCATCCGCCGAGGCCAGGTCGTGTTCCAGAAGGTCGCCGAGCTGCCCTGCCCGACGGTGGCGGCGATCCACGGCTTCTGCATGGGCGGCGGCACCGAGCTGTCGCTGGCCTGCGACTACCGGGTGGCCAGCAACGACCCGTCCACCCGGATCGGCCTGCCCGAGGTCAAGCTGGGCATCTTCCCCGGCTGGGGCGGCAGCGCCCGCCTGCCGCGCCTGGTCGGTGCGCCGGCGGCGATGGACATGATGCTGACCGGACGCACGCTGTCGGCCCCGGCCGCACGCGGCATCGGCCTGGTCGACAAGGTGGTCGAACCGGCGCTGCTGGAGGACTCGGCGGCGGCGCTGGCGCTGAAAGGCACGCAGCGGACGTTCAAGCAGCGCTTCATGGGCTGGGCGACCAACAGCTGGCTGGCGCGGAAGATCCTCGCCCCGCAGATGGCCAAGCAGGTCGCGCGCAAGGCCAAGAAGGACCAGTATCCGGCGCCTTACGCGCTGATCGGCGTGTGGGAGCGCGCCGGCGGCAGCGGCATCCAGGCCCGGCTCGATGCCGAGCGCAAGGCCGTGGTGAAGCTGGCCGGCACGCCGACCGCGCGCAACCTGATCCGCATCTTCTTCCTGACCGAGCGGCTCAAGGGCCTGGGCGGAAAGGACCATGGCATCCGCCACGTGCACGTGGTCGGCGCCGGGGTGATGGGTGGCGACATCGCCGCCTGGTCGGCCTACAAGGGCTTCGAGGTCACCCTGCAGGACCGCGAGCAGCGGTTCATCGACGGCGCGCTGGGCCGCGCGCAGGAACTGTTCGCCAAGCGGGTGAAGGACGACGCCAGGCGCCCGGCCGTGGCCGCGCGCCTGAAGGGCGACCTGGCCGGCGCCGGCGTGGCCGAGGCCGACCTGGTGATCGAGGCGATCATCGAGAACCCGGAAGCCAAGCGCGACCTGTACCACGTGCTCGAGCCGCGGATGAAGGACGACGCGCTGCTCACCAGCAACACTTCCTCGATCCCGCTGGACGAACTGCGCGAGCACATCGCCCGCCCGGACCGCTTCGCCGGCCTGCACTACTTCAACCCGGTGGCGCAGATGCCGCTGGTGGAGATCGTCCAGCACGACCGCCTCGATCCGGCGGTGGTCAAACGCCTGGCGGCGTTCTGCAAGGCGCTGGACAAGTTCCCGGTGCCGGTCGCCGGCACGCCGGGGTTCCTGGTCAACCGCGTGCTGTTCCCGTACATGCTCGAGGCGGCCACCGCCTATGCCGAGGGCATCCCCGGCGTGGTGATCGACAGGACCGCGGTGAAGTTCGGCATGCCGATGGGCCCGATCGAACTGATCGACACCGTCGGCCTGGACGTGGCCCAGGGCGTGGGCGCGGAGCTGTCGCCGTTCCTCGGCCTGCAGGTACCTGCGGCGCTGGCTTCGGTCGAGCCGGGCAAGCGCGGCAAGAAGGACGGCCAGGGCCTCTACAAGTGGGAGCAGAACGAGAAGGGCAGCAAGCCGGTGAAGCCCGAGGCGCCGGCCGGCTACCAGGCACCGTCGGACCTGGAGGACCGCCTGATCCTGCCGTTGCTCAACGAGGCGGTGGCATGCCTGCACGATGGCGTGGTCGCCGATGCCGACCTGCTCGATGCCGGGGTGATCTTCGGCACCGGCTTCGCCCCGTTCCGTGGCGGCCCCATCCAGCACATCCGCGCCACCGGCGCCGATGCGCTGGTGGAGCGGCTGCTGGCGTTGCAGGCACGCCACGGTGACCGCTTCGCGCCGCGCCCCGGCTGGGACAATCCGCTGCTGCGGCAACCGGTGGAGTAGCCGACGTTCCGCGTAGAGCGGGGCTTGCCCCGCTGCCTTTTCTCCGCCACGCCTGGGCAGCGGGGCAAGCCCCGCTCTACTCGACGCCGGCCTCGGCCAGCATCCGCTGCAGGAAGGCGACCTGCGCATCGCGCCGGTCGGGGCCGTCGTAGCGACGCACCACCCACCACTCATGCGCGGTGGTCGATTCCCCGGGCGCCAGGGTCGCGTACGGGGCGTGCACTTCCAGCTCGAGCACGCCGGTGTCGGCCATGCCCGGGCGCCAGTCCAGGTAGAGCTCGACCTGGCCCTGGTCCGGATGGATCCGCGCCAGCGGCTCGAGCTCGAAATGGATCAGGAAGGCCTGGCCGGCATTGAACCCGGCGATCCAGCCGGCGCGCGGCTGGATGAAGACCTTGCCACGCCGACCCTGGCGGCCATCCGAGGGCGGCAGCAGCTCCAGCGAGAACAGGCCGTCGGCGGCGCTGCTGACCAGTCCATCGAAACCGTCGCCGGTATCCGAGCGCACGCGCACGCCGCCGCCATCGGCGGCGACCGGCACGAACACCCGCGTTTCCGGCGCGACGCGCGTGTTGAACCAGATATCGCGCGACACCGGCTGCTTGCGCACGTTGCGCATCTCCACCGCCAGCTCGGCGGTATCGGGGCGGTCCGGCGCGATCGAGAAGGACTGCTGCAGGCGCACGCCACTGACCGGGCTGGCGGCGCCTTCCAGCACCAGCCGGGCGTCCTCGTGCGCGATCACCTTCGCCGGCGCATGTGCCAGCCACGGATCCGGCGGCCATTGCGCGGCCGCCTTGCGACGCGCCGGATTGACGGCCTGGTCGGTCCACCATCCGGACTGCGGACCGACCCAGACCTCGTGCCCCAGGTAGGGAATGTTCTCGCCGGCGGCGCTCACCTTCGGATCCGGTTGCGACGCCACCGCTTCGCCGGTCCGCAGGAGGTTCGGGGCCCCGGGCAGCGAGAAGTGCAGCACGCGTCCGCCCAGGCGCGGCGATATCTCCATCTGCAGCTTCGGGCTTTCCAGCCGCACCACGCCCGGCGACGCACCGGTTTCGTCCGCGTGGGCAGGGGACGCGCCGGCGGCCGCCGCGAGCAGGACCACGGCCAAGCGCAACATGGGTCGCATCGCACTCTCCCGCTCTGCTCCGTCGGGGTCACGCCGGCGCGCGCCGGCGTTCACATCGTCTGGGTCGGCTTGTCGGCGTTGAGCGTGCCGGCCAGCAGGGTCTCGATCCGGTTCTTGACCGCCTCGCCCTCGGCACCTTCGGGGAACTGCACGCCGATGCCGGCGGTGCGGTTGCCCTGGGCGCCGGCAGGCGTCACCCAGACCACCTTGCCGGCGATCGGCAGGCGGTCGCTGGAGTCGGGCAGGGTCAGCAGCAGGAACACCTCGTCGCCGAGGAAGTAGCGCTTGGGCGTGGGCACGAAGATGCCGCCATGCCGGATGTAGGGCATGTAGGCGTTGTACAGCGCGGCCTTGTCCTTCACCGCCAGCGACAGGATGCCCTGGCGCCCACTTGCAGCACTCATCGATTGTCCCCTTTGCCCGCCTGCTGGCGCGACGCGTCGCGCCAGGCCAGCAGCAGGTCAGCCATCACCAGGTCGGCGCGTACCGTGCTCCGCAGCAGTTCGCGGGCACGGTTGGCGTCGTCGAACCAGGCCGCCAGCTTGTTCAATCGGTCCGGATCGGTCAAGCCGGCCGGGCTCCGGGCCCGCTCCAGCACATGCTCGGCGGCATGCCGGAGGCGCTCGACCGCGAGTTCGTCGCTACTCCAGCGCAGCGCGGTCTCCAGCGGGTCGGCGCGCCCGGCCTCCACTGCGGCCAGGTCCGCGGCGATCCCGCGCCGCAGCGCCAGGCCATCGCCCCCAAGCCACTCGGCGGCCAGGCCCGGATGGCCACCGGCGGCGTCCAGCGCCTCGGCGGCGGCCTGGGCGTCATGCCCCTGTCCGCGCAGCCAGGCCAGCGCCTCGTCGCGCGGCGGCAGGCGGAACTCCAGGCGCTGGCAGCGGCTGCGGATGGTTGCCGGCAGTCGCGCCGGGCGCGCGCTGACCAGCCACAGGTAGCGCGCCGGCGCCGGCTCCTCGAGGGTCTTGAGCAGCGCGTTGCAGGCTGCGGTGTTGAGCGCGTCGGCGGGGTCGACCACGGCGACCTGGGCGACCCCGTATTGGGGCGTCAGCGCCAGCTGCTGGCCAAGTTCGCGGATCTGGTCGATCACGATCTCGGTGCGCAGGCGCGTGCCTTCCTTGTTGGGCACGAACGACACCACGTGCAGGTCCGGATGCGTGCCTGCGGCGATCAGCGCCCGGGTGCGCGCCTGCGCACTGGCGTCTGCGCCGGCGGACAGGATGTGCGCGGCGAGGCGGTCGGCGACCGCACGCTTGCCCAGGCCGGCCGGGCCGCACAGCAGCAGCGCGTGGCCCAGGCGGCCGGCGGCCAGCGACGCCAGCGCCTGGTCATGGGCGCGCTGCTGCCAGGGGGCCATCGACGTGCTCACCGCGGCGGCGACTCCAGCCATTGCTCGACCGCCGCTGCGACCGCCAGGCCCACCTCGCGCGGCGGCAGCGCGGCGTCGATCACCCGGAAACGCGCCGGCTCGGCGGCGGCGCGGCGACGGAACCCGGCACGCACGCGCTCGAAGAAGTCGTCCTGCTCGCTCTCGATCCGGTCCGGCCACAGGTCGCGGCCACTGGTGCGCGCGCGTCCCTCGCGCACGTCCAGGTCCAGCAGCAGCGTCAGCCCCGGACGCAGGCCGACCGCACGCCGCTCCAGCGCCGCGATCCAGGCCGGGTCCAGGCCGCGGCCATCGCCCTGGTAGGCGTAGCTGGAATCGGTGAAGCGGTCGCTGACCACGAACGCGCCGCGCTGCAGCGCCGGCCGCACCACCTGGCGCACGTGCTGGGCGCGCGCGGCGAATGCCAGCAGCAGTTCGGCCTCGGCGCACAGCGGCTCGTCCTCGTCGCCCTCGCCGCGCAGCGACTGCCGGTTGTCGAGCATCAGCGCGCGGATCTTCTCCGCCAGCGGCGTGCCGCCGGGCTCTCGGGTCAGCACGACTTCATGGCCCCGCTGCAACAGGACGTCGCGGATCGAGGCGATCGCGGTGCTCTTGCCCGCGCCCTCCCCGCCTTCGAGGCTGATGAAGCGCGGGTGGGTCAGGATCGCCTCGGTCATGGCGACTCCGTGGACGCCGGCGCGTCGCGCTTGCCGGCATCGGCCTTCGGCGCCGGACCGGCACTTTCGGGTGCGGCCGCACCCGTGTCGTTGCCGGCCTTGCCAGGCGATGGCGCCTTGTTGTCCGCCTTGCCAGGCGATGGCGCCCTGTTGTCCGCCTTGCCAGGCGATGGCGCCCCGTTGTCCGCCTTGCCAGGCGGACAGCGCCGCCGCTGGTAGCAGTCGACCGCGGCATTGTGTTCGGCGTAGGTGGCCGAGAAGACGTGGCTGCCGTCGTTGCGCGAGACGAAGTACAGCGCGTCGCCCGGCGCCGGATCGACCGCCGCCTGCAGCGCGGCGCGGCCGGGCATGGCGATCGGCGTGGGCGGCAGGCCCGGCCGGGTGTAGGTGTTGTAGGGCGTGTCGGTGGTGAGGTCGCGCTTGCGGATGTTGCCCGCGTAGGCACTGCCCATGCCGTAGATCACGGTCGGGTCGGTCTGCAGCAGCATGCCCTTCTGCAGCCGCCGCGAGAACACGCCGGCGATCTGCGGGCGCTCCTGCGCCTGGCCGGTCTCCTTCTCCACGATCGAGGCCAGCACCAGGGCCTCCTCGGCGGACTTCAGGGGCACGTCAGGCGCGCGCGACTCCCAGGCCTGCGCCAGTGCCTGTTCCATCGCCGCGTGCGCGCGGCGCAGGATGTCCAGGTCGCTGTCGCCGCGCTGGTACAGGTAGGTCTCCGGCAGGAAGCGGCCTTCCGGATGCTGGCCGGGATGCCCGAGCGCGGCCATCAGCGCCGCGTCGTCCATGTCGCCGGTCTCGTGCCGCAGCGGCTGCGCGGCGGCAAGGGCGGCGCGCAGCTGGCGGAAGTTCCAGCCTTCGACCAGGGTCACCCGGTACTGGAGGACGCGGCCATCGCGCATGCGCTGCAGCAGTTCGCGCGGGGTCAGCTCCGGCGCCAGCGCGTACTCGCCGACCTTGAGCCGGCCTGCGGCGTCCATCTGCCGTGCCAGCAGGCGCCATTCCAGGTCGTGGCCGGCGTCGATACCCGCTTCGCGCAGGCGGGCAAGCACGGTGGCGAAGCCATCGCCGCGTTCGATCCGCACGCTGTCGGCGGTGCCGGCGCTGGCGGCCGGTGCGTCGGCGAAGCGCTGGTAGTGCATCCAGCCCCACCCGGCCGCCGCGGCCACGGCGAGCAGCAGCAGGCACAGCAAACCCAGGCCCCAGCGCAGTGCGCGTCTACGTCCGCCAGCCACGTCCACCTCGTCGATCGTGTTGCCGTCCAGCATACCGCGCCGGCGCGGCGGGCTCGCAGGCGCTCATGCCGACGGGTCCAGCGCCCGCAGCAGGCCGCGCGCCTTGGCCCGGGTCTCGTCGAGCTCGCGCGCAGGTATCGAGTCGGCGACGATGCCTGCCCCGGTGCGGAACACGGCATCCCTGCCCTGCACCTCGGCGCTGCGGATGAGGATGTTGAGGTCGAGGTCGCCGTCGCGGCCGAGCCAGCCGATCGCACCGGTGTAGGCGCCGCGCGGCGTACGCTCGAGCTCGGCGATGATCTGCATGCAGCGCACCTTCGGGCAGCCGGTGATGGTCCCGCCGGGATACACCGCGGCGATCACATCGCCCGGCGTGGCGTCCTCGCGCAGGATCCCGCGCACGTTGCTGACGATGTGGTGGACGTGGGCGTAGCTCTCCACCGTCATCAGTTCGTCGACCTGGACACTGCCCGGTTCGCAGACCCGGCCCAGGTCGTTGCGTTCCAGGTCGATCAGCATCACGTGCTCGGCGCGCTCCTTCGGATGGCCGACCAGCTCGCGGATCCGCGCGGCATCGTCGTCGCCCTCGAAGCGCGGGCGGGTGCCGGCGATGGGCCGGGTCTCGACCACGCGCCCGCGCACCGAGACCAGCCGCTCCGGCGAGGAACTGGCCACCGCCCAGCCGTCGCCGGCGAACAGCCCGGCGAACGGGGCGGGGTTGGCCTGCCGCAGGCGGGCGTAGAGCGCAGCCGGGTCCAGCGGCGCGTCGAAGCGCGCCCGCCAGCCGCGCGACAGGTTCACCTGGAACACGTCGCCGGCGCGCAGGTATTCGAGGATCCGCTCGACGCCCTCGAGGAAGCGCCGGGGTTCGTCTTCCACGATCGACGCCGGCGGCTGCCAGCCCGGCAGCGGCGGCAGCGCGCGTGCGGCGGCGATGTCGCCGGCGATCGCGGGGAGCAGCGCCGCATGCGCGGGCTCGGCCACGGCGATGCATTCGCCGCTGGCGCGATCGCGCAGGATCGCGGCCGGGCAGCGCAACGCGAGCGCCAGCGGCCGGGGGCCGGCCGGTCGCATGGGCAGCGTCAGTACCGGCTCGACCTGCGCGGCCAGCTCGTAGTCCATCAGCAGCGCCCAGCCGCCGTGGAAGGGCCAGCGCGGCTCTTCCGCCACGGTACGCAGCGGGCGCCATGCCATGTCCAGCGCCTCCAGGAACGTGCCCGCCAACGCCTGCCCCGCCAGGTCACGGGTGACGCCGTCCGGATCCAGCCGCAGGCCGCTGCCGTCGCCGGCCAGCAGCAGGTCCCAGCGCCCCTGGACGGTGCCGGAAGCGACCGATTCGAGCAGCAGTGGATAGCGCGACGGGGCCTGCCGGTGCAGCGCCAGCAGGTCGGTGTCGGCAGGGAGCGGAAGGAAATGCAGCATGCAGGCCTGTGGGATGGCGGGCGGACGCGGTGGCGTCACGGCGCCGGCCCCGCGCCGCCGAGTCGGCGGAGGCCGGCTACCGGGCGGCGGCGCCTCCGGAGACGACGGCGCGCCCGTTCGCGGCGGCCGTCATTGCCGGTCGCCCCCGTTCAGAGCCGCCTGAACACCAGGGTGCCGTTGGTGCCGCCGAAGCCGAAGCCGTTGGACAGCGCCACGTCGATCCGCTTCTGGCGCGCCACGTTGGGCACGTAGTCCAGGTCGCAGCCTTCGCCGGGCTCGTCGAGGTTGATGGTCGGCGGGATGATGTCGTCGCGCAGCGCCAGCACCGAGAAGATCGCCTCGACGCCGCCGGCCGCGCCGAGCAGGTGCCCGGTCATCGACTTGGTCGAGCTGACCATCATCCTGTAGGCGTGGTCGCCGAAGGCGCGCTTCATCGCCAGGGTCTCGGCCAGGTCGCCCAGCGGGGTCGAGGTGCCGTGCGCGTTGAGATAGTCCACCTGCTCGATGTTCAGGCCGGCGTCCTTGAGCGCCGACAGCATGCAGCGGGCGGGACCATCGCCATCCTCGCTTGGCGCGGTCATGTGGAACGCGTCGGTGCTTGCGCCGAAACCGGCGAGTTCGCAGTAGATGCGGGCGCCGCGCGCCTTGGCGTGCTCGTATTCCTCGATCACCAGGATGCCGGCGCCGTCGCCCATGACGAAGCCGTCGCGGTCCTTGTCCCAGGGACGCGACGCCCGCGTGGGGTCGTCGTTGCGCGTGGACATGGCCTTCATCGAGCAGAAGCCGCCCATTGAGGTCGGCGATGAGCCGCGCTCGGCGCCGCCGGCGACCATCACGTCGGCGTCGCCGTACTGGATCATGCGCATGGCCATGCCGATCGAATGGTTGGAGGTGGCGCACGCGGAAACGGCGGAGAAGCCCGGCCCCTTGAGCCCCTTCATGATGCCCAGGTGACCCGGCAGCATGTTGATGATCGTGCTCGGGATGTAGAACGGGGAGATCTTGCGCGGACCGCCCTCGATGAACTTCTCGGTCTGCTGCTCGATGCCCAGGATGCCGCCGATGCCCGAGCCGATGATCGCGCCCACGCGCTCGGCGTTGGCCTCGGTGATCTCCAGCCCGGAGTCGTCCAGCGCCATCAGCGCGGCCGCCATTCCGTAGTGGATGAACGCGTCCATCTTCTTCGCGTCCTTCGGGTTGACGTACTGGGCGATGTCCAGCCCGCGCACCTCGCCGACGATGCGGGTGGCGAAGCTGGACGCATCGAACGAGGTGACCTCGCCGATGCCGGAGCGGCCGTTGACGATCCCGTCCCAGCTGCTGGCCATGTCGTTGCCCAGCGGCGAGACCATGCCCATGCCGGTAACGACGACGCGACGCTGACTCATAGACGGCTCCCTGCTTTGCTGCGGTATGGATTCTTCGAAGCGTTGCCTGTTGCGGCGCCACCTGGCGCCATGGCGCCAGACGCGCACGGGGCCGCACGCAGCGGCCCCGGTTGTATTGCAGCTCCGCGGGCCGGCGAGCGGCCCGTGGTCGCGACGCGCATCAGCTCTTGACGTGCGTCTTGATGTAGTCGATCGCCTGCTGGACGGAGGTGATCTTCTCGGCCTCTTCGTCCGGGATCTCGCACTCGAACTCTTCTTCCAGCGCCATCACCAGCTCGACGGTGTCGAGCGAATCGGCGCCCAGATCGTCGACGAACGATGCGCTGTTGGTCACTTCCTCTTCCTTGACGCCGAGCTGTTCGACGACGATTTTCTTGACGCGCTCTTCGATGGTGCTCATGGGTTTGCTGCTCCAGGCGGAGTGGTTGTCGATACGAGCCGCCGGCGATGCGGCGGCACTGGGTTCACTGTCCACAGGGCGGATAGTGTAGTCAAAAGCCGCGGCAGCGGGCACTGCCCTGCAACCGCAACCAGATCAAAAGCTTACGCGGCTTTTGAAATCCTTCATCTTGGCTCGGCGCCTGGCGGCGCTCAGGCCATGTACATGCCGCCGTTGACATGCAGGGTCTCGCCGGTGACGTAGCCGGCATCCGGGCCCGCCAGGAACGCGACCGCGCGGGCGATGTCCGCCGGCTCGCCGAGGCGGCCCAGGGCGATCTGGCCGAGCATCGCGTTCTTCGCGTCCTCGGGCAGGTCGCGGGTCATGTCGGTGTCGATGAAGCCGGGCGCGACGACATTGACGGTGACGTTGCGGCTGCCGATCTCCTTGGCCAGCGACTTGGAGAACGCGATGATCCCGGCCTTGGCCGCGGCGTAGTTGGCCTGCCCGGCGTTGCCGGTGGCGCCGATCACCGAGGCGATGTTGACGATGCGCCCCTTGCGCGCCTTCATCATGCCGCGCATCACCGCCTTGGACGTGCGGTAGACGCTGGTCAGGTTGGTGTCCAGGATCGCCTGCCAGTCCTCTTCCTTCATCCGCATCAGCAGGTTGTCGCGGGTGATGCCGGCGTTGTTGACCAGGATCGAGACGGCGCCGAAGTCCTTGGCGATGGCATCGATCAGCGCCTCGACCGCGGCCGCGTCGGTGACGTCCAGCTTGCGGCCATGGCCGCCGGCGCCGGCCAGGCGCGCGCCGATCGCCTCGGCGCCACCGTCGCTGGTGGCGGTGCCGATGACGGTCGCGCCACGCGCGGCCAGTTCGTCGGCGATCGCCGCGCCGATGCCGCGGCTGGCGCCGGTGACCAGCGCGACTTCACCGCTCAGGGGCAGGTTGCTCATGGGGACCTCGTGTTCCGGTTCGGGGGCGGGCCGGGCATGGCCACGGCCGCGCCGCAGGGTATCAGCGCCAGTCGGCCAGCGCCGATTCGAAATCGCCGACCGCGCCGATCGCACGCGCGTCGAGCGACTTGTCGATGCGCTTGGCCAGTCCGGCCAGCACCTTGCCCGGGCCGCATTCGGCGACGCGGGTGGCGCCGCGCGCGGCCAGCGCCTGCACGCAACCGGTCCACTGCACCGGCAGGTACAGCTGGCGCACCAGCGCATCGCGGATCGCATCGATGCCGGCATGCGACTGCGCGTCGACGTTCTGCACCACCGGCAGCGCCGGCACGCGCCAGGCCATGCCGGCCATCGCCTCGGCCAGGCGGTTGGCGGCCTCGCGCATCAGCGGCGTGTGCGAGGGCACGCTGACCGCCAGCTTCACCGCCTTGCGCACGCCGCGTTCGGCCAGCAGCGCCAGCGCGCGGTCGACCGCGGCCGCGTCGCCGCCGATCACGATCTGCCCGGGCGAGTTGTAATTGGCCGGCACCACGACCTGGCTGCCGGAGGCCTCCTCGCACACGGCGCGCACCACGTCGTCCTCGGCGCCGAGCACCGCGGCCATTGCGCCGGTGCCCGCGGGGGCCGCATCCTGCATCAGCTGGCCGCGCAGGCGCACCAGGTGCGCGCCATCCTTCAGGGACAGCGCGCCGGCGGCGACCAGTGCGGTGTATTCGCCCAGGCTGTGCCCGGCCAGCAGCGCCGGCTGCGCGCCGCCCTGCGCCTGCCAGGCGCGCCACACCGCGATGCCCGCGGCCAGCAGCGCCGGCTGCGTGTACTCGGTGCGGTTGAGCATTTCCTCGGGGCCGCCCTGCGACAGTGCCCACAGGTCGGTGCCGGCGCCGTCGGAGGCTTCGGCGAACGTGTCGCGGACCTGCGGGTGCAGTTCGGCCAGTTCGGCGAGCATGCCCACGGACTGGGAGCCCTGGCCGGGAAAAACAAAAGCGAGCGTCGGATCGGTCACGCGCAGTCGCACAGCGGGAAAGAGCGGCGATGATACGGGCGATCCGCCGCGTTTGTCTGTACTTGGCCGTATGTGCTGGCGCGGCTGGGAGCCGACGGATGGATGGCCGGAAAACGCGAAGGCCGCGCACCGCGCGACCTTCCGGAACACACCAGGCGGCGACCGGAGCGGTCGCGCGCGACTCAGTAGCGCAGCAGCGCCGAACCCCAGGTGAAACCACCGCCGAACGCTTCCAGCAGCAGCAGCTGGCCGCGCTGCACGCGCCCGGAACGCACCGCTTCGTCCAGCGCCAGCGGCACCGAGCCGGCCGACGTGTTGCCATGGCGGTCGACGGTGACGATGACGCGTTCCATCGGCATGTCCAGCCGCTTGGCGGTGGCCTCGATGATGCGCAGGTTGGCCTGGTGCGGGATCAGCCAGTCCAGGTCGTGCTTGTCCAGGCCGTTGGCCTCGAGGGTCTCGTCGACCACCGAATCCAGCGCCTTGACCGCGTGCTTGAACACGTCGTTGCCGGCCATCTGGATGCGCACGCCGGCATTGGGCTCGTTCTCGCTGAAGCCGGCGGACACGCCCACCGGGCAGCGCAACAGGTCCTTCTTGCTGCCGTCGGCGTGCAGGTGCGTGGACAGGATGCCGGTTTCGGCGTCGGCCTTGAGCACCACCGCGCCGGCGCCATCGCCGAACAGCACGCAGGTGGTGCGGTCGGTCCAGTCCACCATCCGCGTCAGGGTCTCGACCCCGACCACCAGCACGGTCTTCGAGGTGCCGGTGCGCACGAACTTGTCGGCCACGCTCAGCGCGAACACGAAGCCCGAGCAGGCCGCATTGACGTCGAACGCCGCGCAGCCGGCCACGCCCAGCTTCTGCTGGATCAGGCAGGCGGTGGACGGGAACACATAGTCGGGCGTGGTCGTGCCGACCACGATCAGGTCGATCTCGTCGGCGGCGATGCAGGCGGCCTCGATCGCCTTCAGCGCGGCCTGGTAGCCCAGGTCGCTGGTGGTCTGGCCTTCGGCGGCCACGCGCCGTTCGCGGATGCCGGTGCGCGAGTGGATCCATTCGTCGCTGGTGTCGACCACCTTGGCCAGGTCGTCGTTGGTCACCACCTTCTCCGGCAGGTAGCTGCCGGTTCCGGCGATGCGCGAATAGATCCGCTCGCTCATGCGCGTTCCCGCTGGAGGCTCCGCGGAGCCGGGATGTTCAGTAACGCAGGCGCGGCGCGCGCCGGCAGCGCGCGCCGCCGGTCACGCTCAGTCTTCTTCGACGACCGAAGACTTGGTGGCGATGACCTTCTTGCCGCGGTAGTAGCCGTCGGCGGTGACGTGGTGGCGCAGGTGGGTCTCGCCCGTGGTCGGGTCGGTCGCCAGCTGCTTGGCCGTCAGCGCGTCGTGCGAACGGCGCTGGCCACGGCGGGACGGGGTGACACGGGATTTCTGCACAGCCATGGGATTGCTCCAAACTCGTTAGATTGCGTGTTCTTGTGGGACCTGCAAGCCACCCGCCGGTGTTATTCCAGGGCGCCTTCGGCGGCGGCGCGGCCGTCTACTTCTTCTTCAGCGATGCCAGCGCCGCGAACGGGCTGGCCGCCTGCATTTCCTCTTCGCCCGCCGACCAGGTCCGGTCGACCGGTGCGGCGTCCGGCGCCAACGGCACCACCGGCACGGCCAGGACCAGTTCGTCCTCGACCAGGTCGGCCGGCCGCAGCAGGCCGTCCTCCGGCACCAGCAGCGCCTCGTACCCGGGCGGCAACGCGGCCTCGTCGGCCTCGTCGCGGATCAGGCCGAGCCGCTGCACGGTCTTCACCGGGAACACGAACCGCTCCAGGCTGCGCTGGCACACCAGCGGCAGGCCTGCTTCGATCGACAGCTCGACGTAGGGCACCTGCAGCGCATCCTGGCCGAACTCCAGCGCGAAGCGGCATTCGCCTTCGCTGTCGGCAAGACTGCCGCCGAGCCGGGACATCGCCGACAGCGGCAAGGCCCCCTCGAACTGCCGTCTCGCAGCGACCATGCGCCAGGCATCCAGTGTTTCGGGAAGCTGCACGACGGACGCACCTGCGGACATAAGCCGCTGAATGTTAAGGATCCGGCCGCGACCTGTCAAACCAGGCAACCGGCCGCCATACAGCATTGCCGCCGCGCCGGCCCGGGCCGACACTGGCCTGCCCCGCCGGTGCCCCGTCCATGCTGATCCTGGCCTCCACCTCCCCCTACCGGCGCGAGCTGCTGCAGCGATTGCGGCTGCCGTTCGAAACCGCCCGCCCGGAGGTCGACGAGACCCCGCTCCGGGGCGAGAGCCCCGGCCAGCTGGTCCGCCGCCTGGCCCGGGCCAAGGCCGACGCGGTGGCCGCCCGCCATCCCGGGGCCTGGGTAATCGGCTCGGACCAGGCCGCCGACCTGGACGGCCGGATCCTCGGCAAGCCGGGGGGACGCGAGGCCGCCCTCGCCCAGCTCGCCGCGATGGGCGGGCGCAGCGTGCAGTTCCACACCGCGGTCTGCCTGCGCCGAGGCGACCACGAACTGGCCGCGGTCGACACCACCCGGGTCCGCTTTCGCGCGCTTGCCGCCGCGGAAATCGAGCGTTACGTCGATGCCGAGCAGCCGTTCGACTGCGCCGGCAGCTTCAAGTGCGAGGGCCTGGGAATCGCCCTGTTCGAGGCGATCGAGACCCATGACCCGACCGCCCTGGTCGGCTTGCCGCTGATCGCGCTGGCCGGGCTGCTGCGCCAGGCCGGCTACGCGGTGCCCTGAGCCGGCTTCAACCGCCGGCGCCCGGCGCCACGACGACCAGCGGGCACCAGCGGTACGGATGCGGCTGCGTGCCGATCCAGCTCTCGCGCTGGACGCAGGCCGCCGGATCCAGCTGCAGCCCGTAGCGCGCCAGCACCGGCGCCGCATCGGCCACGATCGCTTCATTGGCCCGGTCCGTGGCCAGCACGCGATCGGCCGCCGGCGCCAGCCGGCAGCGGCCACTGGGCGACTGCGCGGGCTCGATCAGCTGCAGGCTGCGGCTGCGCCCGGCGAGCCGGCGCAGCAGCGGGCAGTCGCCGGCATCGAGCCCCAACCGCCCGGCCCAGAGGTTGCGACGGTCGATGCTGTCGGCGCGCCGGTCCACCGCCACCGGCAGGATCGCGGCGATGCCTCCGCTCCCGCCGCGCACCAGCTCTCCGATCCGCGCCGCATAGGCCGGCGATTCCGGGAAATTGGAACCCACCGACGCATAGGCCGGACCCGGCGGCAGGTACGGGATGCGCCAGGCCTGCGGCTCGCCGCCCACCAGCAGCACCGTGCCGACCGCTGGGCCGGGCGGGGCCTGCACGCGGAAGGCGGTGCGCGACCAGCCGGCGTGCCCCCAGTCGTTCCACCCCGCCAGCGCGACCAGCGAGGCCAGCACGATCGCCACGGCCGCGCCACGCGCGGCCGCGCGTGCCGGCAGCAGGTAATGGAGCAGCAGCCACAACACCAGCGGCGCCAGCAGCTCCAGCACCACGAGGTAGCGGTGGATGCTGAACATCGCCAGCCACACCACGAACGCCACGGCGAAGAACACCGCAAGCATGCGCCGCACCGCCGCCTCGGCCGCAGGCGCAACCGCCCGCCCATCGCGCCGCACCAGTGCCCAACGCACCAGCGCGCCGATCGCCGCCACGTACAGCAGCGCCCACACCACCTGCAGCAGCGCAATTTCGCTGACCAGGTACGGATTGGCGGTGAACAGCAGCGGCCGCAGCAGCGCCTCGCCCCAGCCCTGCGGCAGCCAGCGCGTGTCGGCGACTGCCACCGGTGCCGCCAGCGGCGCCTGGAACCAGGCATTGAACTGCGGGAACAGCGGATTGCCGAACGCGCTCCACACCCGGTAGAGCCACGGCCCGGCCAGGACCGCGAACGTGGCCAGCGCCACCAAGGTCAGCCACGTGGCCATCCGCAGCCGCGCGCGCCATGGCTGTACCGGCGCCAGCATGGCCACGCCAAGCGCCACCGCGTAGATCGCATTGGTCAGCTTCAACGCCACCGCCATGCCCAGCAGCACGCCGGCCAGCGCGATCGGGCCGCTGCGCCATCGGCCATCGGCGCGCGGCGCTGCCAGCGCCAGGGCGCCGAGCACCAGCGCGGCGGTGCTCGCATCGCCCATCGTGTTGCCCAGTTCGGACAGGAACGCGGCGCTGGCCAGCCCCGCCAGCGCCAGCAGCGGCGCGAGCCAGTCGCGTCGCGGATCGGTGGCCAGCGCGCGCCAGGCGATCCAGGCCACCGGCAGGAACGCCAGGCCGTGCAGCAGGCCCAGCAGGACCCCGGCCAGCGGTGCCGGCGCGTGCTGCACGAGCAGGAAGTACGGCACGTCCAGCAGCGGCACGAAGTAGCTCTGCATCTGCGCCGGCGCCAGGTCGATGCCGAGCCGCCCTTCGAGCAGCGCCCAGGCGTTGTAGACGTGGTAGTTGCGCAGGTCCCAGTTCGCATCCTGGCCACGCAGCAGCGACAGCAACGCGCACAGCAGCGACACCGCCACCGTCGCGTTGGCGACGCCGCGGCGGGTGCCGAAGCCGAAGCGCGCGCGCAGGCGCGCGCCCAGCGGAACCAGGCGCGCGGACGTGCGCGCGGCCACATCGCGCAGCCACGCCACTCAGCGCACCCCTTCGCCGGCCGGCACGGCCACGGCCCCCTGCTCCGCCTCGCCACGGGCCGGCAGTGCGCCGTGCGTGGCCGGGATCGCGAGGTAGGCCAGGCGCTTGGCCTCGATCCGGCCGCGGGTGACGGTATCCAGGATCAGGCCGCAGGCCAGCAGCACAGCCGACAGCAGCACCAGCGCCGAGCACAGGATCGCGGTGGGGAAGCGCGGCACCAGGCCGGTCTCGATGTAGGTCACGAACAGCGGGATGGCCAGCAGCACCGACAGCAGCAGGCTGGCGCCGGCGCCGAGCGAGAAGAACAGCAGCGGCCGCTCGGCCTTGAACAGGCGCAGGATGGTGGCGAGGATGCGTGCGCCGTCGCGGTAGGTGTTGAGCTTGCTGGCAGAGCCCTCCGGTCGCGCACCGTACGCGGTCGGCAACTCCGCCACCGGCATCCGCAGCTGCAACGCATGCACCGCCAGCTCGGTCTCGATCTCGAAGCCGGCCGCGTGCGCGGGGAACGACTTCACGTAGCGGCGCGAGAACACCCGGTAGCCGGACAGCATGTCGTCGAAGCTGTCGCCGAACAGCAGGCCGACGCAACGCGTGAGCAGCCGGTTGCCGAAACGGTGGCCGGCGCGGTACGCGGCCGGACCCTGGTCGACGCGCGCACCGACCACCATGTCCAGGCCCTGGTCCAGCAACCGCTGCACCAGCATCGGGGCCGCCGCCGCGTCGTAGGTCGCGTCGCCATCGACCATCACGTAGACGTCGGCTTCGATGTCGGCGAAGGCGCGGCGGATCACGTTGCCCTTGCCGCGCAAGGCGACCGCATGCACCTGCGCGCCGGCCGCCTGCGCGATCGCGCCGGTGCCGTCGTCGGAACGGTTGTCGAAGACGTGGCAGTCCGCCGCCGGGAGGCTGGCGCGGAATGCCGCGACGACCGCCGCCACGGTCGCCGCCTCGTTGTGGCAAGGCACCAGCAGCGCGACCTGCAACGGCCCGGCCGGGCCGCCATCGCGGGATCGATCGTATCGGGTGCCTTGCATGCTGTTCCGTTCCGCCATGGACTGGGCGCGCATGTTACCCGCCGCCGCCGTCCTCGACGATCCGCACAGGCTGCGCCGGCCAGTCCTCGACGCTGCCATCGGCGCCGTGCAGGCGCAGGCCAAGCCAGCGCCGCCCAGCCTGGCTGGCCGGCAGGTCGATCTCGGCGCGGAAGCCGACGTGCGGCTGGTGGGGATCGCGCGACTCCGGGAAATGTCCGCGGACGTTGAATGCCGATCCGTAGTCGGCTTCGGCGACCACCGCGCCATCGAGCAGGACCTCCACCCGCGCCAGCCCGACGCCGTTCTTGAACGCCCAGCCGTCGACCTGGAACCTCGGAGGCCGCACCTGGTCCGGCAGCGGCGCGTCGATCCAGGCCAGGGCCGGGGTGACGCAGGATTCCGTTCCGGCCGGCGGCTGTTCGCGCGCCGGCAACCGCAGCAGCAGGAAGCGCTGCGCGCCATGGTCGACCAGCACGCTGCGCGCCGGCGGCAGCGGGCCCAGCCGCCTGCACAGCGCATGGTAGCGGCGCAGCAGGTGGCGGAAGGAAACATCGCCCGGCGCCAGCACCAGCAGGGTCTGCGCCTGCGGCGCCGCATCGCGCTGCAATCCCCACAACTGCAACTGCGGCGCGCGGCCGTGCGCATGGTTGAGCGGGTGGTCGAGCACCTCGATGTCGGGGTCGCCGAGCAGGAAGCCGAGCTGGGCCCCGACCTTGAAATCGTCGGCCAGCAGGCGCGTACCGGCCGGCATCGTTTCCAGTTCCTCGCGTACCGCGCGGGCCAGCGCGTCCCAGCCGGAGAAATTGCGCGGATAATGCTTGGAGCCGGCGCTGGCCTGGCGCAGCGACGGCGAAGCCACCATCGACAGCCATGCCAGGGCGGCGCACAGGCCCAGCGCCACGCTCGCCCAGGTCAGGCGCCGCCAGAGCCGCGGCCAGCCGCCGATCAGCATCGCCGCGGCCGGCAGCAGCGCCAGGTAGGCAGGCACCGGCCAGTGGAAGCTGACGCGCTCGCTGTCGGTGACGAACCCCAGCAGGAAGATGCCGCCCAGCACCAGCGTGCCGAACAGCGCCAGGAAGCGCCATTGTGGACGCACTGGCCGCCGCTTCCAGCCCGTGAGCCAGCCGGCCTGCAGCATCGCCCAGGCCAGCAGCGGCGTGACCAGCAGCGCCTGCAGCGGCACGAACGCCAGGCCGCCGGCATGCAGCGTCCAGGGATGTCGCTCCACCAGCTGGAAGCGCAGGCCGGCCTCGCCGTTCTCCAGGTTCCAGAACAGCAGCGGCAGCCAAGCCAGCAGGCCCACCGCCACCGCCACCAGGGCGCGCGGATCGCGCAGCAGGCGCCGGCCCTGCGGCAGCCACAGCATCACCATCGCGCCGACCACGACCACCCCGGCGAAGCGGTAATGGCTCAACGCACCCAGCGCCAGGCCGAAGGCCAGCTCCACCGCGGTGAACGGGGTGGGCTCCTGCAGCATCCGCGCACCGGCGTGCAGGCACAGCACGGTGGCCAGCGCCATCGGTACGTCCGGCAGCGCCAGCACGCCCAGCGTGCCCACCAGCGGCAGCAGCACCGCCAGGGTGCCGGCGCGCCAGCCATGGATCGCGCCGAACCAGCGCCGCCCGATCCGCGCCACCCACCACGGCACCAGCGCACCGATCACCAGGAACGGCAGGCGCACCGCGAGCGCGTTCTCGCCGCCCAGCGCGGTCCCCAGCCGGACCAGCCACGCGGTCATGCCCGGCAGGTCGGAATAGGCCGACGCCAGGTGCCTGCCTTCCTGCCAGTAGAAGGCCTCGTCGACGAACAGCGGCAAGCGCGCCGCCACCGCGAGCTTGAGCGCACAGGCCAGCGTCCACCAGAAGAAGAAGGCGCGACGCGCGCGCTGCTCAGCCTCCATCTCTACCGCTACACTCCAGGTTCGAAACCCCAGGGACTTTCCAGACGATGACGCGCACCGCGGAAGCATCGGCCCCCATCCTAACCGACGCACTGCGCGGCTCGCTGTCACAGGCCCAGCGCCAGGTCAACGCACTGGTGCTGGGCAAGCCGCAGGAAGTGCGGCTGGCCTTCGTCGCGCTGCTGGCCGGCGGCCACGTCCTGATCGAGGACCTGCCGGGCCTGGGCAAGACCACGCTCGCGCACGCGCTGGCGGCGACGGTGGGACTGGGCTTCCAGCGCATCCAGTTCACCTCCGACCTGCTGCCGGCCGACGTGCTCGGCGTGTCGGTCTACGAGGCCGGCTCGCGCCAGTTCCAGTTCCATCCCGGCCCGGTGTTCACCCAGGTACTACTGGCCGACGAGATCAACCGCGCGCCGCCGCGCACGCAGAGCGCGCTGCTGGAAGCGATGGCCGAACAGCAGGTCACCGTCGACGGCACCACCCACCCGCTGCCCGATCCGTTCTTCGTGATCGCCACCCAGAACCCGGTCGACCTGTCCGGCACCTTCCCGCTGCCCGACTCGCAGCTGGACCGGTTCCTGCTGCGCTTCTCGCTCGGCTACCCCAACGCCGAATCCGAACGCGCGCTGCTCACCGGCGCCGACCGCCGCGAACTGATCGCCCAGGCGGTGCCGGTGCTCGGCGACGGCGAGGTGCAGGCGCTGCGCCGGGCCGCCGAGCAGGTCCACGCCAGCGAGGCGCTGGTCGGCTACGTGCAGGCGCTGCTGGCGCGCAGCCGCCAGCTGCCCGGCGTGCGCGTGGGCCTGTCGCCGCGCGCCGGTCTGGCCCTGCTGCGCGCCGCGCGCGCCTATGCGCTGTTGCTGGGGCGCGCGCACGTGCTGCCGGAAGACGTGCAGGCGCTGTTCATCGCCGTGGCCGGGCACCGCCTGGTCGGCGAGGCCGAGGCCGGCAGTGGCGCGGCGCTGGCCAAGGCGGTGCTGCACGCGGTCCCGGTGGACTGATGCGGCAGGCCTTGCGCGACCTGCGCCGCCGGCTGCAGGCGTTCGAGCGCCCGCGCGCGCCGGAACGGATGCCGGTGCGGATCGGCCGCCGCCGCATCTACGTGCTGCCCACCGCCTTCGGCCTGTTCTATGGCGTGCTGGTGCTGGCGATGGTGCTCGGCGCGCTCAACTACAACAACAACCCCGCGCTGATGCTGGCCCTGCTGCTGGGCGCGTCCGGACTGGCGAGCCTGATCGCCGCCCACCTGCAGCTGTCGGGACTGCAGGCGGAGGCGCTGTCGGCCGAGCCGGTGGCCGCCGGCGAGCTGCTGTGGCTGCGGCTGTCGCTGGCCGCCCGCGACGGCCGCCGCCGGCGCGGGTTGCGCGGCGACCTCGACGGCGCCAGCGCCTTCACCGGCACCGGCGAGGACGGCACCGCCGAGCTGACCCTGCCGGTGCCGACCCGCCGGCGTGGCTGGCTCGAGCCCGGGCGCCTGCGCCTGTCGACCACCCAGCCGCTCGGCCTGGCGCGCGCATGGACGCGGATCTGGCCGCGGCAGCAACTGCTGGTCTATCCGCGCGCCGAGGCCCATCCGCCGCCGCTGCCCGACAGCGGCGGCGACAGCGAACACAGCCGCGTGCATCCGCTGGGCGAAGAACCGCACCAGCTGCGCGCGTATCGCAGCGGCGATGCGCCGCGCGCGATCGCCTGGAAGCACAGCGCGCGCCGCGACAGCCTGGTGGTGCGCGAGTACGAGCGCGCGCTGCAGCAGGACGTCCTGCTCGACTGGAACGCATTGCGCGCGCTGCCCTACGAGGCGCGCATCTCGCGCCTGGCCGCCTGGGTCGACCTGGCCGAACGCGAAGGCCGCCGCTACCGCCTGCGCCTGCCCGGCCAGCCCCAGCTCGGCCCCGGCCGCGGCCTGGAGCACCACCACGCCTGCCTGCGCGCGCTGGCGCTGCTGCCCGACGCATGAGCCGCCCCGCGCCCATCCCGCCTCCGCTTCCGGCCGACCCGCAGCCGGTGCTGCTCGATGGCGGCAGCCGTGCCTGGGCGCTGGCCGCGGCCGGCCTGGCCCTGCTGCCGCTGCTGCTGACCCTGCCGCCGCAGCTGGGCGCCGGCTTCGGCGTGCTCGCGCCGGTGGTGGCCCTGCTCGCCTGGCGCCGGCCCCTGCCCGGCTGGCTGCGCGGCGTGCTGGCGCTGGCGGTGGTCCTGGCGGTGGTCGCGGTCATGGGCACGCGCCTGGGACGCGACACCGGCAGCGCCCTGCTGGCGGCGATGCTGGCGATCAAGCCGGCCGAACTGCGCAGCCTGCGCGACGCGCGCAGCCTGGTCGGCTTCGCCCTGTTCGCCCCGTTCGCCGCGTTCCTGCTCGACCAGGGACCGCTGGTGATGGGCCTGGCGCTGGCCGCGGTGCTGGCCGGCCTGCTCACCCTGCAACGCCTGGCCGACCTGGAAGCAGCGGTGCCGCCGTCGCCGCTGCGGGAGCGGCTGGGCACGATCGGCCGGCTGGTGGCGATCGGCGTTCCCCTGGCGCTGATCGCGTTCTGGCTGTTCCCGCGCCTGGCCTCGCCGCTGTGGGGCGTGCCCGAGCGCGCCATCGCCACCCCGGGCCTGTCCGACAGCATGAGCCCCGGCGGCTGGCTGGACCTGATGGCCGACGACACCCCGGCGATGCGCGTGCAGTTCCAGGGCCCGGCGCCGCGGCTGGAGCAGATGTACTGGCGCGGGCCGGTGCTGCTCGACTACGACGGCCGCACCTGGACCCGCAACCGCTGGCTGGAATCGCTGCCGGTGCCGGCGGTGGAGCCCGGGCCGGTGCAATGGCGCTACCAGCTCGACCTGGAGGCGACCGACCGCCGCGACCTGCCGGCACTGGACCTGGCCATCGACGCGCCCGACGGTACGCGCGCGTTGCACGGGGCCAGCCTGGAAACGCTGCAGACCCTGTCCGGGCCGACCCGTTGGCAGCTGCAATCGGCCGCGCCGCTGCGCTTCGAGCCGCAGCTGCGCGCGCTGGTGCGCCAGCGCGCGCTGGCGCTGCCGCCCGACCACGATCCGCGCACCCGCGCGCTCGGCCGGCAGTGGCGCGCCGAAGCCGGCAGCAACGACCAGGCCATCATCGACCGCGCGCTGGACATGATCCGCGGCGACTTCATCTACACGCTCGACACCGGCCTGCCCGGGCGCAACGCGGTCGACGAGTTCCTGTTCGACACCCGCCGCGGCTACTGCGAGCACTTCAGCTCGGCCTTCACCGTGCTGATGCGCTCGGCCGGCATTCCCGCGCGGGTGGTCACCGGCTACACCGGCGGCTACCGCAATCCGTTCGGCGACTACTGGATCGTGCGACGCATGGATGCGCATGCCTGGGTCGAGGTCTGGCTCGACGGCCGCGGCTGGGTGCGGGTGGATCCGACCGCCGCGGTCGCGCCCGAACGCATCTACGACACCCTGGAGCAGCGCGCCGGCAGTGCCGGCGGCGACCTGGGCATGCTGCGCCTGGACGGCATCGGCGACCTCACCGACTGGCTGCGCCGCGGCTGGAACGACCTGGTGCTCGGCTTCGACGCGCGCCGCCAGCAGGAGCTGCTGAGCCCGCTGGGCCTGCACCGGCTCGAGCCCTCGCAGTTGCTGCTGCTGTTCACCGCCGCCGCCGCGCTGGCGCTGGCCGGCATGGTCTGGCTGCTGGCCCGCGGCGAGCGCGAACGCGACCCGCTGCTGCGCGCCTGGCACCGGCTCGGCCGCCGCTACGCGCGCCTGGGCCTGGGCCGCGCCCCGCACGAACCGGCGCTGGCCTGGGCTGAACGGGTCAGCGCGGCGCACCCGCGGACGGGCCAGATCCTGCTCGCGCTCAGCCAACGTTTCGCCGATGCGCGCTACGCTGGCCTCAACGGGGGAACACGCCAGCTGGTGGAAGACCTGCGGCGGCACCGCCCCTGAACCTTCGGAGGCTGCCATGTCTGTCCGCAATCCCTTCACCGTCGTCCTCGCGCTCGCGGCGGTCGCGCTGCTCGGCGCCTGTGCCACCGCACCGCAACCGCTGCAGGGCAATTTCCTCGCCGTCACCCCCAAGCAGGCCGTCGCCGGCCAGCAGATCGGCGCCGCCGTGCGCTGGGGCGGCCGCATCGTCGAGACCAAGCCCGGGCCCGACGGCACCTGCTTCCAGGTGGTCGCCACCCCGCTCAACGCCACCGGCCGCCCGGACAGCGACAGCGCCGACGCCGGCCAGGGCCGCTTCGTCGCCTGCCGCGCCGGCTTCTACGACCCGGCGATCTTCACCACCGGCCGCGACGTGACCTTCGTCGGTCGCGTGCAGAGCACCGAGACCGTGCGCATCGGCGAGTACGACTACCGCCTGCCGATGGTCGCCGCCGACGTGGTCTACCTGTGGCCGGTGGTCAGCGAAGTGCGCGTCGTCGCCGACCCGTGGGGTCCCTGGGGACCGTGGGGCCCATGGGGTCCATGGGGCGGCCCGTGGGGCCGCTGGGGCTACTGGGGCTGGTAAGCCCGGTGCCCGCAGCACGAACGCATGCGAGAACGCCGCCCCCCGGGCGGCGTTTTTTGTTGGCCGGTGACGACGTGGCACCCCATTCGCCGGCGACCTGCAGCCGCGACGTATGGCTTTTTGTAGGAGCCGATTCATCGGCGACCCGAGGGCGGTCGGCGCAGCAGCGTTCAACGTCGCTCCATCAAGGCCCTCGCGTCGCCCATGAGGATGGGCTCCTACAAAAAAAAGAGCGCCGATACGACGCCCCGCATGGCTGCCTTTGTAGGAGCCGATTCATCGGCGACCCGAGGGCGGCAGGGACGCGACGTTCAACGTCGCCCCATCCAGGCCCTCGCGTCGCCCCATCCAGGCCCTCGCGTCGCCCATGAAGATGGGCTCCTACAAAACGCAATGTCGCGCGCCGCTCAGGCGGCGCCGAAGTGGCCCAGCGGCGCGCCGGCGAGCAGGTGCAGGTGCACGTGGTACACGGTCTGGCCGCCGTGGTCGCGGCAGTTCATCACCACCCGGTAACCGTCCTTCGCCAGGCCCTCGCGCCGCGCGTACTCGGCAGCGGCCAGCATCAGCCGGCCGAGCAGTCCGGCCTGGTCCGGCGTGGCGTCGTCGAGGGTCGGGATCACCTCGCCCTTGGGCACGAACAGCACGTGCACCGGCGCCTGCGGGGCGATGTCCTTGAAGCCGAGGATGTCGTCGTTCTCGTAGACGACGGTGGCGGGAATTTCGCGGCGGATGATCTTGCCGAAGAGGGTGTCGTTCATGGGATGCCCGGTACTCGCGATGGCGGAGAAGCCTGTGCCCCATTGTAGGAGCCCATCCTCATGGGCGACACGAGGGCCTGGATGGGGCGACGTTGAACGCGGCGTCCCGGCCAGCCTCGGGTCGCCGATAAGATCGGCCCTACAGAAAGCGGCCGTCACGCGTGGACGGCATCGAACGCCACTGCCCCATTGTAGGAGCCCATCCTCATGGGCGACACGAGGGCCTGGATGGGGCGACGTTGAACGCGGCGTCCCGGCCAGCCTCGGGTCGCCGATAAGATCGGCCCTACAGAAAGCGGCCAGTCGCCAGTCGCAACGGCGCTGCCCCGTTTGTAGGAGCCCATCCTTATGGGCGACGCGAGGGCCTTGATCAGGGCGACGTTGAACGTTGGGCCCCGACCGCCCTCGCGTCGCCGATGAATCGGCTCCTACAGAAAGAGAGGCGTCCCAAGTCGGCGATGCATCCGGACCATCACCGCGTGCGTGCGCGATGTCGCCGGACCGGCGCCTACAGCGGCATTTCGCCGCGGGTGCCGAAGGCGTGCGAGAGGGTGCCGCGGTCGACGTATTCCAGTTCGCCGCCCAGCGGCAGGCCTTGGGCCAGCCGGCTCGGGCGGGCGCCGTGCTGGCGCGCCAGCTGGGCCAGGTAGTGCGCGGTCGCCTCGCCTTCCACGGTGGCGCTGGTGGCCACGATCAGTTCGGTGACCTCGCCGGCGGCCAGCCGCGATGCCAGCGCATCCAGGCCCAGCTCGCGCGGGCCGATCCCGTCCAGCGGCGACAGCCGGCCCTGCAGCACGTAGTACAGCCCGCGGTAGCCGGTAGCGGTCTCGATCGCCAGGCGGTCGGCCGGCGACTCGACCACGCACAGCTGCTGGCGGTCGCGGCCGCTGCTGGCGCAGGTCGCGCACACCTCGCTTTCGCTGAAGTCGCGGCACTGGGTGCAGTGGCCGATCTTCTCCACCGCCTCGGCCAGGACCTGCGCCAGCTGGCGGCCGCCGTCGCGGCCGCGTTCGAGCACGTGGTAGGCCATGCGCTGGGCGGTCTTGCGACCGACGCCCGGCAGCACGCGGAAGGCCTCGATCAGCTGTTCGAGCAGGACGGACATGGGCGATGCGGGCCTGGATGGCGAGGGCGCGGGCGGGCGGCGATCCCGGCGCGGGCACCGGCATGGCCGGCCCCCGCGACCGCACGCGCCCGCGCGCAGGTCAGAACGGCAGCTTCATCCCCGGCGGGATCGGCATGCCGGCGGTGGCCGCGCCCATCTTCGCCTTGGACTCGGTGTCGACCTTGTTGGCCGCGTCGTTGAACGCCGCCGCCACCAGGTCCTCGATCATCTCCGCGTCCGGCTCGGCGAGCAGGCTCGGGTCGATGCGCACCTTGCGGCACTCCTTGGTGCCGGACAGGGTCACGCTGACCATGCCGCCGCCGGCGCCGCCGGTGACCTCGAGCTGGGCCAGTTCTTCCTGGGCGCGCTGCAGGTTCTCCTGCATCTTCTGCGCCTGTTGCATCAGCTGGGCGATATTGCCGCGCATTTCGTCAGTTCTCGTCTACGGGTCGGATGGAATCGGGCACCACGTGGGCGCCGTGCTGTTCGACCAGGCGCTTGACCGCCGGATCATTGAGGAAGGCCGCCTCGGCCGCGCTCTGGCGCGAGTCGCGCTCGCGGTCGCGGCGCGCGTTGAGGGTCTCGGCCTGGACCGCCTCGCCGGTCTGGATCACCACCTGAGGTTCGGCGCCGAGCGAAGCGGCCAGCGCCGCGGCCAGCGCCCCGATCGAGCGCTCGGTGCGCAGGTATTCGAAGCCCGGCGCCAGCACCAGGGTCAGCACGCCGTCGGCATGCGAGACGAAGGCGGTGTGCGCGGCCAGTTCGCGTGCCGGGCCGCGCAGGTCGCAGGCGGCCACGCGCCGCAGCCAGTCCTCGGCGTCGTCGATGGTCGCGCCGGGGCGGGACGCACGGGGCGTCTCGTTCGAGGCCAGGTTCGTGCTGGTCGGCGCGTTCGCCGGGGTGCTCGCCAATGCGTGGGCGGTCGTGTCGGCTGTCCTGTTGGCCGATTCGTTTACCGATGCGTTCGCCGCCACGCCAGCCGGCGACGCCGTGGCGGTGTCCGCCATCACTGGCGCCGCGGCGCCGGGTGCGCGCGCCGGCATCACGATGCCGTGGTCCAGCGCCTGCGCGGCGGCCGGCAGTGCATGGCCGGTGGCCGGACGCGCCGCCTCCGGAGCCGCAGCCGCCGCAGCACGCGGCGCCGACGGCACCTCCCACGGCGGCGGATCGGACGCATCGGCGACCGGCCGGGCCGCGGCCTTCGGCGTCGCGGCATCCCGTGCAGGCTCGTTGGGCGGAGTCGCAGCGACCGCGGCAGGCGCGACGGTCGCGGCCGCCTGTGGCGACACCGCCACCTTGCTGCCCGCGGCGGCCTGGGCACCCGCACCCGCACCCGCCCCCGCACCCGGCCCGCCAACCGGCGCACCAGCCTCGCCCTCCGGCCGGAACGCCAGCATCCGCAGCACGCTCATCTCGAACCCCACCCGCGGCGCCGGCGCCAGTTCCAGGTCGCGGCGGCCGTTGACCGCCATCTGGTACCAGAGCTGGACCACCTCCGGGCGGACGCGGCCGGCATAGGCCGCGACATCTATACCCTCGTCCTCGCGCACCGCGCCGGGCACCAGCTGCCTGACCTGGATCCGGTGCAGCGCCTCGGCCAGCGCGTCGAGCACGTTGCCCCAATCCGGGGCGAACCCGGCCAGGGTCTCGACCGTGGCCATCAGCCGGTCGCCGTCCCCGTCGGCCAGCGCATCGAGCAGCGCGGCGACCTGGGTGCGGTCGACGCTGCCGAGCATGGTCCCGACCACGTCCTCGCGCAGCGCCCCGCCGGCATAGGCGATGGCCTGGTCCAGCAGCGACAGCCCGTCGCGCAGGCTGCCGTCGGCGGCCCGCGCCAGCTGCCGGATCGCCCCGGCATCGGCCTCGATCGCCTCGGCGGCCAGGATCCTGGTCATCTGGCCTTCGATCTGGCCCTCGTCCAGCCGCTTGAGGTTGAACTGCAGGCAGCGCGACAGCACCGTCACCGGCAGCTTCTGCGGGTCGGTGGTGGCCAGCAGGAACTTCACGTGCCCCGGCGGCTCCTCCAGGGTCTTGAGCAGCGCGTTGAACGCCGCCTTGGACAGCATGTGCACTTCGTCGATCAGGTAGACCTTGTACTGCCCGCGCGAGGGCATGTACTGCGCGTTCTCGATCACCTCGCGGACATCGTCCACGCCGGTGTTGGAGGCCGCGTCGATCTCCAGCAGGTCGATGTAGCGCCCGGCGTCGATGTCCATGCAGGCCGCGCAGACCCCGCACGGCTCGGCGCTGGTGCCCTTCTCGCAGTTCAGCGACTTGGCGAAGATCCGGGCGATGGTGGTCTTGCCCACCCCGCGGGTGCCGGTGAACAGGAAGGCGTGGTGGACCCGCCCGGTGTCCAGGGCGTTGCCCAGCGCGCGCACGACATGTTCCTGCCCGACCAGCTCGGAAAACCGCTTCGGGCGCCACTTTCGGGCCAGGACCAGGTAGGACATCGGAGGACCGTTTCGACCAGGACCGGCATTGTGCCACGGCGGCCACGAACCTCGGCCCAACCTGCGCCGGCACCGCCCCCGCGCTTGTGGCAAGTGCCCGCGGGCGCTAGAATTCGCGCCCCTGACCGGGCTCCGAGCGAGCCCGGCCCAGGTTCCGGAGAGGTGTCCGAGTGGTTGAAGGAGCACGCCTGGAAAGTGTGTAAGCGTCTAAACCGCGCTTCGGGGGTTCGAATCCCCCTCTCTCCGCCAGATACGCGAAAGGGCTCCCGCAAGGGGGCCCTTTTGCTTATCTGGCGGAGAGAGGTGAGCTTGATTCGAACCCCAGCGGGTTCGACCACCTGCGCAGCAGGTGGACACGACGGCGAAGCCGTCGCCCCGAAGGGGCAAGGCGCGTAGCGCCGCAGTGAATCCCCCTCTCGCACAGCCGACCTGCCCCGCCCGGTTCACCCACCCGCGCAGCGGGTGGACACGGCGAAGCTGTCGCACCGAAGGGACAGACACGAAGCGCCGCGGTGCATCCCCCTCTCTCCGTCCGCCACATCGGAACCTGACCCCGAGCTTGCTCAACGAGCCATGGAAGGCTTATCGGGCATACTTGGGTCAGCTCCATCTCTCGACCAGTCACAAGGCTCGTCAGGAGGAAGGATCGGGTGGTTCCCGTGGATGCGCGATTGAGGGGCGGCCGTGAAGCCGCCCCCTATCCGACAAAGCCACTAAATAAACCTGGAGTGCCCCGGCTAATTCGGACACCCGATAAAGGGGACAATGGTCCCGGAGGTGTTCGATGGTCAAGCGTCAGCAGTTCACGGCCGAGTTCAAGCGGGAAGCGGTGCGGCAGATGCAGGTAGGCGACAAGCCCATTGCGCAGCTGTCGCGGGAGCTGGGCGTGCCGCGCAACCGCCTGTACAAGTGGAGCCAGGCGGTGCAGGCCCACGGCGAGCAGGAGGCATTTCCTGGGTCTGGCCGACGCTCGCCCGAGCAGGCCGAACTGATGCGATTGCGACGCGCCCTGGCGCGGGCCGAGCAGGAGCTTGAGATCCTAAAAAAAGCCGAGGCGTACTTCGCGAACGCACCGACGCGCGGTACGCCTGGATCCAGGCCCAGCAAGCGGCCTACCCGGTGAGCGCTTTATGCCGGGCGCTGGGCGTGTCGCGCAGCGGCTTCCATGCCTGGCAAGGCCGTATTCCCAGTGCCCGCTCGCAATCTGACGCGCGGCTGGCGGCGGTCATCC
>NZ_PDWO01000083.1 GCF_010211765.1 Pseudoxanthomonas kaohsiungensis | reverse complement strand
TTCCTTCTCCCTTCTCCTCCCCTTCTCCAGTCACCTCTTTCATTGTACCACCTCGCCCTCCTCTCCATTGTCCTCCCGCTCTTTCCCTCCGGTGGGTCTGTACGTCTGTGAATGGCGGCTGCCCTTTTTACCCACCCTCTCCGTCCGTGCTCCTCCCTTTTTCCCCTCTCTTCCCTCTCTTCCCCTTTTCCCTCTTCCTCCCTCTCCTTTCTTTCTTCCTCTTTCTTCCCCCTTTCTTTTTTTTCCCTTTCTCCCTTTTCCCTCTTCTTCTCCCTTCGCGTCTCCTTCTTCCCTTTTTCCTCCCCTTCTTTTCTCCTCTCTTCTTCTCCTCTTTTTTCTTCTCCTTCTTTTCTTCCCCTTTCTCTCCCCTCCTCCTTTCCCTCCTCCTCTACCTTCCATTACTTCTCCTTCTTCACTCCCTTCCCCTTCCTTCTCTGATTCTCCCTCTTCTTCTTCACGCCCGGCCCCCTGCCGCTTGAACTCCCCCGCCCGACCGGCCTCGGAGTTCAGCGGCGCTGCCGCCAGGG
>NZ_PDWO01000082.1 GCF_010211765.1 Pseudoxanthomonas kaohsiungensis | reverse complement strand
TTTATGGTCTTTTTTTTTTCATGCAGAAGACGTCATTCGAGATAGGAGTCCTTCTCATGTGCTCGGGGATCTGTATAAGAGACAGAGTGTGCAGGCTGTTCGTCACTCATTCAGATTTTGCCTTTTGGCCTTGGGTCTTTTTTTTCGCCGGCGGTCGCACCGACCCCACCCAGATCCGCGTGCGCGACTTGTCCCGCACCGAGCACGACGCGATGTTCAGCCTGATCCGCAAGAAGCTCCGTGCCGACTTCAATTTCCCGCGCAACCCGGATCGCTACTTCGGCGTTTCAGCCGTCTATTCGCTGCAGAACGTGCAATACCCGCAACCGGACGGCACCGTCTGCGGCACGCGCCCGCCGGGTGGCGATTCGCTGAACCTCGCCTGCGGCGGCGGTCTGGGTGCGGCCACCCACGTCACTGGCGCGTTCGCGTTCGCAGCGGTGGGCAAGGTGATCGAGAAGCTTCTCGACGAGTCGTAGGGCGGGCACTGCCCGCCAT
>NZ_PDWO01000081.1 GCF_010211765.1 Pseudoxanthomonas kaohsiungensis | reverse complement strand
ATCCCGTTTCCTGCCGCCTGCGCGGGTTCGCGGTCGCCTGCGCACAGCGCAGCGATCGGCACGGATGCAGTTCCGGTTTTCCAGGACGCAATCTGCATTGGACGAATCGTCATAAAAAACCCTATTCATCCGTGTGGACGGATGAATAGGCGATACCTAGAGTTCTGAGCCATCCGGTGCGGTGCCGCACGACGCGGCGAAGCCCGCACCGGTCTGCCTTTCCGCCAGGACTTCCCCATGCCGATTCACTCCCACGTGGCGCGCCGCGCGCCGCGACAGGCCCTGCTTTGCCTGATGATCGCCACCGCACTGGCCCAGGCGCACGCCGGAAAAAAAAAAAGAACAAAACATATATATTCAACACCTCCGGGGTAGTTGCAACAGCTGCCAACTCAACGAGCCAACTCTATAGCAAGATGCTTCTTAGCCCTCCAAGGATCCTGCGTCGTGAGAGTCTCCTCATCGCTACACGCCGTAGCTTGCAACCCAACGCATTTTT
>NZ_PDWO01000080.1 GCF_010211765.1 Pseudoxanthomonas kaohsiungensis | reverse complement strand
TACAGTTCAGTCGCGTTAGTTCAGAGTTGAGTAAAAGAGGCTGTAGAGGAGCAGGCGATGTTTTGTTTGTCCGCTTCATCTGCGGCACCCAGGACCTGCACAAGCAGTTGGAAGCGCGCCTGTCGGCATTCCTGGGGACCGAGGACACGATCCTCTACGCCGCCGCGTTCGACGCCAACGCGGGCCTGTTCGAACCGCTGCTGGCCGAGCAGGACGCGGTCATCAGCGACGAGCTCAACCACGCCTCGATCATCGACGGCATCCGCCTGTGCAAGGCGCGCCGCTACCGCTACCGGCACGACGACATGGAGGACCTGGAGCGCTGCCTGGCCCGGGCCCGCGCCGACGGCGCGCGCTTCGGCCTGGTGTTCACCGATGGCGTGTTCTCCATGGACGGCACCGTCGCCCGCCTGGAGCGGATGCGCGCCCTGTGCGATGCCTACGGCGCGCTGCTGGGCATCGACGAGTGCCATGCCACCGGCGTGCTCGGCGCCCGTGGCCG
>NZ_PDWO01000007.1 GCF_010211765.1 Pseudoxanthomonas kaohsiungensis | reverse complement strand
TTGTCGGCCTCGCGGAGGATCTTGACCATCTGGTCTTCGGTGAATCGGGACTTGCGCATGGGCTCCTCGCTCTGTCGGGAGCCATCCTCTCAACTTTCAACTGGTCCGAAAATCACCCGGCAGGTCAGACCCGATGGTGGAGCGCTTCGAGTGCTGGGCCAGACGTCGGCTCGCGCAGGGGTTCTCGCTGGCCGAGGCGGCCAGCGCCGCGGGCACAAGCGAGCGCACCTTGGCGCGGCGGCTGCAAAGCGTTTTGGGAAAGACACCGCTGTCGTATTTCCAGGACCTGCGCGTGGAGCATGCCGTCCATCTCTTGCGCACCGGGAACGCCAGCGTCGACCAGGTCGCCGCACAGGTCGGGTACTCGGATGGGGTGACCCTGCGGGCCCTGTTGCGCCGCAAGCTGGGCCGGGGTGTCAGGGAGTTGCGACGCGGTGGATGACCAAAGGCGTTTGGTGCATGTACGGCTGGAGACAGCCGCGAAACTGTCGGAAGCAAAGGCTTACCCACTTGCGTATACCACATCGTGCGTTGGGTGCAAAAGCACCAGCCTTGCCAAAATGGTCTTCAGTGACCTTTCAAAGGTCAGAGTATTGGGAATACTGTTAGCTTTACCACTGTTTTCTGTTCACTAATCTGGGTTCTCATCCACATGCTATTCAATCCACTTCAAGTAGGTTCTCTCACCCTGCCCAACCGCATCCTTCTGGCACCACTGACACGCGCCCGTGCCGACGCTGGCCACATGCCCAACGCGCTGATGGCCGAGTACTACAGCCAGCGAGCCACCGGCGGCCTGCTGATTTCCGAATGCACCATGGTGGCGCCCGGTACATCGGCCTTCGTCAATGAGCCTGGCATCTACAACGACGCGCAGATTGCAGCCTGGAGGCAGGTGACCGACGCGGTGCACGCCAAGGGCGGACGCATCTTCATGCAGATCTGGCACGCTGGCCGCGCAGCCTACCCTGGCGCTGCCGATGGCGCCCCCATTGTCTCCAGCAGCGCCACCGCTATTGAGGGTGAGATCCACACGCCCCAAGGCAAGGTGCCGCACGCGGTGCCCCGCCCCCTAACCGTCGAAGAGATTCCCGGCATCGTGGCTGCGTTTGCTCAAGGCGCACGCAACGCCATTTCCGCCGGCTTTGATGGTGTGGAAGTACACGGCGCCAACGGCTACCTGATTGACCAGTTTCTGCGCGACACGCCCAACCAGCGCACCGATGCTTACGGCGGATCGCTGGAAAACCGTGCACGTTTGCTGTTCGAGGTACTCACTGCCGTGACCCAGGCGATCGGTTCCGAACGTGTGGGTCTGCGCCTGTCGCCCCTCAACAGCTTCAACAGCATGAAAGACAGCGACCCGCTGGCCCTCATCGGCTTCGTGGCCGATAGGCTCAATGCCTTCAAGCTAGCCTACCTGCACGTGATGCGCGCCGATTTCTTCGGCGTGCAGAAGGCCGATGTCATGCCCGTAGCGCGTGAAAAGTACAAGGGTGTGTTGGTGGGCAATATGGGTTACAGCGCTGATGAGGCAGAGGCAGCTATTGCCGAAGGTAAGCTTGACGCTGTGGCCTTTGGCACCGCCTTCCTGGCTAACCCGGACCTGCCCGCACGCATCAGGGCCAAGGCACCGCTGAACGCGCCTGACTCCAACACGTTCTACGCAGGTGGCGCCAAGGGCTATACAGACTATCCGACACTGCAGGTCGCGTAAGTCACCGCCCCAGAAGACCGAAGGAACGAGCCACTTTATACCCAAGGCTCTGCCCTTCGATCTTGCGAAGCTGTGAATCGATGGCGTCTACCGAGTGTTGTGCGCCATCACGATCTTTAATTGATAAGTTGCCTCGGTTTGCTTCGCCGCCCGCCGAACTCGTACATCGTCTCCGGCTCAGGTAGTGCCGAGGCCGATTTGGGAGGGCGACAGCACCACCATCGTTTCACCGCCCGCAGCCCAGCCCGTGCCCGACGTCATGGAGGATTTGCTCGCGATGGTGGGCTTGGGTGATTCGGCCGGCGTTGGCCAGGATGCCGAGGAGTTCCTCCACACCCCCGCGCCAGCAACAGCCGCGACGTCCATTCCATCGCCTGCACCCGCGCCTACGCCTGGGCCATCGGCAACGAAGCCATCCGGGGAACAGTTCATGGTTTGGCTGAAGCAGGGAATCGCCTCACGACGGTTCATCATCAACGACGCGAAGGCACTCGTGCATACGGTGAATGACACGGCCTACCTGGTCAGCCCGGGTGTGTTCCACACGCTATGCGCAGGAGCATCCCGAAGTGGCCGCACTCGCCAAGCAGGAGAATCAACAGGATTGGCAGTGGGTGCAGAAGCGCTTCGAGAAGCTGCAGCTACATCGAAAGCAGCCCAGGACTGAACACTTGCACCTGTGAAGTCACGGGCCCGAGGAAGTCCCGCCGACTGCATGGCTACCTCCTCGAAGATGGGTCCTTGGCACTCGCCGAAATACCGCCCAACAACCCCTATCTTGCTCTGACTCAGGAAGGATGACGCGATTCGGGCATTGATCGCCACCGTCGTGTGGCGACGATCAAGGCCCCGCGAAAATTGGCAACATTTGGCGAACTGAGCTACTCGGCCCGCGCCAACTCCTGTGCAAGGAACGGAGCGGTTCTGCTGCCAGACGTTCGGGCCACCTGCTGAGGGGAGCCCGCCACCACGATGCTGCCGCCGGCAGCGCCTGCACCAGGCCCCACGTCGATCACCCAATCGGCCTGGGCCACCGCGCGCATATCGTGCTCGATCATCACCACGGTGTTGCCGGCATCGACCAGGCGCTGCAACTGGATCAGCAGCCGGTCGGCATCCGACGCATGCAGCCCGGTGGTCGGCTCGTCGAGCACGTACAGGCTTCGGCCGCGCTGGCTGCGCTGAAGCTCGGTCGCCAGCTTGATACGCTGCGCCTCGCCACCGGAAAGCTCGGTGGCCGGTTGCCCCAGGCGCAGGTAGCCCAGTCCGATATCTCGCAGCAGTTGCAGTGGCCTTGCCACAGCGTCTTCACCCGCGAAGAATTCGCTGGCTTCGTCCACGGTCATCTGCAGCACCTCGGCGATGTTGCGCCCGTTCCATTGCACCTTCAGCGTGGCCTCGTTGTAGCGTGCGCCATGGCACGTCGGACACGGCGCGTACACGCTGGGCATGAACAGCAGTTCCACGCTGACGAAGCCCTCGCCCTCGCAGGTCTCGCAGCGCCCCTTGGCGACGTTGAACGAGAACCGCCCGGCGTCATAGCGGCGGCGTCGCGCATCGGGCGTGGCAGCGAACAGCTTGCGCACATGGTCGAACAGGCCGGTGTAGGTGGCCAGGTTGGATCGGGGCGTGCGCCCGATCGGTTTCTGGTCCACCTGCACCAGACGCTGTACGGCGTCCACGTCGCCCGCCAGATGGCCGCCGGTCGCTTCGATCACTGCCGGCCCTTCGCTGGTGGCGCTTTCGGTTACATCGTCTTCCGGCTCGTGGCCCAGGTGCAGCAGCATCAGCTCCGGCAGGGCCTGCGCGACGAGGCTGGACTTGCCCGAGCCGGAGATGCCGGTGACGGCCGACAACACGCCCAGCGGAATGCGCGCATTCACGCCATGCAGGTTGTGGCGGTGAATGTCCTGCAGCTCCAGCCAGCCGGTCGCTTCGCGTGCCCGGCGTCCCGGCGCGGGGATCTCATCGAACAGGTAGCGTGCAGTACGCGATTCGGCAATCTTGCGCAGGCCATCCGGCTCGCCGCTGTAGAGCACGCGGCCGCCACGCTCCCCAGCATCCGGCCCGACATCCACGAGCCATTGCGCGCGGCGCATCAGGTCCAAGTCGTGCTCCACCACGAACACCGAGTTGCCGGCGTCGCGCAGCCGGTCGAGCGCGTCGTACAGGGCCTGGCTGTCGGAGGGGTGCAGGCCCGCGGAGGGCTCGTCGAGCACGTACACGACACCGAACAGCAGGGAACTCAATTGCGTGGCCAGCCGCAGGCGCTGCAACTCGCCGGCCGAAAGCGTCGGCGTGGCGCGGTCCAGCGTCAGGTAGCCCAGGCCCAGCCCACGCAGTTGGCGCAGGCGTGCCATCACGCCACCGGCTAGGCGCTGCGCGGCGAGGCGCTTTTCTTCCGATAGCGCCGAGGTGCGGCGCACGTCGGGCGATACCGCATGGACGGCGCGACCGGTTGCCGCGCGTTCGGCACGGTCGCGTCGGGTCGCCTCCTTGTCCGTAGCCGCCCCCGCTGCATGGGCGCGGAAATCGCCCTGGGCGATGGGTTCGAGCAAGGCCGCCAACTGGTCCAGCGGCATCTGCATGAACGCGCCGATGTCCACGCCGGCGAAGGTGACCGACAGCGCCTCGGGCTTGAGCCGCTTGCCGTGGCAGGTGGGGCACGGTTTGCCCTCCATGAACCGGGACACGCGCTTTCTCATCAGCGCGCTCTGGGTGTTGGCAAAGGTGTGCAGCACATACCGCCGGGCGCCGGTGAAGGTGCCCATGTAGCTCGGCTCCATCTTGCGCTTGAGCGCGGCGCGGGTCTCGGCAGGCGTGAGGCCGGCGTACACCGGCACCGTCGGTGTTTCCTCGGTGAACAGAATCCAGTCGCGATCCTTCTTCGGCAGGTCCTTCCACGGTCGGTCAACGTCGTAGCCCATGCTGACCAGGATGTCGCGCAGGTTCTGGCCTTGCCAGGCGGGGGGCCAAGAGGCGATCGCCCGCTCGCGGATGCTCAGCGACGGGTCCGGCACCATGCTGGCCTCGGTCACCTCGTACACATGGCCGAGGCCGTGGCAGGTCGGGCACGCTCCCTGCGGCGTGTTGGGCGAAAAATCCTCGGCGTACAGCATCGGCTGGTTGGCCGGATAGGCGCCGGCGCGCGAATACATCATCCGCACCAGGCTGGATAGCGTGGTCACGCTGCCCACAGAGGAACGCGCGTTGCTGGAGCCCCGCTGCTGTTGCAGCGCCACCGCCGGCGGCAGGCCGTCGATCGCATCGACGTCCGGTACGCCGGCCTGGTCGATCAGTCGCCGCGCATAGGGGGCCACCGACTCGAAGTAGCGCCGCTGGGCCTCGGCATAGATGGTGCCAAAGGCCAGCGAGGACTTACCGGAGCCGGAGACACCCGAGAACACCACCAGCGCGTTACGCGGGATGGAGACGTCCACCTCCTTGAGGTTGTTCTCGCGCGCGCCACGCACCTGCACGAGGCCGCTGGCCGCAGCGGTACAAGAGGATTCACCGAAAGAATTGTTTGGCATGTTCTTATCCTGTAGTTCGTCCCGCTCAGGACGGGACTTCCTGAGTCCGGGTGCCGCGGCGGCTGGCTTCGAGCGCTGCGGTGACAGAGCGGGCGTCGTAGCTGCCGCGCAGGCGGCGACCCTCGACGAAGAACGTCGGCGTGACATGCGCTCCGCTGGCGACCGCACTGGCGAGGTCGCGCTCGACACGCTCGATCACCGCAGGGCTGTCGAGATCCGCGATGAACCGATCGACGTCGAGCCCAAGCTCTGCGGCGTAGCCGATCAGATCCTCGCGCTCCAGCGCGTGCTGACGGGTGAACACGAAGTCCAGCCACGGCCAGAACATCCCCTGATTCGATGCCGCCTCGGACGCCCGCGCGGCGATCGGCCCATGCGGGTGGTGCGGCAAGTGGCGCACCACATACCGCAGGTCGTCCCCGAAGTGGGCGCGCAGATCCTCCCAAGAACCGGTAGCGTGCGCACAGTACTCGCACTCGAAGTCCACGTACTCCACCAGCGTGAGCTGCGCGTCCTCTGGCCCGCGAATGTGATCGACCTCGGGATCGACCGGCGGCTCAAGCACCATCGGCAGATCGGCGTTCTCCTCACCCCACCGCTGGGCGGCGACCTTGAAGATGAGCCACCCGAGCAACGTGGCGAGCATCATCGACACGAGCACGCCGACCGTCGCCTGGCGGCCCAGGTCGGAAGTCGTGCCGAACGCGAGCCCGATGATGAGCAGCGACACGGTGAACCCGATCCCGGACAGTGCCGCACCACCGAACACGCTCCCCATTCCGACGCCCTCGGGCAGCCGGCCCAGGCCGAGACGGACGGCGACGAGCGTGGTGAGCCCGATGCCCAGGAGCTTGCCGAGCACGAGCCCCGCGATGACGCCCCAGGTCACGGGCGAGCCGAAGGCCTCGGCGAGCAGCCCGCCACGCAGGTCCACCCCGGCGTTCGCCAAGGCGAACACCGGCACGATCAGCAGCGCTGTCGGCAGCCGCAGGAACTCGTGCAGCCGCTCGTTCACCGAGATACCCTGGGACAGCCCGCAGTCCACCGCGCGAGCCGATGCGGCACTCGGAGACTGCCAGAAGTCGCGGAACAGTTGTCTTGCCGCAACGACCCCGTGACGTTGCGTCGCATAGGCGGGGATCAGCAGCCCCGCGGCCATCCCGGCGAGGGAGGCATGGATGCCGGAATACACGGTTGCGAGCCACAGCACGATCACGATCAGCACATACGGCATTGCCCGCCACTGGCGGGTGCGCCCCAGCAACCACAACCCGACGAGACTGGCAAGGGCGATCAGCAACGGGACGACCCGGATCTCCTCGCTATAGACGATGCCGATGATGGACACGGCGAGGAAGTCATCGACCACGGTCAGGGTGAGCAGGAACACGCGCAACTGACCAGACAGCCGCGGACCGACGATCGCCAGGGTGCCCAGCATGAACGCCGTATCGGTACCGACCACCGCCCCCCACCCGTGCAGGCCCTGACCTCCGGCCAGCCCCACGAGCAGGACATACACCAGCGCGGGAAGCACAACACCCGCGACCCCCGCGATCAGGGCGAGACGGGCACGGCTGCGGTCCCTGAGCGACCCGTGGGCGAATTCCTGACGCACCTCCAGGCCGATCAGGAAGAAGAAGACGACCATCAGGCCATCGTTGACCCAGTGATGCAGATCCATGTGCAGGCCCAATGGCCCAAAGTTGAACCCGACGTCCAGGTGCCACAACCCGAAATAGGCATCGGATAGCGGCGAGTTCGCCCACGCCAGCGCCACAACCGTGACGATCACCAGCAGCACCGCCGCCCCAGACTCGGTGCGTAGATAGCGGGCAACTCGTCTCCGTCTGATATTCGGAGAGGATTCACCGAGAGAAGCGTCTGGCATGTTCTTATCCTGTAGTTCGCGAGGTAGCGATGGGACGATTTCGGGGGGGGATGTCGGTCAAGCGTCCGGGCTTGGCGGCGTCGCGTCATCGAGCGAGCGCAGCCAAGTAAGCCTTTCTCCCAGCCGTCGCTCGACGCCCCTGTCCGTTGGCTGGTACCAGCCCGGCCGCGCCACGCCCTCGGGAAAATAGGTTTGCCCAGCGGCATAGCCGTTGGGCTCATCATGCGCGTAGCGGTAGCCTTCGTGATAGCCCATCTGCTTCATCAGCTTCGTCGGCGCATTGCGAAGATGGAGCGGCACAGGCTGGGAGCCGCTGCGCTTGACGAATGCCTTGGCCTGATCCCAGGCCGCATAGGCGGCATTCGACTTGGGGGCCAGAGCGAGGTAAGTCACCGCCTGGGCCAGCGGTATCTCGCCTTCGGGCGAGCCCAGCCTGTCGTAGGCCAGCGCGGCATTGAGTGCCAGTTGCAGCGCCTGCGGGTCGGCATTGCCGATGTCTTCGCTGGCCATAACCACCATGCGGCGGGTCACCTGGCTCACGTCGCCGCTGCCGTCGAGGATGCGGGCCAGCCAATACAGGGCCGCATCGGGGTCGGAACCCCTCAGCGACTTGTGGAAGGCTGAGAGCTGCCAGTAGAACTCGTCGCCACCTTTGTCGAACCTGCGCAGCGATGGACTGGTGGACAGTCTGGCGAACTCGCCATCGACCACGACCTTGCCAGCGCCCGACGCAGCATTCGTCACCTGCTCAAGCAGATTGAGGAAGCGCCTGCCGTCGCCATCGGCAAAGCCCATTAGCAGGTCCAGCGCGTCCGCGTCCAGCGTGACGCCCTGGAGATGCGGCAGCGCGCGTTCATAGAGCTGGTTCAGTTCGTCGCTGGACAGCGGTTCGAGGGTATAGACCTGCGCGCGCGAGAGCAGTGCGGAATTGACCGCCAACCCCGGATGCTCGGTCGTCCCCCCCACCAGGGTCAGGAGCCCCGACTCGACATGGGGCAGCAGGGCATCCTGCTGCGCCTTGTTGAAGCGATGGATCTCATCGACGAAAAGCACCGTCGATCGACCATGGTTGTCCAGTTCGGCCTGGGCCTCGTCGATGGCTTGCCGGATGTCCTTCACCCCGGCCAGCACGGCCGAGATGGCGATGAATCGGCTGTCGGTCGCACTGGCGGCCAGGCGCCCTAGGGTGGTCTTGCCCACGCCTGGCGGCCCCCAGAGGATGAACGAGTGCAACTTGCCCGCCTCGAACGCGAGACGCAGCGGCTTGCCGGGGCCGAGCAAGTGCCGTTGCCCGACGAATTCGTCCAGCGTCTTGGGCCGCAGGAGTTCGGCCAAGGGAGGCTTGGGCTTTGTCGTGAATAGATCGGTCAAGTTCCTCTCCCTGGCATTTCTGATAGTTGACGTTCCGATAAGGTGGGCACCTCAATCCAGAGAGCCGGATTTATCCAACGCCGTGGGCTCTTTGTCGGCAATCGCATGCATGATGATGCGAGAGCCGCGGTAGCCGATGCTGTGGTTCCATACCCAGCTCAAAGCGACACTGAGACGATTTCGCGTGCCGATCAGAAAGTAGATGTGCGCCAGCTTCCAGATCCACCACGCAAAGGCACCACGCAGCTTCACCCGCCCCATGTCAATCACCGCCAGGCTGCGGCCGATGGTGGCCAGGTTCCCCTGATGCCGGTATTTGAAAGGCCCGTCAACGGGCTTGCCCTTCAAACGCCGTCCAATCAGGTTAGCGACGTACTTCCCTTGCTGTTTGGTGGCCGGGGCGATGCCCGGCACGGGCTTCCCATCGGCCATGGTGCACGAGGCTGTATCGCCGATGGCGAAGACCTCCGGGCGACCGGCCACCGTCAGGTCAGGGCCAACGACCACTCGACCAGCACGATCAGACGCAGCGCCCAACCAGCGAGCCGCGGGAGACGCCTGGACTCCGGCGGCCCAGACGATGGTCTTGGCCGAAAGGGGCTTGCCGCCATACACCACGCCGTCGGCCGAGCATTCGGTGACCGGAGTACCCAGCACGACCTCGACCCCGAGTTTTTCGAGTGCCTGGCGCGTATAGGCCGAAAGATCCTTTGGAAAGACCGACAACAGACGCGGGCCAGCCTCGATCAGTACAACCCGCGATGTGCTCGGGTCGATCGAGCGGAAGTCACGCGCCAGCGTGTCTCGTGCCAGCTCGGCGATGGTTCCGGCCAATTCAACCCCGGTGGGACCACCACCGATGATGACGAACGTCTGCAGCGCGGCACGCTGCTGAGGATCGCTCGTGCGCTCAGCTTCCTCGAAAGCCGCGAGGATTCGGCCCCGAATGGTCGTGGCATCTTCCAGCGTCTTCAACCCCGGCGCGAAAGCCCCCCATTCGTCGTGTCCGAAGTAGGCATGGGTAGCACCTGTCGCGAGCACGAGCGTGTCGTAGGTTTGCCGCATTCCATTGTTGAGAATGACCTGACGCGCGTCCTGGTCGATACCTTCCACTTCCGCCATCAAGGTGTTCACTTCCGGGCGATTTCGGAAGAGATAGCGAATAGGCCAGGCGATCTCGGATGTCGAAAGTGACGCACCTGCGACCTGGTAAAGCAAGGGTTGGAACAGGTGATGATTGCGCCGATCGATGATCGTCACATCGACCTCGACACCAGCAAGCTGGTTGGCAACCTCGATCCCGCCGAAGCCCGCTCCGATAATGACGACGTGATGTCGGTTTTTGGAGGTCTTTGTCATGACCCGATCTCCTCTCTCAGCGTTTCAGCGCCGATGCGTGGTGTGCCATATGCTCGCCAATGAAGCTGGCAATGAAGTAGTAGCTGTGGTCGTAGCCTGGGCGCAGATTCAACGTGAGCGGGTGCCCCGTCTCGTCGCAGGCTTTGCGCAGCAGGTCGGGCTGAAGCTGGCTCTCCAGGAACTCGTCGCCCAAGCCCTGATCAACCAGCAACGGCAAACGCTCCTGCACGGTGCGAATCAGCTCCACGGTGTCGTACTGCTTCCACACTTCCCGATCGCTGCCCAGGTACGCCTCGAAGGCCTTGTGCCCCCAGGGAACCTGGGTGGGGGCGACGATGGGCGAGAAGGCCGAGACGCTTCGATAACGGCCCGGGTTGCGCAGGGCGATGACCAGAGCGCCGTGTCCTCCCATGGAATGGCCGCTGATGCTCCGCTCCGCTGTCACGGGAAAGTGGGCCTCGATCAGCGCCGGCAATTCCTGCACGACGTAGTCGTACATCCGATGATTCGCTGCCCAGGGTTCCTGTGTGGCGTTGACGTAGAAACCCGCCCCCTGTCCGAGGTCATAGGCAGGATCGTCGGCAACGCCTTCGCCGCGAGCACTGCTATCGGGCGCGACGACGGCAATGCCATGTTCGGCCGCGTAGCGCTGGACGGCGGACTTGGTGATGAAGTTCTGCTCGGTGCAGGTGAGGCCTGAAAGCCAGTACAGCACCGGCACCTTGCCGTGCTGTGCCTGCGGAGGCAGATAGACGCCGACCTTCATCGTGCAACCGAGCGTCGTGGATTCATGCTGATAAACGTCCTGCCAACCATCAAAGCTGGCGTGATGTTCGATGCGTTCCATGTAGTTCTCCTATGTTCAAACGGACGGCGCAGCTCTCGCGCGCCAGGACGGCAGCTCGTCAGGAAGATTTCTCTTCCGCTGCCGTGTCGCCGTGGGCGTGTCTGATCCTGCGCACGATCCACCAGATCGTCAGCATCACCGCAGGCACCAGAACCGCCATCACCGGCGCCACGCTGTCGTGAACCATCGGAATGCCCTTGAGCAAATAGCCGAGAAGACTCACGACGTAATAAGAAATTGCCGCGACCGACAGGCCTTCGACGGTTTGCTGAAGGCGCAATTGCATCTTGGCCCGGTTGTTCATCGACGCAAGCAGATCGCGGTTCTGGCGTTCAAGCTCGACGTCGATCCAGGAACGCAGCAACGCGATGGCGCGGGTCAGCTTGTCGGAGAGCTTGGTCTGGCGCTCCTTTACGGATTGGCATGTCCGCATGGCGGGAGCGATGCGACGCTGCAGGAAATCCGCCCAGGTGCAGTACCCGGATACGGCCTCTTCCGAAAGCGCTGCCAGCCTTTCCTCGACGATCTCGTAGTAGGCACGACTGGCGCCGAAGCGATAGAGATTCGCCGCAACGCCAGCTTCCAGTTCGGCAGCCAGGCCGGTCAATTCGGACAGCAGCACGTCGCTGTCGCGCCGTTCCACCAAGCTCGTACACATCTCGTCGGTGATCGCCGCAAGGCGCGACTCCATGCGTCGCAGTTCCGACGTCATCGATCGTGTCAACGGCAGGGACAGCAACGCCAAGGTGCGGTAAGTCTCGATCTCCAGCAGACGTTGAGCCAGCGCACCCGCCCGCGCCGGGGTCAAATCGCGGGCAAGGACGAGGATCTGCGTCAGGCCATCCTCATCCTGTCGAAAGTCGGTCAGGATGGCGGCAGAGCCGTTCTCCACCAGCGAGTAGCACAGGCTGGCAGGATCGAAGCGATCGACCTGCTTCTCCGTTTCCGGCGTCCACGGAAGAAGTCTCAAACGGATGCCGGATACGACCGGGCCGGGAGGAACAAATCCATGCTTGAACGGATTTTCGCCGCACGGCTCTCCCGTCTCGGAATCCAGCGAAGCGCACCAGAGATACGTTGAGAACTCGGTGTGCTTTTCACAGTGCAGGTCTCCCTCATCCCATGTCACGCCGTGAAGCGGCGTAGCGTGGTCGGGCTCGGCAACGCCGAAGCGATGAGACAACTCACTCATCGCCATCTGATCCCTGGCCTGATCGCCTTCGGTCATGAAAGCGAGCTGCAATATGCCGCGGGGGGCCTGAATCAACAGATGCGGGCGCGCATGCACTTCACCCACGGCCGCAGCACGATCGGCATAGGCCGGCATGCCGTACACGGTGGCGGTCGGGGCGGGTTGTACGGTCGTCGTATTGATGTTGGCCGGCTCTTGCATAACGACCTCATTTCTCATTGGTTGAAAAACACGCTTCAAAGCAAATGCCCGCAGCCATGCGTTTCGCACATGGCTGCGGGCCGATCTTCATGAGCAGGCACCGCTCTACACGGTCCGTCTAATAGGCTCGCCGTGTAGAGGCTTGTGCTGGCCCTTTCAGAACGCCCTCAGCTTCCTAGCTTTCAGACGAAGGTGTACGCGCAAACCTTGTTGCCCGCCGGATCACGCAGGTAGGCCGCATAGGCACCCGGCAGGTGGCCACGCGGGCCAGGCTGGCCCTCGTCGGTGCCGCCTGCGGCAAGGCCGGCGGCGTGGAAGGCATCCACTTCGGCGGGAGTGGCGGCCGCAAAGCCGACCGTCACGCCGTTGCTGGAAGGCGCTTCACCATTGCCCGGACGGGCGATGATGAAAGCCGGCTTTTCGCGACCGAAAAGCACCCATCCGTTGCCGAAAGGACCGAGGTTCTTGATGCCGAGAGCACCCAGAGCGGCGTCATAGAACGCGGTCGACTTCTGGACGTCGGCGGCGCCGACGAAGACGTGCGAGAAGATGCCGTCGCCGGAAATGACAGGATTGGACATGATTAATTTCCTTGGTGGTTGGTGTTGAATGGATAGTGGGTGATCAGTAGTGGATCACCGTGCGAATCGACTTGCCTTCATGCATCAGGTCGAAGGCCTTGTTGATGTCGTCGAGGCCCATGGTGTGGGTGACGAACGGGGCGAGATCGATCTCGCCTTTCATTGCGTCTTCCACCATGCCCGGGAGTTGGGTGCGCCCCTTGACCCCGCCGAAAGCCGAACCCTTCCAGGTGCGACCGGTGATCAACTGGAACGGGCGGGTAGAAATTTCCTTGCCAGCACCAGCCACGCCGATGACGATCGACTGGCCCCAGCCACGGTGGGCTGCTTCCAGTGCCGAGCGCATCACGTTGACGTTGCCGATGCACTCGAAGGTGTGATCGACACCCCAGCCGGTCATCTCGATCAGAACCTCGTGAATCGGCTTGTCGAAGTCCTTCGGATTGAGGCATTCGGTCGCGCCGAAGGTACGAGCCAGTTCGAACTTCGCCGGATTGGTATCGATGGCGATGATGCGGCCCGCTTTGGCCTGGCGTGCACCTTGAATCGCAGCGAGACCGATGCCGCCGAGGCCGAAGATGGCCACCGAGTCGCCGGGCTGTACCTTGGCCGTGTTGTGCACGGCGCCGATGCCGGTGGTCACGCCGCAGCCCAGCAGGCAGACGTGCTCGGGGTTGGCTTCCGGGTTGATCTTGGCCAGCGAGACTTCGGCGACGACCGTGTATTCGCTGAAGGTCGAGCAGCCCATATAGTGGTAAAGCGGCTGACCGTTGTACGAGAAGCGAGTCGTACCATCGGGCATCAGCCCCTTGCCCTGGGTTGCGCGAACCGCGACACACAGGTTGGTCTTGCCGGACTTGCAGAACAGGCACTCGCCGCATTCGGCGGTGTAGAGCGGAATGACGTGATCGCCAGGCTTCACGCTGGTCACACCTTCACCCACCTCCACGACGATACCCGCACCCTCATGACCCAGCACGACCGGGAAGAGACCTTCGGGGTCGTCGCCCGACAAGGTGAAGGCGTCGGTATGGCAAACGCCGGTATTCGTGATCTTGATGAGCACCTCGCCCTTGCGCGGCGGCTCGACGTCGATCTCGACGATTTCCAGCGGCTTTCCTGGCCCGAAGGCAACTGCTGCACGTGATTTCATGATGTCGCTTCCTTTACTAGCTAACTAAATTTGCCCTCACCGAGGGCACCCTGGTGCCTCTACCGCAGATAGGAGCGGACGATAGAGATGGTCTCGTCAATGGACTTGTTCTGCGAATCGCTCCTGATTTCGCTACTGGGAAACTCTTCCCGCAGATAGCTCTCCAGAACCGTTGCCATCAAACCGTTGACCGCGCCACGAACGGCCGCAAGCTGCTGAAGAATTGCAGGACATTCCGCACCTGCATCAAGCGCTTGCTCAAGAGACGCTACCTGACCTTTGATGCGCCTGATGCGCGTCAGTGCTTGCTTCTTTTCTTCCGGGCTGTGTGGCATCGAACACCTCTCTACTTGGGTACACCGCCGCACTATACCATACCCCCCCATAGTATATGCGGCCGAACTTCGCCACAAAATCTGTGCTCTTCGAGCACTCTTACAGGCTAGTTCAGGTTTGTTCTCAAGAAGCGCAAAACATTCAAATCAATGAATATTTCTTGCATGTATCGACAGCATCGGTGCAAGTTCAAAACTGGTCAAACTGGAAAAATCTATACACAGATAGATATGACCTATCTAAGCCGACTCATCGAGTTGAAACTATCAAGATGAGACCGGCTAGGCGACCTGATGACCCGAGTGTCGAGCTTTCCGCAGTGCAGGCAACATCTGTCCGTCCCAGTCACGATCGACCGCAACCTGGGCCTGTTCTTGGTTTCGGTCGAGTGCTTCAACATCAAGATCACCGATCGCCCATGTCTGCGTGCCGCAAGTAGTCGCGAGAATGCCATCCTCGGGGAATCCACGATCCATGGGTGCATAGATCGTGGCCTCGCCAGTGTTCGTGTCCAGCGCCGGACTCCAGTCAGCAGCTCCGGTCGTCACGGCCTGTGCGACGAACATCCGGTTCTCCAGTGCCCGCGCCATGCAGCCCACACGAACCCGGGTTGCACCTGCCCTCGTGTCCGTACAGCTCGGGACCAACAGCAGGCGTGCACCCGCCTCTCGCTGGGCTCGCACAGGCAATGGAAACTCACTGTCGTAGCAAACAGCGATGCCGGCACGCACGCCATTCAGGTCGAACACCTTGAGTTCGTCGCCCCCCTCGATGACGCCAGTGTCTTTCTCGAACCCCGTCAACTGCAATTTGTCCTGGTAGTCACGCGTGCCGTCCGGCGCAAACCACCACGCCCGGTTGCGATAGCGATCCGGTCCAACCCGGGTCAAGAACGTACCGGCCTGAATGGTCATGCGCAGCTCGCGCGCCAGGTCGGCGTACAGCGCCAGCCACTCGGATTGCAGCGTTTGCAGCGCGGCCAGCGAAGCGTTCAAGTCGCGGCTGATTTCGGGCGCGAACGTTGACGCCAGTTCAAGCGACAGGTATTCGGGCAGCACGGCCAGTTCGACGCCGGCACCGCATGCTTCTCTCAGGATCTGGCGCTGGCGTGCGGCAAAGGCCTCGAAGTCGGCGGGGTTGCCAACCGCGTACTTGGCGACGGCGATCTTCATTGCCCGGCCTCCAGCGGACGCAGCCACATCGTCAGCGTCTGCTCGGATTCGTGCGCTTCGCCGAGCTGTTTCCACGGCAGCCTTACCTGCATGTCCGGCTGCCGCGTGTACCCACGGCGGGTCCAGAACACGTCGTTGCCGCGATAATCGGCTGGCCGCCGTGGATCATCGCTTGCCCGATTCACCGATGCGAACGAGGTCCAGCGGATGCCACCCAGCGAACGGGCATGCGCCTCGCGCTCATCGAAGAAGCGATGCCCAAGGCCCTGTCCGCGGAACGCCGGGAGCAGGACGGATTCACCGCAGTAGAACACCTCCTCCACCGGGATGCCTCGGTCGAGGAACGGCGCCTGGAAGGCCGGTTCGGCTTCGCCTAGCGGCAATCCGGTGGATGCCCCCACCACCGCGTCGCCGGCGAGCACGAGCACCAGCACGCTGCCTGCCGAGCGGGCATAGGTGGCGAGGTAATGCTTCTCGTACTCGACGTCGCCCTCGTAGAGGTAGGGAAAAGCGCGGAAGACCTCGGCGCGCAGGCGTGCCACGTCGTCGAACCACTCGACCATGTCGGCACCGCGGCGGACCAGCACGCGAATGTCACCCGCCATGTCAGCGCTTCCCGCCAACCTGGGCGATCCAGTCGTCCAGGTTGTAGTAGTTGGTGACGCGCGCGATTTTGCCGTCACGGACGTCGAAGAACGCGCCGCCCGGCAGCACGTAGCGCTGGCCTTCGGCTTCCGGCAGCCCCTCGTCGGTCACCTTGTACTCGCCGTGCACCACGTATTCGGCGCCCGCGCGCAGGCCGTCGGCGCTGACCATCACCACGATGTCCCGCAACTGCTCGCCGTAACAGCGATCCATGCGTTGCAGGAAGGCGCGGAACGCATCGCGGCCGGTTTCGCGCGCTCCTTGGTTCAGGTCGTGGGAGACGTCATCGGTCAGCATCGACAACATGGCCTCGCGGTCGCCGCGATTGAAGGCGTCGTAGTAGGCGGCAATCAGATTCGAAGTGTTCATTCGGGTTCCGTGTGCATGTGGGAGGATCCGGGGCATCCCGGAATGAGGACAAGTTTGGGAGACGGCTCAGGCTATGTATATGGAAGTATTTCGATTTCATAATTCCTCAGTATGGAATAAAGTCGAACATCGCAACCAGCCGAGCAGACGCATCGTGAACAATGAATTCGAACTGCTACGCATCTTCCGGGTGACGGCCGAGAGCAGCAGTTTTCGTGACGCGGCGGTCCGGCTCGGAACGTCTCCACAATGCGTCACACGTGCCATTCAGCGACTGGAGCAGCACTACGGCGAGGTGTTATTCCATCGAAGCACGCGGCAGGTACGCATCACGGCCTTCGGCGAAGGGTTGCTGGAGCAGGTGCGCCCCGCGCTGGAGCAGGTTGAGGAGCTATGGATCGTTCCTGGCGCCGATCAGCAGGCTTCCGTGTCCGGCACTGTTCGTGTCACCGCACCGCATAGCCTGGGGACCAGGGCTGTGCTGCCTGCATTGGAGCGGGTTGCCAAACGTCATCCCGACATCATGTTGGATGTGCGCTTGTCTGATCGCGTCAGCAACGCGGTCGACGAGAAGATCGATGTCGGGATCAGGGTCGGGTTCATGCGCGACAGTCGTTTCGTCGCGCGCAAGGCTGCCGATATGCGCCTTACAATCGTTGCAGCTCCGCGCCTGATCAAGAAGGTGGGAACACCGGATGGAGTCGATGAACTGGCCGGTTTTCCGGTGACCGCGGCCATCGACATCAATACCGGGCGACCGTGGTCCTGGCACTTCAGTGCAGGACGCCAGTGGACGCCTGTGTCGCCAGCCTTCATCGCGGACAACGCCGACATGGAAATGGGCGCCGCATTGGCCGGAATTGCGTTTGCTCAATTGGCGGACTACATGGCGGCCCCGTATATCGCCAATGGAAAACTGGTGCGGGTTCTGCAGAAGGACGAGCCGCCGGCTTGGGGCTTGTATGTCTATCGGCCTCAGCGCGCCCCTGTGTCAGCGAGAGTCCGGGCCGTGTTCGATGAATTGCAGACAGCGATTGGGTCGTTGCCGGTTTTGCCTTAGCAGGCTGTTGAGAAACTCCCTGCGAGATCCGTTGTCATAGACGACCTCAATTGACCGCGCCCCGCAAGCGAATGCGCATCCCCGATCAGCAGCAGCTTGGCATGTTCTCCTACGTTTCGGTGGAACAGCGTGTTCCTGCCGACCATCCGATCCGCAAGCTGCGGGTACTGGTGGACACGACACTGGCCGGGCTCGATGCCGAGTTCTCGAGCCGTTACGCCAAGCATGGCCGTCCGTCGATCCCCCCGGAGCGGTTACTCAGAGCAGCGCTGCTGCAGGTCGTCTACAGCGTGCGCAGCGAGCGGCTGCTGATGGAGCAGATGGACTACAACCTGCTGTTCCGCTGGTTTGTCGGGCTCAACATTGATGATCCGGTGTGGGACCACTCGACGTTTTCGTTCAACCGCGATCGCCTGTTCGATGCCGAGATCGCTCAGCACTTCTTCCAGCACACCGTGCTGCTAGCGCGTGTCAACGAATTGGTGAGCGACGAGCACTTTTCCGTGGATGGCACGCTGCTGGAGGCCTGGGTCTCGCACAAAAGCTTCTGCCCCAAGGATGGCGACGACGATGGTCGAGGCGACGACTTCCGCGGGCGGCCGCGCAGCAACGACACGCATGCGTCCACCACCGATCCGGACGCTCGCCTGATGCGCAAGGGGAAAGGCAAGGAAGCCATGCTCAGCTATCAGGCCAGCACGTTGATGGAGAATCGCAACGGAATCATCGTGGCGGTCGACGTCCGTCATGCCACCGGCACCTCCGAGCGAGAGGCGGCGTTGGCCATGCTCGTCGAGGCCGGGATCGGCAACGGCGCGACGCTCGGCGCCGACAAGGGGTACGACACTCAGGATTTCGTGGACTCACTGAAGGCACGTGGCGTCCACCCACATATCGCCCGCAACACCTCAGGCCGGCGCAGTGCTTTCGATGAGCACATCGCGCGCAGCAAGGGTTATGCGATCAGCCAGCAAGTCCGCAAACGCATCGAACAAGGATTCGGATGGGCAAAGACGTTCGGTGGATTGCGCAAACTGCGCCATGTCGGTCTGTGTTGGCGCGCGTTCACCACCTGGACCTTTGCGGCGTACAACCTGATTCGACTGGGTGGTATCGGTGTGAATCGCCCCGTCTTTCCCGGAGGCTCCAAACCTTGAGAGGATGGAGCCATGAGCAACAGATTGACGAGGTACGCACCCGAGGTGCGTGAGCGGGCTGTGCGGATGGTCCTGGACCACCAGGGCGAGCACAGCTCCCAGTGGGCGGCGATCACGTCGGTGGCCGGGAAGATCGGCTGCAAGGCGGAGACGCTGCGGACGTGGGTCCGCCGTGCCGAGCGCGACAGCGGGCTGCGGCCCGGACTGACGACCGACGAACAGGCGCGGATCAAGGCCCTGGAGCGCGAGAACCGCGAGCTGCGCCAGGCCAACGAGATCCTGCGCAAGGCGTCGGCGTATTTTGCCCAGGCGGAGCTCGACCGCCGATTCAAGCCTTAAATGGGTTCATCGACGATCACCGCGATGCCTACGGGGTCGAGCCGATCTGCAAGGTGTTGCCGATCGCCCCGTCGACGTACTACGAGCACACCAGCCGCCAGGCCGACCCGTCGCGCCAGCCGGCGCGCTGGCATCGGGAGCAGGCCTTGGCGCCGGTGATCGACCGGGTCTGGAAAGAGAACCGGCAGGCCTACGGGGCGCGCAAGGTGTGGCGCCAGCTCCACCGGGAAGGCGTGCGGGTGGCCCGATGCACGGTGGAGCGACTGATGCGCCGGGCTGGCCTCCAGGGCGTGGTGCGTGGCAAGCCGCGCAAATGGATCGGGCAGGAAGTGGTGGAAGAGAAGCCGATGGACCTGGTGAAGCGGCAGTTCAAGGCTGACCGGCCGAACGCGCTGTGGGTGAGCGATTTCACCTACGTGCCGACGTGGCAGGGATTTGTGTACGTGGCTTTCGTGATCGACGTATTCGCCCGGCGGATCGTCGGCTGGCGGGCCAGTTCGTCGCAGCAGACGCAGTTCGTGCTCGACGCACTCGAGCAGGCCGTGTGGGTGCGCCGCCCAGCGGAGAAGGCACTGATCCATCATTCCGACAGGGGCAGCCAATACCTTTCCATCCGCTATACCGACCGCCTGATCGAGGCCGGCATCGAACCTTCGGTGGGCAGCGTCGGCGACAGCTACGACAACGCGCTGGCCGAAACGGTGATCGGACTGTTCAAGACCGAGGTTACGAACCGCCGCTCCTGGCGCAGCCGGGAGGAGGTCGAATGGGAGACCCTGGGTTGGGTCGACTGGTATAACAACCAGCGACTGCTGGGGCCAATCGGCAACATACCCCCGGCGGAAGCGGAGGCGGCGTACTACGCCGGCAACACGGGTCACGCCATCGCGGCGTGACTCAAACGAAATGGCCTCCGGAGAAGCCGGGGCGATTCAGTGGCTGGTGGTCGCCGTCGCCGACCTGAGGAAAGGTGCGCCCGGAGTCCGCGTTTGGCGCCAAGATCGACGCTGAACCCTCGCCGGAACAATCGACAGGAGCTATCGACACGGCAATCGCGGGGTGTTTCTCAACAGCCTGCTAGGGTCCAAACCCAATCAGAAGCTTGATTCTGCAACGGCGTGCTGATTCAGGAGTCTCCAGTTGAGGAGGGTCTGGGCATGGCGGGATCGTTGTTTTGGTTGTCGGATGCGGCGTGGGCGGCGATCGAGCCGCACTTGCCGAAGAACCAGCCGGGGGCCCGGCGGGTCGATGACCGACGGGTGATATCGGGTATCGTGCACATGCTGAAGTGCGGCGGTCGCTGAGCCGACTGCCCGAGCGAGTATGATCCCTCGACGACCATCTACAATCGCTGGAACCGCTGGAGCCGACGCGGCGTGAACTGTATCCTGGCGGCCTTGACCGAGGAAGGGTGGAGCGCCTAGACTGGCCAGATCGACAGCAGCTATGTGAACGCGCACCGGTGCTCCGGCGGCGCAAAAAGGGGGGACCCGATCACGCGCAAGCGCGTTAAGGTCTTCGGAATGGTCGGCCGGTTGGACCGGTTTTCTGAATGGAGAGAATTATGCGCGCACTGTGTTGGCACGGTAAGGGTGACGTTCGCGTCGACACCGTCGCGGATCCCGAGATCAAGCACCCCCGTGATGCCATCATCAAGGTCACGGCATGCGCCATTTGCGGGTCCGACCTTCACCTGCTCGATGGTTACCAGCCTACGATGGAGGCAGGTGATATCCTCGGCCACGAGAATATGGGGGAGGTCGTGGCGCTCGGTTCCGAAGTGACGAACCTGAAGATCGGCGATCGTGTCGTCGTACCCTTCACGATCAGCTGCGGCGATTGCTGGTTCTGTAAGAAAGGCTTGTTTGCAGCTTGCGACCGGACGAATCCGAACGCCGAGATGGCAGCAAAGGCCATGGGCCATTCGCCCGCAGGGTTGTTCGGCTTCAGCCACATGATGGGCGGCTACTGCGGCGGTCAGGCGGAATATCTGCGCGTGCCGATGGCCGACTTCGGTCCGATCAAAATCCCCGACAACATTACGGATGAGCAGGCGCTGTTTCTATCCGACATATTTCCGACCGGCTACATGGCCGCCGAGAACGCACAGATCGAGCCCGGCGACACCGTCGCGATCTGGGGTTGCGGCCCAGTCGGTCAGTTCGCCATCCGATCGGCCCTGATGATGGGCGCGGGCCGGGTGATCGCGATCGACGAGGTGCCCGAGCGGCTCGCCATGGCCGAGGCGGGCGGCGCCGAGACGATCAACTTCGCCGAGACCGATGTCTATGACGAATTGCAGGCGCGGACCAAGGGACGTGGCCCGGACAGCTGCATCGATGCGGTCGGCTGCGAGGCGGCAGGTCACGGCGCGGCCGACGCGGTGATGGACAAGGTCAAGGCGAGCTTGATGCTCGCCACTGATCGGGTGCATGTGCTGCGCCAAGCCATCATGAATTGTCGCAAGGGAGGCACGGTGTCCGTCCCTGGCGTATATGTCGGCGTGGCCGACAAGCTCCCACTCGGGGCGGCAATGAACAAGGGACTGACGATCAAACTCGGTCAGACCCACGTCCAGCGCTACACCAAGCCGTTGCTGGAGAAGATCGTAGCCGGTGCAATCGATCCCAGTTTCGTGATTACCCACCCGGCAAGCCTCGAGGACGCGCCGGAAATGTACGCCAAGTTTCGGGACAAGGAAGAAGGCGTCATTAAGGTGGTTATGCGCCCGCACGGCTGACGTGCGGATCTGATCTGCCCCCGCCGAGCGGACCGAGCGGTTTGTTAGTACAATAAGCTCGTCGCCGTCATGTCCGGACGGAGGTGGAGCGAAGCGGAACCGGAGGCCGGAGATGGCGGTGGAGCCATCTCCGGTGCCGGCGGTCGGCAGGCAGGCTGCCATGGGGCCCTACAGACCAGAAAGCCGACCCGCAGGCCGACATGATCGACGCAACCTATCTCAAGGCCGGCCGCACGCATTCCAGCCTTGGGGTAAAAAGGGATCTCGGGCCCCTGATTGGACGGACCAAGGGCAGCATCAACACGAAGCTGCACGCCGTGACTGATGCAAACGGCCGCCCTTTAAGCTTCTTCATCACGGCCGGCCAGATCAGCGATTACACCGGTGCAGCTGCCTTGCTTGACGATCTGCCCAAGGCCAAGTGGATGCTCGCCGACCGCGGCTATGACGCTGACTGGTTCAGAGATGCGCTGGAGCAAAAGGGCATCAAACCGTGCCTTCCGGGCCGCAAATCCCGATCTCTGCCTGTCAAATACGACAAGCCGCGGTACGAACGGCGTAACCGCATCGAGATCATGTTCGGCCGCCTGAAGGACTGGCGCCGCGTGGCAACGCGATATGACCGCCAACCGTCGGCTTCTCCGCACTAGCACTGGCCGCCACCGTGCTCTTCTGGCTGTGATCAGTGAGTCCTAAGCCTAGGCTCCAGACTCATTCATAGTCAGAAGGCGACCAGGATGGCGAGTGCGACGCCGGAGAGGAAGTTGGCCGCGAGTTTGTCGTAGCGGGTGGCGACGCGGCGGTAGTCCTTGATCCGGCAGAAGGCGTTCTCGACGCGGTGTCGTTCTTTGTATCGGGCCTTGTCGTAGATGACGGCTCGCTTTCGATTGGCCCGGCCGGGGATGACGGGAACGGCCCCGGTCTGGCGCAGCGAACGTCGCAGACCGTCGGCGTCATATCCTTTGTCAGCAAGGACGTAGCGGGCGTCGGGAGCGCGGGCGAGCAGGGTCGGAGCGACGGTGATGTCGGAGACGTTTCCTGGTGTCAGGATCAGGGCGAAGGGACGTCCGACGACGTCGGTGAGGGCGTGAACCTTGGTCGTTTGGCCACCGCGCGACGGGCCGATGCCCTGCGTCCGGCCCCCCCCTTTTCCGCCGAAGGCCGAGCGTTGCGCCTTGACGTAGGTCGAGTCGATCGAGGTGCTGCGAGTGACCGCGCCCGCATCGGCCAGCGCCTCCAGCAGCTTCAACCAGAACCGTTTGTGGGACCAGCGATTGAACCGGTTGTAGACGGTCGTGGACGGGCCGTATTCGGCGGGGCAATCCTGCCAACGACAGCCGATCTTCAACACATGAATGATGCCCGAGATCACCCGGCGATCATCGACCCGCCGAGCGGCTGCCTGGTTCCTCGGCAGATGCGGCTCGACTGCCGCCCATTGATCATCTGACAGCCAAAACAGCTTGCTCATCACCGGCTCCAACGCGATCAAGACGCATCGGAATCATGATTTGCCGTCAGGCTTCAAGTGGGTGATTGGGTTTGGAGCCTAGAGTCGTTCTGAAGGGCTGGCAGGAAGTGGTGAGAAAACACGCTAAAATCGTTCGCTGCGGCTGCGTTCTCTACAAGTAGCGGCCAACTAGTCGATCAAGGAGTAGGCCCTTGCCAAGAGAATGTCAACAAGATCAGATGGTTGGGGCGCAGTCCGGCGTCCTTGGGAGCACACCTATGTGTGCACAACCGTTCTAGCGAAAACTTTCGTTGTAGTATCGTTCTTGGGGTGATATAGTTCTTCCGCGCCTGCTTCCCCTCAGGCGCTTACCTTAGAGCGGCAACCCCCTTGGGGGGCGTCTTCCCCCGGACGCCCCCCATTTTCTTTTCCGAGGCCTGCATGTCCACCCTGCTCGACACCACTCGAAACGCCCTGAACGAATGCGATGAGCTGCTGCGCGAGATCCGCGCGGAGAACCTGGACGGATCGGAGCCGGTCGTGGGCGAGGCGCTGGAACGCACCTACGTCGCCCGCAAGGCGCTGGACGCGGCCTTCGTCACGGCCGAGACGATCGGCAAGCCCATCAGCGCCCTGCTGGAAGTCTCCAATCCGCACGACCTGGACGCGGCGCCGTCCTACGTGAGCGTCCGTGTCGATAACGACTTCATCGCCAAGCTGCGGCACCTGCAGGGTCTGTGCAGGGCCTTCAACCTGGACATGGTGAGCGTCAACGGATCGCCGGAGACGTGGCATCGCCTGGATGCCGCCGAGGACGATCGCACCGAGCTGGACTACCTCACCGTCACCACGGAAAACTTCTTCTTCTCGGCCGTGCCCAAGCACGACGACCGGACGTTCGAGTCCGCGTGGTGCGAGATCGACAGCCTCGTGGAGCAGGCCATTGCCTGCCACGAGCCGCGCCTTGTCCTGGTCGACACACTGAAAGGACTCACTGAGGAGGAGCTGATGGAGGAATTGAGCCCCGGGAGCGAATCCCCAGCCCCGTAAGCCATCTATTCTATTCGCCCAATATTCCTAGCCACCGGGCACGGCCTGGTCCACAATTCAGTTTTTCGAGGGATCCCCATGGGTTACGGCGTCTACTCCGACACCTTCAACGGCACCGGCGGCACCTTCCTGGTCAGCGGCACGCTGTGCACCGACGAGGACTATCAGGCGTACGTGGCTGATTTCGACACCAGCGACGGCGATACGCCGATGAACTACGAGACCTGGTGTCACGTCGAAGCGCAGGACGAATACTCCAACCTGCTCGAAGCAATCCGACAGGCTGGCGAGGACTTGGGCCTGGAAGTCAATCGGGAGGATTTCCGTGACGCGCGGGCCGGATTCGATAGCGAGTTCCGATCGCTGATCGAGGCGGGCCCGGTGCAGCTGGGTCTTCGCGGATGGCAGCACGACTACGTGGTCGGCGCCGGCGCCGTGAAGGACTCCCGTGGTTACGACTCCCCGAACGACATGGTGGCCGAGCCGGACTCCTACGTGCAGGACCAGCTCAAGGAAGGCCGCGTGGCCAGCGAGTACGCCGAGCGCGCTAAGCGCCTGTCCGAAGATCTGCAGGCCTATGTCCGCCTGGAGCTGCAGGAGAATGGCTTCGAGTGCCGCTACCGCACCTCTGGCTACACCTCCGACCGCTATACCCCGCCGGACAACGCGGCCGCGCTGCGCATCGAGCTGCAGGACCGCATCAAGGCCGATGCAGCCTACTTCAACCTCAGCGCCGAGGTCGCCTGGACGCAGCTTCTGTCGACCGAGGATGGGCGCAAGCGAGCTGCCAAGGCCGTGCTCAGCCTGCTGGACGACGATGAGAACTACGGCGAAACCAAGGTCTGGGTGCCGGTGTACTACCCCGAGCAGAAGAACGTCGCCTTCTTCGACGCCTTCGAGCTCTCCCGCTTCCCCGAGGATGCCATCTGCTATCTCAACGCGGACATGCCCGAGGAGATGCTGGCCACGTTCGATCCGAAGGAAGACTGGGACGAATCCACGATCTACCACATCCCTCGCAACAAACACACGGCGACGTGGTTCGCAGAGCAGCAGGCGCGCCTGGACAGCGCCCGCAGGGACAACTCGGTGGCCATTCTGTCGGCAGACGAGTTCAAGTCCGCAATCGGCGTGGACATCCCCAAGCGACTGGACGAGGAGCCGACCCATGGCGAACGGCCAGGCCCGTAACAGCCGTGGCCGCTCGCGTGGTCGCAGCCTGGGCCAGGAAGCGGAGCTGGCCCGGGTGATGCTGCCGCCGCAGAGCATCGAAGCGGAGCAGGCCGTCCTAGGCGGCCTGATGCTGGCCAACGACATGTTCGACGTCGTCGAGGACATGCTGGAGGTGCGCGACTTCTACCGGCGCGACCACCAGCTGATCTACCAGGCCATGAAGGACCTGGCCGAGAAGTCCCGGCCCTTCGATGCAGTCACGCTGGGCGAGTGGTTCGACGCGAATGGCGCGTCCGAGCAGGTGGGTGGAGGGAGCTATCTGGTCGATCTGGCGACGACCACGCCATCGGCCGCAAACATCGTTGCCTACGCGAAGATCGTCAACGAGAAGGCATTGCTGCGGCGTGTCATCGAAGCGGGCACCGAGATTGTCAACCAGGGATTCAATCCGGACGGACTGGAGGCTGCAGAGGTCGTTGCTGAGGCCGAACAGAAGATCTTCGCGGTCGGCCAGGAAGCCAGGTACGAAGAGACCGGCGCCGTACCGGTCAAGGAAGCGACCCATGCAATGTTCCGTCGACTGCAGGAGCACTACAACGCCGGCGGCGGTATCACCGGTCTGCCGACCGGATATCACGAACTGGACGAGAAGTTGTCTGGGCTGAATCCGACCGACCTGATCATCTTGGCCGCTCGGCCGGCCATGGGCAAAACAACCTTCGCGCTGAACATCGCCGAGAACGCAGCGGTCAAGTCGAAGAAGGCCGTCGCCGTCTTCTCGATGGAGATGTCCAAGGAGCAGCTGTCACAACGCCTGGTGTCTTCCATGGGGCGGGTGGACGCCAATCGCTTGCGCACTGCCCGTCTGGAGGATGAGGACTGGTCGCACATCACCTCAGCCATCCGGCAGATCAATGACATCACCCTGGTCATTGACGATACGCCTGCTCTTTCTCCCGATCGTTTGCGGTCCCGGGCTCGTCGAATCAAGCGGCAGCACGCGAACCTGGGTCTGATCGTGATCGACTATCTGCAGCTCATGACCGTTCCCGGCACGAATGAGAATCGCGCCACCGAAGTTTCGGAAATCTCCCGCTCACTCAAGGCTCTCGCCAAGGAGCTGAACGTCCCGGTCATCGCGCTCTCGCAGCTCAACCGCGGCGTGGAAACCCGCTCAGATAAGCGCCCGGTCATGGCAGACCTGCGTGAGTCCGGCTCGATCGAACAGGATGCCGACGTCGTCGCCTTCATCTACCGCGACGACTACTACGACAAGGAGAACTCGCCCGACAAGGGCCTGGCAGAAATCATCATCGCGAAGCAACGTATGGGCGAGACCGGAACGGTGAAGCTCAGGTTCCATGGTCAGTACAGCCGGTTCTCCAACCTGCGGGACGATCCGCTGGAGGATCTGCTATGAGCACGCCAGTCTCCGACACTGCGATGATCCGAGCCATTCGCGAGCTGTTCGATCGCGAAGCCGCCCGGCTACCACCGCTCGACGCGCCCATCCGAGTGGTCATCGCCGGCGGCGCCGCAGCGCACTACTGGACGGGTCAGCGCGTCTCCCGCGACATCGACGCCGAGTTCGCGCTGCAGGGCACCGGCAAGAAGAGCTACGTTCCGCTGGAAGACGTGATCATCTACCAGGACGAGCAAGGCCAGGAGCAGTCGATCTACATCGACCGCAACTACAGCCCGTCCCTGAGCCTGATGCACGAGGACTACGTCGACCGCATTGAGCTGGTACCCAGCCGCCTCGGCGGCGGGGACAAGTTTCAGGTCTTCGTGCTGGCCCCCGTGGACCTGGCCATCAGCAAGATCGCCCGCTATGCGGACGTGGACAGGATCGACATCGAGTCGATGTACGATGCGATCGATCCGGACGAGTTCGAGCACCTGGCCACCGAAGCGCTGAACACCGCGATCGGCCTGAACCCCGAGCAAGTACGACACAACCTCCATGACGCCGTCGCACGCATCCGTGCCCTTCGGGGCGATACTCCAGGCCCTTGACGGCCTGCACAGCCGTTCGGCTGAGGCAGAGCTGGCCCGATGGTTGATGTCCCCGGATTTGGGGGGGCTGGAAGCGCTCGACCAGGTGAATAGTGAGGGCGTGCGCCAGCTCGGCGCAACGCTGGAGTACGTGCGGCTGATGAAGCTGCTGCCGCCCTCCCCCGCCCGCGACCAGGTGCTGGCCAAGGCGCAAGCGCTGGCCAGCGACACCTTGGCCCGCAATGCCGGGGCCAAGGAGCTGAAGGAACGCTGGGGACTGCAGCACTGGGCCTACCCGCCCAGCCGCATCCGGGCGCGCCTGGAAGAGCTTCTTCGGGGCTGACGCTCTCAGGCGTCATCTTCGTCCTCCGCTTCTTCTCGGGCCTGGTTCGCTGCCCCGCCCTGGCGCTCGGCGTTGAGCTCAAACAGCCGCCTCAGGATCTCCTCGTCGTCCAGTGGCCACTCCCACCCATAAGCCTCTGCCACCGCCTGGTCCAGTGCGTCATGCAGCGCGGTCAACCACGCCGGCGGATCGTTGTAGAGACTCGTGAGCGTGCGGCCAGCCAGATCCTTCTCGTGGCCAGGACGTGCTACCACGCGCTTCGGAAATTCCGCAACAACGTCGTCTTTCCACTCAGCCCATGCGTCGGGGTTCAGCCATCCATCGCGCGCCTGTACGAGCTGTCGCGCCGCCTCGGCAATCTTCCGAGCCGTTGGCATGGCTTCCAGGTCGGCAGCACTGACATCCGGCGTCATCCCGTTTGGGAAGGGGAAGGTATCGAAGGAAGAGGAGGGCGTATAGCGAGGCCGGTTCTCCAGTTCACTCCCCTGCCGAAGTGCCCACGCTCGATGAATTCTTGAATGGAGCATTCCGAAGAACGCGTCATCATCTCGCGCAACTACCACAACCGCGCTATCCGGCAGTACGGCTGGATGTACCCAAGCGCATATGTAGTGCTTGGAATGCCGCGGAATTGCGATGTATCGGGTGAGCGGCTCCAGTGCCGCCACCATCTTCGGCCGCCAACGCGATAGTTGCCACCAGCTCTCTCGATCGTTCCTCTCGTCCATATGTTCGCGATGCAGTCGCACGTTTGCGACGGCGTCAAAGGGGCCGGCAAACATGGAAGCGGCAGCCATATCGCGAGATCCAAAGTTGACGATATAGCGATCGTAGGGCCGGTCCGTAATGTCGTCGGCGATCAAGTATGGACGCACAACCGAAGCTACAGGTTCCCCCAGCGGCGTAGCCGGGCCTTGCAGCATTCGCCTTGCCACGCAGCCGTCCAGGTTGAACGTCGCCTCGGGCAAGTCGAGACCGAGTCGTACGCGCTTTGCTCGCTTTAGCTCTGCGCGAGGGATCACGCCTTGGAACGACCGCCCCTTGTTGCTTGCCAGAACCTTGGCCTTGGCGATGTCGTGGTGCAGTAAAGGGGTCAGGCTGGATGTGATCTCAGGAACTACGACGTCATCGAGCAGGCCAACTGGCGACGGCGATGGCCCAAACGCGATGAGAGAAACGTCCACCGGGGTTTCGTTGTCCCACCACTCCAAGCTACTCCATGCAGCGAAGATGTGCAGACCATTCTTGATGCGATCGAGCGCCTTGCGATTCTTCCCGTGACGAATGCTGTTGGTCGCAACAAGACCCGCCCGCTTAGTCCGCTTGGCGACTATGGCTTCACGAGCCTTTTCAAACCAGAAGCAGACGAAATCTGCACCCGAAGAAACGCGTCCAGCGTAAAGCCTCCGCACGTGCGTGGTATAGGCTGGCCCCAGCTCGCTGCGCATCTTGTTGCCGCCTATGAAGGGCGGATTGCCAACGATCACGTCGGCTGCCGGCCAATCGGCCTCCGATCCGTCGGCGTTGACGAGCGCGTCCCGGCATTGAATCTGCTCAAGTGGCAAAAGGATGGGATCTCGCCTGGCACCGTAGCCGTTCTGGATCATCCACTGAAGCTCACCGATCCATATAGTGATCCGTGCAAGCTCAGCCGCATACTCGTTGATCTCTATTCCGAGAACCTGTCGCGGATTGACCCCGAGGATCTGGCGCGGGACGCCCATTTCCTCCGCCTCAATCATGATGCGTTGTTCCAAGTCCTTGAGCGCTCGCAGTGACATAAACAAGAAGTTGCCCGAGCCACAAGCGGGGTCGAGCACCGTGAACGCTCGCAGCCTGTCCAGGAAGTCGGCCACGCGTTGCTTGGCTTGGTTGAACGCAGTTGTCCTGGCTCCCTTGACGCTAGGCGATTCACCTCGACGCGAACCTTTGGTGTCAGCCTTGTCCATGAGCGGCTGCAGGATAGATTTCTCTGCATCCCACTCGGCAAGCCACGGCTCAACTAACACGGGCTTGATCAACTTCATGATCGTATCCGGGTCTGTATAGTGCGCACCGAGTTGAGCGCGACTGGACGGATCAAGACCCCGCTCAAAGAGCGTGCCGAAGATGGATGGATCGATCTGGTCCCAGGAGAGCTGGCAAGCGCCCAGGAGGACGCGAAGCTCTTCTCGCTCGAACCTTAGGGTCGAGTCGTCGTCGAAGAGGCCGCCATTGAACCACGCGACTGGCACGAACGCAGCACGTCCACCCATGTGCATCGCCCGGAACAGTTGCCGTGCATTCTCCTCGAATGCATCAGGGTCATCTTGCGAGCCTTCCACCATCCGGGTGAAAAGGTTGTCCTGCAGCAGCCCGATGTCCTCCGCGAACATGCAGAACACGAGCCGGTTTAAGAAGTGCGCCACCTTCTGGGGCGGGTGCCCACGGCCGCGCAGCGTGCCGGCTAGGCCAGCGAACTTTCGTGCGGCCTCGCGCGTGATGTCCGACCGCAGGATCCCGGGACGAAGCTCGTCCGGGTTGTGGAACATCGCCCGCACCTTGCGCAGCACGGCAGGATCGGCCAGGTCCTCCACCGTGAAGCGGTGCACTTCCTTCACCGTGTTGGTGAAGTTGGTATGGATCTCGATCGTGCGCAGATCAGACACCACCAACAGCGGTGGATTCTGCAGCTCGTCGGCGTACATCTTCAGCTGGACGTAGGCTTCCTTCAGGTCGCGGCCTGTGCTCTTGGCCTCCCAGCCGAATCGGTTCTTCATCCAGGCATCGGCGAATCCCTTTCCGCCACCGGCTTTGCCTACCCCGTACTCGTAGGTGAACCAGGTGTGCTCCGGGTCCGCCTCCCGGGGGGTCTTGTGCCCGACCAGTCGGCACAGGTCGTCGAAGAAGGACTGCGCGTCGCGCTTCTCTTCCCCGCCCCCCTTCCACTTCGCGATGAATTCGTTCGGCGACATCCCTGACCCTCCCCAATTCCGAGGATGATCGCATGCGGGCCTGGCTGGACGCCCAGGCTGGAGGCCGCTATAAGGCGGGCCATGACCGCCTCTCCCCCGCCACGCAGCTGGCACCCCGTCGACTTGGCCCTACGCAACCCCGGTGATCAGGTCGCCCTAGGGACGTTCGTGGTCACGACGAACCTGGTGAACCAGCTCGGCGGGGAGCCTGATGCCTTCCAGACGCTCCTCCCGCTCGTCAGGCGCCACGCACGGGGGGACTGGGGCGACGTCTTGCCGGAGGACCGTGAGGCAAATGACGCGGCCCTGGCGGCCGGACGGGGACGGCTGATGTCGATCTATCGGGTGCCCCACGCGGGCGCCCTGGTCGAAGCCTGGGTGATCACCGAGGCCGATCGTTCCAGCACGACCGCGCTGGCCCCGGAGGACTATTAGGCCCCGGAGCTATTAAAGGGTGCTTTAATAGTGTCCGGGACTGTTCAATTTCCCTTGAACAGCATGGCCGACTATTCAAGGATCCTTGCATGCCTCGGATTACCGGCAGTTACGTCACCACAGCCTACGCCGGGGAAGCGGTCCGCGCGTTCGTACCCCGCCCCCTGCCGCCGGCGGCGCCAGCCTTGGACACGGCCTCCTACGTAGAACAGAACCGCCGCGCCGAGACCGCCCTGCTTCGCCTTTCGGGCATGACCGGGCTGGTCGCATCAAGCGAGTGGCTGATCTACGGCGCCATCCGCCGCGAAGCATTGCTGACCTCCCAGCTGGAAGGCACCCAGGCCACCTTGTCCGACCTGCTGGACGAGGAGGCCGGCATCGCGGTGACCAACACCGACGATGTCGAGGAGGTCACCAACTACCTGCGGGCATTCAAGTACGCACGGGCGCAGCTGAGCAGCCCCACAGGGCTACCTGTATCGGTTCGCCTGCTCACCGAAGCTCACCGAATCCTATTGGCCGGCGCACGCGGGGCTACCAAGCAGCCGGGCAACGTGCGGACAACCCAGAACTGGATTAGCGGCACTCGGCCGGGTAACGCCCGTTTCGTTCCACCACCGCCGCATGAAGTGGCACAAGCACTCAGTGACCTGGAGCGGTTCATTCATGACCCGGAGCCCGCACTGCCACCCTTGGTTCGCACCGCGCTGGTCCATGCTCAATTCGAGACCATCCATCCGTTTCTCGACGGCAATGGGCGTATCGGACGCCTGCTGATCGCGGTTCTATTCGAGGAGTGGAAGCTGCTGCCCGAACCGCTGCTCTACATGTCGGGCTTCCTGAAGTCCCACCAGGCGACCTACTACGATCGATTGTCATCCATCCGCCAAGGCGGGGACTGGGAGGCATGGGTCTCGTTCTTTCTGGAAGGTGTCGAAGTGGCCGCCGAGGAGGCGCAGCGCAGCATCGTGGCGATCGCCGCACTCATCGCTGAGGATCGCAAGCGCGTCTTGGCGTATGGCACGAGCACGCTGGCCACATTGCGGCTGTTCGAGCTGCTACCGACCATGCCCAAGCTGACCGTGGATCGCGCCCAAAGAGCACTCGATGTGTCCTATCCCACCGCGGCCAAGGCCATCGAGAACCTGGAAGAAGCGGCCGTGCTACGCGAGACCACCGGCCGAGCCCGGAATCAGAGCTTCAGCTACGCACGCTACGTCGAGCTGCTTCGCGGCGAACCGGCAGCGACCCCCGCTTCGGAGGACGCTCCAGAATTTGGTTCGGAGTCGGGCGCTCCGAGGCCCTAGCCGAACAGCGGCATCTGCGGCCTTTCCGGGTCACCGGCCACCTCTGCCGCCGGTGGGCCGGGCAACACCAGGCCTAGCTCTGCTTCGAGCACTCGCCGGTGCTCGGGCAGATCCAGATTGAATGCTGGGATCTCCCGGTCGTAGGCCAGGCGCACGGCCTGGCCCGTGCCGCCGGACACGCTCCGAAGCCGCCCCTCTGGATCCAGCTCGGACCGCGGGGCCCAAAAGACCAGCCGCTCTACCGGCTCGGCCAGGTCGATCGACAGCACCTGCCACATGTTCCGGCCCATGAGCATGCGCACGAACGGCTTGAGCCAGCGCCAGCCTGGATGGTGCTGCGATGCCAGATCCAGCGCCTGCTGCTGAAGGTCTGGCCGCTGCCGGGTGAAGCAGATCGTGTCGGCGCATGCTTGCTTCGACACCGCGAACACCTGCAGGGGAGCGCCTTGCGCCTTGGCGGACAGCCGCGCTGCCTCATCCGCTCGATCGGCATCGCCGGTGCGGATGCCGTAGCCGCGGCGGCAGTACGCTGCGATCACCAGGTCGATGGCTTCCATACCCCAGTCGGGGGTCTCGCGACTGCCGATGCCGGCGATCCAGCCGCGCACCGGCCCGTGAACTGGGCTAGGGACCACTGGGGCCACCACCCTGCTCCGCCACCCCACTCGGCCGATCCGGACGCGTCCACTTCTGCCCGTTTCGGGACGGCTGGAAGCCGTTAGCCCGGAGCCAATCCTTGCTGCCGTGGTCGAACACCTCGCGCACCGGACGGCCGTGCGTGCGCACCACCCAACCCATGACGATGGGCGTGCGGTCGGTCCCGACACCCTCCAGGCGCACGCGCTCGGCGCGATCGCGCAGCGTCTCCGGAAACTGGTCGCGCCGGGGAACCGGCACCTGTGGGCGATAGACGACGGCGCCGAGCATGGTCAGGCCGCCTTCGCCAAAGCGCGGCGCCCCGCCTCAGTGCCCGGATTCGGCACCACGACGTTGACGAACGGGGGATCCGGCTGCCCTTCCTTGTGCAACTTCACGGCCATCACTTCCTTGGGCTTGATCCACTTCAGGCCCTCTTCGGTGATGCGCATCCGCTGCTGCGCGGTTTTCCAATAACTGGCATCGATACCCAAAATGAATTTTGCGCCACAGTTGGTGATGAACGACTCCGGGAAGTTTGGCTGCTGCGCGGCGCACCACAGACCAATGCCGAACTTGCGCGCCTCACGGGCAATCACGTTGATGATGTCGTCGGAGTCCTCGCTGAAATACTTCGGGCTCTCGTCCAACATGCATACGAATCGCAGCTCGGTTCCCGACGCCGTCGGACCCATCTGCTTGGCTCGCTCGAAGATCGCGCGCAGGCGCAACTTCACGAACAGGATCTGCTGCTCGTCGCTCAGCGACTTGATCTGGTGCACACGCACCTTGGCGTCGCCGAACGGCGGCGCGGTGGCGTTGAAGATACCGGCGGCCGTCAGGATCTGAAGGCGCTGGATAACGCCGACCAGGACGTCCTTACTGTCGTATTTGAGAACGTCTTTCGCCTCGCGCGTCGGCTTTGCCATGATGGCTTCGCTGTACGCGTCGATGCATCGCTTCTGCTGCGCCTCGATCTGGCCTTCGAGCTTGCTTCGCTCTTCGGCCTGGACACCCGCTCTTCGCTCCTTGAGGGCCAGCGTCTGCAGGCGGGCATTGAGCTTGGCAAGCGCCTCCAGCGCGTTCATGGCCTTGTTGTCGCCGCCGAAGATCAGCGAAAGGACTTTCGTCTCGGCGTAGGCCAGCAGATCACTGAGCGTCGGGTAGTATTCGCGCAGCTGCTGCCACTCGCGCTGGTCCATCAGCCGTCGGCGTTCCTGCTCGCTGATCTCTTTCCGTGCCCAGGATCGCGGGTTGTCAGCGAAAATTCCGCGGGATGCATAGCAGTCGACGATCAGGTTCCGCAGAGCGGCTTCCTGTTTGGATCCGAACTGCGTCGTGACCTGCTTGATCAAGCCCACGATGAAGTCCGCTTGGCGGTTGACGCCGCCGGCGTGCGGATCCAGGTCCAGCACCAGGGGGTTGTAGCCGTATCCAGTGGCTTGGCTGTACATCGCACAGCGCGCACCCGGGACGGCGTCCAGCTCGTGGTGCACATCGAAGATGTCCAGCTCTGCGCCTCCCAGCGCGGCTGAGCGTAGAAGCTGCTTGATCTGGTGCGTCTTGCCTGAGCCGCTCATGCCAATCAGGGCCACGTGGCTGTTGAGACAGCGCGCCGGATCATAGACCACGGGAACTTCCTTGCCCTCCTTGCGGAGCATGAAATCGTTCAGACCCATCACATGACGCACTGTGCTTCTCCTTCGACTACTGCGACTTGGCTGCGGCGCTGCGCTGCCGCTCCATGCGAATGTCCATCTCACGGTTCGAGTTGCGCGCCAGGCGCATCGCCATGAGGAGTTCGATGCGTGCTTTCTGGTCGACACGGCGCTGCTTGATGTAGATCTGCAGGGCGCGCATGTGCAGCGCCTCCACGCGCAGGGGCGCCTCACCTCGCTCGCCCTCGTCGCGGATCCATGCCGAGTTCGTATAGCGCTTGCCCACTTCCGCCTCGATGATCTCGCGCACGGACATGTCGTCCCACGCTTCCATGTTCGGCGCCTCCGGCATCTTTCCGGCATAGGCTTCCGGCGGCATCGGCTCACCTTCGGGTTCGTCGCCGGCGCCGTCGGCCGCCCCGTAACCGCCCGCGCCGCCGCAGAACAGTCCCTTCGGATTCTTGCTGAATTCCTTGCCCTTCCAGACCTCGAAGTGAAGGTGCGGTCCAGTGCCAACACCCGTATTGCCCACCAGGCCGATTGGCTGGCCCGCCCGGACGACGTCGCCGTTGCGTACCAGGTACTTCGAGAGGTGGAAGTAGACGGTTGTGTACCCACCACGACCACCTGTGAGGCGAATGCTCTGTCCGCCACCACCGGTGGCCCACTTCGCCGTTACCGTCCCGTCGTTGGCCGCGTAGACCGGGGTGCCGATCGCGATCGCCAGGTCGACACCCTTGTGCCAGCGGACGACCCCGGTTACCGGGTTGCGTCGCGCCGGATTCACGTCGCTGGACACGCGTGCCCGGCTCGCGTTCTCGCGCAGCGGATCCTCCACGCACGAGGAGAACCCAGGCTGGATATCAGCTCGTGCGGCGGCTGGCATGACAGCAAGTGCCGCCACGATCATCAAAGCAAAGCGGGTGCTCGGCTCGCGCACGCTCAGCGACCTTCGCTCTCGTGGAAATCGCTGATGGTCTGCAGCGCCTCATCCAGCTGGGCCTGCTGTGCTGGAGTGAGGTCGACCAGCTTTCCGGCCTTGATAGCCACCTGGTCGCGGTACAGCGTGCCCTTCAGGAACAACTCTGCCGTCGACCGCTGCTGTTCTGGGAATGTCTGCACGTGCTGCGCCGCGGCTTCCCAAACCGTCCAGTAGCGCTTCAGGTCCTCGTTGAACTGCACATCGGCAGCATCTGACGCTTCGGTGGTGGTGGGCTTGTACATGTCGATGAAGGCGGATGCGAGAGCACGCGCCGCGGGCGTCGCCGACTCGCCCGCCTTGCCCAGTGCGCTGCGTGCCAGCACCTCCGCCGAAACCGAGAAGCCGCCTTCCTGCAGCCGCGCAGCGTCGATCAGCAGACCTTGTACGATTCCGTCGGTTTCCGTCTCGCACCAACCTGCAGGCTGGGGGACGGGAATCCACTTGTCGCACAGCGCCGAAGCGCCTTGCATCCCGGGAATCTTGCTGGCCAGCTCGGGCTCCCTCATCGCGTCACGCACGCGGGTCACCAGCGCTGGATCGAACGGAAGCGGCTCGGCTGTGCGCACCGGTTCATCAGCCTGTGCAGCCCCCGGCGCTGGAGCCGCATGCCCAGCATTGGCAGGCCGATCGCTACAGGCGGCTAGGGCCAGGATCATGAGGGTGCTCGCGGCGAGGTACAGCGTGGCGTACTTCATGGGCCTTCGGTCTCCAGTCGGCGCGTGCGCTCGGCCATATGGCTGTTGAGAGAGAACGCGGCGGCTGACAGCGCGGCCTGGTCCGCCACCGTCATCCCCTCCACCATTGCTGCCTGGGGGGAATCGGGGCTGGACGGGACGCGCAGACTCTTTGCACCCACCACATTGCTGACGTAGTCCATGGCGGCCTGCCTGCCTTCGTCGGTGTAGGTCATGCCGGCCGCCGGATAGAGCACGGTGCTTGCGTTGACGTCGGCATACTCCATGCCCGGCGCCGCTGCTTCCTTGCAACCGCCTTGGTCGACCTCGGCCTGGGAACACCACCGGGCATGCCGCTCATTCACGCCGCGCAGACTGCTTTCGTAGGGGCCTGCCAGAAGCGAGGACGCGTGGTTCTGGCCATACCTTGCGACGGCCTTTCGGACGGTCGTGTCTTGGTCGGCGAGCATCAGCGCACTGGTGATGGTCTCGTCGAAAGCGGCCGGCTCCAAGGTATCGATCGCCGCCTGGGCCGCCTTGTCCTGCATATAGAGCTGCATTGCGACGTTCTGCTGCCCCTCGGCATACAGCTTGGTAGTCGCTGTCTTCTTGCCGAGCTCCTGGAGCCAGTTCGCAACGCCGGAGTCCCAGTTGTACATCGGGCCGGTTTGGATCTGGGTGGCCAAGGTGGTCACCGCGCCGGTGATCGAGCTCACCACGGCGCTGCCAGCCTGCACGAATGCAGCGTGACCGACCGCTCCCCATGGATCGCAGCACGTCACCGCCTGTGCATTGAGCATGGTGGTTAGTCCCACACTCAGAACGGCTCCGCCGCCCAAGCCGATCGCGATGGCGCGGAGACGACTCATTACTGAGCCTTCGCCGCAGCTGCACGCGCCTGCGACAAGCGCTGCTCGGAGTCGCGTTTGATGCTCGTGGCGATGTCAGCGGCCAGCATGGCTTCGATTCGCTCGCCCTGCTCGTATGCCTGCATTGCCAGATAGAGCTCCAGCGCCTGCATCTTGTTGCTCTCGCGAAGCTGGTTCACCTCACCAAAGCCAGGTCCGACGATCATCTTGTACCAGTTCGGATCCATGAAACGTCCGTTGACCTGGGACTTCATGAGCTGCATGGGTGAAACGTCGGCGACATTCAGGTCTGCCTTGGCGCCCAGGCCAGCCTCTACGCGACGCATGGCAACCATTCTGGACATCGACAGCGCAGCGGTGGACAGCTTGCTCTGCTCCATCAGCTGGCCCGCGACGAAGGCGCGGCCTTGCGGCGTGCGCTCCCAACCCTTCGGCACATTCTGGGTCGGCACCGCATTGATCACGTTGTTCAGGTAGGCCGTCGCGGCCGCCAGCTGATCTGCCGTCAGGACGTCACGGCCCAGGATGTTGTCGGCGCGCACGTCGGCGTTCTGCAGATCCACATCCGCCGCACGTGTGCATCGCCCCAGCTCGACGTCACGATCCGAGCAGAACTTCTCGGCATGCGTACGGAAGACTCTGTCCACTGCCGCGGCGGTGTTCGTGGTGAATAGCGTTCGGTCCTGCAACCCCCGCATGAGGTTCGTCGTGGACTGGTTGACTGACGAGGCGCCGCCGGCCACGGCCGTCGCCGCCTGCGCCTCGAAGCATGCACGTGGCGAGAGCGCGTAGTCGACGACCGCATCGCCTCGCTTCTCCTCCATGTACAGCTGGGTGGTGGCCTGGATCGTGCCTTCCTCGATCGTCTTCTGCGAGGCAGTTTGCTTGCTGATCTCCTGCACCACCTGGGCCAGGCCCGTGGTGACGTTGGAGTTGATGGTGTTCAGCAGCACTGACATTGACGACGCTGCGGAACCGATCGCGGCAACAACGGCCGCGCCGGCCGACTCGGCACCTGCCGCAGCGGCGATGCCGTCTCCGCAGCACGCAGTGGAAGGCGAAACGGCGAAGTAGCCGCCGACGCCCAGTGAGGTTGCCAGTGCCACAGCTGCGAAAGTGCGCTTCATGGCTTATCCCCTCCCCAGTTGAGCAGACCGCCGGAGTTGCTGGAATTCACCGAACCGCTGCCGTCAGCGTTGGCCGATCCGTTCACGGTGCCCAGGTAGTCGCTACTACCCGACACGTTCACGCCACTGCCATTGGTGGAAATCGATCCGCCAGAGCCCGAATAGGTGAGATTGCCGTTGCTGTAGCGGAGCCCCTGATCCGCCAACGCTTCGTTGAGCGTCTGCTGGAACCGGTCTTTCGCCGCATTGCAGCTCTTCGTCACCAGATCGCGACCGAGCTGCTGCAGGAGCGGCTGCAGGACGCCGATATTGATCATGCCCATCGGTATCTTGTTGTACTGGACAATGACTTCCAGGCACGCCTGCGTAGCTTGGTTGAAAACGTTCGTCGGACTGGTCTTGGGCGAGTAGACCTGCACGGCCGTGGAGGCTGCATTCCTTGCCGACTGCTGGATCTCGTCGCACACCGCTTGTTTTGCTGACGGATCCAGCGCGACCGCAAGACCGGGCATGAGCACCAGGCCGAGGGCAACCGGGGCGAGCTTGCGCGTCGCGTTACGCATGACTGACATCCTCGTTGTGTTGGCGGATGACCCTTTCCAGTTGTCCCAAGGTGGTTGGGTCGAAAACCGAGTTGAGAAACGGCGTGTTCTGGATGATCCGCAAGCGTTGGATCATGGTTTGCACCAATGCCTCGTGCTGAAGCTGGGATACGGCCCGCGCGCCGTCTTCCAGCAGCGCCGTTAGCAGACGCGTTCCCATGCCGGCGTGTGCGTTGTCCAGCCACTGCAGCAGGCGAAGCGCCTTGGACGAGCTGATGTAGACCAGCAGGAACAACAGCCGATCCCGATCGAGCGCTTCCAGCGCCCTGGCCGCGCCGGGTCGGTTCAGCGCTACGCCCAGCTCCACCAGGCGGCGTCCGATTGCCGGGCTGCCGTCCACCGTCCAGTCCTCGGTCCGCTCGATATGGTCCAGCAGCTCCGCGAGGCCGGGTGAGGCCTCCAGCCAGTGCTGCCTGACCGTATTCGCATCAAGATCGAGCATCGCGCAGGTTAACTTTGATTGGTTTATGATGTTGCCAGTATCATCTGACTATCACAGCGGGTCAATACCCAACAATACGTATGCTCAAGCTCATCCGAGACCTGCAGCGCACGAGACCGGAGGAGCCGCAGACCACTGCGGCAGCCGGGGTTCGGCCGCCTGCAGCTCCGGGGGAGGGCACCGGCTCGCGTCCTTCGGGGGTGCCGCAGGCGGCCTCGACCATTGCGCCGCCCCGGGGCCGTCCAGGGAACTGGCAGGCCGTGACCGGAAAGCTGCTCAGCCGACTGGAAGAGGTCGAGCAGACCCCGACTCCTACCCCGCTCCCGGCCCTCGGCCGGGCGCCCACTTTCGACAGGAAGTAACCATGCGCCCCCGGCAGATCCTCAATGGTGTTGCGCTGACCATGCTCAGCGGTTCGGCCTTCGCGCAGGACCGCGGCCCGTTCACCCCGCCAGCCGACGACACTTCGCTAGGGATCCTCCGCGAGGTCTTCGGCAACGTGGTGGATTTCGTCATTGGCAACGGAGCCGGAAGCCTGGCTTCCAACGACACGGTGATTGGCGCAGGGTTCGAGGTGTTCAACACCGCCGTGCTATTCCTGGGCATGATCTTCGTTGCCTACAGCACGATCTCCGGCGTGATCAACACCGCGCATGACGGCGAGTTCTTGGGACGCAAGATGAACTCGATCTGGGTTCCTCTGCGCACCGTAGCCGGCAGTGCTCTCTTGCTGCCCCTGGCTGGCGGCTTCTCGCTGATCCAGATCCTGATCATGTGGCTTGGCCTGCAGGGCGTCGGCGTGGCCGACCGGGCCTGGATCGCGATGCTCGACCGGGTGGACCAGACCGGGATGATCAATCACCCGTCCATGCCAAACGCTCGCCCGCTGGTGGCAAACATCCTGCGGTTCGAGGTCTGCCGCTTGGCGATGAACAAGCATTACGCTGAAAGCGGTCGACCCGACCGTGTATCGGTGCAGGAGAAGACGTACCTGACCCGCGCGATGGTGCCGACCGACGACGTCGTGTCCCTCGGCGCCGCCCCATTGGGGATGGGCTACAAGCCGGTAATGGTGCCGGTCACTGACTTCAGCTGGGCAGCGACCAACGGCTCCTATATCGAGCCGGAGATCTGTGGATCGCTCAACTGGGAGGAGAGCAGCGAGAGCGACGCAGGCAACGCGAAGTACCTGGACACCGGCAACATTCGCAAGGCCCACCGTGAGGCTGTCCGCGCCACGATCGCGGCGATGACGCCCGTTGCGCAGCAAATCGTGGATGGCAACAAGCCCGGGCCGGAACTCGTGCTCCAGGCGGCCTACGCTTACGAGAACCGGCTTCGCCAGGCCGCCAAGTCGGCCGTGGACAATGCCAACAGCCGGCCCATGGACGCCTTCGTGAACTTCGCCAAGGAAGGAGGCTGGGTCAACGCGGGCGCGTACTACAACCACATCATCTCGCTCAATGATGCGGTCCAGCTCTCGCTGAACTCGCTGCCTTCCTCGACTGCGTCGGACATCTCGAACAAGGAGGCCGCCGATGCGCTCGTCGGCTATGCCGACGCGATGGCGGTCACTGAAGAATTCTTGCGGGCGCGCTCCTACTCTACAAGCGCTGCGTACAAGGACGAGCTACGGCTGGATGCGGAAGCATGTCTGCCGATGCCAACGGGATGGGAGGACCTGCGCAAGTGCCTCTCGCGACCAGCCCTAGCAGGCATCGAGCTGATCACACAAAACATGGCCGGCTCGAATACCTCGCACATTTCCCAGGTCAAATCGATTGGCGACATCATCATGAACGTTGCCTGGGTGCAGGCGGGCACCCTGTTCATCACCGGCGGCTTGGCAGATGCCAAGGCAGTCGACTGGACCGTAGGCCTTGGCTTCAGCCTGAAGGGTGCCCTAGGCAGCTTGGCGTTCCTGCTCAATGCGATGATCATGGTTTTGCTTGCATCCGGCGCCATGATGGCGTTCTACATTCCTCTGATTCCCTTCATTGCCTGGACCGCCGGCGTCATCAAGTGGGTTGTTTCCATCGCTGAAGCGATGGTCGCTGCACCGATCTTTGCCGCTGCACACATACACCCAGATGGCGACGATGCCGTCGGCCGCGCCGGACCCGGCTACATGATCATCCTCTCGGTGATCATGCGCCCGATCCTCATGTTGTTCGGTCTGATCCTGTCGATCGGGGTGGCTCAGCCAATCTCCCATCTGGTCAACGGCGGGTACATGCTCGCCGTCAAGGGTGCGATGCACGACAGCGCAAACGGCTTGGGTGCTCTGGTGGCCTACTCGGTCATCTACGCGATCATCCAGACCACGGTACTGCACGCGGTGTTCTCGCTGATCAATTTCGTGCCGGACCGCACCTTCCGCTGGATGGGCAGCGCAGTGGGCATGGAAGGCATCGCCGACAATGAAGCCCGGGAGTCGCAGCACGTCTTCGCCGGCGCCGCGAGCCACAGCCGATCGGTGGTCGGTGGTGGCCATGGCGGCAAGGATGGCCAGCGCTCCGGCCCCAATGATGGGGGCGGTGGCACTGGCGACAAAGGCGGTGGCGGCAATCAACCGACGGATGCAGACTTGGCACCCACGAGCTACGGTGGTGGGTCGACGGATAGAACTGACGCGACGTAAAAATGAAGAGGCCCCCGAAAGGGGGCCTTACTTCCTGCGGTTCTCGCTACAACACCAGGCTACTTGCGGTAGATCCGCACGTTGTTCGGATCTCGCCGGTCCATCACCAGCCCCCCCTTGGCCAGGCGATCGTCGATCTCCTTCCTGCAGGCCTCGCGGACCTTCTCCACATTGGCCAGGCCGTTCGTGGGATCGATTCTGGCAAGCTCGGCCTGCAGCGCACGGACCGTGTCGCGATGGACGTCGCTGACCGCGCGGATCGCGCGCTCGTTGTCCTGAGCCTGCTGGGTCGCCAACTGCTCCAGTTGCAGCTGCCGGCCAACTACCTGCAGCCGGGCCTCCAGCTTCTTCGCATGCTGCTGCCACGCCGCCGCATTGCGATCGGCATCGTCAGCGTCTCGGCGAGCCCTTAGGCCGGTCAGCTGCCCCTGCATGCGCTCCTGCAGCTGGCCGTTCTGGAATTCGTAGTAGGGCATGACGTCTCGCTCTGGCTTGACATTCAAGGTACGATATGCGTGCCGTTACCGTCAACTGACCGGCCTCAACTTCAGCTTGGGTCAAAGCGGTGCGCCCCCCTCTCACCACGATCTTTCGCTGGGCGCGGACTCAAGCAGCGCGCCCAGCGCGCCGATATACCTGGCTTATGACCACGCCCGTCTACCCCGTAACCCGCGACACCGTAGCCACCGCGGCGGCCGGTACCGTCGCACGCGACCTCTCAATCCTATTTCCGGCCCTACTGGCGAGCGAAGCTCCCGGAGATCAGCTGCTGCGCGCCCTTAGCGAGCTTCGCGAGCAGGCCCTGCAGCAGCGGCAGGAGGCAACCACCCTCCTCCAGGGACGCTATCTGGAGCTACGTGAAGAGATTCTTACCCGGGTCGTGAACGACGCCCACCGAGCGCACCAGGAGAGCCGCTTGAAAGGCTTCCTGGCCGCCCACCGGCCCTATCTGGTGAACCTGGTAGCAGGTCGCACCATGCACCTGCCCCTGGACGCTCCTCGGCAGCCTGATGACAATGAGGGCTGGCTGGCCAGTCCGCCTCGCGTTCGCGCAGGCCAAGAGCCTGTGCGCCGCTCGTTTCAACTGCGGAGCTGCGCCACCGGCCATTACCTCGTGCTAGTCCAGAAGGCCGCGGCCTGACTAAGGCCGCCGTTACGCTTCCTTGCGCCCAGCCCAGGGCGCCGGAGCGCGACCTACGGGTACGCCGATATGGCGTCGACGCCGGTAATCACACGTTTCAAGTGGCCGCCCGGTTCTCAGCATGTCGTCGATAGCAAGCTGATAGCTGGCCAGCGCCAGCCCTTCATACCTGGACTCTGCGAGTTGGTCGGCCCATCGATCCGGAATGCGCTTGGTGTGGACGAACTCCACCGCGCCCAAGCCTTCCAGGTCGCATAGCAGAGATCGACCGGTGGTCATGACCGTCAGCGCTCTGGGCTTGGCCGCAGACGCTGGACGGTGAACATGAAGCGCACTCTCCAGGCTGACGTACAGCTCCGCAGCCTGTCTAAGGTACGGAACCACGTCCCCACGGCTGATGAGTCGCTTCACCACTGCCTGAGGGTTCGCGTAGATCCCTGGGAACAATCGCGTGATCGCACCCGCCATGGTTTGCCGATGCAACCCGACACGCAGCTGCGCTCGCGACTCACCGAAGACATCGTGCAGCTCGTCCACCGAGATGATATAGCGCCGCTGCCGTGCCAGGGCGTCCAGCACCTGCTTCAGCTCCCTCTGATCCACAACGCCTCCTATAGCACTCGATGACGCTCAGACGCACCGCGCGTGGTGCAGATCAGTTCACGAAGACGAACGCACCGTTGGGAATCTGGGACGGCACGGACACGACGACGCCGTCGGCAGAGATTATCTGCCCGCCGGCCTTCTTGCCGAAGCTGGCAAGCTGGGTGCGCTCACGAATGTAGAAGCCGGCATCGAACGCCAGTGCATCCGGAAGGCTCGGCAGGTAGATGAATGCACGACCCCCAGAGACAAACAGCTGCATGCTTTCCTGCTTGCCATACCACTGTGGCAGGCCCAACGAAGCATCCGAGACAGCACCGGTGAACCCCGGATTCGCATCTCGGTACTGCTTTGCATAGGCCATGTAGACGGTCACATTCTCCGCGAGGCTCTGCACGCTGTGCTCGTACTTCGATTCGGCCGCATCCATCGTCATTGACATCGACATGCCAACCAAGGAGATCAGGAAGAACATCGTCAAAGCCATTCCGTACATTGGGGTCTCCTACCTCACGCAGATGGCGTAAGCGTTCACGCCCGTTTCGGTGTTTGCACCGCCACCAGACCGCACGCCCCACGCGTTGTACTCAGGGAATGGGCGCGATTCCTGGGGACCTTCCGGCGAGGAGGCCTTCTGCATGTACGCAGTGACATGTCCTCCGCCGCTGACCATGTAGCCTGCCGGGCATGTTGCATATACCCAGTAGTTGCCTTGGGATCGACTCGCACTCGTTACCGTCACAGCGGAGCTGAGGCCGCCCGCGCGTGTCCACACGCCACTCACGCAGTTGAGCGGTTCGCCGCTGGAGGTGGCGGCGATCAAGCCGTTCTCGGCGCAGCCGCCGCCTACGCTCGGTCTCCCGTTGGGCTTCAGGTATGTTCCTTCGACATTGCCGGCTGCAGTGATCTCCCCCGCCGAACTCAGCCTGGTTCCGGCCCTGATTTCACCAGGCGTGTGGATGTTCTTGCCGCCATAGGCGCGAATCCACGTGGAATCGGTCATGTGCCAGCCGCCACCATAGGTTTCGCTGTACCAGCCTGCACTCCCGCGGCTGCGGAACCAGCCGTTCGCGTAGTATTCATTGCCGTCGAAGCGGGGCGATGTGATCAGCTGATCGGAGTAAACGCCTCCACCGGTGCGGACGTCCCACACGTTGACGTAGGTGCCATTGAAGTTGTTGCCGCTGAACGTGTTTGCTGAGACCGTGCCAGTCGCCGTCATGTTGGGCGCCGTCACTCGCGATCGCGCGTTGATCGATCCATCGTTCATGATCGACAGCTGCTCGACGCCGCCAATGTTGAAGCGGAAATTGGCGCCGGTCGGCAGACCGAGAGTTTCGTACGGGTATGGGTCACCGTAGGTGTTGGCGCCAATGTAAATTGAGCCAAATAGGCCTTTCGTCGCACGCACCCACTTAACGTTATTGATGTCGTTATTGGCCATGTCGATGGCCGTGCTCATGCGGTTTAGCTCCGGCTTCCCTGCCACGTCGACTCGCGAGAGGAAGTCACCCGACGCACCGCCGTTCACTGCCGCCACGTCGTCATAGAACAACGCATATGCGAGCTTGCCCGGGCCCGGCGTTCCGCCGAACTCGGGCAATCCGCGTCGCCAGTTTCCACCAGGACCGCGAGCGTGCGAGGTGTCGGCCGGGTCAACATAGCCGGCCCCTCCCTTCGCAGCATTGGCGATGTGCACGAGGTCCAGACCGTCGAGATTGTCGCCACCGGTAGTGATCAGCATACCGTCCAGCTGTCCCGTCGTCGGCTCAACGAACCGCACCTGGAAAGTCTGCCCGTAGGCGTTGGTCGTACTGACGCCATTGGGAAGATACGCCGCCACCTGCGCTGCGGTGACCGTAACCGGTGCCCAGTTGCCTGCACCGGCGATCAAGGCATCCTTGTTCGCGTTGCGATAGGCCCTGGCCGCGCTGGCAACAATACGAAGCCATTCCCCTGTGTTGTCGTTTCGGCTGCGACGTGCGTCCCGCTCCAGCATCCCGGCTGCCAGTGATACGACGCCGATCGCGATGATCAGCGCAACAAGGAGCTCGATCAGGGTGAAGCCCCTCTGACGATTGCGATTCATTTCCACTGCTGTCTCCTGACCTGCTGCTCGATGTCTTCTTTCAAGCCGTCCATGTCGCCATTTCGCACCTTGCTGCGTATACCCGCCCCCGCCTGATCGTCCGGAGGCGGGACGAGCAGCGACTTGAACATCGCCTTGGCCTTCTGCGGCCCGTCTGGCTGACCGATGCGCTCGATGCGCTGGTGAACAACCCCGGCCAGGCCGGACGCAAGGAGGTCGGCAGCATTGCTCAATCCATCCTGGGTGGCCTCCGCCCAGGTCACAAGACGGCGCAGCCCATCACTAGGGTCCGTCCCATGGATGGTGGTAATCACCGTCATGCCGTTGATGCTCTGCGTCACAGCCTCCCGCGCAGTCTCCGCGCTTCTCACTTCGCCGATCAGCAAGGTGCTCACGCCCGAGCGCATGCCGTTGTGGATCTGCTCGGAATAGCTTCCATGCCGCTTGCTCACGGGAACCTGCAGGCACCGTCCCGGCCCGTGTAGACCATCAAGCATCGTCTCGGGCGGATCCTCCACTGCCAAAGCTCGCCCGCCCAGCGCGTGTAGGCGGGCCGAGAGCAATGACGCAGCCGAAGTCGTTTTGCCCGTGCCCTGCTCGCCCACGAAGATGATCAGGCCACGCGTCGATGACTGCATCAGAAACTGGATCACGTACGACGGTAGGCCTAGTCTGTCGAAGGGTCGAATCTCCGATGCGATCCTTCGCAGAACGAACACCGGCTCAGCGCGCAGGTCGTGCATGACCTGTACGCGACAGAGGGTGCCTGGCCCGGCCAACTCAATCGTGAATCGACTGTCGCCGGCGTGCTCATGCGCCTCCTGGCACGCCGCACGCAGCCTCTCCGCGGCCTCCCGAAGGCCTTCAGGCAGGTCCATGCGCGGCGCAAACGCACCGGCAAGCGGACTGTAGTCCGCGTACCGGGCGCCCAGGTACAGATCGACGAACGCCAGCTCTGCGAGCTCAGGTGCAATCATCGTAAGCGCTGCGTCAGGTCGAAGCCGAGAACGCGATGCTGTTGGCGTTCCCAGAGGCGTTGCACCCCGTGGTCGCCTGGGCAGCAGTCACCGCGCCGCCGATGTCGGCTCCGGCATTGATCGAGGTGCTGAGCATCGTCTTCGACAGCTTGATCGCATGCTCGATGCAGGCATCCTGCGGGATGGCCGAGGTGGTAACCGTGTACCCGTTGCCGGTGCTCACGACCGTGAGGCTGCCACCCCACTGGTTCTGCAGGGTGGTTCCGGAAACCGTCACCGACGAGGGTACGGCCTTGAGCGCGATCAACGAAGGAACCAGGTTCGTACCGGTCGCACCATAGCTGCCATTCGTGCGCAAGGTCTTGGTTCCAGCGATGATGCCACTGAGTCCCTGCGCGTCGGAGTTGATGTCGCTCTTGCTCATGGTCGACGAGATGGCGCCGACCGCAACGGCCAGGATGACCAGACCGATGACGATACCGATGGAAAGCTCGATCAGCGTCAGACCGGCCTGCTTGCGAGCGAACGAGTAGTTGCGATTCCTGGACATGCGTGTAGCTCCTGTTTCTCAGCGTTGGGTGGATTGTTCGATTGCGCTCTGAATCTCGGCGGTAGATGAAACAATCATCACGGCCGTACCGCCGACGGCCATGAGGGCGACTATGAAGAACAGGCGCATCATGGCCTGCACGCGTGCGACGGTTTCGTCCGCCCACTCGATGGAGAAGTTCTGCAGGCTTTCCTCAAAGCCTGAGTTGCCAGCTAACAGCAGAAGAAGGCGGACCGCCTTTCGATCCGGAAACTCCATCTCGCAGTCGTCCAGAGCCTCCCCCAGGTTGCGGCCACGCTGAATACCTTGGATGACGGCGCCGATGCGCTCCTGCATGTAGGGGTTGGCCGTCTGATAGAGCTGGTTGAGCGCATCCAGGAGCTTGATTCCGCTCTGCACCATCACCGCGACGTTCAGGAGGAAAGAGGAGCCATTGCTTGCGCGATACACCGACCACGGTGGAAAGCGATCGAGGCGGACCCGGGTCTTGCCCGTCAGGTTCGGCATTGACCAGGCGACCCATCCACCAGCCACAACGATGGCTATTGCTGCGTACAGGCCGTAGCCCATAAGCAGGCTCGACATGACGTGTAGCCAATAGGCAGGACCGCTAAGCGTCTCCAGGTCGATCGCCCTCGCCAGGGTAGGCATGAGACGCGTGGCCACGATGTAGAGCATCGTGATCAGCAGCCCCGTCAAGACGACCGGGTAAGCTGCGCCGCTGAGGACGGCATTGCGGATCGCCGTCTTCCGCTTGATGTTGTCGATCGCATCGCGGAACGCCTCGCGCAGTCTCCCTGAGCGCTCACCAGCCTGGATGATCGACGCCTCTTCCGCTGAGATGTACCGGGCGAACGCCTTGCTCAGCGGCTGGCCCTCGCGGATGACAGTTCGCGCCTCGGCGAGGAATATGCTCGCCGCGCTTCGCTGCTTTCCGCCATTGCTGTACACCTCATAGAGCTTGTCCAGCGCATTGATCAGCTGAACCTTGTTCTCAAGCAGCATGGCTAGAGTGGTGTAGATCTGGGCACGCACATCCGGCGCGAGCATCCAGCGCACGTAGCGCTCGTGAAGCATGGATCTGTCAATCATCGTACCGACTCGCTGAGGTTTGGAGGTCAGCGTCGAGCAGCCCGACGGCCGCCTCCGCATGGATTGGATCGATGAGTCCTTCTTCGACCCGTTTGATCAGGTGACGCGTCTTGGTGATCCCGCCCTGCGCCATCCATTGCGCACGCGCCTCCGCCTTGCCCTTCTTCCTGTAGGTCCTGAAGAGATCGAGATTGGTTTCCACCAACTCCGCAAGCAGAGTCCTTCCGCCGGCTCCTGTCCCGCGACACACTTTGCAGCCGATGGCTACATGGACTTTGGTGGTATCGCAGGTGGCTTCCACGCGAGCGGCAGTGCCAGCGTCATAGCTACCGGGGCGGTCCTTCCAGGCGACCTTGCAGTGCGGGCACAGTGTGGGCGCCAGGCTCTGGCTGCCCAGCAGACCCAAGATCGCAGGATCCATCACGAGGCCTTGGTCCACGCCGAGCTCAAGTAGCCGCTGCACGATGGCGAACGAGTCGTTCGCGTGCAGGGTGGTCCACACCGAGTGGCCGGTCATTGCTGCCTGGAATGCTGCCTCTGCGGAATGCTCGTCGCGCATCTCGCCAATGCCGATGACGTCGGGATCCAGCCGCATCGAATTCTTGATCGACGCCCACCAGTCCGGCTCGTTGTTGCTGTCGCGATCCACCGGAGTATGGTTTACCCCTTCGATAATCGTCTCCGGTGGATCCTCGATCGTGAGGATATGGAGTTGATTTGCGAAGTGAGCGACCTGTAGCTCGAAGACCGCCGACAGCGTCGTGCTCTTCCCGCTGCCGGTAGGACCGGAGAGGATACTGATGCCCACGCGCCGCTGCGCCATTCGACGCATCAATGCCACTTGCTCGGGCAGGTACCCCAGCTCGTCCAGGGATCGACGCTTGCCGCCGTAAAGCAAGCGAAGAATGCCGATCTGGCCGCGGTCGGTGGGGCGCGTCGCGGTGCGGATGCCGTGAAGGCCTGCCGCCGACAGGAAGCGCTGGTCCACGCGACCGTCCTGCGGTTTGCCTTCGTTATAGACTGCGTCGCCGGCCGAATCGAGCATCGACAGATAGATGGTCGACAGCAGGCCCCGCACCTCGTCGGCCTCCATCTCGTTGCCCTTGATCGTCTCCAGAAGGCCGTTGATGCGATAGCGAATCTCGCCAATCTCGCGCTTGATGATGAAATGCATGTCACTCGCACCCATGCGAGCGGCCTGCATGACCAGCTGGATGACCTTCTGCTGGCGATCGCTCTCCGACGCCTGCGCAACTACTTTGACTGACGACCTGATCGCCGCGTTCTGGTAATGCTCCCGCAGCTCGGAGAGGCTGACGTGCTCAACGGCATAGGGAAACCGGGCTTGGCGAAGTCCGGCCTCATACTGCTGCACCAGGGGCGTCAGCCGCTGCCCGTCCAAGACCAGCAAGCGGCCATCGGCCAGGAGACACAGCTTTCCCTGTGTGGCCGGATCCGCAGGAAACCTCCCGCCAGCCTGGCTCTCCACGCGCACGTACTCGGTCTTCGACTGCCCTCCTACGAGAGACATTGATGGCTGAGCAGGCGGGTTGCTCGCCTGCTGAGTTGCGACTTGCACAGTGCTTGAGAGAGCGCTCATAGAATTTACTTGGCCGGTGCAGGAGCTGGCAGCGGAAGGTACGGGCTAGCGATCGGGGTCACGCCGCGCACAGCGGCGGTGGGCTCGGACTGCGGAGCAGGCGCTTGCAGCGAGAACGGAATGCGATGCCGTTTTCCGCCGGCCGCCTGCAGATCCACGCCGCCCTGATCAAACGCGATCACCTTGAATCCGCCCGGGAGGTGATCGCCGACCTTGCCCTCAGCCATTCCGCCGTTGGAGTACAGGAACTCCACGTATCGAGTGCCGTTGGCACCGAATAGACCGCGCGCCGCGGGAAGCTGCGCTTCCGCGCTCTTGGTCACGGCTTGTGCGCCCGAATCTACAGCGCCACTTGCTGGCGCGTTGAGCTCCGTGAGTTCCTGGGCGGCCTTCGCCTTTGCCGCCTGCGCTCGCATCATCAGGGTTTCGCCTTGGACTGCGTCCAGCTCCGCCACGGACGGCACAACGGCCTGGCTGATGCCAGGTGCTGCTGCCAGCAGCAGCACTGCGGCCATCTTCATGAAGTTAGCGACCATAGATTTCTCCGGTGATATTCCAAGTGAGTTGGGCGTCGTCGTGGTTGAGCTCTACTGCGATCTCGCGAATGCGCATTCCATCCTCGGTAACCGGCGCGAGAAGCTGGTTAGGACTGAGCAGCGTCTTGACCTGGAACGTGGTGGTCTTCCAGTCCGGCGCTGGCGCATCCGGCTTCTCGGCCGGGGGCGTCCACGGAACCTCGCTCATCTGGAACTGGGTCCCTGACGCCTCGGACGCCTGTTGCATGGTGTTGGTGAAGTTCTGCAGTGCGAGAGTCGTGCTCTGCAGCTGATCGGCCGCCTTGGCTTCCAGACTGAGCGCCTGCGCAAACACCGCGGAGGTCCCCATGTCATACATTGCAGGCGGGCTGAACCCGGCGCCGACAGCCGCCTCGGTGAATGCATTGACAGTGGTCCCATGCTCCGGCCGTTCAAATGTGGCTGCAGCGCCCTTGGCGTTACAGGTCCCCTTGGCGAAGACCCAGCCCCCGAGCGAAAGGGGGATCCTGGCCCAGTATTCCTGGCATGCAGCGAGCAGGGCGATAGGCCCGGGCTCGCTCTCCCAAGGCTTGGCGATGACTGCGACCTCCTGCGCTGCCTTCTGCTGCTCCATGGCCAGTCGAAGCGCGGTCGCTTCCGCCGTGCGCTGCTGCTCCTTCCTTCGCTCCCAGTGCACATAGCCCAGGGCAGCGCCGATCAACAGCACGCATGCCAGGCAGATCAGCGCGATCTCCCGAATCGTCAAACCGAACGTGAGCGGATGGAGCCGGTACTTCCGCAGATCCATCTTGGGAGGCAGTAGCTCCTCCAAGCTCATGTGCTTGGCGGGATAGTCCCAATCCTCCGGCGCTACGATGACACCGGTTTTGGTCCACTTCTCTTCCGTGGATTCGGTGGAGAGCAACTGGAAGACGTCGTTGAAGTCGACTTCCACAGTGGCTCGATCCGCCACGATGTCTCGCCCCGCCATGACGACGCCGTTGTGCACGGCAACGAATGCGTAACGGTCCGCCGAGAGCTCGAACACCGCGAGGAAGTTCTGACCCAGCGTCGGGTTGCCCGAGAGGGCCGCCGCCAGGGAGTACATGCCACGCATTTTCTTGTTGGGCGACTTTGGCGCAAAGCCAGCCTGCGCAGCGGCGCCAGCCGTAACCGGCACCTCGCGGATTGCCACCATGTCCATGTTGCGCTGCTTGCCAATGCGGCGCGCTTCATCCATGAAATTGTGTGGCTTGGTGAGAGCAACCCACGTGAGGCCGCTCACGAAGCTCCTTCCGTTTACTTCGATGGTCGTAAGCGCTGCAGCGTCAGAGAACGGAGTCATCGGTCAGCCCTGGATGATCGGCGTGATCAGCACGACGATGACCTCACGACCATGCGTTGCACGGCGCCCGCCACCGAAGAGCCAGTTTCGCGGGCTGCCCACTCCGGATTTGTCGCTCCGATTGGCGGTCTGATCAAACCCGCTGAGGATCAACGTTTCGCCACTACGCAGCTTCACCTTCTGCGAGAAGGTACGGCTGGCAACCTCCGGGATCTCGATCAGGTTGGTTTCGTCGCCGATGCTACGGATGGTGGGTGGCGCGGCCATCTGCATCGAGAACTGCAGCAGAACCGTTTCCGCATCCGGAAGCACGTAGGGCAACAGATTCATGTTGAAACCGGTGGTAACCGTCCCCGGGGTCCGGCTGGTCTGCGCGAAGTCGCTCGAACCACCGCTGATGGTCGTTTGCGTCTGGGCCACGTAACCGGTTTGCGTCGCAACCTGCACCGGCACTGGCTCCAAGTTGAGCGTGGTCACGCTGGGCTGCGTGACCATCGAAACAACGCCCTGCTTCGCGAGTGCATTCACAACCAGGTTCGAGCCGCTGAACCGGCTGCTTCCCTGCAGGATGCTGACAGAGCCGGAGACAGCATCCGCACTGTTCTGGAAGCCGTTGGTAAGCCCCAGGCCATACTCCTGGGCCAGGTTGGTATAGATCAGGTCCCACTTGATCCCGAGCTCATCGGAATCATTCAGCTGGACGGAGACCACCTTGATGTTGAGGAGAACTTGCGTCGTTGCATTCGCGTTGAGCTCGTCGACGAGCAGGGCGATCCGATCAAGGACCTCCGGGGTATCGGTCACCGTGAGCGTGGCGTTCGACTTGGAAAAGAACGCCCTGCCCTTGCCCCTGGTCAGCATCGATTCCACGCTGCGGGTGAGGTCTTCCGCAGGTGACGTGGTCAGCGAGACCGTCGTCGACTGCTTGGTGCCCGCTTCACCGCTCACGCCGCCAGAGGCGCCGGCACTAGCACCACCGGCCCCCATCGCTCCACCCGACGTGCCCATGGCCGTTGTCGTCCCTGAGGTGACAGTGCTTTGCACGTCGGTGGCCGTCGGGATCGAGAACACGCGGAAGATGCGCGTATCAAGGTGATAGATGGTCACTCCGCCGTCGCTGTACTTCCAGGACAAGCCGAAGCGTGCCGCGATCGCGTTGAGCAGGCCCGACACGTCTCCCTTGTAGAAGATCGAGATTTGGTCCGCACGCGGGCCATAGTTGAGCGATGCCGTCGGGCCGATAGCGCCACCCATAGACGGTACAAGCGGGAGCGGCGGCAGTGGTGCCGCGCCGGCGTCACCGGACGAGTTGGCTGAGCCGCTTCCAGCACTGCTCAGCGCGTCGATCGCATCCGGGGTGATACGTACCTGAAAGCCACAGTCCTTGTTGATCTTCTGGCTTACCTCCAGCAAGGTGACCGGACCGCCCGGACGAAATTCGATGTCGCAGCGCATCGGCAGGCTGGCCGCTCGCTCGATCCGCTTGGGCTTGGGCGGTACATAGTCGGCGTTGTCGATCACCTGGAATGCCGACGGCGCCGGATTGCCCGTCCGGATTGATTCCAGCAGCGCATCGGCTTCGCCAATGCTCGAACGCGCTTCGCGCTCGGTTTCCGGTGCTGTGTGGAAGGTGCTGCAGCTTGCCAGCAGCACCGTAGCGAGGGCCGTTACAGCGGCGTTGCGAAAGCGGTGCATGTGGTTACTCCGTAATGACGATGATGTTCTGACGCGGGTATGCCGAGACTCGGAGCGGACGATCCCGATCTCCTTCGGCCTTCATGTATGGCGCATACAGCTGCCGCAGGGCCTTGAGGAAGTCTTCCTGCGAACGTACAGCGATGGTTTCGTAGTCGGCCCCGTTCTTCAGGTTCCAGTACACCGTCCAGCCTGCACTTGCAGCCCAGCGCTCAGTAGTAAGGCGCAGCGACTCACCATGGTTCGCAACCCACTCACGGGTCTGGGCGGGCGCTGCCTTTGCTGTTGCCGCGCCGCTTGCGGCGCCAGGAGCGGACATCGATGGTGACTTCGGACTATGAGGCGCAGCGCTGACCGCGCTGGCCACCTGGGTGGCTGCTTTCTTCTCGGGCACGGTCACGACCACGCTCGATCGGTCCCAGTCCAGGTCGACATAGGTCCCGGTCGACGTCGCCACTGCGGCCAGGACATCCGTCCATGGCTTGCCGCCGCTCCAGCTGGCTACGCGCGCCGTCGCCGCACCCTTCGGCGCGACTTCGGTATGCCATCCCTTCGGCACGATCTGCTGCAGGACCAGAGCGATGGGGAGATCACGACCGAACCCGTGGCGCACGTCCCGCTCTCGCGGAAGTCCGCTCTCCTTCACCACAGGCCGTCCAGTCGAGAAGCCGAACTGATCCTCCGCCGCAATCGCTGGCGTCGCTGCCGGCGTCGGGCGTGCGGCCTTCGGTTGGACTTGGTCCACCACGCGAAATCCTGCGTAGCTCGCCCACGAGGTGGCCATAAGCGTGATCGCAAGGGTGGTCGCCGCGAGCTTCGATTGGTTCTTCGTGTTCATTTTCCTTCCTGTCCTGCCGTCGACCGACCCAGCAAGTTGGTAACCAGACTCAGTCCCCTACCGGCGGGAACCTCTCTGACGTCGCGGCCCTCACCACGTGGTTTGGTCTGTCCTTCAGCTTGTCCTGCCTCCACTACGACACTCGCTTCCGGGGGCAGATCAGCGTCGCTTCCTTCGTCGATATCACCTGCGGGAGCCTGGAATGCGCCAGCGTGTCTCCGACCAAGCTTCTCCAACAGATCGCGGATATCGATTGGCTGAGGCTGCATCAGTGCCGCACCAACGAGCACACACCGAGCCACGAACTCACCCGCAGCCTTGTGCCCAAGCACGCCCAGGACTTCGTCGTAAGTGGCGAGGAACATTGATTCGTGCGGCCCCCGATGCAGAGTGAACTGGAGACGGCGCGTCGCCTTGCCCTCATTCCTCTCGGCATGTGTTCGCGTGTCGCGCTCGATGCGGTCCTGGTTCACAGCCCCTCCCTGATCGCGAGCAGGCCGAACTTCAGCATCCCTCGCGCATTGCTCGCCTCGGGATTGATCGGGCAATACGGATCTCGCACACCGAGAGCCCCGAGTGCCTTGGTGAGGAAGGCACCGCCCAGGCCACTGACGACCACCTTGAACTTCTTCGATTCGTCGCCGGCCTGAACCTGATCGACCCAAGCTGCGGCGTGCCTGCCCAGGTCGCCAAACGCCGACACCAGCGTCTCCACGCAGGACCAGGCGTCACCCCGATAGTGGTACTGGCCATGACGCAATGCCTCGACCACAGCGCCGAGATGGACACCTCCACAGTTGTGCGCTACCTGGATCTCATTCCTCAGCAGGCGAGCTGCTCGCGCCCAGCCGATCGGGATCTCCATGTAGGTGGAATCGATCAGGGCTTGGGTAGTGGCATCGAACCCTGCAATTGACGTCGCATTCATAGCGACGTCCACAACCAGCACACGCTCCGCTTCGACAGCTTCACTGCGAACTTCAGCATCGTCACTCAGCGCCCAGTCCATGAAGGCACAGACCGTGCGCGGGAGGACGCGAACCTGTCCCACAGACGTAGTGGCGCTTAGCTGACCACGTGCGTCGAGTACCGGAATTGAAAGCGAGTTCTCGACCTCCAGCACATCGTCACGCGCAGCGCCCCCCTCGTCGAAGTACGCTCCCATCGCCATGCCCGTCACGAGCATGGCCTGTGCAGCACCTGGTGGCATCGATCTTGCCAGCTCGGCAACTACGCGAACGCGGTACTCCGCCGAAGTCAGAGCATCCGGTGATGCCTCCAGCTCTGCGCGATGGATGAGGAAGGGGCGCCCCTCCGTGGAGTACGCATGCACGGATCCGGCGACGCATTCGATCGCCCTGACATATGAGACGGTGCTATGGCGCGGGCCACTATCGGTCCGGCACGAGAACGTGACCACCGAATCGAGGTCCATCGCTATGCAGGCGGGCCCTGGGGCATCCATCACAGGCGCTCCTGCCTCTTGCCCCACCACGGCTGTCCGAGCTTCACGGATCCACCTGCAATCGCTCTCAAGCGCCTGAGAGCGAACCGAACGCTGTAGCCCATGCGCTCTAGCACACCGAAGACTACGAAGCACGTCACTGCCACGCCGAAGGTCCACCAGCGCAGGTGCAAGAGCATCAAGATCAGGGGGAAGCCGGCGAGCGCATCGAAGACCCACAGGCGCGTGGTTTCGGCGGAGTCACGCCAGACGTTAGGCCGCGGCATCCAGTGCCTCCGTGGGTTCGCGGCTGGGTGAGCTGATGCCGAGATCAGCCTTCATCAGGTCGGCCTGGATTGGGTCGATCCTGCCTTGCTCTACCAAGCAATCGGCGTGCTTCCACATCGGAGTTCCCGCCTCGCGGACAAGATCTGCAGCGAAGTTCGGCAGATTGCTGATATTCCGCGCCACCACTGATAGCAACGCCTTCCGCACTTCTCGATCCAGAACGAGCGTTTCGCGGACGGCCACGCGGCGACCGTCCAGAGACGGCAGCAGCTTCTGGCAGATGATCAGACGCGAGGCTTCGATCAGGCTGCCGAGCTCCGAAGCAACCTCGTGCGACGGCAACGACTGCATCATGCGCAGGAATACACCGCCAACTGAGTTGGCATGCACCGTCGTGTAGAGCGCGTGCCCTGTCTGCGCGGCCAGATTGGATGCCTTGATCGTCGCAGCGTCACGCGACTCGCCGATGATGATCCGATCAGGGTCGCATCGAAGGAAGTTCGGAATGGCTGCGGCGAACGATGGCAGATTCTGCGGTACTGCCGACTGGGTGATCGTCGAGGTGCAGTTCGGGTGTGCCAGGACCCGTGCGTAGGTGAACTCGATGGGGGCGGATGCCTCCATGATGTTCTCGTGGGCGTCAGGGTCTTCGAGCTTGTTTCGGATGACGCCTGCCATCAGGGTGCTCTTGCCCGAACCCGTTGCACCACAGATCAGCACCAGGCCTTCGTCCGGGTACAACGCATTGACCAGGTTCGCACCGAGCTCGTCGGCCGGCAGTTGGGGAGGCATGTCCGGCAGTTCGCGCAGGGTGAACTTCAGGCCAGTCCCGCCGCGCACTTCGCAACCGGTACCGTTCCAGCGGAAGCGAAGTCCCGTGTCGCGATCGAGCTTCAGCACATAGGCATTGTCCAGGGGCTTGCCCGACCGGATCTCCAGCTCGCCGTTATCTCCCTCGTAGAGCACCCGGCAGATCTCGGACATTTCGGCGTCCTCCAGCCGACGCCGGGTCACCGCGTGCATCTGGCCATGGATTCGCATCAGCACCTTGCTGGCGCTCTGCAAGTGGATGTCCGAGGCCTCGATGCGCTTGGCATGCACGAGCAGGCGATCGAACTCTTCCCGGCCGAAGCGGCTCGGCTCGCGATCGAACAGGAATTGGCCTTCAGTCATGTGCGCCACCCTCCCCCGCCGCCGTCGGCCGAGCCGGGAGGATCGGGGCATTCCACCGGTCCGACCGGGTCTCCAGTTGGGGCTTGGCGACGATCCGTAGGACGCGATCGTTGATGGCGATCTTGTTGCCGTCGCCGGTCACGCCCATGCGGGCCTCCGACACGAACGGCTTGCTGACCATGTTCCGGTACAGCAGTGAGCGGTAGAGGACCATGCCCTTGAAGTCCCGGTTGAGCCGGGCCAGCTCGGATTGGAATACCAGTTCCGCCTGCTTCTCGCCCGCCTCCCAGCCTGCGGCGACCTGCGCCTGCCAGAACTTGCGCTCTGCGTCGTTGCGCGGCGTCATCACCGGATCCGGCTTGTAGGTCGTCGGCGTCAGCGCATTGCCGCGCACCAGGTAGTCGCGCCAGCTCGGCGTGGCCGTTGCGAACTTGGCCTGTATCACGATCTCGAACGTCGTGTCGGCCAAGCGCAGAGTGCTGTCGTCGGGAGCGCGGACCACATCACGCGCTTCGACCAGCACCGGGGGCACCACGTTGTTGTCCAGGATCAGGCCCTGGAAGTTGTAGACCTGGTCCAGACGCGGAGCCTGCTCCTTGATGCTCTGCTCGATCTCGTAGGAGCGACGCTGGAACCCGGCCTGGGTTCCCACCTGAAGAGCGACGGCCTTCAGGGCGGACAGGCGAAGCTCGCTGACGTCTTTGTCCAGACGCTGCTCGATCGCAACCGTGTCCCGGCCGGCCAGGACGTCGTCCAGGGTCGGGGGCGCGTCAAAGGCCAGCATCGCGGTAGCTCAGTTCGACGACCTTGTTGCCCGGGAAGATCGTGATGTCTGCCCGGCTGCCGGCTTGGTAGCCCAAGTTGCGCAGGTGGTCAGAGATCGAAGCCGGCTGGTTGTCCAGACGCACCAGCACCGGGATGACCGGGGTACGGCCCAGCACGCGGGTCGTGTACCCGGCCTCCTTCGACAGCTTGCGGACCGCTGCTTCGATCGGACCATCCCACGGGATGGAGATCATCTGCACCATGTCCGGGACCTGCGTGTAAGCCTTCGGCTGGTCAGGCATCTGCCGCATTCGGTCGTACTGCTCGACCTCCGCCAGGCGCGTCAGCGCGGTCGAAATTTCGGAGGCAGACTTCTCGATTGCCTCGACGGTGGGGTCATGCGGCGCTGTGACCGGGGCTTTGGTCGCACAGCCGGCCAGGAGGGCCGCCACCATGCACGTCGCTACTCGTTTCATCAGCCGTCTCGTTACGGTCGGGTGGCAATGCGCGATACGTGTATCGCAGTTGTCCCTATCCTATAACGAAAGTGACGGCTGGTCTATTGCTGCCTATTGTTCGCGATCGTGGGCTCCCCTGCGCCAGGTCGGCCACAGATCCCAACGGCGCCCCGACGTGGACATCGCCGCTCGCGGCGACCGGTGTACAGGGTGATGGACAAGCCGTGGACACGTGCCGATGCCCACCCCTTGCCCACGAGCCTGAACACGCTTGACCACCTCGCCAGCAGCCCCACCGTTTCACGATCTATAAGTATGAGTAAGCAGAGCAGACGGGAATGGCCCGACCGCCCTATCACCAACGCCCTTACGCCCCAAATTTGGGGGCGCATCAGGCCGACCACCCTCCCCGGCCCACCTGGAAGCGGACGCAAACCCCCGGATATCACGCTGAGGCCCCAATTTCTGGGGCGCAACAAACGATTTCAAATCACATCATGTGATTTCGTTTCAGGTGATTTCACAGCACACAACGGACAGCACCGTTCTCCAACCACTCCGCCCCAGGTGGCCAAACTATGGTGTTCGAGCCATCCGAGCGCAGGCGCAGGCGATATCCACACACCCAAAGCATTAGTGGGACAGTTATTATCTGTCCCACTAATGTACAGATGGCCAAACACCCCGCATGTCCGCCACCCAACGAAGCCGATCTGCGAGAACCGAACACTTCTACGCCATCACATTCGCGTCGCTGCGCGCCCAAGCGGCCCATGCAACAGGCGCCCAAGCACCCGAACACGTTGCCCCGATTACCCTGGTCGAGCACCTGATCAAGCGAAAGCCCGACCTCGCAAAGCGCACATGGCAAACATACAAGTCGGCCGTTCGCGCCCAGCTTGAGCACGCCGCGGGCCAAGCACCCAGCCTGCAAGACGCCCAAGAGATCCAGTACGCCATCCAGATCCTGGACAGCGAAGGCCAGGCCGGAGCTCTGCGGCGGACAAACCGGACATCCGCCCGCAAGGCCAAGCAGATCCAGGACGCGGACCTGCAGGCTATCTACGACCACCTGCAGAAGCTGTCCGCCAACGAGCTGGAGATGCGTGGGCCGCGGTCTGCGTCGGCCCGCGCCCTGCTGACCTGGTGCCAGGCCACCTCCCTGGTCGGGGTACGACCAGGGGAGTGGCTGCACGCCGATCGCATCACCCTCCCCGGAGGGGAGCCCGCCCTGCTGGTGCAGAACGCCAAGAACACGCACGGGCGGGGCAACGGGAAGACCCGGACCCTGAAGCTCGGGGCGCTGAGCCCCGAGCAACTGGAATCGATAGAGCAAATGCTGGAGCTGGTCGACGGGCACCGGGATGCCGAGAGCTTTGCCCGGCTCACCGAGACGCTGCGCAAGACGCTACGCCGGATCGCCCAGCGCGTCCTTGGCAAGCGCCGGTCCTACCCGGCGCTCTACAGCTTCCGCCACCAGTTCGCCGCCGACGCCAAGAGCGCGGGCGACGGAACGGCGACGGTGGCCGCCCTTCTGGGCCAGGCTTCTGACGAGACGGCCATCCGGAACTACGCCCCTGCCCGGGTCGGTCGCGGCCGCGTCCTGGTCCAGCCCCTCCCGGAAGAGGTCGCCACGGTTCGCCTGAAGGCCAAGCCCAAGCCCTTCAGTCGTCCAAAATGATTTCAAATCACGTGATTTGATTGCACTGCATGTGCGCCCCCAATTTTGGGGTCGCAGTGCGTGTGTCCCAGCACAGCTCACGCTCGCCCGAGCTGACCGAGAAGTCGCAGCCGCACCACTGAGTCACGGCCGGGTGCGAAGCAAGCACCCGGCCGGCGATGCCCCAAGGCTGCCGCTGAGGCGCGAAAGCCTGGTCGCCCAAGAGTGGCCGCAAGCGCCGGCGCCCCAAAAGTGAAATCACGTGATTTCACTTACCACGCCCTAACCTGCGCCCCCAAAATTGGGGGCTAAGTGCGACGCCCGCCGAACGGCGCAGTGCTTTGGATGCTGCGAACGACGGCCACAGCGATCGCACGTCATCGAGCGAGTCGGAACGAAGCGCATCCGCGTGCCCTCGCCTAGAGCCCCACCGGGGGGCCCCGCGGTTCGCGCTGCAGAGCCGCGGCTGCGCCGGATCACCAGGGCGCGAATGCGCAGGACTCGATAGTGATTTGATGTGATTTCAATTCACTCAATGCCGCCCCCAAAATTGGGGGCTAAGTGCAGTGTATGGCCGCCCGGCGGCTCGTTGGGCAGGCGTAAGCCGGGAATGCACTTCGCATTGTGAGTGCATTCGAGGCCACTGCGGGCTCCTGGCACCCTCGGCAAGTCGGAGCGCGAGGACGATCAATCGCACTGCATTCGTCCTGCGAAACGCCACACTGCGCCCGATTTCTTGCCACGTGGCAAGGATACTGGACTCTGAAGCGCCATTTCGCTTAGCATCCTTGCCACGTGGCAAGGAATAGAGCCAGTGGCAAAGATCCCAACCCCCCTCTCCATCCCCGCTTCCTCGATCTGGCTCCCCGACCCTGACGCGGCCGAAGGCGGCTTCGTGCCCGCACAGCGGCGTGTCGTCGCCCGCCGCTGTGGTTCGGCCACCTGGGAGCTGCTGTGGGGCCGCGGAGCCCTGCAGGCGGGCTCTGCGGCGCTTCTGGAGGCTTGGGTGGTGGAATGCTCCGACACGGACGCCAAGGCGCTCCAAGGGGCGGACACGGGCCCTACGGTGGACTGGGTGACCGCCGCGGAGGTCTGTGCCCTGCTCCGCGCCGCTGGCCTGCCTAACCTCGTGGTCGCCGGATTGCTGTGCACCACCCCGGCAAACGTCAGCCGCTTGACCCGTCTCAGCGATTCGTGCGACCTGATCCGTCAATGCATCCGGCGTGGCCACCTCACGCCGGGACATGGGCGAATCTTGGCGGCGCTCCCCCGGGAACAACAGGAGCACTGGACGCGCCAGGCGCTCGGGCACCGATGGTCGGTGCGGAGCCTGGAGGCTGCACTGGCGGACGCGAAGTCTGGGCTCACGCGGCAGGCAGCTCCGGACACGAGCCGGTTCCTCGATCGGCTGGGCGAGGCGCTGGGGACACGAGCGGAGCTGACCGGAGGCCACCTGCGACTCGCGTGCTACAGCGCCGAAGAGGCCAAGGGCTTGATGGAGCGGCTTGCCCAGGGTCCGGAGGTCCAATGCCTGCCCGCCTCCGCCGCGATGTGGTTGAGCGTGCCCGCACCGGACTACGACCAGCTATACGCCCTTACGGGACACCTTGTACCCAGCGAATAGCATTGAAATCACATCATGTGATTTCACATCAGAAAGCCGGGCACCCCATGCCGATCGCCCTCTCCAGTTCGAGCTCTTCCTGCTCCTGGCTCTTGCGGGCCCGCTGGATCAGCTCTGCAACGGGCGCCTGCAGCAGGCCTTCGACGAGCTCGACAGAAACGGGCTTGTGTGCGATCACCTGCCCGCCAACTACCTTCCTGGCGGTGAAGGCACTCGCGCCGATCACCGCGCTGAGCTCCTCGAACTGCTGATCCATCAGGGTCAGGTCCAGAAAGCCAGCAACGCCCAACGCCAGCTCTGTCCGGCCAACCTGGTCGGCAAAGGCCAAAGTGATGAACCCCCTGAACGGGATCGTCTCGCTGAGCATTGATACGGCCAGGTGCACTGTGGGAGTGGAGGGTGCGATTGTACCGCGGACGTGCTTCACCAAAAAGTGAAATCACGTGATTTGATGTGATTTGATGTGTAAGGGAATGCCCCACAAATTGGGGCACCCCTTTGCATACGGCGTGGCATCACCCCGAATCTCGGACCGAACATGGATCTTCGACCGCCTTCAGGGGACGCGGTGCCGAGCCGATCTACCCTCCAGGCGGCTTGGCCTCTCAGGCTGCCCCAAATTCAGGGGCGCTCGCGCGCCGAGAGGTGATTTGATGTGATTTCAAATCACCCCCGCATGCAGACAGCACCCCAATCAAGGGGGCGCTAGGCACTGATGTGAAATCACATCGTTTGAAATCACATCACTAACTCCAGGGGCGCAGGATCCCCACATCACACCGTGCGAACCCCGGGCGAGGCGCCCCCAATTTCTGGGGCGGAGTAAAGTGATTTCAAATCACATCATGTCGCAACGGGAGGGGACGGTGGCCGCTGAGGCCCCAATTCCGGGGGCGGAGCATTCTGATTTGAAATCACATGATTTCAAATCACATTATATGGCGCCGCCCAATCCGAGGGCAGGGGTCGACGCCGAACCAGGCGAGTGGGGAGGCCACCACGCCCGTAATGTCAAATCACATGATGTGATTTGACATCACCTCTGCGTCGCAAACGAGAAAGGGCGCCCGGAGGCGCCCTTGTTTCGGACCCGCATGCAACCCGCTCAATCCCTGCCGGTGAACACCACGTCCTCGCCAGTAAGGAGCTTGACGTCGGCAGCCATGCCTTTCTGGATGAGCTCCAACATGTAGAGGTGACGGGACTTGGTGCCCGGCTTGTTCAGCACGAGCCAGTTCAGGGTCGCCAGCTCCTTCTCGGTCATCCGCATCTGGTGTGCCGGGCTGCGGCGCTTGTCATCCAGGCCTTCCCACGGAAGCTGATCTGCAGGAGCAGCCGCGGCACGGGCAGAGGGAGTGGAGGAGCCTGCCGACCCGTCGGCGCGGCGATCAGCCCCCGCGGCGAAATTCGCGGCGGCAACGGCAGCCTCAGCGGTCATCTGGGGGGCGCCGCCCATCTGGGGCGGCATACGCACAGCGGGGGAGGGCTTAGCCATTGTCGTAGATCTCCGAGAACAACTTGTTGAACTCATCCATGGCCTTTCCGTCATCACCCTCGATGACGCTTTTGCCGGCCGTGGCGGTCGTGCGGTACGAGCGCCGGTCGTGCAGCTCGGTCTGCATCAGCGTGAAGTTCTGGAAGTCCTTGACGACCTCCGATGCCATCTCGCTGTCCTTGCTGTGGACGTTGGTGGAGCCGCGGTTGATCAGGATCCTCACGTCCAATGGAGCGTGGAACGTGGCACGGACGGCCTGCACCTGCTCGACCAGATTGTCGATCTGCCTCAACGTCCACACGTCGAACGAGGAGGCCTGGATCGGCACGATCATCACGTTCGCCACGACCATCGCCGACCGGAGCTCGACCGAGTCGCGGCCGCCGGCGTCGACCACCAGGTATTCGTAGCGGGTGGCTAGGTCGGTCAGATCCTTGGCCACACTCTTGCCTTGCTTCTGGATCGACGTCACCCGGGGCTCGATCTGGGCTTCATCCCTGTAGTACGCCCACATCGTGGCCGTGCCCTGCGGGTCCGTGTCCACCAGCAGGACGTCCTTGCCTTGCTTGGCCAGGCACACGGCGATGTTGGCCGCGATCGTGGTCTTGCCGGTGCCACCCTTTTCGCCGCCGACGAGTACGATCTTGGGAGCTGCCTTTGCGTGCTGCTCGTCGCGCCCCTGCACCTGGTCCTGCTGCTGCTGGTCCTGTTCCACGCGCCCCTCCTTTTAAATGTCGGTCACCGACCTCGTAGGTGCAATGAAATCACATCATTGCACGTGATGTCAAATCACATCATGTGATTTCATGTTAAATCACATCGCCCCACTGGTTGGGGCGCAACGAGCCCATAGGCCCGAAGTTCGGCATCATGTAGGGCAGTCCAGGGGCAAAGACCCCATATCTGGTGGCGATCGGCCTGATCTGCGCATTCCTCGCCCCAATTTTGGTGGCAATACCCCCCCAATTTCGGGGGCAACGACCGCCGCTTGCGCCCCAATGTCGGGGGCGGTTCGCCCCAATTCCAGGGGCACAACTCCATTTTTCTTTTTGCAAATCAAGCGCTTAGCGTGGCCTAAACAGAAGCAAACGCTCTTTCTCTAAACAAGAAGACAACAACAGGCAACGCCCCAGGTATTGGGGCAAGTTGCAAAGCGGTCTGTCTGTCTGTTTTCATTCGTTTCACTTTCGTTGGTGCAAACCCAACCCGGCCCAGCCATGACAGACCCACTCCAGCGCGGAATTTCACGGCTAAGGGATGTCGATCGCTATCAGCGCCGCGAGACAGTCGGCGTCAACCAGGGCGAACTGATCGGGCTCGGTTTCTCGGAGATGCCGCAGGTCCCAACGATCCCGCTGAAGAAGGCCACGCCTGCGGTCCACAGCGGCAACAGCCTCACCGCTCTGCAGCGCAAGGTCTTCAATGCCCTGGTGTTGCGCGCCTACGACGATCTGCCAAGAGCTGAGGTAAAGGTCCATCGCATCCCCATGCAGGACCTGATGACGATCGTGGGCTTCAACTCGAAGAACACCGCGGCGCTCAAAGGCTCAATGCGCGAGTTGATGACCACTACGATCGAGTGGAGCATCATTCCGGAACGCGGCGCCGAGGTATGGGAGGCGTGTACGGCCCTTGCGGCCGTCGCCTTCCGCGACGGTATCTGCTTCTACGAGTTCTCCCAGTTGCTGCGCGAGAAGCTGCATCATCCACACCGGTATGCGTACCTTGACCTGGCGGAGATGCGGCCGCTGACGTCTTCGCCTGCAGTTGCGCTCTACGAGAACGCGGTGCGCTTCAAGAAGCTCGGGTTCACACCGTGGTACCCGATCGCGACCTGGCGCACATTGCTGGGTGCAACCGCCGAGACTTACGACGACTGGCGCCGCTTCAGGGAAAAGGTGATCGTTCCCGCGGTGGAACAGGTGTCGGAGCACACGAGCATCAGCCCGTCACCCGAGATCATGCACGATCGCCGAAAAGTGGTTGCGATGCGCTTTGCGCTCGGCGGCCCCGATGGTTCCGAAGCTCAGATGGAAGACGGCGAGCAGGGCAACGAGGCTGCTGCGCTTCCGGCGGATGCCCCGGTCTTGCTGGTGCGGCTGGTTAACGACTTCATGCTTACCGCGGACCAGGCTGCTGAGTCGGTCAAGCGGCACGGCGACGAGAAGGTCACCATCGTGGCGGACTACGTTGCCCAGCGCTTTGCGCTAGGTAAGGTCGAATCGAGCAAGCTGGCACCGTACTTCCTGACGTGCCTGCAGGGGTGGAAGCAGGACACCCGGCAAGAGTCGAGCCTGGTGGTCAAACGGCGTGAGCATGAAGAGGCAAAGCGCAAGAGTGCGCAGGAGGCCCACCGCCTCCAGGAGCTCACAGACGCGTTCGCCCCCATGTATCGAGGGGTGTCCATGCAGGTGTTCCAGCAGTTGCCGGCTGACGAGCGCCGTCAGCTCGAAAGCGACTTTGAAATGCGCCTGAGCGCTGACAACAGCCCAATGCTGGCCAAGTGGCAGCAGGCGCCAGGCGATACCGTCTGCCAGGCGTTGTTCCGTAACTTCCTCGCGGAGCGGTTGCTGCCCCCGAAGAAGCAGCTGCAAGAACTGTGGATCTCCTTGAACGGCGATTCGGCAGAATTCATGGCTCAGGTCGAAACCCTTGCTTCCGAGCGGGCCGAGCCCGTCGCTGCTCTCGCCGTTTAACCCCCGCCAACCATACTGCGCTGCAAGGCGTTTGACTTTGGTTTGCGTATAGGCCCGTCGCCCGCCATACTGGCAGCAAGTCACGACGCAGGCCATTGCCATGCAGACCCTACCGCTTTACCCGGTGTCCCAGACTAAGGTCGGTGCCTTGGTGGGCGCGCTCGCGGCGCCCGCTGCGGCCAATCCAACCGTGCCGAAGCTAGATCTTTCCGAGCTCCCGTCGCCGCCCCCGGCCCGCCCCCGGCCGCGCTGATCCTGGAGACGCTCATGGACGCTCGTGCTAACCGCTTCGAGATCTATACCTTCAGCGGCTCGATCCAAGGGCAGGGGAGCGGCGCCAAGCGCCGCGGCTTCGCGCGTGCTGCCAGCCATCAGCAGGTCATCGAAACGATGGCCGGTTGGGGCTTTGCCGTCCAGGCGGTGTCGGGTGCGGCTGAGCTGCGGGAGTCGATCGAGGTCATGGAGCTCATTGCCGCCCGGAGCGATGAGGTGCCCGCCAGCGACTTCATCAATCTGCTGACCGGTCGCGAAGGCCCGTATCGTCCAGACGAAGTTTTCGCCATCAGTGGCCGCGGGGTAGGGCAGTCCAGCGTGCTCGGCGGCTATGTCGTCGCGGCCCACGAAGATGAGCTGGTGGCGGCTCTGCTCAACCTGGGCTTCGAGGTCCAGGCGCACCTGTCGCTCCAGCAAGCAGCGGCCGTGCTGGCCGAGATGGACGGCCTCGAACCGGGTGATGAGGGGCTGGTCGACCTGGAAGAGCACGCATCCGTGCATTGAGCCGGCTTTCCCGCTGGCCATAAACCTCGGCAGGGGTCGCCTGCCGGGAGGCACAACCCATCAGGGACTTCCCGGGGCCGTTGACACGGCCCCCTATTAATGGCTATTGTCTTTTCCTATACTGCAACGAAAGTTAACAGGGAAAGAATAATGGCGGTTGAGAGTCCACGAGCGGCCGAGTCGGATTCGCTGAAAGCTGCCAGCCTGCTCATGCAGGCAGCCGGGCTGGAGAAGGCGGCCTTCTATAAGCACTGGTTCGGCAAGCTGATCATGGCCATCGTGCTGATGATCCTGCTCCTCGGCGGCTTGGGTGGTGTCGTCGCCTATCAGGGCTACCTGCTCGCCCAAGGCAAGCGCGAATACTTCACCGTCGACAACAACGGTCGGATTGCACCCATCCAGGCTGTCTCCGACCCGGTGGTCAGCCAGGGCCAGCTGCTGGAGCGCTTCAAGGTCTGCGTTAGCCAGGCTAATGACTACAACTTCGTGGACTACCAGAAGCGCCTTGGTGAGGCGCAGGAATGCTTCACGGAGAACGGCTGGGAGCAGTTCGCAGCAGCCCTGACCCGATCGGGTGCACTGACCCAGGTCCGCGAGCAGCGACTGATCGTCTCCTCGGTGGCGACCGGCCCTGCTGTCGTCGTGCGCCGCGGCGTGCGCAAGGGCGTGTTCACCTGGGAAGTGCAGATGCCGATCCAGCTCACCTATCAGGGTGGCGCGGACGGCAAGAGCATGGCGACCCAGCGCCAAATCGTCACCGCCATGCTTGAGCGAACCAACGAGAACAAGTCGTCCGTCGGCATCGCCCAGTACGTGGTGCAGGAGCAGTGACCATGTTGCGTCTGACCTGCAGCTCATGCGCCTTGATGCTTCTGCTGGTGATCGGCCACGCCAACGGCCAGCAGATCCCCACCCCCGGTTCTGCGCCTACGAGCGCAGCGCCGGCGCCAGCCCAGCCTTCGTCACAGGTCCCGGCGGTAGCGGCGGAGATTCCCGCTCTGCCTCCGCTGCCGGACGTCGGTCAAGAGTCATTCCGAAGACTGCGGGAGGATGTAGCGCCTCTGTCGCCGCAACAGATTCGTGAGATGGGTCAGGCAATGGAGCAGGCCGAAAGAGCCGCTGCTGCGCAACCGCGCTACACGCCCAAAGTCGTTTCATCCTCCGTGGTGGCGAACCTGGCACCGGGCGCTACCCCTCCGGTCGTGCGGCTGTTCGTGAACCATGTCACGCCAGTGGTTTTCATGGACCAGCTCGGGAATCCACTGAGCATCCGCAACGTAGATCTCGGCGCTCCGGATAGCTTCACCCTGACGCACGCCGCCAACGCGGATGGCACCACCAACTTCTTCTCGCTCTCGCCCAAGACGATCTACGCCAGCGGCAACATCGTCGTAAGCCTGGATGGGGTGTCCGTTCCGGTGGTGCTCACCCTGATCTCTGGCCAGCGCGAAGTGGATTCGCGCGTGGACGTGCGCGTGAAAGGCGTGACGGCGAAGGGTGTTGTCCAAGCCGTGGGGTTGCCCGCGGCGGCCGGCAGCGAAACACTCACGATGCTCGCCGGCATGACGCCCGATGGGTCGCGCCCGCTCACTACCAGCAGTGGGGCGGTGCAGGCCTGGGCGATGAACGATCGCTTTTACGTCCGGACGCCGGCTGAAACGCCCCTGCTGTCGCCGGCGTTCATCGACATGGTCAAGGCGCCCGATGGGTCGGCCGTCTATGTGATCCCACCGACTCCCGTTGTCGTGGTTATGGCAGGTCCGAGCAACGAGACCGCCAACGTGACTCTGTCCGGATACTGAGAATGGCCCAGACCAACTCCAAGGCATCGAACGTCAAGAAGGCGCTGTCCAACCCGAAGACGCGAACGCTGTTTCTCGGCACCGTCGGCCTCACGGTCGTGATCATCGTGGTGCTGGGCTTCATCCTGTCGCGCAAGACGAGCTCTTCCGAGCTGACGGGTCCAAGCGATGTAGGCGCACCTCCGCCGACCGTGGAGCGCGACTACTCCAAGGCCACCGCGTCCACCGCCGAGTACGACGCGCTGATCGCGCAGAGCAACCAGGATCAGGCCAAGCAGGCCCTATCCAGTGGCGAGAGCTCGATCCCGGTACCTCGCGGCCAGGTGGACTCCTCCATCGCTGACCCGCTGCAGACCGCAGTGCCGAGCGCTCCGGAGCAGCAGTCCGTCGCCCCGGTGCCGATGCCTGCACCCACACCGGCAGCGGACCCGTCCTACCAGGCGCAGCTGGCGGCCCACCAGGAAGCCATCGCGGATCGTCAGGAGGACATGCGAAAGCAACTGGGACGGATCCAGGGCTATTGGGCCAACCAGTCGCATGCCTCGTTCACGATGGCCAAGCAGGAACAGCACGCGCCTGCAGCAGGCCTGGATGGTGCAGCCACGAGCGACCACGCGCCTGCGCCTGCAAACAGGCAAGGCGAAGCGGACATCCGAGCAGGCGACATGGTCTACGGCACGCTGGACACGGCCATCAATACCGATGAGCCGGGGCCGGTGGTGGCTACCATTCGTCAACCAGGCCCGTTCCAAGGCGCAAAGCTGATCGGCCAGATTTCAGCCGGCGCCGAGGCAAAGGCCGTCGGTGTGCAGTTCAGCTCCATGACCGTGCCCGGCGAAGCATCAGCACGTACGGTCGAGGCGTGGGCGGTGGATCCGAGCAAGGACTACCGTGCCGCGTTGGCCACCGACGTCAACAACCACTATGTCTCTCGGGGACTGAGCGTCTTCATCGGCTCATTCCTCTCAGGCTATGCCGATGGCCTGCTGCGCGGTGGTCAGCAGGAGAACGTGATCACCACAGGCGAGACCGTCGTCGTCCAGAAGGACGCGTACACGGATCGTCAGTTGGTAGAGATCGGCGTGGGCAACGTCGGACGCACGGCCAGCCAGCAACTTTCGCAAGGTGCCAATCGCAAGAGGACCATCAAGGTCGCGGCTGGCATCGACATCGGAATCCTCTTCCTTAAAGACGCGGCCCCGCAGCGCTGAGGCCCAGGAGCAATCATGTCCAACGAGCTGAACCAGGACGACGTTTTCAACCTCGGCGGAGCATCGGATCCGGTCGATAACGGCGCGTCGATGTTCGACACGCCGGCTGCCGCGATGCCGCCAAAGTCCAGCGGCGGCCGGGCCATCGCGGGCCTGCCGTTGGGTACCTGGCTGGTGATTGGCTTCGGGCTCTGCTTCGTCGGCTTCATCGGCTGGCGCCTGCTTGCGGGTGGCGACCGAGCTGACCCGGGCATGCTAGAGGCGGTCGCCGATTCGGCCATGACTCTGGAGCCCGAGGCCCAGTCGGCCAGTATCGAGCAGGCCGAACAGTCCATCGAATCAGCCGCTGTAGCAGCGCCGCCCCAGCTTCCGGCCATGGATCCTGCCGCTCACGCGGCTGACTTGGCGGCGCCCGCCGTGGCGCCGGCAACTGCAACGCCTGCGGTCCCTCAGGAGACGCCGGCTCCGGCCGTGGCCGTGGTGCCGCCGGCGGAAACGTCCGCTGTTCCCACGCTCCCGACCCAGTCGGAGCCTGCTGTCGCGGCGCAAGTCAGTGTTCCCGCCACCGCGGCTGCCGTGCAGCAGAGCGTGCCGGCGGTTGCAACGCAGCAGGAAGTCGACTCCTTGAAAGGCCAGCTGACCGCGCTGCAGGCGGAGGTCGCGCGACTGAAGGCCAACCAGCGTGCAGCGCCTCGCGCCCAGAACGCTCGATCGGAGACGGCGTCGCGGTCAGCTCCGACGACTACGGGTCGCTCGACCGCCGGGCGTAGCAAGCCGGCGCCGGCAGCGGCGGCGAAACAGTCCCTGCCGCCCGTCACGGGAGTCTCGCTGCGCGCCGTAGTGGGCGACGTGGCGTGGGTGCAGACGACGGCTGGCGAGAGCGTGCAGGTGCGTCCCGGCGATGTCATCCCGGGCATCGGCACGGTCAAGACGATCAGCGCTGAGACCTCGGAGGTCCGCCTGGAAGACGGGCGGAGCCTGAACTAAGGACGGAGAGTAGCGATGTCTGCCGCGGGAACCATGGTGGCAAACCTGAAGGAGCTGGCTCCGATCGCCTTGGAGCTGGTCAATGTAGGCGCCTCGCTCGCCGGCCTGATCCTGGTGGTTGGCGGCCTGATGAAGTTCGTCACTCACGCCAAGTACGGAGATCAGCAGGTCCGCATTGCCACGCCCGTGATGTGGCTGCTCAGCGGCATCATGCTTTGGAACCTGGGCGCTGCTGCGACCACCGCACTCCAAACTGTTTTCGGCGATGCAACCACCACGCAGAACCTGCTTGGCTACACGCCTTCGGCGAGCATGACTCAGGAAGGTGCAGAGATGCTCGATGCACTGGTCATGGTCGTCCGGTTGGTCGGCTACTTCTTCTTCGTGTCCGGATGGTTCTCGATGCGCAATGTCGGAGCAGTCGGGCAGGGCGGGGGAAACGACGCATTCCGCAGCGGCATCTACAAGATCGGCGCCGGTGCGTGCGCAATCAACATCGTCGAGACGGTGAATCTGGTCTCCAGCTTCATCGGCTTCGGCAATGTGCTGTAAGGCAACAACAACTCAACCCTTAGGGAGAACGCAGTGATGAAGAGCAATACCGGCAAGGTTCGCCTGGCCATGAAGAAGAAGTGGAAGTCCATCCTCTTGATCAATGCAGCCCTGATGGTTGCGTCGGGCTCGGCGAGCGCAGAAGGCCTGGGAGAGGTAATGAGGCGCATCACCGGCATCGGTCAGGATGGTGCTCAGCTGGTGCAGACCCTCGCCTTCGTGGCCGGTCTGGTCTTCGTCGTGGGCGGCATGATCGGCTTCATCGCCGATTCCAAGAAGGACGGCAACGGTCCGATCACCAAGAAGACCGCGACGATCATGATCCTGGTCGGATGCTGCCTGGGTGCCCTGGGCTCGGTGATCACCACCGGCTCGGATACGGTCTGGGGCGACGGCGCGGCTGATCGCGGCCGCATCACCATCCCGCAGTAAGCGACTGCGATCGGTGTCAGTCTCGATCTACCTATCGGTGACCCGCGACGTCAGGCGCGCTCCCCGGCTCGGACATACCCGAGCCGGGGAGGGCGTTGATGAGTTGCGCGAGCAGGTAATCCGGCAGGGGCGCTTCAAGCGCCGCTGCGCGGTGTGTTCGTTCCAGTTCGGCCAGTGGAACGGCTTCGAGCTTCACCACCTGGATGGCGACCACACCAACCTCTCGGCCGATAACGTCGTTCCGATCTGCACGCTGTGCCATTGGCCGATGCATCTGGACCTGGTGCTGCGCGAGCTTCCCTCCGATCCTGGGCTGATCGTTTACCTACCGGAAGTGTCCCAGGTGGAGATGAATCAGCTCCTCTGTGCTACCGCAGTCCACCAGATGCAGGCCAACAAGGCCGACGAGACGAGTCGCGACCGCACAGCTTGGGCCCTGTACGAGCGGATCAAGGCGCGATCGTCGCTGGTCGAACAAGTGGATGGGAAGACGCTCCGGCCTGGCCTGTCCCAGATCCACGGCATGGTGCGGGTCCTGCAGGAGTGCAACGACGCCAGATATGCGGAACGCGACAACTGGCTTGCCGGATGCCGGTACCTCCCCCCGTTCGTCGAGCTTGTGCGTCGGGCCGAAGAATGGGTACAGGATGGCGCCGCTTACGCTGGCCTGCCTGTTGCATCGTGGCCTTCCATTGCCGTGGTGGCCTGATGTCGCTGAAGCGAACGGGTGTGGTTCGGTTCGACAGCCAGGATCCGCATCAGGGTGGCTGGATGTCGCTCGAAGGAGCTCCAGCGCGGCGCATCAATGGTGTCGGTGCGCTGGACAACGAAACCCTCTGGTGGACGAATCTCGGCTTTCAGGCGCTCTACGAAACCAACCTGCACCGTACCAGCTACATCAAGCGAACCACCTACCTCACTTCCTGGAACACCACCGGCGAGTTCGTCGGGCAGGATGAGGTCTGCCTGGCATGGGGCCTGCTTACCCGCAGCTTCCCGGAGCAGCTGATCACCGAAGCGCTCGCGCAGATCTTCTCGCGGGTGATGGAGGTCTGCCGACAGCGGTATGGCTTGGACATCGGTGCCGGCGTTCCCCAGTACGACAACCTGGCCGATGAGATCCGATCGCGCCTGTTGCCCGATATGGATGCGCACATCACGCCAGAGGTCGATGCGGCGCTTGGCGCGTCGCACCAGAGCTATGCCTACTGCTGGACGCAGCGGTACCAGGAGGACGACCACGTCACAGTGCAGTTCGTTGCACCTGCAGTGGCCTACGCGCGGGACCTCCTTGATACCGTAGTGCCTGCCGAACAGTTCGACTTTCTTGCCGCGGGCCAGCTGCCGCCGCCGTCGCAGCGTCGGGACTGGACGCTGGCGCAGGACCGGCCAGTGCTGGCGAGCGTTCGCGTGGCCAACGTCAATCCGGACTACGCCAGTGTCATCGCATTCGGGAATGGCGCCCGTGGTGGCTCAAATCGCCGCTGGGTAACTCATCCTGAGCTTCTACTGCTGTCCCGCTATGCAGAAGTAGATATCGATTCAATCTTCCTTTTCGGCGGCTACGAATACCTACCGGATTCACTGATGGTTCCGCGCTTTACGGCTCTGCAGGCGATGACGCCGACCGCCGAGCTCGTCGCCAGCAACCACTGGATCGGACTTTCCCGCGAGAACCCGTACAACCTGGAGAAGGTGCGAGACGTGTCGCAGCGCGCATTGTCACCCCGCGCCGCATGGCTCAATGCCGTCGACAGGTTCCAGATGTACACCTACGCGATCCAGCTCTACCGGGCCGGAATCTCGGTCCGCCGATACGGCGCCGGTCGCATCACCGCAGTTGTGCCGAAGTACAACTATCGGCACTGCTACGAGATCGCGTCGTCGGTCGGGCTGCTGGCACCCCCGACCGTTTCAACCGACGTGGGCATCCAGGACGAGATCCAACGCTATGGCTAACCCTCAGCTGCACATGGTTGAGGTCGCGTTGCGCGACTGCCGAAACATCGACGTGATCATGGCGATGGACCGCCTCGTCTTCCTGCCCGCGAACCTTGAAGGTATGACCGCGGCCATGGAAGACATGAAGGTTGTGAAGGACTTCGCAGCTCTGCGGGTGCCGCAAGGTCTGCGCGAAGTCGGCAAGGAAGTGTTTCTGGAGCACGCCTCCGAGTTGAAGACCCACCTGACCCAGAACAAGGAATCCTGACATGTCGCCGGTTCTCATCATTACGGCCGTCATCCTCTTCGCGATCGCAGCGCTAGCCTATCTGGGGCCGAACAGGATCATCGACGGTGTCGAAGGGCTTCTGGCCTATATCGGCAAGGCCGCCAAACAGTCCCTGGGCGACTACATCGAGATCGAGAACGTCGACCTCGGCGACAGCCAGACCTTCGTGATGAAGGACGGTTCGCTGATGACGATGATCCGGCACGACGGCTGCATGACCATCGTCGGGCAGGAGGAGTTCACCCAGGCGGACGCTGCGCTCAACACCTCACTGGGTGCGTACCTCACCAGTGGCGGACATGCGGTACAAGTGGTTTTCACCGCGGACCCCGACATCACCGAGCGTCTGGTGCGTGAATCGCAGGCTCCGTCACGGGAGACCGCAAAGCGCCTGGAACTTGACCTCGAAGACATGTTCGAGGAAGACGTCCAGCGCATGAAGGAGATCGCCAGCAGTGAAACCTGCTTTCTGGCGCTTTACACCCGCCCAGGATCAATGAACCCAACCGAGCGAAAGCAGGAGGCCAAGTTTCGCCAGGAACTGCTGAAAGCCAACCCGCTTCCTACTGCCTCGGACGCGCCGAATCTGTTCCGCGCCCTGCGTGTGCTTCGCCCACGCCATGCCGCTTTCGTCTCGGCGGTTGTGGCGGACCTTCGCCAACAGCACATGGCATGCGAGATCATGGAGGTGCACGATGCCTGCCGGGAAATCCGCCGCGCCATCGATCCGGACTTCACGGCGGAGGACTGGAAGCCCTGTCTGTTCGGGGACAAGATCCCCTTCCGTGACATTCGTAGGGATCCGAAGGACATTTCCGGTGCGCTATGGCCGCCGCTCGCGCCTCAGCTTGCGCCGCGCGATGCGCACGAGATAGGGCTGAAGCATGTTCAGGTCGGCAACCGCGTCTTCGCGCCAATGTCGATTCGGCTGGCACCGCAGGACATTCAGGTCTTCCAAAAGCTGTTTGCAAAGACGGTCGACGCGAAGTTGCCCTGGCGTTTCTCCATCGTGATCGAGTCGGCGTCCTGGGGTGTGTGGGATTTCAAGAAGCTGGCGACGATGATCTTCGGATGGACAAACAGCACCAACGGCCTCATTCGCAGGAGTATCGAATCCGTTCGTGCAGCTAAGGTCGAGGAGAACCGTACGCCCGTCCGCGTGCGTATCGACCTGGCAACGTGGGCGCCTGCAGGCGAGGATAAGCTGCTGGAACGGCGGGCAGCGATGCTGGCGCGGGCAGTTGAGTCCTGGGGTGGTGCGGAGATCCAACAGGCAAGCGGTGACGCCACGCAGAGCTTCATCGCCGGCGGCATCGGGGCAAGCCTCAGCAGCACCGCAACGCCCTCGCTCGCGCTTCTGGACGACGTAACCCACTTCCTTCCGCTGTACCGGCCGTGTTCCCCCTGGAAGCAGGGCGCTCTGCTGCTGCGGAGCCCGGACGGCAAACCTTGGCCGTACCAGCCGCACTCTCCGCTGCAGACAAGCAGCATCACCGTGGCCTATGCGGAACCGCGCAGCGGCAAGTCGGTCCTGGCAAATGCGGTGAACCTCGCGCTGTGCCTGTCGCCGGGTATCACCCGGCTTCCGCTCATTGCGATCATCGACGTCGGCCGGTCTTCGTCCGGCCTGATCTCGCTTTTGGAGCATGCGCTGCCATCGTCGAAGAAGCATCTCGTTGCCTCGATCCGCATGCGCATGAGTCAGGAGTTCGCAATCAACCCATTCGACACCCAGCTTGGCATGCGGGCGCCGCTGGAAACGGAGATGGCGTTCCTCCTGAACTTTCTACTGACGCTGGTGACCCCTCACGGCAAGTCCGGTGCTGACTCGGCCATGTCGGCGCTGTGCCGAATGGCGATCGAAACGGCGTATCGCCGCTACGGTGACGGCGCACAGGGCACTCCGAAGTATTACTCCAGCAACCTCGAAGGTGCGGAGGAGGTCGACCAGGCCATCGCCCAGTACGCACTTCGCGTGGATGACAAGACGACCTGGTGGGAGGTCGTCGATCAGCTGTTCGCGGTGGGCGCCGTTCACCAGGCGCATCTGGCGCAGCGATTTGCAGTTCCGCTGGTGCAGGATATCGCTGCTGTGACGCGCGAGAGCCAGTTCAAGGATCTGTATGGCGAGAAGAAGTCAGGCGAGGGTGACGAGCCACTGCTCGCCGCCTTCAGCCGCTTGATCAGTGAGGCGGTGCGCGCCTACCCAATCCTGTCGCGGCCAACGCGGTTCGACCTTGGCGAGGCTAGGGTGGTATCGATCGATCTGGCCGAAGTTGCCAAGTCTGGCAGTGCTGCGGCGGATCACCAGACCGCGGTGTGTTACATGCTCGCCCGACAGGCTGCCGCGCGGAACTTCTACCTCCACGAAGACGACGTCCAGCACTTCCCTCCGCTGTACCGCAACTATCACGACAAGCGGATCCGCGAGATTCGTCAGGACAAGAAGCATATCCAGTACGACGAATTCCATAGGACAAAGAAGGTCCAGTCAGTCCAAGAACAGACCATCGCGGACATGCGCGAAGGTGGAAAGTACGGAGTGGCGATCTCGCTGCTGAGCCAGGCAATCGGCGACTTCACGAAGGACATGCTGGGATTCGCAACCAACAAGTTCATCCTGTCGAGGGCCAACGAGGCCACCACAAAGGAAATGGATGAGATCTTCGGCCTCAGCCGAACGGTTCGCTACAACGTGCGCAACACGATACGGCCGCCCGGTCCTAAGGGCTCGACGTTCGTTGGCATCTTTGACGTCAAGGAAGGGCAGTGCGCACAGGCGTTGAACAACTCCATGGGTGGCATTCGACTTTGGGCGTTCTCTACCACCAATGAGGATGCGTACGTGCGCGATACTCTTTACGCCCGAATCGGACCGCAGCAGACGCGCCGGCTGCTGGCGCATATGTACCCCAAGGGATCTGTCCTGGACGAGATCGAGCGCCGCAAGCGAACGATCGATGACGGCGAAGTGGATTCCGACGGCGTCATCCATGCGCTGATCGATGATCTGGTCCGCAAGCATGAAGACGCCCATCGCTATGTCATCAAGGAGGCAGCATGAACATCAAGCTCACCACGCGTAGCCTGATCCTGGTCTTCACGGGTGCGGCTGCAGGCCTGGCCGGCGCTGCCCAGCCGCTGATTAATCTGGACGAGCCGCGGGAGGCCGCCGCTCGGCGCCTGCCTATCATGGACGCCTATGCCCCGGCCGAGCCGCCCGCGGCATCCGTCCCCGGGACGCTGTACGTGCCCGCCGGCTTCGAGCGAGGGCTAAACGAGCCCGATGCCCAGTTCGTGGCTCGCATGAAGGTCAAGCAGGACGCTGCAACGAAGCAGCAAGCGGTCCTGCTGAGCGAGCATGCGGCGGCGATGCAGCGGATCGCGCAGATATCGGGCGGGCGGCAACGGACTGCGGAAGATGATGCCGCCACGGCAGCCTGGCAGCAGTCGGTACAGCAGGAGCAGGTTGAGCACCAGGCGATCCGCGCCCGTCGAGCGGGCGGTACGCGTGCAGGGCAGGGCGCCGAGCGCTAAGCCTCGGTGCCGTCAGTACCCAGCCTGACTCCGTACCGACGTTCGAGCAGGCCCACGTCCAGGCGCCAGCTGCGCCTGGAACGCTCGGCGTGGATGCGAAAGGCCTCTTTGACGTGAGCGAAGGCCTGCGCCGGCGTCCACGTGTTCACCTGGGCCAGCCAGCGAAGGGCGTACTCGCTTTGCCCGCGTGCCACGGCCAGCCCGAAGTGCTTGACCATGTGGCAGTCCGGGCACAGGGCCGCGAGACCAGCGAGCGCCTGCACCCCCCGGTCATCGTCGTACGCCCAGATCTCGTGGCACTCCACGGGGTGGCCTGAGCCGGCGCGGCCGCAGGTCACGCAGCGGTAGCTGGCCGCGGTCGACACGTCCCGCTTGATGCGGTCCCAGGTTCCGGGTCGGACGACTGAGCGGACGTTGCTCTTCCAGGCGCTCGTGGGGACCAGCTCGACGCAGAGCACACCGCACTCCGTACTTGTGTATTACCGCATATTAGGCCAAACTGGGTCCGGATACACTAACGAAAGTCGCACATAGACAATGTCGGCGGTCTCCCTCCCAGATAAGAAGACGGTGCACCCCCAGCTAGTTCGGGTCGCCGAGCTCATGGCGCTGCTCCTGGCCGCGCAGAAGCATCGCGGCGTGACAAAGCAGCAGGTGGCCTCCAAGCACGACGTCCACGGCAGCAATCTCTCTGCGTTCGTTACGAGCCTGGGCGCGGTCCGCAATGTCAGCGTCAATGCATTGGAGCGGATTCTGCATGACCTGGGCGCGCATCCGGACGACTCCCTGACCCATGGCCTCCACCGGTGGGATTTGATGGAGCCTGGTGCGCGACGCTATGTCGACACCCTGGCCGACGTGTTGAGGGCCAATCGTCCTGCGTCCGGTCATGGGGGGCCGCGCTTTCTCCTGGTTCCCGGGAGCCCGGCGGAGATGGGGTTCATCCTGTTGCGGCCGTGCCCTGTCACCACCGTGCTTGCCAAGGTGCATGCCGTGGACCTGCTGCATATCGCGGCCAGCCTGGGCGAGCAGGCCTCGGTCACTACGCTCGAAGCGATGGATGCCGTGGAGCTGCAATCGAGTTGGCATGTCTCCGAGCACGAATGGATCGTCGCCCGGAGCATCGAACCTTTCCTGATCGCCCCCATCCGTGGGGTCAACAACCAAGCCGAGGAACACTGAGATGAGCAACCGCCAGATGAAGGCGCACGAGATCGTGGCGCTGTTCGTTCAGCTTCTGTGGATCGATCTCACCACGATTGCGAATGTCGTCGGAAACATGCCTCGCGCCAACGTGGCCGCGTGGCTGAGCGGAAAGAAGGAGAATCTCCGCCACGAATCGGTCATCCGCCTCCTCGATCTGGTAGGCCTGAACGTGCGGGAAGGCGTCTATCTGGATCCCAGTCGCGTGCATGTCTGGAAGATCAAGGATGGCCTGCTGCGAAACTCGCGGAACGCCTACGAACCCCTGCGGATCCTCTCGCGGTTGATGGCGGACAGCGCCATCACGCGGATCGAGCCGCCCAAGCGCGGATGGCTGGCCAAGAAGCGGCACCAGGTCTATCTGATCTCCGGTCCCGGTGTGCGAGTGGTAGTCGAGGTCAGTAAGAGCATCTTCAAGTCAGCCCGCGTAACCCCAGAGCATGTTCCCGGCGCGTTGTGGCGCGACCCGGTGGACCCGCACTCCAAGGCGCTGCCGCACACCATCGAGACCACACCGGAGAAGTGGTCGCTGCTGGTGAACCGGGATCTGGCGCCGTTCGAGTTCGATCAAATCTTCAACCAGGAAGAACCGAAACTGCGGTGGCAGGGGGTGGCCATGCTGGCGCGAGAGTATTCGATCACGCCGGACATGATTCACGAGCACATCCTGTCCACCCAGGCTCAGGCCGAGGCGCCGTCGCGCTCTAAGGACGAGCAGCGTGGCGAACCGCTGGACGTCCACCCCTCGGTCATCCTTCTGTCGCACGAGGCACGCAGGCGCTCCGCCGCTGCCTGATGCGGACTACGCAAACGTGTTAACCAAGCGCGCACGGATGCGGGTAAAACAGTGACGCATGTCTAAAAACGAGCGCGATCTGTCCGCCTGAACTTTCGTTGTAGTATAAGTATCGTCCACAGATACTCTAACGAAAGTTAAGACGACATGGCCTTTGCCCCGACCCCCGAACAGGAAGCCATCTGCGGTGCCAGCGGCCGCATCGTCAAAGCCAATGCGTTCGCTGGCACGGGCAAGTCCTCGACGCTGAAACACTTGGCCCGGACGTTCCCGGGCCAGCGATTCCTGTACATCGCCTTCAACAAGGCCATCAAGGAAGAGGCCGTCGCGACGTTTCCGTCCAACGTCAAGGCAATGACCGGGCATGGCCTGGCATACGCCAGTAAGGGCAGGCTGTACGGTGATGTGCCGAACAAGCTGCAGGGTGACCTGAAGCCCTTCCACATCCTGCCCATCCTGCACAGCGCGGGATCCCTGCGATCGCTTCCGACGGAAGTCGTCAACCTGTACGGCGGACGCGTGGTGGAGACCGTCAAGGCATACCTGGTTTCTTCCGCTGCCGAACCGAGCCTGGGGCACGTGTCGCTGGGCGACTCGCCGGCCGAGCGCAAGTACATGAGCGCCGTCGGCATCTTGGCTGACGCCAAGCGCGTGTGGGCCGACATGTGCGATCTGGCTGGCGCGACGCCGATGCTCCACGACGGGTACCTGAAGCTCTACCAGCTCTCGGAGCCGACCTTGAGGTACGACGCTGTCCTGGTAGACGAAGCGCAGGACACCAATCCGGTGCTGCAAGCCATCGTCGAAGCCCAGCGTACGCGGATCTTCCTGATCGGCGACACCCACCAGGCGATATACAGCTTCCGGGGCGCGCACAACGCCATGGAGCTGATGAAGTGCGACGAGTCGTTCGGCCTGACGGGCAGCTTCCGGTTCGGGCCCAAGCTCGCGGAGATCGCGAACAGCATCCTGGCGCTGAAGGGAGAGAGCCTTGCGCTGCGTGGACTCGGTGCAAGCACCATCGAGCGCGAAATCGATGTCGATCGCGAAGGGCACGCGCTGGTGTCGCGTGGTAACGGCGCACTTTTCCGCGCCGCGGTCAAGGCACTGGACGCAGAACGACCGTTCGCCTTCGTGGGACCGCTGTCGAACTACCGCCATGACCTGGTCGTGGACACCTACAACCTGATGGTGGGCGATACCGTCAGGGATGCCTTCCTGCGCTCCTTCAGCACGTTCAACGAACTGGCCGAGTACGGCGAAAGCATGAACGACCGCGAGGTCAAGAGCCGCGTGAAGCTGGCGGTGGAGTACGGCGACCGGATCCCTGAACTCGTGGAGGCGATCGCAACCAAGTCGATTCCTTGGACGGATGGCATCCAAGCCCGCCTGCCCGCGAACGCGGTCACGCTGACCACCGCGCACAAGTCCAAGGGACTGGAGTTCCCGAATGTCGTTCTCTCCGACGACTACATGGAGCTTATCGATGACGAAGGGGAGCTGTGGGACTACGGCGCGGCGACCGCGTCGGACATTGAAGAAGTGAATCTGCAGTACGTGGCAGTTACCCGGGCCCAACACGCAATCCAGCTGAGCTCCGGACTGCGCGACTACCTGGAGCTCAAGCAGCAGATGGACGAAACCAGTCGTGTGCGCCTGGCTGGCTGATCCGAACCCGTTATCCCGATCCAACACAGAACAGAGGAAGAAATCATGTCGCTCCTGCAGACCATCAAGCTGGAAAACAAGCCGGCCGGCGCCGGCACCATCAAGAACAGCACCTTCGGCCTGGTGCTGCAGGTCCTGACCGCTGAGATCGTGAAGGTCTTGGACAAGGAGAAGAAGGAGGTCGATTCGTTGAAGCTGACCGGCACCACGCTCAACGGTAACTCGCAGCTGCCCGAGGGCTCGCGGATCGTCGTGCACTTCCGTGACAACCTGGAATCGGCCATCAGCAACTTCAAGAAGGGCCAGGGCCGCACCGCCCTGGTCAACAAGTCCAACGCCGAGGGCTCGACCGTGACGCTGGAAGCCTGCTACCTGGCCAAGGAGCCGGAAGATGGCCTGCCGGTCGTCAACTCGCGCTGGGTGAACACGCTGACCGTGAAGGACGTCGCCGAGCACGCGAACCGTTCGTTCATTACCGACGCCTACGCCACCGCTCCCCGGATCAGTTTCGACGTTCCGAACCCGATCGGCGCCGAGCCGAAGAAGGTGACCTTCCCGGTCAATGCGAAGTCCATCGAGCTGGTGGTCGAGAACGAAGGTGTGCGCGGCAAGCAGGAGTTCTCCCGCGAATGGGCTGCCGGCAAGCTCGCGCAGCTGAAGGGAACGGACAACCTGAAGGTCACCATCGATCAGGTCTCGCCCGGCGAGGCGGTCAAGATCGACGGCCCGACCGCGTTCGCCGAGGCGATGACCAAGCAGCTGGGCGTAGGCACCCGCGCCCTGACCCTGCTGCGCGTCACCGACGGGGCGGAGGTGATCACCCGTGCGGTCTACGTGCCGTTCAAGAAGGTGGGCGAGGACTACGTGCCGGACGTCGCCAAGGCGCTCACCGAGCTGGGCGAGAAGAACATCTTCCGCAACGTCCCCAATGCGCAGCTGTGGGCCGCAGTGGAGAGCGGCGGCCTGACCTTGGAGGCCATTCCCGGCTACCGCCTGACCTACGCGGGCAACCCCCACAAGGATGACAACGCCGCCTTCAAGCTGGTCAACGACTTCAAGAAGGGCAACACCGCGCGCTACGACCTGATGTTCGGCGCCGACCCGGCGTCCTTCGCGAAGGTCCTGCTGCCGGGCATCGCCCGCAAGGATGGCGTGGACAGCTTCAGCCCGACCAACGTCATCAGCGACGAGCCGGGTACGTTCGCCCCGACCCAGCTGGCAACCAAGTTCATCGGCAAGCCGGCGGCACCGGCCGCCGCGAGCGAGGCCAGCCTGGACGATGTCGATCCGGAGCCGGATGCGGGGATCGAGGACCACGCCGAGAACGGCCCGCGCCCGTAAGCGTGGCGCGCACGTAAGACCCCGATGGCGGTGGCCGGTGACGGCGCCGCCATCATCTATTGACTGGAACCAAGGACGCCTCGCGCATGAATGCCGCCGCCCCCGCAAACGCCCTCGTCAAGTGGGTCTCCCTCAACGCGCAGACACCGGCGATTCGCCTGGTGGCATGCAAGAAGGCCTGGGGCGTGGTGCGGCTGGAGATTGCCGGCAGTCGCTACCTGACCGACAAGCAGTGCACCGAGCTGGCGAGGATCGGCTTCTACCAGCCAGCACGCGCGGCAGGCAGGTTGTTCGTGCGAAAGGACCTGAAGATCGGCCTGGCCGAGCTCCGGTCGGTCTTCCCGGATGCGGTCGAGGTGATGATGCCACGGGCTGACGCCACGCACGTTGCGCCGGCGCGCTCGCTGTCCGGTGAGATGGATGGGGTTGCGATCGCCGAGAAGCTGGCAGAGGTCACCGTCATCCCCGTCGGGCACAACAGCCATGGTGAGACGGTCTTCGAGAGCGACGAGGGACGCTACGTTCTCCGTGACGGGGGGCGGCCGCTCATTGAGGGCGACGACGCAGATCCGACGTTCCTGCGTGCCGAGTCGCCGGAAGATCTGGCGCGATGCGCCGATGGTTTCGTGCGCGACATCGAGGCAGGCCGGTTCATGAAGGGCGAGGACCTGCGCAAGTTTGCGTCCACCGTGACCGGAATCGCCCTGGACGAGATCGAGCAGTCGCCAAAGATGCGGCAGGTCCAGGAGGCGGTCGAAGCGGCTCTTGTGCGGGCGCTGCGGCGGCATGTGATCGGCGGACCGGACGATGCGCAGGAGGCTTTCAATACGGCCAAGAACCTGATGGAGCGTCAGCCCGCAATGGCGGCGCGCACGTCTACTTCGGTCATGCTCCAGCAGTATTCGAGCCCGCTGCCGATGGGCATCGCGGCACAGGTCATTCTGGGTGCGACCCAAGGCCGTTCAATCCTGGAACCCACGATCGGCAACGGCTCCCTGGTCAGCGCGTCGCATGGCGCGCATGTCGTCGGCGTGGACATGGACGCCGCCCGCCTGGCGCAGCTGGCGGTCGGCCGTCCCGACATCCTGCGGCACGAGGGCGACGCCACTTCGGTCGATTTCGTTCGCCTGAACGGGGGAGAGCATTTCGATGCGGTGATCTGCAATCCGCCGTTTGGCAAGCTCAGTTCTGCGATGAGCATCCAAGGGCTCAAGGTCAATCGCCTGGATCAGCTGATCCTCATGAAGTCCTTGGCTGCTCGCAAGGACGATGGGCTCGCGGTTTACATCATCGGGGCGGACAGCTACATCGATACCCGTGCCGGCAAGATCAGCGGCACCTCCCGCTACCTCTTCAACTGGCTGGCGGACAACTACCAAGTCGACGTGGTCGAGATCCCTGGCCGTCTGTACGCGAAGCAGGGCGCGACCTTCCCCGTTCGCATGGTCGTCGTCGGCCGTCGTGGCGAGGGAACCCAGGTGCCGGACGAGATCCCTGTCCTGCAGTCGGACGAGGAGCTTCTGGCCTGGGCAAAGCAGATGCGCGGCAAGTATGCCGCTCAGCTGCCGCTGCCTGAAGCTGCTGAGATCCTGGAGGCGGTGAGCCCCAGCGCGGGCGAGCCGCTGGCCGCTGCCGAGGAGGCGAGTGAGCTCGCGGTCAACGGCGCTGTGGAACTGGATCAGAACACCACCAAGGCTGACGAGAACAGCTATCAGAGCCCATATCCGGCCATGAGTCGCGTCGGAGAGCCAACCGCGATGATCCCGCGGAACATGCTGGTGCCCACGCAGCTGGCCTTGGCTGATGTGGTGGAGCAGCACGGTGACATCGACGAGTACGTTTCTTCGCAGCTCGACTGGTCGGTCGAGCAGATGGGGTCGTACCTGTCGCCCGAGCAAGTCGATGCCTTGGCGCTGGCCATGCACGCCGAACAGCGCAGCGGCGGTGCGCAAGGCTTCCTGATGGGTGACCAGACCGGCCAGGGCAAGGGTAGGTTCTTGGCGGCCATGGCCCGCTACCACGTGCTCCACAGCCGCCCGGTCGTGTTCCTCACCGAGACCCCGACGCTGTTTACGGATTTCTGGCGCGATATTCGCGCGATCGGCTCCGACGATCTGTTCCATCCCATGATCGTCAACGCTGGTGTGGGCATCTACGACGACGTGACGGGCAAGGAGCTTGTCAAGGCCACCCCGGCCTCCATCGTCAACAACGCCGTCGTGGCCGGGACCATCCCCGAGCAGTACAACCTGGTGCTGGGCACCTATTCGCAGTTCAGCCGCGATCGCAACGCTTCCGGACGCAACAAGTCGAACTGGATCACCCTGGCCACAAAGGGTTGCGGGCTCATTCTCGACGAGAGCCACAACGCAGCCGGCGAGTCGAACACCAACACGAACGCTTCGCTGGCCGTCGATTCGTGCTATGCCGTTGTGTACAGCTCGGCTACCTCGATCAAAGAGCCCAAGAACCTGTCCATCTACAGCCGCCTGTTCCCGCGAAGCGTGGCCATCAGCACGTTGCCCGAGACGCTTGCGGTAGGCGGCGAGGCACTGCAGGAAGTGCTTTCGAGCATGCTCGCCCGCGACGGCGTTTTCATCCGTCGCGAGCACGATCTGAGCAATCTGGACTTCAGGGTGGTCCTGGACACGCCCGAGCGGTTGGAGCGCAACCGCGAGATGTCGGACCACCTGGCGGAGGTCTTGGAGGCCATGAACTATCTCGCCGGCGACATCAACAAGATGGTCAGCGAGCGCAATGCAGAGATCCGCGAAGCCATCGAGAAGATGAGCGACGAGGAACGTAAGGGGAACCGCATGGGCGCGGTCTCCATCAACTACTTCTCCCGCCTGTTCAACATCTACCGCCAGTTCCTGCTGGCAGCGCAGACCGACCTTGCCGGGGACCAGGCGGTCGCAGCGCTGCAGGCGGGAAAGAAGCCGGTGTTCGTGCTCGAAAACACTATGGAAACGTTGCTGAACGAGGTGATCGCCGGCGCCGACGACGGCGAAGAAATGGACGTGGAAGCCCTGGCAGAACGCATCGCCAACGGCGACGTGGATGGGCTTGGCGAGGGCCTTACGTTCCGCGACGTGCTCTATCGGACGTTGGACAAGCTGAGCTACTTCGAGGAGAGCGACCGCTACGGCGAGCGCACGCGCAAGCCATTGCACTCGGACGGCGCGGTCGAATCCATTGCCCACATCCGGGCGCTAATCGATCGCATGCCTGCGTTGGCGGTCTCCCCCATCGACGTGCTGAGGAATCGGATCGAGACGGCCGGGTTCAAGTGCTCGGAGCTGACCGGCCGCAAGACCGGGCTGCGGATGCAGGATGGCCAGTGGGCTCCGTATGCACTACCCCAAATCGCCAAGGCGCAGGTCGTCCAAGGATTCAATGCCGGCGACGTCGACGCGGTCGTGCTTTCGCGGGCCGGTAGCACGGGCGTGAGCCTACACGCCGCCCCGCAGTTCCCGGACAAGCGTCAACGCGTGATGCTGGAAGTGCAGCTCGCGCTGGACGTCAACAAGCGGGTTCAGTTCCATGGCCGCGTGAATCGCCGCGGGCAGATATCCGATCCGGAGATCCAGACGTTCAGCACGGGTCTGCCGGGTCAGGCCCGCCCGATTGCGATGGCGAACGCGAAGCTGCGCAAGCTGTCGGCCAACACCACCTCGAACCAGGAGAACGCGTCGCTGGATGCGACGGTTCCGGACTTCCTGAATTCGGTCGGCGATTCGGTCGCTTTCCGCTACCTGGAGTCGCACCCGGACATCGCGCGACGCCTGGACATCGAGCTGGACGAGGAGGAGGGCCGCGAGCGTGAGGCGTCCTACTTCGTCAACAAGCTGACTTCCCGCCTGGTCATGTTGAGGGTCAGCGAGCAGGAGGAGATCTACGCCGCGCTGACGACAGAGTACAACCGGCTGATCGCGGAGATGGACGAGAAGGGGATCAATCCCCTGAAGTCGAAGGAAGTCGACCTACGAGCTCGTGAGGTTGGCTACGAAGTGTTCGAGGCAGGCGACCCGATCTCGCGAAGCTGCTTCAGCCAGCCCATCTTCATCCGCACACTGGAGATGGACGTGGTGTTGGAGCCGATGCGTGCGGACACCGTCCAGGCCATCATGGACGCGTCGCGCAGTGTCATCGCCGAAACCGCTCCCGTTGGCGCCAAGGACCCTGTGGCCGACATGCTCAGGAGGATAGAGGCGATCCTGGCGGATCAGCAGGAAGCTGCCGTCCTGCGCGCCAAGCCGGCGAAGTTCAAGACCGTCGACGATGCGCTTGCCCACAAGGATCCCAACGCCTGCACGAAGACCCGCGATCGATACGACTTTCTGCGGAAGACCCTGCTTGAAGTGGACATCGGCAAGCAGATTATCTTCACGGGGAATGACGAAGAGTCCGTGCACGGCGTGGTCGCGGCCATCGTCCTGCCGCAGACCGAGCGACAGCTGGAGCAGCTGAGCGCCTACGCGCTGCGGATTGCAGTTCCCGGACGCGAACACCTGGTGGAGCGGTCGCTGTACGCGTTGCGCGAGGATGCTCGATTCGAGTTCGCTTCTAGGTGGAGCGCCGACCCGGACTTCATGAAGCAATTCGATGCAGCGCCGGAAGGCAAGATGGTGGTGCGCCGCCACGTCCTGGACGGAAACCTCTTCGCTGCCGCGCAGCTCGCGGCACAGCGCCGCTTTGGCTCCTCGGTGGTCTACACCGACGAGGACGGGAAGCGGCATCGAGGTGTCCTGCTATCGAAGACCTTCAAGCCGGCCGACCTGGCTGAGCTCCCGCTGCGCATGGAAACGCCGCAGATGCTCGCGGCGGTTCTCGAACATGACCCGCAGGTCCGCCTGACCACGGCCACGGGCGAGGATGCGCGGTCTCAAGAAGACGTGATGATGTACCTGACCGGGAACATGGTGGTTATCCAGTGCCCGGGGACCATCGCACGAGGGGGGCACATTTTTGCCAATGAGGATCTGAAGCGTGTCGTGGGCGAGTTCGCCGGCAGTCGCACGAGTATGTCGGCCAAGTTTCCAACGGACCGACTGATCGAGGCTGCTGACCTGCTGAACCGGGCCGGCGTGCACCTATACGCGCCGGCGCGCTTGCGGTCGGTGGTAAACCAGATGCGCAGCGAGACGGGCGTTTACAATAACGAAAGTTATGTGCAACAATCGGGCGAACCCGAGAGGAAGAGGCTGACCGCATGAGGCCCGCCATCAGCGCAATCCAGCAGTTGTTTCAGGTCCTGCCTGCTGCAAGGGGGGCAGGGCCCGAAGCGCCGTACCTGCGGCTGCAGGCGGCGGAAGGTGCTGTTGTCGCTGACCTGGAGTATCGACCGCAGGAAGATGGATGGGGGGCGGTGCTGCAGATCGCCGTGGTGGATCGCTCCGGCGCCCCCGAGGGTAGCCCGCGGGCCGTGGTGGCTGGGGTGTTCTGTCTGGCAAGCGGGCAGCTTCTGCGTAGCGGTCAAACGGTTTCGCTGGCAGTGGCGCCGGAGGATCCGGCAGGCGCCCTATCCGAGCTGCTGGCCAGCATGGAAGGGCTGCAGGCGCACCCGAGCCCCACGGAACGGTGACGTGGGCGCTATCGCCTCATACCAGGGCGGACGTCTCTGCAGCAGACGCCGCAGGTCAGCGCTTCACTTTCGCCTTTTTTGCAGCCTTGCGCACCCGCGGCGTGTTCGCGGCATCTTCGCTGCCGCCGCCCTGGCGTGCCTGCGGGTAGTTGAATTCGCGCTTCATGTATGCGCGCCCCTGGGCCGCGGTAACGCGGTAGTCCAGGTTGCGAATGAAGCGATTGAGGATGTCGCGGATCGGTACCTTGGCCTCGACCATCTGGGCCAGCGCCGGGCGAACGCGATCCAGCTCAGCCGTCACGCGTTCCGGAGTTCCGGTGCGTTCCTTCAGGAGCGAATCGAGGATGGCCTGTTCGTTCGGCTTCAGACCGGCCTTGGACTTCTTCGCGCTACTGGACTGGGTCATGTTCGCTCGCTGTCGATGGTAGGTGTTCGTGTCAATTCTGTGACGAATCGACGTTCTGATCATATCAAAAAAGTCAACCAAAACGGGACCATGCCATGGCTGGGCTGAAGTACACCTACGTCGCTGAGAAGCCCAAGGCTGGCCGCGCGATCGCCGCTGAGCTGGCGCGGCTTTCCCCCATCACGGAGCAGGACAAGACCTACATAAGGGGTGCCGATTGGGCCGTCTGCTGGGCCCAGGGGCACATCTTCGAGCTTCACGAGCCTGAGCATTACCTGGAGAAACGCCATCCGAATGCACGGCGTGGGAACAACGGCAAGCTCGCTTGGGATCGGGCGCACCTCCCGCTGATTCCCAAAGAAAACGAGTTCGAGCTGAAGTGCACGAACCGGGAATACCTGCCGACGATCCGCAAGCTGGTCAGTGAGTGCGAGGTGGTGGTCCACGCCGGCGACCCCGATCGCGAAGGTCAGCTGGTGGTCGACGAGATCCTGCACCAGCTGAAAGTGCGCAAGCCGGTCAAGCGCTTCCTTTGCAGTGGCCAGGACGAGCTCAGCGTCCGCATGGCGCTGAAGGATCTGCGGGATAACCGGGAGTTCGAGGGAATGTCCAATGCCGCGAAGGCCCGTTCCTTCGCGGACTGGCTGGCTGGCATGAACATGAGTCGTGCGCTGACTCTGCGTGCCAAGGCATGTGGTTCCCAGGGCCTGGTCCCGTACGGCCGGGTTCAGACCGCCGTCCTTGGGCTGATCGTCCAGCGCGAGCTGGACATCCAGGGCTTCGTCCCGACCGACTACCTGAAGCCGAGCGCGACCTTCCAGGTCGCCGGTGGTCTCTTCAAGGCGCAGTGGCTGCCTGGTGCTGCGCAGGCCGGACTGGACGCTGAGCGCCGTTTGATCGACCCCGCCGTCGGTGCAGCGCTGCAACGAAAGGTCGCTGGGCAGCAGGGCTCTGTGGTCGAGTACACCGATGTCAAGAAGCTGCAGGGCGCACCGCTGCCGTTCTCCCTGGCACGGCTCCAGATGCTGGCTTCCAAGCGCTACGGCTACACGCCTGATGCTACGTTGGAGGGTGTGCAGGCCTTGTACGACGCTAAGCTCGTGTCCTATCCGCGTACTGGCTCCCAGAACCTGCCCATGGCGCTGCATTCCCTCGCCCCGCAGACGCTCGCCAATGCCGCCGAGGCACTGGGCCTGCCGAAACCGGCGGCGGATCTGATCGACCCGAGCCGGAAGTCGCCCGCTTGGAATGACGAAAAGGCCAAGGCCCACCACGGCATCATTCCGCTGACCACGAAGGCCGATCTCTCCAAGCTGTCGCCGCAGCAGCGGAACCTCTATCTGGAGATCTGCAAGCGGTACGTGGCCCAGTTCATGCCGCCGCGCGAGTACCGGGCTGTTTCCGCGGTGGTGCAAGTGCATGACGAGCGTTTCAAGGCCACCGGCAATACGACGCTCAAGCCCGGCTGGAAGGTCCTCTACGGTGACGAAGAGGGCGAGGAAGACGACGAGCGCATGCTGCCTGCCATGGGCAAGGACACGGCGGCGCTGTGCAAGGGACTCGACCTGGAGAAGAAGCGGACCGAACCGCCGAAGCGCTTCACCGATTCGACGCTCCTGGCCGCCATGCTGAACATCCATGAGTTCGTGAGCGATCCCAAGATCGTCGCCACGTTCAAGAAGATGCGCGCCAACTCGGCGAGCGATGAAGATGTCGGTGGCCTGGGCACCCCGGCGACTCGCCAGACCTTCGTGAAAAAGCTGGAAGGCTACGGGCTCATCCGAGCGGAGGCGCCTAAAGGCAAGGCGAAGGAAGCCACCTACTTCCCGGAACCCGGCGCAATGACGCTGATGAAGCAGCTGCCGAGCGATCTCGGAAAGCCCGACACCACCGCGGTGTGGGAGAGCGTGTTCGAGAGCATCGAGGCCGGGAAGACTACGGTGGGGGCGTTCCTGGTCGTCCAGGAAAACTGGATCAAGAAGACGCTTGATAACATCGACGCGGCCAACTTGGCGAACCTGAACATCGTGAAGCCGGCTGGTGGCGGCGGCGGTAGCCGTGGACGCGGCCGCAGCGCTTCCGGTGGCCGCCCGGGCAATTACGGGCGACGGGCCTCGTGATCGCCCGCTGCATGAGCAGCGTGAACCGCCCCGCCGGCAAGGACGGGGCGTCGATCTGGCCAGTGTTCCTGCCGGTGGTGCCTCTGGGCGCAGCACGCGGCGGCTACTTGGAGGCGCTGATGCGAACGAACCATCCGCTCGGCCATCCGCTGCTGATCCATTCGGCTGAGGCAGACGGCAGCATGTGGGAACTGGACGTCGCGATGCTCTCATGCGTGCGCGAGCTCATGGGCATGACAGACACCGGGCTAAAATTCGGGCTCAACGTGAGCGCCGTGACGGTGCAGGACAACCCCAAGCCCTGGCTGGCACACCTGAAGGGGCTTGGTGATAGCGGCGGACAGCGCCTGGTCGTGGAGTTGACCGAGACTGCTGTCCATCGGAACCCGAAAAGAACCCTCGCTTTCGTCGATGCGTGTCGCGACATCGGCGCTGCAATCGCAGTTGACGACTACGACGCCAACACCTTCGACGACGATCTGGTCTACCAAGTGGCTCCGGACTACATCAAGGTGGGTGACGCATGGGAGGCGGGCGATGTGAGTGCGATCGGAAATCGACTACGCAGTTCTCTCGATCGGATCGCGAATCTGGGCGTGAACGATGTCGTAGTGGAGTGGATCGACTCCGAGGCTCGCAAGACGCTTGCCGAAGCGTATGGTGTCCGCCACCTGCAGGGGACGTACATGGCGCCGCATTGCGATGTGGATGACGTGCTTTCTTCCTTCGGTTGGCGGAGGCCTGGACTGAGGATGGCAAATGCCTAGTTTGGGTGGGGTGCAGCGTGCTGTGTTGTGTGTTGGGTCGATAAGCGAGGAGAGCACGAGCGCGTTCGTCGCGCTTCCCGTCGGCAGCGAATCCGGCGCCGGCCGTTTCCTCCATATGGTCCCAGAACTGACTTTGTTCCGCACCAGTCTGATGGACGTTGGCGCCATCCGCGCTGCGCAGGCGGGGCTGCAGATCTCAGTCGGCGGGCGCACGTGGTCGACCGATCGCGGAGAGATCCGCATCCGTCGACTCTATCCCAATCGTGGCTATCTGGTAGCTGGAATTGGTGATCGAAAGCATGGAGTCGCGCTATCGCTGCCCATCGGAATGGATCACGTATCTGTGGTCTATCGGTGGGCGTTGCCGGAGTGGGGTGGCATGCGGAAGATCGAGCATCAACTTGATGTCGTGCTGGGGCAAGGCGGCGACGGTACCTCCTGGTACACGACGCAGGCTTCGTTTTGGTCTCGGCTGCCAAGTTCAGACATGTCCGTCAAGGTGACTCCACTGGAGCTTGGGCCAAGAACGCATCTTCGGCACTTGCGGTCGAGCTATGGCGAGGCACGGACGGTGTGCGTCTCGACCGAGGACGGAGTAGCGGTGGTTCGTGAGCAGATCTGCCTGCCGCCGCAGGCGTCGGATCGGGTCGCTCGATTGCGGCAATTTGAGTTCTGACGTCGTAAGTGGGGAGTTTGGAGGGCAGGTCAGAATGTAGGTGGGCGTCGGATCCAGTGCCGCTGTGCTGTGTGTTGGTCCGAGAGTCGAGAACCACGAACGGCAGTGTTTGGCCACCGGATTTGGGGTGGTGAGTTGGCAGATCGGGATGTAGGTGGCTGAAAGCGCGGTCGTTGGACGCCCAAGGAGTCGGGGCACGTGGGCGGGAGGTCAGGCGAGCGAGGCGGTCGTGCTCGAACATGTCCAGACCCGATAGCGAGGGCAGAGATGCGTCGTCCAACCGGTGGAGTTGCGTTCTCTAGGTCCGACCCTCGTATCGGCGGCGAATGGGCTAGACGGTGGCATGGCTGGGTGTGCGATATCAGCCGGGGCAGGTTGGCCGCCGGAAGCGCCCCTAATTTTGGGGGCGGTGGGACCAGGTTGGTTGGCAGCCTGGGTTGTTGGCGGTCCAGAGCGTGCTGCTGTTGCACGCTGCAGGTCCAAATGCGTGAGGGATGTGGATGACCAGTTCGGTGAGTGCGGCGACGGTAATGGCGGCTCTGTCGGCAGATTCAAGCCTGGTGCGGGTGACGTCATCCAAACTTGGTGCGCGATGGCACCTGGCGCCCTCAAACGTGGGGGTTCCGGCCGCGATCGGTGAGCGTGTCGCCGAAAGCGAGGAGGTCTGCTGTCTGGATGGGCCGGTTGGCCGCATGGTCTGGGTGTATGTGCTGGCGAGCCGCCGCGAAGCGGCGGAGCAGGCGAGGAGGGTGGCCACGGAAGCCAGGGGGTCGCGCGGCGTGGATCCGCTCGACGACGGCTCCGAGGGGTGCGGCGACCCAAACTGCGGATGCGCCACCCGGCGAGGGCCGTACCTGGCCTCGATCAGGACCCGCCGGTCCAAGGCGGGTTCCGCCGGGTAGCGTCTACATACTCTAACGAAAGTGAAGTATGATCGCGTAGTCCAAGAGGGCCACGCCGATGAGCAAAGTTACCCGCATGCACCCCGTGTCGTCGGGCCAAGCCTCGACCGAGGCGGCCAACGAAACCTCGCCGTCCGAATCGGTCGTTGATGCTGTTGCCGCCGGGCCGGCCCAGCCTCAGGTGCCGGGTTTCCTGGCCGCGCTGCAGGCGTCCGCCACCTCCGGTAGTGATGACCTGGAGGATCCGGAGGAAGGCTTCGGCCCGCCGGACGTGGGCAGTCCCGACGCGGAGGGGCATGCACCGGAAGTCGCTGCGGTCGAACCCGTCCCGGCGAAGCCTGAGCTGTCGCAGATCGAGCAGCAGACCGCAGCGATGCTGGCGCTGTTGGAAAGCCAGCTGCTGCGGATTGACATCGCTGGTATCGCGCGGCGCGATCCCGAGGCGTTGGACCACTGGGACCAGGTGAGGACGGATGCCGCCAGCGTGGATCGCGTCGCTGATGGAGTCGAGGCACTGGCAGCGAAGCATCTGACCCCGAAGCTGGCCGCGGAACTGGCCGCCGGGCTCTCGATGGCTGCTGACCATCGCCAGAAGCAGCACAAGGAATCCCTGGCCGGACAGCTGGACCGCGACCCGCGGCAGCTGGCCGGACACGGCGGCAATGGAAGCGCGATCGGCAGTGCCATCGACGCAGTGGTGCGCTCGCCGCTCACGCTGCTCAGCGCGGGCGGCGCCATGTTCAAGGCGGGAATGCAGGCGGCTGGCGGTGCCATGGACCGCCGGCGCAAGACTGCATTCGACGTTCTCGGCGGCCAAGTGAAAAGCGTGGCCGCCGATATCGAATCGGACGCGCAGTGGCTGCGTGCCCACGGTCTGGAGCAGGTCGTCACCGAGATGAAGGCCAGTGGCCTGGCGCCCAGTGAGGCGGTGGGCCAAATGCATCGTGGCGGCAAACTGGAGCGCCTGGGCCTGGAGCTCAAGGGGCTGATGGCAGAGCCGGACGTCATCGAGCGCATGGAGCGTCTGTCCTCGAACGTGAGCAAGTTCGGCGTCAAGGCCGAGCGCTATGCCAAGGCGGGCCCGGCCGCGGATCGCGACAGCAACGAGCTGCTCGGGCCGCAGCTGGAAAAGCTCGAAGGTGCCCTGGAGGGCCTGCCGGCGGTCGACGCCGAGGGCAACTTCAGCCTGATGTCCAAGAAGCTCAGTGATGTGGCCGAGAAGATCCGCGAGCTGGTCGAGCGGATGGTCAACAAGATCATGCCGGGGCGCTGAAGATGACGGCCTTGGACGAGCTTGAGCAGTACGTGGGAGCGCGGCAGCAGCAACTGACGAGCGAAGAACTCGAAGCACCCGACCCGCTGCTGGTGTCCAAAGTGTTGGCAGCCATGGCAGACCTTGGTGTGGATGAGGATGCTCTGGACGAGCTCGTCCACGAGGCAGTGATGGAAGAGGGCATGGAAGCCCTGAACCTTCTGCAGGATGCAGGCGCGCAGCAAGACGAGCTCGATAGCCGCGAACGGGCCGCTGCCACGCTCAACAACGAGGGTCGCGAGTCCCAGGTGCGTGCACTGGCGGCGATCTACGGCAACGAAGGCCTGCTGCGATCGCTGCGAGAGATCTTGGCCCCCGCCACCCCTCGTCCGTAGCGGCATGGCGGACCTGTTCGTCATCGAAGCGCCGGGAAAACTGAGGGCGTTCAACAACGCCCTCAGGGCGCTGGGGCATGCCGGCGAGGTCATCGCAACGATGGGCCACGTGCTGGACAACCCCAAGACGCTACGTCCACTACAGGTCGAGGTGTTGCCTGATGGCAACGTGCGGGAGCTGGCAAGACACCCGCTTCGCAAGAACGTGATGCGACGCCTGCAGGGCGCCATCAGCCGTGCCACACGCGTTGTAGTGGCGACCGACACCGACCAGGAGGGCGACGTCATCGCGCAGGACGTGGCGGATCTGGTGCGCTCGACGAACCCCGCTGCGGGCGTTGTACGGCTGCAGTCGGCCGGCATCGATCCTGCTTCGCTGGCCGCGGCCCTGCCGCAAGCTGGCGAACTCGATCCGCATGCCGCAACCGCGGGCACAGCGCGCCGCATCGCAGATCGCATGCTGGCCCACGCGTACAGCGATTTCGACCGAGGGATCTACGTCGGTCGCGTGCAGACCGCAGTCTTGTCGCTGGTGGCCCAAGGCGCGGTGTCCAGGCGCGTGGCTACCATTCCGCTTCCCGCCGCCGACGGCAGCACGCCCTTCGTGCTGAGCGTCGACGTGCCCACGCGGATCTCGGACGACGAGCTCCGGGAGCTTCCTGAGCAAGTGGGCGGCATCGAGTCTGCCGGGAGCGTGCAGACGTGCGCGGCGCTGCCCCTGAACGGGCCCGATGCACTGCTGGCCATGGAGGCGGAACTGGGCCTGACGATCGAGGGCGCCGCGGATCTCCTGCAGCAGCTGTACGAGGCAGGGGAAATCAGCTATCCGCGAACCGAATCCAGGGCGTTCACCGACTATGGTGGTCAGGTCGTGGCGCGGCTGGCCAGCGCACGTGGGCTGCTGGCGTTCCGACGGGAACACCTGCCGATGGCAGGTCAGCTGCGCGGCGCGCACGAGGCCATCAGGCCTACCGGCACAGACGTGAACCTCATCAAGCCGCTGGGCTTGCGGGCGACCGTCGCGGAGGCGGCTCTGGCGCTGATCGGGCGCCGCGCGGTGGCTTCCGGTGTGCCGGTGGTGGCCGAGTACGGCCAGCTCGGCCAGCTGCCAGCGTGGGCGCGCCGCGGCTCTCTGCGGCGCGTGGTGGGCGGCCAGGCGCTGCCTTGGACGCCGAGCCGGGTGGCAGAGTTCCGAATACAGACCTTGTCGCCGGAGGCGGCCTTGGTAGCCGCCATGAGCAGCCGTGGCATCGGCCGGCCCAGCACTATTGCCGGCCACGCTTGCCGCTTGGTGCGACGGGGCCTGGTTGACGAGCAGATGCAGCTCACCGGTGCTGGCGCGCGGGCGCTGGCGGTGGCGCCCCCGTCGCTGCAGGATCCGGGAGGATGTGCTGCCTTCGAGGCGGCGGTCATCGAGCAGACGGGCGTGCGTGATGCTGTATCCGCTGCGCTGATGGCGCTGGGCGCGGGTGAGCTGCTGGGCCCAGGCCCGGTGCGAGGAAGGCCCGTTGCCAGCGGGATGATGAAACTGCTTGGTGGCCGCCCACCGGTGGCCACCGCAGCGGTACCGGGACCGGCGATGGCTTCGGCTGCGGTCGGCGGCGCCGGCGATCCAGGATCCGACGATGTTCCGAGCATTCGACCCGATGACGACCTTCTCGATGAAGAAAATGCCCCCTCGCTTCGCCTACGCATGTGAGCGCGTGAGCGCGCATTGGCGGCACCCGTGGTTGCTGGCGGGCGCCGCAGCGGTCCTGATGGCCGCGGTCGCGGCGTGGTTCGCGCTGGACCGCTCCCGGGTGCTTAGTCCCCGGGAGGTGGAGGGTCTGAAGAGCTGGTCCACGGCGACACAGTCGCCGGAGGTGCTGGCCATGTTCGAGCAACTGCTGGCCGATGGCCGGATTACGGTGCGCGAGAGCCAGCACCTGGCCGAAGTCGCCAAGGCCGCTGCTATCCCGCCGGGCTTGTACGAGCCGGTCGATCTGGACTGATCAGGGTCCGGGGCAGGGCGCGAGGACGCGAAGAAACTCGTCGGGCAAGTCGCAGTTTTCTGGCGCCTCCACGAAGAGCGGGGCGACTTGCTCTGGGCTGAAGCCGGCCAGTCCGCAGCCGACGGGGGTGACCTGGAAGCGCAGCTCCGGGTGGGCCCTGGCATAGGCAATGAAGGTCGCAACGTGCCTGGCAACCTCTTCGAGCTGGAGGGAAGCCCAGGGGGTGTCCTTTGTCGGCAGGGCGTAGGACTGACCGTGGTGGCCTTCCCCTCGGCCGCGGAGCGCTCCTCGGTGCCGTTGGGCGAAGAGCGCCGCCCCCGCACCGTGAATCCCAAGTCGATTCGACCCGAAGACGAATACCCGATCTTCCATGGAGCAAGCCTCGTGGCTGGAGTGTGTTCCGGCGTATTGAATCGGCGCCGCTATCTGCTACTATGGTTATAGGATCCGACTACACCACGGTTACTGCAAGCGCCATGAAGGGCAACTACGACCGCTACGAAGCCACCATGATTGCCATGGCCGGAGAGGAGGGCTGGGAGTTCTTCGATGGCCAGGAGCAGGTGGCTCCGGAACTGGTGTTCAACCAGGCGACGTACGGCGCGGCAGTCCTGAAAATTGCCGAACTGGATATCGCCGACCGTGGGATCGACGCGCAACTCGGCTTGTCGTTCATACCCAACGAGGAGTCGTTGATGGGCATGTCGGTCGAATTCGACGACGAGCCGCAGAAGCAGGCGAGCATCAAAGCGATGATCTGGCGCCTGGCGCTGTCCACGCATGTGATCCGCTCGCTTCCCCGCTTGGGCCGTGGCTACGACCTCAGCGTGCTGTACGCGGCATTCAATCAGACGCCGCGCCTGGAGAACGTTTGATGTCTCGTGTCCGCAGGCTCGTCGCCAATGACGCAGCACAGCACGGCGCTGGGCAGGTCGACGAAGTGGCCATGAGCACTGCGGAGTTCCTGTCCTCAGACGACCCGCTGTCCCTGCTGGGACTGGGCGACGACGATGACGGGTCCACCGAGACGGAGGCGCCGACGACCCAGGACAACGAATCGACCGAAGATGCGGCCTTGGATGACGCCGCGCCCGCGATCGATGGGGATGCTGGCTATGACGGCGCCCCCTCGCATGGGGTCGACGAAGCGTCACACGAAGCCGACGGCTCCGACGCGGCTGAGGACTCGACGCCAGTGCCCGCCCCGGTGCGCCTGGATGCCGAGCGCGCCGAGGTGCTGGACATTGTAGCCAGCCTGGTGCCGGTGCTGCGAGCGGTGCAGGTGTTCCCGGGGCCAGGCGCCTCGATCGATCAGTCGATCAAGTGCATCCGGATGCTGTCGCAGGATTCCGTCCGGATAGCGGATCAGCTTGCCCGGGAGTCTGATCCCAAGGAGATCGACTTGGGCTGGCGCCGCCGCCGCGCTGGCGTGCTGACCGCAGAGATCGTCGCCGATCACTGGATCAGCACCGTCATCAAGAATCAAGGCGTGGCTTCCGAGGATATGTGGCCATCCGAAGGGATCGGCCGCCTGACCGCTGCATTCCTGGCATCTGTAGAGACCGCGCGTGAGATGCCCGCCGTGTCCGGCGGCGAGGTCGACATATACGCCGCTGCGTTGGCTCTCGCACCCGTGCTGGTAGATCTGCAGCGCATGGCATGGCATCTGGCGGCCAATCAGCCGGATGTCGTCGTGGACGTGGATTCCGCGGCGCTGGCCCTCGCCACCACGGTCTGCGAGGAAGTTGCAACCGGCGTGGAGCGCCTTTTGCCATTCATGCCCGTGGGCTCGTCTGCGGTACAGCTGTCGAGCGAGCTCATGGCCAGGAGCGCACAGCTGGTGCAGTCCGCGCTGGCCGAAGCGCGTGGCGAGTTCTATTCCGAGCTCAAGGCCGTCGAGCACGACATGGCGGCCTATGAGCGAATCGTCGCCATCCAGCTGCAGGGCGGCCTCCCTGTAGCCGCCACCTGCGAGAAGGTGCGCACGATGATGCGGCGCCTCGTCGGCATGAGCGTCTACGCCTGCCAATCCATCTCCGGTGGCAATGCATGAACGAAGAACAGAAAGCGCCTGGGCTGGTGTCGCGCGTCACGCGCAGGACGGCGAAGGCAGGCAAGGGTGCTGCCAAGTGGTGGATGTACTCCACCGTCGGCGATGTTCCTGCAGAGATCGAACACCGAAAGCGCACGTTTGCGTGGCTGAAGCGTCTGATCGCCCGCGGTAATCGTGGGCGGGTAGAGTCGTTCGAGCAGGCGATGAAGCGGCTGGGTGTCAGCGCTGCCGAGCTGCAGCAGCGCATTGCGCAGGTGGAGCGCATGTTCTACGTCTACGCGATCGTTGGGGTCGCCGGGCTCGCGTCGCTTCTGCTGTCCCCGTTCGTCAACAACGCGCTGTCGCAGTTCTTCATGTCCGCCGGCGTGATCGGTGTATGCGGTGCCAAGGCTGTCGTGTGTCGCTTCCGGATTTACCAGATGCGCGAGCGGAAATTCGTGGCGTTCGGCGACTGGCTCCTCGGGAGGGCCTGATGGATCTGACCGCGGCCGACGTCGTCCAGGAGCAAGCCGCCTGCATCCAGCAAGCGGCACAGGCCTACGGCGTCGACCAGAATCACGTCGTGCACGAGCTTCAGCTGCGCACAGGCGCCCGCAGGCAGATCGTGCGGGCGCAGGACGGCAACTACGAAGTCGGCGCGATGAGGATCCCCAGCATCGCCATGCCGGCCCTGGCGCAGTACGGCATCACTGCCGAGCAGCTGGTCGAGAACGAATGCCTCAACATTCAAGTCGGCACCTACATGCTGCGCCTTCGCGAGCTGGACCAGGCGCGGGCTAGTGTCGTGACAATGGCTGCCCGACGCGGCAAAACGACGCCGCGCAGCGACTGCGTTCGTGCCGCGTCCGCGCGCTACCAGGTGCCCGAGCAGGTCATCTGGGCGTACCTGCGGACGGAAGGCGGCACCGTGGGGCAGTACCGCACCAACAAGAACGGCACCATCGACATGGGGCCGATGCAGGTGAACAGCGTCCACCTGACCGGCGCGCCCTTCCGGTTCGAGCGATACGGCATCACCCGCGAGCGCCTGATCAACGACGAGTGCCTGAACATCCACGTCGGAACCTACGTGGCGGCCTACCAGATCGCACGGGCCCCTGATTTCTGGACTGGCGTGGGCAACTACCACTCAGCGACGCCGGCCAAGCGCGAGCGTTACATGTCGCGATTCCTTACACACATGCGCGCAGTCGCCAAGGATGTCGGTCGATGAAAGGTCGGGACACGCCCACGAAGGACACCGACGCGCTGCCGTGGGGAGCGATTGCTGGCGTGCTGCTGGTGGTGATGATGTGGTTCATCTTCCATGAGCCGATCGCTCGCGGGGTCATGTGGATCCGCTGGGCAGAGGCGCATCTGCTCATCCTTGATCCGGAGGGCAAGGCGATGCTGGCGCAGTGGCTCGGGACTGTATCGCCTCCCGATGCCACCCTGATGCAGCTGATCGAATCAGGTGCGGTGGCGGGGTACTCCCTGCGCTGGTTCAGTTTGGCGTTTCTTGCCGCGCTGTTCGGGTGGATCTATCTGAAGGCGCCCTCGCGCAACACGCGAATGAGCCGGAAGTACACCATGAAGTCGCTGGCCATGCAGGAAGGCCAAACATACCCGACCCTGCAACCGGTCCTCGGTCTGGGGCTGGAGAATGTGCCGCTCGATGATCCGGTCAACGGCATGCGCCAGGAGCCGCGCTTCTACGCGCGACGCCACGGGCTGGTGCTGCCGCGCTGGACGGCACCGGCAGACGTCCCGAACACGGCAATGGTTCTGGCGGATGGCCGGTTCTTCCTGTCGGACCGCGCCAAGTCGATTTTCGGCAGCCAGCTGGGCAGGCCCTGGCAGGGGCCAGCGGAGCTGAAGCCGTTCGAGCGAACCCTGTTCGCGGCATTCATCGCCCAGATCAACCACGACGACAAGCTCGCGCAGGAGATCATCAATGGGGTGGCCGTGGCGTGGAACGACGCCATGGCGAAGCGCGACCCTTCGTTGCTGACCACCCCGCGTGTGGAGAGCACGATCGAGAAGTACGCCGATAGCCCAGCTGTCGTGGCGCTGGTGCGCCAGCACTACCATGTGCGCTGCGTGCTGCGCCGGCTTCTCTCTGCCGCTCGCGAGAACGGAAAGCTGCCGCCGGCATGGTTTCGCTGGCTGAAGATGGCGGACCGCACGACCTGGTACGTGCTCAACGATCTTGGCCTGAACGTGGCCAGTGTCGAAGCTGCCGGCGTGCACGCCCACTACCTGGCCGAGTGCATGGCCAAGACCGCAATCCCCACGCCCATGGTGCAGCCGGCAATCGACGGAACCGTGGAAGCGCTGAACACCCTTGAAGACGATCAGGAGCTTTGATATGGCGAACAACGAGCAGTCCGTGTTCGAGGGCCCGGCGCTGAGCGCGCAGGCGCGCGATCGAGCTGTCGAGCTCATTGGTACCGAAGAAGCGAGGCTGCGCCTGGCTGCGGGCCCGTGGAGTCGCAATGCGGCGATGGTCTTGCGTGCGGTCGGCCAGCTGGTGTTGGAACGCGCTCCCGGATTCACGGGATGCAGCAGTTTCGCCGAGTGGTTCGCGCCGGCACGTTTCGAGGTGCTGGCCCGGTGGCACCGCGAAGACACGACCGCGTCCAACCGATGCTCACCCTACTGCGGTCGGGTGGCGGATGACGTGCTGATGCAGTTGGCGGGCGACATCGACCCGGCGTTCAACCCGGAGGCGCGTGCGGTGATGGAGAAGCAGTTTGCCGCGGTGTCCACGCTGCTTGCGCCGCTGGCGGCCCAGCTGGACACGGAGCTGCTCAGCGCTCCGGCCGCGCCGGCCGACGAGGGTGCGATCGAGCGTGCGATGCTGGAGCTCGACGAACTGGTGGGGCGTGTTCGCAAGACGCCGCGTGAACGCGTGCGTCTGCTGGCTGCGAGGTTTCGCGGCCTGGTGGCGGTGGTCGGCGAGGGGTTGCGGCCGCCAGCGCTGCGTGCCGCGGCTGTGCGCCTGGGCGGCGGCGCCTGTTCGGTCGCTCGCGCGCAGATTGCCGGCATCCGCTCGGAACTGTCGCGGTCACTTCGCCCGCCGGTGCGGATCGAGGTCCTGAAGGATTTCGGCGTTTCGCTGCGGCGTGCCAGTCGGTATGGCGGCGACGTGACCTTGGTGCCGATCCGCAACTCCAGCGGCAATCAAACGCTCGGCACATCGGTGACCGGGAGCGTTCCCGGCGGGTACGGGGTGCGGATCCATACGGATGGTTCGCTCCTTCCCAACGGACGGACGGCTGAAGGCCAGCGTTGGGTGCTCTGGGAGATGGGCGGCTTGCAGGATGCCGAAACCGCTCGCCACGTGGCCAAGCGGATCGAGGACGCGATGATCCGTTCGGTCGGCGGTGGTCGCAGTCCATGGCCTGTCCTGGTGGGTGCCGGCGTGGCCGGCCTCATCGTCATGGGCGTGCTGGTCGCCGGACCGGGACCGCGGCCTTCCCGCGAGGAAGGCCCCGTGGCGGCTGCGCCGGCGAGCTCGACGGCGGACGCGGCGCTGGCTGCGCTGTTCAGTAAGGACGCCGTAGGAGGGGGCGTGGATCCGCAGGTGATGGCGCAGATCCTGGCCGGCGCCGGCGTTGAGGCGCCGTCGGATGGCCAGGCCGACCCGTGGATGGCTCAGGTGCTGGCCAGCGCAGCCCAGGCCTCGCAGGAGACCCGTGCGCAGGCCGGTGTCCCAGGCGTGCCGCTGGAAGATCCGGCGATGAAGGACTTCGGCCTGGGCATGGCTCCGGCCGGCTGCGATCCGGCCCTACGCTTCAAGGTCGCCGAGTAACACCATGTCCAAAGGGCCCATCCAAGGCGTTCGTCAGCATCAGGAGATCCGCCGCACGCGGCTGCTGCGCGATACGCGCCGCCTGTCCGAGCAGGCGGTGGACCTGCTCAGTGCGGAGCTTGCGATTCCGGTGGTGGGCTTGCTGATGTGCGGCGGCGTGGTCGCCATGCCCGCCTTGTTCGACATCATGCCGCTGCTGGCTGTCGCATACGCGTACATCGTGTTCTCCCGCAAGGAGGACATTCCGTTCCGCAAGCGCAAGGGCCTGGGCGAGCTCGATTCGCGCGACTTGCACCCGGGCACGGGCAAGCCGCAGATGGCCCGTGGCATCGGCTTCATCGGCAACCGAGCGGAGGACAACGCGGAGATCTGGGCGGCCAACGAGGACATGCGCACGCATATCTTCGTGCTCGGCTCGACCGGCGCAGGTAAGACTGAAGGCCTGACGTCGATGGCCTTCAATGCCATCACCTGGTGCTCCGGCTTCACCTACACCGACGGCAAGGGCGACGTGTCGCTGTGGGGGAAGATCTTCGCGATGGTGCGGCAGTACGGTCGCGAGGATGACCTGCTGGTCATCAACTACATGACCGGCAATGCGGACACCAAGAAGAAGCGCGCCGACAAGCTCTCCAACACCTACAACCCCTTTGCGGTCGGCAACGCCGAAAGCCTCATCCAGCTGCTCGTGAGCCTGATGGATGCTTCGGATGGCAAGGGCGACATGTGGAAGGGCCGTGCGATCAGCTTCATCTCGTCCGTACTGCCTGCACTGGTGGATCTGCGCGACCAGGATCGCCTGATGCTGCACATCGGTGCGATCCGCGAGTTCCTGCCATTCCCGAAGTTCAACGAGCTGATGCAGGACCCGTACATCAGTGAGAAGTCGCGCACGATGATGCAGGCGTTCCTGTACGACGTGCCCGGCTACAAGAAGGAGAAGGGCGACCAGCAGGCGGGCACGTTCCTGGAGCAGTTCGGCTACCAGCAGATGCAGTTCACCCGCATCCTGTCGTCGCTGGCGGACACCTACGGGCATATCTACTACACCCCGCAGGGCGAGGTGAACTTCCGGGACGTGGTGACAAATAACCGCATCCTGCTGGTGCTGCTACCGGCGCTGGAGAAGTCGCGGCCGGAACTGTCCAACCTGGGCAAGATCATCGTGGCGGCGATGAAGGGCATGATGGGTGGCGAGCTGGGCAGCAAGCTCGAAGGCTCGCGCCGCGAGCTGCTTGACTCGCGTGCCACCAACTCGCCCACACCCTACATCGCGATCTTCGACGAGATGGGCTATTACATGCCCGAAGATGCTGCGCTGATGTGGGCCCAGGCACGTTCGCTGGGGTTCTGCCTGGTGGCCGCAGGCCAGGATCTCCAGGCGTTCTATCGCACCTCGAAAGAGGAGACGCTGGCGATCGTCTCCAACTCCAACATCAAGATCTTCGGCAAGCTGGAAGATCCCAACGAGACGTTCGATCTGTTCGTCAAGCGCGCCGGCGAAGCCTGGGTGTCGGAAGTCGGCGGGTACGAGATGAGCGATGGCTACATGGGCAACTACCGCCCTGACACCAACGCCAAGCACACGCGGGTCAGCCGCGTGGACCTGCAGGACATGGTCAATCAGATCGAAGGCGAGGTGCACATCCTCGTCAAGTCCGACATCATCCGCGCCCGCATGTTCTATGCGGTGCCGGAAAAGGCGAAGAATTTTCGGCTCAACCACTTCATCAAGGTGTTGCCGCAGCCGGAGTCGGAGATCCGCAAGCTGCTGGTGGACACCGTCCGCATCCAAGAGGGGCTGTTGAAGTACCCGCTTGATGGGCAGATCGTGCCGCCCGACGCCGCGCTGCGGGCCTTGGAAATCGCCGCCGGCGCGGCGCAGACGCGGAAGTACACCGAGGCGTTCCAGGGCGCGGAGGCCGGCGTGTGCATGTTCCTGGCAGGGCAGCGCGGTCTGACCGAGCCGGTGGATGCCGGTGGCGATGGCGGATCGGGCGGCGGCTATGCGCACACCCCCGAGGCCAACGTCGAGCACAGCGCGTCTGCTTCGGCGGAGCTGGCGGCCCCCGGACAGCCCGACAACGCGGACACCATCTTCGACGGTGCCGCCTTGGAGAGCTATTCGGTGTTCGGCCCTGAAGCAGCCGCTGCAGCAGCAACGGTGGTCTCCGCGGAGGATGCGCTGTTCGCTCAGGCGGCCGAGGCGCTGGTGTTCAACGCGGCCGGCGCGGCCGACACGGCTCCCGCCCTGCAGTTCCTGAACAAGGCGGAGACCGCCAGCGCGCTGGCCGGCGTGGCCGAGGCTCTGGGCGCGTCGGCGAGCGAGGCGCGAGCGGTTGCCAAGGAGATCGTGGAGCAGGCCACTTCGGCCACCCGCTACCCATCGCCGCCCAAGCCGGTGCGCTCGCAGGAGGCGGTGGATGCCATGGACGAGGCGCTGGCCGACCTGGCGCGCAACATCGAAGAAGCGACGGGGAGCCAGTAATGGCCGATACGCCCGGCCACGCCCTGTTGCTCAAGCGCCGGCAGTTCCTGGTCGCCGGCATTGGCGCCGGCCTGACGGCGCTGGCCGCCGGCGGAACCCAGGCCAATCCGCTCTCCAAGCGCACGGGCTTGGCGCTGCCGACCCACTATGCTGATGCGGCTCAGGCCGAGGCGTTCTGGGCGCAGCCGCGGGTGGTAAACCTGACGCGGGCGGCCACGGGGGAGCACCGCCGCGTGTGCTTCTGGCGCGACGGTGCCGTCGTTCCGGGTGGCTATCGAGAAGTCTGTCACGTGTTGCGCGACGTGCGCGGCCAGCAGGCCACAGCAATGGATCTGCGCCTGCTCAACATGCTCTTCGGCATGCAGTCATGGCTCTACGCCGTTCATGGATTCGACGAGCCGTACCTGGTGACGAGCGGCTATCGCAGCGAGCATACCAATGCCAACACCGAGGGTGCGGCGAAAAATTCCCTACACGTCAAGGGCATGGCCGTGGATGGGCGCTATGCCAATCTTCCGGCGGAGTTCGTTGGCAAGTTTCTTGCAAGCTACCGCGCCGGCGGAGTTGGCTTCTACCTCGATCGACGCAATTTCATCCACACCGACGTGGGCAAGGTCCGCTTCTGGAGTACGAAATGAGATCACTGAAGGCCACCAAATTAGTTGTGCTGCTGCTGTCCACCGCTGCCGTGGTCGGCTTGGCCGGCTGCGGCCGTGACAGTGCAGGGCCGGGCGCTGAGGCGACCGGCACTACCGTCGTGACGGCGCCGGCCCCACCCGATTCGACGGATCAGCCCGAGGGCGCGGTTGCGCCGACGGCCGCAGAGAGGTTTCTGCTGGAGCAGGGCTCCACGATCACCACCGCCTTCACATCCGAGTCGGGACTGAAGGCCATCGTGGCCGAGCGGGGGACCGAACAGCGCCTCTTCTACGTGACCGCGGATGGGGGTTACCTGATCAGCGGCACGGTCTACGATGCCAAGGGCGGCAACGTCACCAATAACGACCTGGCACGCGCGGCGATTCCGGCAGACAGCGGCCGCCACGTGATCGACGCAGAGATGGCGGCGATCTGGGAACAGGCAGGCGGCCTGGACTACGTCGCTGAGGGTGCCGCCGAGGATCCGGAGAAGATCGTCTATGTGATCTTCGACCCGCAGTGCCCGTATTGCCACCAGCTTTGGGGGATGATCCGGCCGGTGGCTGCTGCTGGGCGGATTCAAGTTCGTTGGATCCCGGTCGCTATCCTGTCGGAGTCTTCAAAGAACCTTGCTGCTGCCATATATCAAGCCAAGGACGCAAGCAGGGCGCTCACGGAAATGGGCGGTGGAACCTTGACCGGCGTCAAGGTAACGGAAAAAACCGCGGCCGAACTGGAACGCAATCTGCAGTTGCTCCAGGCGTCCGGGTACACTGGCGTCCCGACCATCCTCTACATGGACGATGGCCGGCCGAGGGGTATCATGTCGGTGCCGGGCGAAGAGCAGTTCAATCGGATTTTCAGGTAACGGCGGGTTGGGACTTCGCAGGGCGAGGGCTCACCCGGGAACAGGGGCGGACCAGTATGGACAGCAATTCCGGAAATACCACGGCAGCGCAAGCGCTCTACGAGAGTGTGTCTTCGCGGCGGATACCTGTGGAGCTGATCACGGCGGCGATCGACGAAGCCTGTGATTCGCAGCGGCTGAAGGGCGACCGCGATGAAATCGCGGATCGGCTGGAAGACGAAGACCACGCCGCGGTGCTGCATAAGGACGTTTCCGACGTTGTCGTACTGATGACCGGTGCGCTGGAAGCCAGCTCCCACGTGGTTTACCGCGACATGGTGATGCACGCCGAGCGGCAGATCTCCTTCATGCCGGTCGACGACATCAGCGCGACCTTGCGTTCGGTCATGGCACGCAATATGGCCGATGCGGCGCTCGACGACCTGGAAGACGCGGGCAGGCGCAAGGAAGCCATCGCCAATCTGCGCTTTGGCCTGCGCGTCCTGGGCGACCAGGGTCCGTTCCACGAAGGCGAAGATCTGCCGAACGTCGCGACGGCATAGATCGATACTCTAACGAAAGTTATTGACAGGTCCGTGCATGGGTAGTCTAATGCGAGTGAAGGCGGCATCCGCTGCCCTCCCCAAGGAGACTTCCATGAACGCTGCCAACGAAGCGACCCACGCGTCGGACGACGCGGACCTGATGAGCTGGGAAGACGTGGCGGACTCCGGTCTGCAGCCGGCCCCGGCCGACGCCGGCGACGTCGAGTAACGTCGCCATGATCAAGCCGATCGGATCTTCGATCGGCGCGCACACTGCCAAGAAGCCCGTGCCGGACGCCATCGCGCCGGCACTGGCCGCGGGTGCGTCGCCGGCAATCGCAAGCAATCGCCCGACCGCCGTGTCGGCCGAGCGCGCAACCAACTTCGACCTCAGCCGCCACGAGCTCGTGCATGCGATCGAGGCAGGCATCCTGGATCCGGTCAACGCGTTCGGCGCAGTCGCGCCGTGGCCGACCTCGGCCACCAACGGCCGCCCCTACCACGGCATGAACGTGCTGACCTTGGCCAACAGGGCCATGGAGAAGGGCTATCCGAGCGGCGAGTGGTGCACCTTCGAGGGCGCCAAGAGCCGTGGCTGGAACGTCCGCAAGGGCGAGCAGCACACCAAGGTCTTCTTCTTCCAACCCGTGACGCGCGAGACCGACGAGGTCGACGAGCAGACGGGCGATCCGATCCTGAAGACCTATCCGAAACTGATGCACTTCAAGGTCTTCAACGTTGCCCAGCTGGACACCAACGGCAAGCCGCCGACGCCGCCGAAGGGCGTGATGACCGGCGAAGGCGCCGCGGTCGCGGCCCGCGAGTCGATGGAGCGCATCGCGACCAACATGGGCTTCGAGGTCACCTGGGACCCCAAGGCCAAGGCCGGTTCGATGGCGGGCGATTCCATCACCGCTCGCGACGTCTCCCAGCTGGCAGAAGTGCTGTTGCCGATCGCCATGCGCGAAGGCACCCGCGAGCGCCGCAAGCGCGCCACCGGCGCGCCGGACACCCCGGAGTCGATGGCCCAGGTCGAGGCCGAACAGCGGCTGACGATGAAGATCGCCCAGGCGATGCTGAGCATGCGCTTGGGCGTGGAGATCAATCGCTCGGCGCTGCCGCCGAGCGACATCCATACCGCGCTGTCCGGTGGCAAGAGCGTGCCGCTGCGTGCGGCCGGCCAGGCCGAGCAGGCCGTCGGGCACCTGCTGGCCTTCGATCCGGAGCTCACCGACGAGCTGGCCGAGGAACGTCGTGCGATGTACGACGAGATCCTGGACGCGGGCGGCGATGCGGTCGTGTTCGATGCCGGGTCGCTCGGCCTGGACAACGCCGAGGCTCCCGGCCGCGGCAATCGTCCCTAGTCCCCTGGAGTTCCCGCGGTCGGCGTCCTGACGACCCCCTGTTCGGGGCGTCGGCCGCGGGGCTCACTTCCCAGCGTTCGATCGAGGCGCCTGGCGCCGTGAGGAACTGTATGGCGCAGAACACCGTCCTGGCCCCGCCCACTGCAGAGCAGCTTGTGCAGCAGCTGGTGGCCTGGAACAAGAATCCCAATGGCGACGGCGCGGGCTCGACCAACCCTGCAGGGCCGGAGTACGCGATCGTGCAGGGCGTGGATCTGGACGAGATGGTCGAGCGCCTGCACGCCGCAAGCATCATGGGCCGCGGCCTGTTCCGGGCCGCGGCTGTCCGCGTGACCGCCGCGGGCGAGTACGCGCTTCTGGCGCCGCGCCGCGGGCGCGGCAAGAGCAAGGAGCAGGCGATGCCGCTGCCGGCCGAGCTGGCCGGCATCCAGGTGTGCGACTGCGAAGACTTCCGGGCGCTGGCGCCCTGATCGCCCGGCCGCCGTGCCGGGCTCCCGCCGCCGGTCTGCGCGGCGTATCCTGCCCTGCTGGGGCAGCCGCATCCCCGATTGACGAGAAAGAGCCATGACCGGTATCGCATACGAAGAAGGCCCGTACCGCTACTCGCGGCCGGAGGACTGCTACACCAAGGTGTTCCAGTCCGAGGACGGGCAGGGCAAGCGCACGTTCAAGGTCATCGCCTCGACGGCGTACGACGCCGGAATTGTGGGGTCCGAGTACAACGGAACCGTGCTGCTCGATGTCGACAACCGGACCGTGATCTTCGACAAGGCGGGCAAACCGTACGACCTGATCGGGCACCGTGCGCTGGTCGACGAGTTCGCCAAGGCGGACTGGACGACCTTCACCGCGCTGGTCATCGAGCAGAAGTCCAAGCTCCAGCCCGGCGCCCGGTCGGGCTACCTGGTGGATGGCCACGAGGCCGAGCCGGCGTACGTGTTCCCCATGCCGGCCGACGAGGACTGGCAGGTGATGGACGTGACCCGCGAGGGTCCGGAGGACGACCCGTACACCTACCCGGCGCAGAAACGCTCGGAGATCATCGCCGAGCTGATCACCCACGCCGTGCACAGGGCCGGGCCGTACGACCCCTTCCGCTTGGCGTGGAACATCAAGGTCTACGACTTCGACACCAGCGGCAAGGGGGTGCCCGACTACGAGGCCGATCCGCAGTTCGACAAGCAGTGGGAGGCATACCTGGCTGAGCACGGTGATCAGGCCTTCTACCGCGCCCAAGCCGGCGCGCTGTCGGCTTACGTGGAAGGCGACTACACCATCTTCCCCGGGCAGATGCAGGGAGAGATCTCGCTGGGCGTAGAGGGGCGTTCCGGCGGCTGGATGGTCCTGGCCGAAATCAAGGAGCTGGGCAAGCTGCAATGGTCCGGGCAGGGGGAGATGGAGGAATCCCTGAAAGAGCTGTCCGCCGACGAGCTGAAGACCCTGTACAAGGTCGTGCGCAACCTGGACCGTGATCTGACCCGCGCACGCTGCGCGGCCGAGATGGCCTACCAGTTCGCCTACATCCGCGATGGGGAGGAGGAGGACTGGAAGCGGGAGCTGGCCGAAGAGGGCGCATCGCCCCGGCCCTGAGCCGACACTAGGGGTGTCCCGACAAGCCCGGCCTCGTGCCGGGCTTTTTCGTGGGTCGGCCGCGGCGAGCCCGGGGGCAATGGCGAGGGACGAAAAAGGCGGCCAGTGGCCGCCTTTCGGAGGAGTGCTTGGGAGGCGCCCGATCAGCGCGGCCTGGGGCGGTCCTGCAGGCGCTCAGCCGCAGCAGCGCCGCGAACGCGATACTCGTGCAGGGTGGGGGCACCGGGCTGGCCGCGGCGGGCGGCCGCCAGCAAGTTGTGGGATGCGCTACGGAGGGGCATGGTCTGGACGCTCATAGCGACTTTCCTGACATCGAGTCTACGTTCAGTATAGTTACACTGTTTATGTAGGGGAAGGCCCTAAAACGGTGGGGGCCTCCCCTATTGACAGCTGCTAAATTTTCATTACACCAAGCTAACAAGATTCAGCGACGAAGGGGGTCGTCGCAGCGCCTGTCCAGGCGACCGTGCCGCATAGGACTCATGATAAGCGAAGTCCTCCAGGTGCATCGTTAATTCGCTGTGGACGCCCGCCACGCCTACGTTCGCGCTGACCTGTTCAGCGTGCAGCCCGCGTGAAGGGCGGCCATCAATCCTGCTGTTGCGTGCGACTGTCTGTGCACATACTATGATGAAAGTCAGAGCATGAATAGCCCATCCGACCCCATTGGAAAGAAGTTGGAGCTGATCACGGTCCCCGGGGACCTGGACAAGATCCAGGCCTATCACGAGAAGAAGCGTGGAGCCATCAAGCGGCTGGTCCACGGCATCTACGTGGGCGCCAAGCACGATATGGGCAAGGTGCTCGACGTGTTCGCGATCCGGCTGGCGTCGATGCTGTTCCCCCAGGCCGCGCTGACGCACTCCACGGCGTACTACCGCAAGCCGATCCACGGATTCGTGTTCATCGGCGGCGACTACCCGTACAAGCGCCAGATCGCGGAGGGCGTGTCCACGCTAACCATCGTGCACAGCATGTCCAAGCCGGACGTGAGCGATAAGACGCAGTACGAGCTGGTCACCCTGAAGGACCCGATGGGTGAGTTCCAGGTGTATTGCGCTACCCCGGAGATGATCCTGCTCCAGCAGCAGGAGTCGACGAAGAAGAACGCCGACAAGCACCTGGGCGCCACGGAGCTGGGCAAGCTGTTCAAGGCGGTGGTGGCCAAGCACGGCAGCAAGGAAAAGGCCCTGGCGGCCATCCGCAAGATCGCCAAGAAGGCCGGCCGCGAGGCCGAAGCCGATCGGCTGGAGCGGGCGCCGGTGGTCGAAGAATTCACGTAACCGAACGGGAGGAAGGCATGCGCTGGTTGGATCTATCGTCCGTCGGGATGGCGATCGCCGTTCGCGAACAGGCGGGGCAGCGCAGCTTGGTCCTCCATGCGCTCCCCGGCGGCGACGAGCCGGACGCGGCCCAGGCGGCCAAGCTCGGCTTCGCGGCGGTTGACGGCCTGCTGGTGAGGCAGGACACCAGGCTAAGCCTGAACCAGGTCCGCGAGGTGTTCCCGTCGGTGGCCGTGCGCGAGTTCTCCGACTCGGAGATCCGGTTCGTCCCGCCGGCCGCGTGGGCGACGACGGAGGAGCAGGCGCAGCTGCCGCTGATCGCCGGCGTGTCGGACCAGACGGCGGCGTCCGACACCAGAGGCGCCGAGCCAAGTGAGTTTGCCGTGCCTGTCGCCGCGTACGAACTCACGCGCCAGTCCTTCGCCCTTCGCACGCGCGCCTACTGCGCAGCCGATGGCTGGCACGTGGAGCTGGGCGGCCAGCCCCTGCCCGTGCCCGAGCAGACCCGCATGCTTTCGCCGAAGACCAAGCTGGACGTCATCTGGGACCGGGTGCACAGGCACGTCGTGCAGCTGCAGGATCAGGCCGACCCGACCAAGTCGCGCGTCGAGGTCCTGGCCGAGTACCCCAATCTGCTGCGCAGCGGCGCCTGGTACAACAACAGGGGTCCGGAGACCAACGTGGCTCGCCTGCTGGGCCGGCTCGGAGTTCTGGATCGTATGATGAACTGGGTTCGCCTCGGCGATGGCCGCTCGGACCACTGCCGGCTGATCAACCCCCCGTACCAGGACCTGGCCGTCGAAGTTCATGACGGCTGGGACAACTACGACCAGATGGTCTACCTGACGCACTATCGGGATGACGGCCAAGCCGACGGCGAGATGGTGTTCGGCGTGCGCTTCGGCCGGCTGTGGCTCACCGAGACCGCCGTGCAGACCATGCGCGGCGAGATGCGCAGCCACGACCGCAGCTTCGCGCAGATGTTCTCGAAGAACCTGCTGCAGCAGGGCTTCGATACGGCGAAGATCGAATGGAGCCGCGAGGACGCCAGCGAGCGCGAGTTCGCCGAGCCTGCGCCGGCCTTGCGACCGGTTGTGTGACGCTGCCATGGCCTTTTCACGTGACCAACGCCTCGCGTTCTGGACGCTGGTAGCCGAGCGCATAGAGCGCAGCGACCCGCAGGCATTGGTGCGGGCCCAGGAACGCCTCACTCGCTGGCAGGCCGGCAATTCGCCGGCCGCATCGGGCTACTGGCGTGAGTGGGAGGCGTGGATCCAGCGCGGCGTTCCCGCGGTGGTCAGCATGCTGCGGGAAGACAGCGAGCATGCGGATGCCCTGCGTTCGACAGCGCCGTTCGTCGACGTCATATCGCAGGAAGAGCGGCGCATCTTCCTGGAAAGCCTGCGCACGGAGCGTGCGGCGTGAATCGTGACGCACTGCTGCACGTGCTGCGCGCCGCCAGCGAGATTGCCGGCGGCGATGTCGAACTGTTGCTGCTCGGCAGCCAGGCGGTGCTGGGCGCGGTGGAGTCGGACAATCCCGCGCTGGCGCGTTCGATGGAGGCTGATGTAGCGGCCCTGACGCCAGATTCGGCACTGGCTGAGCGTATCGCTGACCAGCTCTCCGGCGCCATCGGCGAAGGCTCGAACTTCAGTGATCTCCATGGCTATTACGTCGACGGCGTGCAGGTTGAAACCGCACGGCTCGCACCGGGTTGGGAGCAGCGTGTCTCGACCATCCAGTTCGACGCGTACGGGCAGACGCGCACGGCCAGGTGCATCAGCCCGGAGGACCTGGCGGTGTCAAAGCTGCTTGCCGGGCGCGAGAAGGACTACGAATTCGTGGACGCGTTGCTGGACGAACGGATCGTGAGCGCCAGCGCGGTCCGTGACCTGCTGGCGACGGTGCAGGCCGACCCGGCCCAGGCTCGTGCCGACGCGTGGATTGAGGTCCGCGTGGATCGGGCGCCGCGGCAAGGCCGTTGAGCGGATCTGCAAGGTGGAACTTCAGCCGACCGCTGGCGCACTTCCCATCCGTGCGGTCGTGCATATACTCTAATCATAGTTAACTAGGACCAGCCCCATGACCGCGAGGAAAAAGCACCCCCTCCGCGTCCGGCGAAGAGCGCGTGCGCGTCTACGATTTCCCCAACGGCTTCCGCCAGGAAGCCGAGAACATGTTCGGCTGGCTGCGGTACGAAGGCTTCACCCCGGCATGGGATTTCGGCATCCGGGAAGGCTCGTACTGCTCCGGGATCACGATCCCCGGCCGCGAGGTCGAGCAGCTGCACATCTTCCAGCGTACCAATCCGGCGCGTTGGGGTAACCCGCCGGAGGTGGCGAAGGCGCTGAGCGAGAACCAGGCGCGGATGAAACAACAGGCTCAGCACGACCAGGCGCGCCGCGGCGCGCTGACGGATGAGCAGAACGCGTGGATCGAGCGTGTGCACTCCGAGACCGGCTTGAGCGGGAGCGCAGCGCTGGATCTCAACGAGCGTCTGCACGAGCTGGCGGCGCAGCACTTCGTGCTGTCGCTGAACCGTCTGGATCACGGGCTCAACGCGACGGAGGAGCGGGCACTGGAACAGGTCGAGTCGCGCGTGCAGGAGCTGCTGGAGGGCGTGCCACGCGTGAGGGGCGCCAAGTTCCTGGGCGACCCCCGCGGCGCCACCGTCGGCGTGGTGTTCGAGTCCGGTGCCACCGACAGCTTCTCCGGCAGCTGCAAGGTGCCGCTGAACCCCGAGCGTGTGAGGGCTCTGCGCGACGCGACCGATGGCTTCTGGGAAGCCCTGGCCGACGAATCCAAGCCACGTCCCTGAGGAACGGCCCATGAGCACTACCTACGCCCTGCGCTTCGACACCGGCAACGATGCCTTCCAAGAGGGCGCACGCGACAGCCAGTCGGCGTGGGTCATCCGCGAGGCTGCCGCCCGCATCGCCCGCGAGGGCGTGGATAGCGGCTTCAAGCTGTTCGACCTCAACGGCAACAGCATCGGCACCTTCAGCGAGACCACGCCGCCGGCCACGCCGGATCGCGGCGAGGTCCTGGTGCTGGTCGACACCGGCGACGACGCGTTCAAGCCCGATCCCACGCACGAGCTGGTGCGGATCCTGCGCGAGAGCGCCGATCGCATCGCGCGGGGCGACTGGCCCGCTGGCCTGGTGGACATCAACGGCAACAAGGTCGGCTCGATCGCCGAAAACGTGATCGAGCTGGAGATCGAGCTGCCGGACGACGTGGTCAAGCTCACGCTCAAGGACGTTTACTCCAAGGCCGACGGCGTCGAGTTCTACGTCGAGACGGCGCGGCGCGAAGCGCTCGCCCGCGAGCTGGACCTGGGCACCTTCGCCGAGTCCTGGCGCATGGTGGGCGTCGTGGTGGACGAGGACGGCGACCCGTCCGACGTCTGGGTTTCCCGGGAGGCAAATCCGTCCGAAGGCAAGGCATTCGTGCAGGTCATGCGCAACGGCATGGTCGAGGACTGGGCCGAAGATTTCGAGGCCGAACTGAATGGCGCACCGGCGCCGCGGAGATATCGCTGATGGCGAACTACGGCTATTTCATCGACCTGCACGAGCGCGGCAGCTTCATCGCCGATGTGCGCGATGCGCAGGGCAAGACGATTTACGAGGTCCGCGCAGGAAACGAGTTGGGCGAGGACGAAGCATCCCCGGTCGACGACGGTTTCATGAAGCACGTCGAAGACATCGACGGCCTGCAGTCCTACCTGCTCGACCTGAAGTTGCTCCAGCCCGGCGACCGGATCCTCACCATGCGTGACTTCGAGCGTGATCTGGAAGAGACGGAAGACGCGGATGAACAAGCGGAGGCCCCGCGTCCGTGACCGACCAGAAGAAGCCCGTCATCTCGCCGTCGTCTTTCGGCGTTGCGCGGCCAGCTGATTTGGCGGCGTACGACACTGGCGACGTTCGGTTCTTCTTCAAGAATGAAGTGCCGGTACTGCTGCCGATCAGGAATTCGGCGTTCCCGCTGCCGGTGCCGCTTCGTTCGGCGGACGGCCATCCCCTACCGCCGTTCATGTTCAGCGAGCCCGTCGAGCTGACCGACGAGAATCGAGAGGTCGACACCGACGAGGTGCGCAATGCGCTCATCGCCGAGTACGAAGCATTCAACATGGCGCAGGGCCTAAACCTTGGGTCCGCTGACGAGCACCTGTTCGATACCGCGCTGACCTTGGAGCAGCTGGTGTGGGTCCGGGATTTCTCGAACCGATGGGAGCTCAACGAGCATCTGGCCAGTGAGCAGCACAGGAGCCAGAAGCCGTGAGCACGGCGCCGCCCCCACATTTCCTTGCCAGCGAGGACACGCTGTTCGACCAGTTCGACCCGATCATGGTCGACGAGCAGAGCGGCAGCTACCAGCGCGAGCTCGATGAGGTCAAGGCGCTCGACGAGCATCACGTGTGGACGGTGGTGGAGGCCGGCGATTCGTCGAACTCGCTTTGGGCAATGCCCGGCTTGCACCACGTGAACCGCGTCTACTACATCCGCACCGCCAAGCCGTGGGTCGAAGGGCAGCAGGATCTGCTCTGGCTCGATGGGCTGGACTTCGCCATGGAGAACCTGAGGGCGTACGAAGAGGGTGATGCGGAGTGGGAGGAGGCCTGCTACGCCATCCATGAGCGGGTGACGGAGATCCGCGAGCACATCGCCACGCAGCTGTGCAGTGGGACTGACGACCAGGTGCAAGCCTGGCTGAGCGCCAACCCGTCCGACCCGATCACGGCCAGGCTCAGCGAGCTGCAGGCTGTGCTTCCCGAGGGCTACACCCCGGAAGAAGCAGGGGCTTTCGCCCCCTGATCTCGGGGCTGCCAGCGACAATCAGGTGGGACCTGTTGGACGCCGCCTCATCCGAAGCGGTCGCGCCAGCTCTAGCGCCTGGTCCAGGAGCCAGGCGCAGAGAAGGGGCGCGGATAGCCCTCAGCGGCCGGAAGCCTGCTCGGCTGCCTTCCTCATCAATGCTTGCGCGGCATTCCTGCAGTCCTGGGCTGCAGAGTCCGTACCACCCTTGTTGATCTTGCCCTGCTGGGCCTGTTCCTCGCACCAGGCCAGCTTCTCTTGTGCCTTGTCCGGATGCTCCGCGTACCACTCGGGCGATCGTGATCCGCCGCAGGCGGTCATCGTCAGGGTCAGGCCGGCGAGCAGGGCCACCGGACGCAAATTCTTCGGCATGTTGGCTCCATCTGTTGGCTGCCGGAGCTGATTCTCCGCGCAGGCGGGCCTATGGTAGCGTATTGACTATCACCCTATGTAAGGGTGCTTCCGTGCGGTTAACTTTGGTTGTAGTATCGCGACAACAGCCAGAACCGCACGGCGGGTCGCATGACCGAATCACCTGGGAATTCGCCAACTAGCCGCGCTGGCGACACGCGCTCGCCCGAAGAGATCGCCGCGGTCACAGCGCGGCTGAGGCTTGGTCCCTACCTGGATCGGGCGCTGACCATTGCCAGCGCCCTGGTATCGGCCGCCACGCAAGGCGAGGTCAGCATCGAGGTGGTCGGTCCGGGCGCCCCGGATGGTGTACACGATGGCCGTTACGCGGCGATCGAGCTCGCGACCACGCACCGGCGCCTGATTGCCGAAGGTGACAAGGCCCAGGTCACCGCTGCGGCCCTGGTCCACATTGAGCGCGAAGGCTGGACCACCGTGGAGTACCTGCGCGCATGCCTGTATGGATCGCGGGTCGCCACCGCGTTCACCGCCGGCGTACTGGTGGCCGTCGAGATGGCGGAGCACTTGGCCGCCCAGGCTGGCGTCGATCCGCAGACCCGCGAGGAGATCAGTCGCAAAGTCTGCACTCAGTTGGAAGTGCTGCGCCCGATCGATCTGCGGGTGGCGCTGGAGTACGACGGCTGGGATCGCGAACCTGCCGGCGCGGCCGCCGGGATCCACTGGCAGTTGCTGAAGAGCGGCTACGCGGGCTGGACGGTGGACGAAGCGGCGCAGTGCCTGCGCGGCGGCGCCGATGCCCGTGCCGGCCTGGACGACCTGGAAGCCCGCCTCGGTATCGACGTGGGCCGCATGCGTGAGGCCATCACGTTCATCGGCCCGGAAGTCAGCGACGCCCGGCTCGCCGAGATCTGCGCGGACCGCGGCCTGGCCATCACCGCGAACGATGAAGGCCGCTGGGAGTGGCGCGACGAGCACGGCCGCATCTCCAACTCCGACTTCACCAGCGAGCGCGAGGCGGCCATTGCCGCGATCGAAGAGGCGTTCGCCGGTGACTGGCTGGATCACGGCGACGGTGACCTGTCGCTCGTGGACTTCATCGGCGAGCAGTACGCCCCCGGCAACCGGCCCTGAGCGGCCGCACCAGATCCTCAACAGGAATCGACCCCATGACGACGCCGATCCAATCTCCCTTCCTGCACGCAGTGGAACAGGCACTGGCCGCGGCTGGCCAGCTCCAGGGCATCTCCCAGATCATGCCGGTGGGCTTGCAACGCGCCCTGGCGGAGCTGCAGCAGCAGTACGACAAGCTCAACAACATCAGCCGAGCGGCCTACTACAGCGAGGACGAGACCAACCGCCTGGACTGGAACATCGCCAAGGTGGCGCTGCGCCAGGCGTCCAAGGATGTGATGGCCGCTCGCGGAATGCAGCAGGAACCGTCGTGGATGCGTCCGGCGATCCAGATCGCCGAGGACCGGGCGAAGGTGCCTGCACCGCAGGCGTCCGCCCCGTCTAGCAACGATGATTTCCGGCTGGCGTACAGCGCGACGCAGATGGAGAGACGCGACGGGGCGGGTTTCTGGAACGTGACCGCCGGCTGGGTCCGCTTGGAGGACGCCTCGCGCCTGTCGGCCGTCCTGGACGATCAGTCGATGACCATCGCGACCCTGCGCAAGGGCGCCGGCAGCGCTGACGTGAAGCTGGTGGACGCAGCCCAGGCCGAAGCGCTGGAAGAGGACTATCTGGAGCGCGTGGACGGTCTGGCGATCGCGAGGCCGCGCTGATGTCTGCCTCGATCCAGCAGCTGCCGGAGCCGCGGGTGGAACTGCACCGGAACCTTTCGCTCACGGTCCATTCGCAGACCTACGCGGACGAGTACAACGATGGCAATCGGTACGTCGTCCTGGTCGACGGCGCGACGGCTCACAGGAGCTTCCGACGCGCGAGCGAGCTGGCCAGCTGGGCCGGCGAACTGAACTTGAAGCTGCCGGCCACCGAGGCGGAGCTTCAGGAAGGCTCGGGCCAGCCCATTCGCGGGCAGTACCACGAAGTGGTGCATGCCAACACCGAGACCTTCGAGGCCGTCGACGGGATCCGTACTCGCACCTGGTGCGAAGGGGAGATCACGGCTGCGCAGACCGTGACCGACTTGGCCAGCGGCCAGGTGGCCATGCATGCAGTCGGAGCCTGCTGTGAGACACGGGAGGTCTTCGACGGCATGCTGTGGCCTCTGCCGGGCGAGCAGGTCGGGGTGTATGCCCGGCCTGACGACCGCAGCATCTACGACGTAATCGGTGGATGGACGCACGAGGACGGTGCGATCCTGCAGATCAGCGGCACGCCGCTATCGGTGCTGCGCGAGCGGTTCCCCGAGGCCAAGCTGTACACGCTCAGCGAGGCCGTCGATCGTATCGAGCGGGCGTGCATTACGCCGGTTCGGGAGATCTCGGAAGCCGTCTTCGACGACGCGCGTGACGCGCTTCCGCCTGAGGGCTGGGTGCGTTCCAACCAGGCCGAATCCTTCAAATTCGCAGAGCGCTACAGCGGTCTGATCACCACGATCTATGCGCGCGTGGAGGACCGGTACTTCATGTTCCACGACCGGTGCACCATGCGGCATGCCAGGATCATGGAGCGCGTCGAGGCCAGTGGGCTACTCAAGCAGCCCAAGCCGCAGTTCGAGGACGAGCAGTCCGAAGCGCCGAGGATGGGCTGATGCAGATCCGTCGCATCCGTACCCTGATTGATCCGAGCGAGCGCCCGACGGGCCCGCGGCGCGTCGGCGCGCATGCCCAGGTGAGCTACACCCGTTTGGGGCAAAACCGAGGCAACCCGCGGCTGTGGCTGGAAGGCCTTCGCCTGAACCGCTGCGGCTTCAAGCCGGGTGAGCGCTTCCGCGTGGAACTGGATCTGGTCAATCGCCAGGTGCGGTTGAAGCTCGATCCCAACGGCGATCGCACGGTCTCCCAGCGGCAGCGTCAGGTCGAAGACGGGGAGGTGCGCCGCACCCCCATCATCGACGTCACCGGCGGCGCTCTGGCCGAGGTGCTGGGCGAGGGCACCCGCGTCCGCGCCACGCTGGCGGCCGGCGAGATCGTGTTCGACCTGCATCCGGTAGAGCTGGCGATCGAAGCCCGCGAGAGGCGCACGCGCGAGCACGTGGCGCAGGGGTTCCTGACCGAGGGCACGCTGTGCGCCGGCGCCGGCGTTTCCACCCTTGCGCTGCACGACGGCATCAAGGCCCAGGGTCTGGAATCGCGTGTGGACTGGATCGTCGACCGAGATCACCGCTACCTGGAGATCGCCGCGGTGAACAACCCCGCGATCACCGCCGACACCCGGCTGTACGAAGCCGCGCTCGAAGAGCTGGAGCCGCAGCTGCTCGGGTCTCAGGACATCGTCGGCCTGTCGCTGCCGTGCACGGCGCACAGCAAGGCCGGCAAGGCCAAGCGCAAGCTGGACAATCCGGAAGACCATCCGACCGACGCGCTGGCCGTGTACGGCGCGCTGCGCATCATCGACGCGGTCAACCCGTCGGTGATCGTGAGCGAGAACGTGGCCGATGCCCGCGGCTCGGCCACCTATAGCATCTTCATGTCCTACCTCAATGCGCAGGGCTACGTCATGTACGAGGCCCTGCTGGACAACGAGCAAGCCGGCAGTCTGGAGAACCGCACCCGCTGGTGGCTGATCGGCATCTCGCGCGGCCTGGCCGAAGGCTTCGACATCGAGTCGGTGCCCACGTACGCCCGCCAGTACGCCTCGCTGGACCAGGCGTTGGAGGACATCGGCGAAGACGATCCGCGCTGGCGCGCATACGAGTACCTGGCGGACAAAGCGCTGCGTGATGCGGCGGCCGGAAAGAACTTCAAGCCCAACGTCGTCGATGCTTCTGCAACGGAGGTGAACGGGCTTACACGCGGGTATGCGCGAGTCCGTCAAACGGACGTCAGGCTCGGCCGCGACGACGGACTGCAGCGTCTGCTGACGCCGGTCGAGCACGCGCGAGCCAAGGGCATCCCCGACTATCTGGTCAACGGATTCCCCGTATCGGTGGCGCACGAAGCGCTGGGCCAGTCGATCCTGTTCAACCACGCCAAGGGCTTGGGCGAGGCGATCGGTGCGCACCTGCGCGATCTGCCTGTCGTCGGCCAGCTGCCGCTCAAGCCGGTTGCGCCGGCGAAGCCGATCGTCGAGCCGGCAGAGCTCGACGAGCACGAAGAGCCTGAATCCTCCTTCCGTCCCTGATCCCCTACGGAGCACTCCATGTCCCGCGCCAACATCACCTACCAGACGTTCACCTCTGACGGATGCGACAGCACCACCCACTACTGCGCGACCGACAGCGGTCGCAACTTCCGCAAGTACGGCGAGACGGCCTGGTCGCCGCACGAACCCGACGGAGAGACGGTATGCGCCACCGTCACCTTCCTGCTCGGCCACGGTCGGCGCGAGGAAGTGGAGCTCACCGGTGACCAGCACCGTGACCTGGAGGATCGCGAGCTGCTGACCGCCTGGTTCGCCAACGTGGTGGACGGCGAAGATCCGTACGACGCGCTGGAGCTGGTCCTGAACGGCCGGAAGTTGGCCGCATGAACCGCGGCGTTGATACGGGTCGCCGCGTGGCAGACGCGCTGCGCGTGGCGCTTCCCATGGCGCTCAATCGCGTTGTTGCAATGCGCGGTAAAGGTGATGACGCGACGCTGTCGGAGAACGGCCTGACCATGCAACAGGCCGCGGCGGCGCTGCAGGAGTGCAGCGCCGCCCTGGCGTCCTACGATCAGAATGCCGCCGCCGTGGATGGCGCGCCGCGAAAGGCCATGCGGCCGATCACGGCCGAAGAGATCTCGGCCGAGAACCGCCGCCAGCAGGCCGCCAATCGCTACGAGAACATCGACCCGTATGTCGAGGAGAAGGGGGTCTCCTACGACCACCTGGCGGCGATCAAGGCGCGGATCGACGGTGAGTTCGATCACCCGGCGCTGAAGGCCTTCGGGCCGCTCAGCGACACCATGTCGGACATCGTCCGCATCGCGGAAGAGGGTATCCGCCTGCGGTGGACACAGACGTCAGGCTCGGTCGAGCAGGCCGACGACGAAGACGCCGAGAGCAGGCCGCGCCCGTAGAGGCCGCCAGTCCGCTCCGTACCCATAACGCACCCGCAAGGAGTTCCGATGACCGATGCAGCCTCCGACAACGCGGACCTGGAAGGGCAGCTGGCCTTCGAGCAGTTTGAGCGCCTGCTGCGCCGCGTGCAGCCCGGCTCCATCTCCCGTGCCAAGGGCCCCGACCTGGTGAAGGCCAAGCGGGAGTACAAGGACTACCTGCCCGTGCTGCAGCCCATCGGGCAGCGGATGCTCACCCAGGCCATCCAGACCTTGGACGCGATCAAGGCGCGCCTGGTAGTTCCGGCCGGCTACGAGCTGACCGACTCGCGCTATCACAACGACCGGCATTTCCGCGAGTTCATCGCCGGCCAGCTGCAGCTCAACGAGGACGCGTCGCTGTACCTGCGTCCCACGCGCGGAAGCGCGCCAGCCGCGGAAGCGCTGGATCTGGAGATCCGCCTGTCTACCCGAAAGGTGAGGGCCTTCGTGCCGACCCAGGTGCTCACCTCGGACGGCAAGGGCCGCCACGTGGACCTGTTCGGGACGTCCAGTTTCGTGGTGGCCGACACCTACGCCGAACTGGCCGACAAGGTTGTCGGCCGCGTCCAGGCGCAGCTCGATGGTGTCGCACCGCGGGTCTGCGTGGAGAACAGCGACGACGAGGATGATCATGACCGCCCCCGCCCCTGAGCAGCCGGCCACAGCCAATCTGCTGCGTTCGCGGGTCGTCGTCCCCGAGTGGGGAATGGCGGACTTCCGCAAGCGCCTGGACGCGCTCAATCGCAAGGGCGAGCGCTTCGGCGTGCCGCTGGTCACCGTGCTGTCGGACACGGTCGAGCGCTACCGCGCCCTGACCGAGAGCAACGAGCACGGAACGATGCACTGGCTGGAACGGGTGTGGGGCACGGCCTCCTACGGCGACCGGATCGTGCACATGCACGAGATCGAGCTGGAGTACCCGATCATCAAGCTGGGCAACTGGCAGGTAATGGCGCAGCTGGAAGCCTCGCCGACGGGCGCGCTGGCATTCGCCGCCAGCCGCGACCCGCAGGACATGGCCGAGATCATGGCCCGCGCCGGGAAGCCGATCTGCTGCGAACACTGCAACGCCCAGCGTAATCGCAAGCTAGGATTCGTGCTGAAGGACACCCAGTCCGGCCAGTACAAGGAAGTGGGCAGCACGTGCGTGGAGGACTTCACGGGCGTGGATCCGGCCCAGGCGCTGTTCCTGGCCAAGATGGCCACGTTCGTGCGTGAGGAGGAGTTCGATCCGTTCAAGACCGCGGTTCCGTTCGGCGCCGCTCGCACGCCGGTGCGTGACTACCTGATCAACACGCTCTTCCTGGTCGAGAAGTTCGGCTTCGTGTCGGCTGCTCGCGCCAGCGAGCGCATGGAAGCGCCCACCTACAAGCTGGCCGAGTCGATGGGCTGGTACTTCAAGAAAGGCCAACAGGCCCGGGACGAGTTCGACCAGTCGCGCGAGCGCCTGGGCCAGATGGCGGACGGCATCGTGCAGTGGTACGCCGAGCATGAGCCGCAGGAGACCTATGCGATGACCGTCAAGGCCCTCTTGGCCGCGGACTCGCTGAAGTCCGAAGCGCGGCATCTGGCCTACGTCGCCGGCGCGGTTCCCGGCTATCTGCGCATGCTTAACCTGCAGCGAAACGTGACCGGCGGGGAACAGGTGTCCACGCACCAGGGCGTGCCGGGCGAGGCGATGAAGCGGCCGCTGGCCGTGCTGCGGGTCGTGGCCACCGACACCTCGTGGGGCATGCAGTACCGCGTGGTGATGAAGGACGCATCCGGAAATGAGTTCTGCTGGAAGACGGCCACCCCCCCGAGCGAGCTGCAGAAGCTGGAGAGCGGCGGGCGGCCGTTCGCGGCGAGCTTCAAAGTCAAGGAACACCGCATGTTCAACGACACACCGGTCACCGACGTGACCCACCTGAAGTTCGGTGGATGGCTGGAGTCGCTGGCGCCGGCCGCGGCCATAGAGCCAGAGCCCGAGGAAGCCGCCTGCAGCATGGCCCCGTAGCGCCCTCCCACCACAACACAAGAGATCCACGATGCCGACTCCGAACGTCCCAATCCCGACCTCGCGCATTCCCGACTGCGACACCAGCACGGTCGAAGGCATGCGCGCCTGGTTCGACGCAATGCATGCACGAGGGCTGATGTTCCACCCGGAGGATTCTCCGGAACAGCTCGTGACCGGCGTGGATGGCAGGCCGGCGTTCACCAAGGCCGAATGCGAACAGCTGGGACCGATCATGCGCGAGCTGTTCGACAAGCATGGTGATGCGGTCTGCTACCAGGCCCTGGCCGCCATCGGCGGCGTGGACGGCGACGAGGACGAGGAATGCCAGCCCAAGCCGTGATCGAATCGCGGCCGGTGCTCCCGGTCCACCTGGACACCGACGCCTTCCGGGCCTGGTTCGGCGCATCCAAGGTGGTCGATGCGCACGGCGCGCCGATGGTGGTCTACCACGGCACGCCTGCACACCGGAACGGCCTGGGCCAGAACATCGAAGCGTTCGATCGCCTGGCCGTGGTGCGCTTCAACGGCGCCCGGCACCGGCTCGACACGGTCGGCACCTGGTTCAGCACACGTGCCGACGAACTGGGCGCCGCGATGTACGGTGACAACGTCTACCCGGTCTACCTCTCGATCCAGAGCCCGTACGTCACCACGTTCGCCATGATGGCGCGGCGTGCACACATGCTGGCCGGAACCTGGGAAGGCTACGACGAGAACGGTGAACGGCCGGTACCGGGTCGCCCCGGCCTGACTGAGCGTGCGATCGCCACCGTTGGTGAGGCCCAGGTCAACGCGCTGCGTGCCTGGCTGGCCGCCACCGGCCGGGACGGCATTCGCGTCACGCACGACCCGCGCGGGCGCAGCACGGAGTTCAAGGAGCAGGACGCCTGGATCGCACTGGAGCCGGGGCAGATCAAGTCGGCGCTGGCCAACGTGGGCAGCTACGACCGCGAGGATCCTCGAATCAATTTCAAGCGAGCGCAGGCGGAAGTCGTCGAGCTGGATGACGAGGAGGCGCGATGCACGCCGAAGTTCTGAGCCTGCAGGCTGACCCGACGGCCACCGCGGAGTTCCGCCGCTGGTTCGGCCAGTCCAAGGTGGTCGATGCAGCTGGCCTGCCGCTGGTGGTGTACCACGGCGGTCGCAGGTGTTCGAGGAGTTCTACCCACCGATCATGGGCGAGGGGCTGGGCGGCATTTTCTTCTCGCCCGAAGAGGAGGTCGCCGCCTTGTTCGCGCAGGACGCATTCGATCGGGACGAAAGCGAAGACACCGCCGTCGAGACGGTGGTCGCCGTGTACTTGGCGATCCAGAACCCGAAGATTGTGGAGGCCGACGCGATCATGTCCGACGGCATCCACTCCCTGTATGCGGAGTTCGACGCCATTGCCAAGGCAAGGGCGGAGGGTTTCGATGGAATGCTCATACGGAATGTACCGGAGCACAGCGATCGCTGTACCGACCAGTGGGTCGCGTTTTCGTCCGAGCAGATCAAATCCGTCGACAACGTCGGCACATTCGACCTGGCCGACCCACGCATCATGTTCAAGCGCTTCCCGGCGGCGGTCGTCGATCAGGCAGAAAGGGAGGACCAGTGCACGCCGAGGTTCTGATCGCGCCTGTTGAACCAACGGATGCGAGTGTTTTCCGGCGATGGTTCGGGGCCAGCAAGGTTGTCGACCCTTCTGGCGCACCCCTGGTGGTGTATCACGGCACGCAAAGCGGTCCGTTCGACGCGTTCCGCGTTGGCGAGGAAGGCATCTTCTTCGCTGAGCGCGAGGAGACGGCCCGCTTCTACGCCAACGGCGGTGATCTCGGCGGTGAAGGATGCCGGGTGGTTGCTGCCCATCTTTCGCTCATCAACCCGATTCGCATGACGTGGCGCGAATGGCTCAACGGCGTTACAGAATGCGGAATCCATCATGCCCTCATCGGGAATGAAGGACTGTCAGAAATGGGCTATGACGGCGCCGTTCTGACGGATCCCGACCTGGATGATCCGGCGGCGAACTCGATCACCTACGTTGCCTTCCGCCCCGAGCAGGTCAAGGCGGTGGCCAACCGCGGCACGTGGGATCCGGGGGATCCGCGCATGTCGTTCAAGCGTTCGTCTGCCACACCCGGTGATGAGGACGAAGAGGAGGCCATGTGCAGCCCAAAGTTCTGAAGCAGTTCCCGGCGCAGAGCGACGCTTTCCGGCGCTGGTTCGGTGCAAGCAAGGCGGTGAACGCCGCGGGCGAGCCGTTGGTGGTCTATCACGGCACGGCATCCACCTTCGAGGCGTTCTACAACTGCCGCGGCAACGCCTACTACTTCACCGACGACCTGGCAGCAGCTCAGGCCTATGCGGCAATCGTGGAGGTGGAGGACGATCAGGAAGTGGAGGACCGGCGCGTTATCGCCGCCTACCTGCAGCTGGTCAATCCGATGGTGATCGACCTGGACTGGGCTCGGGAACACCTGACCGATCGCTCCGGCGAGATCGACTGGACGGCGCTGGATGAGGTGGCCTACCAGGCGCAGGACGCTGGGCACGACGGGATGATCCTGCGTGGAATTCCTGACTTCAGCGGGCTGGAAGACGGCCAGCGCCGGGAGCGCGTGTACGACCAGTACCTGGTCTTCAGCCCGAGCCAGATCAAGTCGGTGGTCAACCGCGGCACCTGGGATCCGAATGATAAGCGGATCGCATTCAAGCGGTCGGCGGTGGCCATTGCCCCGGAAGAAGAGGAGGCAGTGTGCAGTCCGAAATTCTAAGGGCGCCTGGGCCGACCCAGAGCGATGCCTTCCGGCGCTGGTTCGGCAAAAGCCATGTGATCGACGACAGTGGTGCGCCGGTGGTGGTCTATCACGGCACGCACAGGAACTTCGAGGCGTTCCACATCCCGCAGCAGGGCGCGAGCGCCGGCATCAATGACGTCGGGGCATTCTTCTCAAGCCGACCGGACGAAGCGGGCGCGGGGATGTACGTGGGCCCGTACATCCCCGGCGCCAATCTGGTGCCTGCCTACCTGTCGCTGCAGCGTCCGAAGCACTACTGGGGCACGGATGTTGTGCCGAGCGAGCTCGATCGCGGCAACGCGTTGCTGACACGCATCAGGGGCAAGGGCTGGGCGCGAAGCGACTACCCGGCCAAGTTCCACGGCAGGCTCGACGCCTGGGTGGCCATGATGCTCGATGCCGATGCCGCCGGCTTCGTCGGCGAGGACGGTCGCATTGATGGCGTGGGATTTCGTCGGCACCTGGAGGCCCACGGCTACGACGGGATCCTGCTATCCGAGACCCGCGCCGATGCGCAGGTGGACGGTCCCGCACAGGACATGTGGATTGCCTTCAGGCCCGAGCAGGTCAAGTCGGTGGTCAACTGCGGCGCCTGGGATGCGGCCGATCCGCGCATCGCATTCAAGCGCGGGGGCTCGCCGCCGTCGCTGGCATGGCTCGACCGGCCACAGCTGGCCAGCGCTCAGCAGGAGGAGGAGGCGGCCAGCGTCCAGTACGAGAACCAGGCCGCCGGCGACGCCGGCTATGCGCCCGCCGACGAGCTTCGCTGGCTGATCGTCGACAACTACCCCGTGGCGCGCCTGGCTGGCCTGCCGGACCGCCAGTGGTGGGAACAGGAGCAGGCAGGCTCTGGCGGGCGCTGGAGCGAGCTGGAGTCGCAGGATGTGATCTTGCCGGTGGTGATCATGGACGACGGCCAAGCCGGCCACGTGTGGGATGGCTACCACCGAGCCACGGCGACGGTGCTGCGCGGCAAGGCCACGCTACCGGCAATCGTGGGCGTACGCCCGGAGCTGCTGGCCGAGGCATTCCCGGAGATGGAGGAAGACCGATGCAGCCCGAAGTTCTGACTACGCCGGACGATCTGACGCAGACCGACGCGTTCCGCCGGTGGTTCGGTGCTTCCAAGGCTGTGGACGACGACGGCCGGCCGCTGGTCGTCTATCACGGCAGCAACCGGCCTCTGGAGCAGGTCATGAGTGGCCCTGAGCGGCTGGCCCGGTTCGATGCGAACACCAAGGATCTGCCGCGGAGTGTGGTAGAAGCCGAGCGCCGCCAGCTGGAGAAGGTGGCAGGCGCCGTCTGGTTCACGGACGACGAGTGGGTGGCGCAGGGCTACGCTGGCCAGTGCGACGGCGTGGAGACCGTGACGGCGGTGTACGTGTCCATGCAGAACCCGCTGGATCTGTTGGGCGCCAGCGTCGAAGAAGTCGAGCAGGTGCTTTCGGCTGCCCGCGGCTGCCCGGTGTCCGTCAGCACGGAGTACGGACGCCGCAAAGGCATCGCCCACGCGATCGTGCACGACAACGGCAGCCTGATCCAGTACGCCATCGCGCAGGGCTTTGATGGCCTGATCTACCCGGATACCGACGTGCGCGGCCGCAGCACGCACGTCAGCTACGTGACCTTTGAGCCCGGCCAGGTCAAGGCCGTGGCGAACGTAGGCGCGTTCGATTCGCAGGATCCGCGCGTGGCCTTCAAGCGCGCCGCGTCAGCGTCCTGCACCACGGATGATGATGAGGAGGACCGGTGCAGCCCGAAGTTCTGACCGCGCCGGCCGATCCGACGCACACCGATGCGTTCCGCCGGTGGTTCGGCCAGAGCAAGGTGGTCGATCCCGACGGCCGGCCACGGCCGGTGTATCACGGCACGCGCTGGCCGATCGACGCTTTCCGATCCGGCGCCTGGTTCGCCGAGGACGTGAGGCTGGCCACCGTCTTCGTCGGCGGTGGCCGCCGCAGTGATGCCAGGATCAAGCAGGGGAGCCAGCTGGTGCCCGCCTACCTGGCGGTATCCAACCCGCTGGATCTGGCCACGCACACGCCGCAGGACCAGATGCGCGTGAGCCAGTTCCTGCAGCTGATGGGCGTAAAGCCCAGCGGCTTCGGCGCGGTACTGGAACTGATGGAGTCGTCGTCCCTTGCGTGGTGGGAACAGGTGCAGGCCGACCCCGTCCAGCGCGAGACCTGGAGCAGTGGTTTCCGCATGCCGGGCAGGCGTGGCTGCAGCTTCCAGGAGCGGCAGCTGGAGGACTGCTTGCACGACGACATGCCGCTGCATTCGCACCTGGACAGCCCGGAGATGCGCACTGTGCTGCGTCAGCTGGGCTACGACGGCGTGAAGATGCGCGAAACGGTGAAGTACAACCCGCGCCTGGCAGAAGGCCGCCGGTTCGATCGCAAGCTCGACATGCACGTGGAAAGCACAACGTGGATGGTCCTCGATGGCACGCAGGTGAAGTCCGCCATCGCCAACAACGGGGCATTCGATCCCGAAGACCCCCGGATTGCGTTCAAGCGCGCCGCCGCACCGCAGGCGGACATGGAAGAAGACGAAGAGGAGGAACGATGCACCCCACGATTCTGACGCCGGCCCAGCGAACCTCGATCGCATTCAGTGCCCTTCCGGAGGACATGCGCGTACTGCTGACCGACCTGATCGAGGAAGGCGGAGCCAGGGTACCGCCGACCCTGCCGCTCCGCGTGGCTCCCCTGAGCGCCTTTCCAGCTGCACCGCTCGTGCACACCCACGGCGACAGCCGGGATGCGGCCTACGTGAGTGCGATGCAGGGCCAGGCGCTACCGCCCCTGATCGCCACGAGTGGGATGCTGCTGGACGGGCGGCACCGTCTGGCGGCCATGCGCGCCAGCGGTGCGGCGACGGCCGAGTACATCGACCTCACCGGGCTCATCCCGGTTCCGGTTGTGCCCTGTATCGGCGCGATCGCCGAGGACGTCACGCAGACGCCCCAGTTCCGGGCCTGGTTCGGTCAGAGCAAGGTGCTCGATGCCGAGGGCAAGCCGCTGGTGGTGCATCACGGCACGCCGGCTCTGTTCGAGGCCTTCGACTTCAGCAAGGCGGGCGACAAGGCGCACTGGTTCGTGGCCGATCGGGAGCATGCAGCCAGCTTCGGGACGCCGCAGGCGTACTACCTGAGCATCGCCAACCCTCTGGAGATCTCGCAGGCGGACCTGGATCGGATGTGGGACCTGGAGAACGATCCGGAGGCTGACGACAGCGAGGACTGGATTCTGCCGCGGCACTACGTGATCCACTTCGTGGAGCAGGCACGCAAGGACGGCCATGACGGCCTGCTGATCCGCAGCATGGAGGATCGCGAAGGCGAGTTCGACATGTATCTGGCCTTCGAGCCCGAGCAGATCAAGTCGGCAACGCGCAACCGCGGGGATTTCGACCCAGCCGATCCGCGCGTGGCGTTCAAGCGCGCCGCGCCGGTGGTGGAAGAGGACGAGGAAGAGGCGCTATGCACGCCGAAGTTCTGAGCCCGCCGTCGCCGGCAAACACGCAGGGCACATGCAGCGTGGGCCCGGTGCGCTTTGATGCCGTCGACGGCATCGGCAACGTGCCCGACAACGGCAACGTCGACTACAAGGGCGTGGTGGCCATGATGCGGCCCTCGCGCTTCCGGCAGCTGGCCAGGCCCAAGCCCGAACGGGGCTCGGCCGACTACATGGTTGAGCAGATCGCCGCCGGCGCCGCGCTGGCGCCGGCGTTCCTCGACGTGGACCTGCGGTGCACTCCGCCGCGTGTGCGATCGCACGAAGGCCGCAATCGCATGGAGGCGATTGCCCAGGTTGCCGGCGACGTACCAGTGCCCGTGCACGTCTTCTTCGGGCCGCTGCGGGCTCACGAGCTCGATCCGGGACAGGTGGAGAGCATCCGGCGGTCGCTGGTACCGCAGGAGGGCGGGACGCCCCTGCACGACAACTTCGAGCAGGCGTTCTGGCGGGGTCAAGTGCTCGCGCCGGCGTGCGCGGCCACGCGCGTGGACCCGGCCCTGATGCTCTATCACGGGTCCCAGCAGGCGCGGCCGCAGTTCCGCAAGGGCTTCGGCGATGACCGCGGCGAGAACCTGTTCCCGCAGGCCTTCTTCTTCACCCCGGACCTGGCGATCGCGCAGACCTACGGCGTAGCCGTGACCGCTGCGCACCTGCGCATCGAGCGGCCCTACATCGCCAGGACGGCCGCCGAGTTCGCCGTGCTTGAGGTCGGCGACGCAGAGGCGTTCCTTCGGGCCCGTGGCTACGACGGCGCCGTGCTCTATCTGCACCCGGATGGCCCGCCGGAGTACGTGGCGTTCGATCCGGGGCAGGTCCAGGTGGTCGAGCACCTGGCTGTCCATGAGCTGGAGGATGAGCCGTGCATGCCGAAGCCGTAGAGGGGTGGTTCACCGGAAGCAAGGCGCTGTGCGCCAAAGGCCTGCCGCTGCTCGTCTACCACGGTACGGCCGATGATTTCGACGCGTTCGTCCCCTCGACCTACGACGGCGTCGTGGGCGGGATCTTCTTTACGCCGGACTTTGAGGTGGCCCGCCAGTTCGCCCACAGCGCCCAGGAATCCACCGGCGAGGACGGCCGGGTCATCGGGGCGGTGCTGGCCATCCGCAACCCCAAGCAGATCCATGCGTCGGAGATCATGAACGGCGCGCTGCATTCCTTCGCCCGCGAGTTCGCCGCGGTCGCTGCCGCGCGGGCGGAAGGATTCGACGGCCTGGTGATCCGTGATGTCCCCGAACATGGGGGGCGCGTTGCCGATCAGTGGGTAGCGCTGTCGCCCGACCAGGTGCAGATCGTGAGCGTAACGCTCATCGACGAGCTGGAGCCGGCTGCGCCGGCGATGTAGCCGGCTAGAGCCAGCGCTTGCGCTGACTGCGGGGGAGCCTGTCCTTGCCGGAAGTGCCTGAATCGCTCAGGCGAGCCCATTCGGCGCGTTTCTCCCGCACCTGCCGCAGCAGGCGCTCCTGGTGCCGCTGCGCCCACATCTCAGCGCCGCGGCGGCCACCGTCGTAGGAGCTGCAGTCGCGGTTGTGGGTCCAGCCGCTGAGGTGGTAGTCCAGCATCGCGAACCAGCTGTGATCGACGCGTTCCATCAGGCGCACCACGCCCACGCCCTCGATCTCCAGGACCGTCGGGGTGCCGGTATCGTTCAGGTGCACGCCGCGCCACTTCCACTCCATGCGGCGATGGTACGCCGGCCGGTCTCAACAGGTGGGATCGGCCGGCGGGCTTATCAAAGCGCTCTCTCGCCGGGTCTATAGGGGTAGGGAGGCCACCCGGCAGCCCGTACCGGGAGACCGCTCATGCAATACCTTACCTTCGACCGCAGCCAAACTCTCGCGCTGGCCCTAGTGGCCACTGCTGAGCTGCGGCAGCCCCACTACGTCCCGCTGGCCGACGCTCCCGCAGCCGCCGGCAGGGCCGATCAGGTCTACCTGCAGCAGATGCACACCGTCGCCAACGGCGCGGTCACCGGTCTGGTGGCCCAGCCGCGGCGTGCGCTGGTGCCCGCGCAGTGGGAGTTGTTGCGCGAGCGGGGTTGACGCAGTCGCAGAGCGATTCCATGAGCTGGTCACTATGACCAAAGTCGCAGTACAGTAGAGCGGTCAGCAGCGTCGGAGTCGGCCATGCACGTGGATCTTCAGTCGTTCGTGGTCGGGCAGGTGCCGGCACCTGCCTCGCCGCTCGTGGAGCAGGCCGCTGCGCTTGGGCTGCTGCCGATCGGACTGCCGTTCCTGGCCACCCGTCTCCAAACCGAGTTGATCATGAAGGGCTGGGGTACCGAACCCCAGCTGCCGGCGAAGGGAAGCCTGACGGTGGTGAACTTCCCCCCAGGTGCGGACGCGCCGACCGCCGTGGTCAGCCTGACCGATCGGACCCCGACCGACGCCCGCTCCGGCAAGCTCTACCAGATCGAGTTCGCGGCGCCCGCGGAAGACTCGCATGCGCCTGTACCACGGTAGCAGCCGGCTGCGGGATGTCTTTGCCCCCGCGCCTGGCCAGCGCCACACGCTGGGGCGGACGTACCAGGTGCAGTCGCTGGCATGCTTTTTCACCGACGAGCCGGAGTTCGCCCGGACCTTCGGACGGGAGGTCACGGTCGTTGAGCTGTTGCCGGCCAAGACGCTCGATCTGCGAGAAGGGGCTTGGGGTTTCAATGACCCTCAGGCCTACGCCGTCCTGGAGGCCCGGTTTGGCGAGGAGGTCGGAATGCTCGACCCGGCCGGCCTGTGGCCGATGCTGGATGAGGCCGATGATGTGGCCGCCCTGCAGCAGCTGGGATACCAGGTGGTCGCGTTCCGCGAGCGGGACCAGGAGGGTGTCGGACATAACACGTTCGGGGTGCTCGACCCTGCGCTGATCCACGTGGTGGATTTCGAGCCATCAGCCCCGGCCCCCAGGTACTAAAACGCTACCTGCTCTGAACTTTCGCCCCTGATAGGGCTTTAACTATCGTTAGACTATGCGGTAATCTGGACCCGTCTCCCGTCCGGTGCCGCCCATGACTGCCACCCGAATTTCTCCCCCATCCTCGCTGCAGCAGGCACGCCTGATGCTGGCGCTGGCCAACGTCCTGGGCTACGCCGAGAGCCGTGCCGAAGATCTGTCCGGGTACAAGGACGATGGAGAAGAGGATCCGTCTCTTCCGGGGGCCGACGAGGCGTGGGCTCATGTGCGCTACGCCCAGGCACAGCTGGGCGCCGTCCAGCCGCCGGATTGGCGGCCCGAAGCGGCGGACTGGGTCGGTTACTGCGATGTCGAGGACGACAAGGCCATGGAAGTGCTGGCCCAGGTTCTGGAGCCGTGTGCGGATAATGGTGCCCGCGTCAAGTGCGACGACGGCCGCGTCGTGGTGGCGTCGCGTCGTGAGCTCCGCCTGCTGGCGCGTCCCACCGAGGCGGAGCGCGGTGGCCTGGCCCTGGTCGCCGAGAGCCCCACCGACCCGCTCAACTCCAACAACTACGTCCTGCAGGTGCCCGACGGCGGCGCCGACGGTGAGGCGCTGTGGATCTCCGTGGGCGGCGCTGCGCTGCAGCTGCGCATCCATGGCGACGGCCTGTCGGTGTCCTCGCATCCGAATGGCGAAGAGGACGCCTCCACGTGGGCGCAGTTCGACGTGGAAGCCGCACTGGCGGCCGACAGCAAGCCCAGCCCCTGATCGCAAGGAACCCCGCTGATGAGCACCCAGCCGCACTACTCCGACCTGACCCTGCAGGCCCTGATCGACAACCACGGTTGGGAACCGGCCTACTCGCTTGGCCCGAACAAAGAGCTCAGCTCGGTGCGCCGCTCATTCGTGGGCGTGGGCGCATTGGGCGGCACGACCATCCCTGATGGCACGCGGCGTCTGCACGTGGGGTATGAACTTGACGGCGATCGCCGTCGCTACGTGAGCCTCACGCTGGGCGACAGCACGATCGTCAGCCTGGACGGTCGTGATGCCTCACCGGCAGAGATCGCCATGCTGGTGAACCTGAAAGCGGAGCAGTACGCCGATGCGCGACGCGAGCACAATCGCCTGAAGCCCATCTACGCGGTCGGCGCGCCGGCGCTGACGCTGCCCTTCGGTGACCCGGACGCGCTGGCCCACAAGGCCGCCGCGGCTGCCCGCTACTACGAGCAGAAGTTCGTTGCGCGTTTCGCCGACGCCCTGCGCGGGATGCTCTCGCACGACGCCCGGCTGAACGCTGCCGAGAAGGCGCCTGACGGCGACGACTACAACCAGGTTCTCAGCCTTGCGCTGGACGTGCGTAGGGAGCTGACGGCCTTCGACGCCCTGCGTGCGGCGCCTGCGATCGCGGAGCAGGGCGAAGACGAGCTGGAAGCCACCAGCGGCATGCGCCCCTGATCCCAACCGATTCCCGACCACACATTCAGGCCATGACGATGACGAACCCGAGCCCCTGGACCGACGCCGATACCGACACTGCCGCGGCCGAGGGATGGAACCTGTTCTCGACCGACAACACCGCTCCCAAGCAGCTGGAGATCCAGCGCGAGGACGACCTGGAGAAGTTCGCCACCGACGTCGAGGCCCTGACGCACGTTTACACCAAGGCCATGGGCGGCAGCGCGCTGCACCTGAAGGCGCTGCAGCTGAGTCTGCAGACCTCGCCGGCGTACATCCCGCCGAAGGTTGGGATCAACTTCACCGGTGGGGTCGTGCAGTCGGTGTTCGCTGATCAAGATGTGGACCTGATGATCATCGACTACGAGTACGAGTACAGCGACGACGAAACGCTGGTGGATCTGCCGCAGGACAATGGCTCGGTGGAAACGGCATCGGTGACCACGCACCGGGCGCACGTGATGCCGGGTGAATACGCCAAGTACGAGCCAGCCGTCCTGGCTGCGCAGGAAGCTCGGAACGCTGGACGCCCGTCGCCCTGATCACCCGCTTCCGTCGATCGCCCCGCCGCAGGAACAATGAATTATGACCGAGAACAACCACACCTGGACGCAGCAGGACGCTGCGGCCGCTTCGCAGGAAGGCTGGGAGCTGTGGGCCAGCCAAGGCGAAGGTCCACGCACGTTGACCGTGTGCCCGCTGGCCGACTCGAATCGCTTCAAGGATGACCGCAGCGCGGTCATGCACGTCTACGAGAGCGCGCTGAAAGGCAGCCTGCTGCATCAGAAGGCGATGCAGCTGAGCCTGCAGAGCTCTCCGGTGTTCATCCCGCCGCGCATCGGCATGGAGGTGACCGGCGGGGTCATCCAGTGCGCCTGGGCCGACTACCCGGCGCAGGTCGTCGCCATCGACTGCGACACCGACGACGTCGATGACGAGCGCCTGGTGGAAGTGACGTATCCCGATGGCAACACCGTCGTCGGCGAGGTGCTGACGTTCGAGGCCCAGGTTCTGCCCGGCCACGTGGACGCCATGCTCGACGCGCCGTCCTTGGAGGAGGACGACGAAGAAGAGCTGGAAGACGAAGCCGTGCCGCGCCCCTGAGTCCGCCGACCACAAGAGATCCGGACATGAGCAACGTCAACCCGTTCTACAAGCGCGACCCCCAGGTGGCTGAGCAGCTGCGCGAGGAGTTCATCGCTAACGAGGGCGCTTTGGATGCGCGCCTGCGCGAGGAGATGCAGGCCGACCCGGGCAAGTTCCTCGCCGCGGCGTTCGGTACGGCCTACAACTACGTGCCGTTCCCGAAGTTCGACGTGGTCGGGCCGAAGTCGATGTTGGAAATCAAGTCGCGGGTCGCCATCGCGCTTGAAGGTCTGGCCAAGATGACGGCCGAGCACCATGCGCTGACCGCAGGGCAGCCGGTGCTGGTCCTGTCGTCGGACGATGAGCTGCTGGTGGTCGAGGCATTGAGCGCCTTGCGCAAGCAGAAGGAAGATGCACTCCGCACTGCGCAGAGTCTGCCGCAGTTCCAGCGACTGACCGAAACGGACTTCGGCATCCAGAGGGTAGCCGCGCTGATGAAGCGCGTCGCCGGCGAGCCGGTGCCGCTCAAGGCGGTTGCCATCGACGGCCAAGCCGAGCGGACGTACTCGTCGGCTGCTCGCGACATCGCGGTAGAGCTGCCCGGCGGGGCGATGGGCAGCTGGATGATCAATCCGGGCCTGACCGATCGGTGGGGCGATGTGGTGGACAACCTGGTGGGGCCCGAGGCCGATCGCCTGCGGGTCGACCCGCACCTGCGGGAGCGCCTGAGCGAGCAGTTGTGGGGGGAGATGACCTTCATCGCGATCAAGGATGGCCAATACGGCGTGCTTATCGAAAGCGAATTCGCCGTCGTCGGTGATGCCCATGCCGAAGACCAGGGCCAGCTGGTCGAGCGCGAAGTCATGCTCAATGCCCTGCGCCGTCAGGCGGTGGCGCTGGCAGCAGAGTACCCGCAGATCGAGCTGTGCCTGATCCCGCAGGACGAGGCCTGCGACGGCCGCCCTGGCCTGTGGGCATGGATTGGCGATGGCCGGCTCGATGAGGCGCAGCGAGGGGCGCTGGGCAACGCCATGCTCGACCCGACCCCGTACCTGGACGAGGATGCGGCCCCGCGGATGGGGCTGCGTTGATGGAGGGCACCATGCGCTGGGCGGATCTTTCGGCAGACGGCGCCCGGCTGGTAGTGGAGCACACCGCCGCCGGCGCCAATCTCGCGATCGAGGGCATCGGTGACCGCCGCGTGCCACGCGCGGTCCGCGAGCTGGGCTTTACCCAGGTGCACCCCGGGCGCTACGTGCGCACGGAGCTGAGCCTGGCGCTTTCCTCACTGCGCGGGATCTTCCCCGGCGCGGTGGAGCGGGATCTGCCGGAGGCGGCGATCCTTCGCGATCGCGACACCCTGCGGGAGCTGCGCGCCAGCCTGCGCAAGGCCATGGGGCCGGACGCCGACGCGGCCGGCTGGCGCCTTGCCCGTCCGGATGCCTACGCAGGCATCAAGGCTCGCGCCCTGGCGCAGCTGCTGGACGTGGAGCCGGTGTTCATCCGGTACGAAGGCAGCGACGACCGGATGAATTTCTCCGGCGCGCTGACGCGCACGCGTGGCGATCGCCGGATCTACGTGAACGTGGCCACCGAGTTCCCGGTGCTGGCGGTGCTGGGCCACGAAGCCCTGCACCAGATGCGCTTCCAGCAGCCGGATCTGTACCGGGACCTGGTCGACGCCCTGCGGCCGGCCATCGACGAGAAGGCCTTCGCGCGCTACTACCGCAACCTGCATCGCCAGACCGAGCTCGAAGGCCAGGCGCTGCCGGACGATGAGATCCGCGAGGAAGCGGTGGCCGACCTTGTCGGTGACCTGCTGCTCGACCCGCAGGTTTGGGCGTCGATCGAAGACCGGGATCTGGTCGCACGTCTGATGCAGTGGCTGCAGGAGCTGCTTGCCAGCCTGGTCGAGCTGTTCCGGCGTTCGCCGCCACCACAGCAGGCCACGCTGGGCGGGCGCGAGCTGATCGCCGACTTGGACGCGGCCCGTGCTGCGGTCGGGCATGCGCTGCAGCGCTGGCAGGAGCGCGGTCGTCGCGACGCACTGGCGTCGGACCTGCAGTTGGCCTTCCGCACCGCGGGCGGACGGGCCGAGCGTGGTCCGGATACAGCGTTGCTGGCCAACAGCGCCGTGCGCAACCCCGACGGTAGCTTGCGGGTCGTCTACCGCGGCCAGTACGGCCCGACCGACGAGCCCAACGCGCAGCACACCCGGCTGCCGAGCGTGCCGTACACGGTCTCCCCGGACGTGGCCAGTGTGTATGCAGCTGGCAACGACGGTTTCACGGCGATCCCGCGGGTCAGTGCCTGCTACCTGGACCTGCGCAATCCGATGCAGCTCGGTGATCTGGAGGACCCGATGATCACCTTCGCCCAGTTCGAGGCGGCGATCACCGCCAACGGCAGGGTGTCGCCGGCTGAGGCTCGCGAGGCCTTCGCCGGCATCGCCGGCTACCTGAGGCACCACCCGCCCGCATTCGATTACGACCGCGACGATCCCGATGATGGTGTCGTCGATCCGGCTGACCTGGTGCCGCACGACTACACCGATTGCTATTCGGTGGCCGACGATGCGCGGTGCGTGGAGCTGGCGCAGCGCGCCGGCTACGACGGGTTCGTGTTCCAAGGGATCTTCACGTCCGAGGACCAGTTCGACCGGCCCAAGGACGTCGTGGAGGCCGCCGGCTTCGAGTTCTGCGGCGGCATGGCACTGGAGTACCGGACGTTCCATCCGGACCAGGCCGTGTCGATCTTCGACATGCGCGTGGATCCGGTGTTGGCCGGCGTCGCCTTCCGGCGCGTCTTCCACGGCTCACCGTACCGATTCGACAAGCCGTCGCTGGGCTTCAACCGCAGCGGCGAGGGGGCCAACACGTTCGGCTACGGCCTGTACCTGGCCGAAGCCCGGGATGTGGCTGAGTTCTACCGCAGCAAGCTCGCGGCGCGGACCCACCCGGTTCGCTGGGGCAACGTGCTGGTCCCGGGCGAGGAGATCCGTCCGCTGGCAGAGCGCGACCTGGGCGCCGGTGCCGGTGAGGAAGCGGTGTGGCTGTTGCACATGCTGGCCAGCGGCTACCGTGTGGAAGACATGCAGCGCATGGGCGAGGGCATGGACGAGCCGCGCCGCGGCCACGTGCTCGGCGCGCTGTCGCGGATCGAGCGCTTCCACGCGCAGGACGTGAAGGCAGCGGGCGTTTACATCGCCCATGAGCAGGGCGCCGATGCAATGCTCGCCAAGGGCTGGTCGCAGGGCCTGTATGCGGCCCGCCGGGACCTGGCCCACTACCTCAACCAGGGCCGCAGCTTGGACCAGGCTCGGGCGGAGGTGGCCGCCGAGCAGGCCGAACGGCTGGCGAACTTGCAGGCCTACCTGGCCGATGACGAAGCCCGGATCGCCGCGGCTCGCGCCGCTGACGATGCCCCCGCGCTGGACGCGGCCATGAGCTCGGCCCGCGATACCCGCTGGTTCATCCGGGAGGCTGAAGCGGTCTGCCAGATCCTGGCCGATCCGCAGACGGTGCTGGCCGACACCCGGCACCTGCAGGCCGAGGGCGTGATCTACGAGGCCGACGTCGCCGATGAGGCACGCCTGCTGCAGTGGGACGAGAAGGTCACCGCCGAGCAGTTCGGAGAGATCCTGGCGCACCTGCCCGGCCCGCAGGCCGAGGCGCTATCGCGCGAGTGGAACGCCTACGGCGGAACGTACCAGCAGCTGGGCCGCGATCTGTATCGGGCCTTGGAAGGCGCGGTCGGCGGCGATGCACTGGCCTCCCAGGTGCTGGGACAGGTCGGCTACTCGGGCCTGCGCTATCTCGACGGCCAGTCGCGCACCAGCGCCGACGGCGGCAGCTACAACTTCGTGATCTGGGATCTCGGCGCCCTGAAGAGCTTCGAGCCGGCGCCGGCGATGGCCTTCAAGCGCGGCGGCGCGGCCGCGGCGGCGGAGCCGGTGTTCTACTCCGCCCTGTTGCGAGCGATCGAGCAGACCGGCGGCGCCCCGCGCCAGGCATCGGCCCAGCAGTGGCTGGGGTGGCTCGACGGCGCGCAGCGGCGGGGCCTGTGCAAGGCTACCGAGCGGGCCTGGGTTGGCGTGGACGCGTGGCTACAGGCCCAGTCCGGCGCCGTCACCCGCGAAGCCCTTGCCGACCATGTGCGCGAGCACGTGCCGAAGCTGCGCGAGCAGGTGATGGGGCAGATGGACATCGCCAACGCCGCGTTGGAGGAATCTGGCTGGGAAGTACGGGTCAACGGCAGCTACGTGAGCATCGTGGGCCCCAACGGGGACCTCTGCGACTTCAGCGCGGTGCCGCCGCACGTGCGAGAGGCGATGAACGCGAGCTGGAAAGCGGGGGAGGGCGCCGCGCACTACCCGGGCCATCAGCTCAAGCACGCCGACCCGGTTGCGGAGGCAAGCTACCGCGAGCTGTTGCTGGTGCTCGATGCGCCCATGACGCCGGAGCATCGTGTCGCTCGCGACGCCATGCGAGAAGCCAAGGCATGTCTGGATTCTGCCCCGCAGGACCGCATCGAAGCGGCCGTTGGCCGGTTCCACGCTACGGCCAGTGTCGAACAGGCCCATCGGGACACCGTTGCGGAGCTGGGCTACAAAACCACGCATTTCAAGGGCAAGCAGAACGTGCTGGTGCACGCCCGTTTCAGCGAGCGCACCGATGAGCATGGGCTTCGCACCCTGCTGATCGAGGAGATCCAGTCCGACTGGGCCCAGGCCGGCCGCCAGCACGGTTACCTCTCGCATGAGAGTGCAGCACAGCGCCTGCTCCTTCGCCTTGAGCGTGCTGCGCTCCAGGCCGAGCTGTGCGACCTGCCGCGCGATGGCGAGGAGCAGGCCGCACGCCGGCTTGAGATCCACGAGCGGGTGCACATGATCGAAAGCCAGTTGGCCGAGCCGGTCGCGGTGGCGCCGACGCCGTTCAAGCGTTCGGAAGACTGGTCGATGCTGGTGTTCCGCCGCCTGGTGCGCTGGGCCGCCGATGCTGGATACCAGCAGGTCGCGTGGACCACCGGCGACACCCAGATCCAGCGCTACAGTTCGGCGCTTCGCCAACACGTGGAAGCGATCGACTGGGTCAACGCCGGTCCGCAGACCTCCGTGGCAGCGATCAAGGACGGCAAGATCGTCTACAACGCCAAGGTTGACGCCGCCGGCATCGTGACTTACAGCCCCGAGCGCAGGTCCATCGGTCTGCCGGCGTCCAAGGTCTTCGGAAAGGACGTGGCTGACCAGATCCTGGCCAAGTCCAGCGGCCGCATCCAGGGACAGAACTTGGCCGTGGGTGGCACCGGCATGCGCGGGTTCTACGACGACATCCTGCCGGCCGCCGTCGGCAGGTGGGCACGGCCGCTGGGTGGTGCCGTGGACAGCACGTCCATCGAGACGCCCACGGGTGACGAATCGTCGTTGGTGCTGCTGCTGCCGGACGAAATCGATGATCTGGCCAAATTCGACTGCTTTCGCACGCAGGATGGGCGCGAGGTGGACTACTACCAGGCCCAATCCCTGCTGCAGGAAGGACGGTCGCTGTTCGTGGGGAAGGATGCGCCGATGACCACGGTGCATGCCCTGCAGATCACACCGGCCATGCGCGATGCGGTAGCAGCTGGCATGCCGATGTTCCGTCGAGGGCTCAAGCCGGACGGCCCGCGGGCCGAAGAGGAAGTGGAAGTGCGCCTGGCGGCGTCGTTCTGAGCCGCCCAATGACGGAGCAAAATGGAATGTCGGTGAGCAACATGGAACGGGCGGCTGTAATCGGCGCTGAGGTCGACGCGTGGCGCCAGCTGAAGGAACGATTCGCCAATGCATTGCCGGACACCGCGTTCGTGATCATGGACGCCCGAGAACGAGTGGTGAAGCGCATCGACAAGCCCCGCGTGCCAAACTTCCCCAAGCTGCAGTTCGACCCGCCCAGCCCCTACCAGCCGAACTGGAGCCTGTTCGATCGACATACCGCCGAGGCCGGCGTGAGCGAGCTCGATCGCCTGCTGGTCGCTTTCGCGCCGCATCGCACCGTGCACATCAACACGCTGATCGACGAACGTCTGGCCGCCCTCGATCAGGCCGCCGCCTACGCGCGTCGGATCGCCGCCGACGAAGCGCTGGAGGACGACGACACGCGCTCTCTGCGTCCATAACGCTGGCCGATCGATGAATCTGATGCGGGTGCTCGACCCCTTCATGCCCGGTGCGCATCTGCGCCGGATCCGCGAGCTGCTCGCCAACGGTTCCGACGTGCTGCGTCGCCCCCTGGTCCGCCAATCGGTGGCACTGAGCGATGTGCCACATTGGGAGAGGTTCGGATCTGGCAGGCTGACCTACTGGCGACGTGATCCGTTCGGCGACTACAGCGCCTGCTTTCGCGAGATCCCAGCCTTCCGTCAGCTCGTGGTCAGCAGTCAGACGACCGTCACAATCGATATCCGCCAGATCCAGGGCATGGCCGCCTCGAAAAGCGATCTGCACGGCCACCGGTGCCTGGACGCGTGGGCGCTGGACAACGCGGCCTGGGCCCTGAAGGACGTCTCCCTACCCGCCGTGGGGCACCTGCTGCACTGGAGGCGTCAAGACACCGCCTCCGATTCGCTGGTGGTGCACGATTACGATGGGCGGGTGTTCCTGTCCAACAGCGAGGGATCCCATCGCTTCGCTGCAGCGCGTTACATAGCCGGCCAGCTCGGCGAGAACGTGCGCTTCCGGGCACCCCTGACGCGCTATTCGGTCGACCAGACAGCGCTGCGCGCGATTCAGGGCGAGTTTGCCGTGTACGCCGTGCGCCACGATGCGCGATTCATGAACGCCCTGACCGATGCCTTCCGCGCCGGTGGCGTTCCCTATTTGACGTGTGAGATGCCGCCCCGTCTGGGGGGTGCGGATTACGGCGGATCGAGCGGTGATGCCCACCGAGCAATCTTGTTGCCGCGCGCCAGCCACGCGGCCAGCCAGGTCATCGCGCTCTTCGACGCCAGTCCAGCCATGGAGGTCATGTCGGAGCTCCAGCGCCAATGCACGGCCGCCTTGATCCCATTGGACCTTGCTGACGAGGAACCCGAACCTTTCCGGCCTCGAATCTGATCGTCTGCGAGCGGCTGGGCACGATGCACGGCCGGCCTTCGGCCGCCGGCCGCGGCGGGGTCCTTCAATACCCCAGAGCGGGTGGGTAGCGGTGTAGCTGCCGAACTTGCCTCCCTTCGATGCCGAATGGTGGCCCGGGTGCGCAGCACACGCTGAATCGATACCATTACCAAAGTTCGTTCCGTCGGTACATGAGACGCCCATGCGCACCAGCTCGACCATCGTTGCCAGCTTGTTGACCCTGATCATCGTCGGTGGCACGGGCTGCCAACCCTCCCAACAACTCGTGGACAGGGAACGTGCTGCAGCTGAGCAGGCCAAGCAGCTGGAGTTGGCGGCGGTGATCGACGTATCCGGTCACGTTGACGGCCAGCCTTACGTCAGCCAGATCGGGGGGTTCAAGTTCGCCGGCAACGCGGCGGATGCCAAGGCGATGGGGTTCAACGACTGCGGCGATGCCTTCGACTCGTTGCCTGGATCCGGACCCCATGTATCGCTTTCCTGCGTCAGGGCAGCGGGCTCGTTCCTGGGCGTTCCCTACACGCGCGCCGTCCTGGAGCTGGTTGCTCCGCAAGGTGGCGACGTGAGCCTGGTGCCGCTGGCAGAGCTTCGGTTCCATGGAATCACCTTCCACAATCCTTCCAGCGACCCTCTCGGGCGTCGCTTGCCGACGATCGAGGACCGGTTGCTCGCCGTGGACTGGACGGAGGCCACGAGCTTCGAGGGTGAGGGCGCGCCGTCGTACTGGTACACGGACAAGGTTGGCGTGCGGATCTCGCGCGCCAGCTGGAGCCCTGCCAGCCACCAGGCATTTGCTGTCGTGCCGGTCAGCAACCAGGACGTCGACGGCGTCTTGTCACGTGTGCGCGGCGAGCGGGCGCGAGAAGATGCACAAGCGCAGGGCATGAAGGACAAAGCCGAGGCAATGCGGAACTGAGCCCATCCGCGGAGGCTTCTCATGCCCCGTGCAGAGCGCCCTCCAACCCGATATGCTGACGAAAGTGAAAGTGAACTGACCGAGGGCGTGACCATGACCGAACCCACTGCCGCCACTGAACTGGCCGCCTGGCGCGAGTGCGGCGCCGTGGGCCACCTGGTCGAGGACCTGATGAAGGAAGGCGGCTATGGCGCCATCCTGGATGACCCCGCCAAGCATGCGGACTGGCAGGACGTGCTCGATTCGGTCCTGCAGGCCCGTCTGTTCGCCGTGCGCAACGCGTTGCGCGACCAGGGGTACATCGGCGAGCCCTACAAGGCCCTGGTGACGCAGGTGAACGGAACTGCCCTAGCCCTGCGCAACCTGCATGCGCGGGTGGGCGCTGGCCAGAACATCGTCAGCACCACGTTCGAGCTCTATGACCCCTCGACCATGAACGTGCTGAACTCGGTGGTCGATCGCGTGGATCGCACCGCGGAGGACTTCGCGCGCCATCTGCACGCCGGCGCCGTGAAGGCATTGGGCGTGGAGCAGATCGAGCCGGCCGAAGCGGTCGCACAGATCCACGCGCTGCTGCAGCAGGCCCAGTCGATCTGGGCCGGGATCGACCGCACGGTGCGGGAGGAGCTGGCCGACGCGAACGTCCCAGGGACGCCGCTGGCCGAGCTCATGGAGCAGGGCGTAGCCGCAGCGCAGGAAATGGTCGACCACATCGCTGCGCAATCGCCGCGGCCGCATTGACCCGGCGGCGGCGGTGGCCAACGACTGCTACCCGCAGGATCTGACGCCGGCACAAACGGCAGAGGCTGCGCGCCTGCTGGCGTCGGGGAGGCACGTTTACGTTGGCCAGGTGTTCCTGTCGGTCGACCTGGACAGCGGCATCATCTGGCAGACCGATGCCTACGGCTGCGATTCGATCGCCTCGTGGACGGTCGACGAGCTCGGGACGCGCCGGGCACTGAAGCGGGCGCAGGACTCGCACCAAGCCCCGTGGCACCCAGCGGAAGGGTACCAACCCAGCTGACTTGGGAGCTGATAGATTCGGCGTCCCGCTTCCCCGACTCCTTCCCATGCAGATCTTCGAGCTCGCCGCCGGCGAGGGTGTCCGGGTGGGCACAGACATCCTGGTAGCGGTCGCCCAGTTGAGCTCCGGCGGCCACGTCCGGTTCGCGATCGAGGCGCCCCGCCAGGTAGAGGTCCACCGCGGCGAGGTCTACGACCGGATCCAGCGGGAAGGACAGCCCGGCGACCGCTGAAAACCCGCCTGAATACGGGTCCTTCGGGCCGTCACAGCGGGTGCGACGACCAGGTGCACACTACCGCCCATGGACGGTAGGTGGATGTCGATCTTCGGGCACGCGACCGACGGCCCGCCCCATGCTTACTATCTGGGCGGCACCGAGGTAGCGCGCCTGGACGAAGGGGCGGGGCAGCGCTGGTTTGCGTTGCTGCGCTACCCCGATCGTGCGGAACCGGTGCGGCGGCCGTGCACGAGCTACGAGTCTGGCAGGGCCGGCGTCGAGCTCTGGGTCGCCCGGCATCATGACGCGTTGCTGCTCGCGGCAGAACGCAAACACCTGCGTTGGCTCTCGCATCAGACTTGGCGCGGTAGCGATAGGGACGCCGCGGCAAGGCGGCTCGCGGAGCTAGAACAGAGGGGGGCCTGACGATGTGCGGACGGGTGGTCCAGCTCTCGCTTTTCGGGAACGCGTTGACGCCTTGGCCGGCGGCCGTCCAAGACGATCTGGCCAACATCGAGGCCCGGTACAACCTCAGTCCCACGCAGCGCATGGCGCTGCTGATGGACGATGGCGGCACGCTGGCGGTGCGCAAGATGCGCTGGGGTCTGATTCCGCCGTGGGCGAAAGATCTCAAGATGAGCTATTCGACCATCAACGCCCGGGTCGAGACGGTCGCCGAGAAGCCTTCCTTTCGCGCGGCATGGAAAGCCGGCCGGCGCTGCCTCATACCGATGGCCGGGTGGTACGAGTGGCGGGAGCAGCAGGCCGGCGGGAAGAAGTACAAGCAGCCCTACTACATCCACCCGCATGACAACCGCACGCTCTACGCTGCCGGCCTCTGGGAGCCGCGGCATCGCCTGCAAGACGAGGACGAAGCCGGGTCGGTGACCATCATCACCTCGGATGCACCCGAGCGCTTTGATCTGCACGACAGGACGCCAATCTTCCTGGAGGCCGACCAGGCGGCCGAGTGGATGCGCGCCAGTGCCGAGGACGCGATGGGGATGCTCCTGGCCGCCCCGTTCCCGGAAGTGGAGCAGCGCCGTGTGTCGACGCGCGTGAACTCGTCCAGAGGAAATCCCGGAGGGCCGGATTTCCTGGACCCGGTGCCCCCGCCGGGCGACCCCTGATCGGGGCGGTATGACCGGGCAGGCTACGCCTGCGATCGCCCCGCAGCCCTCCACAGCGCCCCGGCTCGCCCGGGGCATGGAAGGCCCCGCACTCGCCGGCGGCCACCTGGTGGCCGGCTATGGATCGTGGGGACGACCGGTCGGCGAGGGCGCCGGCGCGGTCAATTCGGCACCAGAGGCTGCCTCAGCCAGCGGCGGCGACGCTCAGGGTAGGACGGGTGCCAGTATTCGCCGCGGGGCCTGCGAGGCCGTCCAGAAGCATTTCTGCGCGGGTGGCACGTGCCTGGGCGCTGGCCAGTTCGCGATGCAGGCAGTTGTTCTTGTCCCGCTCCTGCGTGAGCACGTCCAGGAGGGCCTGCCGAGTGCCACGCAGCTCTTCATTCTGGGCGGCCAAGGCGGATTCCCGCGCCAAGCTCTCGCGCAGCTGCTGCTCGGTGCTGGCCAAGCGCTCGTCCATGCGGTCACACCGCTGGGCCGCGACCAGCCCGATCTCCATGGACCGTTCGAGCGGGCGCACCACCGAGGTGGTCAGGCGCCGCATGTCCTGCTTCCAAATCCGGGTGAACCAGAACAGGCCCGCGATCACTGCCACTACGGCCACACTGGCCATGAACCACGCCATGAGACGACCTGCTCCTGCGACGACAAGGAAAATTGTGCGACCGCACATTCTACGAGGCGGGTATCGGGGCAACCCGTCTGTCGGCTGACTGGCGCGACTCAGGCCGCCTGCTGAGGGTGCAGGCTGTTCAGGTAACGCTGTCCTGCGAGCGTGATCTTGAAGCCCTCCCGGTACTCACCGGCGAAGTGGAACCAGATCAAACCGGCCTGTTCGAGTCGGCGAGCGGGGCGTGCGGCGATCAATGCCGCGCCCTGCGGCTTGATCCGCGGACGCTCCGTGGTCACAGCTCCGGACTTCAGCAGCCCGTAGCCCAGAGCGGCCGGCAGGATCCCGTCAGGGCACCTGGCCACTATGGCCAGCGCCGCATGGTCGATGACCGAGAGATCAGCCATGCAGGTCAGAATCCCCGACCGGACCACCGGGTTTCGCTGCCGGCCTTCCGGGCACGCTCCGCCGCCTCGCGGCCGCCCTGTCGGCTGGCGATGGTCGAATTGAAGTTCAGCATGGCAGCGCGGGTGTTTCGGCCGGCTCGCAAGTGCGAGCGAATGGTGGATTCGCCCAGCACCGGGACATGCTCCCGGATCTGTGCCACCGTCAACTCTTGGCCCTCGAAACTGAACGTTGCGGCTTTCATTGTTGCCTGCTCACTGCTGTGGACGTTGTACGGACGCGCTGGTAAGGAAGTCCTGGAGCAACGTGTGCGCGTGCGCGACACGCGCGGACTTCGCCGGCTCTAGGTTAATGAGTGCCACGGCCTGGCCAACAGCCAGGAAACCTGCGGTATCGGCGCGGCCGCCGAAACCCTTCGAGGTCGACGCCAACGCTGTTCGCGTAATGCGCGCCAGTTCACAGAGCTTGTCATGATCGGCATACACGTCCGGCTCATCGCCGAGCTCGCGGCCGAAAACGGCCTCGCTTAGGCGTACGAGCGCGTCGCGGACGCTGACCGCTTCGTTCTTGCAGCTGAGGGCAGCGATCACGGGATCCGAAAGGAACACCGCGGCAGGCGCTTCCGGCCAATCGCGCCTGATGGCCGCATAATCGCCTTCATTCCAGCAGCGCAGGAAGTCCAGACCCTGGTCTGTCTCCAGCGCGAAGGCGATGGCCGCATGCTCGGCGGCGGACTCACCGGTGCCGGCGTAGGCTGCGGGCGGTGCGGCCAAGAACAGGTCGTGCTTGCCGTCGGGCAAGGCCGCGTGCGACTCAAGTCCCACGATGCGGCCGTTCTGAGAAATCGCCTGCAGAACGGGCTGGTAGGGATTGATCTTGCGCGAGGGGGGCTCAGAGTTCATGTTCTTCCTATGGTCGATCAAGCAGCGGCGCGCGTGCGAGTTGCGAGCCACGGCACCAGCCGGGCGCCAAGCGGAGTCAGCGAAGTGACTTCCACCTCGCGCTTGCGGTTCTGCTCCACGCTGGCGCCGGGATCCTTGATGTAGTCCTTGTCGTGCTCGCAGAAGCTGGCATTCGTGGCGGTGCCGAAATGAACATGGCTACGGGCCAGGTGAGCATCGATCAGGTCGAGACTGCGAACACGCCAGCGGACCTCGGGAGCCTTGATGGCCTCCAGGTGGCTGGCCGGGTTGCTGTAAATGCCCTCGATCGCCCCGCGCAACGCCTCACGCTGCTCGTGGTTTCCATTGGCGCAGACATAGAAGATCGCGTCGGTCGTCGCCGTCAGGACACGCGGCTTGCCTTTCATCAGCACAGTGCCGATCGCGACCCTCAAGGAGAGGCGACTGACCGTCTTCTTGCTCTGCGTATTCATCCAGTGAATGGCTTGGGCCGTCAGCTCGTCCAAGCTCAGCTCGGACTCGAACCAGGCCGACTGCGACTTGCATAGATCAAGCGCTTGGACGCCAGCGGCGTAAGGCATGCGCTCGAACCAGCTTTGATTTTCGTGCCGGCGCGGCCCATCCCACAGCCAGCCCTTCGCACCCAGCTGCACCCTGTGCTTGCGAGCGCGATCGACGCCGTGCCACTCAACCTCCCACGGAACGGCCCGCTCCTCGGACCAATCCCAGTCGTGAACCACCTGCTCGCCGGCGTTGGCCATCAGGAGGCGGCGATCGCTGGCCAACACCTGCAGGCCGCCGCTTCCGAAGCTCACCGACAGGTAGGTGGCGTGCACGGCGCTGCCCAGGCGCGAATCGTGCTCGTCGGCTGTGGGGACGCAGTACAAGCCCCACGCGTCCTTGCCGCTGAGCACCAGGCGCAGGGGTAGCCGATCGTTCTGGCCCGACCATGCTTCGATTGCGGCCACGCGATCGGCACTGCCCGCCAGCAGGGCGTGCAAGACATCGAGCGCGGCCTTGAAGTAGCTCCTGAACGCTGGCGTCCCGGGCGTCGGGATGGCCTGGTCGCGACGGGCCGTCCGCGCGACGGCCAGGGCATCGGTGATGGCGTCCTGCAGTGCGTCGATGTCGTGCGGGATCTGGGCGGCCACTACAGCCGCCTGCAGCTGATCCCGATAGGGCCCCTCGATTGTGTCGCGATCACGGACCCAGGTCCGTGCCGCCTGGAAAAGCTCGATGTACTCCGCATAGTCGACACGCGCCTGGCGCGATTGGAGGTAGTACGTCAGGTCGCTCGCTCGTACGCGATCGACGACCAGCGTGTGCTGCAGGGCTCCGCCGTGCAGGTACAGCTTGCCTTTACGCGCCTCGCGTTGCACATCGCGGTGCCCGTCGTAGACCAGCGGGACCTCGACATAGCATCCCCGGCGATCGCGCTGCACCCGGGCGAACATCACCTCGGGGGTGTCGGGCTGGACTTTGTAGAACTTGTCGTAGACCGATTTCCTCTGGTACTGGTCATACCGCGGCTGGGTCGCATACGCACCAGGAATGAATTCCTGCCGCATGCACTTCCTGCGCAGCACTGCAACCGTGGCCCCCGGGGCGAGGTAGGCGTTGTGAGTGTCGCGCCAGTTGGCGTACAAGGGGCGCTGAACGCCGAGCATGCTGCTCTGGTCGACCAGCGTCATGAAGGCGTCCTGGAACGCGGGGTCGAGCCAGTTGCTGAAGAGCGGAATTGCGCTGTCGGCCAACAGGCCCTTCGTGTCGCGCAGGCCCCACAGACAGACCAGGACCTTCGCAAAACGATCCAGCGCCCCCATCTGCTTCTGCCACGCTTCGGCGTACTCCATGTCCTCGCGCGAGAGCACCCCGACTTCGCGGCCAAGGTAGTCCGTCTTGGCCAGCATGCCGGTCAGCGACGCGCTGTTGGGCATCAGCTGGGTGAGGCCGTCGAACACATCCTCCGATTCGAGCAGGTAGAGCCGGCCGCCGTCGCGCAAAAGCAACCGCGCCCGCCTGGACTCGGCCGTCATTTCCGCGTTGTACTTGGCCGTCGCCATCTGCGCGGCCATGCTCGGGTCGGTAGTCTTGATGAACTCCTTGTAGCCGGCGCGGAAGCGCACGAGCACCATGCTCAGCGGCGCGGGAAGCATTCGTGACACGAGGGCTTCGTCGCGCAGGACTTCGGCCAGCTCGTCGACGTGGGTGTGATCTGCGCCGCCCTGGTCCAGGTGGATGAGCGTTTCTTCGTCGAAAGAGAGCAATTCCTGGTAGACGTGCAGGCGCTCACCGCGCTCGGCCGGCTCGCCGTCGCGCAGCTGGGTGATCGAGATTCCCTCGCCGCAGTAGATCTTCAGGTTCTCCACAGTGCGCAGGGCGCCCTGCACGCCCTCCTGCTGCGCCTGCGCGAGCGCGAGAGAGACCTGCGCGCGTTCGGTGTGGAATTTGGCGAGCTCGGTAGCTTGTTCGCTCAACGTCGCTGAATGTTGGCCAGTCCATTCGGCCAGCGCCTTTGCATTGGATTCCACACGGGCGACGTGGAGCTGGATCTGGTTGATCAGGTCGGGCGTGGCCAGGGCCTGACCCGGCACGCCCACCTGCTGGACCGGGTCGTGGGCCAGCAGGGCCACCGGGACTGCATCCGGCGGCGGCTGCATAAGCAGCCGCTGCGTTTCGGCCATGCGCTCGCCCAGATCCTTCAGCTCCGCTTCCCGCACCTTGGCCCCGTTGGGTTCCGGCTCGAAGTATTTGTGGAAGACATCCGCATGGAACTCCTGCGTTCCCTGCTCGTCTTCGGGCCACGACGGATGCGGCGCGAGCACGTAGGTGTGCGGCTCACCTTCGGCCAGGACCACTGAACGCAGCAGGAGGACCAGGCCCTTGTCCAGGTCATACGCGTTGCACTGGCGTTCCTTCTTGGCCACCACCTTCTTCTTGACCCGCCAGTACGTGCCCGGGCGCGGGTCGTCGAAGCGCACGATCCGTTCGACCGAGCCATGCTCCACCTTGCTGAGGACCAGGTCCTGACTCACAGCATCACGCTCCCGTTGGTATCGACCTGGATGTTGCTTTCGCCATTGGCGATCGCCTTGCCGAAGCGGGTGGCGCCGCTGACCAAGTGATCCCAGATTTGCTCGGTAACAAGCCAGCGCCGGCCGTTGGCCTCAGCGGCTGCAGCCGTCGTGAGCCGCCCGCCGAACAGGTCCACGACCAGGTCGTCCACCCGCGTCAGGTATCGGACCAGCCGCTCGGCGATCACGTAGGGCATCGGAGCTCCGTGCGGCTGAAGGCCGTTGGCTTTGGCGAAGGCGTTCATGGCAATCGAGGCTCGATCGCGGTGTCCGACGGACCACACGTTTCGCGGGATGCGCCCCACTGTCGGGTTGCCGAAGCTGCCGGGCTTGACGCGATAAGCACCATCGCTGAACACCCCGCTGCGCGCCTCGCCACCGCGGGCGATCAGGCGCTTCTGCGCCGGGGTGTGCGGTTCGAGCACCCGCCTGTTGTCGGCGAACCATGCCTTCGGGTCGGGCGTGAAAATGTAGATCGGCTCGTATGCGGCATTGAGCTGCTGTCGGGTACGCGAAGCCCACTGGTAGGGTCCAGGAGCCGCGGAAATCTTATGCCACACCAGCTCATCGGCCTTGTGCAAGCCGAGCTCGCTACACAGCGCCAGCACCAGGCGCTCCCGGTACAGGCTGCGGGTCGGCATCCCCGACTCGAAGGCGTCGTTGGTGATGTTCAGGGCGATCGATCCGCCGGGCAGAAGCTGCCGCACCACCGGTTCCAGAGCCCGGACGATGAACTCGATGTACTCCTGCTCGGTGCCTGGGCCTGCATAAGCCCGCTGACGCGCGAGTAGGTATGGGGGCGAGGTCAAACAGCACGCAATCTGCTCCCGCAGGTGCGGGAACACTGATTCGCACCGTGCCCAGATCGCCAAACCGAGTTTGGTGCTGAAGGCCAGCAGAGCCGTGCCGGCGCCGGCAACCTGACCCATGTCCCCCGTGCGACGACGCAGGCGCCACTCACCCCGGGTGCCCGTGCGCTCCACTAGGCCTAGGGCGCGAGCGCTCTGCTGGGCCCACCGAATCTTGCGTTTGATCAGGCTCCGGGGGGCGCCGGCACGCCCAATGGGGGTGCGCTCGGCCATCGCGGCATCGCTCAGTCCCAGCTTGCTCTGGACGGCCGCATAGAGGGCGTCATTGGCCACAGGCGATTCGCCCGCCTCGCTGTAGACCTCGCAGACAGCCCGCTGGAAAAGGTCCATCTGGGGGAGCGTGGAGGTAGCCTTCGCCATGCTGTGTATTGTGTCGTATGGTTTGACTATGGTTATACTATCGACACGCCGCGCGGTGTCAAGCGCTTCGCTGATGAGAACCGGACATGACCGTCTACGTGGACGAGATGAGGAGCTGGGGTTGGGAGATGCACGGCCGCAAAGTTGCCAGCTGCCACATGTTCAGCGACAGCGTGGATCTGGCTGAGCTCCACGCAATGGCCGAGCGGATCGGACTGAAAAGGGCGTGGTTCCAGAACAAGGGCCGTGCACCGCACTACGACCTGGTCGAGAGCAAACGCCGCATGGCGGTGTTCTGTGGCGCCCAGGAAGTGGACGCGCATCAGGCAGTGGAAATATGGAGACAACGCCGGGAAGCGCTGATAGCGCCTGCGCTGGCCGCGCTCGACGAAATCAACAAACAACGAACGATGTGAGGCAAGACGGATGACGTTGAAGTGGTCAGTGATCGGCGCAGGCCTGGTGGCTCTCGCTGCTATGCAGTTGGTCCAAGCTGCATCGGCGAGCACGCTCAAATGCGTGAATCCTGCAGCGAAGGGCGCCCCGTACGAGCTAAAGGCGTTCGCAATCCATGCAGAACCATCTCGCCAGGTGGTGATTACCGACGGTCGCGGCAGAGACTATGAGGGAGTGCTTAGCGTGCGAGCTCCGCTCCCATACAACCGGTGGCGCTACAACATCCGTGTTTCCATTCCTGATGATCATGTCCTGCTGGGAGCTTTTGGCGACCTGGTCGAACTCTCCGCCGTAACCTACGGTGGAGGTCCCACCTACCAGGTGTTTGGCGGGATCTACCGGTATGCTGCCGGCGATCGCCATCTCCACGGGATCATTCCGGTCTCGCAGTGGTTGTGCTCCGCTCAATGACACGACTTGGCAGGCGCGCGAGGGCCCTCATCGGCATCTGTACAGGCCTTCTTCTGACCGGATGCGGTACCGCCTATGAGTCGCACAACGACGCGATCGGCACGCTGCGGCTCTCCCAAGGGCACAGCCATTGCGCGTCAACGCGCTTGGACAAGGTGTTGGATCACGCCCGCGTGTTGGACGTGCTCCCCGATACGCGCCCATGCGAGCAGGGGGAACCAGGTATTCGCACGACTTCCGGTTGCTTCGTGCCTGTTACCACCGTACGCCTACGCGCGCCCAACACCGTCACCGATGCATCCATGCGTGAGGACGGCTGGATCCAGTCCGGCACACCCATGCGGATCGAGAAGACCCTGTCGGGTGGCTATGCCGTCTACCTCCCCGACACTGACATCGTCGACCATCTCGATCCTGGTGCGTGCAACGTGTTCGAGCGCCGTGTCCGGACCGGCCTCGCTACGCATCTGCAGTACGCCACGGCCCTGCGCCAATCTCGCTAGAACTCAACCACTGGAGTGAAACATGAAGTCGATGAAGTACGCCGTGCTGGTGCTCGCTGTTGGGCTCACCGGATGCGGTGGCGCCGCGGATTCTGCTGGCCAGGAAGGCACTGAGGTCGCGCGTACGGCGTCTGCTGACGCCATGGCCGGCTGCTATGCCACCAAGAAAGAGGGTAAGGCGGACATCAGGATCGAAGAGGAAGCCGGCGCCCACTACGTGTCATTCCTCAGGCAGGGAGCATGGAAGAAGGAACCCAAGCCGCTGGCGTTCGCTTCGAGCGTGCAGCTGCAGGACATGTTCAAATCCGAAGCCAACCAGATCGAGGCGGCCTTGGTATACCCCAATGGCGCGTTCGGACTGTTCAAACTGGTCGAAGGCTCGATGTTGAAGCGCCGAGATCCGGACAGCGACTACATGGCACTGGTGGTGTTCGGGGCGGGACCGGTATACCATAGCGCCTGCAAATAGGTGCTGTAGGTTACTGAACCCACCCGTGTCCATGTCTCTTCCCAGCGGAGGTACGTGTGAGCAGGCAAGGCGTAGCTCCAGAACCGGTTCTTATTCCACGCACGGCTAGTGAAGAAGAGTTATTCCGCGACGTGATGTCGGCGAAGCCGACGTACCCGCCAGGGTACAGAGGCGATGATTTTGATTTTGCGGCGCTGCTGGCCGCGTGGCCAGAATCTCTCCCCACCGTTGCCGAGGACATCGGCGTCAGCGCGGTCGCGCTGAAGCGCTTTCTCGATGGAAGCTCCGCGGCGCTACAGACCGAAGAGATCACTCGGCTACGAAAGCTCCTTCACGTCGAACGGGACCATACGGGCGGGGATTACAGCGATGCCGTCGGGCCATACTTATTTCTGCCCTCGACGCCGAAGACAGCGGAAGATTCGTATATGGCCGCCACCAACGGCGATCTAAAGTTTTGCGCTGAGTTCGTTCCCAGCAAGAAGAGCGCGGTGAAGGAGGCCCACAAGCGACGAGACCCACACATTATTGGTTTCCAGGCGTGGCGCAGCGACTTCTCCATTGTTTTGATCCAACGACATGGCGAGTATGTCAGCGACACCTGGCGCGACTCATTCTTCAATATCGGCTCTGTTGAATTTCAAGTGGGTTGCCGGGCATGAGGGTTGATCACTGCGAAGTCGAGCTTGCCGGCGATCAGGAAGATGACGGTTCTGATAGTGGTGAAGCGGGTGAAGCCGCGAGCGCGGCGCTTGGCGGACTGAAACAGGCCGTTGAGCGCTTCGAGGAAGCCGTTGGTCTGGCGGGTCTGGGCCCAGGCGACGATGCCCTCGAGGTGGCGACGGACCATGGCGGCGACCTCCTTCATGGGTTCGACCTTGGAACGCATGACGCAGGTGCACCAGTGCTTGAGCATGTCGCGTGCCACGTTGATCTGCTTGCGCGCGAGGATCTGGCGCAGCTGCTCCTTGTAGACCCAGGCGCGCGCGGTGCGCACAGTGGCCATCCTGGCGATCAGGGCATCCAGATCGGCGGCAGCCTCGGGCTTGAGGCTGGCGCGGTTCTTCAGCAGCGACCAGCGCATCCCCTTGAGGGACTTGTCGCTGCGCTGCTCGATGCGGCGCATCCTGTCCACGGCCGCATTGGCGTGCCCGATGACGTGGAACTTGTCGAAGGTGACGCGCGCGTTGGGCAGGTGCTCGGCGCAGCCCCTGATGAACGCTGGCGACATGTCGATGCTGACGGACGTGATCTGCTCCGCAGGGCAGTGACGGCTTTGCAGCTCGGTTGTCAGCTGGGCGATCGAGTCGGCGCCGCGGCCCTCCGCCACGGCGATCACGCGTCGCTCAGTGGCGTCTGCGGCGAGCGTGATGTAATCATGCCCGCGAGCCCGCGACGTCTCGTCGATGGCCAGCTCGCGCACCGCGGACAGGTCCGTTTGCGCCAGGGCGAGCTCCACGTAGCGCTCGCAGAGCGCGGCGACACGGTGACGGCTCACGCCCACCAGGCGCGCCGCCGCGGCAAAGGTCATCTGCTGGCACAGCAGCAGCACCAGGGCTTCGAACAGCAGCGTGAAGCCCGAGAGCTTGCCGGCCCACGGCGGATCGACCTGGCGGACGCTGCCATCGGGCAGCTTTACCCGGGGGATACGCACTTCCAGGAAGCACTCGTGCTGGAAGAAGTTCAGGTGCCGGTAACGCTTGGCGACGGTGTCGTGAACCGGATGCTGGCCCTCCACGCCAGCCAGCGCGAAGCGGCTGCCGGCGATGAAGTCCACCCGGATGGTGAGCGTCTTGGCCGCCAAATCGAAGTCCGCGCCCGTCACCTGCCACGGCGGAGAGACCCCCAAGGCAGCCTCAAACAGCTTGTCAGTCATACCCGATCCCGTACCTGCTCAGGTCCAGCTTACCCACTCGAAATTGAAAAGAGGCTCAATATCCAACCGGAGCGTCAAAAGCTCGATGCGAAGGACTACACGTATTTCTTGAACACAGCAGTCGCGGCGCTTATTTCACGGAAGAGTCGCAGCTGGGTTCTCCGCCTCCATGCCGATCTCTATTCCAACTACTTCGAGGAGTTGAGCACGCATGCCGGCCTATGATGCTGAACTCAGCAACCTGACCTACGTCGAGCTTGCAAGGCTTATTCGCCGAGCTGAGAAGCGAAAGGCTGAACTCCTGCAACGGAAGCCCGCATCCCAGGTCAGGGCCATTATCGTGATCGAGGCCGCCCAGGCTGGCTACACGATGGAGGAGCTGTTCGGGATCGCGACGGCAGACGCGGTGGCGGGCCCGAAGCGCCGGCGGCGCCGGAAAGCGAAGGCGCGGACCAAGCTCCCGGCCAAGTACCGCAATCCTGAAAACCCGGATGAGACTTGGACCGGACGCGGATCGATGCCCCGCTGGCTCAGCGCCCTGACCAAGCGCGGCCGCAGCAGGGCTGACTTCCTGGTGCCAGGCGTGGCCAAGCCCACCCCCACTAAGCACAAGCCCGATGGCAAGCGCAGGGTCGTGAAGGCTGCTCGATAACCTGGCGCAGCACGGCCGACGCCGTTGTCAGGAGTGCCAGTCTGTCACCCCTGCGTACCGGGCTTAGAACAGCGACGGCTGCGGAGCCGGGTCTGGCTCCTCGATCTGCGGCAGCGGCAGGTTGTTGGCCACGGCGAGCAGCACGTCGCCATGGCATAGGCGAGGCGCACAGGAGCAGACCAGGTCGCGACCGGCGAGCTGTTGGCGGATCCTTGCCTGGTAGTCGGGATCTGCCTCGACGCGCTGCAGGAAGCGCTTCACGGCGTCCTGGCGCGTCACCCCTGGGACGATACCGAATGGATTGCCCCACGGCGTGCCCCGGCCGATGTACACCGCGCCGGCGGGGGCGTCCTTGTGGTGGCGGTTGAAGACGCGAGGGGGCATGACCTGCTACTCCGAAGTGGATTCGTCGCGCTTCGCGATAAAGCCGATCCTGTAGCCGAAGATGCGGCCGATCTTTTCCAACGTATCCAAGGTGGGGTTACCCTTCCCGGATTCGATCTTCTTCAGCGTGAGCAGGGACATGCCGCGGTGCTTTGCGAATTGCTCCTGCGTCAGTCCGCTGATCTCGCGCATCCGCTTGACCGCCTCTGGCACACTCAGCTCGCCGCGAGCAATGGCGGTATCCAGTTGCTCCCGCTTCTGGCGAACCAGGTCCCGGTCACGGCTTCGGGCAGTTGCCATTACCTATCTCCGATAGCTGGCGCGCCTGGTGCTCGATCTCTCGCAGGCAGGCGTCGATGATTTCCTGGTCAGCGTCGTGGTCCCGCAGCAGCCCCTCCAGCTTTGGCAGCTGCTGCTCACCGAATGCGTGCAGTCGTTCGGCGGCAGCGTGTTTGATCCCGTCGTCGAGCTTGAGTCTTTCAAGAATTTCACCCCAGTCCTTGGCGCTCCCGCCGTTGAGACCAGACCAGTTGCACGTGCGGTTGATCAGCTCCGGATCCTTGAACATCGGCCCGAAGTCGTACAGTGGCGCCAGCTGCACTGTGCCGTCCGTCAGCTGCTGCACCGACGTGTTGCGCATGTGGTTGTCGGTGTTGCGCAGGGCTCGATTGAGCACATCGCGGCAAAGAAATTCGCCCACCTCAACCTCCGGGCTGGTCGTCACGCTGGCCAGCCGCTCCGTTATCTCGAACAGATCTCCCGTGCGCCCGAATCCGGCCGCACCCATCAGCGATGCAACGGTTTCCTGGTGCACGCGCTCGACGCGCCCATTGGCCAGCTCGCGATCGAAACGCGGCAGGAACAGCATCCCTTCGTTGAAACGAGGAGCCTGGATCGATCGCAGACCGCTCGCCGCGGCGACCTGCAGGTAGATCGCTTCGTGCCGCAGGATCATCAGATCCTCAGGCGCTCGGCCTCGCGGCAGCTTCACCAGCCAGTGCTGGCGCGCACGCTCGTCTGGCAACGCTGCGTCCGGGAACCAGCGCCCGTCCGCGTCCTGAGTGAGCAGGAACTTGGGCGCGACGCCCTGCACGCCCGGGGTGCCGGCGGCCAACATGCCGTGCACGGCCAGCTGGTCGAGGAATTCGCCCGTGCGCTGGATCATGTCCTCGATCGTGAAGCCGAGCGCTGCAATACCCGCAGTCTGCTTTTCGTAGAACGCAACTGCGGTGGACAGGCGCAAGCGCCCGATCGGCGCGAAGGCGCCGTGCTGGGCCAAGAACAGATCCAAGTCAGGATCCTGGTCCGACACATCGAGCAGGTTGGCCAAGTGCTGGCGGCCACGACCCTGCGGCACCAGGTCCCAGAGGAAGGCCAGGGGCGTCTTGCGCTGCCGCAGGCCGGCGCGCTCGATGCTCATGCTCACCGGCAGGCTGAGCGCAACTGGCGGCGGGGCGGGGTGTCCGAAGACGTACTCGGGCAGGTACTCGAAGCGTGCGGTGCGCTCGAACACGCTCAGCGTGCCAGCGGCGCGCCACTCCCCATCCAAGTGGATCTCGATTTGACTGTCCATAGCCCTAGAATAGGCTATTAAAATATCCCATTCAACCCGCTACCTCACCCGGAAAGGCTACTTTACTAGCCTACTGTCCGGTGTCGGGAAGAATTGCCTGATGTCAGCCAGGACCTCATCTGCCTGCAGCATCAGGGCCGCACCCCAGATCATTCGGCTATCCAGATAAGGGACATCCAGCGGGTGACCCGGCACCCGTTCGCACAACAACGCGGTGTCGGCCATGCTCGCGTGCGTGCGGCAGACGATTGGCCGGTGCTCGTAGACCGAGCACTCATGGTCGACCAGGAAGGGGCAGGGCGCGTCGAAGAGGGGTTCAGCCGAGATACGTGTAAAAATACCCCATAGAGTCTGATTTCGTCTTTTGAATCATTGAGTTGCCGGATTTTTTCGCGCGTCCGAACTATCCACGTGATCGGGTCGTAATTGCGCCAGCAACTGCTCCAACGTGTCCAGGCGCACACTAGCCCGCAGTGCGTCGGCTTCGGCCTGTTCGCGACGTTCCCGCTCCTTCGTTAGATCGGCGCGAGCGCTGGCCAACTCCGTCCGTACGGCTTCGAGGGTCTGGGTATCTTGCGCCCAGCGCGTCTGCAGGGCCTGGTGCTCGGTAGCCGTGAGCCGCAGCGCGTCCAGTTCCTTCCGCTGATCGTCCGCGCCATGCCGGACCTGCGCCAGCTCCCGCTCCAGCCGACTGTGGCGCTCTAGCCACTGCCCATTGTCGCGGTTGAGCTGCACCAACTCGTGGTTCTTGGCGGTCAACGCCTCATTGGCCTGTCGCAGCGCGACCTGCAGTTCCTGCACCTGGTGCTCATGCCGGCGCTGCTCCTGCTCGCGCTGCTCCTTGACCGACGTCCGGTAGTGCTCCAGCGCCTCGCGGGCGTGCTGGTGCTTCTGCTCCAGCGACTGCACGTGGCTCTCGTGCTCGGCCAGGCGGGTGGTCAGGCCGGCGATGCGTTCGCCGAGCTGCGCGACCTCCGTCATCCGTTCGGCCAGCGCCTGCTGAGTGGCGGCGCGCGCGGTCTTTTCCTCATGCAACGCGGTTTCAGCGCGCTGGAGCTGTGCACTCAGGGCGGCCGATTCTTGCTGGGCGCGCTCCAGCGCCTGGCCGCGCTCTTGCAGCTGCGCCTCGAAGCGCTGCCGGGCCTCGGCGACGACGGCCTCGGCCTCTTCGTGCAGGCGCCCGGCGAGCCGGCCGACCAGATCCTGTAGCGCGTCGCTGACCGCTACCTTGGCGCCCAGGCCTTGCCCTTCCTCTTCTTCCAGCTCTTTCAGGTAGCGGTGGATGGTGGTCTTGGAGCCGGTGTTGCCCAGCGCCACCCGCACCGCGTCCACCGACGGGTGCTTGCCCTGCGCCCGCAGCGCATCGCGAGCCTTCTGCACGTCGCTCTTGTACAACCCGCCACGGGCCATGGCCGTCCCCTCGGATGATTTCGTAATGTATTACATATCACGTAATTACATACCAATCAAGCTTGGAGACGGCCATGAATTAGGCGATAAATTAAGACGGGATAATTAAGGTTTATCACGCCTGACTGCGCCAGAAGCTCGATTCAGCATTGGAATGCGTTACACGGCCAGGAACGAATGCTCTGTCCGGGCTAGACAAGTCACGTGTGCGAATGAAGGCGGGTCAGGAATCTGGCTATCGCGTTTAAGTTCAATTAGATAGCGCACGAATGGCTGTTTTTGTAACGATTCCCTGCCAGCCCTCTCGAAGGCCAGTGCGGTAGCCGCCGCGGCCGCCCCCGGATCCGTGACCAAGGCCTGGACGGGAACCGCACCAGCGGGAAGCTCCATCGCCTGGCCTGTAACGCTGGCCAGCAGCCGAGCTTCCGCCGAGGTGATGGCGATCGAGGGCAGGGTGCAGCAATGCGAGCATCCACGCCTGCAGGCGGCCATAGCCATCGCCGGCGCCGCCCAGGTCGACGCGGCTTCGAGGATCAGACGGATCCGCTTGCCGGGTCTTGCCGCTTTGCTGGCCTTCTTGAGCAGGGCGGGCACGGCTGGATCAGCCGGAACGGTGCCGAGCAACTTGGCCTTGGCCTCCGCGCTCGCGGCCGCACGCGGCGCAGCCTCCAATTGATGGAGGTGCAGTGCATCGAAGTGTGGAGGGTCGGCAGGGATTCGTGTAAAAAACAGCTAAAAGCGAGTTAAGTCATTGGCATGGTTAAAGTTTCCAGCGACGACTGTGCCACTGCAAGCCCCGGGTTGCTATGCTGCTCCCAGAGCCGACGCCTAGAGTGAGGCATGGAGCGCGACCGCTATCCCCCTCTCGCTGCTGAGTGCGAGCATTGGCTGCGCACCGAGGTCGCCGTGGCCTACGACGCACTCAAAGCCGATCCCACGCGGGGTTTGGCCATCGATGACGTGCGAGCCAACCTCGTCAAAGCTCGTCGCGATCGCGAAGCTGCGGCGTCCTCGTGCGGCGGCAATGGTTGGTGCAACTACTGTGGGAGCGACGTGAGTCGCGATGAGGCATTACCGGTAAAGCTTCATCACGACTCACGTCGCTCCCACAAAAGCAGGGTGGCCGCTGCGTACGAAGCGACGCCCCTTCTACGTCCCCTGCACACCCTTCCAGAACGCAACATGCCCGCGAATCTGTTTGGCGGCGTCCTTCGGCTCCGGGTAGTACCAGGCCGCATTGGCGTTGACCGCATCTCCGACCACCACGTCGTAGTAGTGCGCTGTGCCTTTCCACGGACATACCGTAGTGTGGCTGGATTCGCGGAAGTATTCGCGCGGGAGCGACGCCAAGGGGAAATAGTGGTTGTTTTCGACTACGACCGTAGCGTCGCTGCTGGCCAGGGTGGTGTCGTTCCAGATGGCTTGTTTCATTGGGGGAACCTGCAGTGAGGGTGCCGGCCAGTATGCGCGTCGACAAAAAGAAACGGACATACAGCCTCTTCCGACCTGCTGGTCCTGTGAGAGCGACGTCAGTCGCGATGAAGCTTTACCGGTAATGCCTCATCGCGACTGACGTCGCTCCCACAGGAAAATCTGACTGCAGGCAGGTTTGTGAAGCTAGTGATTGCCCGCACTCAGCCACCGGGCTTCAAAACCACCTTGGTCCAGCCGTCTTCGCGCGCATCGAAACGTTTGTAACCCTCGGGCGCCTGCGCCAGTGGCAACTCATGCGAGATCAGGAATGAAGGCTTGGCCTTGCCTGCCTGGATCAGGTTGCAGAGTTGGCGGTTGTACGCCTTGACGTTGGCCTGGCCGGTGCGGATCTGCTGGCCCTTGAACCAGAACTCACCGAAGTTGAAAGCCAGGTGGCCTTGCTTGGCCAGCTTGTCCTCGGCACCCGGGTCCTCGGGAATGAACACGCCCACGACGCCTATCCCGCCGGTCGGCTTCACCGTCTTGACCAGGTTGTTCATGGTCAGGTTGGGCACTTCATGGCCCTTGCAGTTGAAACATTGATAACCGACGCATTCGCAGCCGCGATCGGCGCCGTTGCCTTCTGTGAGTTCGAGCACCTGCTCGACGCCGCTGCCTTCCACGTCGTGGATCGCGATTGCACCGATTTTTTCGGCCAGTGCCAGGCGGTCCTTCTGCATGTCGACCACCATGACCTTGCTGGCGCCCTTGATCATCGCCGAATACGCCGCCATCAGTCCCACTGGCCCGGCGCCGTAGATCACCACCGTTTCGCCAGGCTGCACGCCGGCCAGTTCGGTGGCGTGATAACCGGTGGGAAAGATATCGGAAAGCATCACGTAGTCGTTCTCCTTCTCCTGCGCATCCGGCGGCAACACCAGGCAGTTGAAGTCGGCATACGGCACGCGCAGATACTCGGCCTGGCCACCTTCGTACGGTCCCATGCCGGCGAATCCGTAGGCGCCGCCGGCGTTGCCCGGGTTCACCGTCAGGCAATACCCAGTCTTGCCGCGTTCGCAGTTGGCGCAGAAACCACAGCCGATGTTGAAGGGCAGGCACACGCGGTCGCCGACCTTGACCCGATCCACCGCATCGCCGACTTCGATCACCTCGCCCAGGTTCTCGTGGCCGAGGATGCGCCCGGCCTGCATGTCGGTGCGACCTTCGTACATGTGCAGATCGGAGCCGCAGATATTGGTGGTGGTGATGCGCACCAGGGCATCGGTGGATTTTTCGACTTTCGCATCGGGGACATCGACCACGCTGACATCTCGCGGGCCGTTATAGACGAGGGCTTTCATGGGGAATTCCTTGAGCGAGAGTGACGCCGGGTGCCGACGCGCTGTCGCAGCGTTGTTGTTGTGCGGTAAGGGTGTTGAAGCGAGCTTAGCGATCGGCGCGTATGCATCGCGGCAAGACGATGTGATCCGTGGGTGAAACCGGCTTCGTCCGGCCCTGGGGGTTTTTCTCGATGACCGACAATCGTGCTTGCCACTGAAGCGCCATCGATTGACCTGAAACGCCTGCTGGATTCATGAGGCAACCGCTCCGCAAGTAACGCCAGGTGCCGCGAATTTGTCTAAGGCAACGCTGATCAAGTCTCAAAAACCTGAGAAAATAGTCTCATGTATTGGATAGCGGGAATCGAGCGATGAAGCAGCAGACCTTGGCGATGGCGGCGGATCAGGAAGTTGGGTTCGAGCAGTACCGTCGGCCCACGCGCCGGGATGTGTTTCTTTCGGCGATGGAGCAGATCGTGCCGTGGTCGGCGCTGTGCGCGGTGATCGAGCCGCACTACCCCAAGCCTGGCAACGGTCGTCCGCCGGTGGGGCTGGAGCGGATGCTGCGGATGTATTTCGTGCAGCACTGGTTCAACCTGGCCGACCAGGCATGCGAGGAAGCACTGCTCGATAGTCCGGCGCTGCGGCGGTTCGTGGGGATCGACCTGGGCCGCGAGCGGGTGCCCGACGCCACCACGCTGCTGAAGTTCCGCCGCTTGCTGGAGCACCACGAGTTGGGCGCAGCGTTGTTCGCCCAAGTGGGAGACGTGCTTGAGGACCGCGGCCTGAAGGTGGGCACCGGCACGATCGTGGATGCCACGATAATCGCAGCACCGAGTTCGACCAAGAACGCCGACAAGGCCCGCGATCCTGACATGCACCAGACGCGCAAAGGCCAGCAGTGGTATTACGGGATGAAGCTGCACATTGGCGTGGACAGCCGCACGGGGCTGGCGCACAGCGCGGCGGTGACCGCAGCCAACGTACACGACAAGCACTTGCTGGAGGACCTGCTGCACGGGGAGGAGCGGCGGGTCTATGGCGACAGTGCCTATGCCAGCCAGAAGGCCCTGATTGGCGAGCATGCGCCGCATGCCAAGGACTTCAGCAACCAGCGGGTGCGCAAGGGCGGCGAAGTGGATGAAGCCGAGCGCAACCGCAACAAGTCCAGAATCCGGGCACGGGTGGAACACGTGTTCGCGGTGGTGAAGCGGCTGTGGGGCTTCAGCAAGGTGCGCTACCGAGGGCTGGAGAAGAATGCCAATCGCAGCTTCGTGGTGTTGGGGCTGGCCAACCTGTACTTGGCGCGTGCCCGTGTGGCGGGATAGATGCCCTTGGTGGGCAGCGATGGGGGTGAAAATCCCCGACCGCTGCAAGGTTCAAGCTACAAAAGTCCATGTAGGGACAAAAATCGCTTCATCGAATTCATCTTGATCAGTGCAATCGCTGTGCAGCTACTTGATCAGCGTTGCCTTAATGCCCAGCCAGACTGCGGCGATGCCGAGTACAACACTTGCGCCCGCGTACAGCACGGCAACCCACAGCTCGCCACGCCGCAACAGGTGGGTTGCTTCAAGGCCGAATGCAGAAAACGTGGTAAACCCGCCGAGTAGGCCGGTGAAGAGGAACAATCTTGTGCTTGGGCCAAACAGCTCGAACCGCTCGGCGAGGCCGGCAAGAATGCCCACAACGAGACATCCCAGCACGTTGACGGCGAACGTGCTGTACGGAAAGCGCTCTTGTGCGGTCAGGTGTAGGACGACGCCGCCAAGCTTGTAGCGAGCGACCGCGCCAATGAACCCTCCGAGACCCACGAGCAGGATGGCTTTCATGCTGTGTGACCTGCCGTGAACTCAAGAATGCGCCTGGAGAAATCGATCGGCTCGACTTCGCGCTTGAGGTCCAGCGTGTAGTCGCCGAACCGGTTGATGTGGCTGGTCCGGTATGGCGACAACCCAGCAAGCACTTCCGGGCTGATGTTAGCGCCATCTTGCCGCAGCTCCGCCAGCACCCGGGTCATCTGCTCCACGTTGTGCAGGATGACCAGGTTGGCCACCAGCTGGTTGTAACGCACGATCTTGCGCTGCTCGTGCTGGACGTTCTCGGCAATGATGCCCTCGCCGCCGAAGAACGCCCATTTGACGAAGCCGTTGAACTCCTCGCTTTTGTTGGTGGCGGCGTGGATGGTTTTGCGCACTTCGACATCGTCGATGTAGCGCAGCAGGAACAACGTGCGCACGGCCTTGCCCAGTTCGCGAAACGCCCAGTACAGCTTGTTCTTCCGGCTGTAGGTGCCGAGCCGGCGCAGGATGGTCGAGGCGGTGATCTTGCCCACTTTGATGGAAATCGCGACCCGCAGCATGTCGTGCAGGTGGGTCTCGATCAGCTTCCAGTCGATGCTGTCGCCGAACAGTGCCTGGATGTTCTCGTACGTCCGCCCCGGCTCCGGCCGGGAGAACACCAGATCCTTGATGTTGCGGATGCGAGGCATCAGGTTGATGCCTAGCAGATGCGCCAGCCCGAACACCGGGAAGCTCTGCGCCTGGGTGTCGCCGTGCACCGTGTCGGGCTGGATGTCGGAGCGGTTGGCCAGCAGCCCGTCGAGGATGTAGACCGCCTCGTGCACGCCGCACGGAATGAAGTGGCTGAACAACGCGATGTACTTGTCGGACACGTGGTAATAGCCGATGCCGCCATAGCCGCCGTACCGGATGTGGTACTCCGACAACAGGTTCTGCTCGTACACGCTCCACTTGGTGCCGTCGGCCGAGGCGCTCTTGCCGCTGCCCCAATAACCGGGCAGCTCGAACTTGTTGTACAGGTTGATCACCTCGACGATCGCCTTGTCGAGGGTCTCGTCGGTGACGTATTTCAGGTTCAACCAGGAGATCTGACGCCGGCTGAAACCCTTGACCGAGCGCGCGGTCTGGGTCGGCCCAAGATTGCAGCCGTAGCAGAACAGCGTGGTGATCACCCGCCGCAGCAGATCGTCGACCCGCGCGTCGGTGCCGGCGATCGGACGGAAGTGCACGTGCAGATCCAGCCAGCGGGTGGTGTCAACCAGGACATCGACGATGCTGGTCGGTGGCAGGCGTTCAGTGATCGCGCTATCCACCGCGGCGATCGCCTGCGTTACCTGGGCGCCCTGCAGGCGCCTGAGCACCAATCGCCCGTCGACCACGCTGGCGTGCAGGTTGTCCGGAAACCGGGCATCGACGGCATCGGCCAATGTCGTCAGCTCGGTGCGCAAGCCCTGCACAAAGTCGGCCGCGTCGGTGGCGATCCCCGATACCTCGCCGTAGGCGTCCAGCTCCTGCGCGAACGTCGCCTCGTCGACCAGCTGCTCGCGGTAGTCGTCGTAGCGCTCGCCGTGCGGGATGTACAAGTCGCCGGATTTGAGTTCGTCCTTGACCTGCGCCAGCACCGCCAGCTCGAAATACTTGCGGTGGATCCAGCCGGGGCTGGCAGCAGCCAAGGCCTTGGGCAGCACGTGCTTTCGCCAGGCGGCCGACAGCCAAGTCAGGTCGGTGGTCACCTCCAGCCCCAGCCCGGCCGCGTCGACCGCCTCGCGACGCTGGCTGCGCAGCGCGAGTACGGCGCCGATCATGTGCTCCATGCTGGGATCCTGGCTGGCGGCCCGCAGGCCCATGATCTCCAGACAGTTGAACAGCAGCGGGCGCAATGTCCCGTACGGCGCCAGCAGGAACGGCAGGTAGTTGCGGCCGGCGTAGGCCATGTGCTCATCGCATTCGGCCATCAGCAGGCTGATGTCGGCGACCAGCACGCCCTCGATCGCATCCACGCGCTGGGTATCGGTGCCCTCGACCTGGTAGGCCTGCAGGATCTCCCGGAGCTGGCCGATCAGCGCGTCGGCGCGCTTGCTGTGTTCGAGCTGGTAGGCGATCAGCTTCTGCTGCGCGGTGTTCTCCAGGTTCTGAATCAGCCGGATGAACAGGTCGGCCGCATCGTCGAGCGTCTTGCGGTACTGCGAACGGATGAAGATCGCGGCCAGCGCATAGCGCTTGACCGGGACCAGTTCGGCCAGTTCGCTGGCATCGAGCGCGCGGGCCATCGCGCGGAATTGCTTGAGCTTGGGCACCGAGACATCAATCGGCGGCAGTTGCTCGGCCAAGGTACGCAGGCGCTGGATGTGCTGCAGGTAATGGCGCACTTCCTTGTTGGTCGGCCGCTTGGGCTCGCGCTTGAGCGCGTGCCAGCCGCTGTGATGGCTGCCCGGCGGCGTCAGCAGCAGCTCGTCGATCAGCGCCCGCATCGCCGGCGTCAGCGCGTCCGTAATCTGGCGGTAGTGCGCGTCGTGGACCTGTTCGCGGGCGGCGATCGCGAGACGTTCGAGCGTGCTGAACGCCGGCAGCTCAAAGCGGTGGTGCACCAGCTCTTCGAGCATCACGTTCACGATGTCGGGCACGATGTGTTTGGTCTGAGCCGCCGTTTCAGCAACCGTGCCAAGCCAGTCACGCCCGGCGCTATCGAGCGGGCGGACATTGAGGAACGCCCGCAGCTGGGCCAGGTGCCCACGCTTGCCACCGGACGTGTCGTAGCTCGCCAACCGGTCGGCCGGTACGCGCCGCATCCCCACGGCCTGGGCGACGTGCTGCGCGATGCGTTGGGGCACCTCGTCCAGTGTCGTGAAATAACCCAACCGCTGAAACAGCTTCAGATGCAGCAACAGGGCCAGACGCGTGGCCGGGCCGCTGGTGATGCTTCGGACGCACTGAAGTTCCGCCTCGCTGGGCGTGTAGATGTCCTGCAGTTCTTTGGCGGTGGGATCGGGCTTGAGGCGTGGGTAGGCGGTTTCGTGCAGCGTCGTCATGCGCAGCTCAGTCCCAATGGCGGCCGCCCGCTTCATCGCGCAAGGCGACGGCGAGGAAGCACTGGTGGTTGTCGGCGATGCGGTGCATCTCGTCGAGCAGCATCGCGATGGTTTCTTCCAGCGCCGCGTCGTCAGATGCGGCGATCGCCAGGCGGTAGCGAGTGCCATCGGCATCGAGCCGCTGCGCCTGGTGGGGGTGCAGGCAGATCTGCTCGATCAGCCGATGGGCCTTGGCCAGGCCGCGCACGCGCGGGGTGAGCCGGGTCAGCGTGATGGTCGCCTCCACTGTCGTGCTCGGCACCGGCGCGACAGCCGGCGCCGGCAGCGCCAGGCGCGGGGGCGCGATCGGCGGCAGACTGGCTTCGATGCGCTCACGGGCGAACGGATCGGCGCCATCGAGGTAGCGCATCGCCGAATTTACGTCGCGCCAGCCGACGTACTCCATCAGCGCCTTCACGTCCCAGCCGTTGGCGTTGGCCCAGCCGGCGAAACCCCGGCGCAGCGAGTGGCTGCTGTAGTCGTCGGGCGAGGCCAGGCCGGCCTCGCGGAAGATCCGCCGCAGCAGGCGCACCAGGCTGTTGGGATGCAGCGGCGTGGCGGCGATCCCCGCCCACTGGTCGACCGCGCGGAACAGCGGGCCCTCGTGGAGGTCGGCCGCCGCGATCCAGGCCGAGGTCGCCGCGACCGGACACCAGCGCGACAGCGCCGGCACCTTGTAGGTCCGGCCGGTGTGCTGGCGGTCGCCCTTGCTGTGCGACAGGAAGCAGGTCATGCCTTCGCCGGGCACCAGGCGCAGGTCCTGCACCTGCAGACGAACCAGTTCGTCGCCGCGGAAGCCGCGCCAGAAGCCCAGCAGCACCAGGGCGCGATCGCGCAGGTGCCGGAGCCGGCCGGCCGGATCGCCGCGCGTGCCGGCCGCGGCCGCGGCGCCGTCGAGCCAATCCACCACCTGGCCCAGTTGCGTGAGCTGCAGCGGTGTGGCGCGCTTCTCTTGGCTCGGGTGCAAGGTCTGGATGCCCTTGAGCACCTTGCGCACGATCGGGGCCCGCGTGGGGTCGGCAAAGCCGTGCGCGTGATGCCACTGGGCCAAGGCTGCGAGCCGGTGCTTGAGCGTGTTGAGTGCGAGTTGCCCCGCGTAGGCGGCCAGGTAGCGGGCCACCTGATCGGCGGTCGCCGGCAGATGACCGCCCCAGTCGACCTCGAAGTGACGGGTCGCGCCGGCGTACGCGCGCTCGGTGTTGGCGCGGGTGGCCGCATCCAGGTACTGCTCGACCGTGCTCATGGTGGGTGCTCCCCGCTTGCCATCGCTGCGGACCGACGACGAATCGCCTGCGCTGAGGGTTTCGTACCGCTTCGGGCCGACTCTACCCCAGTTTTGGGGCTAAGGCGGGATAATTCCACATTATCCCGCGTGATAAAGCGCCGCTAGTCATGTCACGAATTGCAATAAAGGGTATGTACTATCATAGTATGTACTACGGTACGATAAACTAGGGAGAGGGGCGTGGCACGCGGAAGCATCTACAAGACTGAAGTGGTCCGGGCGCGGGACAATCTGCGCGCTCGTGGTATCAATCCCTCACTCGACGCCATTCGCGTGGAGTTGGGAAACACCGGCTCCAAAAGCACGATCCACCGCCTTCTGCGCGAGATCGAGGAGGAAGAAGGCACGGCCAAAGTGGGGGCGAAGGCCGCCATCAGCGAAGCCCTGCAGGAGCTTGTCGGCAAGCTGGCCGAGCGCTTGCACGAAGAAGCGGATGCCGTAGTAGCGGAAGCCCGTACTCGGTTCGAAGCGCAGTTGCTGGAGCGCGATCGGGCGTTGGATGGCGCCCAGCAGGAAGCAGCAGGGCTAAGTGGTCAGCTTCAGCGCACTGAGACTTCCTTACACGAGGAAAAAGCGGCTCATAGCGCCGCTCAGCGAGTGCTGGCTGAAAAACTCACTGAGGTTGTGCAGCTCAACGAACGCATCGCCGGCCTGGCCACGCGATTGGTAGAGCATGAGGCTCACATGCAGTCCCTGGAGCAGAAGCATCAGCATGCACGTGAGGCGCTGGAGCATTACCGCACCTCGGTCAAAGAGCAGCGCGAGCAAGAGCAACGCCGCCACGAACACCAGGTGCAGGAGCTGCAGGTCGCGCTGCGCCAAGCCAACGAAGCGTTGACCGGCAAGAACCACGAATTGGTGCAGCTCAATCGCGACAACGGCCAGTGGCTGGAGCGCCATGGTCGCCTGGAGCGGGAGCTGGCACAGGTCCGGCAAGCCGCGGACGAACAGCGGAGAGATCTGGACGCACTGCGCCTCACGGCTGCCGAATACAGGGCGCTGCAAGTGCGCTGGGCCCAAGATTCCCAAGCATTGGAAGCCATACACGCGGAATTGGCTGACAGCCGTCTCGCGCTGGCTGACGAGCGAGAGCGCCGCGAACACGCTGAGGCCGACGCGCTGCGGGCAGGGGTAGGTCGGGATACGTTGGAGCAGTTGCTACTGCAGCTGCGGCCTGATCCGGTCGACAGCGCCGAAAAAATCCCGGAAGCCGCGCCTACCTCAGCTATCGGCAACGTCGATGAGAAATGCTAGGTCCGCCAGATAGTTAACTCACTTTTGGCTGTTTTTTACACGATTCCCTGCCGACCCTCAAGTGTGCGCCGTCCTGCATGTCGCAGTCAGGGGATGGCCGGGGTTGCTGTCGGGGTCGGACTCGGTGTCGGCGCTGGACGCCTTGCCCGCGCCGCCTTTCCTAGCGCTTCCCGCACCATGCCCAGCAAGGCCGTTTCCAGCGTTGCCTTCTGAGTGTCGCTGGATGTTCCAACATCGTTGAGGAACAGGAACTGATAGTGCGCCCTCTCCACGACTGGGATGACCACCGACTGGTCTGCCTCAGAAAGGCAAGGAGCCGCTGCACGCACAAGCTCGGTATAGCTGCGATGTCCCTGCAGTCGGTCCATCAGCACAGTTGCAAGCGCCACATAGTCGATCGGTTGGCTCACACCTTACCTCTTCTCTTCAGGGGATGGCGGTGCCCGCTCGATGAGCAGGGCGACCTCGCCGCCGGCGGCGGCTTCGTCTGGATTGGTGCCGCGTACGGCATGGGCATAGACGAACGTGGCAGCCGTCGCCAGCTGTTCGTCGCTCGGATGGCGGCCCGCCGCCCGGAATGCGCAGTGCGCAGCAGCAAGCGACTTCGAGAGCACTGCCACATCGAAGGGGGCCAATCGGCGCTCCTCGACCAGCTGGGCATGCCGCGCCTGCAGCTCCGCCAGCTGCTGCTGCACCCCATCCCTGCGGCCTTCAGCCACACCCAGCGCCTCGCGGACGCTCGCCAGGGCAGCCTGCAGCTCCTGCTCCCTGGTGCGGGCAAGCGCGGAACTGGATTCGACCTGGGCGCGAGCCTGCTCGGCCACCTGCAGGGCCGCCTCCAGGCGCTCGGCAGCGGTAGCCCGCTCGATTCTCGCCTGCTGCTGCGCCTCACTGAGGGCCGAGCGAGCCTCATCGAGCGCCTGCGCGCTCTTGGCGGAGCCGGATTCGAGCTGTTCTACCTGCGCCTGCAGGGCAGCGACCCTGTCCTGCCACTCTTCGGTGGTGCGATCATGGTCTGCCGCCTGTGCTTGCGCAGCGGCCACGGCGTGGGCGGTAGCCTCTCGCTGCTCGGCCAGCTGAGTCAGAACCTGACGGTGCTCCTGCGACAACTCCGCCTGCTCACTGCGCGCTCGATCAAGATCCTGTTGCAAGGTCCGGATCAGCGCCTGCAGATCTACCTCGCGCTGGTCCAGCGTTCTTTCCCGCTGCAGAAGATCCTCCTCGCGGGCGTCGATGGCAGCACTACGATCTTCGACCAGGGCCGATCGCTCGGCCAAGGACCGCTCTGCGATCTTGCCTGCCGAATCCAGGACCTCTGCCCAGAGGGTCATGAGCGGCGCAGGCACGCCCTCCAATGGAGCGGGCTTGGCCAGCCTTCGCTGCAGCTCCCCTTGGAAGAACACCTTGACCGCAGGCTGGATGACGTTCGGGGATCCCTTGCCGTCGTTGACATAGCGGATGTTGTCGACGGTCGGATGCAGCCGGTTCTCGAAGAGCATGAACGCGATGTCCAGCACGAAGGCCTGTTCGAGCCGGGCGGCTTCGCCGCCGCGGCCAGTCAGCCACTCGGCACGGACCCTTTCCAACCGCTCACGTTCGGTAGTCATAGTCTGTCGATCCACAGAGGCCGGCCTTCGTCCGCTGACGCGTCCAGCGGTAGTTCACCAGGACGGCCCCAGGCAGAACGGTGCACATCCCTCACGTGCCGAGCCACAGGTTCACCATCCGCGGGGCGCAGACGCAGCATCAGGCGGGTGGGCCGCTGCCTGCCGCCGCTGGTCAATCGGCGCACGTTGAACACCAGGTCGACGTCGCGGTAGCCCGGGGCATGCCCGTAGGTGACCAGTTCGCCGGCCAGCTCAACCTCCGGTGCATCCAGAAGCGCCTCAGCCGCGGCCGCGTTCGAGGCGCGATCGAGCATCTGGGAGACCTGGCGCTGCTCGCTTTGCAGCTGTCGAGCCGCAGCGGGGATCTGCGCCAGCCAGTCGGGGCCAAGCCGATCGATCGCGTCAGCGAGCGTAAGACCCATGTCGGCAAGCCACTCGGGGCGGTCGAGCGCCAGTGCGGCGGCAATAAGCTCGCCGTGGGAGATGGCAGCGGCGCCGCCGGCGGTGGCCTGCCGGCTCTTATCGATGATCTGCTGCAAGATCGAATTCATCCGGTGCCTCACGCTGCCTGGGCCAGGGCGCCGCGGATGAAGCTCCGCGCCTGCTGCGCCACGCGATTCAGTTCCACTGCGATCCCCGCATCAGCAGACCAGTTCGCCGAAGTGCTTGCCATGACTGGCATCACCGAGCGCCGCGCCTGCTTCTGCAGCCGGGCCTGGTCGTCTGCATGGAGCGGGGCGACCCAAGTCTTCCAGCGCTCCCCGTCGTTCAGGGCCTGATTGTCGAAGCGTACGACGGCTTCGGCTCTGCCCCAACGGTCCTTGCGCGCAAACATGACCTGGCCCTGCGAGTAGAGCTCGCTGGGCGGCCGGGCTGAGGGGTTCCCGGAGCGCACCTTCGTCCAGGTGCAGAAAGCTGACCTGTCCATGGCCCGAACAGCGACAGGCTGACCGGCGCGGACATCGCACACGTCTAGCGGATCCACGAACGCTTCGTAGCCCCCGGGCCCGCGCAAGGCCAACAGGCCGTCGCTGCGCACGTACTGGAAGAACCAGAACGGCGGCGGCATCAAGCGGCTGGCGCCAACACATGCCTCCCGAAGCACTGCTTTGCTGGCCACCTGCAGGCGGTCGAGCGGGCGGAAGGCGAAAACCTGAGAAAGATGAAGCATTTGGCGACTGCCGTGGCGGGACGAACGCAGACATTCTGACGCAGAACTACCCCCAGCGCAATATGGCTATCCTATTGATATGCCATATGGTCGGATCTTGACTTTATGGGCAATAATTACGCATTATTGCCCATACATGCGCATTTCAGATGTCAATCCAACGTTTGTATGACTCCTTGTCGGAGAAATCCGTGGACGCCATAGACCATCCTTGGCAGCTCACCGAAGCCGAATGGAATGCCGAGCGCTCCCGGCTGCGCCCCAACTTCGTGCAGGAGCGGGTGACGAAGCACTGCGCATCACAAGCGGTCGCGGCGATGAAGCGACTGGAATGGCTCCTGTTCGATGTCCACGCAGAACCGCGGGCCCGCCTGGAAGCCGCCCGCAAGGGCGAAATCAGGATCAGCCGCCAGGAGGCAGATGACCTCTTGGACCTAATCCAAAGCCCCATCCGCTATTCGGATGTAGTGGCACGTGCGATCGCGTTAGGCTGCCGGTACGAGGGTCACGTCGATGCCTAATGTGCTGCACATGACCAAGGTGATTGAGCGCCGCGGGTCGACAGTAACTACCACGCTTTGCGGTCGCAATCGGACGATTTCCGACGGCATGAACATCACCGACAATGCCGACAAAGTGACTTGCAAGCTCTGCCTGCAGAAGATACCTCAAAAGCGGGAAAATACATGAGCATCGGTGTTGCACCCTTGCAACCCCAGCCCGCGCAGCGGCCGGGCGAAGTTCTGGCCGATAGCGGTCGTTGGAACGCTGCGGCGCTACGCAGGCTTGCAACCCTTGGCAACATGGAGCTTACCTGGAAAGCGGGCGCGCTCGCACATGTCGCTGTAGTCGGCGGCGTTGCCATCGGCAACATCCATCGCCACCGTCCCGAGCACCCTTGGATCCTCAAGATCGAAGGCTTCGAGTTCTGGCACGAACCTACGCGAGTGATCACGAAGTGGCACTACACGCCCAATCGTGGCATCCGCAACTTGGCCGAAGCGAAGCGAGAGTTCCGCCGCATCATCGCCGCGCGCCCGGCGCCCGACACGGTGCTGGCCAAATGACGGACCCCCGCAAGATCCTGCGAACACGACCCGCCGGCGATCAGCACCAGGTCATAACCGTGCACGTCCGCGGTCCTGCGTCGCGGCGGCACACCAAGCGTCCGTGCGCCGATTGCCCGTGGCGCGTCGACGCGACCGGCGTGTTTCCAGCGGAGGCTTTCCGGCATAGCGCCGAAACGGCATACGACATGGCTACGCATACGTTCGCCTGCCATCAGGCCGGTGAGCAGCGCTCAGCGGCGTGCGCAGGCTTCCTGCTGCGCGGCGCAGATCACAACATGAAGGCGCGAATGCAGCGAATGCGGGGCCACCTGCTGCAGGTCGCCGACGGCGGCCACGAGCTCCACAGCTGCTACGCCTCCATGGCGATCGCCAATGGGGTAAGCCCGGAGGATCCGGTGCTTGCGCCATGCCGGGAGTCCGACTACGCCGTTGATCTCGTAGAGCGGGCGAAGGCGGTCGCCGAGCTCGCGCACGCCGACCAGGTCGACCTGGCCGGCGCACCCTACATCAAGCATGTCCAGCGCGTGGCCACGCGGTTGCAGCCGGATCCGGACGCCGTTGCTGTCGCCTGGTTGCACGATGTCCTGGAAGATCACCCGAGTCATCGCGACGCGGTACTCGGCTTTCCGCCGCGCATCGTGGCCGCGGTGCTGGCGATCACCCGCCAGCCTGGCCAGAACCTGGAGAGCTACTACGCCCAGGTGAAGGCAAACCCACTCGCCCTCCGGGTGAAGGCTGCCGACGTGGCCGACAACAGCGACCCGGTCCGCCTTGCCCTGCTGCCCGCCTCTACCGCCGCATGGGCCTGGCGCAAGTACGCCAAGGCACGTGTAGCGCTCGGGCTTGAAACGCCGTGATTGCCGAGGGCAACGACCGGGCGCTGGTCGTGGAGTCCCTGCGGGATCTGCTCCCCGAGGGCGTCGTTTCCAGCGCTAGTCCCTCAAAGCCATTCGAGGTCACGGCAGACGAGTTGGCCAGCCGCCTGCTCGAATGGGAGAAGGACTTCGAGGAAGGCAGCCCGCCGGCCACCATCAAAGCGGTTCGTGCAGATTGGCACCGGTTCGTCGACTGGTGCGCACGCCACAAGGTGGCTCCGATCCCGGTAGAGACCACTGCCCTGCTCCGCTACCTGCGTGAAGCGGTCAAGGACGGCCGCCGGCTCTCCACACTGCGTCGCTATCTGTATTCGATCCGCTTGATCCACCGCGCCGCGGGTGCACCCGATCCGACGCACGACGGAATCTGGCGTCAGAAATGGAAGGTGATCCTCAAGCGCTTGAGCACACTGGAGCGAACTGCTCCCACCCAGGCCACGCCCCTGCAGATGCCCGCCGTGGCGGCGATCCTGGCCAAACTGGGGGATAGCCCGCATGAGCTGCGCGATGGGGCGATGCTGGCGCTGGCGAGCGACACGCTGTGCCGCGAGTCCGAGCTGGTACGGGTGGTCCTGGAGGACATCGAGCCGGATCCCAGTACAGGTGCATGGACGCTCCGCGTGGGCAAGAGCAAGACCGATGGGCTTCGTCGCGGCTCGTACCGATACGTGAGTCCGGACACGAAGGCCAGAATCGATCGCTGGTGCGCAGCACACGGGATCAACAGCGGGCCGCTCTTCGTTCCGATCGGCGGACCAGGGAAGGCACCGCTGCAGCTGCAGGAAGGCCAGCGGCCAAGCAGCGACGAGGAACTGCAGCACGCAGTCCTCCGGCCCCGCGAAGTTGCCCGTATGTTCCGTCGCCGAGCGATCGCCGCAGGGCTCCCAGAGGGGTCGAGCATCAGCGGTCACTCCACTCGCGTGGGGACGGCGCTTGACCTGGATGAAGACGGTGCCTCCATTCAGGACACCATGGCCGCCGGCGGCTGGAAGTCCCAGCACATGGTGCTGCACTACACAAGGCGCACACGCGCCGGCCGCAATGCTGTGGCCAACCTGAGGCGCAAGTCGACCACCGACAGCGGCGATCCTCAAAGCCCCGGAGACAACGCCGACGCATAGAAGGTAGGGCCCGGCATCTGTCACCCGAATCGCGCTATACGCGCAACAAGCCCGTGTCTCATGGGGTCGGCGTCGCAGCGCCGACCCCATCTTTTTTGTGTCACGCAAACTACCAAAACTTAGTTGACTTCCTGTTTTGACTTTCGTTAGAGTATCGGCACGGAAGAACGCAAAGCCCTGTTCGGCAACGGACTTCCGATCGCGAGTCGCTTCCCAGCTTGACTGCCCGAATTCTGACCGGCGCCACGCGCCAAGCAGCACCCACCAACAGGAGCTCGACATGTTCGATAACCACCAGCCTTCGCTCGCCAACCCGACCGTGACCGGCGTGCAGATCCCGGACGTCGATCAGAAGTTCGACCTGGTCGCCGGCGGCATCAAGACGGTCAAAACCGAGAACAAGCGCAACGACTCGGTGATCTGGGCCGATCCGAAGGCCATCACCACCCTGCCCGGCCTCAACGGCCGCCTGCACAGCCCGGAGCGCGCCGCCCGCGTGCGGGCGTACGCTGACGACATGAAGCGCAACGGCTTCATGCCGACAAGGCTATCTCCTGTTACGTGAAGGACGACGGCAACGGCGGCAACGAGATCGTTGCCTACGACGGCGGCACGCGTCTGGAGGCGGTGCTGCTGGCCATCGCCGAAGGCGCCAAGATCCCGGTTATTCCGGTCTTCCTCGCGCCGAAGACGATGTCGCTCGATGACATCCTCAAGGCCCAGGTGAAGAACAACAACGGCACCCCGTTCTCCATGCTGGAGACCGCGCTGATCGTCAAGCGACTGGAGAACCGTGGCCACACCGCCCAGGAGATCGCGGAGGAGTTCAACCTGACGCTCACGCACGTGGACAACCTGATGGTGCTGGCCAGCGCACCGAAGATGATCCACAACATGATCATCTCCAACCAGGTGGCCGCCACGATGGCGGTCGGCCTGATCCGCAAGGAAGGCCCGGAGAAGGCGGCCGAATTGCTGCAGGCGCAGCTGAAGGCTGCTCAGGCCCAGGGCAAGACGAAGATCACGCCCAAGAGCATGCCCGACGCGAAGTTCAACAGCGGAGTGCGGGCCAAGGCGCCAGCGATCTATGAACGCCTGTCGCTGGTTCGGCAGGACCCCGGCTACGGCGAACTGAGCGAGGAGAATCGCGCCGAACTGGATCGCCTCTGGGCAGACCTGCAGGCCCTGCGCCAGCTCACCCACTGAACGGGCCTACCATGGACGGCTCGATGGACGAGCTGGCAGCGGGCCTGCCAGCTCTGGAGATTCATGAGGCGTTGCACTGCATCGCGGCAACGTCCGAAGCTGTGGCCAAGCGTCCACGTTTAACGCAAGCCATGTGGCGAGTGCTGTTCAACATCAAATCCGGCCGCGGCGCCGCCTTCGGCGTTCAGGGCCGTTCCCAGCACGGGGGCTTGGTCAGCACGTTGTTCTGGCTGCGCAAGCGGGGTCTCGTTGACGAATTCGACGTCCTCACGCCCGCTGGCCTGGCCGTTGTGGACGGCAAGTCCGGCCACCAAACGGCAGGCGCTGCCGCCGCCGCGGACGCACGGTTTGCTGTCGTGCCCGCGGCGCCGCAGGGCGCCCTACCCTTCACGCTTCCGAGGGAATGACATGCCCCGAGTCGCCCACAAGGCCACCCCAGAAGCGGTGGCACAGGTTTGCGAAAAGCTGTTCCGTGCCGGAGAGCCGATTACCGGAGAGGCCGTGCGCGAGCAGCTGGGTGGTGGATCCGCCCCAGTGATCTACCGCTACATCCGCCAATGGGAAGAAGCCCTGAGGATCAGGCACCTGACCATGGAAGCCGCGCTCAACCTGGAAGCTCCACACGTGAAGGCACTCACGGCCGTCTGGCACGCCGCGGCGGCCGCAGCAGCTCCCTCGCGGTCCACCGAAGAGGACGGAACTTGAACTCCAACTCGCCAGTTCCCTCGCTGAACCGTCTCCTGACGCTGATCGCCGTCTGCGCGGCGGTTGCCCTCATCGCCGCTATCGCCGGTCGCGTGATGGGAGCAGCCGACAAGGCCGCGCAGTTGGCGGTGCAGGTGACCCTGGCGCTGATTGGTTTGCGCAGCGGGCTCACCGGGCGCTGGCAGTTGCTCTCCTCTCAGCCGGAAGCGCCGCCTGAAGATCCCAGGCGTTGAAGCTGCAGCGAGTCTGGACCGTGAATGACGAAGGGGGCCATGGGCCCCCTTTTTCTCCTCCCCGTGCTGGCCAGCGTCAGCTAGAACAGCTTCTCGCACAGCCACGGCAGCACGACCGCAGCAGCGACCATCACGACGACCCCGGTGACAGGGGATTCCATCAGGCACCACCCGAATCGCGACCGTCCAGAGCCGTTCACGTCCATGGTGATCAGGCCCCCTGCAGATCCAGGTCGACGCAAGGCAGGTTCGTGCCCTTGGGTGTCTGGTCACCGAGCCGATGGATCTCCCCCTCGACGTAAGCCGCGGCGCGGGTCTGCGACTTGCCCTTCTCCGCCAAGAACTTCTTCACCAGATCGATGTCCGAGGCGCGGATGAGCGCCGGGCCGGCAAACCACCCATCCACCAAGTCGCGAAGTTCATCGTCGGTGCGGCTGCGCTGGTGCAGCCACAGCACATCCTCCGGCCCGGCAGGGATCTCCGCGGCGGTGTAGCGACCGCTGCTCTCCCTGCCTCGCACCGCGCCCGCCAGAAGCGCCGACAACGCCGCCCCCAAGCCGAGCAGGCCGAGCACGAAGCCGGCCACATAGAGCTGCAGCAGGTGGGCCACGTCGCCCAGCGAACGACTCAGCCCCACCGCAATGATTCCAAGGCCAAGCACGATCACGCCCGCCAGGAAGCGCCAGCGCGCCCTTAGCATGCTTGCGTGGCGTCGCTTGGCCAGCGTCCGGTTCATTTCGTAATCGGTGATCCCCACGCGGAAGCGTAGCGCCTGGGTGGCGGACCGAAGGCCGCTGGTGGTCATATAGCTGCTCGCATTCATCCAACGATCTCCTCAGAAATGGTGCTCAGGCGGTAATCGGTGAGTTCGATGTCGATGCCCTCCAAGACGCTAGCGGGCACGTGGTATCCCAGACCACACAGGACCCCGATCTGGTCTCGCATGGCGTGCAGGGTCGGGTACGTCAGCAGCTCGCCGGCAAACGGAAGCCCCATGGGAGCCGGCTGGTTCGCAGGATCGCATTCGGCAATCCAACGTAGTTGCGTGCTGTCCCTTCGCGCCCTGGCGCTGCTGGTATCCACCGGCGGCAGCGGCCGTGGACGAATCAGCCCGCGCACATGGATCACGTACGAACCATCCCTGGCTTCGTAGCAGTGGAGGTCGCACCGCGGCGCATCATCCCAATGGCAGTACGTCACCCCTCCGCTCCTGCGAGCTCGCCAAGGTCCTTGAGGTGACCCACAGCCTGGTCGGCCGGGATGCTGCCGATCGGCGGGTACTTACGGCTGCGCACCACTGCGAACTTGGCCGCGATCGCCGCCGCCACTTCCGATGCGTTGGCGCCGGCGCGCATGGCGCCGTCCAGGGCCAGAGCTGCGATGTCGATCCATTCGAGGATGTCCGAAGGCTTCTCTTCGACCTCGACGCATTCCTTGCGAATGTGATCCAACAGCCGGGCCGTCATGGGCCCAGGGCCGAAGGTGTCCTGCGACCAGGCGTGCTGCGCCCGCAGATGGTCGACCAGGTCGAACCGCTCCGGTGGGAACGGCTCACCTTCGCACAGGCCACGAGCACGCGCCTCGTCTGCGTACTCACCGCGATTGATCGGCACGTCGGGAGCAGCGTCGATGCACAGGCGCACCTGCTTCTCGGTCACCGCTTCCACGCGTACGCGGGCAGGAGCCCCCAACGGGGAGCCGATCTCCACAACTTGTCCTACTTCACGGGTGAGGATCAGGCCCATGGCTCACCTCACGCTTCGGCGGGGCTGAGCTTCAGCGCCGCCTCCAGGACCTGGAACAAACGACGGACCTCGCCGGCCATCAATGCGAAGCGCGCATCGAGTTCGGCACGAAGGTCGTCGCGCTCGGTGTTCTCCAGCTGGTCGACAGCGCCGTCCAGGAACTTCAGCTTGCGCACGATCAGGTCTTCACCCAAGACGAAGGACACGTGGTCCTCGTAGTTGAGCGCCAGCTTGGTGACCTGCTTGCCGGTTTCCAGGTGCTTGGCGATCTCGTCGCTGAGCATTTCCTGATGCTGCGCCTTGAGCACCGCGCCGCCGTCCATGGCGTCCTTGAGCTCGCATTCTTCGCCCAGCGACAGGCCTTCCGGCAGCGGCTCGCCGGCGATCCAGCCGGTCAGCACGCTACGGGGCGCCACTTCCGCGTTCGGCGGGATGGCCGGGAAGCTGCCAAGCGCCCGGCGGATCTCCGAAGCAACCGCTTCGGCCGCCTTGCGGGAGGAGGTGTTCACCGCCAGGAAGCCGTGCTGCAGGTCGAGCATGGCGTCCACGCGGGAGTTCTTGACGAAGGCCTTGGGCAGCAGTTCGTGCAGCAGATCGTCCTTCAGCCGCTTGCGGGCTTTGCCGCCCAGTTTGCGGCCTTCCTTCTCCTCGATCTCGGCCACCTTCGTGGCCAGCAGGTCGTTGACCACCGACGCCGGCAAGATCTTGTTCTCGCTCCCCACGGTCAGCCAGACGGCATCGCCGATACGGTGGCTCAGCGCATCCTCGCCCTTGCCGAACGGCGAGATGAAGCCGCTGGAGGACATCTCCAGCGCTCCCACCGGCTTGAGCGCCGCTTCCGGGAGCAGCTGATCAAGATGTGCGAAGTCGTGCTTGACCGGGAAGCGCATGAAGGCCAGATTGGTGAAGAAGGACATGCTTTAGGTTCCTTGGGTGGTGTGTGGTTAGGCGACTTTGGGCAGCGTTGCGGCACCTGGCAGTTCCCAGACGCCGTTGCCATGTCCGTAGGCGATGCATTGCAGCGTCTGGCGCACTTTGGCGTGCCAGAACGCGTTGTTCGTGGGGCGATGGCCATCGATCTCGTGATAGAGCTCCTGCAGGCTGGCGCGGCCGCCCAGCTGCTCCAGTGCGGCTTGCACGACGGCCGCCCACGTGGAGCGCACGCCCTGCGCGAGCAGCTGGCGATAGCGAGCGCGCAGCTTCGACACCTGGTGCACCTGCTCATACAGGGCAAACCCCTCCAGGCCCGTGTGCTCGCTTTTGGTCAGCTGGACAAAGCACAGCGGGTGCTGGAGGCGCGGAAACAGGTTCCGGGGCAGCATCTGCTGCCTGACGTGCCACACCTGTGCAAGGCGATGCACGGTGCTGGCCGTCTGGAGGACGAACGCAGGCAGCACCATGGCTACACGACCACCGTCGGGCAGTAGCAGGTAGCAGCGCTCCAGGATCTGCTCGACCAGGCGCCGCTCAAAGGGCGGATTGCCGATGATGACGGTTGGCTTGACGGGCAGATCCACCATGCGGGCGTCGCCGACAATCACCTGCCGGCCGGTGCGCTCACGCGCCACGGCAGCCAGCTCGGGATCGAGCTCGATACCAATCGCGTGGACATGGGGCGGGATGGCTGCCAGGAAGGCGCCCTCCCCGCAGGTGGGCTCCAGCACCACGTCCTGGTCGGTCAGGTCGGCGAAGAAGGCCTCGACCAGCCACGATGCCGCCCATTCCGGCGTCATGTACTGTCCCAGCGCTTTTCGGGATTGCTCAGTGCGCATGCCGGGCCCTCCTGGCCTTGCCTGCCGGTTGCACGAGCTGCAGCGGCGGCGGCTTTCGGGTCTTCGACTTGGTCCTGGCCTTGTACCTGCGCACCCACACCAGGAACGCATGGCGCTCGCAGTACCGGGTTCCGGAGGATCCGACGGAATAGGCGATCGTGTCGTCGATCACCGCCAGGATGACCCGGGTGATGGACCGCGGCCGCTGCGGCGGCTCGCGCTTGATCCCATGCGCGGTGGCGCGGGTAACGACCCAGACCTGCCCTTGTTCGATCACACGACCGCGCCTCATTCCGGCACCCCATCGATCACAGCCCCGATCTCTGCCGAAAGTTGCTCGGCCTGCTCCCGCAACCTGGCCAGACCACGCCGGGTGAACGTAGCCGCGAAGCTCGGGTTGGCATGGAGAAACCGGATCGCTTCGATCCACTGTTGAGTCGGTACGAAGGAAGTCAGGTCAATGCCGGTGGCCTCCTTGATGGCCACCAGCTTCGTCGCGGCCTCATCCGCCCGGCGGACGCGCATACTGATTTCGCGCTCGATGGTGACATCGGCGCTGCGCTTCAGGCTCTCGTGGATGCGTGCTGTCTCTGCCTTCAGGTGTGCCGCCAGCATCTGCTCATCCTGGCCTGCGTGCCGACGCAGGAGCGAGGCAACGAATGCATAGCTGGGCGCCACCGGCTCCCGGACGGTCGCTTTCTTCTTCTCCCGCAACGACCCACCCGAGAACTCCAACAGCCCCCAGGTCTCCGGAAGCTCAGACGGCTGGACCATGCCTTTCGGGCAGCACAACCAGTATCGATGGCAGAACTGGTAGATCGGCTCGCTCTTGGTCGGATCCTTCATCTCCCGCAGGAAGTCCCCTCGGGAGACTTTGATCTCCATGCCGTCGAGGCGATGGCCGTGCGATGGCCACAGGCCGATCGCGATCGCATCCGCGAAGCGGCTCTGGCTGCTACCGCACGCATCAGCCACCTCGAACAGCAGCGCATGGCTGCGCTCGGGAAACCGCATGCGCAGTGCCAGACGGATGTCTTCGGCCTGCACTCCAGCACTGGTCTCGCCGCTCACGATTGCACTTCCAGTTGGGCAAACGCCCCGTTCTGTCGTGCCTCCAACCCCTGAGCCACGCGGGCTTGCGTGCCCTTCACGAATCCCGCCACGCTGTCCGTATTGATTCCCTTGCGGGACGTCAGCTGCCGCGGCTGGGTGCCACGCACCTCTCCCATGGCCTGGCGGATCGCCAGGTCGATCTCTCTCGCTTCCGACTCGCCCATCTCCTGCTTTGGCAGGTTCATCCGTACCGCAGCGACCCATCCCAGGGCGAACTGCTCACCGCGAGCCGCCTTGCGATCGCGCTTCACTACGCGCCGAGTGTGCGCCAGCCGGTCCTTGTCCATGACCCGGCGCAAAACGGCAAACGCGTAGGCGGCGACGCGCGCCCGCGCCGGAGAGCCGGCGAACACGAGCTGCGTGCGCAGCTCACCACGTGTCTGGACGACCCGGCAGCTATAGGTGTTGGCCACCACCTCTGCCAGGCACGCGAGCGACTGGGGCACTACCGCGCCTCGCTGCCGGGTTGGCGCAGACTCAAAAGCGACTTTGCCTGCGGCTAGGTCACCTTCATCAAGCCCATAGCGCTGCATTAGCGCCTGCGCCTGCCGCATAGCCGCGGCTGCCTCGTGGGGGTTGCTGGTGGCGGACTCCGCCATGCGGAGACACGCGAGGACCTTCCTGAGGGCCTGTTCCCGATTCATCACCGAAAGCTCCATGCATTTCGACTGTGGGGTGCGTCACATATCCGGTCCGGGGGTTGCCGGCCATATCGTGTGCAACGCTAGTTTCCTTTACTCTAACGAAAGTTGCAACCGCCCGTGTTATCCACTATTGTCCGGACGCCATGAACGCCGTCGCCGAATCTTTGCTTGAGACCAGCCCCCAGACCGCGCCCGCTGGCCCGGTTCAGGGTCCCTACCGAATCGTGGGCCGCACGATCGTCGGAGCGCCCCAGCAGCGCCTGGACAGCGAGGGTCAGCCGATCCCGGGTGCGTTCAGTGAACCGAGTGTGTGCGAGATCGTCTGCCACTCCGGAGATGCCTCGCGCACAGCTGCCACGCTTGAGCTGTTGCGCGCTTCGTGGGAAGTGGCCACCCAGCGTGATGAACTGGCCCAACACCTGGGCAACGCGATCAACTACATCGAGCACACCGAGGGCAACCGGCGAGTGATGTTCGACGCGCATTCGCTGCGCTCGCTTCTCGCACGCGAGCTGCGAGAGGGCGCAACGCTCAAGATGAGCTACGGCATGGGGCGCGAGCGCACCACTGCCGACTTCGACCTGCAGGCCGCCAGACGTGCACTGCAGAACGTCACCGACGTTGGCCTGGGCCCGGCCGCGTCTTATGCGCAGCTGCAGGAACTCGTGCTGCGGCTGGCAGGAGCCCTGCAGGCAACGACCGACGAACGGCTGGACCAGGACCCGCGTGACACGCGCGCATCCAGCGATAACGCACTCGTCAACGAGGCCTACCAGGCGCTGGGTCAGGCCACGTCAAAACCGGCGCTCAACGCAGCATCCAAGCACATCGATCCCCTGTTGGAGAGCCGCGTCGGCGACCAGCAGGGGATCCTCGAATCGGGCACCTCTCTCCGCCCGTAGCCGCCAGGCTCCGGCGGAGGGAAAGCGCCGGAGCCTGGTCTTCTTATCTATCCAGAGGCTCTACCCATGGCACGCCGCACCAAGAACTCCGTCGAACTGATCTGCTTCGTAGGTGAGCCGATCGAACTGAAAACCGGGCGCAGTGGCAACAGTTACGCGCGCTTCTCCGTCGCCACCACCGAAGTTTGGGGCACCGGCGACCAGCGCCAGGAGCGCACCGAGTGGACCACCGTGACGGCTTTCGGCAAGACGGCCGAGAACCTGGCCAAGTACGGCCGCAAGGGTGGCTATCTGCAGATCGAAGGGTCCCTGCGCACGGACAAGTACCAGGTCGAAGGCGAGAGCAAGCCGCGCTACTCGACCTACGTGGTGGTCGAGGAGTTCATCCTGCTCGACAAGCCGGAAGGCGGCGCGCCGGCCGGTGACCCGCCGGCCAAGGACCCCAATTCGGACGACATCCCGTTCTGAGGTACACCTAAGCGTTTTTGTAGAGTTTAGTAGAGAAAGCCCTCGTCATTGAGGGCTTTTTCTTTGTTCCCATCGGAATTTTTTTGTTGAGAAAGATTTCTATAGTGCTACACTTGTAAAA
>NZ_PDWO01000079.1 GCF_010211765.1 Pseudoxanthomonas kaohsiungensis | reverse complement strand
GGCACCCTGTTTGCAGCGCTGGACGAGGCGCTCACCGGGCGCGTGGCCGGCGACGAGTTCGAGGCGGCGATCGAGTTCCCCGCCGACTTTCGCAACGACCAGCTTGCCGGCAAGGGCGCCCAGGTCAATTTCCACATCATCAAGGTGCAGGAGCCGAAGCTGCCGGAAGTCGACGGTGACTTCGCCAAGCTGTTCGGCATCGAGGATGGCGACCTGGAGACCTTCCGCAAGGAGGTCCGCGCCAATCTGGAGCGCGAACTCAAGGCGGCGCTGATGGCCCGCCTGAAGTCGGAAGTGGCCAGCAAGCTGGCCGAGACGCACGGCGATCTGGACGTGCCGAAGATGCTGGTGCAGTCCGAGGCACGTACCTTGGCCGCGGGCAACGTGCCCGAAGGCCAGCAGCCGCCGCAGCAGTTGATCGAGGCCGCCTTGCCGATCGCCCGCAAGCGGGTGATTGCCGGCCTGCTGATGGGTGAAATTGCCCGCAAGCAGGGGCTCAAGAT
>NZ_PDWO01000078.1 GCF_010211765.1 Pseudoxanthomonas kaohsiungensis | reverse complement strand
TCATAAAGATGCTGCTGAACCTTGTAGCTTTCCATGGATCCCGGCCTCGCGTTTCGTCTCAGGGGGTCAGCGCCACGCGCAGCACGGCCAGCACGCCAGCCAGTGCGCCCAGTACCGCAAGGAACTTGATCGCCACGAGCAGCACGACCTCCTTCCAGCGGGTGTGCACGTAATCCTCGACCACCACCTGCAAGCCAAGCACGGCATGCCAGAACATGGTCAGCACGAACACGATCAGCAACAGCGCATTCCACGGCTTGGCCACCGTCGCATGCGCCGTCGCGTAATCCGCATGCAGCAGGCCGAGCACGGTGATCACGAACCAGATGCCCAGCGCCACCAGCGCGGCAGCGGTCAACCGCTGCACCCACCAGTGCTCCACGCCGGATTTCGCCGAACGAAAAAAAAAACAACTGAGGCCGGTTGCTTGCCATTAGGTATGAAGCTAAACCAGGTCGGGCCGCCCATGTTGCCTGAATTGTGCACGCGCTCGTTATGTGTTTCACGCCACCTGCA
>NZ_PDWO01000077.1 GCF_010211765.1 Pseudoxanthomonas kaohsiungensis | reverse complement strand
AAGTGGATGGGGTGCGGGAAATCGTGCAGGACGGGCGCGAAGGCGAGGGGCCGCGCAGGGAGCGCCTGTCCGAGCTTCAAAACGAGGGGATTGTCCTTGGCCATGCCCAGTAAAAAGAGACTTCGCTCTTACAACGGCCTCGAGCGCCATGATGGTTTTTACAACCGTCATCAGAAGGGGAAGTCTCGATGAGCACTATAACCATGGGCGTGGATTTGGCGAAGAACCTGTTTTCCGTATGTGCGGTGGATGGCGCCGGACACGTGCAGCGGCGGCAGGATCTCGGGCGTGAAGCGTTTGCGCTGTGGCTGGCGCAGGTGCCGGCCGGCACCGTGGTGGCGCTGGAGGCATGCAGTGGCGCGCACCATTGGGCGCGGCGAAGATTGGAGGTCGGTCTGCTGGCCGGCAGGATGGGGACGCAGGGCGGAACGCAGTCCCGGAAGAGCCGCAGCGTGAAGAACGGCGGCAGCGAGGCCGGCGGGAGTGGCACGGCGGCAGGCAAGTGCAAGAAGAGTGATGCGGGGGTCAAGACGCTCGCGCAGAAGGAGAGGCTGATATAGCAC
>NZ_PDWO01000076.1 GCF_010211765.1 Pseudoxanthomonas kaohsiungensis | reverse complement strand
TTGTGATTGTTGGCTTGAGCGTGTGTATCAGTGTAATGTATTGTGAGGGTTTCATGTCTGGATCGTGCACCCTTCTTCGCATTTCGGGCAGTCACAGATGTCCGTTTTATTTTGGGGCAGGTTCAATTATCGTGTTATTTTTTTTTTTTTTTTGATCATCGCGATCAAGGGTTCCGGCGTCGGCTTTGCCGCACCGCTGCTGTACCAGCTGCCCGCGTCCGACTTCCACGACATCACTTCGGGCAACAACGGCGGCGAGACGGCGAGCGCCGGCTATGACCTGGCCACCGGTCGCGGCGAACTGATCATCAGCGGCGCGGCCAGCGATATCGGCGGCGGCGGCAGCAACGTGCCGCCGGTCGCCAACTTCAGCGATTCGATCAACGGCCTGAGCGTGAGCTTCACCGACAGCTCCAGCGACAGCGACGGCTCGATCGCCTCGCGCTCGTGGAACTTCGGCGACGGCGCCACCTCCACCGCGACCAACCCCAGCCACACCTATGCGGCGGCCGGTACCTAC
>NZ_PDWO01000075.1 GCF_010211765.1 Pseudoxanthomonas kaohsiungensis | reverse complement strand
AGGTAGCCCTGGCCTTCGGTGCAGCCCAGCCCGGTGAGGAACCGGGCCTGCTCCCCGGTCTCGACGCCTTCGGCGACGACGCGCAGCTCCAGCGAGCGCGCCATGGCGACCATGGCGGCCAGCAGCCGCGCCGCGGCGGCGTCGCCGTCGATGTCGGCGATGAACTCGGGGGCGATCTTCAGCGCGTCGATCGGCAGGTGCTTGAGGTGGGAGAACGAGGAATAGCCGGTACCGAAGTCGTCAAGCGTGATCGTCACGCCCAGCTGGCGCAGGGCTTCGAGGCGTTCGGCGGCGACGGCGGTGCTGGCGAGCAGCGCACTCTCGGTGACTTCCACCTCGATGACCTCGCCGGTCACGCCGGCCTGGTCGAGACGGCTGCGGAAGCGGTCGAGGAACCGCTCGTTCTGCAGCTGCGCCGCCGATACATTGATGGCCATGCGTCGCCGCGTGTCACCGGCGATGTCGCCATTGCCGAGCCCACGAGACCGGACCCTATCTTGTGTGCCCTTTTCTGCTTTAGTATTAAACAAACTCCAATCCTCACTCGCGCTGTTCTTGTCCCTGTCCAAATG
>NZ_PDWO01000074.1 GCF_010211765.1 Pseudoxanthomonas kaohsiungensis | reverse complement strand
TGAACTTCCAGTTCTTGGTGAGGGTGTACGGTCTCCTGTCGGTCTCACCCAGGCCGGTCAGCGCGTCGATGCCGTCCTTGGGCCGTTTGATCGGTGCCATCGCCATCAACTCGATCCCGGCCTCGGTGCGGAACAGGCAGGGCCCTTGGAAGGTTAGTTTTTTGACGCGCGCGAAGGTGGCCGAGCTGCTGGGTCGCTACAAGGCCGCGGGCGTGAAGCGCATCGTCGCGCTGCGTGGCGACCTGCCGGCGACATCGCATGGAACCGAAGCGCCGGGCGAGTTCGGGTACGCCAACGAACTGGTCGAGTTCATCCGGGTCACGCACGGCCGCGACTTCCAGATCGAAGTCGCGGCCTATCCCGAGATGCACCCGCAAGCCGCAAGCCCCGAGGCGGACTTCGCCGCGTTCAAGCGCAAGGCCGAGGCAGGCGCGGATACGGCGATCACGCAGTACTTCTTCAACGCGGATGCGTATTTCGATTTCCAGAATCGATGCGCGCGCGCGAACCTGAAGATTCCGATCGTGGC
>NZ_PDWO01000073.1 GCF_010211765.1 Pseudoxanthomonas kaohsiungensis | reverse complement strand
ACGACGCTAGTCACCAGAAAATCTCCACTCATCAATTCTTCGGCAGGGTCAGCCAGGTACAAGGGACCGCGCTCGGCCACCCGCCGCCGCGGCGGCAGGCTCGGAGATGCCTGGAAGCTGGAAGGCAGCGCGCTGCGCGCAGAAGGCTACAACCACTACGATGGCAGCCGGGCCACCTACGCCGAGACCGTCCAGCAGGTGTTCTCCGGCAAGCTGCGCGTCGCGCCGTCGGCCGCAGGCTCGCCCAGACCGATTCGCTCAGGCCGATCTGGTCGGGTGCCAGCCCGTTGCCCTGCACGATCGCCAGGTTCGCCATCAACCGGTGACCGCCCAGGCTCAGCTGCAGGCGCGACTGCGGGCCGAAGCCCTCGCCCTGGCAAGCGGGCGAGCCGTGCGGGAGATAGACCACGTGTTCGCCGCCGGTATCGATGCCGATGCGGTGCGGGCGCAGGCGCTCGCCGGTCAACGACGGGTCAGGCGAGGGCGCAGCAGACACGCGGTACTCCCAGGGACAGGCGCGGCTCGAGGGCGGGCCGGAGGTGGGTGCCCGGCCGGCGCACCCGAGGGTGCCTGGTGTCG
>NZ_PDWO01000072.1 GCF_010211765.1 Pseudoxanthomonas kaohsiungensis | reverse complement strand
CACGCGGTTCAGCGCCATCTCGCAGTCGGGCAAGAGCCCCGGCCTGATGCGCAACGCCGAGGCCGCCAAGGCCGCTGGCGCGCACGTGGCCGCGCTGGTGAACGTGGAGGACTCGCCGCTGGCGCACCTGGCGCACACCGTGATCCCGCTGGGCGCCGGCGCGGAGAAGAGCGTGGCGGCGACCAAGAGCTACCTGGCCTCGCTGGCGGCCATCGCCCAGTTGGCCGCGCACTGGCAGGGCGACGCGGCGCTGCTGGAGGCGCTGGAGGCGCTGCCGGCGGCGTTGCGCCAGGCCTGGGCGCAGGACTGGTCGGCGCTGACCGAGGGCCTGGCCGGCGCGCACAACCTGTTCGTGCTCGGTCGCGGCCTGGGCCTGGCCGCGGCCCAGGAGGCGGCACTGAAGTTCAAGGAGACCTGCGGCCTGCACGCCGAGGCGTACAGCTCGGCCGAGGTCAAGCACGGGCCGATGGCCCTGGTCGGCGCCGGCTTCCCGGTGCTGGCCTTTGCCCAGCCGGATGCGACCGAGGCCGGTACCCTGGCGGTGGGCGAGGAATTCCGCGCGCGCGGCGCGCAGGTGTGGAC
>NZ_PDWO01000071.1 GCF_010211765.1 Pseudoxanthomonas kaohsiungensis | reverse complement strand
GGTTCCACGCGCGGGTCGGTGGTGTAGACGCCGTCGACGTCGGTGTAGATCTGGCACTCGTCGGCCTTCATCGCCGCGGCGATGGCGACGCCCGTGGTGTCGGATCCGCCGCGACCGAGCGTCGCGGTCGAGCCGTCCGGCGACAGGCCCTGGAAACCCGCGACCACAGGGACGACGCCCTCGCGGCAGTCGGCCAGCAGCTTCTCGCCGTCGATGCTCTGGATGCGCGCCTTGCCGTAGGCCTCGTCGGTGCGGATTGCAACCTGCGGACCGGTGTACGAGCGGCTCTTCAGGCCGGCCTTCTGCAGGGCCAGCGCCAGCAGGCCGATCGTGACCTGCTCGCCGGTGGAAATGATCTGGTCGAGTTCACGCGCGCTGCCACGCGGGTTGATGCTCTTGGCGAGCTTGAGCAGGCGGTCGGTCTCGCCGGACATCGCGGAGACCACCACGACCACCTGGTGGCCCTGGTCGTGGAAGGATTTGACCTTGCTGGCGACGTGCTCGATGCGCTCGACCGAGCCCATCGAGGTGCCGCCGTATTTTTGAACGATGAGTGCCATGTCTTTGCTTGCTTGCCCGCGCTTGACC
>NZ_PDWO01000070.1 GCF_010211765.1 Pseudoxanthomonas kaohsiungensis | reverse complement strand
GCCGGCGTGCCGGTGAAGACACCCGAGCAACAGGGCATCCAGGCGCTGCACCGGCTACGCGAACACCTCAAGGCCGAGCGCACCGCCACGACCAACCTGCTGCGCGGCGTGCTGCGCGAATTCGGGGTGACGATTCCGGCCGGCGCGCTGAAGGTGCCGGCCGCCGTGCGCGATGCGTTGGAGGATGGCGACAACGAGTTGCCCATGCCGCTTCGCTACAGCCTCGACGATCAGCTGCAGCGGCTGGCCCAACTGCAAGCGGACATGGTGGCCATCGAACAGCGGCTGGAAGAGTTCGCCGACCGCGACGTGGCCGTGCAGCGCTATCGGCGCGTGCCGGGCGTGGGCCTGCTGACGGCCACGGCATTGCGGGCCAGTGCAGGCGACCTGTCGCGGTTCCGCAATGGCCGCCAGTTCGCCGCCTGGCTGGGGCTGACCCCGCGCGAGCATTCCTCGGGCCAGCAGCGTCGCCTGGGCGGCCTGACCAAGCGCGGCGACGTCTACCTGCGCACGCTGCTGGTCCACGGTGCACGCGCGGTGCTGACGGCAGCGCGCCTGAAACAGCGACGCGGGCAACCCCTGGATCCC
>NZ_PDWO01000006.1 GCF_010211765.1 Pseudoxanthomonas kaohsiungensis | reverse complement strand
GCAGCGTCGCCTGGGCGGCCTGACCAAGCGCGGCGACGTCTACCTGCGCACGCTGCTGGTCCACGGTGCACGCGCGGTGCTGACGGCAGCGCGCCTGAAACAGCGACGCGGGCAACCCCTGGATCCCTTGCAGGCCTGGGCACTCAAGGTGCAGGACGCACGCGGCCACAACAAGGCCGCCTGCGCCCTGGCCAACAAGCTGGCGCGGCGGCTTTGGGCGATGGAACATCACGGCCAGGCCTTCGATCCGCGACACGTGAGCCAGCGACCTGGTGCCCACTGACCTTCAAGAAAAGCCTCAACACCTCAACGCTTCAACCGCTTCAACCACAGCAATTGCCGAAGACGATCTCGATCATGGCGAAGGGTTCGGTCCCGGCGCGGACAAAGCCGATAACAATTCAGGCCCACAGGCCGCTTGAACGATAGGCACCCGCGCCGCGGATTCCATGATGGCCCGAGCACATCGACCGCTCACCTCAAGGCCGAATACACGACTGCAACCGTTCCGCTTCCCAACGATCGAACATCAGCTGCGGCAAACCTGCTTGACGGAGGAGTCCATACATGAATTGTTAGCGCGCACAAGCGACTCCCTTATTGGCTGTCCCATCTGGGTGCTGAAAGGATAGTTGGATATGCTTGACCACTCCATCAAAGCTGCCCAATTCAACGTTGCGGGCGCAGCCATGTAGCGCGGGCACCGGCCCTCCGCAGATGTGCTTCTGGTAGCGCACGGAGCTCTCGAGTCCCGTCAGAACACGATTGTCATGCTCAAGGCAAGTGAAGCCTGCACTGGCAAACTCCTGCAGTACCTCAGACGCCTTTCGTCCCGCAATGGCAATGGTCAATACGCGTGCTGCAAAATCCGCATCGCTGGTCGGGATGCCGGAGGTGCCTGCACTCGCTATGTTGGCCGTAAACAGGAGTGTTGTTAGGGCTAACGTCAGACGCATTAAGAACCCTCCATGCACGCTAACACCTGAGTTAAGCCGACCCGCGAAGCGGGTTCGGCTTGAACGAACTGTTATGCGCGCCAAGGTAAACCCGAAGCCGACTGCCTGCAACGGTCCCGCGATGCCAAGCAACACGGAGAAACGGTCCGTCAGCACGGGGCAGGTCGAGGCCAGCAAAGACCGAAGCCGACAGCGCCGCCAATCCGTAAGCCATGAAGCCCTCCATGTGCCGAGCGGCGCGAACGCGATGCATCCGAAGCCGAGTGAAGCGAAGTGCGGAAACGCCAGTGGTCCGGATGAGTCAGCGAACGACCGACGCCGAAGCCCACGATGCAACCGAAGTCAGTGCGTCACCGAAGCCGACAACACCAACGCCTGAGTTAAGCCGCGCCGCGAAGCGGCGTCGGCTTGAACGAATTGTTAGGCCGCAGCCCGACAACTGTCATTAGGGCTGCCTTCTGAGTTGATTAAGATGATTCAGCACAATCAGAGCGTACTTTCTTGGGATTGTGGTCAACATCTCTTTCGCCTCTTTCCCTTTCCCATCAAGCACCATGCTAACAACCGTAAGTGCTTTTATCTTTATCTCCTCAGGCCACTCATCTGTCTGCGCCATGAACCGTTCCATTGAGCCCATAAAAGCATTTATCTCTGAATCTATCTTGCTGTTCTGATTCTTTCCTGTCTCGCTGAGCTCAGGTGGCGTCGGCTGCCCGATGACGTTTAGCCCTTTCAGAACGTCAATTGTCTGCTTCGTTTTTGATGTGATCAGTTCAGTTAAAGTAAGTTGGCTCTGTAGGTTCTTGAGCGGATCAAGCCCTAGATGCTTCATTAGCGCGAAAGAGAGTCCAAGAGGCGCTCTGTCTTGATGGAATATCGGAAAGTACTCTCTCATTCGATTTTCATACAACGCTGGAAAGCTTGGCATCTCTTTCTTAAGATGCGTGAATACACTCTTTCTGGCGCAACTTAAGAATGAGTCAATAACCGCTTTCGCCGTGGTCTGGTTGAAGGATTGGTTGGCTGAGAAGATCACTAGCGCCGTGTGGATCATGACAAGCTCACTAACAAGCGTGGCTCGCTTCTTCCGTGCGCCAAATAGTGGCGAATCGTTATAGCCAATGGTCTTTGCCAGTTCTTTCGCTTTGTCGGCCGAAGCGCTATTTCCCACAAACGTGGCAAGAAGGTCGCCACATTGATCGACGGTTATCACTGCCACGGCTTTCCCCCTCGGGTGGTCATACTCTTTCTCCTGCGGCCTAACGCCTAAGTTAAGCCGCGTTGCGAAGCAACGTCGGCTTGAACGCATTGTTGGGCAGGACGAGAGCACCGCACAAGCTCGGGCCCGACGACCGATCCGAAAGGACGAAGCCGCGAACCTGGACGCGCGCACCGTGACCTGTCCACTGCGAACGTGACCGACTTCCACGACCGATCCGATGCAAACCCGGATGCGCGCCCCGCGACGCCACCGAAGGAAAACGATCGCAGCCAGCTCACCGAAGGTGAGTGCTTGGCAGCGCAGCGATCCATCCGATCCATACGAAGTTCCCCAACCTCGCGCTTCTTCCACTGCCCAACGCCGGAGTTAAGCCGCGCCGCGAAGCGGCGTCGGCTTGAACGAGTGGTTAGGCCGGCGAGCCATCAGGCGAGAAGCCTGGACGAACGACACGCCAGCCGAGTGATTGTGCGAAACGCGGTCCGACCGAACGCCTGCCCCGCGCCCGACCCGCTGCGATGCCGCACGCCAACTTGCCATTGCGACTCCCCCCACCGAAGTCCGACGCCCCACCCCAAACACGAACGCCACAACCCGCCTAACTACCAGTAGACCCCCAGCGGGGGTGTAGCGCCGAGTGTGTGGCCCGCTCCGGGCGGGCGTCAATGCGGGAATTCCTACCCCGATCACGGACTTGTCCAATGGCGACGGGGTCCGTCTCGGGCCATCCTGCCGGTATAGGCGGCATGGAGGCCCCGATATGTCTTATGACGGCGAGCTGGCCCCGTTATCGGGCGGGCCGGCAGCGGGGCGTGAGCCGCGCCTGCTGGACCAGGTGCGGGCGCGTATGCGGCTCAGGCATTACAGCCGGCGCACCGAGCAGGCCTACCTGTACTGGATCCGCCGGTATATCCGGGCGTGGCTGCCGCGGCACCCGCGCGAGCTGGACGGGGCGGCGGTGGAGGCGTTTCTCACCCGCCTGGCGACGCGCGACGACGTCGCCGCCAGTACCCAGAACCAGGCCCTGTCGGCGCTGCTGTTCCTCTACCGGGAGGTGCTGGGGGTGGAGCTGCCGTGGATGGAGAACGTGGTCCGGGCCAAGCGGCCGCGGCGCCTGCCGGTGGTGCTGGCGCGGGCGCAGGTGGCGCGGCTGCTCGAGCGCCTGGCCGGGCGCGAGGCGTTGATGGCCGGGCTGCTCTACGGCAGCGGCCTGCGGCTGATGGAATGCGTGCGCCTGCGGGTCAAGGACGTGGGCCTGGCCCGCAACGAGCTGGTGGTGCGCGACGGCAAGGGCGGCAAGGACCGGGTGACGGTGCTGCCGGCCGCGCTGAGGGAGGGGCTGGAACGGCAGCTTGCGGCGGTGCGCGAGCTGCACGCGCGCGACCTGGCCTGCGGCGCCGGCCGCGTGTACCTGCCGCATGCGCTGGCGCGCAAGTATCCGAATGCGCCGGCCGAGCTGGCCTGGCAGTACGTGTTCCCGGCCACGCGGCTCTCGGAGGATCCGCGCGACGGCGTGCGCCGGCGCCACCACCTCGACGAGAAGGTGCTGCAGAAGGCGGTGCGCGCCGCCGCGCTGGCCTGCGGGTTCGACCGGCCGGTGACGCCGCACACGCTGCGCCACTGCTTCGCCACCCACCTGCTGGAATCCGGCGCCGACATCCGCACCGTGCAGGAGCTGCTCGGGCACAAGGACGTGGCCACCACCCAGATCTACACCCACGTGCTCAACCGCGGCGCGCTGGGCGTGCTCAGCCCGCTGGACCGTTGAAACCCGGCCGACGCCCGGCAAGGCGGCCGTGGGCGATCCGGCCGCTTCAGCCCAGCACCAGGTCCAGCAACAGCACCCCGCCCAGCCCGATCACCGAGATCAGCGATTCCATCACCGTCCAGGAACGGAAGGTCTGCGCCATCGACAGGCCGAAGAACTCCTTGAACATCCAGAACGCGGAGTCGTTGACGTGCGAGCCGAACACGCTGCCGGCGCCCACCGCCAGCACCATCAGCTCGGGCGAGGCGCCGGTGCTGGCGATCAGCGGGGCGACGATACCGGCGGCGGTGATCACCGCCACCGTGGCCGAGCCGATCATCACCCGCAGCACGGCGGTGGCCAGCCAGGCGAACACCAGCGGCGGCATGTGCCAGCTCGCGCTGAGCGCGGCGATGCGCGCGCCCACGCCGCTGTCCACCAGCACCTGCTTGAACACGCCGCCAGCGGTGATGATCAGCAGGATCACCGCGATCCCGGCGATGGCCGCGTTGAGCCAGCGCGTCTGCGCCTCCAGGCCGACGCCGCGGCGATAGCCCAGCCACCAGAACGCGACCAGCGCGGCCAGCAGCAGCGCGACCGTGGGGTTGCCCAGCAACAGCAGCGCGGTGCGGGCCAGGCCCTCGGGCAGCAGCGCATCGGCCAGCACCGAAATGCTGATCAGCAGCACCGGCGAGAGCGCGACCAGGAACGAGCTCCAGGCGCCGGGCAGTTCGCGCGGCGCCTCGCTGGCGGTGAACAGGTCCGGCAGCGGCGGGTTGATCGACTGCAGCCGCCGGCCCAGCAGCGGGCCGGCGATGACCACCGCGGGGACCGCCATGGCGATGCCGTAGAGCAGGGTCAGGCCCATGTCGGCGCCGAACGCGTTGACCAGCACCACCGGCCCCGGGTGCGGCGGCAGGAAGCAATGCGTGGTGCTGAGCGAGGCCACCGTGGGGATGGCCAGGTACAGGATCGGCAGCCCGGTCCGGCGCGCGAGCGAGAAGATCAGCGGTACGAGGATGATGAAGCCGGCGTTGAAGTACAGCGGGATGCCGACCAGGAAGCCGGTCAGCAGCAGCGCCCACTGGATGTGCCGCTCGCCGAAGCGCCCGACCAGGGTGATGGCGATCTTCTCCGCCGCCCCGCTCTCTTCCAGCACCTTGCCCAGGATCGCGCCGAGCGCGATCACCAGCGCCAACCCGCCCAGGGTGCTGCCGACGCCGGCGTCGATGGTCTTGAGCAGGTCCTGCGGGGTCATGCCCAGCAGCAGGCCCATCGGGACCGCCACGACCAGCAGCGACAGGAACGGGCTGAGCTTGCGCGCGGTGAGGAAGATCTGCAGCGCTATGGCTGCAGCGATGACGATGAAGGTGCTCATGCGCGGCCACCTTTCGCGGCCAGGGCCTCGCGCCCGGCGCGCAACGTTTCGAGGATCGCGTCGACGTCGTACACGCAGCCGCCCCAGGTGCCGCCGCTGGCGTCCTGCAAGGCCGCCCACAGCCGGGTGTCATCCGGCAGGCGCGGGTGCGCGGCGATCGCCGGGTGTGGCGCGCGCGCGGCCAGCAGCGCGGCGGCGGGGTCCGCTTCCAGCTCGCCTTCCGCCTGCGTACCGACCAGGTCGATGCGGCCCTGCAGGGTGTTGCGGTCGATCTCGATCCGCACGGTGTCGCCGTCGCGCAGGCGCCCGATCGGGCCGCCGGCCAGCGCCTCCGGGCCGACATGGCCGATGCAGGCGCCGGTGGACACGCCGGAGAACCGCGCGTCGGTGAGCACCGGCACGTGCTTGCCCCAGGGCAGGTACTTCAGCGCCGAGGTGAGCTGGTAGGTCTCCTCCATGCCGGTGCCGGCCGGGCCGCAGCCGGCCAGCACCACCACGTCGCCGGCGCGCACCGCGTCGTCGCCCTTGCTCTTGATCGCGCGGATCGCGTCGTGCTCGGAGGCGAACACGCGCGCCGGTCCGCTGTGGCGGTAGACGTTGTCGGCATCGACCACCGACGGATCGATCGCCGTGGCCTTGATCACCGCACCGTCCGGGGCGAGGTTGCCGACCGGGAACACCAGCGCGCTGGTCATGCCGGCGGCGCGCGCGGCGTCCGGGCCCATGATCACCGCGTCCGGATCGACGCCGTCGAGTTCGCGCAGGCGTTCGCGCGCCCGCCGCCGCGCATCGCTGGCTTCCCACCAGGCCAGGTTCTCGCCCACGGTGCGGCCGCTGACGGTCAATGCGTCCAGGTGCAGCAGGCCCATGTCGCGCAGGTGCAGCATCACTTCCGGCACGCCGCCGGCCATGAACACCTGCACGGTCGGATGGTGGCGGGGGCCGTTGGGCAGCGCGTCGACCAGCCGCGGCGTGGCGCGGTTGGCGGCGATCCAGTCGCGCACCGTCGGCCGCGCCAGGCCGGCGGCGTGCGCGATCGCCGGCACGTGCAGCAGCAGGTTGGTCGAGCCGCCGAACGCAGCGTGCACCAGCAATGCGTTTTCCACCGCCTCGCGGGTGAGGATGCGCGACAGTGGCGTGCCGGTGCCGGCCAGCCGCACCAGCGCCAGCGCCGAGCGCCGCGCCATGTCGGTCCACACCGGCTCGCCCGAAGGCGCCAGCGCGCTGTGCGGCAACGCGATCCCCAGCGCCTCGGCGATCACCTGCGAGGTCGCCGCGGTGCCGAGGAACTGGCAACCGCCGCCGGGCGAGCCGCAGGCGCGGCAGCCCATCGCCGCCGCGTGCTCCAGGTCGATCAGCCCGTGCGCGAAGCGCGCGCCGATGGTCTGCACCTTGCCCGCGTCCTCGGCGCCGCGCGCCGGCAGGGTCACGCCGCCGGGCACGATCACGCCGGGCAGGTCGGCGCAGCCGGCCAGCGCCAGCATCATCGCCGGCAGGCCCTTGTCGCAGGTGGCCACGCCGAGCACGCCGCGGCGCGTGGGCAGCGAGCGGATCAGCCGGCGCATCGTGATCGCCGCGTCGTTGCGGTAGGGCAGGCTGTCGAACATGCCGGTGGTGCCCTGGGTGCGGCCGTCGCACGGGTCCGAGCACATCACCGAGAACGGCAGCCCGCCGTGCGCGGCGAACGCCTCGGCCGCGGCGCCGACCAGGCGGTCGATCTCCCAGTGGCCGGTATGCAGGCCCAGCGCGAGCGGGCGGCCATCGGCGGCGCGCAGCCCGCCCTGGGTGCTGACGATCAGGTACGGATCGCGCGCCACCTCGCTGGCGCGCCAGCCCATGCCGGCGTTCTGGGTCAGGCCGAACAGGTCGCCGCTGGGCGCCTCGCGCAGCATCCGCGCGTCGATCGGCAGGTGCCCGTGCGGGCCCTCGCCCGAAGTGCGCGTCGTGGCCAGCGGCGCGCCGTCGCCGAGGATCGCGTCGAGGCCGATGTCCTGCGTGCTCATGGCGGTGCTCCGTTCACGGGTCGTGCCGGGTACGCGGGCCGCGGGCCAGGCGCGACCGCGAACCGGCAGGAGGGCGGATGGCGACATCGCGGCTCATCGCACCGGGTTCTCCAGTAGCAGGCCGTCGATGTCGATGCGGACCACGTCGCCGGCCTGCAGGGTGAAGTCCTCGCCCGGGACCACGCCGGTGCCGGTGAACAGGAACGCGCCCTGCGGGAAGGCCAGCTCGCGGAACAGCCAGTCGGCCAGTTCCTGCAGCCCGCGCTTGATCTGCGAGGTGCGCGTGGCGCCGGCGAACACGGTGGCGCCGCCGCGCGCGATGTCCAGCGCGATCGGCAGGTCGCGCAGCATCCCGGCATCGCACAGCCGGATCGACGGCCCGATCGCGCAGGCGCCGTCGTAGACCTTGGCCTGCGGCAGGTACAGCGGGTTCTCGCCCTCGATGCTGCGCGATGACACGTCATTGCCGGCGGTGCAGCCGCGGATCGCGCCGTGCGCGTCGATCAGCAGCACCAGTTCGGGCTCGGGCACGTTCCAGTGGCTGTCGGCGCGGATGCGGATGCCGTCCCCGGGGCCGCGCACGCGCCAGCCGGGCGCCTTGAAGAACAGCTCCGGGCGCTCGGCGGCGTAGACCTTCTGGTAGACGTCGGCGCTCTGCGACTCGGCCTCGCGCGCCATGCGGCTGCTGAGGTAGGTCACCCCGCTGGCCCAGGCCTCCTGGGTGTCCTCGATCGGCGCCAGCAGTGGCGCGTCGGCGGCGCCACCGCGCGGCAGCGCCGCCAGCCGCGCCTGCGCATCGGCCTGCGGCCAGGCCAGCCAGTCGCCAAGGGTGAAGTCCGCCGGCAGGTAGTGGCCATCGAGCGCCCAGCGCGGGCCGTCGGCGGTGGCATGGCGGGTGAGGTGGGCAGGCATGACGGACTCCGGCGGTTACGAGGGAAGGCGCTAGATGCAATTCGGAAACGACACGGGTGCCAGGACCGGTTCTCTCCGTAGGAGCCGATTCATCGGCGACCCGACGCCGCCGGCACAGGCGACGACCCGGCACAGCCGACACCCTCGGGTCGCGGTCATGCCCGCTCCTACAAGGGCACCCACGCGGCGCTGCTCCTGTAGGAGCCGATTCATCGGCGACCCGACGCCGCCGGCACAGGCGACGGCCCGGCATTGCCGACGCCCTCGGGTCGCGGTCATGCCCGCTCCTACAAAGGCACCCGCGCGGCGCTGCTCCTGTAGGAGCCGATTCATCGGCGACCCGACGACGCCCGCACAGGCGACGGCCCGGCACAGCCGACGCCCTCGGGTCGCGGCCATGCCCGCTCCTACAAAGACACCCACGCGGCGCTGCTCCTGTAGGAGCCGATTCATCGGCGACCCGACGACGCCGGCACAGGCGACGACCCGGCATTGCCGACGCCCTCGGGTCGCGGTCATGCCCGCTCCTACAAAGGCACCCACGCCGCGCTGCTCCTGTAGGAGCCGATTCATCGGCGACCCGACACCGCCGGCACAGGCGACGGCCCGGCATCGCCGACTTACCCGGGTCGCGGTCATGCCCGCTCCTGCAAGGGCTATCACGCGGCGCTCCTCCCGCAGGCCCCGGAGCCGCCGGCGCGCGACAGGCTCATCCGTGCGCATCCGCGGCCAGCGCGCGCGCCACCTGCGTCTGCGTGGCGTCGCCGAGGGCGGCATAGGCGCGCGCCAGCACTTCGCGGAAGCGCTTGTCGGCGGCCAACACGCCGAACACACTGTCCATCGCGAGGAATGCGGCGACGTCGTGCGTGGCCTCGCCGGTGGTCGCACGGCCAATCGCGGCCAGCGTCTCGGCCAGCGGATCGACGATCGGCACGCCATCGCGCGCCTGCCGGCGGACGAAATGCAGCCAGCCGGCCACCGGCAGGCACAGCCGCTCGATCGGCCGCCCGGCGGCGAGCGCGTCGGCGATCGTGCCGAGCAGGCGCACCGGGATCTTCTGCGAGCCATCCCAGGCGATCTGCGCCAGCCGGTGGGCGATGGCCGGGTTGCGGAAGCGGGCCAGGATCGCGTCGATGTAGGCATCCGGATCGAAACCACGCGGCAGCTTCAGCGTCGGCACGATGTCCTGCCGCATCAGCCGTTCGACGAAGCCGGCCAGCGCCGGCTCGCGCATCGCTGCGGCCACCGTGTCGATTTCCAGCAGCGAACCGAGGTAGGCCAGCGCCGAATGCGGCGCGTTGAGCAGCCGCAGCTTGGCCCGGTCGTAGCCGGCGATGTCGTCGCTGAGGACCACGCCGGCACGTTCCAGCGGCGGCCGGCCATGCGGGAAGTGGTCCTCCACCACCCACTGCGTGTAAGGCTCGCGCTGCACCGGCCAGGCGTCCTCCACGCCCGCCTGCGCGGCGACCCATGCGCGCAACGCGTCGTCGCTGGCCGGAGTGATGCTGTCGACCATCGAGCGCGGGAACGCGACGCCGGTTTCGATCCAGTCCGCCAGCCGCGGGTCGAGCTGCGCGGCGAACTGCAGCACCGCGCGGCGCAGGCGGCCGCCGTTGTCGGCCAGGTTGTCGCAGCTGAGCACGGTGAACGGTTCGAAGCCGCGGTCGCGCCGCGCGCGCAGGCCGGCGACCAGCCAGCCGATCGCACTGCGCGGCGCACTGGCCGGCGTCTCCGGCGACGCCAGGTCGTGGACGATGTCCGGATGCGCCAGGTCGACGCCGTCGGCGGACAGGCAGTAGCCCTTCTCGGTGATGGTCAGGGTCACCAGGCGCACGTCGCGGTCGGCCAGGCGTGCCAGTACCGCCTCTGGCTCCTGCGGCGCGCACAGCAGCTCGCGGATCGAACCGACCACCCGCAGCGCCGGCCGCTCGCCCTGCAGCACCAGCGTGTAGAGGCCGTCCTGCGGCCGCAGCGCGTCGCGCACGCCGGGGCTGTGCAGCGACACCGCGCAGATCGCCCAGGCCGGATCGGCGTCGAGCACGGCATCCAGGTAAACGGCCTGGTGCGCGCGATGGAACGCGCCCGGACCGAAGTGGACCACGCCGATGCGGGTGCGGGCGCGGTCGTATGCCGGCCGCGCGACATGGGCCGGCAGGCCGGCGAGCGTGGCATCGCACAGTCGGGGTGGCACGGGCACGGCGGAATCGCTCATCGGGGTCCTGGCCTGCGTCGGAACAGGGGCCCGGGCCACCGGGCCGATACAACACGGATCACCGGCTTGCCGGCGCGGCGGACCGCCGCGACGGCCCGGCAGAGGGTGAGGCGGTGCGAAGCCGACGGCCTGGGAGGTGCCGGCGACTCCGCACGCGCCTCGGCCGGCCCCCTCCTGGAGAGACGGAGGAAGGCCGGCTGGAACGCATCAGTCCTGCTCCACCGCCAGCCGGGTGCGGGCGCGGATGTCGGCGCTGGAGGCACCGACCTGCAGCTCGTACTCGCCCGGCACCACGGCGTAGGCCTGGGCCTGCTCGTCGTAGTGGCGCAGGTCCTTGCCCGGATCGAGGGTGAAGACCACGTCGCGCGCCTCGCCCGGCTGCAGGTGCACGCGCTGGAAGCCGCGCAGCTCCTTCAGCGGCCGCCCGTCGCCCTGCGGCGCGCGCGCGTACAGCTGCACGACCTCGTCACCGGCGCGCTTGCCGCTGTTGCGCACCGTGACCGTGGCCTTGACCGGCTGCCCCGCGCTGGCGCGCGTGCGGTCCAGGCGCAGGCCCGAGTAGTCGAACGTCGTGTACGACAGGCCGTGGCCGAACGGATACAGCGGCTCGCCGCCGAAGTAGCGGTAGGTGCGCCCGGCCATGGCGTAGTCGTCGAACGCCGGCAGTTTCTCGTCGCCCTTGTAGAAGGTGACCGGCAGGCGCCCGGCGGGGTTGGCATCGCCGAACAGCACGTCGGCCACCGCATTGCCGCCGCGCTGGCCCGGGTACCACGCAACGACTATTCCCGGCAGGTTCTGTTCGGCCCAGTCCACCGCCAGCGCCGAGCCGGTCGTCAGCACCAGCACCACCGGCTTGCCGGTGGCGTGCACGGCCTCCAGCAGTTTCTGCTGGGTCGCGGGCAGGCGGGTGTCGGTGCGGTCGCCGCCGGCGAAGCCGGGATAATTGACCGTCATCTCCTCGCCCTCGACGTCGCCGGTCAGGCCGCCGACGAACACCACCACGTCGGCATCGCGCGCCGCGGCCACCGCCTCCTCGAACGGCGGCTTCGCGCCCGGCATGCGCCAGGCCAGGCGCACGCCCGCGTCGCGCTCCAGCTCCTGGTACTCCAGGCGGATGTCGTAGGCGCGCCCGGCCTCCAGCTGCACGGTGGCGGCATGCGCCTCGAGGCGGTCGGCCTTGCGCCAGTGGTCGATCACGCGCTTGCCGTCGAGGTAGACGCGCACGCCGTCGTTGGCCGCCGCCTCCAGCGTGTACGTGCCCGACACCGGCGGCAGCAGCTGGCCGCTCCAGCGGATGGAGAAGTTGTCGGCGGGCACCGCCTCGTCCGGGCCGGCTTCGCCGCGCGCGAGCAGGTTGTCGGTCGGCGAACCGCGGTCCCAGCTGAAGCCGATCACCGGGTCGACGCGGACCAGCGTCGGCGTGCCGGACAGGTCGGTGTTGCGGAAGTACTCGCCGCGCAAGCCGCGCTCGGTCGTGTTCGTCTCCGCACCGGCAACGGGCGACGGACGCAGGTACTGCGCCTCGACCAGCGGCGTGGCCGCCGGGTCGCTGCGGCCTTCGACCAGGTCGGCGCCGCGGGCGTACACCACTTCCGCCTGCGGTGCCGCCTCGCGGATGCCGCGCAGGATCGTCACCGGGTCGGCCGGCGTGCCGTAGTAGTTGCCGAGCAGGGCCATGGTGTCGTCGGCGGTCGGGCCGACCACCGCGATCTTCCCGGTGCCACGCGACAGCGGCAGCACGCCGTCGTTCTTCAGCAGCACGATCGAGGCCTGCGCCATCTTCCGCGCCAGTGCATCGTGTTCGGCCGACTGGTTGACCGAATACGGGATCTGCGCCCACTTCACCTGCGCCGTCGGATCGAACATGCCCAGCCGCATGCGCGCGGCGAACAGCCGGCCGAGCGCGTCGTCGAGCTCGGCTTCGGTGATCAGCCCCTGCTGCACCGCCAGCGGCAGGTGCTTGGCGTAGGTGCTGCCGCAGTTGAGCTCGGTGCCCTTCTTCACCGCCAGCGCGGCGGCCTGTTCGGGGGTCTGGACGATCCTGTGGTTCTTCCAGATGTCCACGATCGCCCAGCAGTCGGACATCACGTACCCCTTGAATCCCCAGTCGCGGCGCAGGGTGTCCAGCAGCAGGAACTGGCTGGCGCTGGCCGACTCGCCGTAGACGCGGTTGTAGGCGCCCATCACCGCGTATACGCCGCCTTCCTTGACCAGCGCTTCGAACGCCGGCAGGTAGGTGTCGTACAGGTCCTGCCTGGAGGGATGCACGTCGAAGGTGTGGCGGTCGGCTTCCGGGCCGCTGTGCACGGCGAAGTGCTTGGCGGTCGCATCGAGCTTGCGGTACTTCGGATCCAGCGGCGCGCCGGTCACCGGGTCCATGCCCTGCAGGCCGCGCACGAAGGAGATGCCCATGCGCGAGGTCAGGTACGGGTCTTCGCCGTAGGTTTCCTGGCCGCGGCCCCAGCGCGGGTCGCGGAAGATGTTGATGTTCGGCGACCAGAAGGTCAGGCCCTGGTAGCGGCCGTGCTTGCCCTCGGCCAGGAAGCGGTGGTGCTTGGCGCGGGCCTCGTCGCTGATCGCCGCCGACACCTGGTCCATCAGCGGGATGTCGAACGAGGCGGCCATGCCGATCGCCTGCGGGAACACGGTGGCCCCGCCCGCCCGCGCCACGCCATGCAGCGCTTCGTTCCACCAGTCGTAGGCCGGCAGCCCGAGGCGCTCGATCGCCGGCGAGTCGTTCTGCATCTGCGCGGCCTTTTCCTCCAGCGTCATCTGCGCCACCAGCGCGGCGGCGCGGTCCTCGAAGCTGCGCGTGGTGTCCAGCCACGGCCGGGCATCGTCGGCCTGCGCCTGCAGCGCGGGCACGGCCGCCAGCAGCGCGAGCACGCAGCCGCGCGCGAGCAGGCGCCGGCGCAGCGCGCCGCGTGCCGGCGTCGCAGGCGGGACCGGCGGCGACAGGGGGTGGTGGGCATCCATCATCGGGTTCTCTCCTGGCGTTCGTGTCGCGGGGAATCGTGCGGGTGGGGCACGCGTCTCAGCGCGCGGGTTCGAGGCGGGCATGCGGGCCCAGGGTGGCGCCGACGAAGCCGCCGGCCACGTCGGTGCTCAGGACCGTGCCGTCGGCATCGCGCACCAGCCATTGCACGCCCTTGCCGTCGCCGGCATCGAAGCCGAAGCCGTAGGTGCCCTCGTTGCCTTCGATGTGCAGCGTCAGCTGCGCGGCGGCCGGCGCGTCCTGGCGGGCTACGACCTCGACCTCGCCGCCGGCCTTCTTCTCCAGGAACACCTCCGCGCCGTCGCTCTCGCCGGCACGACGCACGCCGAGGAAGTACCAGTGCGTCTCGCCCTGGAACGCGGCCAGGCCGGCGGCCACGCCCGGCGCCGGCAGCTCCATCGCGGTGCTGGCCTCGAACACCTGGTGCTGCTGGCGGCGCGCGTAGAACGCCGGGTTGACCATCGAATCCAGCCGTTCGGCCAGCGGCTGGATCGCCAGCCAACCCGGGCGCGCGCTGCCGTCGTACCACGGCCTCTTGGGCACGCGCGGGGTCATCCAGCCCTTGCCCAGCCCGACGGTGTCGAACTCGTCGCGCCAGGTGAAGTTGCCGGTCATCGGCGCCTGGTCGGCGGGCTTCTTCATGAACGACGGGCCCGGCAGCACGTACGGGATTTTCTCGCCGTGCGGCAGGATCACCGGCCAGCCGTCCTTCCAGGTGACCGGCAGCAGGAACGCCTCGCGGCCGGTGTTGTAATGGTCCACGCCGTAGTTGCGGCTGGCCAGGAACGTCGCCCACCAGGTGCCGTCCGGCCCCTGCACCAGGTCGGCGTGGCCGGCGTTGGTGATCGGCAGCGGGCGGTTGGGGTCCAGGTCGCGCTGGGTCAGGATCGGGTTGTCCTGGTACGGCTCGTACGGCCCCCAGACGTTGCGGCTGCGCAGGACCACCTGCGAGTGCTGCGGACCGGTGCCGCCCTCGGCGTCGGACAGGTAGTACCAGCCGTCGACCTTGTAGATGTGCGGGCCTTCGATCCAGATCGGGTTTTCTTCCGGCTTGACGCCGCCGTCGATCAGCACCTTGCGCGGGCCGAACGGCTTCTTCGCGGCGATGTCGATTTCCTGCAGCCAGATCGCGCGGTGGCCGTCGTAGCGCACCGGCACTTCGGGTTCGTCGTTGTTGAGGATGTAGACCTTGCCGTCGTCGTCGAAGAACAGCGACGGATCGATGCCGCCGATGTCCGGCAGCCAGAACGGATCGGACCATGGCCCGGCCGGGTCGGTGGCGGTGACGATGAAGTTGCCGCCGGCATCGACCGAGGTGTTGACGACGTAGAAGGTGCCGTCGTGGTACTCGATGGACGGGGCGAACACGCCGCGCGAGACGCCCAGGCCGTCGAAGTCCAGCTGCTCCGGGCGGTGGATCGCGTTGCCCACCTGCTTCCAGTGCACCAGGTCCTCGCTCTCGAACACCGGGATGCCCGGGAAGAAGGTGAAGGTCGAGGCGACCAGGTAGAACTTGCCATTGGCGGCGGTCACGGCGGGGTCGGAGTGGAACCCCGACAGCACCGGGTTGCGGAAGCTGCCGTCCGGCACCGGCGCCTCGAAGGCGGCATCGCGGCCGGTGTACTCGAACCAGTCGAAGTAGGCCGGTGCCGGCGCGCCATCGCCGGAGGCGGTGGCGGTCGCCTTGCCCCCGTCCCGGTCCGCGCCACACCCGGCCAGCAGCAGCGCCGCCAGTCCCGTCGCCAGCAGCCGCGGCATGCGGCCCTTCCCGTTCTTCACCTGCATCATTCCGCGTCCTCTCCTCTCATTGCCGCCGCGCGTCGTCGCTGCCTTTCCCGGGATTCCGCCTCACCAGTCCCACATCGAGCCGTCTTCCAGCCGCGCGATTGGCAGCTGCTTCGGCGCATACGGATATTTCGCCGCCAGCTTCTCGTCGATGTCCACGCCGATACCCGGGGTGTCGCCGACGTGCAGGCGGCCGGCGCGCAGCACGTAGTCGTGCGGGAACACCGCATCGGTTTCCTCGGTGTGGAACATGTACTCCTGGATGCCGAAGTTCGGCACCCAGGTGTCGAAGTGCAGCGCCGCGCCCATGGTCACCGGCGACAGGTCGGTGGCGCCGTGGAAACCGGTGCGCACCTGGTACAACGCGGCGAAGTCGGCCAGCCGCCGCACGTGGGTGATGCCGCCGCCATGGACGATGGTGGTGCGGATGTAGTCGATCAGCTGGTTCTCGATCAGGTGCTTGCAGTCCCAGATCGAGTTGAACACCTCGCCCACCGCCAGCGCGGTGACCGAATGCCTGCGGATCAGCTCGAACGACTTCTGGTTCTCGGCCGGGGTCGAATCCTCCAGCCAGAACAGGCGGTACGGCTCCAGGTCGCGGGCCAGGCGCGCGGCCTCGATCGGGGTCAGGCGGTGGTGCACGTCGTGCAGCAGCTCGACTTGGTTGCCGTGGTCCTTGCGCAGCTGCTCGAACAGCTGCGGCACCACTTCCAGGTAGCGCGGCGTGTTCCACACCGTCTCCAGCGGCAGCTCGCTCTCGGCCGGCTCGTAGCCCTTGGCGTTGGAGATGCCGTAGGCCTTCTTCACCCCCGGCACGCCGCACTGCGCGCGCACCGCCAGGAAGCCCTGCTCGATGAAGCGGCCGACCGCGTCTGAGGCCTCGGCGATGTCGCGGCCATTGGCGTGCCCGTAGACCAGCGCGCCTTCGCGCGAGCGGCCGCCGAGCAGCTGGTAGACCGGCAGGTTGGCCATCTTGCCGAGGATGTCCCACAGCGTCACGTCGACCGCGGCGATCGCGCTCATCGTCACCGGGCCGCGACGCCAGTAGGCGCCGCGGTGCAGGAACTGCCACATGTCCTCGATCCGGCCGGCATCGCGGCCGATCAGGTTCGGCACCACGTGCTCCTGCAGGTAGGAGGCCACGGCCAGCTCGCGGCCATTGAGCGTCGCGTCGCCCAGGCCGTACACGCCCGAGCGGGTGGTGATCTTCAGCGTGACGAAGTTGCGGCCCGGGCAGGTGACGATGACCTTGGCATCGACGATCTCGCGATCATTCCTTGAACCGTGCGTGGTGGTTTCGGTGGCGGCTGGCATGCTCATCGGGCGTGGTCGTCGTGGGGCATGGGGGAAAGGGGAAGCTCGAACGGACCGGCCGGCAGGCCGGCGCCGTCGAACAGCGTGCAAACCGGGCTGTCGGCCCAGCAGTAGCGGATCCGGGTGGCCTCGTGCGCGCCGGGCGCGCGCAGGGTGACGCGGTGGTTCCAGATTTCCGCGCCGGCGTAGCGGCAGCTGTCCTTCTCCGCTCCGCACAACTCGAAGCCGATGGGGCCGTCGGCGCCGTAGGCGACCAGGCCATCGGTGGCGTCGCCGAACTCGACCACCACCGCATCGCCATTGCGGGTCGCGGCAAGCGGCACCGGCCCGGCGGCCGCGATCTTCTGGCCGTAGACCATGTGGCGCGCGGCGCGGGCCAGGCGGCGGCCGAGTTCCTGCTTGTTGCTGGGATGGATGTCGTAGCGGTCGCCCAGGTCGATCGCCACCACCAGGCCGGTGCGCGGATCCTCGGCCGCCACCGCGCGCTGCGCGGCGCGCATCGACGCCCAGTCGCTCTCGCCCGGCTTGGTCGGCGGCGTGCCGTAGTTGGGCAGCTGCACCACGAGCAGCGGCAGGTCGGCGCCGAACTGCGAGCGCCAGTCCCGGCGCAGCGCGCGCAGCAGCCCGGCGTAGCGGTCGTGCTCGAAGGTGTTGGATTCGCCCTGGTACCAGAGCGCGCCGCGCAGGCCGTATCCGCCGAGCGGGGCGATCATGCCGTTGTACAGCGTCGACAGGCCGGCGGCGGTCTGCCAGGGCGCGCGCGGCGGATTGCCCGCCGCGGCGGGAACGATCCGGTAGCTCCAGGTGCCGTCGAGCGGCGCCTTGCTGCCATCGGCGAAATGCAGCGCATGCACCGACGCCGGGCCACCCAGGCCGCCATCGCGGTAGGTGTCGAGCACGTTGACCACCACCGTGTTGGTGCCCGCGCGCAGCAGGCCCGGCGGCAGTGCGTACTCGCGGCCCGGGCCGGCGCCGTAGGTGCTGCCGACCGCGCGCCCGTTCACCCAGGTCATGTCGATCTCGTCGGCCGGGCCCAGCGCCAGCACGGCGTCCTGCGCGGCCTGCGCGGCGGTCAGCTCGATCGTGGCGCGGTACCAGACCATGCCGTTGAAATCGGACAGCGCCGGCACGCCCCACCGCTCCCACGCACCCAGCTGCGGCGGCGCCTGGCGCCACTCGCCGACCGGCTTGCCTGCGCTCCACGGTTCATCGCCGGCGGCCACGCCCGGAGCGCCAGCCCACCAGCGCTGCCACAGCGAACCCCAGTCGCCGACCGCGGCCACCGGATCGCCGGCGTAGCGCGCGAGCACGTCGAGCTCGCCGTCGTACCATCCGGTCGCGCGCAGCGCCGGCGCACTGGTCCAGGCCTGGATCCGCGAACCGCCCCAGGCGGCGCTGACCAGGCCCATCGGCACGTCGACGCTCTTCTGCAGTTCCCGCGCGAAGTAGTAGCAGGCAGCGGAGAAGTCGCGGACCGATTCCGGATCCACCGGCCGCCACTGCACCGGGCTGGAGAACGTGGCCTGCGGCTCGACGCTGCCGCTCTGCGGCACGGTCAGCAGGCGGATGCGCTCATTGCCCGCGCCGGCGATCTCGGCGCGCGCATCGAGCGTGCGCCACACCTGCAGCTCCATGTTCGACTGCCCCGAGCACAGCCACACGTCGCCGACCATCACGTCGGCCACCGACTGCCTCGCTGCGGCGGTGCGCGCGGTCAGCGTATGCGGGCCACCGGCCTTCATCGCCGGCAGCTGCGCCTGCCAGCGGCCGTCGCCACCGGCCCGCGCGCTGGCGCGCTTGCCGGCCAGTTCGACCGTGACCGCCTCGCCCGGCGCGGCCACGCCCCAGACCCGGATCGGCTGGTCGCGCTGCAGCACCGCGTGGTCCTGGAACAGCGCGTGCATCAAGGGCGCCTGCTGCTGCGCCACGGCGGGCGTGGCCCCGGCCGCGGCCACCCCGACGGGCAATGCAGCCGCCGCCAGGCATGCGAGGACGAGCGCCGGCCAGCGGCGCGTGGCGAGCGCGATGGCCCCGCTCATTTGCCGTCCCCGGGCGCGAACGGGAACTGCAGCGCCTGGTAGTACGCCAGGGAGTGCGGCGGCGCGGGTTCGCCCGCCGGCAGCGGCCGCTTCGAGAAGGTCTGGAAGTAGGCGATGGACGCATCGCGCCACCACTGCGCCTCCTTCTCCTGGATCGCCAGGAACGCGGCGACCTGCGCATGCCGCTCCGGGTCGACCTTCCCGGCCAGCCCGTCCCAGGTCCGGCGCATGCCGGCGACGTAGTCCACGCCGCGGCCGTAGCGCAGGACCAGCTCGTCCCACAGCGTGTTGCCCGAAGCCATGCGGTGGTCCCAGGGCACGTGGTGGAACCAGAGCAGGAATTCCTCCGGTACCGTCGCCAGGTCGCCGAACTGCGCGGCCACCGGCGGCGCGTACTGCGCCACCGCATTGCTGCCGCTGGCACTGCGGTCGAAGCCTATGCCCTTCGCATCGGCGCGGTGGTAGTAGACCGAGGTCCAGTCCGCGCGCGGGCCGCCTTCGACCCACGGCGCCGGCCCGTAATGGTGGCCGCGGCCCATCAGGTGGTGCAGGCCCAGCGGGGTCATGTAGTCGACCACCGCCTCGCGCGAGCCCATCATCATCGCCACCACCGGATCGACGAAGCCCGGGTCGGTGGAGAAGGTCATCTTCACCCACTCGCGCGCGATCGCCTCCGGGTCCAGGTACGGATCCCAGGCCAGGCGCCCGAACGCGAACCAGTTGGCCTGGTCGAAGTGCGAGCCGCTCCAGTTGCGGTCGCTGCCGATGTTGGCCACGCCAGCCATGCCGGTGAGCTGGTGTCCTTCGAGCGAACCGTCGACGACCCTGGCCACGGTCGAGCCCGGCCCGCGCGCATGGGTGTCGGCACGTAGCGTCTCCGCGTACATCGGCGCCAGGTAGGCCAGGTGGGTGGCGAAGCCCAGGTACTCCTTGGTGATCTGGAACTCCATCATCAGCGGCGTCTCGGGCATCGCCCCGAACAGCGGGTGGAACGGCTCGCGCGGCTGGAAGTCGATCGCCCCGTTCTTGACCTGCACCAGTACGTTCGGCGCGAACCGGCCGTCGTGCGGCACGAACTCGGTGTAGGCCTGTTTGGCGCGGTCGTCGGGTTCTTCGTGCGAGTAGACGAAGGCGCGCCACATCACGATGCCACCATGCGGCGCCAGCGCCTCGGCCAGCATGTTGGCGCCGTCGGCGTGCGAGCGGCCGTAGTCCTGCGGCCCGGGCTGGCCTTCGGAATTGGCCTTGACCAGGAAGCCGCCGAATCCGGGAATGATGCGGTACACCTCGTCGGCCTTGGCCTTCCACCACGCCCGCACCGCCGGATCGAGCGGATCGGCGGTCTCGAGCCCGCCGATCTCGATCGGCGCGCTGAAGCGCGCGCTCAGGTAGACCTTGATCCCGTAAGGCCGGAACACCCCGGCCAGCGCCGCCGCCTTCTCCAGGTACATCGGCGTGAGCGACTGCGCGCTGGTGTTGACGTTGTTGAGCACGGTGCCGTTGATGCCGATCGAGGCATTGGCGCGGGCGTAGTCGGTGTAGCGCGGGCCGGTCCAGTCCGGCAGCTTGTGCCAGTCCCAGATCGACTCGCCGGCGTAGCCGCGCTCGACGTAGCGGTCGAGGTTGTCCCAGTGGTTGAGGACCCGCACGCGGGTCTTCGGCGCCTGGTGGATGTCGAGCGCGTCCAGCGGCTGCGCGGTCTGGACCAGGCGCAGCAGGTGGAAGGCGCCGTACAGCGCGCCGAGTTCGGTGTTGGCCGCGACCGCGGTCGCCGGACGGCCGTCGATGCGCACGCTGCGCAGCAGGTAGCCCTCCTCGCCCAGCGCCGACAGGTCCAGCCGCAGTGCCGCCAGCTGCGGCGAAGTCGCCGGCGTGCCCACCACGATCGCGCCTGCGCGCCCGGCGCGGGCCGCCGGCACCGGCGCCCGGCCCAGCAGGCCGTGCAGGCCACGCTGCAGTTCGTCGCGGATCGCGCGGCCGGTCGGGGTGCCGGCATCGACAACCAGTTCGGTCGCATGGGCGCGATAGGCGGCCTGGCGGCCGGCGTCGAGCGGAACGTAGCGCAGCCAGAGCGCGTAGCCGTCTTCGGCCATCGCCGGCAAGCCCGTCACCAGCCCGGCCAGCCAGCACAGGCAGAGCAGCCCGGCGCGGCGCCAGCGGCTGCCGGCCCGGGCCGCATCGCGCGCCCCATGGGATAGCGATACCATCAAAACCTCCGGTGCAGGGGGGATGCGGGCCGCGCCGGCCCGGTGGCGAAGGCCATGCGCCCCCCGGCCATCGCGCACTTTCGAAGGGACCCACGTTGGAAAAGCCAAGGAAATCCGTGCGACGCAAGGGTCGCGGCGTGACCATCGACGAGGTCGCCACCCTCGCCGGCGTGTCGCCGATGACCGTGTCGCGGGTCATGAACAACCAGGGCAAGGTCCGCGACACCACCCGCGAGCGGGTGTTGCAGGCGGTGCGCGAGCTCGACTACACGCCCAACCTGGCCGCCAGCTCGCTGGCCGCCGCGCAGCACACCCGCATCGCCCTGGTCTACAACAATCCCAGCGGCGCGTACCTGCGCGAGATGCTGGTCGGCCTGCTGCGGGTGGCCTCGCGCACCTCGATCCAGCTGGTGATCGACTACTGGGAACACACCGACGCCGACGCCGAGCGCAAGGCCGCGCGGGCGATGGCCGGCAAGGTCGACGGCGTGATCCTGCCGCCGCCGGTGTGCGAATCGCACGCGGCGGTCGGCGAATTCGTGCGCGCCGGGATCCCGGTGGTGGCGATCGCCGCCGGCCGCTCCAGCGACGAGATCTCCTGCGTGCGCATCGACGACCTGCGCGCCGGCAAGGAACTGGCCGACTACCTGATCACCCGGGGCCATACCCGGATCGGCTTCATCAAGGGCCGCCCGGACCTCAGCGCCAGCGCCCGGCGCTACGAAGGTTTCCAGACCGCGATGTTCGAGGCCGGCCTGCCCATCGACGCCTCGCTGGTCCAGCAGGGCGACTACACCTACCGTTCCGGCCTGAAGACCGGCGAGAAGATCCTCGCGCACAAGCGCCCGCCGACCGCGATCATCGCCTCCAACGACGACATGGCCGCGGCGGTGGTCTCGGTCGCGCACCGGCGCGGGCTGGACGTGCCCCGCGACCTGTCGGTGGTCGGCTTCGACGACAGCTCCTCGGCGACCACGGTGTGGCCGGAACTGACCACCATCCACCAGCCGATCGCCTCGATGGCCAATGCCGCGATCGACGTCCTGCTGCGCACCATCCGCCGCAAGGACCGCAGCACCCGGGTGCTGGTCGACCAGGTCGTGCCGCACCGGCTGGTGGTGCGCGGCTCGGTCGGCGCCCCGGGCAAGTCCGGCTGAGGGCGCGGGCCGGGCGAGGCCGGCGCCGGCCGGGTTGCGCGCGATGCGGGCACTGCTGCCCATCGGTCCCCTCCTCTGGCTGCAGGTGAAGCACGTGCAGCTGAAGCACGTGCAGGTGAAACACGCCGTCCCCGCGCCTTGCGCGTCCGCCTTGCCCGGGCCTCCCTCAGGCGCGGGCACGGACGCCGGCGGCAGGGACGGCGTACCGCCTCAACGCAGCAGGTACTGGTTGAGCAGGTTCTCGTAGCGTTCCTGCTTGCCGCTGGTCTGCTTCGGCTCGCCGTTCTTCGCGCCCAGCGCGGCCAGGTCCGCCAGCGACAGCTTGCCCAGCTCGAAGTCCTTGCCGGCGCCGCTGTCGAAGCTGGCGTAGCGCTCCTTGCGCCAGGTCTCCCACGGCGAATCGTTGAGCAGCGCGTGCGCCACTTCCAGGCCCTTGGCGAACGCGTCCATGCCGCCGATGTGGGCGATGAACAGGTCCTCCATGTCGGTCGACTCGCGGCGCGGCTTGGCGTCGAAGTTCAGGCCGCCGACCAGGCCGCCCTGGCGCAGCACCACCAGCATGGCGCCGACGGTGTCGTACAGGTCGGTCGGGAACTGGTCGGTGTCCCAGCCGTTCTGCGCGTTGCCGCGGTTGGCGTCGATGCTGCCCAGCAGGCCGTGGTCGGAAGCCACCTGCAGGTCGTGCTCGAAGGTGTGGCCGGACAGGGTGGCGTGGTTGGCTTCGATGTTCAGCGAGAAGTCCTTCTCCAGCCCGTGCTCCTTGAGGAAGCCGGCCACGGTGGCGCTGTCGAAGTCGTACTGGTGCTTCATCGGCTCCATCGGCTTGGGCTCGATGAAGAACTGGCCCTTGAAGCCGATGCTGCGGCCGTAGTCGCGGGCCATCGTCAGGAACCGGGCGAAGTGCTCCAGCTCGCGCTTCATGAGGGTGTTGTGCAGCGAGGCGTAGCCCTCGCGGCCGCCCCAGAACACGTAGTGCTCGCCGCCCAGCTCGACCACCGCGTCCAGCACCGACTTGACCTGCACCGCGGCGCGGGCGACGACGGCGAAGTCCGGGTTGGTCGAGGCGCCGTTCATGTAGCGCGGGTGCGAGAACAGGTTGGCCGTGCCCCACAGCAGCTTGACCCCGGTCGCCTGCTGGCGCTCCTTGGCCAGGCCGACCAGGTGCTTGAGGTTCTTCTCGTACTGGCCCACGTCCTCGGCGTCGGGCGCCAGGTCGACGTCGTGGAAGCAGTAATACGGCACGCCGATCTTGGTGAAGAACTCGAACGCCGCGTCGACCTTGGCCTCGGCCGTGGCCATCGCGGTGTCGCGCTCCCACGGGAAGTGGCGCGTGCCCGGGCCGAACGGATCGGCGCCGGCGTTGCAGAAGGTGTGCCAGTAGCAGACCGCGAAGCGCAGGTGCTCGCGCATGGTCTTGCCGCCGATCTTCCTGTCGGCGTCGTAGACCTTGAAGGCCAGCGGGTTGTCCGACTTCGGACCCTCGTAGGGGATCGCGCCGATGCCGGGGAAGTATTCCTTGGCGCCGATGAAAGGCTTGCTGCTCATGACTGTGCTCGCGTAGGGAGTGGGGTGTCGCGGGTTGCGCGATCAGGCGTACAGCGGCCGGATCGCATCCAGGTGGGAAAGGAAACGCTGGTACTGGGTGGCGTAGGCGGCGGTCGCCTCCGCGTGCGGATGCGCCGACAGGCGCGGGTCCAGGCGCACGTGCGCGGCCGCCAGCGCGGGCAGGTCGGCGCCGGCGTCGCTGGCGCGCTCGCTGGCCCACAGCGCCTGCAGCGCAGCGCCGAATGCGGCGCCCTCGGCCTGTTCGGGCACGTCCACCGGCAGGCCGAACACGTCGGCGACCATCTGCCGCCAGACCGCACTGTGGCTGCCGCCGCCGGTCAGTCGGATCGCTTCGAAGCGCATGCCGGCGTCGACGAAGGCGTCGTAGCCGTTCTTCAGGCTGTAGACCGCGCCTTCCATCGCCGCGCGGTACAGGTTGGCGGGTGTCAGGTTGGTGGCGGTCATGCCGAACAGGCTGCCGCGGCCGTCGGGCAGGTTGGGCGTGCGCTCGCCGTTGAAGAACGGCAGCATCAGCAGGCCGCCGGCGCCCGGGCGGGTGCCGGCGAGCAGTTCGTCGCCCCGCTTCGTCGAGAAGTCGCACAGCCTGGCGACCGCTTCGGTGGCCACGGTGCAGTTCATGGTGCAGATCAGCGGCAGCCAGCCGCCGGTGGAATCGCAGAACGCGGCCCAGCGGCCTTCGTCGTCGACCATCGCCTGCCCGGCGTAGGCGAACAGGGTGCCGGAGGTCCCCAGGCTCATGCTCAGCACCCCGGGAGACACATTGCCGGTGCCGATCGCCGCCATCATGTTGTCGCCGCCGCCGGCCGACACGCGCACGCCGCGCGGCAGGCCCAGCTCGTCGGCGATCGCCGTCGCGATCGGGAACATCGCGTCGGCCTCGACCAGCGGCGGCAGGCAGGGACGCAGGTCGCGGTCGGGGTCGGTGGCCGCGATCATCGCGTCCGACCACTGCCGCGTGCGCACGTCCAGCCAGCCGGTGCCGGAGGCGTCGCCGCGCTCCATCCAGCGCTCGCCGGTCAGCCAGAAGTTCACGTAGTCGTGCGGCAGCAGGATCGTGGCCAGCTGGGCGTAGGCCTGCGAGCGGTGCTCGCGGGTCCAAGGCAGCTTGGAGGCGGTGTAGCCGACCATGATCGGGTTGCCCGCGGTGGCGATCGCGCCCTGCGCGCCGCCGACCGCGTCCATGATCAGGTCGCACTCGGCCGCGGTGCTGGTGTCGCACCACAGCTTGGCCGGGGCCAGCACGTTGCCGGCGCGGTCCAGCGGCACGAAGCCGTGCTGCTGGCCGGACACGCCGATGGCGCTCGTGCGCTGCCGCAGCGCGGGGTCGAGCCGCGAGAAGCAGGCGCGGATCGCGTCGATCCACCATTCGGCGCGCTGTTCGCGGGTGCCGTCGTCGCCGGACGCCAGCTCCAGCGCCTCGCCGAGGGTGGCCGCGACCTGCCGTGCCTGCGGATCGTAGGCGACCAGCTTCACGCTCTGGGTGCCGACGTCGAGGCCGATGACGATCGGGGAGTTCCGGTCCATTCCGCTCATTCCAGTCCGCTCATTCCCGCCTTGTGTTAGCGCTACCATCATGTCCAGGGAAAAACGGGCGCCTCGGCCCGTTGCTGGCCATGGCCGCGTCGCGATGCGGCGGCCATGGGCAGATGCGGACTGTACCAGCCCCCCGCGAAATGGCTTGCTGCAGTGCGCAACCGGGGGCCTGGCAGCCTTCCCGGCCCCATGAAGCGGGGCGAACGCCTCTCCGTTTCCGCCGCCCGCGGCGGGCGCATGGCCGGCGTTGCGCGGCGACCCGGGGAAGCGCGGCGGGGGGCTTCCGGCGCGGGGCGGACCGGGAAGCGTTGATCGCCTGCATCAATGCAAACCCTCCGTTTCGGCCCGCGCCGGCCGCGACGCAGCGTTCCGGCATGGGTCGCCGGTGGGGGGCGGCCTAGAATCAGTGCAGACCCACCGGCCGCCACCGCGAGCGGACCGGCTGCCCGCCCACGAGCCAGCGCCCCGCCCGCCATGAACACCCGACACCGCAAACCCCTCCCCGGCCTACCCGCGTCCGGCACGCCCCTGGACTGGTTCGATGCCCGCGAAGCGGTCGAGGCGCTCCGCCCCGGCGCCTGGGCCACGTTTTCCTATACCGCGCGCGTGCACGCCGAGAACCTGGTGCGCTGCGCCGATCCGGCCAGGCTGGACGCCTACCTGCTGCAGCTCATCGAGCGCAGACGCGACCTGGATTTCCCCTGGTTCCCGGTGCGCGTGGTCTGCCACGACATCCTTGGCCAGACCGCGCTGGTGGACCTGGCCGGCCTGCGCGACGCCATCGCCGAGCAGGGCGGCGACCCGGCCCAGGTCAATCCGGTGGTGCCGGTGCAGCTGATCGTCGACCACTCGCTGGCGGTGGAATGCGGCGGCTATGACCCCGATGCGTTCGCCAAGAACCGCGCCATCGAGGACCGCCGCAACGCCGACCGCTTCGACTTCATCGAATGGACCCGGCACGCGTTCCGCAACGTGGAAGTGATCCCGCCGGGCAACGGGATCATGCACCAGATCAACCTGGAGAAGATGTCGCCGGTGGTCTATACCCGCGACGGCGTGGCCTTCCCCGACACCTGCGTCGGCACCGACAGCCACACCCCGCACGTGGACGCGCTGGGCGTGATCGCGATCGGTGTCGGCGGGCTGGAGGCGGAGAACGTGATGCTCGGACGCGCCTCGTGGATGCGCCTGCCCGACATCACCGGGGTGAAGCTGGCCGGGCGGCCGCAGCCGGGCATCACCGCCACCGACGTGGTGCTGGCGCTGACCGAGTTCCTGCGCCGGGAGAAGGTCGTCGGCCATTACCTGGAGTTCTTCGGCGAGGGCGCCGCGGCGCTGACGATCGGCGACCGCGCCACCATCTCCAACATGTGCCCCGAGTACGGCGCCACCGCCGCGCTGTTCCACATCGACCAGCAGACCCTGGACTACCTGCGCCTGACCGGCCGCGAGGAGAAGCAGGTGCAGCTGGTGGAGACCTATGCGAAGGCCGCCGGCCTGTGGGCCGACGACCTGGCCGCGGCGCAGTACGAACGCGTGCTGGAGTTCGACCTGTCCTCGGTGGTGCGCACCATGGCCGGCCCGTCGAACCCGCACCGGCGGCTGCCGACCTCGGCGCTGGCCGAGCGCGGCATCGCCGACGAGGCCAAGCTCGCGGCGGCCCGCGACGAGGAAGCGCGCGGACTGATGCCCGATGGCGCGGTGATCATCGCCGCCATCACCAGCTGCACCAACACCAGCAACCCGCGCAACGTGATCGCCGCGGCGCTGCTGGCGCGAAACGCCAACGCGCGCGGCCTGCAGCGCAAGCCCTGGGTGAAGACTTCGCTGGCGCCGGGGTCGAAGGCGGTGCAGCTGTACCTGGAGGAATCGGGCCTGCTGCCGGACCTGGAACAGCTGGGCTTCGGCATCGTCGCCTTCGCCTGCACCACCTGCAACGGCATGAGCGGCGCGCTGGACCCGGCGATCCAGCAGGAGATCATCGACCGCGACCTGTACGCGACCGCGGTGCTGTCGGGCAACCGCAACTTCGACGGACGCATCCACCCCTACGCCAAGCAGGCGTTCCTGGCCTCGCCGCCGCTGGTGATCGCCTACGCCATCGCCGGCACGGTGCGCTTCGACATCGAAAAGGACGTGCTCGGGATCGATGCGCAAGGCAACGAGGTGCGTCTGAAGGACATCTGGCCGTCCGACGCGGAGATCGACGCGATCGTGAAGGCCAGCGTCAGGCCCGAGCAGTTCCGCAAGGTCTACGGCCCGATGTTCGACGTGCGCGTCGAACACACCGGCAAGGTCGAGCCGCTGTACGACTGGCGCCCGCAGAGCACCTACATCCGCCGCCCGCCCTACTGGGAAGGGGCGCTGGCCGGCGAGCGCACGCTGCGTGGCATGCGCCCGCTGGCGGTGCTGGGCGACAACATCACCACTGACCACCTCTCGCCGTCCAACGCGATCCTGGCCTCCAGCGCGGCCGGCGAGTACCTGGCGAAGATGGGCCTGCCGGAGGAGGACTTCAATTCCTACGCCACCCATCGCGGCGACCATCTCACCGCGCAGCGCGCGACCTTCGCCAATCCCAAGCTGCTCAACGAGATGGTGCGCGACGAGGCGGGCAACGTGCGCCAGGGCTCGCTGGCCCGGCTGGAGCCCGAGGGGACGGTCATGCGCATGTGGGAGGTGATCGAGACCTACATGCAGCGGCGGCAGCCGCTGGTGATCATCGCCGGCGCCGACTATGGCCAGGGCTCCAGCCGCGACTGGGCCGCCAAGGGCGTGCGCCTGGCCGGGGTGGAGGCGATCGTGGCCGAGGGCTTCGAGCGCATCCACCGCACCAACCTGATCGGCATGGGCGTGCTGCCGCTGGAGTTCAAGCCCGGCCAGGACCGCCACACCTTCGGCATCGACGGCAGCGAAACCTTCGACGTGCTCGGCGAGCGCCGCCCGCGCGCCGACCTGGTCCTGGTGGTCCACCGCCGCAACGGCGAGCGCCTGGAGGTGCCGGTCACCTGCCGCCTGGACACCGCCGAGGAAGTGTCGATCTACGAAGCCGGCGGCGTGCTGCAGCGCTTCGCCCAGGACTTCCTCGAAGCGGCGAAGGCGGCCTGAGATGGCACAACCCGGCGAACTGTTCGTGATGGTGCGCGTGCCCGACACGGTGCGCGAGGCGCTGCTGCAGGTGCTGGCCGAAAGCGGCCTCGACCAGGCCCTGGGCCGCGCCCTGTACCCGCCGCGCAACTGGCACCAGTCGCTGTCGGACCTGCATCCGCCCGAGGCGCGCGAACACCTGCGCCTGGCCTGCAGCCGGCTCGAGGCGCGCGCGCTCTGCCTGCAGCTCGACCAGCTGCGCAGCTCCGGCAACACGCCCGGGCGCATCCACTGGAAGTTCGTGCCCGCCGGCCACAAGCCGCTCGGCATGAAGCTGCTGATGGCCGACGTGCGTTCCAAGCTCGAAGACCACGGCCTGGCGCAGGCGTTCGGCCACCGCGCCCATGTCACGGTCAGCTACCTCGCCGATCGCCAGCTCGAGCCGCGCGCGATCGCGCCGGTGCCCTGGCAGATCGACGCCGTCGAACTGGTGGAGGTGGCCGGACGCGGCGCCGACTACCGCTACGAGGTGGTCGACACCTTCCCGCTGCGCCCGCCCGCGCAACCCGCTCCCGTGCAGCCCGACCTGCTCGCTTGAACCCCGCCTTCCGGAACGGATGACATGGCTTCCACGCCGACGCGCCCCGCCCCGCAAACGCGCATCCCCGCCACCTACATGCGCGGCGGCACCTCCAAGGGCGTGTTCTTCCGCCTGGAGGACCTGCCGCTGGCGGCGCGGCAACCAGGCGCCGCACGCGATGCCCTGCTGCTGCGCGTGATCGGCTCGCCCGATCCGTATGGCAAGCAGATCGACGGGATGGGCGGGGCGACCTCCTCGACCAGCAAGTCGGTGATCGTGTCGCGGAGCACGCGCGCCGGCCATGACGTGGATTACCTGTTCGGCCAGGTCTCGATCGACAGCGCCTTCGTCGACTGGTCCGGCAACTGCGGCAACCTGTCGGCCGCGGTCGGCCCGTTCGCGATATCCGCCGGACTGGTCGATGCGGCCCGGCTGCCGCGCGACGGCGTGGCCGTCGTGCGCATCTGGCAGGCCAACATCGGCAAGACCATCGTCGCCCACGTGCCGATGGCCGGCGGGCAGGTGGTCGAGGACGGCGACTTCGAACTGGACGGCGTCACCTTCCCCGCCGCCGAGATCCAGCTCGAGTTCCTCGAACCGGCCGACGAGGGCGAGGACGGCGGGGCAATGTTCCCGACCGGCCACCTCGTCGACACCCTGGACGTGCCCGGCGTCGGCACGCTGCAGGCGACGCTGATCAACGCCGGCATCCCGACCATCTTCGTCAACGCCGCCGACATCGGCTACACCGGCAGCGAGCTGCAGGAGGCGATCAACGCCGACGCCGCCGCGCTGGCGCGCTTCGAAGCCATCCGCGCGCATGGCGCGGTGCGCATGGGCCTGATCGCCGACGTCGCCGACGCGGCCAGGCGCCAGCACACGCCCAAGGTGGCCTTCGTCGCGCCAGCCGCCGGTTACGTGTCCTCCAGTGGCAAGCAGGTGGACGCCGGCGACATCGACCTGCGCGTGCGCGCGATGTCGATGGGCAAGCTGCACCACGCGATGATGGGCACCGCGGCGGTGGCGATCGGCACGGCGGCGGCCATCCCCGGCACCCTGGTGAACCTGGCCGCCGGCGGCGGGCCGCGCGACTCGGTGCGCTTCGGCCACCCGTCCGGCACCTTGCGCGTCGGCGCCGAAGCGCGACAGGTCGACGGCCAGTGGACCGTCACCAAGGCGCTGATGAGCCGCAGCGCGCGTGTGCTGATGGAAGGCCACGTGCGCGTCCCCGCCGACGCACTGCCGCTGGTGTAGGAGCCCAGCTCGCCGGCGATATACGCCCCCGAGAAGCGGGAACATCGCGCTGGTCCAGGCGACGGATCGGGGGCAAGCCCGCCTCCTATCGCAGCGTCCGCCAACACGCGTCCTGCCCACGCCACAGGCGCGCAGGCAGGCTCGGCGCCTACGCGCGGGGTGCGAACGGCAGCCTGGCGTGGACGTCCAGCGCCGCCACCGCGGCCTGGCCCACCGCCACCGAGATCTGGTTCAACCCGCTGACCACGTCGCCGACCGCGTACAGGCCGGGCACGCCGGTGGTCTGGTGGCTGCGGTCCACCGGGATCTCGCCGGTATCGGTCAGCACGACACCGGCCTGCGCCGCCAGGCCGGCGCTGCTGTCGCAGCCGAGGAACGGATACACGGTGTCGAACCAGAAGCAGTCGTCGCCCTCGACCACGTAGCCGCAGCGGCGGCCGTCGAACAGCAGCCGCCCGCCGGCCGGCAGCACCCGCGCCGCCATGCCCTCCAGCGCGGCCGGATCGCCGTGCGCATCGGTCGGCAGCAGCGAAAGCCGCGCGCTGTAGCCGCGCAGGAACCGGGTGTGGGCGACGATGGCATCCCACGGGCCGAACAGGCCGATGTCGCGATCCGTGACCTCGTAGGCGTCGCAGACCGGGCACAGCCGCAGCGCGCCGCACGCCACCGCTTCCTCGCCGTGGGCCATCGCCGGCAGGCGGTCGCTCAGGCCGCTGGCCAGGATCACGGCGTGGCCATGCCAGCGCCGGCCGCTTTCGTCCTGCACCTCGAATCCGCCGGCCGTGCGCCGCAGCGAGGTCACCGTGGCCTGCTCGAAGGCCGCGCCGTGGACCGCCGCCTGCTCGCGCATGCGCGCCAGCAGGGCGGTGCCGGCGATGCCCTGGGGAAAGCCCGGGCAGTTGTTGGTCTCGGGGATCCAGCGCGCGCGGCTGTCGCCGGCATCCAGCACCAGGCATCGCCGGTGCAGGCGTCCCAGGTAGGTGGCCGCTGTCAGTCCGGCGGGCCCCCCGCCGATCACGAGTACATCCACCGGTGCGTTCCGCGCCGCGTCCATCACATCGTTCCCGCCATGGCGTCCGGACACCATAGGCATGCGCCGTGAATACCGCGCGATGCGGGCGCGGGGCGAGGCTTGCTGCGTTCCGCCGTCCAGGACCCGCCACGGCGAGCCATGCCCGCCACGCCAACGCCGGGCAGCCGGCAGGCAAGGTGGCGACCGTCAGGGCGGCGCGGCGACGTCCAGCGTCACGTCCATCAGCGTGGCGTCGTCCGCGTCGGGACGGATCCGGAAGCCCAGCTGCTGGCACATCGCCAGCATGGTCACGTTCTCGCGCAGGACCTGGCCCTCGATGAGCTTCAGGCCGATCGTGCCCGCGTACTCGATCATGATCCGCATCAGCTGCCAGCCGATGCCGAAGCCCTTCAGGTCCGAGCGCACCAGGATCCCGTACTCGCCGCGTTCGTAGTTGGCGTCGGCCAGCAGGCGCACCGCGCCGAGCATCTCGCCGCTGCCAGGGTCGATCGCCACCAGCGCGATCGATCGGGCGTAGTCGAGCTGGGTCAGCCGGGCGATGAACTCGTGGCTGAAGTGGCGCACCGCCGAGAAGAATCGCAGGCGCAGGTCCTCGTCGCTGACCCGCTCGAAGAACGCGCGGAACATGTCCTCGTCCTCCGGCCGCACCGGCCGCACGAACATGCGCCGGCCGTGTGCCAGCTCGACCTCGCGTTCCCACTCCTTCGGGTACGGGCGGATGACGAATCGCGAGTGCCACGGGCCCTTCTGCGCCGGGCCCGGATGCGGCGCGACGGAAACGCGCGCATCCACCGCGATCACGCCGTCCCGGTCCGCGAGAAGGGGATTGATGTCCAGTTCCCGCACCTGCGGGATGTCCGCCGCCATCTGCGCCAGCTTGACCAGCACCAGCGCGACCGCGCGCTCGTCCGCCGCGGGCACGTCGCGATAGGCCTTGAGGATGCGCGACACGCGCGTGCGCGAGATCAGCTCGTGGGCCAGGCGCAGGTCCAGCGGCGGCAGGGCCAGGGCCTTGTCGTCGATCACCTCCACCGCCGTGCCGCCACGACCGAACACGACGATCGGGCCGAAGGTCGGATCGTCGGCCAGGCCGGCGATCAGCTCGCGCGCCTTGGGCCGCACGATCATCGGATGCACGGTGACGCCCTGGATCTTCGCGTCCGGCCGCAGTTCGCGCACCCGGGCCAGGATCGCCCCGGCCGCCTCGCGCACCGCCGCCTCGCTGGCCAGGTTCAGGCGCACGCCATCGACGTCGGACTTGTGCAGGATGTCCGGCGACAGGATCTTCAGCGCCACCTGCATGCCATCGGCCAGCAGCGGCGCGGCCGCGGCGGCCGCCGCATCGGCGTCGCCGGCCAGGGTGACGGGCGTGATCGGGATGCCGTAGGCGGCCATCAGCGCGTTGACCTCCAGCGGGTCCAGCCACTGCCGCCCCTGCGCCAGCGCGCCGGCGACCACCGCCTGCGCGGCGGCGCTGTCGACCACGAAATCCTCCGGCAGGCTCGGCGGCGTCTCCATCAGCGCCTGCTGCGCCTCGCGATGCCGGACCAGGTAGGTGTAGCCACGTATCGCACCGGCCTCGGTGTTGTAGGTCGGCACGCCGGCCGCTTCGAGCGCGGCGAGCGCGGCCGGCTCGCGACCCAGCCAGACCCCCAGCACCGGCTTGCCTGCGCCGGGGCGCGGGCGCTGCGCCAGCACCCGCGTCACCGCGTCGGCGGCATCCGTGGAGGAGGCCAGCGCGGTCGGCACGTTCATCACCAGCACCGCATCGTTCTCGCGGTCCGACAGCAGCGCTTCCAGCGCATGCGCATAGCGCGACGCATCGGCGTCGCCGACGATGTCCACCGGATTGGCGCGCGACCAGGTCGGCGGCAGCATGCCGTCGAGGCGGCGCACCGTGGCCTCGTCCAGCGCGGCCAGGGTACCGCCGAGGTCGACCAGCCGGTCCACCGCCAGCACGCCGATGCCGCCGCCATTGGTCAGGATCGCCAGCCGCCCGCCGGGCGCGCTGCGCAGGTGGCCGAGGGTCTTGGCGGCGGCGAACAGCTCGTCCAGGGCCAGCACCCGCAGCAGGCCGGCGCGGCGGAACGCGGCGTCGTAGACCGCGTCCGAGCCGGCCAGGGCGCCGGTATGGGTGGCGGCCGCCCGCGCACCCTGGGCGTGGCGGCCGGACTTGACCACCACCACCGGCTTGGCGCGCGCGGCCGCGCGCGCGGCGGACATGAACTTGCGCGCGTCGCGGATCGATTCGATGTAGAGCAGGATCGCGCGGGTCTTCGTGTCCTGGGCGAACCAGTCCAGCAGGTCCCCGAAATCCACGTCCAGCGCGTCGCCCAGCGAAACCACGGCCGAGAACCCGATCGAGCGCGCCACGCCCCATTCCACCAGCCCCGAGGCGATCGCGCCCGATTGCGACACCAGCGCCAGGTCGCCCTTGAGCGGGCTGCGCGCGGCGAAGCTGGCGTTGAGCCCGACATGCGGGGCCATCACCCCCAGGCAGTTGGGCCCGACCACGCGCAGGCCGTGCGGGCGCGCCGCCTCGCGCAGGCGCTCGAGCAGGGAACCCGGCCCCTGCCCGAGGCCGGCGGTGACCACCACCGCGGCACGGGCGCCGGCGGCCACCGCCTCGGCGACCACCCCCGGCACCGTGTCCGGCGGCGTGGTCACGACCACCAGCTCCGGCTGGAACGGCAGGTCCGCCAGGCGCGCCACCGCGGGCAGCCCGTCGATCTGCCGGTACTTCGGGTTGACCAGGCCCACCGGACCGGCGAAGCCGGCCTCGCGCAGGTTGCGCACAACCGCCCGGCCGACCGAGCGCTCGCGCGGGCTGGCGCCGACCACGGCGACCGACTTGGGGCGGAAGACCGCGTCCAGGGCGTAGGTACTCATGCCGCCGATGCTCCTTGCCTGCGCCGGGCCACCATACCGCGGCCTGCGCCGCTTCCCCACCCCCGGACAATCTGACCGGGGCACGACGGCCGGGTTCGGCCTATGCTTGGCGCAAGGATTTACCCAGCGCCGGCCGGCCAGGCAGTTCCGACCCGGTGCCGGCACGCGGCACGCGCCCTGCGCCAATGGGTAACCCGACGTCATCCGGCAGGCATTGATCCCGATCAAGGCCCGGATCACCCCGAGGGGGGATGATCACCCCCGTACAGATTGAGGGACGGAACGCATGCAAAGCGTGCAGGGGACTTACAACGACAAGGTGGTGCGCCAGTTCGCGGTGATGACCGTGGTCTGGGGCATCGTCGGCATGGCCGTAGGCGTGCTCATCGCCGCGCAGCTCTACTGGCCGGCGCTGAACTTCGACCTGCCATGGCTCAGCTACGGGCGCCTGCGCCCGCTGCACACCAATGCGGTGATCTTCGCCTTCGGCGGCAGCGCCCTGTTCGCCACCAGCCTGCACGTGGTCCAGCGCACCTGCCACGTGCGGCTGATCTCGGACGGGCTGGCGGCCTTCGTGTTCTGGGGCTGGCAGCTGGTGATCCTGCTGGCGGCGATCACCCTGCCGCTGGGCATGACCCAGGGCAAGGAATACGCCGAGTTGGAATGGCCGATCGACCTGCTGATCACGGTCGTGTGGGTGGCCTACGGTGCGCTGTTCTTCGGCACGATCGTCAAGCGCAGGGTCAAGCACATCTACGTGGCCAACTGGTTCTATGGCGCCTACATCATCGCCATCGCCCTGCTGCACATCGTCAACAACATCGCCATCCCGGTGGGGCTGGGCAAGTCGTACCCGGTCTACAGCGGCGCGGTCGATGCGATGGTGCAGTGGTGGTACGGCCACAACGCGGTCGGGTTCCTGCTGACCGCCGGCTTCCTCGGGATGATGTACTACTTCGTGCCCAAGCAGGCCGGGCGGCCGATCTACTCCTACCGGCTGTCGATCGTGCACTTCTGGGCGCTGATCGCGGTGTACATGTGGGCCGGCCCGCACCACCTGCTGTACACCGCGCTGCCGGACTGGGCGCAGTCGCTGGGCATGGTGTTCTCGCTGATCCTGCTGGCGCCTTCCTGGGGCGGCGCGATCAACGGCGTCATGACCCTGTCGGGCGTCTGGTACAAGCTGCGCACCGACCCGATCCTGAAGTTCCTGATCGTCGCCATCTCGTTCTACATGATCGCCACCTTCGAGGGGCCGATGATGTCGATCAAGACGGTCAATTCGCTCTCCCACTACACCGACTGGACCGTGGGCCACGTCCACGCCGGCGCGCTGGGCTGGGTGGCGATGATCTCGATCGGCTCGATCTACTCGCTGCTTCCGCGGCTGCTGGGCCGCGAGCAGATGTTCTCGACCAAGGCGATCGACCTGCACTTCTGGATGCATACCCTGGGCGTGGTGTTCTACATCGCCTCGATGTGGATCGCCGGGGTGATGCAGGGCCTGATGTGGCGCGCCACCAACGACGACGGCACGCTCACCTACAGCTTCGTCGAAGCGCTCGCCGCCACCTATCCGTACTACCTGATCCGGCTGTTCGGCGGCCTGCTGGTCCTGGCCGGCATGTTCGTGATGGCCTGGAACGTGCTGCGCACCTACCGCGCCGCCCCCGCGATCGAGTCGCAGCCGGTGCTGCCGGTCGACGCCTCGCAAGTGCGCGCCTGAGGACCCCATGAGCGAACACAACCAGAATCCCCACGAGAAGATCGAGAAGAACGTCGGCCTGATGGCGGTGCTGATCGCCGTGGCCATCTCCTTCGGCGGCCTGGCGCAGATCGTGCCGCTGATGTTCCAGGCCGAGGCGATCGAGCCGCTGGAAGGCGTGGAACCCTACCCCGCGCTGCAGCTGGCCGGGCGCGACGTCTACGTGCGCGAGGGCTGCTACAACTGCCACTCGCAGATGGTCCGCACCCTGCGCTTCGAATCCGAGCGCTACGGCCACTACTCGCTGGCCGGGGAATCGGTCTACGACCGCCCGTTCCAGTGGGGCAGCAAGCGCACCGGGCCGGACCTGGCGCGGGTCGGTGGCCGCTACTCGGACGACTGGCACCGCGTCCACCTGATCAACCCGCGCGACGTCGTGCCCGAGTCGAACATGCCCGGGTTCCCCTGGCTGGCGCGGAACGAGGTCGATGGCGCCACCGTCACCCGCCGCATGAAGGCGCTGCGGACCCTGGGCGACCCGTACACCCAGGAGCAGATCGCGCAGGCCGCCGCCGACGTGGAGGGCAAGACCGAGCTCGACGCGGTGGTGGCCTACCTGCAGGCGCTGGGACGGCACGCGCCGCGCGGAGGCCAGCCATGATCGCCGGGCTGTTCACCGCGGCGCTGCTGGTGCTGTTCATCGGCGGCTGGATCTGGGCCTGGAGCCCGAAGCGCAAGCAGGCGTTCGACGAAGCGGCACGACTGCCGCTGGATGATGGCGACGCCGGCCAGCAAGAGAAGGGGAACGTGGCATGACAAGCGGATGGACCTGGTTCGTCATCATCCTGGTGGCCATCAACATCCTCGGTTGCGTGTGGCTGCTGTGGTGGACCGCGCGCCGCCGCCCGGGCGACCCCAAGCCCGAGGACACCTCCCATGTCTGGGACGGCGACATCACCGAGTACAACAAGCCGCTGCCGAAGTGGTGGATCAACCTGTTCTACCTGACCATCATCTTCGCCATCGCCTACCTGTTCTGGTTCGGCGGGCTGGGCGGCGTGCCCAGCTACGGCGGCTGGACCTCGGTCGGCGAGCACGCCAAGGCCAAGGCGGTCGAGGACGCCAAGCTCGAACAGACCTTCAAGCCGTTCGCCGGCATGGCCATCGACACCCTGGCGCAGGATCCCAAGGCGGTGGCCCTGGGCCGCTCGATCTTCAGCAATACCTGCGCCACCTGCCACGGTTCCAGCGGCCAGGGCGCGATCGGCTACCCGAACCTCACCGACGCGATCTGGAACTGGGGCGGCACCCCCGACCACGTCCTGCAGTCGGTGCTCGACGGCCGCGAAGGCGTGATGCCGGAATGGGGCACGGTGCTCACCGGCATGGGCGGCCCGGAGGCGGTGGACTACACCATCGCCTACGTGCGCACCCTCGCGGCGCCGGAAACGCTGCAGAACAACTACATGGCCGCCCGCGGCCGCAAGCTGTACGAAGGCGTCTGCGTGGCCTGCCACGGCATCGACGGCAAGGGCAACCAGGACATCGGCGCCCCGGACCTGACCGACGACTACTGGATGTACGGCAGCAGCCGCGACAGCCTCTACCAGACCATCGTCCACGGCCGCCACGGCGTGATGCCGGCGCACCGCGAGCTGCTGGGCGAAACCCGCGCCCGCCTGGTCGCCGCCTACGTCTGGTCGCTGTCGCATAATGCGGCCACGACGGGGAGCCAGCCGTCGCAACAATGAGGGCAGGAAGTGACCGACTTCAGCGAGCCGCGCTTCGACCATCCGCCCCGCCCGCTCGCCCAGCGGGTCGGGGCGATCGCCTGGCCGAGCTTCTTCGCGGCGGGCGTGGCGACGATGGTGTTCTTCGCCTTCGTCGATCCGCTGGCGCTGCGCGACCTGACTTTCCCGGACCTGCCGCTGACCCGCGAGCTCGGCTACACCATCGGATTCTTCATGTTCTGGCTGGCGACCGCCTCGTCGAGCCTGTTCACCTGGATCCTGCTGCGCCCGTCCAGCCGCTTCAACCGCGCGCTGCCGCCCGACTAGGCCGGCGCGCCCGCGGCGCGGCGCCACTGCGACAATCTGTCGTCTGGCGCGCGGCGCGGAACCGCGGATACTGGTGGCAGGCAAGCAGGCACGATCCGCCAGCCACGCCGCCATGCGCGGCCAAGCCGACCGACATGACCGCAACCGAATCCACCCGCCACGGCCGACGCCCCTCCCGGCGCGCGATGCCGCAGCCAGGACGGCAGCCATGAGCAAGCGCATCCCGCTGGACGTCGTCGACGAGCAGGGCAACTCCTTCTACGTCAGCGAACGCAAGGTCTACCCGCGCGACGTCTCCGGCCGCTTCAACCGGCTGCGGGTGGCCGCGGTGGTGTGGCTGCTGGGCATGTTCTACCTGTTCCCCTGGTTGCGCTGGGACGGCCGCCAGGCGGTGCTGTTCGACCTGCCGGCGCGCAAGTTCTACGTGTTCGGCCTGGCGTTCTGGCCGCAGGACTTCCTGTTCCTGGCCCTGCTGCTGATCATGGCGGCGATGGCGCTGTTCTTCTTCACCGCGCTCGCCGGCCGCCTGTGGTGCGGCTACGCCTGCCCGCAGACGGTGTGGACCGAGGTGTTCCTGTGGATGGAGCGCTGGACCGAGGGCGACCGCGGCAAGCGGATGAAGCTCGACGCCGGCCCCTGGAACCGCGACAAGATCCTGCGCAAGGGCGCCAAGCACGCGCTGTGGGCGCTGTTCGCGCTGTGGACCGGCTTCACCTTCGTCGGCTTCTTCACCCCGATCACCGACCTGGCCGCGCGCCTGGTGCCGTTCCAGTGGGGTGGCTGGGAAACGTTCTGGGTGCTGTTCTACGGGCTGGCGACCTGGGGCAACGCCGGCTTCCTGCGCGAGCAGGTGTGCAAGTACATGTGCCCGTACGCGCGCTTCCAGAGCGCGATGTTCGACCGCAACACCCTGCTGATCGCCTACGACCCGATGCGCGGCGAGCCGCGCGGCCCGCGCAAGCGCGGCCTCGGCAGCGTGCTCGAGCGCGCGCGCGGGCTGCTCGACCCGCGCACCGCCTACGACTACGTGTTCCGCGCCAGCCGCCATCCCACCGCCGCCGACAACCGCCTGCAGGCCCACGGCACCATCGCCCTGGCCGGCGCCGGCGCGGTCGCCGAGCCGCTGCCGAAGTTCGCCCACGAGGAACTGGGCGACTGCATCGACTGCACGATCTGCGTGCAGGTCTGCCCGACCGGCATCGACATCCGCAACGGCCTGCAGTACGAGTGCATCGCCTGCGGGGCGTGCATCGATGCCTGCGACGAGGTGATGGACAAGATGGGCTACCCGCGCGGCCTGATCCGCTATTCGACCCAGAACGCGATCGACGGCAAGGACACGCGCGTGCTGCGGCCGCGCATCTTCGTCTACGGCCTGCTGCTGCTGGGCCTGTGCGGCGCCTGGCTGTGGGGCGTGACCCACCGCAGCGAACTGATCGCCGAAGTGCTCCGCGACCGCAACGCGCTGTATCGCGAGGCGGCCGACGGCCATGTCGAGAACGACTACACGCTCAAGCTGATCAACAAGAGCCAGGAGACGCGCCGGTATCGCATCTCCCTGGAGCCGGCCGGCGACGGCCTGCGGCTGTCCGGGCCGGCGGTGGTCGAGGCCGGTCCCGAGCAGGTGCTGCCGGTGACCCTGAGCGTGGCCGCCGACGCCGGCACCGGCGGCCGCCGCGACATCCGCTTCGTGGTCGAAAGCGAGGACGGGCGCGAACGGCGCATCATCGAGAGCAGTTTCTTCGGACCCAACCCATGAACGAATCCCGCCGCACCGACACCGACCCCGACGCCAGCGGCCACGCGCGTTCCCACTGGCGCAACCCGGTGATGTGGCTGGTGGTCGGCCTGCCGCTGCTGTCGATCGTCGCCGGCGTCGGCCTGGTGGTCACCGCGGTGCGCACCGGCGGCGCCGACCCGGTCAACGATCCGGTCCGCCGCGTGGCCCAGATCCAGACCACCGACCTGGGACCGGACGCGGCGGCGAAGCGGCTGGGGCTCAGCGCGGTGCTGCGGGTGGAGGACGGCGTCGTCGAGGTGTTGCCGGCGACCGGCGACTTCCCGCGCGACCAGCCGCTGCAGCTGCTGCTCGAGCATCCGGTGACCCAGGCCGAGGACCTGCACCTGCGGCTGGCGCCCGAGGGCCCGGGCTGGCGCCTGCAGCAGGACGTCGACCCAAGGCACGACTGGATCGTGCAGCTGCAGGCCGCCGATGGCAGCTGGCGGCTGCATGGCCGGCTGCCCCGGGACCGGCACGCCGCGCGCCTGGCGCCCTCGCTGGGCGCGCCTGCGCCCGGCGCGGGCGGCTGAACCGCCGTGGCCGTCGGCCTGGCCATGCAGGTTCCGCGCGCCCTGGCCACCGGCGGCTGCCGCCATTGCGGCGAGCCGCTGCCCGCGCAGCCTTGCCTGCAGGAGTTCGAGGGCCGCACACACGCCTTCTGCTGCCACGGCTGCGCCGCGGCCGCCGAATGGATCGCCGACGCCGACCTATCGGGCTACTACCGGTTGCGCGATGCCGGTGGCGGGCGCGTCGGCGACGACCTGCCCGACCTGTCGGTGTGGGACCGCGACGACGTCCAGGCCCAGCACAGCCGCGCGGTGGCTGGCGGCCGCCAGATCACCCTGCTCACCGACGGCATGCGCTGCGCCGCCTGCGCCTGGCTGATCGACCGCGCGATGGCGCGCGAGCCCGGCGTGGTCGACTGCACCGCCAACGCGGTGACCGGGCGCATCCACCTCACCTGGGATCCGGCGCGCACCGCGCTGTCCGTGCCGCTGCAGCGCCTGGCGATGCTCGGTTACCGCCCGTACCTCGCCGGCAGCGAGGCACTGGAACGCGAACGCATCCGCGAACGCCGGCGCTGGCTGCTGCGGCTGGGCGTCGCCGGGCTGGGCACGCTGCAGGCGATGATGCTGGCCGAGGCGCTGTACCTGGATTTCGACGGCAGCATGCCGCTGGCCACGCGCGACTTCTTCCGCTGGCTGGCCTTCCTGCTGAGCACGCCGGTGGTGTTCTACGCCGGGTGGCCTTTCATCGCCGGTGCGATCGCCGAACTGCGGCAGCGGCGCCTGGGCATGGACGTGCTCATCGCCGGCTCCACCCTGCTGGCGTACTTCGCCAGCCTGTTCGAGACGATCCGCGGCGGCGAGCACGTCTGGTACGACGCGGCCGTGATGTTCGTGTTCCTGCTGCTGGCCGCACGCATGCTCGAGCAGCGCGCGCGCAGCGTGGCCAGCGCCCAGGTCGATGCGCTGGCGCGGGCGCGGCCGGCCTTCGCGACCCGTGAGCGCGGCGACGGTGGCCGCGAGACGGTGCCGCTGGCCGCCCTGCGGCCCGGCGACGTGGCCTGCGTGGCCGCGGGCGAATCGGTGCCGGCCGACGGCCTGCTGCTCGACGGCGAAGCCTGGTTCGAGGAAGCGCTGCTGACCGGCGAGTCCACGCCGGTGCGCAAGACCGCGGGCGACGAGGTTTTCGCCGGCACGGTCTGCCGCGAACGTCCGGCGCGGCTGCGCGTGACCTGCACCGGCGCGGCCACGCGCCTGTCGCAGCTCACCCGCCTGGTCGAGCAGGCGCAGGCGCACCGGCCCGCGCTGGCCCGCACCGCCGATCGCATCGCCGGCCGCTTCGTCCTGTTCCTGCTGCCAGTGGCCGCGCTGGTGTTCGCCGGATGGTGGCAATACGACGCCTCGCGGGCCCTGGAAGTGACCCTGGCCCTGCTGGTGATCAGCTGCCCGTGCGCGCTGTCGCTGGCGGTGCCGGCCGCGCTGGCCGCCGCGCACGGCGCGCTGGCGCGGATCGGCCTGCTGGCGGTGCGGTCGGACGCGCTGGACACGCTGGGCCGCGCCACCGACATCGTGTTCGACAAGACCGGCACCCTCAGCGACGGGCGTCCGGTGCTGGTGGCGACCGAGGGGTTCGACATCGAAGGCACGCAGGCACTGCGCATCGCAGCGGCGCTGGAGCGCGACAGCGGCCATCCGCTGGCCGCCGCGTTCGCCCGCCACGGCAGTCCTGCCACGCAGGCCACCGCGGTCCAGGCGGTGCCCGGCCGCGGCGTGCAGGGCGAGGTCGATGGCCGGCACTGGCGGCTCGGTCGCGCGGACTTCGCCAGCGGCGGCGTCGACGACGGCGCGTTGTGGCTCGGCGACGGCGCTGGCGCCAGCGCGCGCTTCACGCTGCAGGAGCGCGTGCGCCCGGACGCGGCCGAAGCGCTGGCCGCGTTGCGCGCGCAGGGACTGCAGGTGCACCTGGCCAGCGGCGATGGCCAGGCGGCGGTGGACCGCATGGCCGCCACGCTGCCGCTCGACGGGATCCACGCCCGGCAGTCGCCGGAGGACAAGCTCGAGCGCGTGCGCGCGCTGCAGGCGCAGGGCCGGATCGTGGCGATGGTCGGCGACGGCCTCAACGATGCGCCGGTGCTGGCCGGCGCCGATGTCTCCATCGCCATGGCCGGGGGCGCATCGCTGGCGCACCGGGCCGCCGACCTGGTCACCACCGGCGGCAGCCTGGCGCGGATCCCGGCCGCGGTTGCGCTGGCGCGGCGCACCCATCGCGTCATCCGCCAGAACCTGGCCTGGGCGGCCGCCTACAACCTGCTGGCGCTGCCGCTGGCCGCCGCCGGGCTGGTCACGCCGTGGCTGGCCGCGCTGGGCATGGCGCTGTCCTCGCTGGCCGTCACCGTCAACGCGTTGCGCCTGGCACGCGGCACGCCTGCCGGCCCGGCCGCGTCCCTCCTACCGGCGAGGTCCGCTGCATGAACATCCTGCTGCTGCTGATCCCGATCAGCCTGGTGCTGCTGGGCGTGGCGGTGGCCGCGTTCGTGTGGGCGGTCAAGCGCGGCCAGTTCGACGACCTCGACACCCCGGCGCTGGACATCCTCGAGGACGACGACCGCCCCGCTCCGCCGCCGGATCGCGACCGGCCCGGCGGCTGACATGCCGGTCGACCTGCCGACCCTGGTCGCAGCCGCGCTCGCCGGCGTCCTCGGCGGCGCGCATTGCGCGGTGATGTGCGGCGGCATCGCCGCAGGCTTCCCGGCCATGGCGCCCGGGCGTCCGCTGGCGGTGGCCTGGCAGGCGAACCTGGGCCGGATCGGCGGCTATGTCGTCGCTGGCGCGGTGGCCGGTGGACTGGGTGGCGGCCTGCTGCGGCTGGTGCGCATCGAGGCGTTGACCACCGGCGTGCGCATGGCGGCGGGCCTCGCGCTGGTCCTGGTGGCGCTGCGCCTGCTCGATCGCGGCGGACCCATGGACCTGCTGTCGAAACCCGGTGCGCGCGCCTGGCGCTGGCTGCAACCGCTGCACCGGCACCTGCTGCCGGCCGACCGCGCCTGGCGCCGGATCGCGCTGGGTGGCCTGTGGGGCTGGATGCCATGCGGCCTGAGCGTGGGCCTGCTGACGGTGGCCTGGCTGCAGGCCAGCGCCGCTGGCGGCGCGCTGGTGATGGCCGCCTTCGGCCTCGGCACCTTGCCGGTGATGCTGCCGCTGACCTGGTCGGGCGCGCGCATGAACCGCTGGCTGCAACGCCGGGCGCTGCGCAACGCGCTGGGTGGCGTGGTCCTCGGCGCGGGCCTGCTGACCCTGTCGGCGCCGTGGCTGATGCAGGTGCCCGCGTTGCACGGCCCGCTGGCGGCGCTGGGCTGCCGCCCCCTCGCCGGCTGAAAGTGCCCGATCGGGTGATGCGCGGGCGCCAGGGCGCCGATCGCGCCTACCTGGCCTCGCCAGGCGCGGTTCGCGTCGTCGCGCCTTGCCGTGCGGGCCAGGTGCGGACGCAGTCGCGTCGTCGCCATTACCTGGCAGGAGGAGCGGATGTCGTCGGAGGCGCGGCCTAGGCGCGCACGCAATCGCGACCGTCGCCCTTGGCCCGGTACAACGCCTCGTCGGCCGCACCGGTCCAGTCCTCGATCGCCTCCATGCCCGGCGCCAGCTCGGCCACGCCGATGCTCAGCGTCACCGGGACGCTGCCGACCGCGACCCGCGAGGACACCGCACGGCGCAGCCGCTCGGCCACTTCCAGCGCGGCCTCGCGGCCGGTGCCCGGCAGCAGCACGCCGAACTCGTCGCCGCCGTAGCGCCCGGCGGTATCCGCGCTGCGCAGGTTTTCGCGGAGGATCGCGCAGACCTGGTGGATCACCTGGTCGCCCGCCAGGTGCCCCGCACCGTCGTTTATGCGCTTGAAACGGTCGATATCGACCATCAGCAGCGACGACACCGCGCCGTAGCGGTGGAATCGCCGCAGCTCGGCCATGACCAGCGCCAGCCACTGCGGCCGCGTCGCCAGCCCGGTCTGCGCATCGATGCGCGAGCCGTGTTCCAGCGCGCGCTTCTGCGCGCGTACCTTGTCGGCGAACATGCGGGTCGAGGCCCCGACCGCCAGCAGGTAGCACAGCAGGAACGGCATGCACCACAGCATGGTCGGGAACTGGGTGCGCGGCTGGAAGCCGAAGCCGTTCAGCGCGGCGGTCGCCAGCGCCACCAGCGCCATCACGCCCATCGAGCGACGGGTCAGCGACCAGCCGCCGGCGACGGTCCGGTCCGGTCCATCGCCATGATGGCCACCAGCAGCGCGCTGGGCAGCAGGTCGAACTGCGCCATCGCGATCCAGAAGCCGGCCAGCCCCGTGTCGATGGTCAGGTTGCGGAACTCGGCGCGCAGCGGATCGGAGGACTGCGTCGACAGGCGCCAGGCCAGCACCGGCCAGCCCAGGCAGGTGAACGCGAGCAGGAGCAGCACCGGCGCCGCGGCATCCTGCCCGACCAGGGCCGAGCCGATGCCGAGCATGGCGGCGAAGAATCCCAGCGCGCGCATGGCACAGGTGTACCGCACGAAGTGCAGGACACCGGAATCGGTCTTGGCGGAACGGTCGGGCATGACGGCGGCAGCATAGCGATGCCGGAAAACAGCAAGAAACATGCCATGCCAGCCTCCGCGGTCCGGACGTGCACGCCGGACACGAAAAAGCCCGGCCTTTCGGCCGGGCTTTTCCTTGGATATGGCAGCCCCGGATGGATTCGAACCACCGAATGCCTGAGTCAGAGTCAGGTGCCTTACCGCTTGGCGACGGGGCTGTAGGCAGGGCGGAATTATAGTCCCGCCGGCGGTCGAATGCATCCCACCGGGGCATTCCACCGTGTTGGCGGAACCGGGCCGGCCTGGCCCGGTCCGCCGTGGCCGCATGCCCCAGGCGAGGCGATGCGGCCCGCCAGGCGCATCAGCGCTTGGAGAACTGCGAGGCGCGGCGTGCCTTGTGCAGGCCGACCTTCTTGCGCTCGACTTCGCGCGCGTCGCGGGTCATGAACCCGGCCTTGCGCAGGTCGCTCTTCAGCGACTCGTCGTACTCGACCAGCGCGCGGGCGATGCCCAGGCGGATCGCACCGGCCTGGCCGGTGGTGCCGCCGCCGGCGGCGGTGACCACGATGTCGAACTTGTCCGTGCTCTGGGTCAGCTCGAGCGGCTGGCGCACGATCATGCGCGCGGTCTCGCGGCCGAAGAACTCGTCCAGCGGACGACCGTTGACGGTGATGCTGCCGCTGCCCTTGCGCAGGAACACGCGGGCGGTGGAGGACTTGCGACGGCCGGTGCCGTAATTCTGAGTGGTAGCCATCGTTGTGCCTTAGATGTCCAGCGGCTGCGGCTGCTGGGCCGCGTGCGGGTGTTCGGAACCGGAGTAGACCTTGAGCTTGCGGTACATCGCACGGCCCAGCGGACCCTTCGGCAGCATGCCCTTGACCGCGATCTCGAGCACGCGCTCCGGGTGGCGCTCCAGCGCCTGGGCCAGGGTCTCGCTCTTCAGGTTGCCGATGTAGCCGGTGAAGCGGTGGTACATCTTGTCCTGCAGCTTCTTGCCGGTCACCGCGATCTTCTCGGCGTTGACCACGACGAGGTAGTCGCCGGTATCGACGTGCGGGGTGTAGACGGGCTTGTGCTTGCCGCGGAGGCGGTGGGCAAGTTCGGCGGCCAGGCGGCCGAGGGTCTTGCCGGATGCGTCGACGAGGTACCAGTCGCGCTGGACGGTCTCGGACTTGGCGATGAAAGTCTTCATGGGAACTCGGGTCGTTGGTCGGGTTGGTTCCGCGGCCGGGTTGCCCGGACGGAACTTCGCCTCGCGTTGTCAAGGGTGCAGCAAAGAGGCGGAATGATACCCGCCCACGCGCGTCCGCGCAACCTGCCGGCAACCCGGGCCCGGCCGTGCGGCCCACGCGCTTGGCAGCGCCTCGCCGCCGGGCGGACAATCCGGGGAGGGCCGCCCGGCGGCCCGGACGACCCGCCTCCGGAGCCCGCATGTCCGCCGTCCGCCACCTGACCCCGCTCGACCGCTTCCTGGTCGAGGCCCAGCGCGCCCTCGAAACGACCCTGGGCGACCCGTCCGCCGCCCGGCCCTACCCCGCCAGCGCCGAGGACCCGGTGCTGCCCGCCGCCGCCCGCCGCCATGCGGCTGGCCTGATGCGGATCAACCACGTCGGCGAGGTCTGCGCCCAGGGCCTGTATTTCGGCCAGGCCGCGGTGGCGCGCGACCCCGCCACCCGCGCGCACCTGCTGGAGGCCGCCCAGGAAGAGACCGACCACTTGGCCTGGTGCGCCAGGCGCCTGCGCGAACTCGATAGCCGGCCCAGCCTGTTCAACCCGCTCTGGTACGCCGGCAGCTATGCGATCGGCACCGCGGCCGGCCTGCGCGGCGATGGCTGGAACCTGGGCTTCGTGGTGGAAACCGAGCGCCAGGTCGAGGCCCACCTGGACGAGCACCTCCAGTCCCTGCCGGCCACCGACCAGCGCAGCCGCGAGATCCTCCGGGTGATGAAGGAAGACGAGGCACGCCACGCCGACCATGCCGAACACGCCGGCGCCCGGGCGCTGCCGCCGCCGATCCCGCAGGCGATGGCGCTGGCGTCCCGGCTGATGAAGCTGGTCGCGTACCGGCTCTGAGGCGCACCCTCGTCCGCGCTGTGCCCACCCGCCCGCTCGACCTGCCGATTCTTCGGCCAACCTCGAGGACGGGGCTCGCTCCGCTACGCAGGACGCTACTCGTAGAGAGGGGCTCGCCCCGCTGCTCTTGATCGGCGCCGGGTGAGGCGCAGCGGGGCAAGCCCCGCTCTACGGTCCATGTCGGCGCCCGTGCGGCTCGGCAGCCCGGGCGTTGCGGTCAAGCCGGCGATGCCAGCTTGAGGCCGATCACGCCGGCGATGATCAGGCCGATGCAGGCCAGCCGCATCGGCGAGGCGCTCTCGCCCAGCAGCATGATCCCCATCGCCGCCACGCCGGCCGCACCGATGCCGGTCCACACCGCGTAGGCGGTGCCGACCGGAATCGAGCGCATGGCCAGGGTCATCAGGTAGAGGCTGACGGCCGCGGCGGCCGCGGTGCCCAGGCTGGGCCACAGCCGGGTGAAGCCGTCGGTGTGCTTCAGGCCCAGGGCGAAGCCGATCTCGAACAGTCCCGCCAGCAGCAGGTAGGTCCACGCCATCGTCGATTCTCCTCGGTGAACGCCGCCCGGCAACGACCCCGGGGACGGGGAACAAAAAAAAAGCGGCCCGGAGCATGGCTCCGGACCGCCGTCGGTCTTGGTCCGCGGCCGGGGCCGCGCGCGGGACGTCCCGCGAATTCGTGGCGCCATCCTGGCACCGCCCGCCTGAACCACGCGCCACCCGCGGCGGCGCGCGGTTCCCCGGTCACTCGGACAGGTTGCGCCCGTGGAACAGTTCCTCGATCTCGCGCTTGAGCAGCGCTTCCACGCGCATGCGCTCCTTGAACGAGAGGTTGCGCGCCTTCTCCTCGAACAGGTACGTGTCGAGGTCGAACTCCTTCAGGTGCATCTTCGTGTGGAAGATGTTCTCCTGGTAGACGTTGACGTCGATCATCTCGTAGCGGGACTTGATGTTCTTCGCCAGGTAGTCCTGGATCGAGTTGATCTTGTGGTCGATGTAGTGCTTCTTGCCCTTGATGTCGCGGGTGAAGCCGCGCACGCGGTAGTCCATCACCACGATGTCGGACTCGAAGCTCTCGATCAGGTAGTTCAGCGCCTTCAGCGGCGAGATCACGCCGCAGGTGGCCACGTCGATGTCGGCGCGGAACGTGGCGATGCCGTTCTGCGGGTGCGTCTCCGGGTAGGTGTGCACCGTGATGTGGCTCTTGTCCAGGTGCGCGACCACCGCGTCGGAGATCACTTCCTTGCCGGCGGCCTTCTTGTCGATGACCGGCTCCTCGGAAATGAGGATGGTCACCGAGGCGCCCTGCGGGTCGTAGTCCTGCCGGGCCACGTTGAGGATGTTGGCGCCGATGATCTGGGCCACGTCGGTCAGGATCTGGGTCAGGCGGTCGGCGTTGTACGCCTCATCGATGTACTCGATGTAGCGCTGGCGCTCGTCCTCGGAGACCGCGTAGCAGACGTCGTAGATGTTGAAGCTCAGCGCCTTGGTGAGGTTGTTGAAGCCTTGCAGCCTCAGGCGCGGCAGGGGTTTGACCACGGCGGTCATGCCTCTGGAGGATGGGGAACGCGCAATTATGGGGCAAACCCGGTGACGGGGGTATGTACCCGGCGGGCCACGGTTTGCCGACCGGCGCACATACGGCTACGCTGCGGCATCCCCCGACCCCCCATCCATGAACGCCAGGAAGCCCACCACCGTGTCCCCCGTGCGCTTCGCCAGCAGTCCCCTGTCGCTGGACCAGTCCGCCGTCGAGCGGTTCCTGGCGCATTGCCAGCGCCGCCGCTACCCCAACCGTACCGACGTGTTCCGCCCGGGCGACCCGGCGGGGACCCTGTATTACGTGGTCAACGGCTCGGTCAGCATCATCGCCGAGGAAGAGGACGGCCGCGAGCTGGTGCTGGGCTACTACGGCGCCGGCGAGTTCGTCGGCGAAATGGGCCTGTTCATCGAGTCGGACAGCCGCGAGGTCATCCTGCGCACCCGCAGCGCCTGCGAGCTGGCCGAAATCAGTTACGACCGCCTGCAGCAGCTGATGCTCGGCCCGCTGTCGGCCGACGCCCCGCGCCTGCTCTATTCGATCGGCGTGCAGCTGTCGCGGCGGCTGCTGACCACCAGCCGCAAGGCCAGCCGCCTGGCCTTCCTCGACGTCACCGACCGGATCGTCCGCACGCTGCACGACCTGGCCAAGGAACCCGAGTCGATGAGCCACCCGCAGGGCACGCAGATGCGCGTGTCGCGGCAGGAGCTAGCGCGCCTGGTGGGCTGCTCGCGCGAGATGGCCGGGCGGGTCCTGAAGAAGCTGCAGGCCGACGGCCAGCTGCATGCGCGCGGCAAGACCGTGGTGCTGTACGGCACCCGCTGACCGGCCGTCGGCCGCCGGCGACCCGCCGCGGGCGGCGCCGGCGACGCCCCTCCCCGCCCCCTGCTGAACCGGCACGCCGCTGATGGAATTCGGCGAAACCTTCTTCTGGTTCGTACTCATCGGCCTGGCCGCGCAGCTGGTCGACGGGGCGCTCGGCATGGCCTATGGCCTGGTGTCCTCGTCGGTGCTGCTGGGCATGGGCCTGCCGCCGGCCCAGGTCAGCGCCAGCATCCACGCCGCCGAGGTCTTCACCACCGGCGCCTCGGGCGCCTCGCACATCGCGCTGGGCAATGTCGACCGGCGGCTGTTCCTGCGCCTGGCCATTCCGGGCGTCGTCGGCGGGGTCATCGGCGCCTACGTCCTGACCCAGCTGCCCGGCGACCTGATCCGGCCGTTCGTCTACCTCTACCTGCTGGTGCTGGCGGTCCTGATCCTGGTCCGCGCCAGCGGCCGGATGGTGCCGCGCCGGGAAGTGCGCCGGGTGCCGGTGCTGGGCTTCTTCGCCGGCCTGCTCGACGCCAGCGGCGGCGGCGGCTGGGGCCCGCTGGCCACCTCCACCCTGCTGGCCGGGGGCGGCCAGGCCCGCACCGTGATCGGCTCGGTCAACGCGGCCGAATTCGTGGTCACCCTGGCGGTGTCGATCACCTTCTTCCTGTCGATCGGCATCGAACACCTGCAGATCGTGCTCGGCCTGCTGGTCGGCGGAATGATCGCCGCGCCGGTGGCCGCGCTGCTGGTCAGGCGGGTGCGCGAAAAGTGGGTGCTGGTGGCGGTAGGCCTGCTGGTGCTGTGCATCAGCCTGTACCAGATCGGGCACGCACTGGCGCGCTTGCTGTAGGAGCCGATCCTTATCGGCGACCCGGCATCGTCGGCCACAGGCGACGCGGTCGTGGTTCCGGCGCCCGGTCGCCGATAAATCGGCTCCTACGACGGCCGCGGCGGCTCGCCCGCGCGGTCGCGGCATCCCCAGTTGAGGATCGGCGTTCCCGGCGGCAGCGCGCGCCGGAAGAACTCGACCCGGCTGCGCTTGGGATTGACCACCACCGGCTCGCGCGCGGCCAGCAGCAGCGGCAGGTCGGCCGAGGAGTCCGAGTACGCCATCTCGATGCCGGCATAACCGCGCTCGCGCAGCATCCGCACCTTTTCCTCGTTGTGGCAGTGGCGGGTGGCGATCACCGCGCCCAGCCTGGGACCGACCGCCGTGCCGACCACCGGCACGTCCTCGTGGGCGACGAAGGACAGGATCGCCCGCGCCAGCTCCGGCGGCGCGCCGGTGGCCACGACCACGCGGTCGCCCTGGGCGCGGTGACGCGCGAACACCTCCAGCGCCACCGGCAGCAGCCGGGCGGCGATCTGCTCGCGATGCCTGGCCACGTAGCGGTCGATCACCCGGTCGAAGTCGCGTGCCGCGTGCAATCCGAAGCTGCCGATCCACGCGTAGCCGGAAATGCCCCAGCGCCGGGTCGGCAGGAAGGCGACCATCGGCCCGAGCACGGGGGTGGCCAGCAACGCGGCCAGGACCCGCAGCGGGTTGCGCCGGATCAGCCAGGCGAACAGGTGGCTGCCCGAATCGCCGTCGTACAGGGTGTGGTCGAAGTCGAACACCACCAGCGGCGCATCCTCGCGCGGCGGCGGATAGGTGGTGCGTATCATGCGCGCCGTCCCATCGAATGGCTCAGCGGTCGAAGAACAGCTGCCGCAGCGCCTCGCCCGGCTCCTCGGCACGCATGAACGTCTCGCCGACCAGGAAGGCATGCACCCCGGCCGCGCGCATCCGCGCCACGTCGTCGTGGACCAGGATGCCGCTCTCGGTGACCAGCAGGCGATCGCGGGGCACCGCGGCCTTCATCTCCAGGGTCACGTCGAGCGAGACCTCGAAGGTGCGCAGGTTGCGGTTGTTGATCCCCACCAGCGGCACCGGTACCTGGATCGCGCGCTCGAGCTCGTCGATGTCGTGGACCTCGACCAGCACGTCCATGCCCAGTTCCAGCGCCAGCCCGGACAGGTCGGCCAGCTGCACGTCGTCGAGCGCGGCGACGATCAGCAGGATGCAGTCGGCGCCCAGCGCGCGGGCCTCGTGGACCTGGTACGGGTCGATGGTGAAATCCTTGCGCAGGACCGGCAGCGTGCAGGCCGCGCGGGCCTGCTGCAGGTACTCGTCCGAGCCCTGGAAGAAGTCGACGTCGGTCAACACCGACAGGCAGGAGGCGCCGCCGAACTCGTAGCCCACCGCGATCTCGGCCGGGCGGAAGTCCGGCCGGATCACACCCTTGGACGGACTGGCCTTCTTCACCTCGGCGATGACCGCCGGGTCGCCGAGGGCGATCGCCGACTGCAGCGCCGCGGCGAACCCGCGGACCGGACCGGCATCGCGCGCCCGCGCGACCACCTCGGCCAGCGGCGCGCGCGCGCTGCGCTCGGCGATCTCTTCGGCCTTGCGGGCGAGGATGGTCTGGAGGATGTCGCTCATCGGCTATCGCGGTCCGGCACGCGGCGGACGGGCATTCTCGCACGAGCCGGACGGCCCACGGATGCCGGGGATGGCCGCTCGACCGCGGCCGGGTCAGCCGGCATCGAAGTCCGCAGCGCGCTCCACCCGGGCCACCCGCAGCGCGTAGCGGGCGTACCAGTGCTGGCGCCCGTGCCGGCGGATCTCGGCGTGCTCGGCATGCAGCCGCCACGCGCGGATGGCCGCCTCGCTCTCCCAGTAGGACACGGTGATGCCGAATCCCCCGGCCTCGCGCGCGGACTCCACGCCGAGGAAGCCGGGCTGGACGGCGGCCAGCGCCATCATCCGCTCCGCCGCGGCGGCGTAGCCGGCCGGGTCTTCGCCGTTGCGCAGGGAACTGAAGACGACCGCGTAGTACGGAGGCTCGGGCAGGCGCGCGAAACCGGCGTCGCTCACGGCACCGTCGCCTGTGCGGCCAGGGTGCGGGTAGTTTCCACGTAGCGCGCCAGCGCCTGCCGCGCGCTGCCGTCGTCGATCGCACGGCGCGCGCGCACGATGCCATCGGCGATGTCCACCGCCACCCCGGCCACGTAAAGCGCGGCGGCGGCGTTGAGCACCACGATCTCGCGCGCCGGACCGGGCGCGCCATCGAGCACGCCCAGCAGCATGCCACGCGATTCGGCCGCGTCGGCGACCTTGAGGTTGCGGCTGGCCGACATGGCGATGCCGAAATCCTCCGGGTGGATCTCGTATTCGCGCACCACCCCGTCGCGCAGCTCGCCGACCATGGTCGCCGCGCCCAGCGAGATCTCGTCCATGCCATCGCGACCCCAGACCACCAGCGCCCGTTCGGCGCCCAGTTCCTGCAGCACGCGCGCCTGGATGCCGACCAGGTCGGGATGGAACACGCCCATCAGGATGTTCGGCGCGCCGGCCGGGTTGGTCAGCGGCCCGAGGATGTTGAAGATGGTGCGCACGCCCATCTCGCGCCGCACCGGGGCGACCACCTTCATCGCCGGGTGGTGGATCGGCGCGAACATGAAGCCGATGCCGCAGCGCCCGATCGACTGCGCCACCTGTTCCGGCTGCAGTTCGATCGTCGCGCCCAGCGCCTCGAGCACGTCGGCGCTGCCGGACTTGGACGAGACGCTGCGGTTGCCGTGCTTGGCCACCCGCGCGCCGGCCGCGGCGGCCACGAACATCGAGCAGGTGGAGATGTTGAAGGTGTGCGAGCCGTCGCCGCCGGTGCCGACGATGTCGACCAGGTGGGTGCGGTCGGCCACCTCCACCGTGCGCGAGAACTCGCGCATCACCTGCGCCGCGCCGGCGATCTCGCCGACCGTCTCCTTCTTCACCCGCAGGCCGGTGAGGATCGCCGCCGCCATCACCGGCGAGACGTCGCCGCGCATGATCTGCCGCATCAGACCGACCATCTCGTCGTGGAAGATCTCGCGGTGCTCGATCGTGCGCTGCAGGGCTTCCTGGGGGGTGATGGTCATGGGCATGCAGGGATCCGGGGGAACCCTGCGAGTCTAGCGCGCCGGGAACAAGGCGGATCGCCGTAGAGCGGGGCTTGCCCCGCTGCCATTGCCCGGCGATCGAGAAGCAGCGGGGCAAGCCCCGCTCTACGCAGCACGCGGCGCCACCAGCTCCGGGAACGAAAAACGCCGGCATCGGCCGGCGTCGTTCGTTGCGCAGTCCGGCGAACCGGACCAGGCGCGGTCAGTGCTTGAGGTTGCGGCGCAGGCGCTCCAGTGCCTGCAGCTGGGCGGTGACTTCGGCCAGTCGCTGCTGCGCCTCGGCCACTTCCATCGCCTCGCTGCGGTTGGCCAGCACCCGCTCGGCCTCTTCCTTGGCCTTGCGCACCGCGGCCTCGTCGATGTCCTCGGCGCGGATCGCGGTGTCGGCCAGCACGGTCACCACCTGCGGCTGCACCTCGAGGATGCCGCCGGAGATGGCGAAATCCAGGTGCGAGCCGTCGGCCAGGGTGACCACGACCTTGCCCGGCTTCAGGCGGGTGATCAACGGCGCGTGGCGCGGCGCGATGCCCAGCTCGCCCAGCTCGCCGGTGGCGACGACCAGGGTGGCCTCGCCGTGGAAGATCTCCTGCTCGGCGCTGACGATGTCGCAACGGATGGTGCTCATGGGGCCTCGCTGTGCTCAGTTCCGGAAGATCGCGATCAGGCGATCTTCTTGGCCTTCTCGACGGCTTCGTCGATGGTGCCGACCATGTAGAACGCCTGCTCCGGCAGGTGGTCGTACTCGCCGTCGACGATGCCCTTGAAGCCGCGGATGGTGTCCTTCAGCGAGACGTACTTGCCCGGCGAGCCGGTGAACACCTCGGCCACGTGGAACGGCTGGCTGAAGAAGCGCTCGATCTTGCGCGCGCGCGACACGGCCAGCTTGTCCTCTTCCGACAGCTCGTCCATGCCCAGGATCGCGATGATGTCCTTCAGCTCCTTGTACTTCTGGAGCGTGGCCTGCACGCGGCGGGCGGTGTCGTAGTGCTCGTGGCCGATGACGTTGGGGTCCAGCTGCCGGCTGGTCGAGTCCAGCGGGTCGACCGCCGGGTAGATGCCCAGCGCGGCGATGTTTCGCGACAGCACGACGGTGGCGTCGAGGTGGGCGAAGGTGGTCGCCGGCGACGGGTCGGTCAGGTCGTCCGCGGGCACGTACACGGCCTGGATCGAGGTGATCGAACCGGTCTTGGTCGAGGTGATGCGCTCCTGCAGCACGCCCATCTCCTCGGCCAGGGTCGGCTGGTAGCCCACCGCCGACGGCATGCGGCCCAGCAGCGCCGACACTTCGGTACCGGCCAGGGTGTAGCGGTAGATGTTGTCGACGAACAGCAGGACGTCCTTGCCCTTGCCCGAGGCGTCCTTCTCGTCGCGGAAGTACTCGGCCATGGTCAGGCCGGTCAGCGCGACGCGCAGGCGGTTGCCCGGCGGCTCGTTCATCTGGCCGTAGACCATCGCCACCTTGTCGAGGACGTTGGAGTCCTTCATCTCGTGATAGAAGTCGTTGCCCTCGCGGGTACGCTCGCCCACGCCGGCGAACACGGACAGGCCCGAGTGCGCCTTGGCGATGTTGTTGATCAGCTCCATCATGTTGACGGTCTTGCCAACGCCGGCGCCGCCGAACAGGCCGACCTTGCCGCCCTTGGCGAACGGGCACATCAGGTCGATGACCTTGATGCCGGTCTCCAGCAGCTCGTTGGCCGAGGACTGGTCCTCGTACGACGGCGCGCCACGGTGGATTTCCCAGTGGTCGGTCGCCTGCACGTCGCCGGCCTCGTCGATCGGGCGGCCCAGGACGTCCATGATGCGGCCCAGGGTGCCGGCGCCGACCGGCACCGAGATCGCCTTGCCGGTGTTGGTCGCCACCAGGTTGCGCTTGAGGCCGTCGGTGGAACCCAGCGCGATGGTGCGCACCACGCCGTCGCCCAGCTGCTGCTGGACTTCCAGGGTGATGGCGGTGTTGTCGACCTTCAGCGCGTCGTACACCTTCGGCACTTCGGCGCGCGGGAACTCGACGTCGACGACGGCGCCGATGATCTGAACGATCTTGCCCTGACTCATTGCTGCATTCCTCTAGATGAATTCTGTATGGCGTCGCGGCTCAGACCGCAGCGGCGCCGCCCACGATTTCGGAGATTTCCTGCGTGATCGCCGCCTGGCGGGCCTTGTTGTAGACCAGGTTCAGGGTGCCGATCAGCTTGGTCGCGTTGTCGCTGGCCGACTTCATCGCGACCATGCGCGCGGCATGCTCGGACGCCACGTTCTCCAGCACGGCCTGGTACACCAGCGACTCGATGTAGCGGGTGATCACGTGGTCCAGCACCGTGGCCGCATCCGGCTCGTAGATGTAGTCCCAGTCGTGGTTCGGCACGCCGGCAGGCGCCGCCGGCAGCGGCAGCAGCTGGTCGAACGTGGCCTTCTGGCTCATCGTGTTGACGAAGTGGTTGTAGACCACGTAAACGCGGTCGACCCTGCCCTCGGTGTACGCGTCGAGCATGACCTTGATCACGCCGACCAGGTCGTCCAGGTGCGGCACGTCGCCCAGGTGGGAGACGCTGCCGACCATGTTCACCTTGATGCGGCGGAAGAAGGCCTGCGCCTTCTGGCCGATGGTGACCATGTCGACCTCGACGCCCTGTTCACCGAACTGGCGCACGTCGCCCAGCAGCTTGCGGAACAGGTTGTTGTTCAGGCCGCCGGCCAGGCCGCGGTCGGACGAGACGACGATGTAACCGACCCGCTTGACCTCGCTGCGCTCGACCAGGAACGGATGCTGGTAATCGGTATTGGCCTGGGCCAGGTGGCCGATCACCTGCTTCATCGCCTGCGCGTAGGGACGCGAGGTGCGCATGCGCTCCTGCGCCTTGCGGATCTTGGAGGCCGAGACCATTTCCAGCGCGCGCGTCACCTTGCGGGTGTTCTGCACGCTCTTGATCTTGGTTTTGATTTCGCGTCCGCCAGCCATCTCTTCTTCCCGTGTGGCAGGCCGCCTGGCCCGCCGTTGGACTTGGTTCCGTCACCGCGCGGGCCGTGGCCCGCCGATGTCGCGGCTTACCAGGTGCCGGTCTGCTTGAACTCGGCGATGCCCTTCTTGAACGCCGCCTCGATCTCGTCGTTCCAGCCACCGGTGCCGTTGATCTGGTCGACCAGCGCGCCGGCGGTGTTGGCGAAGTGGGCGTGCAGGCCCTCCTCGAACGCGCCGATCTTGGCCACCGGCACGTCGTCCAGGTAGCCCTCGTTGACCGCGTAGATCGACAGCGCCTGGTTGGCGATGGACATCGGCTGGTACTGCTTCTGCTTCATCAGCTCGGTCACGCGCTGGCCGCGCTCGAGCTGCTTGCGGGTGGCTTCGTCCAGGTCCGAGGCGAACTGCGCGAAGGCCGCCAGCTCGCGGTACTGCGCCAGCGAGATGCGGATGCCGCCCGACAGCTTCTTGATGATCTTGGTCTGGGCGACGCCGCCGACGCGCGACACCGAGATGCCGGCGTTCACCGCCGGGCGGATGCCGGCGTTGAACAGGTCGGTTTCCAGGAAGATCTGGCCGTCGGTGATCGAGATCACGTTGGTCGGCACGAACGCCGACACGTCGCCGGCCTGGGTCTCGATGATCGGCAGCGCGGTCAGCGAACCGGTCTTGCCCTTCACTTCGCCCTTGGTGAACTGCTCGACGTACTCCTCGGACACGCGCGCGGCGCGCTCCAGCAGGCGCGAGTGCAGGTAGAACACGTCGCCCGGGTAGGCTTCGCGGCCCGGCGGGCGGCGCAGCAGCAGCGAGATCTGGCGGTAGGCCACGGCCTGCTTGGACAGGTCGTCGTAGACGATCAGCGCGTCTTCGCCGCGGTCCATGAAGTACTCGCCCATGGTGCAGCCGGAGTAGGCGCTGATGTACTGCATCGCGGCCGACTCGGAGGCGGTGGCGGCCACGACGATCGTGTGGGCCAGGGCGCCGTTCTCTTCCAGCTTGCGCACGATGTTGGCGACGGTCGAGGCCTTCTGGCCGATCGCCACGTACACGCACTTGATGCCGGTGTTCTTCTGGTTGATCACCGCGTCGATCGCCAGCGCGGTCTTGCCGGTCTGGCGGTCGCCGATGATCAGCTCGCGCTGGCCGCGGCCGATCGGGATCATCGCGTCGACCGTCTTGTAGCCGGTCTGGACCGGCTGGTCGACCGACTTGCGCCAGATCACGCCCGGGGCGACGCGCTCGACCGGGGCGGTCTGCGCCGCGCCGATCGGGCCCTTGCCGTCGATCGGCTCGCCCAGCGCGTTGACGACGCGGCCCAGCAGTTCGCGGCCGACCGGCACTTCCAGGATGCGGCCGGTGGTCTTGGCCACGTCGCCTTCGCGCAGGTGCTCGTAGTCGCCCAGGACCACGGCGCCGACCGAGTCGCGCTCCAGGTTCAGCGCCAGGGCGAAGGTGTTGCCCGGCAGCTCGATCATTTCGCCCTGCATCACGTCGGCCAGGCCGAAGATGCGCACGATGCCGTCGGACACCGAGGTCACGGTGCCTTCGTTGCGGGCTTCAGCCGACAGCTTGACCTGCTCGATGCGGGTCTTGATCAGGTCGCTGATTTCGGAGGGGTTGAGCGTGGTAGCCATTTGGATTCCTTGGAGTCGCGGCCGGGGGCTTGGCGACCTGAAAAGTGAACTGTCTGGTGCAGCGTCCGGTCAGCCCGCCAGCGCCGTCTGCAGGCGCGCGAGCTTGCCCTTGAGCGAGCCATCGATCACCACGTCGCCGGCGTCGATGACCGCGCCGCCGATCAGGCTGGCATCGACCGCCGACTCCAGCTCGACCTCGCGGCCGAAGCGCTGCTGGAGCGCTCCGCGCAACCTGGCCAGCTCCGGCGGCGACAGCTCGACGGCGGAGGTGACGGTGGCCCGCACCACGCGCTGGTCTTCGGCGCGCAGCTGCTCGTAGAGGCCTGCGACCTCGGCCAGCAGCGGCAGGCGCCCGGCGTCGGCGAGCAGGCCCAGGAAGCGGGTGAACGCCGCCTCGGCGCCCTGCGGCGCCAGCAGCGCGACCGCCTGGTCGCGTTGCAGCTCCGGATTGAGCAGCAGGCCGGCTACGCGCGGATCGGCGGCGACCTGGGCGGCGAAGCCCAGCGCCTGCGACCACGCGTCCACGCGACCTTCGTCGCGGGCGGCCGCATAGGCGGCGCGTGCGTAGGGACGGGCGAGGGTGAGGGCCTGGCTCATGTCAGCTCCCGGTCAGAGCTGCGCGGCCAGATCGTCGATCAACGCCTTGTGGGCGTTGGCGTCGATCTCGCGGCGGAGCAGCTTTTCGGCGCCGTTCACGGCCAGCACGGACACCTGCTTGCGCAGGTCCTCGCGGGCGCGGTTGGCGGACGCGTCGATCTCTGCCTGGGCGATCGCCTTCTGGCGGCCGGCCTCGGCGAGCGCTTCCTCGCGCGCGGCGTCCACGATCTGGTTGGCGCGCGCGTGGGCCTGGTCGATGATCTCGTTGGCCTTGACGCGGGCTTCCTTCAGCAGCTCGTTGACCTTGTCCTGCGCCTGCGCCAGGTCCTTCTGGCTGCGGTCGGCCGCGGCCAGGCCCTCGGCGATCTTCTGCTGGCGCTCCTCGATGGCCTTGAGCAGCGGCGGCCAGATCTTGGTGGCGATCAGCCAGATCAGCGCGGCAAAGGCCAGCGCCTGGGCGAAAAGGGTCAGATTGATGCTCATTGGTGCGCTCTGCCTGTGGTGACGGGGCCGACGGCTGTGCCGGCCAGCCCCTGCATCCTGTCAGCGCCCGTGCGGATGCGCGGGCGCCACCCGACGCTCGATCAGCCGCCCAGCTGGGCCAGGAACGGCGCGACGAACGGCGAGGCGAAGGCGAACAGCAGGCCGACGGCGACCGAGATGATGAACGCGGCGTCGATCAGGCCGGCGGTGATGAACATGCGGACCTGCAGGACCGGGATCAGCTCCGGCTGGCGCGCGGCCGACTCCAGGAACTTGCCGGCCATGATGGCCAGACCCAGGCCGGCGCCCAGCGCGGCCAGGCCGATCATGATGCCGATGGCCAGAACGGTCGAAGCCTGGACGGAAGCGAGGGCGGTCAGTGCGATTTCCATGGTTTTCTCCGGAGCGGATTGCTTTAAGTGAAGCGGTGAAGGGAAAGGTGAAGCGTGAAATCGGGAGGTAACGTCAGTGGCTGTCTTCGGACAGGCTCAGGTACACGATCGACAGCATCATGAAGATGAACGCCTGCAGCGGGATCACCAGCAGGTGGAAGATCATCCAGCCGAAGCCGAAGGCCGCGCCGGCGAACATGCCGGCGATGCCGGCGCCGCCCAGCACCCAGATCAGCAGGAACACGATCTCGCCGCCGAACATGTTGCCGAACAGTCGCATCGCCAGCGAGATCGGCTTGCTCAGCCACTCGACGATGTTGAGGATGAGGTTGAACGGCATCATCCACTTGCCGAACGGCGCGGTCAGGAACTCCAGGGTGAAGTGCCCCAGGCCCTTGGCGCGCAGCGCGAAGAAGATCATCAGGAAGAACACGCTGATCGACATGCCCAGCGTGGCGTTCACGTCGGCGGTCGGTACCGGCTTCCAGTAGTGCACGCCGACCCAGCCCAGCGGGATCGCGAAGAAGTCCGCCGGGATCATCTTCAGCAGGTTCATCAGCAGGATCCAGAAGAACAGGGTGATCGCGATCGGCGTCACCAGCTTGCTGGTCCCGTGGTAGGTGTCGCGCGCCTGGCGGTCGACGAACTCCAGGCAGATCTCGACGAAGGCCTGCCACTTGCCCGGCACCCCGGCGGTGGCCTTGCGGGTGGCGAGCCAGAAGATGAACACCATGAACAGGCCCATCAGCAGCGCGGTCACGAAGGTGTCCACGTGCAGCGTCCAGAAGCTCCCCTCGCCCAGGTGCGCGACCTGGTTCTGCAGGTGGTGCTGGATGTAGCTGGTTGGGGTCAGTTCCGCCTCAGCCGCCATGGGTCCCGTTTTCCTGTTCTAACCGCTTGAATGAGATGGTTCGGATGCGCTTGCCGGTGCCGCACTGGGTCAGCGGGCCAATGCCAGGGCCAGGACCTGCGCCGCCAGCACTGCCACCGCCGCGGCCAGCATCGGCAGCGCGGGCAGCCCCAGGGCGACCACGCCCAGCGCCAGCGCCGCGACCAGGACCAGCCACTTGGCCAGCACCCCGGCCACCAGCCTGGCCAGCGCCGGAAGCGCGGCGTCCACGCCGCCTCCCAGCGCGATCCGGGCCGAGAACCACCCGGCCAGGACCACCGCCCCGCCGCCCACCAGCGCCGCCACCGACCAGTGCGGGCCCTGCCAGAGGCAGGCCAGCGCGACCAGGAGCGTCGCCCCCACCTGCCAGGCAATCGCGCGACCGGCCTGTCGCCGGCCTGCGGCAACGGAGTTCAGCACGTGATGGTTACCTGCGGGAGTAAGCGGTAGGCAGGCATGAAACGCGCCCTGCCGAGCCGCAAAAGTATAGCAGTGGGACATTTTCGGGGACAACCGGCGGAGGTTGGGGCGGGCGCATGGAACTTCCCCGCCTGGCGCGGGTCGGTTCCTCTGCCGTGGCGGAGAACCTCGTCGGTCCAGCGCGGCACCCCAAGCCCCGGCCCCCACCGGGGCTTTCTATTGGACGGCGTTGGCGCGCGTTGGAGTGTCGATGAACGACTTTCACGTCGTATCGATGCGCGCATCACGGCCTGTGGACCACCCGGCCTGAATAGTCGGAGCCCCCCCGCGCCCCGAGAGCCACCCATGACCCATGCCGCCCGCCGCCGCTCCCTCTTCCCGGTCCTGCTCGCCGCCGCACCTGCGTTGTCGCTGGCCAGCATCGCCGCACACGCCCAGGACCAGGAAGGCGACCGCTTCACCCTGCGGGTCGGCGCGATGAGCGCGTCCGCCGACAGCACGCTGTCGGCCGAGACCACCTTCATGGACGAACGCTACCGCTTCTCGGAGAACGTGGATTTCGGCAGCGACGAGTGGGTGCCGCGGATCGACGGCGTGTTCCGCTTCGGCGACCGCCACCGCCTGGTGTTCGACTACTTCAACTACGACAAGAAGCGGCGCGAGTCGCTGGACGAGGACGTCTCGTTCGACGACATCACCATCCCGGCCGGCAGCTTCGCCCGTGCCGAACTCGACTTCCAGCTGGCCAGCCTGCTCTACGACTATGCGGTGGTGGAGAACGAGGACTTCAGCCTGGGCCTGCAGATCGGCGCCGAATGGGCCAAGGCCGAGGCCAGCCTGCTGGCCGAGGCCGGCGACGAGCGCTGGAGCGACCGCGCCAGCGAGGACGGCTATGCGCCGGTGGTCGGCGTGCGCTTCACCGCGCGCCCGGGCGATCGCTGGCTGCTCAACCTGCAGGGCCAGTACCTGGACGCCGGCTGGGGCGACTTCGGCGACTACGACGGCAGCATCAGCCGCATCAACGCGGTCGCCGAGTACCGCTTCACCGACAACTTCGGCCTGTTCGGTGGCTACGAGTGGTACCGGCTGGACGTCAAGCGCGACGTGCGCGGCGATTTCATCGAGGACGGCATCGTCGGCTGGGACCAGCGGTTCAAGGGCCCGGTCGTGGGCGTGACGCTGGCGTTCTGACGCGCGACGCGCGTCAGAACCCCAATGTTTGCTTCGGCAAACATTGGGCCCCGGCTTGGCGTCTTCCACATCCCCGCGCCTGCCGGCGCGCCCCCTTGACTCAAGGGGGCTTGTCCCGTTCAAGCAGCGCTGAGCGCTCCGATCACTTCTTCTTCGGGATGTAGAGGTCGGTGATCGTGCCCTCGTACACCTCGGCCGCCATCGCCACCGTCTCGCCCAGGGTCGGGTGCGGGTGGATGGTCGCGCCGATGTCGCCGGCCTCGGCGCCCATCTCGATCGCCAGCGCCAGCTCGGAGATCAGGTCGCCGGCGTGCACGCCGGTGATGCCCGCGCCGATGATGCGGTGGGTGTGTTCGTCGAAGATCAGCTTGGTGAAGCCCTCGCCGCGGCCGATGCCGACCGCGCGCGCCGACGCCACCCACGGGAACTTGCCTACGCCGATCTTCAATCCCTTGGTCTTGGCTTCGGTCTCGGTGACGCCGACCCAGGCGATCTCCGGATCGGTGTAGGCCACCGACGGGATCACCCGCGCCACCCATTCCTTCTTCTCGCCGGCGGCCACTTCGGCGGCCAGCTTGCCCTCGTGGGTGGCCTTGTGCGCCAGCATCGGCTGGCCCACCAGGTCGCCGATGGCGAAGATATGCGGCACGTTGGTGCGCATCTGCCGGTCGACCGGGATGAAGCCGCGGTCGGTGACCTGCACCCCGGCCTTGTCCGCATCGAGCTTGCCGCCGTTGGGCGCGCGGCCCACAGCGACCAGCACGCGGTCCCAGGTGCCCGAGTCCAGCTCGGGCTTCTGGCCTTCGGTGGCGCTCTCGAACGAGACGGTGATGCCCTTCTTCGAGGCTTCGACCTTGGCCGCCTTGGTCTTCAGGTGCACGACCACGCCCTGCTTCTTCAGGCGGTCGGCCAGCGGCTTGACCATGTCCTTGTCGGCGCCGGGCATCAACTGGTCCATGAACTCGACCACGGTGACTTCCGCGCCCAGGGCGCGATACACGGTGGCCATCTCCAGGCCGATGATGCCGCCGCCGACCACCAGCAGCGACTTCGGCACCTCGGCCAGCTGCAGCGCGTCGGTGGAATCCATCACCCGCGGGTCGTCCCATGGGAAGTTCGGCAGCTTCACCGCCTGCGACCCGGCGGCGATGATGCACTGCTCGAAGCGCAGCAGCTGGGTCTTGCCGTCGGCGCCGGCGATCTCGAGTTCGTTCGGCGAAACGAACTTCGCCACGCCCTGCACGGTGCGCACCTTGCGCTGCCTGGCCATGCCGGCCAGGCCCTTGGTGAACTGGCCGACGACCTTGTCCTGCTTGAAGCCGCGCAGCTTGTCGAGGTCGATCTTCGGCTTGCCGAAGCTGATGCCGATGTCGTCCGAATGCGACGCTTCCTCGATCAATGCGGCCGCATGCAGCAGCGCCTTGGACGGGATGCAGCCGACGTTGAGGCAGACGCCACCCAGGGTGTCGTAGCGCTCGACCAGCACCGTATGCAGGCCCAGGTCGGCGGCGCGGAACGCGGCGGTGTAGCCGCCCGGGCCCGAACCGATGACCACGATCCGGCATTCGAGGTCGGCCGGCTTGCCGGTGCCCAGCGCCGGCTTGGGCGCCGGCGGTTCGGCCGGTGCGCGATGCGACGGCGCGACCGGCGGCTTGCTGCCCGGCGCGGCGGCGGCGGGTGCGCCACCGGCCGATTCGAGCACCGCGACCACGTCGCCCTGCGACAGCGCGTCGCCGAGCTTGACCTTCAGCTCCTTGACCACGCCATCGGCGGTGGACGGCACTTCCAGCGTGGCCTTGTCCGACTCCAGCGTGACCAGGCCCTGGTCCTTCTTGACCGTGTCGCCGACCTTGACCAGCACCTCGATCACCGGCACGCCGCTGTAGTCGCCGATGTCAGGCACCTTGACCTCGACCGGGCCGGACGCGGCAGCGGCTGGCGCAGCAGGAGCCGGCGTCGCGGCAGGGGTCGATGCGGCAGCCGGAGCCGGTGCGCTCGGCGCCGCGGCAGGCGCTGCGGGCTTGGGCGCGGCAGGCGCCGCGGCACCTGCGGCTTCCAGCACGACGACCACGCCGCCTTCGGACAGCCGGTCGCCGACCTTGACCTTGATCTCCTTCACCACGCCGTCGGCCGACGACGGTACTTCCAGCGTCGCCTTGTCCGATTCCAGCGTGACCAGGCCCTGGTCCTTCTTCACCGGGTCGCCGACGGCGACCAGCACTTCGATCACCGGCACATCGCTGTAGTCGCCGATGTCCGGGACCTTCACTTCGATCGTGTTCGCCATGGTCGCGTCCCCTTACAGCAGCACGCGGCGCATGTCCGCGAGGACCTGGGCCAGGTAGCTGGTGAAGCGCGCGGCGGCTGCGCCGTCGATCACGCGGTGGTCGTAGCTCAGCGACAGCGGCAGGGTCAGGCGCGGCACGAACTGCTTGCCGTCCCACACCGGCTGCTGGCTCGACTTGGACACGCCGAGGATCGCCACCTCCGGCGCATTGATGATCGGGGTGAACGCGGTGCCGCCGATGCCGCCCAGCGAGCTGATCGAGAAGCAGCCGCCGCTCATGTCGGCCGGGCCGAGCTTGCCGTCGCGCGCCTTCTTCGCCAGTTCGCCCATCTCCTGCGCGATCTGCAGCACGCCCTTCCTGTCGACGTCGCGGATCACCGGCACGACCAGGCCGTTCGGCGTGTCGGCGGCGAAGCCGATGTGGACGTACTTCTTCAGCGTCAGGTTCTCGCCGGTCGCGTCGAGCGAGGCGTTGAAGTCCGGGAACTGCTTCAGGGCCGCGGCGCTGGCCTTGAGCAGGAAGGCGAGCATCGTCAGCTTGACGCCGGACTTGGCCTTTTCCTGCTCGGCGTTGAGCTGCACGCGCAGCGCTTCAAGCTCGGTGATGTCGGCCTGGTCGAACTGGGTCACGTGCGGGATGACCGCCCAGTTGCGCGCCAGGTTGGCGCCGGAGATCTTCTTGATCCGCGACAGCGGCTGGGTCTCGACCTCGCCGAACTTGCTGAAGTCGACCTTCGGCCACGGCAGCAGGTTCAGGCCGCCACCGCCGGCGACTGGCGCGGCGCCCGCTGCGGCGGGCACGCCGCCGGCCAGTGCGGCCTTGACGAAGCGCTGCACGTCTTCCTTCGAGATGCGGCCACCGCGCTCGCTGCCCTTGACCTGGGCCAGGTCCACGCCCAGCTCGCGCGCGAACAGGCGCACGGCCGGGCTCGCGTACGGCACCTGGTCGGGCAGCACGCTGGCGGCGCCGAATTCCACCGGCGGGGTGCGCGGCGCGGCTTCCGGATCGCTGCCGCCGCCGGCCGGCGGCGCCTGCACCTGCGCGATTTCGCGCTGGGCGAGCTTGTCGGGCTCGGCCGCCACCGCGACCGGCTCGACCTTGGCGCCGGTTTCGGCGGTCTTGACCGGCGCGGCGGGCGCCTCGGCCTTCGCGGGGGCGGCGGCCTTGGCCGCCGGCGCGGCGCCGTCGGCCGCCTCGATCAGCGCGACCACGCTGCCTTCGGACAGGGTGTCGCCGAGCTTGACCTTGAGTTCCTTGACCACGCCCGCGAACGGCGCGGGCACTTCCAGCGTGGCCTTGTCCGACTCCAGCGTGACCAGCCCCTGGTCCTTGGCCACGGTGTCGCCGACGGCGACCAGGACTTCGATGACGGGGACGTCGCTGTAATCCCCGATGTCGGGGACGCGCGCTTCCTTGATTTCGGCCATGCCAGGACTCCGGCGGTACGTGTGTGGGGAAAGACCCCTATTGTGTCCGCCTGCGCGCCCCCCCGCCAACCTTTGCCGGCTGCGTCGTGGCGTCGCGCCGGCCTGTCCCGCGACAGGTTTCAGTGGAGACCATCGCCCCGGCCCGCACCACCCGTCAGTACGCCGGCGCATGTGCAAGGGTCTGTCGCGCGCCGCAGGCTGCGCACCGCGTGAGCGCCGTGCGACGCGGTTCCTCACGCGGCGATCAGCTGCATGAACTGCCGCGAGCGTGCCGGACGCGTATTTCCAATGGATTCGGCCGGGTGGCTGAACCGGATGCGCCGCGTGCGCGCGCATGCGGGGTTCCGTTCATGGGCGCGCCTATAGGGTCTGCCGCGCCCACTCCAGGGCATCAATAACAACGAAGCAGGAGACTTCCCATGCGGACCTTTCGAATCCTGAGCCTGGCCCTGATCACCTCGCTGGCCGCGTCGCCGGCTTTCGCCCAGGACACCTCCACCGACACCGGCAGCGCCGCCGGCAAGCGCTTTGCCGTGGTCGGCGGCTACACCCACCTCGACCCCAAGACCGACGCCGCACCGGGCCTGAAGGTCGACGGCGACGGCGCGCCGACCCTGAGCGCCAGCTGGTATGCCACCGACAACTTCGCGGTCGAGCTGTGGGGCGCGGCGGACAAGTTCAACCACCGCGTGCGCGGCGACGGCGTCGGCAAGATCGGCACGGTCGAGCAGCAGCCGATCGCGCTGAGCGGCCAGTGGCACTTCGGCCAGGCGGACAACGTGTTCCGTCCGTTCGTGGGCCTGGGCTACTACGAGTCGAACTTCAGCAACGAGGACATCGCCGGCGGCGGTCCGCACGTGGGCCTGGAAACGGCCAAGGGCGCGATCGGCACGGTCGGCCTGGACATGAACATCAACGAGACCTGGTTCGCCCGCACCGACGTGCGCTACATGCACTCGCGTCCGGAGCTGCGCGTGGCCGGCGAGGGCACCGGCCAGGAGCTGAAGCTGGACCCGTGGACCGTGGGCGTGGGCCTGGGTGCCCGCTTCTAAGCCAAGCGACCACCCTGGCAGCAGCATGGAAAGGGCCCGGACACGGGCCCTTTCCTTTTTCCCCGCAGCCGCGAGCGCGGCGCCGGCCTCAACGCGGTGAACGGTCGTAGCCGCGGTATCGCTCGAACCGGCGCGCGCGCCGGTGCAAGCCGAAGGCCTGCGCCGTCGCGTAACCCAGCAGCAATGCCGCGACGGCGAGCAGGCCCGCATGGCTGAGCCAGCCGCTTTCCGGCCAGGTCGCGCCGTACAACCAGACCCGCGTCGCCTGGACGATGCCGGCCACGATGCGCGCGGCGACGAGCAGGGTCAGCGCCAGCACCAGCCAGCGGTTGGACTGGTAGTAAAGGCCCTGCGGCGTCGCCTCGAAGCGCGTGATCGCGTGCCCGAACGCACCCAGCAGCAGCCCGGCCAGCCAGGCGATGGCGCAGTGCCGCCAGGCCGCCGGCCAGAAGAACCCGGCCACCAGCACCGATACGGCGAAGAGCGCAGTGGACGCCAGCGACGTCCACCACCCCAGAGCCAGCATCCAGCTCCACGCGCGCCGTCGCGCACTGCCCGCGCGGTAGCGCTGCCAGAGCAGCCATGGCAACAGCGCGAGCGAGAGGACCAGCAGCAGCGCCAGCAGGGGCAGGGCGAGCAGCAACAGCACCAGCAGCATCCGGCGGCACCTGTTCCGGGTCGTGCGCCCAGCTTACCCTTGGCGCCCGCGGCGGCCGCTACAGCGAATCGATCGGCGCCGCGCGCTCCGCGCCGACCGTGCGTTCGCGGCGCAGCAGGTACAGGCCGCTGGCGACGATGATCGCCGCACCGATCCAGGTGGTGGCGTCGGGCAAGGTGCGCCAGAACAGCCAGTCCCAGGCGATCACCCAGACCAGCCCGGTGTACTCCAGCGGCGCGATCAGCGAGGCGTCGCCGCACATGAAGGCACGGGTGAGCGCGATCTGCCCCAGCGCACCGGCCAGGCCCATGCCCAGGATCAGCGCGGTGTGGTCCCAGCGCAGCGGCACCCAGCCGGGGATCGCCGCCAGGCCGGCACCGACCGCCATGATCGCCAGGAACCAGACCACCATCGACTGCGGGGTGTCGGTCCGGGTGAGCAGGCTGACCGTGACCGCGGCGATGGCATAGGCCGTGGCGGCCAGCAGCACCATCAGACCCGGGAACGAGACGATCCCGTCCACCCCCGGCCGCAGCACCACCACTACCCCCACCAGGCCGATGGCGATGGCCGTCCAGCGGCGCGGGCCGACCTTCTCGCCGAGCAGCGGCACCGACAGCGCCGCCACCAGCAGCGGCGCGACGAAGTAGATCGAGTAGGCCGTGGACAACGGCATCCGCTTCAGCGCGAACACGAAGCAGCCGATCATCACCATGCCCAGCACGCCGCGCAGCAGGTGCAGGCCCCAGCGCACCGGCACGATCGAGCGCGCACCGGCGGTGGCCAGCACCCAGACCAGCACGAACGGCAGCGATGCCGCGCCGCGCAGCATCGTCACCTGCAGCGGCGGATAGTGCGCGGCGAGCTGCTTCATGCCGGCATCCATCAGCGAGAAAGTGGCGACGGCAGCGAGCATCCAGCCGATGGCGGCCAGCGGGGAACGGATCGGGGACATGCCTGCATTATCGCCCGCCGCGCGCCGGCCGGGCACGCATCGGCGCTAGAATGCGCGCCTGCCCCGACGGACCACGAGCATGCCCTCCTTCGACGTCGTTTCCGAAGTCGACTCCCACGAGCTGACCAACGCGGTCGACCAGGCCAGCCGCGAACTCACCACCCGCTTCGACTTCAAGGGCGTGGACGCGAAGTTCGTGCTGGAGGAAAGCGTGGTCAGCCAGTCCGCGCCCAGCGACTTCCAGCTCAAGCAGATGACCGACATCCTCAAGCAGCGGCTGACCGCGCGCGGCATCGACGTGCGCTGCCTGGAGTTCGGCGACGTGGAGACCAACCTGGCCGGGGCCCGGCAGAAGGTCACGATCAAGCAGGGCATCGAGCGCGAGACCGCCAAGAAGATCCAGGCCGCGCTCAAGGACGCCAAGCTCAAGGTCGACAGCCAGATCAACGGCGACAAGCTGCGCGTGAACGGCAAGAAGCGCGACGACCTGCAGGAGGCGATCGCCCTGCTGCGCAAGGCCGACTTCGGCATCCCGCTGCAGTTCGAAAACTTCCGCGACTGAGCCTGGCCATGAACGCCGACCACGACAGCCTGCAGCCCGGCGAGGAAGAGGCGCTGGGACTCACCCGCCGCTGGCTGGAGCGGGCGGTGATCGGCCTGAACCTGTGCCCGTTCGCCAAGGCGGTGTACGCCAAGCAGCAGGTGCGCTTCGTCTATAGCGACGCGACCACGCCCGAACAGCTGATCGAGCAGCTCGGCGAGGAGCTGCTGCTGCTGCGCGACACCCCGGCCGACCAGATCGACACCACCCTGCTGGTGCACCCGCACGTGCTGCAGGACTTCCTCGACTACAACGACTTCCTCGAACAGGCCGACGCCCTGGTCGAGGTACTGGAACTGGACGGCGAACTGCAGGTGGCCAGCTTCCATCCGGACTACCAGTTCGCCGACAGCGGCCCGGACGACATCGAGAACTACAGCAACCGCGCGCCGTACCCGACCCTGCACCTGCTGCGCGAGGACAGCGTCAGCCGCGCGGTGGACGCCTATCCGGACCCGGATTCGATCATCGAGCGCAACTACGCGACGCTGCGCGAGCTCGGCCATGCCGGCTGGAAGGCGCTGTTTCCGCCACGCGACGCCGGCTGACCCGGGGGCGGCGTCGCGCCTGGCTGCACCGCCTGCACGCCGCCTGCGCGACACTGGCCCGGCACCCCACGGAGCCCCGCCATGTCCTTGGTCCCGCCGATCCGTCCCTGGAATCCCGCGCCGTTGCAGGACCGCGTGGTGCTGGTCACCGGCGGCGCCCAAGGCATCGGTCGCGGCATTGCCCAGGCGGTGATCGGCGCCGGCGGCAGCGTTGTGATCGGCGACCTCGATGCCGACGCCGGCCGCGCCTGCATCCGCGAATGGGGCGCGCCGGCGCGCGCCCTGTTCCGGCGCCTGGACGTGGCCAGCGAGCGCAGCGCGGCCGCTTTCGCCGCCGCGGCGCTGGAGCGCTTCGGCCGCATCGATGGCCTGGTCAACAACGCCGGCCTGCCCGACCCGCACATGCCGTCGCTGGACGCGCTGGACCTCGGTGAGTGGAACCGGCGCCTGTCCAGCCTGCACGGCGCCTTCCTGTGCAGCCGGCATGCGCTGCCCGCGCTGCGCCAGGCCGACGGCGGCGGCGCCATCGTCAACATCGCCTCCACCCGCGCCCACCAGTCCGAGCCGCACAGCGAGGTCTACGCCGCGGCCAAGGGCGGCCTGCTGGCCTTCACCCACGCCCTGGCCGTGAGCGAGGGGCCGCGGGTGCGGGTGAACTGCATCAGCCCGGGCTGGATCGCCACCGAGGCCTGGCGCGGGCCGGCGCGGCGGCGCCGGCCGAAGCTGTCGCGGAGCGACCACGGCCAGCATCCGGCCGGGCGCGTCGGCACGCCGGAGGACATCGCAACCCTGGCGGTCTGGCTGCTGGCACCCGCGCTGTCGGGTTTCGTCACCGGCCAGGAGTTCATCGCCGACGGCGGCATGGGCCGGAAGATGCAGTACGCCTGAGCTCAGCGCACCACCGCGCCGCGCAGCACCGGCGCGCCCGCCTCCACGTCGGTCCACGCCAGCCACGCGGCGCCATCGGCCCACTGCAGCCGCGGCAAGCCACTGGCGCGGCCGCGCGCGTGCAGGGTGGCCACCTGCACCACCGCCGGCGATGCCAGGTCCGGCGCATAGCGCGCCAGGCGCAGGACCTGGCCGCCCTCTCCCGCCTCCTCCAGCCAGGCCGCATGCACGTGCCCGCCGCCCTGCGCCAGGGCGACCCGGCCCAGCACCTGCGGCCCGCGCGCCAGCACCACCGGCGGATCGAAGCGGCCACCGGCGTCGCGCGAATGCGCCAGGCGCAGTTCCGGCACGGCCTCGGCCTCGGTGTACCAGGCCACCCACACGTCCTGATCCTCGGCCGCCACCGCCGGGCCGTTCACCGGACACCCGGGGAAATGCCAGCCATCGCGATGCACGTCGCGCGGCGCGGTCCAGGTGCCGTCAGGCTGCAGGCGCACGATGCGCGTGTCGCGGATCTCGCCGGCGCCGCGGCCGCGGTAGACCACGACCACGCCGCGTGCGGTCTGCGCCGAAGCCGTGGTGCAGCAGTCGCAGGTGGACGCGTCCAGCGGCCACTCCGCCTGCTGGCCGCCGTCCGGCCCGTGCACCGCGGCACGCAGCATCATCGCCGCGGCGCCACCGTGGTGGCCGTCGTGGCCTTCGGTCTCGCCTGCCGCCGCCTTCTGCCGGCTGTCCAGCCAGGCCAGGCCGAGGCGGTCATCGCCGGCGCGCCAGAACGTGGTGAAGCCGTGGTCGCCGCGACCGCGCGGATGGACCGGCGCGCTGCGCTGCCAGTGGCGGCCCCCGTCATCCGAGCGCACCAGGGCGATGCCGTAGTCCATGCGTGACGGGCCGGTGCGCTCCAGCCAGTGCGCCCACAGCGAGCCGTCGGCCAGCGCCTGCACCCGCGGGGTGTCGGCCCAGTTCACGAACCAGCCCTCGCCTTCGGCCACGGCCAGGGTCGGCGCCCACCCGGTTTCCCCGGCGAGTGTCGCCGCCAGCTGCAGGCGGTGGCCCCGCTCTCCCGCCGGCTCGACCCAGCTGAGCAGCAGGCGGCCATCCGGCGCCCGCACGAGGTCCGGTTGTGCGGCGCCCGCCGGCGCGGGCAGCGGCCAGTCCGTGGCCACCGGAACCCCGGGCGGGGCGGTCTCCGCTGCCGGCACCGCGGCCTCGCGCGAGCAGCCGGCCAGCGACAGGACCGGCAGCATCACGGAAGCCAGGACGGCGATCCACACGCCATGCGCGATTCGTACGGGATGGATCGGAAACATGACTGCTCCTCGCTCGTTGCGTTCCGGGGGCGCGACGCCGCCAGCGCCCGGCCCTGCAATCCGGCCCGTCCCTTTCCGGCCCGGCGGGAAGTCCGATAGCGCGCCGGCCGCCAGTGTCGCTCGCGCTCGCCTCGAAGCGAATCCCGTCCCCGGGCCGGAGCCGCGCCGCTTCAATCCGGGCGTCCGTCCTCGACCGCGACGAGCGCCGCCTGCAGCATCGGCACGACCACTTCCAGCGAGGGCGCGATGCGGTGGCCGAGGGCGAGGGTCGCCGCATCCGGGCTCAACAGATCCGGGACCTGGATCGGCGTCATGCCCGCGGCGAGTGCGGCGCGCACGCCGGTCGGGGAATCCTCCAGCACCAGGCAGCGCGAGGGCGCGACGTCCAGCGTGCGTGCGGCGAGCAGGTAGACGTCCGGCGCCGGCTTGGGCCGGGCCACGTCGCTGCTGGTGCACACCGCGTCGAAGTACGGCAGCAGCCCGGCGGCCTGGAGCTTGCGCATGGCCAGCGGACGCCGGGTCGAGGTGGCGACCGCGCGCGGGAGGCCGCGCGCCACCAGCCACTCCAGCAGGTCGACGATGCCGGGGCGATGGTCGATGCCGGCGTTGGCGACCGCGTCGTACAGGACTTCGGAGCGCTCCAGCAGCGCGTCGGCCGCGGCCTCGCCGATGCGCTCGGCCACCAGCCGCCGGCACAGGCCATCGCCGCCACCGATCATCCGCAACCACAGCGCGTCGGGAATGTCGTGGCCCAGTTCGCGCGCCGCTTGCGCCATGCAGGCGTTGATCGCGCGCTCGCTGTCGAGCATCAGTCCGTCCATGTCGAAGATCACGGCATCGGGCGCGAACGGGAGCGGGGCGACGGGGGCGGGCAGGTTCACGGGGTCTCCGGGTTGAACAGGCGGTCGAGGGCGGCGGCATCCAGCGCGCGCCACTGGCCTTCGGGCAGGCCGTCGAGCGCCAGCCCGCCGACCTGCGGCCGGTGCAGCGCTTCGACATGGTTGCCGGTGGCGGCGAACATGCGTCGTACCTGGTGGTAGCGGCCTTCGTGCAGGGTCAGGCGCGCACGGCGCGGCCCGAGCACGTCGAGCCGGGCCGGCAGCAGCGGCGTGGTCTCCGATTCGAGCACCAGCGTGCCGCTGGCGAACAGCGCCGCCTCGTCGCCGCGCAGGTCCTGCGCCAGCGTGGCCTCGTAGATCTTGGCCAGCTTCGATTTCGGCGAGACGATCCGGTGCAGGAGTCCGCCGTCGTCGGTCATCAGCAGCAGGCCGGTGGTCTCGCGGTCCAGCCGGCCGACCGTCGACAGCACCGGATCGCGCAGGCGGAAGCGTTCGGGCAGCAGGTCGTAGACGATGCGACCCTTGTCCTTGGTCGAGCACGTGTAGCCGGCCGGCTTGTGCAGCATCAGCACCAGGCCCTGCGGCGGATCCAGCGGCTCCCCATCCACGCGCACGTTGCCGTGGTCGAGCGGATCGTCGGCGTACAGCACCTCGCCGGCGGCGTCGGTGACCCGGCCTTCGCGGAACATCCACGCCACTTCCTTGCGGCTGCCGTACCCCAGGTTGGCCAAGTGCTTGACCAGTTTCATCGACTTGCTCATCGACGCCTCTCCTTCATCGCCTGGCCGCTCCTCGCCTGGCCGGTGGCCGCATGAGCCTGGGTGGCCTGGGCCTTCACCGCCTCGATCACCTTGAAGCCGCCGCCTTCGGCCAGCACGCGCCGGCTGGCGAACGCGCCGGCCACCGTCGCCTCGTACGGCAGGTGCCGGTTGGCGACCAGCAGCAGGCGGCCACCGGGACGCAGGGACTGCGCGGCGACCTCGATGAAGCGCTGGCCCAGCTCGGGCCGGTCGCCACGGTCGTGCGCGTGGAACGGCGGGTTGCTGACGATGAAGTCGTAACCGTCCTGCGGCAACCCGGTGGTGACGTCGTGCCAGTGGAACGCGAGCGCGGCGCGACCGGCCCGGGCAGCCAGGTTGGCGCGTGCCAGTTCGAGCGCGCGCGCCTCCGCTTCGTACAGGTCCAATGCGCTCACGCCGGCACAACGGTCCAGCACTTCGGCGGCCAGGTAGCCCCAGCCGGCACCCAGGTCCGCACCGCGACCGGACAGGTCGGTCGGCAGGTGCGCGGCCAGCAGGGCTGACGCCGGATCGATGCGATCCCAGGCGAAGACGCCCGGGCGGCTCTGGAAGCGTCCGCCCAGGATCGGCCGCGGCGCGTCGGCCTGGCGCCAGCGCGCGGCGAGCGCGGGGTCGCGCGCGCCCGACAGCGGCGGTGTCCAGAACACCCGGCAATGGAACTTGGTGAGCGTGCCGTCGAGCCCGGCCAGCTGCTGCAGGTCCTTCTCGCGGGAGCGTGCGCCTTCGTCATTGGCCACCGCAGCGACCACGCGCGCGCCGGGGGCGGCCATGGCCACGGCGCGGGCGAGCAGCGCTTGCGCTTCGTCGCGCTGTCGCGGCGGCAGCACCAGCACCAGTGAAGCCTCGGCGGCGCAGTCGAGCTCGGGACGGACATCGAGCCCGGCCTGGCCCAGGCCATCGGCCAGCGGCTTGAAACCCTGCTCGCAGCGCAGTCGATCCAGCGGATGCTGCCGCAACGGCCAGCCGTCGCGCGCGCGCAGGAAGGCGATATCGCCCTGCGCCGGCCATGCCAGCGGGCCACCGTCGAACGGCAGCAGCAAGGCCTTCAGGGGATCGTCGTGGAGGTTCAAGCGCGCGGGCACGGCGTCGGGCAGGCCATTATCCGCCATCGCTGGCGGACCGTGGCCCCGCCTGGCGCGCCACCCCAGCGGCGGGTGGCACGGCATTCACCCGCGGACCACGTGCGCCGTGTGCGCGCCTTGCCGGCCCCTGATCCAGGTCAAGGCGATGGCGCGCGCCTTGCGCGACCCTGCATCCGCCCCCATTGACCGCCCTCATGGACACGATCCGACCGGAACTGGAAATCGACGGCGCCCTGGTCGCCCGTGCAATGGGCCTGGACGTGGCCGCGTTCCGGCAGTTGATGGACGACGGCAAGATCACCGTGTTGTGCGAACGCGGCACCGGCGAGGATGCCGGCACGTGGCGCGCATCCTTCTACTACGGAGGAAGGCGGGCACGCTTCGTCGTCGATGCGCAAGGCAATCCGTTGGCCGGTTGAGCCGTCCACGCAGCCCGCCACTGCCTGCCCGCACCGGCTATGGGTCGCCGCGCCGCGCACGCGCCCTGGGCGGCAACGAAGCGCCGGTCAGCTCCACCTGCCGGGCCCGGCTCAGCTTGCCCAGCGCATGGTTGTACGACCATTCGACCAGCTCGCGCAGGTAGGCATCGGGCAAGCTGCGCACGTCGACCACGGTCACCCACTGGTGGCGACCGCGCCAGCGCGCGGGCTTGATGCCGGGGATGTCGGTCAGCTCGAGGAACCGCTCGGGCGTGGCCTTGAAACTGAAACGCCAGCGCTCCGGTTCGCTGGTCTTGAAATAGGCGAACGACTTCCCGCCGATCGAGTAGACCAGGATGTTCGCCGGCGCGCCGTGCAGGCGCACTTCGGCGCCGGCCAATGCGGCACAGAACTCCTTGAGATGCCCGGTGTCCATCGCGTCCTGTCGAATCACTTGCCGGGAGGATGCCCGCTTCCCGTTGCGGCGAGGAGCGGTTGGCTCACACCGGAGTGGGGTTTCGGTACTTGAAACCGGCCTGGTGCCAATACGGATACGGCTTGGTCACCGCGCTGGCGGCGTCCAGCTTCGCCACCTGTTCGGCGCTGAGGTTCCAGCCGACTGCGCCGAGGTTCTGCCGCAGCTGTTCCTCGTTGCGCGCGCCGATCACCACGGTGGACACGGTCGGGCGCTGCAGCAGCCAGTTCAACGCCACCTGCGGCACCGACTTGCCGGTCTGCGCGGCGATTTCATCCAGCGCATCGACCACCTTGTACACGTGTTCGAAGTCCACCGGCGGCCCGGAATCGACCGCGGTCTGCGACTGCAGGCGGCTGGATTCGGGCAGCGGCTGGCCGCGCCGGATCTTGCCGGTGAGCCGACCCCAGCCCAGCGGGCTCCACACCACCGCGCCCACGCCCTGGTCCTCGGCCAGCGGCATCAGCTCCCATTCGTAGTCGCGGCCCAGCAGCGAGTAGTAGGCCTGGTGGGCGACATAGCGGCTCCAGCCGTAGCGGTCGGCGGTGGCCAGCGACTTCATCAGGTGCCAGCCTGAGAAATTGGACACGCCCAGGTAGCGGATCTTGCCGGCCCGCACCAGGTTGTCGAGCGTGGACAGCACTTCCTCCACCGGCGGCCGCGCGTCGAAGCCGTGCAGCTGGAACAGGTCGATGTAGTCGGTGCCCAGGCGCCTGAGCGCGGCGTCGACGGCATTGACCAGGTGGTAGCGCGAGGAGCCGACCTGGTTCTCGCCCTCGCCGAAGCGGAACGTGGCCTTGGTCGAGATGATCAACGAATCGCGCGGCCGGCCCTTGATCGCCTCGCCGAGGATCTCCTCGGCCGCGCCCTTCGAGTACACGTCGGCGCTGTCGAACATGTTCAGGCCGGCGTCCAGGCAGATGTCCACCAGCCGCCGCGCCTGCGCCACGTCGGTGCTGCCCCAGGCGCTGAACAGCGCGCCGCTGCCGCCGAAGGTGCCGGTGCCGAAGCTGAGGACGGGGACGCGGAAGCCGGAGCGGCCGAGGTAGCGGTATTCCATGGGGGATTCCGGAGGGGGAAGCGGGATCGCCATTTCACTCCCCGGCGGTGGCCCGCTCAACCACCTTGGCGGAATGCTGGGTTCCGCCGCGCCGCGACATGGCGCGACGTGGCACCTCCATCGAAATGACGGAATCCGGACCGCCACCGGCGTATGCTCGGCGTGCCCATACCATGCGTGGAGTCCGCCGTGCCGATCACCCGCCACCAGGCCCAGGCCCTGCTCAACGCCGGCGAGATGGAGCTGTACGACGAGAGCCGCAGCAACCCGCTGCGCAAGCTCGATGCCGCCGCCCTGGAAAAACGGATCGCGCGTGCGCGCCGCGCGCGCGACCGGGCGCGCGACCTGACCCAGCGGCAGAAGCTGGCCTCGCGCGCCGCCACCGGCAGCAAGCGCGGCACCAGCGGCCAGGCCAACCAGCGCAGCAAGGACAAGGCCGCCCTGCTCGACGACATCCTCAAGCGCTTCGAGGGTGCGCTGAACCCCGCCGTGAAGAAGGCCGCGGCGAAACCAGCCACCGCGAAAGCGGCCGGGAAGACCAGCGCCGCCAGGCGTACCGCCGCCCAGCCGAAGCAGGCATCCCCCCGCGTCGCATCGCGCGCCGCGTTGCGCCAGGCCGCCGGCGACACCGGCGCGGCGGAGGCCAGGAAGGCGCCAGTGCGCAAGGCCAGCGCGCGGGACGTGGCGGCGAAGAAGCGGATCCAGGCGGTCAAGGCCAAGAAGAAGCTGCTGCAGAGGAAGACCGAGCGGGACCGCGCGCCCCGGTCGTGGCAGGCCATGGACGGCGTCGACGCGCCGTCGGTGCCGGATCCCGGCTTCCAGTCGTCCAGCGCGGCCAGCAAGGCCAAGCGGCTGCATGCCGGGCAGAGCCGCATGAAGCCGATCCAGGGCAGCATCAGCACACGTGGCAAGCGGACCCAGGCCAGGCGCGACGGCCGCAATACCCCGCACTGAGGGCGCACACCCGGAGGACACCGCTTGGCGTGGCACGCCGGGCGGTATCCTTCGCGCATGTCCCTCCGTCGACTTTGCGCCACCCGTTACGTCACCCCGCTGCGCGAAGGCGGCTCCATGCCCGCCGTGGTCGAGGGTGACGACCAGGGCCTGTACGTGCTCAAGTTCCGCGGCGCCGGCCAGGGGCCCAAGGCGCTGGTCGCCGAGGCGATCAGCGGCGGCCTGGCCCGTGCGCTCGAGCTGCCGATGCCCGAAATCGTCCTGATGGACCTCGACGCCGAGCTGGCGCGCACCGAGGGCGACCCCGAGATCCAGGACCTGATCAAGGCCAGCGCCGGGCTCAACCTGGGCATGGACTACCTGCCCGGGGCGATGAACTTCGACCCGGTCGCCGAGCAGCCCGACCCGGAGCTGGCCTCGCGCATCGTCTGGTTCGACGCGTTCACCAGCAATGTCGACCGTACCGCGCGCAATCCCAACATGCTGGTCTGGCACGGCCGGCTGTACCTGATCGACCACGGCGCGTCGCTGTACTTCCACCATGGCTGGGACGGCGACACCAAGCAGGCGGGCAAGCCGTTCGCGCTGGTGCGCGACCACGTGCTGCTGCGCTGGGCGGACCGCATCGCCGACGTGGACCCGGACATGGCTTCGCGCCTGCCCGAGGCGGTCGTCGCCGACATCGTCGGCCAGGTGCCCGACGAGTGGTTGCAGGGACCGGATGCGTTCGCCGATCCGGCCACGCAGCGCGCCGCCTATGTCGCCTACCTGTGCCAGCGGCTGGCCGCGCGCGAAGGCTTCGTGCAGGAGGCGATCCGTGCACGTGCATGAAACCTACGACTACGCCGTCATCCGCGTGGTACCACGGGTGGAGCGCGAGGAATTCGTCAATGTCGGCGTGATCCTTTCCTGCGAGCGCGCACGCTTCCTCGAGGCGCGCATCGAAGTGGACCCCGTGCGCCTGCGGGCGCTGGACCCGGCGATCGACCTGGCGCTGGTGGGCCGCCACCTCGCCGCGATCCCGGCGATCTGCCGCGGCGGCGAGGCGGCCGCGCCGATCGGCCTGCTGCCGCCGCGCGCGCGCTTCCACTGGCTCACCGCGCGGCGCAGCGCGATCATCCAGACTTCGCCGGTGCACATGGGCCGCTGCGACGGCGACCTGGCGGCCACCCTCGACCACCTGATGGAGCGGATGGTGCGGGTCGCCCGACCCGCGGACTGAGGGAACCTCAGCCCGCGTACTGCAGCGGCACGCGCTTGACCGCGCACAGCAGGCGGTAGGCGCTGGTCTGGCTGTGGGCGACGACCTCCGCGGCCGGCACCTGCTTGCCCCACAGTTCCACGCCGCTGCCGATACCGGCCTGCGGGTGGTCGGTGAGGTCGACGGTGAGCATGTCCATCGACACGCGACCGACCAGGCGACCGGGCTTCCCGTCGATCGCCACCGGCGTGCCGTTGACCGCGAACTGCGGGTAGCCGTCGGCGTAGCCGATGGCGACCACGCCTATCCGGGTCGGCGCGTCGGTGACGAAGCGCGCGCCGTAGCCGACCGGTTCGCCGGCCGGCAGCTCGCGCACTGCGATGATCTTCGATTCCAGCGTCATCACCGGACGAAGTTGCGCGGATTTGTCGGTGGGCTGCGCGAACGGCGACACGCCGTACAGCATCAGCCCCGGGCGCGCCCAGTCGGCACGCGCCTGCGGCCAGCCGAGCAGGGCCGGCGAATTGCACAGGCTGGTGTCGCCCGCGAGGCCGGCCGTGGCGGCGGCGAAAGTCGCCAGCTGCTCGTCGGTGCGCGCGCACCCGGTTTCGTCGGCGCGGGCGAAGTGGCTCATCTTCACGAGGCCACCGACATGCGGCAACGCGCGCAGCCGCTGCCAGGCGTCGCGGTAGTCCGCTGCATCCAGGCCGACGCGGTGCATGCCCGAGTCCAGCTTCAGCCAGACGTGCAACGGCTTCGGCAGCGGCGTGCGCTCCAGTGCCTCGACCTGCCAGCCCGCGTGGACCACGGTCCACAGGTCGTGTTGCAGGATGAGCGGCAGTTCGGCGGCGTCGAAGAAGCCTTCCAGCAGCAGGATCGGCGCGCGGATGCCGGCCTCGCGCAAGGCGAGCGCCTCCTCGATGCAGGCCACCGCGAAGCCGTCGGCCTCGTCCTGCAGCGCCAGCGCACAACGCACGGCGCCGTGGCCGTAGGCATCGGCCTTGACCACCGCCAGCGCGCGCGCGCCACCGCCATCCCCGCCGCAAAGCCTGCGAGCCAGCCGGTAGTTGTGGCGCAGCGCTTCCAGGTCGATCAGGGCACGGGCGGGACGCATCGGTATCGGCTGCCGGGGTAAGGGAAAACGGGCGCGGCGGATCGAGGTCGCCCGCCGCGGGATCGCGGGCGCCAGTCCATCGACGGTGGCCCGGGGCTCATCGCATCCCGGCTTCCATCGCGCGGACGATCACCCGCCGATTGTCGCCGGAATCGCCTCGCCATCGAGCTCCGGCGTGGCGCTGCCGCGGCCGTAGCGGGAGATGTCCAGGCCTTCGCTGCGGATCCGGGTCGGGCGGTGGGCGATGACGTCGGCCAGGTAGCGGCCCGAGCCGCAGGCCATGGTCCAGCCCAGGGTGCCGTGGCCGGTGTTGAGGAACAGGTTGCGCAGGCCGGTGGCGCCGACCACCGGGGTGCCGTCGGGCGTGGCCGGGCGCAGGCCGGTCCAGAACTCGGCGCGGGCCAGGTCGCCGCCCTTCGGGTACAGGTCGCCGACCACCTTCTCCAGGGTCGCGCGCCGGCGCGGGTCCAGCGACAGGTCGTAGCCGGACACCTCGGCCATGCCGCCGACGCGGATGCGGCGGTCGAAGCGGGTGATCGCGATCTTGTAGGTCTCGTCGAGCACGGTCGAGGCCGGCGCCATCGCCGCATCGGTGATCGGGATGGTCAGCGAGTAGCCCTTGAGCGGATACACCGGCAGGCGGATGCCGAGCGGCTTGAGCAGCTGCGGCGACCAGCTCCCCAGCGCCAGCACGTAGCGGTCGGCGGTTTCCAGCCGGCCGTCGATGCGCACGCCGGTGACCCGGTCGCCGTCGGCTTCGATCGCCTCGATGTTCGCGCCGTAGCGGAATTCCACGCCGCGCATCTTCGCCAGCGCGGCCAGGCGCTCGCAGAACAGCTGGCAGTCGCCGGTCTGGTCGCCGGGCAGGCGCAGGCCGCCGACCAGCCGGTCGGCGGTGGCGGCCAGCGCCGGTTCGACCCGCGCCACGCCGGCGCGGTCGAGCACTTCGTAGGGCACCCCGGCCTCCTGCAGCACGGCGATGTCGCGCGCGGCCGCGTCGAGCTGGGCCTGGGTGCGGAACAGCTGGGTGGTGCCGAGGCGGCGGCCCTCGTAGGTCAGGCCGGTGTCGGCGCGCAGCTCGTCCAGGCAATCACGGCTGTATTCGGCCAGCCGGACCATGCGCTCCTTGTTCACCGCGTAGCGCCCGGCCGTGCAGTTGCGCAGCATCTGCGCCAGCCACAGGTACTGGTCCGGATCGAGCGTGGGCTTGATCGCCAGCGGCGCATGCTTCTGGAACAGCCACTTGATCGCCTTCAGCGGCACGCCCGGGGCGGCCCAGGGCGAGGCGTAACCCGGCGAGATCTGCCCGGCGTTGGCGTAGCTGGTCGAACGCGCCGGACCCGGCTCTCGGTCCACCACGGTCACCTCGAACCCGGCCTGCGCCAGGTACCACGCGCTGGTCACGCCGATCACGCCACTGCCCAGTACCAGAACCCGCTGCATCGCTCGACCCTCGATTCAGGCACTTCCACTGGATGAATGGGGAAGCTGCCGGCAAGGCGCGCAGTATATGGACGAACAACTGGTTGTTTTTTCCGTTTTTTTGCCGTGTTAAGGTGGATTCGCCTTAACAACCGGGCCACCCGTGGAGGTTTCCTTGGCCGCCGACCGCCCCACCCGTCCACGCGCCCAGCCGGCCCGCCCCGAACGCGCTGCCCGCGACCTGGACCGGATCGACCGGCACATCCTGCGGATCCTCCAGCAGGAGGGCCGCATCTCCTTCACCGAACTGGGCGAGCGCGTGGGCCTGTCGACCACCCCGTGCACCGAGCGCGTGCGGCGGCTTGAACGCGACGGCGTGATCGAGGGCTACTACGCCAGGCTCAACCCGCAGGCGCTCAAGGCCGGCCTGCTGGTATTCGTCGAGATCAGCCTGGCCTACAAGTCCGGCGACATCTTCGAGGAGTTCCGCCGCGCCGCGCTGAAGCTGCCCAACGTGCTGGAGTGCCACCTGATGTCCGGCGACTTCGATTACCTGATCAAGGCCCGCATCTCGGAGATGGCCTCCTACCGCAAGCTGCTCGGCAGCAGCCTGCTGACCCTGCCGCACGTGCGCGAGTCCAAGAGCTACATCGTGATGGAAGAGGTCAAGGAGACGCTGGCGCTGGCGATCCCGGACTGAGCGGCGCTCGGACCCCGGCCCCGCGGCTCTGCTTCACCCGTAGAGCGGGGCTTGCCCCGCTGCTCTCTCGCAGCGGGAAAGGGGCAGCGGGGCAAGCCCCGCTCTACGACGCGCATCGAAAGCCAGGCCGGATGCCACGGCCGCAATCCCTTGCCGGAAACAGCATCGGCGGCCGAGGCCGCCGATGTTGGCGTCGCAGGTGGTGCGTGGCTGGCCTCAGTCGGCCCAGCGCACCGCCGACTGGGTGCCCGGCAATACCTGCGCCGACAGCGGGCGGTCCTGCTCGAGCAGGTCGATCGCATTGGCCAGGATCGCCGCGGCCTCGCGCTGCAGCGGATCCGGGCGCTTCTCGGCGGCCTTCTCGCGCTCGGCGTCCTTGACCACGTCGCGTTCGTTGGCGGTCAGGCCATCGTCGGTCTCGTCGGCCAGCGGATCCAGGGCCAGGCCCTTCTGCTTGCGGATCGCCTGGCGTTCCTTGCGCTGCGTTTCCTGGCGCTCGCGCTCGGCGCGCCGCTCGGCCTCGTTGAGCGAGAGGTACTTCTTGGCCGCCTCGGCACGGTAGTGGGCCACGTCCTCGCTCCACCACTGGAACTCCAGGTCGTCGGCGATCCGGGCCTCGTGCATCTTCTGCAGCTGCGGCAGCAGCGGCGCGAAGTTGCCGTAGCGCGCGTGCGGCACGGCCGCGATGCGGGTCCACGGCAGCGCGTTGTCGTAGGTGCTCTCGCCGAACTCGTTGGCATCCACGCTGAGCGGATAGGCGATGTCGGGCACCACGCCCTTGTTCTGGGTGCTGCCGCCGTCGGCGCGGAAGAACTGGGCGATGGTCAGCTTGACCTGGCCATAGCGCGGGCCCTCGCCGGCCGCCGGCCAGCGGTCCAGGTCGAGCAGGTTCTGCACCGTGCCCTTGCCGAAGGTGGTCTCGCCGATGATCAGCGCGCGGCCGTAATCCTGCATGGCGCCGGCGAAGATCTCCGACGCCGAGGCCGAGGCGCGGTTCACCACCACCGCCAGCGGGCCGTCCCAGGCCACGCCCGGGCTGCGGTCGGCATAGACCTGCACGCGGCCACCGGATTCGCGCTGCTGCACCACCGGCCCCTGGTCGATGAACAGGCCGGTGAGCTGCACCGCCTCGTCCAGCGAACCGCCGCCGTTGTTGCGCAGGTCCAGGACCACGCCGTCCACGCCCTTGTCCTTGAACTCGCCCAGCAGGCGGGCCACGTCGCGGGTCGCGGAGGTGTAGTCGTTGCCGTTGCGGCGCCGGCCTTCGAAGTCCTGGTAGAAGGTGGGCAGCTCGATCACCCCGATCAGCCGCGCGGGCATGTCGCCGTGCGCCGGGATCGTGTAGGTCTTGCTCTTGGCGGCCTGCTCGGCCAGCTGCACGCGCTGCCGGGTCAGGGTCACGGTGCGGTGTTCGCCGTCGATGCCGTTCTCGGCCGGGATGTACTCCAGCTTCACCTGCGTGCCCTTGGTGCCCCGGATCTTGGCGACGACGTCGTCGATGCGCCAGCCGATCACGTCCTCGATCGCGCCGGTGCGGCCCTGGCCGACGCCGACGATGCGGTCGCCGGCCTTGAGCGTGCCGTCCATCGCTGCCGGACCGCCCGGGATGATCTCGCGGATCACGACCACGTCGTCCTGGCGCTGCAGCTGGGCGCCGATGCCCTCCAGCGACAGCGACATGGACTGGTTGAAGTTCTCGGCGCTGCGCGGGTTGAGGTAGTCGGTGTGCGGGTCGACCGAGGCGGTATAGGCGTTGAGGAACAGCGAGAACACGTCCTCGCTCTTGAGCTCGGCCACCGAGCGGCCGAGCTGCTGGTAGCGCTTGTCCAGGGTCTTGCGGATCTCGGCCGGCTCCTTGCCGGCGAGCCTGAGCCGCAGCACGTCGTTCATCACCGACTTGCGCCACAGCGCATCGAGCGCGGCGTTGTCGGCGGCCCATGGCGCCTTCTCGCGGTCGTACTCCCAGCGCTCGTCGCCGGTGAAATCGAAGTCCTGCTTGAGCAGCTTGCGCGCGTGCGCCACGCGCTGGTCCACCCGCTCGCGGTACACGCCGAACATGGCGAAGGCGGCGGCGGGATCGCCCTGGCGCACGGCATCGCCCATCACGTCGCGGTACGGCTCGAAGCGGGCGATGTCGGCGGCGGTGAAGAACTGCCGGTTGGGGTCCAGCGCCTCCAGGTAGCGGCGGAAGATGTCCTCCGACAGCGCCTGGTCGCCGGGCCGCGGGCGATAGGCCAGGCGGCTGTCCGACAGCGCGCCGTAGACCATCTTCGAGACGGTGGACTGGTCGGCGTTGGGCGTGATCGCCAGCGGGCTGCCGCCGTCGGCGCGCGCCAGCAGGGCGAGCGGCGTGGCCAGCACGAGGGCGGCGAACAGGGACAGGGGGACGGCGAATCTGCGGTTCATGTAGTGGCTCTTGGCCGGCGGGCGCCGGTCGGATCAGGCTGTGCCAGGGCTGAGACTGCGGCCAGTGCCGGAAGTTGCACCGGCCTGCGCGGGCCCGTGCCGGCACCGTTCATCGCAGGCTAGCGGCTGCCGCGTAGGAAAAAGTGAACGGATCGCCATCGCCGGCCGCCGCGGCCGGACCGCCCGGCGCGGGACGCGCCGGTGCCGGGCGACGGCCCGGACCGTCAGGCCGCGACCCCGGCGCCGGCCGCCTGGCGGTCGGCATGGTAGGACGAGCGGACCATCGGCCCGGAGGCGACGTGGCTGAACCCCAGGGCGTAGCCGTAGTCCTCCAGCGCCTTGTATTCCTCGGGAGTCCAGTAACGCATCACCGGGTGGTGGTGGGCGGTCGGCTGCAGGTACTGGCCGATGGTCACCATTTCCACGTCGTGTGCCCGCAGGTCGCGCAGGGTCGCCTGGACCTGCTCCATCGTCTCCCCCAGGCCGAGCATGATCCCGGACTTGGTCGGCACCGACGGGTGCTGGGCCTTGAACTTCTGCAGCAGCGTCAGCGACCACTGGTAGTCGGCACCGGGACGCACGTTCGGGTACAGCTCCGGCACCGTCTCGATGTTGTGGTTGAACACGTCCGGCGGGTTCTGCGCCAGGATCTCCAGGGCCCGGTCCATGCGGCCCTTGCCGCGGAAATCGGGGGTCAGGATCTCGATCCGGGTGCCGGGGGCGCGCTCGCGGATCGCGGCGATGCAGTCGACGAAATGCTGGGCGCCGCCGTCGCGCAGGTCGTCGCGGTCGACGCTGGTCACCACCACGTACTTCAGGCCCATGTCGGCGACCGTGCTGCCCAGGTTCGCCGGCTCGCCGGCGTCCGGCGGCTTGGGACGGCCGTGGGCGACGTCGCAGAACGAGCAGCGCCGCGTGCAGACCTCGCCCAGGATCATGAAGGTCGCGGTGCCGTGGCCGAAGCACTCGTGGATGTTCGGGCAGCTGGCTTCCTCGCACACGGTGACCAGGCGATTCTCGCGCAGCTTGGCCTTGAGGTTGGCCACGGCGTTGCCGGACGGGATCCGGACCCGGATCCAGGACGGCTTCCGCAGCACCGGCGCGTCGGCGAACTGCACCGGGGAGCGGCCGATCTTGTCGCCACCCAGCTGCTTGGCGCCCTCCTGGAGCGCGCCATCGCGCGGCGCCGCCACCGGCGCGGCCGGTTCGGACAGGACCTGGAGCGGGATCGAGCGGGGGGCGGTGGAAGTCATGGCGCCTATTGTAGAGCGGGGCTTGCCCCGCTGCCCGGCGGAAAGGCCAACGCCGGTGCAACGGTGGTCGCGGCGGGCGGAACGACGGGGAGGCGGCGGTCGCGCAGGCCGGCGCGACACCCGCGCTCCAGGGGCAGGACGACTCCCATTCGCCGCCCGAGGCCTCCGGCGGGGCTCAGAAGCCGGTGCCGGGCAGCCCCGCCTGCGGCTGCAGGGCCAGCCCGAACTGGCGGGCGACGTGGTCGAGCAGCACCGGCTTGACCGCATCGATGCCCGAGGGACCGCCCAAATCCTGCAGCGAGGTCACCTGCAGGCCCTGGTAGCCGCAGGGATTGATCCGGTGGAACGGCTCCAGGTCCATGCCGACGTTGAAGGCCAGGCCATGGAAGGTGCAGCCGCGGCGGACGCGGATGCCCAGCGCGGCGACCTTGGCGCCGGCCACGTAGACGCCCGGCGCGCCCTCGCGGCGCTCGGCGCCGATGTTCCATTCGTCCAGGGTGTCGATGATCGCCTGCTCGATCCGGCATACGTACTCGCGCACGCCGATGCCGATGCGGCGCAGGTCCAGCAACGGGTACAGCACGATCTGGCCGGGGCCGTGGTAGGTCACCTGGCCGCCGCGATCCACGTGCAGCACCGGGATGTCGCCGGGGGCGAGCACGTGTTCGGGCTTGCCGGCCTGGCCGAGGGTGAACACCGGCTCGTGCTCGACCAGCCACAGCTCGTCGACGGTGTCCTCGCCACGCGCGTCGGTGAAGCGCTGCATCGCCCGCCATACCGGCTCGTAGGGCTGGCGGCCCAGGTCGAACACCCGTGCCGGGAGCGGTGCGCGGGCCGGGGAAGCGACCCCGCAGGCGGGCCCGGCCTCCACCGCGGGCGCGCTCACAGCGTCCACTTCACTTCCGGATGGTCGCGCAACGCCTGGTGGGCCGCGTCGTACTGCTCGCGGCTGTCGGCGCGGAAGCTGATCCGCACCGACACATACTTGCCGTTGGACGAGTGCTTCCACTGGATGCGCTCTTCCAGGACCTCCACGCCGTACTCGACGAGCAGCTTCGGCAGTTCGGTCTCCAGGCCCTTGTCGGCGGTGCCCATCGCGCTGAGCTCGAAGGTGCCGGGGAACTGGAAGCCGTGTTCGGGATTGTCGGATTTGATTTCCATGCCGGCATTATCGGGGCGGCAGGGGGTGAACCCAAGTCGCGGCGCCGGCGCCGGCCGGCGATGCCGGGCGTGGACCGCGGGACGGCGGTACCGTCCCGCAGGCTCCGGGGGCCGCGCGCCGGTCGGTACCGGCGCGCGGCAGGCCGCTTACCGCGCCAGCTCGGTCATGGTGGAGTTGACCCAGCCCTTGTTGCCGAGCTCGTCGTCCACTTCCCACATCAGGCCCTCCTTGGCGCCGGTGGGGTACAGCAGCATCCCCGGATCGAGCTCGCGCACCGCCGAGCCGGTGCCCTTGGCGTTGGCCAGCAGTCGCGCCGGCTTGGTCACGCGCAGGGCCTGGCTGACATTGGCCGCCGAGGCGTTTTCCGGCAGGCCGCCGAGCTGGCCGACCAGGTCGGTGTAGGCCTGCAGGTAGGCCAGGGTGATGACCTGCCCGATCTCGGTATTGGCGTAACCACCCACGCCCGCCGCGCCGAAGCCGCTGCCGGTGAACAGGCCGCCGCTGGAGCCCCAGCCGATGTCGGTCTTCTTGGCGCTGCCCTCGGCCATCGCCACCTGCTCGGACGAACGCACGTCGGTGACGGTCAGGACCACGTCGGCGGTCTTCTTCTTCATGTTCAGGCCGCCGACCAGGGCGCCGGCGTTGCCGCCCAGCAGGCCGCCGACCAGGCCGCTGATCGCGTTGCCGCCGGCGTTGCTGTTCTGCGCGATCAGGTCCGGGATCATCACGTAGTCGGCCGCCTTGACCTGGCCCTTGCCGATGTTGGAGCCACCGCGCAGCTCGCCGTCGGCGGCCAGCCCGCGCTCGTACTGGGCGGCGGCCATGCCGACGCCGCGATCGACCAGGGTGAAGCAGCGCGACTTGTTGACGAACACCTTGATCAGCTTCGACGGCGCCGGCAGCTGCTGCCCGGTCCACCAGTTGACCGCATCTTCCGGCTCGATCACCGAGATGGTCCCCAGGGGCTTGGCGCAGACCGGGATCTGCGCGGCCTGCTGCTGGCGCATCTCCTGCGCGCTCTGCGCCGCGACCGGCGCCGCCATCGATGCCAGCAGCGCGGCGGCCAGAATCGTCATGCCCGAATTCCCTTTACGCATTGCACTCTCCGTCATTGGTGGACGGCGCTGACCGGGCGAACGTGTTCCTTCACGATCGAAGTGCACGCATACGGCCCCCCCACGCCGGTCCGCCGATCATAAACCAGAGCCCCGGGCGGTCCCTGCCGGAGTGCGTGCAGCACGCGGCTGCCGCCCGGCAGCCATGTCGCGCACCCCTCGCCTTCCAGGCCCGGCCGGCACCTGGCCGCGACGGGCAGGGTGTTCGACGCGTTCCGGCGGCGTCATGCGCGGACAGGTGGCGGAGCGGGTCCGCAGGCTTACGGCGGAGCGTTCCCCGCCTTCTGCCGGTAGTAGTCGCGCAGCACGTGGAAGGCCTGCTTCGGCTCGCCCTTCTCCGACATCAGGCCCTTGCGGTTGAATCCGTCCTGGACGCCCGCCAGCGGCCGGCGCGGCGAGCGGAAGTCGGAGAGTATCCATGGCGAGGTACCGGCGAAGCCCTCGATCCGGTCGAGCATGCGCAAGGTCCGCCGGTACAGCTCGGCCTGGTATTCCTCGGTCCAGATCGCGCCGGCGTCGCCATGCAGTCCCTGCTTGGCATCGGCGCCGAACTCGCTGACGAACACCGGCTTGTCGTACGGGATCTGCCAGCGCACCCGGTCGATCTTGTCCAGCGTGCCGTCGTACCAGCCGATGTACTGGTTGAAGCTGACCAGGTCGACCAGCTCGGCCAGCGGATCCTCGACCACCGCCATGTCCGGATCGTCTTCGCGGTAATGCTTTTCCATCGCCGCGCTGAGCAGGCGGCTGTCGTCCAGCGCGCGGGCGCGCGCGGCCAGGCGCGAGAGGAAGCGGTTGCGCGCGTCCGATACCGGGGTCTCGTTGGCCAGCGACCAGATGATCACCGAGGCACGGTTGCGGTCGCGGCCGATCATCGCCTCCAGCTGCGCTTCGGCGTTGCGGTAGGTGGCTTCGTTGGCCCAGTCGATGGTCCAGTAGACCGGGATCTCCGACCACACCAGCAGGCCCATCTCGTCGGCCAGTCGCGCCATGTGCTCGTTGTGCGGGTAGTGGGCCAGGCGGACGAAGTTGGCCTCCAGCGAACGGGCACGCTCGAGCAGCCGGCGCGCCTGGCCCGCGTCGCGCACGCGCCCGCCGCCGTCGGCCGCGTACTCCTCGTGCACCGAGATGCCGCGCAGGAACAGCGGTTCGCCGTTGAGCAGCAGCTGCCGGCCGCGGGTCGCGATCGTGCGCAGGCCGACCCGGTCGACCAGCGTGTCGCTGCCGCTGGCGATCTCGATCCGGTACAGCTGCGGATGCTCCGGCGACCACAGGCGCGCACCCGGGACGCGGAAGCGGAATTCCGCCTGGCCATCGGCACCGGTGCGCACGCGTTGGCGCACGCCCAGCTCCGGCAGCGCCACGCTGACCTCCTCGCCACCGCGCGCGCCGTCCAGCTGCACGCGGCCGGCGACTTCGCGGTCGGCGAGCGAGGCCAGGGCGAGACGGTAGTCGCGGACGAACACCTCCGGCACCACCACCAGCCCGACGGAGCGGGTGATGCCGCCGTAGTTCCACCAGTCGGTGTTGAGCGTGGGCACGCCATCGGCGCGCCGCCTGTTGTCGACCTTCAGCACCAGCGAGTTGCCGCGCGGCCGGAGCCGGTCGGTGACCTCGAAGCGGAACGGGGTGAAGCCGCCCTCGTGCACGCCGAGCTTGCGGCCGTTGAGGTAGACGTCGGCGCGGTAGTTCACCGCGCCGAACTCCAGGAACGCGCGGTCGGTCGGCCTGCGCGCCGGCGCATCGAACTTCTTCCGGTACCAGACGCTGCCTTCGTAGTAGTACAGCCTCGGATCCTGGGTGTTCCAGTCGCCGGGCACCTGCAGCGACATCGCCGTATCGAAGTCGTACTCGACCAGGTCGGTCGGCGACTCGGGTTTCGCGTCGCGGAAGTACGCGCCCTTGGGCGGGTCGGCTTGCTGGTCGAACGGCTGGTAGCGGTAGTTGTAATAGCCGTTCTCGTACGGATCGACGATCACCTTCCACTCGCCGTCCAGCGACTGCGCCGCGCGGGTGTAGACCTGCATGGGCGCTTCGGCGGCCCATGCCGGTGCCACCGGCAGCAGCAGGCACAACAGTCCAGCGGCGAATGTCTTCACGATCCCTTCCCCGTCGATCCGCGCAAGCAGCGGCCGTCGAGCATACCCCGCGCGGCGGCAGGTTCCTTCGTAGAGCCGGGCTTGCCCGGCTGGCACCATGCGGCGGAAGCAGCGGGGCAAGCCCCGCTCTACGAAGGGCACGGGGGCCGGAAACGCAGCGCGGCCCCGAAGGGCCGCGTGCGTGTGTGATCGATCGGAGCGGTGGAGCTCAGTCCGACTCCCACCACATCCAGAACGCATCCCACAGGCGCTTGAAGAAGCCGGCTTCCTCGACCGCGCCGATCGCCACCAGCGGCGCCTGGGCGACGACTTCGCCGTCCAGGCTCACCTTGACCGTGCCGATCGCCTGGCCCGCCTCGATCGGCGCGACCAGCGACTTGGGCACCTCCATCGCCGGCTTCAGTTCGGCGTAGCGGCCGCGCGGCACGCTCACCAGCAGCGGCTGGGCCACGCCCAGCTGCACCTGGTCGGCCTTGCCCTTCCACACCTTCAGCTGCGCCACCGGCTTGCCCGGCTCGTACAGCTTGTGGGTCTCGTAGAAGCGGAAACCCCAGTTGAGCAGGGCCAGGCTGTCGTCGGCGCGCTGGCGCTCGGAGTTCGAACCCATCACCACCGCGACCAGACGCTGGTCGCCGCGCTTGGCCGAGCTCATCAGGCAGTAGCCGGCGCCGGAGTGGTGGCCGGTCTTGATGCCGTCCACGCTCGGGTCGCGCCACAGCAGCAGGTTGCGGTTCGGCTGGGTGATGCCGTTGACCGTGAACTCCTTGATGCTGTTGTAGGCATACGCCTCCGGGAAGTCGCGCACGAACGCGCGCCCCAGCAGCGCCAGGTCGTGCGCGGTGCTGTAGTGCTCCGGCGCCGACAGGCCGTGCGCGTTGACGAAGTGGCTGTTCTTCATGCCGATCTTCGCCGCGTAGCTGTTCATCAGGTCGGCGAACGCCTCCTGGGTGCCGGCCACGTGCTCGGCCAGGGCGATCGCGGCGTCGTTGCCCGACTGCACCGCCATGCCCTTTTCCATGTCGCGCAGCGGCGCGGTCTGGTTGACCGGGAAGCCGCTGAAGCTGCCGTCGGTGCGGGCCCCGCCCTCGCGCCAGGCGCGCTCGCTCATCATCACCTGGTCGTCCGGATTGACCTTGCCGGCGGCGATCTCGGCGGCGATCACGTACGAGGTCATGACCTTGGTGATGCTGGCCGGCTCCACGCGCGCGTCGGCGTTTTCGCCGGCCAGGACCTGGCCGGTCGCGTAGTCCATCACCAGCCAGGCGGTGGACTGGGCCGGCTTGGGCGCATCGGGAATGGCGACGGCAGCGGGCGCGGCGGCGGCGGGTGGCGGCGCCGGAGCGGGTGCCTGGGCCAGGGCCAGGCCGATCGACAGCGTCGTGGCCAGGGCGGTGCCGAACGCGCCGGCGGCAAAACGGAACTTCATGCGGGTGGGAACTCCTGCATTGGCCGGCCGTTGGCCGGCGGGATTGGCGGCGGCGGTCGCGGGGCGACGTTCGCGCGGGGGCTGGGAATTGTAAGCGCGGCGCGCTGGCCGCGCCGGTTCATCATTCGCGGACCAGTTGCGGGGTACCGAATCCGAGACCGGCGATGCGGCCGGCAAGTTCCGCGGTGTCCGCGGCGCCGGGGGCCACGCGCAGGCGCCACAAGGTGCGGCCACCGGCAACCACGTCGTCCAGCCGCGCCCCGGGGATGCCGGCGGCCAGCAACCGCTCCAGCGCGCGCCGGGCGTTGTCGAGGCTGGAGAAACTGGCGACCTGCAGCTCCGGGCCGGCGGATGCCGCCGGCGCGGCGATGGCGCCGTTGTCGACCCGGGTCGCGGCCATGGCGGATGCCGCGCCCGCCGGCGCATAGGAGCCCGATTGCGAGGACGGCAGCATCGCCACGACCGCGCCGGCCACGTCCGGCGTCGCCGGTACGGCCACCGTGGAGGCCACCGCGCCGCCGGTGGACGGCAGCGCCTGGACCAGCTGGTCCATCGCGGTGGCCGGGGTGGCCGGAGCGGTCGTCGCCACCGCGCGCACGGGCGCCGGTTGCGGCGCACGCGCGGCGGCACTGCGCGGGGCGTCGTCGTCGCCGGGCTGCAACGCGCGCACCTCCACCCGTCCGGTGCCGCGGGCGACGATGCCCAGCTTCACCGCCGCCGCGTAACTGAGGTCGATCACCCGGCCCTCGTGGAACGGGCCGCGGTCGTTGACCCGCACCACCACCGACTGGCCGTTGTCCAGGTTGGTCACCCGGGCGAAGCTGGGCAGCGGCAGGGTCTTGTGCGCGGCGGTGAAGGCGTACATGTCGTACACCTCCTGGTTGGAGGTGCGGCGGCCATGGAACTTGGCCCCGTAGTAGGAGGCGGTGCCCTTCTCGACGTAGCCCCGGGTCCGGTCCATCACGTGGTACTGCTTGCCCAGCACCGTGTACGGCGAGCGGTTGCCGACCGGGGAGCGCGCCTCGTGGGTGACCACCGGCTCGGGGATGCAGGCCACGTTGGGCACGTAGGCCGGCGTGGTGTCGCTGACCCCGGGCTTGTACAGGCCGCCGGCCTTGTAGTCGCCGCGCGTCGACGGGTCTTCCTGCGCCGGGGCATACGGCGACTTGCCGGTGCAGCCCTCCGGCAGCGCGGCCATCGGCGCGTGCCCGGCGCCGGCCCCTGCCAGCGGCTTGCCGCCGGCCGAAGCGCTGGCCGACTTCTTCGGCGCGCTACCGCACGCAGCCAGTGCGAGCACGGCCAGCACCGCCACCAGCGCGCGCGCCGGCCGAGCGCTCATGCCGGCGGGATCTCGCGCCCGGCGATGGCCTGCGACAACTGGTAGACGGCCATCGCGTACATCTTGGAGATGTTGTAGCGGGTGATCGCGTAGTAGTTCTGGAAGCCGAGCCAGTACTGCGGGCCGGCGCTGCCTTCCAGCGACACCGGCGTGGCGGTGATGCCGGCCGGCACCGGCTGCACCGGCGCGTAGCCGCGCGCGGCCAGTTCCTCGAGGGTGTGGGTCGGCGTCCAGTCCTCGGGGTTGAACGGTTCCCGCCCGGCCGCGAGCGTGGCCGGCGCCGCCACCGGCGCGTTGGCGACCCAGCCGCCCTTCTTCACGAAATAGTTGGCGATCGAGGCGAACACGTCGTCCAGGCTGCCGAACAGGTCGCGGCGGCCGTCGCCGTCGCCGTCCACGGCGAACTGGCGGTAGCTCGAGGGCATGAACTGGCCCATGCCCATCGCCCCGGCGTAGCTGCCCTTGAGCGCGGCGATGTCCAGCTTCTCCTCGCGCCCCAGCGCGAACAGTTGCGCCAGTTCGTCGCGGAAGAACAGTTCGCGGCGCACTTCGCGCTCGAGCTTGGCCGGGTCGCCGCTGCGCGGGTAGTTGAAGGCCAGCGTGTACAGCGCGTCGAGCACCGAGTAGCGGCCGGTGTTGCCGCCGTAGCTGGTCTCCACGCCGATGATCGCCACCACCAGCTCGGCCGGCACGCCGGTCCTGGCCTGCACCTTGTCGAGGGCCTCGCGATGCTTGGCCAGGAACGCACGGCCGCCGTCGATCCGTGCCTGGCTGATGAACATCGGCCGGTACTCGTGCCACGGCTTGACCCGCTCGGCCGGGCGCGACATCGCGGTAACCACGCTGTCGAGCACGGTCGCCTGCGCCAGCGTCGCCTCGATCTCGGCGGCCGGGATGCCGAAACGCGCCGACGTGTCGCGCACGAAGTTGGCGCGCGCGATCTCGAATGGCACCGGGGTGAGATCGACCGGCGGCGCGACCGGCTTCTCCGGCGCCGCTTCGGCCGGCGTGGCGGGCCTGGCGACGGCGGCGGCCGACGACGGCGGGGAAACGAACGCCTCCTTCGGGATGCATCCGAGGAGACCGAGAGCCAACAGGCTGGCAAGCGCGGGTTTCATCATCGACGGCAGGGTAGCATCGTGCGCAAACACGCGGAACCACCGGATTTTCCGTCGCATCCGCCGGCCCGCGGCGTCAGCGGTAGCCATGTACCGGGCGGTGCGTGCGCACCGCCATCACCAGCCCGAGCCCGGCCAGCAGCGATACCGCCGAGGTGCCGCCGTAGCTGAGCAGCGGCATCGGCACGCCCACCACCGGCAGCAGGCCGGAGACCATGCCGCCGTTGACCAGCACGTAGACGAAGAACGCCAGGCCCAGCGAACCGGCGAGCAGGCGCGAGTAGGTGTCGCGCGCCTCCATCGCGATCCACAGGCAGCGGCCGATCACGAACAGGTACAGCGCCAGCACCGTGGCCACGCCGATCCAGCCGAACTCCTCGCTCAGCACCGCGAACACGAAGTCGGTGGTCTGCTCGGGGATGAAGTTCAGGTGCGACTGGCTGCCCTCGCCCCAGCCCTTGCCGGTCAGGCCGCCGGAACCGATCGCGATCTTGGACTGGATGATGTTCCAGCCGGTGCCCAGCGGGTCGCGCTCGGGCTCCAGGAAGGTGAGGATGCGGTCCTTCTGGTACGGCCGCAGCAGCCAGATCCAGGCCGCCGGCGCGACCGCGGCCACGCCGCCGACGGCCACGCCGACCCACCACCACGGCAACCCCGCCAGCAGCAGCGCGAACACGCCGCTGGCCGCGATCAGCATGCCGGTGCCGAAATCCGGCTGCAGCAGGATCAGGCCGGTCGGCACGGCGACCAGCACGCCGGCCACCAGCACCGTGTCGATGCGCGGCGGCAGCGGCCGCCGGTGCAGGTACCAGGCGACCATCATCGGCAGGCTGATCTTCAGAAGTTCCGACGGCTGCAGGTAGAACACGCCCAGGTCCAGCCAGTGCCGGCCATGCTTGCCGGTGCCCACCAGCAGCACCGCGACCAGCGGCAGCAGCGAGAGCAGGTACACCGGCGGCGACCACGCGCGCATGCGGATCACCGACACCCGCGACAGCGCCCACATGGCCAGCAGGCCGACCGCGAAGCGCGCGCCCTGGGCCTTAATCAGCGCCGGCCCGTTGCTGGCGCCGCCGGCGCTGTACAGCACCGCCAGGCCGAAGCCCATCAGCGCGAACAGCGCCAGCAGCAGCGGCCAGTCCAGGGTGCGCGTGGCACGCGCGCCAATGTCCAGCAGCCAGCGCAGGAAGTCCCTCACCGGCGCACCTCGCGTCCGTCCGCGCTGTCGCTGTCACGCTCGGCCGCGTCCGCCCGTGCAGGCGCGGGCACCGGCGGCGCCGGGCGGGACGTCGGTGCCGAGGCCGACGCCGGGACGGAAGACGCTGGCGGCCCCGCCCCTGCTGCTGCCGCCGAACGGGATGCGGCGTCCGCGTCGCCCGCCCGACCGGCGAGCGGTGACGTCGAGGCCGACCCGGAAGGCCCTGCAACCCGCGTAGCGGCACCGGCACCGCTCGTGCCATCGCTGCCGGGCGCCGCCGACGCCGGCCGATCCACCAGCACGCGAGCCGCGCCCGACGCGCCCGCAGCGGGCGCCGGCGGCGCCTGCAGGCACGCTGCATCCTCCGGCGCGCAGGCCGGCGCCGTCGCCGGTCCGTCGATCGGCTCCAGCCCCGCCGGCAGCTTGCCCAGCAGCCAGGCATCGAAGATCGCCTTGGCGATCGGCGCCGCGGTGCTGCCGCCGTAACCGCCACCCTCCACAGCCACCGCCACCGCGATCTGCGGGTCGTCGGCCGGCGCATAGCCGATGAACAGCGCGCGATGGCGCAGGTGCATCGGCAGGCTGCGCGGATCGACCGCCGCGGTGCCGCGGCGGCTGACCACCTGCGCGGTGCCGGTCTTGCCGGCGATCAGGTAAGGCGAGCCGGCACCGATCGCGCGCGCGGTGCCGCCGGGCCCGTGCACGGTCATGACCATGCCCTCGCGCACCACCTGCAGGTCCGCCGGGCTGTCGCTGATGAGGGTGGGCGCCGGCTGCGGCAGCGGCGCCCAGGGCGCGTCGAAGCGGTCGCGCCGCGCCTGCACCAGGTGCGGCCGCCGCAACCGGCCGTCGTCGGCCAGCGCGCCGGTGCCGCGCACCATCTGCAGCGGGGTCACCTTCCAGTCGCCCTGGCCGATGCTGATGTTCACCGTGTCGCCGGGATACCAGCGCTCCTTGCGGTTCTTCAGCTTCCAGGCCGGATTGGGCAGGATCCCGGTGTTCTCGCCGGACAGGTCGATGCCGCTGGGCTGGCCGAAGCCGTAGCGGCGCAGGTAACGGTCGATCTCGTCGATGCCCATGTCCAGGGCGAGCTTGTAGTAGTACGTGTTGACCGAATCGGCGATCGACTTGCGCGCATCGGTCCAGCCGTGGCCGCCGCGGTGCGAGTCACCCCAGCCGCGCCGCGTGCCCGGCAGGTAGAACATGCCGGTCGACAGGGTGCGGTCCTCCGGCCGGCGGGTGCCGCTGTCCAGCCCGGCCAGGGCCAGGAACGGCTTGAGCGTGGAGCCCGGCGCCACGCCGCCGAGCACGGCGCGGTTGAACTGCGGCCGCGACGGGTTGTCGCTCAGGGCGCGGTAGTCGGCGTGCGAGATGCCGTTGACGAACAGGTTGGCGTCGAACGACGGCAGGCTGACCAGGGCCAGGATCTCGCCGGTGCGCGGGTCCATCGCCACCGCCGTGCCCTCCAGCTCGCCGAACGCGGCGACCGTGGCGCGCTGCAGCTCGGCGTCGATCGACAGGCGCAGGTCGGCACCCGGCCGCGCCGGCACACGGCCCACGGTGCGCAGCGCGCGGCCCTGCACATTGGTCTCGATCTGCTCGTAGCCGACCTGGCCGCGCAGCAGTTCCTCGTAGGCGCGCTCCACGCCGGTCTTGCCGATGTGGGTCAGCGCCGCGCCGCCCTCGCCCAACTTGGCCAGGTCGTCCTCGTCGATCCGGCCGACGTAGCCGATCACGTGCGCGAACAGGTCGCCGTGGGGATAGTGCCGGGTCAGGTAGGGCTGCAGCTCCACGCCCGGGAAGCGCCAGCGGTTGACCGCGAAGGCCGCCATCTCCTCGTCGCTCAGGCGCAGCTTCAGGGTGATCGGCAGGAAGCCGCGGCTGGACTTGCGCTCGCGCCGGAAGTGGGCGATCTCGTCCTCGTCCAGCGCGATCACCTGGCCCAGTTCGGCCAGCAGCTTGTCCAGGTCGCCGGCCTTGTCGGGGGTGACGTCGAGGCGGAACGCCGGCAGGTTCTCGGCCAGCAGCCGGCCCTGGCGGTCGTAGATCATGCCGCGCGCCGGCACGACGGGTTTTGGCCGGATGCGGTTGGCTTCCGAGCGGGTGGCGTAATCGTCGTGCTGCAGCACCTGCAGGCGGAAGTACCACGCGCCCAGGCCCAGCAGCGCCAGGGCCACGCCGATGAAGCCGATCGCGGCGCGGCGGCGGAACTGCTCGGCTTCCGCGTGCGGGTTCTTGACCGGGCGACGGCTGTTCACGGCTCAGTCGCCACGCCGGCCCAGGCGCAGCGCATCCAGCAGCAGGAACAGCGGCGGCCACAGCAGCATGCCCAGCACCGGCGCCCACCAGTAATGCCAGGGCAGGGTCGGCTGTCCCAGCGCCAGGTGGATCGCCGCGCTGACGATGCGGTCGTTCAGCAGCAGCGCGCCGATCGCCAGGGCCTGCTGCGACAGCGGGAAGAACCGCAGCCGCGCGCGGAAACGCTGCAGGATGAAGGCCATGATCACCAGCCGCAGCGCCTGCTCGCCGAGCAGGCCGCCGTAGGCCAGGTCGGCCGCCAGCCCCACGCAGAAGGCCAGGCCCAGGCCGGCGCGCGAGGGGGCTTCGATCACCCAGTAGGCCAGCACCAGCGCCAGCCAGTACGGGCGCAGCGGCTGCAGCGTCTCCGGCAGCGGCAGCAGGCCCAGCAGCAGGGCCACGCACAGGCTCGCCGGCAGGATCCAGCCGCCATCGCGCAGGCGGCTCATCGCGGCGTCTCCCGCGGCGGGTTGCTGGGCACCGCTGGCGGCGGGGTCGAGGCAGGCGGCCGCGCCGCGCCAGTGGCGTCTGCCTCTGCGCCGCTGCCATCGCGCGTGGCTGCCGGCCGCGGCGGAGGGCTGGACGGAACGGTCGCCGGGGTGCTGGCCGGAGCGGCGTTCGCGGCGGCATTCGCGTCCGCCCCGGCCGCGGCGCCCCGGGCGGCCGGCAGCGGCAGCGGCGCACCGCTGCGCAACAGCAGCACGTCGCGGCCGCGGTCCAGCTGCGCGGCCGGCGCCAGTTCGCCGACCAGGAAGGCCTGGCTCTCGTCCGGCCGCAGCGCGGTGATGGTGGCCACCGGGAAGCCCGGCGGGAAGCGTCCGCCCAGGCCGGAGGTCACCAGGGTGTCGCCGACCTCCACGTCGCGGTTGAGCGGCACGTCGCGCAGCTCCAGGCGGTCGCCGCCGCCGTAGGCGATCAGGCGCACGCCGTTGCGCGCGATCATCACCGGCACCGCGTGGTCGGGATCGGTCAGCAGCAGCACGGTCGAATGCAGCGGCGTCACCTCGACCACCTGGCCGAGCAGGCCGCCGGCATCGATCACCGCCTGGCCCAGGCGCACGCCCTCGCGGCTGCCGGCGGCCAGCACCAGCCGCTGCCGCGAAGGCGCCAGGTCGATGTCGAGGATCGGCACCAGCTGCACGTCCAGGCCGCCGCGCTCGACCACGCCGAGCAGGTCGCGCAGCTGGGCGTTGTCGATGGCGGCGTTGCGCAGCCGGGTCAGGCGCGCATTGGACAGCAGCAGGTCGTTGCGCAGCTGCCGGTTCTCCTCCAGCAGCGCCTCGCGCGAGGCCAGCCCGTCCTTGAGGCCGCTGCCCAGGCGTCCCGGCAGTCCGGCCAGCGCCCACACCGGCTGCACCAGCAGGCCGGCCTGGGCGCGGGCCTGGTGCAGCCAGCCGCCACGATGGTCCAGGACCAGCAGGGTGACGGCCAGCGCCAGGTACGCCAGCAGGCGCAGCGTGCCGGCGGTGTCACCAGGTCGGGCAGCGGCGGCAGGTCCGGGATAGGACGACACGGAGGACGGTCAGGGGCGCGGCGGCGAAGAGGGCAGTATGGCGGCGGACGCGGGCCTGCGCCCGCCGGTGCCGCGCCGCGGCGGGCACCACGTGGCGTCCGGTCAGTCCGGGGCGAAGAACTCGTTGCCGTGCATGTCGACCATTTCCAGCGCACGGCCGCCACCGCGGGCGACGCAGGTCAGCGGGTCGTCGGCGACCTGCACGTGCAGGCCGGTCTCCTCGGAGATCAGCTTGTCCAGGTCGCGCAGCAGCGCGCCGCCGCCGGTCAGGACGATGCCGCGCTCGGCGACGTCGGCGCACAGTTCCGGCGGGGTCTGCTCCAGCGCCAGCTTCACCGCGGAAACAATTCCCGACAGCGGCTCGTGCAGCGCCTCGAGCACCTCGTTGGAGTTGATCTTGATCATCTTCGGCACGCCCTCGGCGAGGTTGCGGCCGGAGATCTCCATCTCGTGGACCACGGTCTGCGGATAGGCGCAACCGAGCTCGACCTTGATCCGCTCGGCGGTGGCTTCGCCGATCAGCATGCCGTGGTTGCGGCGCACGTAGTTGGTGATCGATTCGTCGAAGCGGTCGCCGCCGATGCGCACCGACGCCGAATAGACGATGCCGTTCAGCGAGATGACCGCCACTTCGGTGGTGCCGCCGCCGATGTCGATGACCATCGAGCCGCGCGCTTCCGACACCGGCATGCCGGCGCCGATCGCCGCCGCCATCGGTTCCTCGATCAGGTACACGTCGCGGGCACCGGCCTCCTCGGCCGATTCCTTGATCGCGCGGCGCTCGACCTGGGTCGAGCCGGCCGGCACGCAGACCAGCACGCGCGGGCTCGGGCGCAGGAAGCGCGACTTGTGCACCTTCTTGATGAAGTGCTTGAGCATCGCCTCGGTGTAGGTGAAGTCGGCGATCACGCCGTCCTTCATCGGGCGGATGGTGGTGATGTTGCCGGGGGTGCGGCCGAGCATCTGCTTGGCCTCAGCGCCCACCGCGGCGACCGAGCGGGTGCCGCCGATGGCGCGGTCCTGGCGCACCGCGACCACCGAGGGTTCGTTCAGCACGATGCCCTGGCCGCGCACGTAGATCAGGGTATTGGCCGTGCCCAGGTCGATGGACAGGTCGTTGGAGAACATGCCGCGGAGCTTCTTGAACATCGGGGGAGGCGGTCCTGGGGTCTGGCGGTGGAGCAGCGGGGAAGCCCGGCGACCCGCGCCCGGGGGCGGCGAGGGTGGCGAAAATTTGGGCAGAAACAAGGCCGGCTAGCCTAGCAACGGTACCCGGCCCGGGCAAGGAAATTCCACGGCAAAACCGCGACTTTCGCCGCTGTCCCCGGGCGCCGGGCGGGGATCGGGCCGCCCCGCCGGGCTGGCCGTGCCGGGATGCAGCCGGTAACCTTCGCACCGGCGCCGCGGTGCCGGGACGCGCGCCGTCCCGCACGCTCGCCGCCCGCGCCCCTTGCCCGCCCCCGGGCCTCCCGAGCAGCCAGACGATGTCCACCCTGATCTGTGGTTCCCTTGCCTACGACACCATCATGGTGTTCCCGGACCAGTTCAAGAACCACATCCTGCCGGACAAGGTCCACATCCTGAACGTGTCGTTCCTGGTGCCGCGGATGCGCCGCGAGTTCGGCGGCTGCGCCGGCAACATCGCCTACAACCTGCACCTGCTGGGCGGCAAGCCGGTCCCGATGGGCACCGTCGGTTCGGACTTCGGGCCCTACCGCGAGCATTTCCAGGCGCTAGGCATCGACCTGTCGCGGGTGAAGGTGATCGACGAGCTGTTCACCCCGCAGGCGTTCATCACCACCGACCACGACAACAACCAGATCACCGCCTTCCATCCCGGCGCGATGATGCGCTCCTACGAGAACCACGCCCGCGACGTGCCCGGCATCACCCTGGGCCTGGTCGGCCCGGATGGCCGCGAGGGCATGCTGCAGAACGCGAACGAGTTCCAGGAGATGGGCGTGCCGTTCATCTTCGACCCCGGCCAGGCGATGCCGCTGTTCAACGGGCAGGAGCTGCGCCAGTTCATCGAGCAGGCCGATTACGTGGTCGTCAACGACTACGAGTCCAACCTGCTGCAGGAACGCACCGGCTGGAACGACCGCGAGATCGTCTCCCGGGTCAAGGCCTACATCACCACCCAGGGCCCGCGCGGCGCGCTGGTGCACACGCCCGAGAAGACCTACGACGTGCCACCGGCGCACGAGCGCCGCGTGGTCGACCCGACCGGCTGCGGCGACGCCTTCCGCGCCGGCCTGATCTTCGGCATCGACAAGGGCTACGACTGGCTGACCATCGGCCGCATGGGCAACCTGATGGGCGCGCTGAAGGTCGAGCATCCCGGCACCCAGAACCAGCGCTTCGACTTCGACGAATTCAACGACCAGTTCAAGCAGCAGTTCGGGTATTCGCTGGCCTGAGGGCGGCGCCCGCTCCCATCCGGGCGGCGCTCGCGTCCCTGGACACCGCGGTCCGCCCTGCCGTACCTGCCTGGTGGAATGACGCGGCGTGCCTCATCGCCCTGTTCCTCGAAATCCACGTGCCCTGCCGCGTGACCGCCGCCCTTGTAGAGCGGGGCTTGCCCCGCTGCTCTACGATGCATGCCGCACGAGGCAGCGGGGCAAGCCCCGCTCTGCGGGAATGCGCCGCAGCCAGGCCTCCAGGTCGTGGCGACGCACGCGTGTGCGCCGGGCCCCGCCCAGCTTCTCCAGCCTCCATGCACGGCGGACCGGATCATCGGCGGCGCGTAGCCGGCCGGCTCAGTCCCAGCCCGGCATCTGGCTGCCATCCAGGCCACCGACCTCGAACACCGCGGTGCGGGTGCCGCCGGCCTTCACCGGGAACTCGATTTCCAGCAGCTGCGCCTTGCGCATCTGCTTCCACAGGCCGCGATAGTCCTCGATGAACATCGCGATGGCCTCGTCGGTCTTCGGCCGCCAGGCGGACATCGGCTTCGCCGCCGCGTCGTCGAAGGCGACCTTGACCTTGCAGCCGCCGTAGCAGTCGAAATCGCCGCCTTCCAGCACCAGGTAGGCGCTGCGCTTCCACTCCGGGTGGTCGCGGATCACCAGCTGCACCGTGGCCGGGGCGCTGCCGCCGGTATCGAGCGGTTCCTTGCTGAAGATCGCCGCCGTGCGCTGCTCGCCCTTGCCGGCGGCCACGCGCGCGTAGTTCCACAGCGCTGACAGGCGGCGCTGCTCGCGCGCGGCGTCCGCCCTGGCGGTGACGTCGGCCAGCGCCGGCTCGACCGCCGCCGCCGCCTCGGTACCCGGATACTGCGCCAGCAACGCGGTGCCGTGGATGCGCGCCAGTTCCCAGTTGTTGGCGGCCACGGCCGCGTCGTATTCGCCCTGCAGCTTGGTGGCGGCCTGCTCCCTGGCCTGCGCTTCGGCGGCGGCCTGCGCCTGGCGCTGGGCTTCGCGGTCGGTGCAGGAGGTAGTGGCCAGCAGGACGGCGCCGCAGATCAGCGCGGACAGGGCGAGCCGGGAATGGACAGGTTGCATCGACGCGCTCCTCGACGGATGCGGAATGAAAGCGCGCCGGTCGGGCCGGCGCGCATGGACCGGTTACGGCTGCTTCGGCTGTTCGGCCGATGCGTCCGCCGGTGCTTCTGCCTGCCCGTCGGCCGGGGCCGTCGGCGGGGAAGCCGGAGCCGCCAATGCGGCAGCCTTGTCGGCCCGCTGCAGCAGCGCCTCGACCGAGGCGGTGGTGATCGGGTGGTAGCCGGGGCGCGCGCGCGCGAATACTTCATGCGCGAAGGCCAGGCCGTCCGGCGTCTTCACCAGTTCCTCGTAGATCGGCATGATCAGCTTGCGCCGGCCGACGCGTTCGATGAACTCGCCCGCGGCCGGGCGCGCCTCCAGGTAACCGCTGCGCAGCGCCAGCGGATACCAGCGCATGGCGATCTCGCCATTGGCCGTGCCGGTGAACTTGTAGGCGGCGTCGAGCTGGGCCAGCTGCTCGGGCTTGAGCGCTTCGCCCATGCCTTCCAGGAAGTGCACCCAGGCCTGGGTGCCCCACTCGCTGGTGATCTGCGCGTTGGGCAGCAGCGCGCTGCCGCGCCAGGCGATGCGCGCGGTGTCGACGTTGGAGAACGTGCGCGACTGCGCCTGCGGCGCGAACGCCGGGATCCCCGGCTGGTTCAGCCACGCGTCCAGTTCCTCCGGGCGCACCGCGTTGGGGTTCTTCGGCAGCAGGTTCTTCTTCAGGTAGGCGACGAACTGGTCGCTGTCGGCGCTCTGGAAGGCGTGGTCGTCGAACCAGCCGCGCAGGAACGGATCGAACACCTCGCGCCCGAAACGCTGCTCCAGGAACTGCAGGAACCACGAACCCTTGACGTAGGCCACTTCGCTCAGCGCCTCGTCCGGGTCGCGCTCGCTCAGCGGCGGCAGCACCAGCGCCTGCTGCTCCGGGCTCATCCCGGCCATGTCCTTCTTCACCCCGGTCTGGTCGATCTGGCGCTCCATCTCGGCCATCTCGGTGCCGTACAGCGCTTCGGTGATGCGGCCCTGCACGTAGGTGGTGAAGCCCTCGTTGAGCCAGATGTCCTTCCAGCTGGCGTTGGTCACCAGGTTGCCCGACCAGCTGTGCGCCAGCTCGTGGGCGATCAGCGAGACCAGCGACTTGTCGCCGACGATCACGGTGGGCGTGATGAAGCTCAGGCGCGGGTTCTCCATGCCGCCGAACGGGAACGACGGCGGCAGCACCAGCATGTCGTAGCGCTCCCAGCGGTACGGGCCGTACAGCTGCTCGGTGGTGGCGATCATCTGCTCGGTGTCGGCGAACTCGGCGGTGGCGCGGTCCACCATCGACGGCTCGGCCCACACGCCGCTGCGTCCGGAGATCGGCTTGAACACCAGGTCGCCCGCGGCGATCGCCAGCAGGTACGACGGGATCGGCTGCGGCATCTTGAACGTGTAGTCGCCGTCGCGCGCCGCATTCGGGTCGTTGTCGGCGCTCATCAGCACCATCACGTCCGGGCGGCTGGTCACGTGCGCGGTGTAGGTGAAGCGCACGCTCGGGGTGTCCTGCAGCGGCACCCAGCTGCGCGCGTGGATCGCCTGCGACTGGCTGAACATGAAGGGCAGCTGCTTGCCCTCGGTCATCGACGGCTCCAGCCACTGCAGGCCCGAGGCGGTCGGCGCGGTGTGGTAGGTGACGCGGACCTGCGGGTTGCGCTGCGGCGCCTCGATGGTCAGCTTGCTGCCGAACACCGGGTCGGCGTCGGCCAGGGCGAACTGCAGCGGCGCCCAGGCGCCGTCGGCCTGGCCCTCGACCTTCTGGATGGTCAGCTCGCGGGTGTCGAGCACCAGCTGGGTGGCCTTGGGATCGGTCCAGTCCAGGGTGTAGGTGGCGGTGCCGGCGAGCTGCTTCCGGTCGAAGTCCAGCGCCAGCTCCAGGGCCAGGTCGGTGATCCGGACCTGGTCGGGCTGGGCGAAGGAGCTTTCATCGTGGCGACGCTCGGATACCGCGGCGGCCTTGGCCGGCTCGGCGGCGGACTGGGCGTCGGCCGGGGCCTTGTCGCCGGAGCAGCCGCTGGCGGCGGTCACCATCGCGAGGGAGAACAGGAGGGAAAGACGCATGCGGGGCGGAGCCTGGAACGGGGAAGCGCGCAGTTTACCGTGCGCACCCTGTCCGGCCATTGACGCGGTGCCACACGCGTCTCCCGATGGGGCCGGGGAGACCGGACACCCGTCCGTGGGAAAGCGCCTGCGGCACCGTCGGCACCGGCGACGGCCTCGTTCGTCCTTCGCCCGGCTCGCCCATGAAGATGGGCTCCTACAAGGAAAGATGCGCCGCTGCTTTTTTGTAGGAGCCGATTCATCGGCGACGCGACGCCCGCAGCGGCGCCAGCGCCCCTCATGACGTCACCCCGTCATCCTGGGACGGCCGCCTGCAGGAAGCGCCGGCCGGGCGGCTCAGACCTTGTAGCCGGTGTGCACCGCGACGATGCCGCCGCTCAGGTTGACGTAGCCGCAGCGCGACAGGCCCGCCTCTTCCATCATCGCCTTCAGCGATTCCTGCGGCGGGTGCTTGCGGATGCTCTCGGCCAGGTACTGGTAGCTGCCCGGGTCGCCGGCGAACAGGCTGCCCAACTTCGGCAGCACCTTGAACGAGTGGAAGTCGTACAGCGGCTTGAACCACTCCGCCTTGACCTCGGAGAACTCCAGCACCCGCGCCTGGCCGCCGACGCGCAGCACGCGCGCGATCTCGCGCAGCGCCGCGTCCTTGTCGGTGACGTTGCGCAGGCCGAAGGCCATCGTCACCAGGTCGAAGCTGGCATCCGGGAACGGCAGCTTCTCGGCGTTGCACTGCACGTAGTCCAGGCCGGCGACCAGGCCGCGGTCGGTCAGCCGGTCGCGACCGACCGAGAGCATGCCGGCATTGATGTCGCCCAGCACGATCGTGCCGGAGTCACCGACGCGCGGCTTCAGCAGCGCGGCGATGTCGCCGGTGCCGCCGGCCAGGTCGAGCACGCGGTCGCCCGGCTTGACCTGGCAGGTCGCGACGAAATAGCGCTTCCAGACCCGGTGGATGCCCAGGCTCATCAGGTCGTTCATCAGGTCGTACTTGCCGGCGACCGAGGTGAAGACCTCGCCGACCAGCTTCTGCTTCTCGCCTGCCGGCACGTCGCGGAACCCGAAGTGGGTGGTGCCGCTTTCGTACGGGGAGGACTTGTCGTGTGCGTGGCTCATGCCGCGATTATGGCACCGGCGGCCGCGGCCGCGATCACGCCCGCCCGCCGCCGGCGGCTTCCAGTCGCCGGTGGGGCCTCCGCGGCGCGGGGCGGAGAGCGATCACGGACGGCTGCTGGCGGAGCGGCACCGGTTCTCCCGGCGGCAGGCCTGCCGGCGGAACCGGCCCGCCGCCGGACATGGACCGACGGCTGCCGATGCGCGTCGCGCTGGCGTACGCTGGCCCTCCCCCCGTGGACCACGCCCGATGACCGCCCCGCCCGACTACCGCGCCATGCTTGCCGTCGCCGTCGAAGAAGCCCGCCAGGGCCTGGCCGAGGGCGGCATCCCGATCGGCGCGGCGCTGTTCGCCCGCGACGGCACCCTGCTCGGCCGCGGCCACAACCGCCGCGTGCAGGAGGGCGATCCATCGGTGCACGGCGAGACCGATGCGTTCCGCAAGGCCGGCCGCCAGCGCTCCTACCGCGACACGATCATGGTCACCACGCTGTCGCCGTGCTGGTACTGCAGCGGGCTGGTGCGCCAGTTCGGCATCGGCACGTTGGTGATGGGGGAGTCGGCCAACTTCTGCGGCGGCCACGAGTGGCTGCGCGAGCACGGGGTCGAGGTGGTGGACCTGGCCGACCCGGAGTGCATCGCGATGCTCGGCGACTGGATCGCGGCCAATCCGGCGGTGTGGAACGAGGACATCGGCGAGGACTGACGCCGCATCCCGGTCGGGCCCGGCCGGAAGAACACGCCTGCCGCTTCAATCGTCGGCGCGCGCCTGCAGCCAGTCGACGAAGCGCTCCAACGCGGCCGGAACCTTGCCGTTGCCGGGCATCACGATCCAGTACGCCTGCGGCAACGGGATTTCATAGGGACCAAACGGCTGCACCAGCACGCCGCTGTCCAGTTCACGCCGGGCCAGGCGCCGGCGCGCGAGGGCCACGCCGAGACCCTGCGCGGCCGCTTCGATCACCAGGTGCGAGGACGGAAACGACTGCCCCTGCGATACGTCCAGCGTCGCCGGGCCCGGCCCATCGCGCCAGCGCGACCACGCCGCGTTCGGATCGTGGTCGTGCAACAGGGGCAGATCCAGCAAGGTCTTCAGCGGCCATGGCGTGCGCCGCCGCAGCAGGCCAGGACTGGCGACCGGTACCAGCGCATCGTCCATCCACGGCCGCGCGTTCGGCCAGGGACCGGCGCCCATGCGCAATGCGATGTCGACCTGCTCGCGCGACAGGTCGACCAGGTCCGAGCGCACCGAGACCGATATCCGCGTCCGCGGATGCGCCTGGCGGAACGCCGGCAGGCGCGGCAGCAACCAGCGGGTGGCGAAGGATTCGGTGGTGGAGACCACCAGTTCGCGCGCGTGCGCGGGCCGCTGCTCCCTGTGCAGCGCCAAGTGCAGGCGCGCGAATGCGGCCTCCGCGGCGTCGGCGATCTCCTGCCCGCGGCGGGTCAGGCCGATCGCGTCGCCCGGATGCCGCCGTGGCTGCAGCAGCGGCGCCCCCGCCGCACGTTCGAGTTCGCCCAGGCGGCGGCTGACCGCCGAATGGGCGATGCCCAGGTGGCGCGCGGCGGCACGCACGCCACCGTGGCGGACCACCTCGTGGAATGCGGCGAGGGCCTGGAGCGGTAGCCTGTCCATGGTCTCCAGATTAGACCATGGCGCTGCCGGCGCACGACCGCGTCCGCCGCGACACTGGCCGCCGTCCGTTCCCGGGTACCGCCGATGGCCGCGCTTGCACTGCTGATCTTCGTTTCCACCATCACGCCCGGCCCGAACAACCTGGTGCTGCTGCATCGCGGAGCGACGCGCGGATTCCTCGCCGGCCTGCCGGCCTGCCTGGGGATCGCCTTCGGTGGCAGCGTGATGCTTGCGATCGCCCTGGTCGTGCTGGGCGCCGGCGCGCTTCCGCGGGCGGCCATGCCCTGGCTGGCAAGCGCCGGCGCGGCGATGCTGCTGGCGATGGCCCTGGCCCTCTGGGTGACGCGGCCCGGCGACGCGCCCTTGCGCGCATCGCCGGCCGGCTTCTGGACCATGGCTGCGTTCCAGCTGGCCAATCCGAAGGCCTGGGCGTTCCTCGTTTCGCTGGCCGCGCTTCATGCCGCCGATGGCGCCGTCTCCGCCGCCGCCACGGTCGCGGTTTTCGCCGGGGCCAGCCTCCTGTGTTCGGCGATCTGGCTGGGTGGCGGCCGGCTGATGTCGCGCCTGCTCGCCACGCCGCGCCGGTCGCGCCTGTTCAACCGCGCCATGGCCGTGGCGATGGCCGCGATGGCCGCACACCTCCTGCTCCGCACCTGGAATCCCTGACCATGAAGCTACTCGCACTTTCCGGCAGCACCCGCCGCGACTCCTGGAACACCCGGCTGCTGCATGCCGCGGCCGCAGCCGCGCCCGCCCGCGCCGAGGTGGCATGGGCACCCGACCTGTCGGCATTGCCGCACTTCGGCGAGGACATCGAAGCGCAGGCGTTCGCCAGCGGCCCGGTCGCCGCATTCGTCGCGGCCGTGCATGCCGCCGATGCCCTGCTGGTCGCCGCGCCGGAATACAACCAGTCGATCCCCGGCACGCTCAAGAACGCACTCGACTGGCTGTCGCGCGGCACCGATGCCGACCGGCTCGCGGGCAAGCCGGTGGCCGTGGCCGGTGCCACCGTCGGCCCCTGGGGAACGCGGCTGGCGCAGGCGCACCTGCGCCATGTCCTCGGCGTCATCGGCCTGCGCGTGGTGGGCCCTTCGCTGTTCGTCGCCGGGGCGGCCAGCCGCTGGGACGCGGAGGCCGGCCGCTGGGACGCCGCGCTGCAGGCGCGGCTGCAGGCATGGATGGACGCGACGGTCGCCGCGGCCGGCACCGGCTGATCGGCCGGCGCAGGATGCGACTCAGAGGATGTAGCGGCTCAGGTCCGGGTCCTGCACCAGTTCGCCCAGGTGCGCGTCGACGTAGGCGCGGTCGACCGTGACCGACTGGCCGTCGCGGTCCGGGGCCTCGTAGCTGAGCGTGTCGAGCAGGCGCTCGAGCACGGTGTGCAGGCGGCGGGCGCCGATGTTCTCCTGGCGTTCGTTGACCTGCGCGGCGATCTCGGCGAGGCGCTCGACCGCTTCGGGGGCGAAGGCCAGGGTGACGCCCTCGGTGCCCAGCAGCTCCACGTACTGCCGCGTCAGCGCGGCCTTCGGCTCGGTGAGGATGCGGACGAAGTCGTCCTTGCTCAGCGCCGACAGCTCGACCCGGATCGGGAAGCGGCCCTGCAGTTCGGGGATCAGGTCGCTCGGCTTGGCCAGGTGGAACGCACCGGAGGCGATGAACAGGATGTGGTCGGTCTTCACCGTGCCGTAGCGGGTGGAGACGCTGGAGCCCTCCACCAGCGGCAGCAGGTCGCGCTGCACGCCTTCGCGGCTGACGTCGCCGCCGGTCATGCCGTTGCCGCTGCGCTTGGCCACCTTGTCGATCTCGTCGATGAAGACGATGCCGTGCTGCTCGCAGGCCTCGATCGCCTGCGCCCGGATCTCGTCCTCGTTGACCAGCCGGCCCGCTTCTTCCTCGACCAGCAGCGGGCGCGCGGCCTTGATCGACACGGTGCGCTTCTGGGTCTTGTCGCCGCCCAGGTTGGCGAACATCTGCCGCAGCTGCTGGCCCATCTCCTCCATGCCCGGCGGGGTCATGATGTCGACGCCGGCATTGGCGGCGAGGTCCAGTTCGATCTCGCGCTCGTCCAGCTCGCCTGCGCGCAGCATCCTGCGGAACTTGGCCCGGGTCGAATCCTCGGAGCCGGACACCTGCACCTCCGCGCGAGCGGCCGGATCGAAGCCCATGGCCGCGGCGCGGCGCGGCAGCAGCGCATCGAGGATGCGCTCCTCGGCGCGCTCCTCGGCCTGCAGGCGCACCTTCACCTTGGCCTGCTCGCGGTACATCTTCACCGCGGTGTCGGCCAGGTCGCGCACGATCTGCTCCACGTCCTTGCCCACGTAGCCGACCTCGGTGAAGCGGGTCGCCTCGACCTTGACGAACGGGGCATTCGCCAGCGTCGCCAGCCGGCGCGCGATCTCGGTCTTGCCCACGCCGGTGGGGCCGATCATCAGGATGTTCTTCGGCATCACCTCGTTGCGCAGCTCCGGGTCCAGCTGCATGCGCCGCCAGCGGTTGCGCAGGGCGATGGCCACCGCGCGCTTGGCCGACTGCTGGCCGACGATGTGGCGGTCGAGCTCCTGCACGATCTCGCGCGGGGTCATGGTGGCGGAGGTGTTGTCGAAGTTGTGCGACATGGACGTGCTCACTGGTGGCTGTAAGGCGGGGCCATGCGGCCGCCGGCCTTCGGGTGGACGGCCCCCGGGCCGGGGGCGATCACGGGATGCGGGATCTGGAACAGGCTTGGCGCCCGGCGCGGCGACACCGCATGGCGACGGCGCCGGTGCGATGACGCGGCCTCAGAGTTCTTCGACGACGACGTTGCGGTTGGTGTAGATGCAGATGTCGCCGGCGATGCCGATCGCCTCGGTGGCGATCGTCCTGGCGTCGAGCTGCGTGTGGGCCATGAGCGCGCGCGCGGCCGACAGCGCGTAGCTGCCGCCGGATCCGATCGCGATGATGCCGTCCTCCGGCTCGATCACGTCGCCGGTGCCGCTGATGACCAGCGAGGTCTCGCGGTCGGCCACCGCCAGCAGCGCCTCGAGCTTGCCCAGTCGGCGCTCGGTGCGCCAGTCCTTGGCCAGCTCCACCGCGGCGCGGGTGAGCTGCCCGTGCTTCTCGAGCTTGGCCTCGAACAGCTCGAACAGGGTGAACGCATCGGCCGCCGCGCCGGCGAAGCCGGCCAGCACCTGGCCGTCGCGCCCCAGCCGCCGCACCTTGCGCGCATTGCCCTTCATCACCGTGTGGCCGAGCGTGACCTGGCCGTCGCCGGCGATGGCCACCTTGTCGCCGCGGCGCACGCAGACGATCGTGGTGGCGTGGAAAACGTTGGGGTTCTGGCTGGGGTCCATGCGGCCTCCGTGGGCTGTCACACGGACATGGGGACAGGCCCGGCCGCGATCAAGCCTTCCGCACCGCCGGCGTCCAGGTCCGTTCGGCCAGGCAGGAGTAACAACCGTGGCGGGCGTTGTGCAGGTGGGCATAGGCCACCTCGGCGCGTGCGAACGCCGCCTCCAGCCACGCGGCCACCACGCGGCCCTCGCACACCTGCGCGTCCACCATCCGGTGCACCCGGTCGTAGGCGCGCACCGAGATCAGCCGGCTGGCCACGTACGGCGGCACCTGGCCGGGCGGCAGCACGCGCCGGCGCGCGCCGCGGCGGACATAGACCGGGCCGCTGGCGCGGTAGGGCGAGCGTGCGGACAGGTGTTCGTGGTTCAGCAACAGCAGCTCCTCGCCCACGCGCGCGTCCTCCAGGCCGACACGGCATGGAAAGCCGCGATCGGCGTCGGCGAAACGGCGGACGATGCCACGCGCGGCGAGCTCCGCGTCGTCGAGCAGGAACAACGGTTCGAAAGGGGCCGGATCCAGGCCAGCCAGGCGGAACGGCGACATGCGCGGACCTTGCAAGAGGAGGGGCATGCAGGATCGCAGGCGCGCGCGCCGCCGGCTCGCCGGATCCGGACATGGCATGCGCGGGCTCCGCCGTGGCGGCGCGCAGGCCGGGTGGCGGCGGCGCAGGCTCAGCGCTTGCGCCGGGCGCGCGGGTGCGCGGCGTCGTAGACCTTGGCCAGGTGCTGGAAGTCGAGATGGGTGTAGATCTGGGTGGTGGCGATGTCGGCGTGGCCGAGCAGCTCCTGCACGCCACGCAGGTCGCCGGAGGATTCGAGCACGTGGCTGGCGAAGCTGTGCCGCAGCATGTGCGGGTGCACGTTCTTGAACAGGCCCTGGCGCGCGGCGAGCTGGCGGATGCGGACCTGCACGGCACGCTGGCTGATGGCGCCGCTGCCGCGGCCGGGGAAGACGAAGTCGTCGGCCTGTGCACCGGTCGAGGCGCGCCAATCGCCCAGCGCGCGGCGCGCGTGCGAGCCGACCGGCACGCTGCGCTGCTTGGCGCCCTTGCCGAGCACGGTGACCAGGCCCGCGTCCAGGTCCAGGTCGCGCCAGCGCAGCGCGCACAGCTCGCTCAGGCGCAGGCCGGAGGAGTAGAACAGCTCGAGCAGCGCGCGGTCGCGCAGGCCCAGCGGTGTATCGGTCGGCACTTCGACCAGCCGCACCGCTTCGTCCACGTCCAGCACCTGCGGCAGGCGTCGCGGTGCCTTGGGCGCGCGCAGGCCGGCAGCGGGACTGGCCGGAATCGCGCCGTTCTTCAGCAGCCAGGCGTAGTAGCTGCGGCAGGCGGACAGGCGCCGCTGCAGGCTCTTGGGCGACAACCCGCGCCGGTGCTCGGCGGCGACGAACTCGCGCAGGTGGGTCGCATCGAGCCGGCACGTCTCGCCGGCGCCCTGCGCCAGCGCCCAGCCGGCGAGCGCATCGAGGTCGCGGCGGTAGGCGTCGAGCGTATGCGCCGACATCGCCCGTTCCACGCGCAGGTGCTCGAGAAAGTCGTCGATGCCGTTCATCGGGGGCGGCCGCCATCATGCATGGGTGCATGATGCGCGCAAACGGGCAACGCCGCGATCCCGGCCTCGTGGTGGTGCTCGTAGAGCGGGGCTTGCCCCGCTTCGCGACGTCTACCGGCGTAGCGAACAGCGGGGCAAGCCCCGCTCTACGCCAAGCCCGCCACGCAGGGCGATCCTGGAAAACGCAAACGCGCCACGGACGGTGAAGAATCGCAGGCACCGGTTGCGTTGCGGCCGGGAGCCTGTGGCTGCCGGCGCCGATCGGCGTCAGTCGGCGAAACGCTCCAGCGCCACCACCAGCGCCTCGCCCATCATCCGCAGGAACAGGGTGCCCATGCCGGGATAGAAGCGGTTCGGGTCGTGGCTGCCGACGGCCACCAGGCCCACGCCGCTCAGCGCCAGCAACGCGCTGGACTGCACCTCCTCCTGGCGCGGTCCGTACAGCACCGCGTTCTTTTCCGCCTGCAGGCGGCCGCACAGCGGCTCGCCGTCGCGCAGGGCGTCGCGGAACGGCACGAGCTCGGGTTCGCCTTCGCCGCGTACCTGCAGCCATTCGGCGTCCTCCATCCCGGTCACCGGCCGGAACGAGACGATCCGCACCAGGTCGCCGTTGAAGTCCTCGGCCAGGGAGGCGGCCATCGCCCGCAGGGTGTCGGCGTAGTCAGCCTGGCGCATCAGCGACAGGGTCAGCTGGTGCGTGCGCACCGCCAGCCGCTCGTTCTCCAGGGCGTTGGCCGACAGTTCGGCCAGCCGCCGCGACAGTTCGCGGTTCTTGTCGCGCAGCACTTCCAGCTGGTAGCTGGCCAGCGAGGCGGCACGGCCGTCGTCGCGCGGCACCACCAGGCTCAGGGCCAGGTCGGGAAACTGCTTGAGGAATCCCGGATGCCGGCGCAGCCAGGTCGCGACCTCGTGCGCGCCCAGCTTTTCGCCGTGCTTGTCCTGAAGCTGGTCGCTCATGCCTGCCATTCCCCCTCGAATACGAAAGCCGCCGGTCCGGCCATGATGACCTCCGCGCGGTCGTCCGGCCAGCGGATGCGCAGGTCGCCGCCGGGCAGCGACACGGTCGCCTCGCGCGCGATGCGGCCGCGGCGGACCAGCGCAGCCACCGCCGCACAGGCGCCGCTGCCGCAGGCCAGGGTCTCGCCGACGCCGCGCTCGAACACGCGCAGGCGGACGTGGTCCGGCGCCAGCACCTGGACGAAGCCGACATTGACCGACTGCGGGAACGCCGGCGAACGCTGCAGGGCCGGGCCGATGCCGGCGACGTCGGCGGCGGCCACGTCGGGCACCTCGATCACCGCATGCGGGTTGCCCATCGACACGGCGGCGAACGCCACGCTGCCGCCTTCCAGGTCCAGCGCGTACTGGTCGCCGGCAGCAGCGAGCCCGGCCAGCGGCACGTCGGCCGGATCGAAACGCGGCACGCCCATGGCGATCGCGTAGCGGCCGTCGCCCACGTTCTCCACCTCGTGGCGGCCGACCGGGCTGTCGACCACGAAGCGCGCACCCGATGCGCTGCCGTCGCGGACCAGCCAGGCGGCCACGCAGCGCGCGCCGTTGCCGCACTGGCCCGACGGACTGCCGTCGGCGTTCCAGATGCCGTACGCGGCGACCGCGCCGGGACTGCGCGGCGCTTCGATGGTCAGGATCTGGTCGCAGCCCACGCCGGTGTGGCGATCGGCCAGCCGGGAGGCGAGCGCGGCGTCGGGCGGCGGCGTGCCGTCGCGCAGGTCGATGACGACGAAGTCGTTGCCCGCGCCGTGCATCTTGCTGAAGCGCAGCGGCTCAGCCATCCCCGTCGCCGCCGGTCGGGTCGTCCACCGCGTCGTCGGCCTGGTCCTGCAGGGCCGGGTCGACGGCGGGTCCGGGCTCGGTGGCCGGGGGTGTTTCGGCCGGCGGCGGTGCGGGCATCTCCTGCTCCACCGGCACCGGCTTCTGCGGCATCACCAGCGGCCCCTTGTTGCCGCAGGCGGCCAGGACCAGGACGACGGCAACGGCGGAAAGGATCGTCTTGAGGTTCATGCGCGGCAGTATAACGAGGCCGCGCCAAGGGGCCGTGTGCGCATCAAGGCCCGGGCTCGCGCGGCGTCGGCTCCGGCCGCAGCCACAGCCAGGTGCCGACCACGGCCATGCAGGCGATCGGCAGGACGGCCATCCAGGCGCTGTGCGAAGGTACCGTCGCCATCACCAGCAGCAGGATCGCGGCGCAGGCCAGCATCATCCAGGTCGCCGCCCACTTGGCGCGGCGCGGGACCGCGCCATGCTCGCGCCAGGCCAGGATCACCGGGCCGAAGTGCGGATGGGCCAGCAGCCGACGCTCCAGCCGACGCGAGCCGCGCGTGGCGGCCCAGGCGGCGACGATCACGAACACGGTGGTCGGCAGGCCCGGCACGAAGATGCCGACGATGCCCACGCCCAGGCTGGCGTAGGCGAGCAGCCACCAGGCCCAGCGGAATCGGTTGCGGTCGCGGTCGCCCATCGGTGCCCATGATAGGCGCCGGCCGGCCCGCCTTGCAGGAGCCGATTCATCGGTGACCCGACGCTGTCGGCACAAGCGAAGCCCTCGTGATTCCGACGCACCTGTCGCCGATGAATCGGCTCCTACAGAGAACTCCCTCCGCCTGCGGGGAGGGGGTGATCGGATGCGCTACTTCGCCTCGGCCACGCCCAGCTGGTCGAGCACGAAGGCGTAGTACTCGGCCTGCTCGCGGAAGCGCTGGAAGCGGCCCGACTTGCCGCCGTGGCCGGCCTCCATGTTGGTGCGGAACACCACCGGGCGGGTGCCGGTGTTCACGTCGCGCAACCGGGCCACCCACTTGGCCGGCTCCCAGTACTGCACCTGCGAATCCCACAGGCCGGTGCCGACGAACAGCGCCGGGTAGTCCTGCGCCCTGACGTTGTCGTAGGGCGAGTACGACAGCATGTAGTCGTAGAACCGCCGTTCCTGCGGGTTGCCCCACTCGTCGTACTCGTTGGTGGTCAGCGGGATGGATTCGTCGAGCATGGTGGTGACCACGTCCACGAACGGCACCTGCGCCACCATCACCCGGTAGTCGGCCGGGGCCTGGTTGGCCACCGCGCCCATCAGCAGGCCGCCGGCGCTGCCACCGGAGGCGGCCACGCGTCCCGGTGCGGCGTAACCGAGCTTCACCAGTTCGCGGGTCACGTCGACGAAGTCGTTGAAGGTGTTCTGCTTCTTCAGCAGCTTGCCGTCCTCGTACCACTGGCGGCCCATCTCCTGGCCGCCGCGGATGTGGGCGATCGCGTAGACCACGCCGCGGTCGAGCAGGCTCACCACCGGCGAATTGAAGCCCGGATCCATCGAGATGCCGTAGCTGCCGTAGGCGTACTGGAACAGCGGCGCGGTGCCGTCCTTGCGCAGCCCCTTGCGGTATACCAGCGACACCGGGACCTTCGCCCCGTCGCGCGCGGTCACCCACACCCGCTCGGTCACGTACTTCGCCGGGTCGTAGCCAGGCACGGGCTGCTGCTTGAGCAGGCGGCGCTCGCCGGTGGCGACGTTCAGCTCGTAGGTGGTCGCCGGCGTGGCCAGCGAGGTATAGCCGTAGCGCAGCCAGCCGCTGTCCGGCTCGGCGTTGACCGACAGGCCCATCGAGTAGACCGGCTCGTCGGCGGCGACGTACTGCTGGCTGCCGTCGGCCTTGAGCAGGCGGATCCGCTCCAGGCCGCCGGAACGCTCGGCCACCGCGGTGAAGCCGTCGAACAGCTCGAACTCCTCGATGAACACGCCCGGATCGTGCGCCAGCCAGTCGCTCCACTGCGCGCGCGAGGTCGCGTCGCTGGGCGCGGTAGCCAGCTTGAAGTTGGTCGCCGGCCTGCCGTCGGCGCCGGGCGCGTTGGTGCGGATCACCCAGCGGCCGCCGAGGTGGTCGGCGTCGTATTCCACGTCGCGCTGGCGCTTGGCCAGCACGGTGAACGCTCGCGGGTCGGCCGCCGGCGCGTAGCGCAGCTCGGACGCGACCGTGCTTTCCACGCCGATGGTGACGAAGCGGTCGTCGCGGGTGCGGCCGATGCCCATGTAGAAGCTGTCGTCGTGCTCCTCGTAGACCAGCGCGTCCTGCGCCACCGGCGTGCCGAGCACGTGCTTCTTCACCCGCACGGTGAGCAGGGTCTCCGGGTCGTTCTCGACGTAAAACAGGGTGCGGTTGTCGTCGGCCCAGACGAGGTTGGGCGAAACGCCCTCGATCGTCTCCGGCCATACCCGGCCCGTTTCCAGGTCGCGGAAGCGGATCGTGTACTGGCGGCGGCCGACCGCATCGTCGGCCCACGCCAGGATCCGGTTGTCCTGGCTGACGGCATAGTCGCCAACGCTGAAGTAACCCTTGCCCTCGGCCATGGCGTTGACGTCGAGCAGCACCTGTTCGCCGGCGAAGTCGCCGCGCTCGTTGGCGGCCTGGATCGACAGCGCATCGATGCCCGGGCCGTCCTGGCGGCGCGCATGCACCGGGTAGTCCTTGCCCCTCTCGAAGCGCGAGTAGTACCACCAGCCGCGCTCGCGGTAGGGCACCGAGCTGTCGTCCTGCTTGATGCGGCCGACGATCTCGTCGTAGAGCTTGTCCTGCAGCGGCTTGAGCGGGGCCATCACCGCGTCGGTCCAGGCGTTCTCCGCCTCGAGGTAGGCCAGCATGGCCGCGTCCTTGCGGTCGTCGTCGCGCAGCCAGTAGTACTCGTCCTCCCGGGTGGCGCCGAACGGCGCGGTCACCGGGTGCGGCTTGCGCGCCGCATCGGGCGCGGTCGCGGGAGGCGCGGCCGGCGGGGCCGCGGCGGCGTTCGAGGGCGGGGTCGGCAGGGTCATCAGCAAGGCCAGCAGGAGCGAAGCGGGAAGTTTCATCGATGGGGTCCGGTCGGAGCGATTCCAAGCCGCGCATGGGCAGCGCCCCCGGATTCCGGGGGCGCTGGGTGGATCCTTACTTGCCGACGGCGCCGTCGGCGCCGCCGTCTGCGCCGGCCGACAGCCGCTGCCACAGGAAGCTGTACGCCAGCGCCGCCATGTGCGCGGCCTGGGCGTTGTTGGCCGCGCCGCCGTGGCCGCCTTCGATGTTCTCGTAGTAGGTCACGTCCTTGCCGGCCTCGATCATCTTCGCCGCCATCTTGCGCGCGTGGCCGGGATGGACGCGGTCATCGCGGGTGGAGGTGGTGAAGATCACCGGCGGGTAGGTCTTCGCCGGATCGAACAGGTGGTACGGCGAGAACGTCCGGATGTACTCCCAGTCGGCCGTGTCCGGGTTGCCGTACTCGGCCATCCACGAGGCGCCCGCCAGCAGCTTGTTGTAGCGCTTCATGTCCAGCAGCGGCACCTGCACCACCACCGCGCCGAACAGCTCCGGGTACTGGGTGAGCATGTTGCCGGTCAGCAGGCCACCGTTGCTGCCGCCCTGCACGCCGAGGTGCCGCGGCGAGGTGATCCTGCGGTCGATCAGGTCCTGGGCGACCGCGGCGAAGTCCTCGTAGGCCTTGTGCCGGTTGGCCTTGAGCGCGGCCTGGTGCCAGCGCGGCCCGTACTCGCCGCCGCCGCGGATGTTGGCCACCGCGTACACGCCGCCGCGATCGAGCCACGAACGGCCCAGGCCGCCGGAATAGCCGGGGGTCAGCGCGATCTCGAAACCGCCGTAGCCGTACAGCAGGGTCGGGTTGCTGCCATCGGCCTTGAGCCCCTTCGGCCGCACCAGGAAGTACGGCACGCGGGTGCCGTCCTTGCTGGTGGCGAAATGCTGCTCGATCACGTCGTTGGAGCCGTCGAAGAACGACGGCATCGCCTTGAGCTGCTCCGGCGCCTTGCCCAACTGGGTCAGCGACAGGGTGGTCGGGGTCAGGTAGTCGGTGGCGGTCAGCCACACCGCGTCGGATTCGTCGTCGTCCACCGCCGACACGCCCAGCGTGCCGAACGCCGGCGCACCCACGAATTCCCCGCGCTTCCAGCCCTGCGCGGTCGGGGTCAGCACGCTGAGCCGGTTCTTCACGTCGTCCAGCACGTTCAGCACCAGGTGCGACTTCGTCCACGAGTAGCTGGCCAGCGAGGTGCTGTCGGTCGGCTCGAACAGCACGTCGAACTCGCGCTTGCCGGCCATGAAGCCGTCGAAGTCCGTGGCCAGCAGCGAGCCGGCCGGGTAGGTCTTGCCGCCCACCGTCCACGGCTCGCGCAACTCCAGGGTCAGCCACTGGCGCTTGACGCCCTTGTTGGCCGAATTGGGCGCATCGACCTTGGCCAGCTTGCCGTCCTTGCCGACCAGGTACAGCTCGTCGTTGTAGAAGGCCAGCGTGCGGCTGACGAAGTCGCGCTCGAAGCCCGGCGTGTCGTCGTGGTAGGCGGCGATGTACATGTCGTCCGCCTTGCCCTCGTACACCACCTGCGCCGATTCCAGCGGCGTGCCGCGCTTCCAGCGCTTGACCACCCGCGGATAGCCGGACTCGGTCATCGTGCCGGCGCCGAAGTCGGTGTAGACGTAGACGGTGTCGCGGTCGATCCAGCCGAGCGCGCCCTTGGCCTCCGGACGGAAGAAGCCGCCCTCGACCCAGCGCCTGCTGGCGACATCGAACTCGCGGGTGACGTCGGCGTCGGCGCCGCCGCGCGACAGCGCGACCAGGCAGCGGTTGTATTCCGGACGCAGGCAGTCGGCGCCGTGCCAGACCCAGTTCTCGCCCTCGGCCTTGTTCAGCGCATCCAGGTCGATGATCGTCTCCCAGGCCGGGTTCGGCTTGCGGTACTCCTCCAGCGTGGTCCGGCGCCAGATGCCGCGCTCGTGGTTCCGGTCCTTCCAGAAGTTGTAGTACCAGTCGCCGATCTTCTGCACGCCGGGAATCTTGGCGTCGGAATCGAGGACCTCGCGGATGCCCGCCTCCATCGCCTTGAACTCGGGGGTGGACGCCAGCGCGGCGTCGGTCTTCGCGTTCTGGGCACGGACCCAGTCCAGCGGCTTGTCGCCGGTCACGTCCTCCAGCCACTGGTAGGGGTCGTTGGCCACGGCGGGCTCCTGGGCATGGGCCGCACCGGCGGCGATGAGGCCTGCGAACAGGCAGGCCTGGGCGAAACGGGACATCAAGCGGCTCCGGGTGCTGCGAAACAGACCCGGGACGCTAGCACAGCCCCGTCCGCGCCCCCTGTGCCGATGGTCAGGCGCAGTCGAATGCCGGTAAAGACCCCGCCACGGGCGGGGTCAGGCCGCCCGGCGTGCGATGCGCGGATCCGGCCGGCCGGCACCGCGTGGCATGGCGCGGCGGCGCGCCTGGCCGCCGCCGCGCCGGCGTCGCGGGCCGCGCACGACCGCGCGCAGGCCGGCCGGCAGGGCGAACCGGTGCAGGGCCCACCAGGCCGCGGCAGGCATCGCCACCAGCCACATCGGCCACCATCCCAGCCACGCACTGGAACCGCGCAGGGCCGGCACCAGCAGCACGGCCAGCAAGCCCGCCACGAGCCAGCACCGCAGCAGCCGGTCCAGGGCCGGATCCGGGCGTTGCCCCGGCAGGTACGGGGCGAAGACGGCGGGCGTGGGCGACCAGGTCGGCATGGCGGCGGCTCCTTCGGTTGGGAGGCGCAGGTTGGACCGGCGCCATCTCAGGAGCTGCGATGCGCACTTCGTTGCGCGTGGGGACCGGTTCATCGGCGACCCGACGAGGCGGGTCCTGGCGGCATCCCGGCACACGAACGCCCCGGGTCGCCCATGAGGATGGGCTCCTACGACAGAGCGCGCGGCCTTTCCCCTGTAGGAGCCGATTCATCGGCGACCCGGCGACGGGTACGGACGACGTCCCGGTGCACCGATGCCCCAGGTCGCCCATGGGGATGGGCTTCGCAGGCGGCCGCCTCAGCGGTCGTACTGCGACAGCGCCAGCGACAGCAGCGATTTGGCCTGTTCGCGCAGCATGGTCGGCTCGACGATCTCGGCATCGGCGCCGTAGTGGAGCACGTCCATCAACAACTCGCGGGGCACGCTGTAGGGCACCTTGAGCTCGTAGCGCCCATCGGCCAGGAACCGGCCCTGCTGCTTGGAATGCCAGTGCTCGTCGGCCACCCAGCGCGCGACCTTCGGGCTGAACACGATCGTCGCCCAGCCCTTGGGTTCGCCGGAAAAGATGCCGTAGCTGGACGCCAGGTGCTGGTCCAGCACGGCTTCCTCGACGTCGCGCGCCGGCGCGTCCTGCAGCCGCGCCTGGCTGACCCGGTCCACGGCGAAGCTGCGCAGCGCCTCGCGGTCGTGGTCCCACGCATCGAGGTACCAGTTGTCGCGGTAATGGGTGATGCGCTGCGGCGAGACCTTGCGGCGCGTGGTCTCGTCGGTGGAGCGCGCGCGGTACTCGAAGGCGAGCTGGCGCCGTTCCAGCACCGCCGAGGCCACCATCCGGAAGCTGTTCTCGTCCAGGCGCCGGCCGCGATGCGGAATCACCCGCACCCGTTCGACCGGCCAGCGGCTGGCGCCAGCCTGCGCGGCCAGCAGACCCTCGATCCGCTGCTGCAGCGGCGCCAGCACGGTCGACAGCACCCCGCCGCCGGTACGCCGCAGCAGCTGCTGCGAAGCCAGCAATGCGTAAAGTTCCTCCGAGCTGAGCCACAGGCCGGGCAGCTCGAAGCGGTCGCTCTCGCCGGCCGCGTAGCGGAAGCCCGCCTCGCCGTCGCCTTCCACCGGCGCCATCAGCGCATCGCGCAGGAAGGCCAGGTCGCGGTACACGGTGGCGCGCGAGCAGCCCAGCTCCTCCTGCAACCGCGGCACCGTCACCGGGTAACGCGCGGCCTTGAGGATGCGGTGCAGCGCGTTGATGCGTTCGTAGCGGTCCATGGGCCGATTATGGCGTGGTTGCGGCGCCCCCCGCGACTGGCCTGCCGGGATTGCCGACCGGTGCCCCGGAACGGCCTGGCGGTCGGTGGCAGAATCGCGGTCGGGACGGGACGGCCACGCGTGGTGGCCGGGCCCGCCGAACCGGGGAGAGCTGATGGAATCCAGGAGTGGGAAACGACCGCCAGCGGCCGCGGGCGGATCGACGGGCGCGGCCTCGACGCGCGGCGGCGTGCACGCGTTGCTGCTGTCGTTGTGCGGCGCCGGCTGCGGGCTGGTGCTTTGGGTGGCCCTGAGCAGCGCGCTGCTGCTCGGCAACAGCGCGACCCAGCGCAAGCTGGTCGACCTGCAGGCCTGGGGACTGGGCCTGGGCGTCGTGCTGGCCGCTGCCGGACTGGGCCTGCTGCTGCCGCGTCCGGCCGCGCCAGGGCGCTGGTGGCTGCGCGGGCTGGTCGCGCTGGCGCTGCTGCTGGCGAGCGGCGCCACGCTGGCGCTGCTGCAGTGGCGATACGGATCCGAGCCCGGGCTGCTGCTGGCCGTCGCCGTGGTGGCCTGCGCCAGCGCCCTGGCCACGATCGCGGCGCTGGCGCTTCTGGATGACGGCGAGGCGGGACCGCTGCTCTCCGTGCACCTGGCATTGGCGTTGCTGGGAGGCGCCGCCCTGTTCTTCGCACTGATGGTGCTGCGCTGGCAGGGCCCGCTGCCGGCCGCCGGCCCGGTACCTTCGCTGGCCCTGCTGGCGACGGTCACCGCCGTGCTGTTGCTGGCCCTGTGGCAGGCGCGCGGCGGACTCGGTTCCCGGCTGCGGTCGCCCATGCACTGGCTGGTGCTGGGCCTGGTCGCGGGGCTGCCGCTGCTGCTGGCCGGCCTGCTCTACGTGTGGCCCGGCTCGGCGGGCGCGATCTGGCCGCTGGTGGCGCTGTCGATCCTGGCCGGATCGGTGCTGGAATACCGGCAGGCGCACTGAGCCGACCCAGGCGCGCCCGCCGCTGCCGGCGCGATCAGTCCAGGAAGCGTCCCGCCCCCTGCGCCAGCAGGTCGGCCGCCACCGCCCGTCCCAGCGCCTGCGACTGCGTGGCGTCGCCCTCGCCTTGCGCCGACACGCCGCTGCCGTCGCTGGCCGAACCGACCCACGCACGCAGTCGCAGGCGCTCGCCGTCCAGCTCGGCATACGCGGCCACCGGTACGTGGCAACTGCCGTGCAGCGCAAGGTTGAGCGCACGCTCGGCTTCGATCCGCACGCGGGTCGGCACGTGCTCGAGCACGGCCATGCGCTCGCGGGTGCGTGCGTCGCCCACCCGCGTCTCCACCGCGACCACCGCCTGCGCAGGCGCCGGCAACCAGTCCGGCGGCGCCAGGCGGTCGCGGATGCGCGCGTCCAGGCCAAGGCGCTCCAGGCCGGCGCAGGCCAGGACGATGGCGTCGTACTCGCCCGCATCGAGCTTGGCCAGGCGGGTGTTGACGTTGCCGCGCAGGTCGCGCAGCTGCAGGTCCGGACGGCGCGCGCGCAGTTGCGCCTGGCGCCGCAGCGACGAGGTGCCGACCACGGCGCCGTGCGGCAACGCGGCGATGCCGTCGAAGGCGTTGCTGACGAAGGCATCGGCCGGGTCGGCGCGTTCGAGTACGGCCGGAAGCTCGAAGCCCGGCTCCAGCTGCATCGGCACGTCCTTGAGCGAGTGCACCGCGCAATCGGCCTCGCCGCGCTGCATCGCCAGTTCCAGCTCCTTGAGGAACAGGCCCTTGCCCCCGATCGCCGCCAGCGAGCGGTCCAGCTGCTCGTCGCCGCGGGTGCTCATCGGCACCAGCACGACCTCCAGCCCGGGATGGGCGGCGCGCAGGCGCGCGGCGACGTGTTCGCTCTGCCACAGGGCGAGCGGACTCTTGCGGGTGGCGATGCGGAGGCTGTCCATGCGCGCATTATCCCGGATAGGCGCCGGGCGGCGGTAACCGCGCCTGCGTGGAATGCGGATGCAGCAGCCTGTTCATGGGCCACGGGCGCCCGGATCGCGAGCGCGCCGCGGGTGCGGACCGTGCCGGGTCGCGGACGGGCCCGACGCCTGCAACAACCCGGGCCCGGTGACGGGCGCTCCATGTATGCCAGCGCATGGGCACCGGGCACCGGCGTGCTGCGGTCCGCCGGAAGGTCGCGGCAGCCGGTCTTCCGGAAGAGGTCAGAGGTGGCGCAGGGTCTGCCGCAGCTGCGGCACGCAACGCCGGCTGACCTCCAGCGGCGTGCCTCCGCTGCGCAGCATCGCCATGACGTGGCCGTCGGTGCCGCGGCGCAGCTCGACCAGCTCCTGGCGCGCGACCAGGCAGTTGCGGTGGATGCGGACGAAGCGGTCGGCGAACTCGTCCTCCAGCGACTTCAGCGACTCCTCGATCAGGTCCTCGCCGCGCGCGTGGTGCACGACCACGTACTTCTCCTCGGCCTGCAGGTAACGCACGTCCTCCAGCGGGATCAGGCGCAGGCTGCCGCGCAGGCGCGCACACAGGTGGGTGCGCTTGCCGCTGGCGGTCGCCGGGCGACCGGCGAGGAAGGTGCGCACGCGCTCGAGCGCGGCGGCCAGGCGCTCGGGGCGCACCGGCTTGACCAGGTAGTCGAGGGCGGCGGCCTCGAACGCCGACAGCGCATGCGCGTCGTACGCGGTGCAGAACACCACCGCCGTGGGCGGCGTCGCCGCCGCCAGCCGGCGCGCGGTTTCCAGCCCGTCGATCCCGGGCATGGCGATGTCGAGCAGTACCGCGTGCGGCCGGTGCGCGGCGCAGGCATCGAGGACCTGCTGGCCGTCGCCGGCCTCGGCCACCACTTCCACCCCGGATTCGTCGGCGAGCAGCATCCGCAGGCGCTCGCGCGCCATCGGCTCGTCGTCGGCGATCACCAGTTTCAGGCTCATGCGTCCAGGGGCAACGTGACCTCGCAGGCATAGTAGCCGTCGCTCCAGCCGGCCGTCACCCGCGCCCGCGGGCCGAAGCGCCACGCCAGCCGGTGGGCGATGCTGCGCTGGGCGTGGCCGGCGCCGCGGTGCAGGCTGGCCAGCGACGGATCCTGCGGCGGCGCCGGATTGCGCACGCGCAGGTGCAGCGACTGCGCGTCCGTCCACAGGGCGATCGACACCGTGCCGCCCTCCGGCAGCCGCGACACGCCGTGCAATACCGCGTTCTCCACCAGCGGCTGCAGCACCAGGCGGGGCAGCGGCAGTTCCCACGGCAGCGGCTCGCTGCGCTCCCAGGCCACCTGCAGCCGGTCGCCCAGCCGCAGCTGTTCGATCGACAGGTACTGCGCCGCCAGTTCGCATTCGGCGGCCAGGGTCGACTCGCCCTCGCCGGCCCCGAGCGCGGCCCGGAACAGGTCCGACAGGTCGAGCACCGCGCGCTCGGCGACGGCCGGGTCGCGCCGCAGCAGCCCGGCGATGAGGTTCATGCTGTTGAAGAGGAAGTGCGGGCGGATCCGCGCCTGCAGCGCGTCGGCCTCGGCCCGGGCATTGGCCTCGACCTGGGCCGCCCATCGGTCGCTGACGTAGAAGTGGCGCAGCGCCAGCGCCACGATCAGCACCGTCACCGCCGCGCTGCCGCTGGTGAAGCGCCAGAAGCCGACGCCCAGCGGTTCGGCGCCCAGTGTGCTGTACAGCGCGTGCACCACGCCGGCCCCGGCGAAGGCCACCGCCGCGGCCACCGCCAGCGCGGCCAGCGCGCCCAGTCGGTGCGACAGCCGCGAAAGCGGTGCGCGCAGCTTGCACAGCAGTACCGCCACCGCCAGCGCCAGCCACATCGCCAGGCCGCAGGCGGACAGGAAACGGTAGGCGCTCCAGCCTTGCGCACCGTCGGGCGCCAGCGCCAGCACCACCACGACCAGCGCCGCCAGTCCCAGCAGCGCCGCCAGCCGCGGCAGCCGGCACAGGTCGGGGAACCAGGGCTGGTCGCGGCGCGGGTCGCGCATCGCTCAGGCCGCCAGCCGCCGGTCCAGCCAGTCGCCCAGGTCGGCGATCTCCTCCGCGCAGACCTGGTGCGCCATCGGATAGCGGTGCCACTGCACCTCGAACCCGGCCCGCTCCAGCACCTGCGCGCTGGCCTGGCCGTACTGCACCGGGATGACCGGGTCGCTGTCGCCATGGGCGAAGAACACCGGCTGCGCCACCGCGTTGGGGTGGCGCTGCGCGGCCGCCGCAGCGCCGCCGGGCAGGTAGGTCGACAACGCGACCAGGCCGGCCAGCGGTTCGCTGCGGCGCAGGCCGGCGGCCAGCGCGATCGCCCCGCCCTGGGAGAAACCGGCCAGCACGATCCGCGAAGGCGCGATGCCGCGCGCGGCCTCGTGCGCGACCAGCGCTTCGACCTGCGCCACCGATTCCTCGATCCCGGCCGCATCGGCGCGGGTGGCGAAATCCATGCCGGTGATGTCGTACCACGCGCGCATGCGCATGCCGCCGTTGATCGTCACCGGGCGCACCGGGGCATGCGGGAACACGAAGCGCAGCGCCGGCCAGTGCGGGCGCAACAGCTCCGGCACGATCGGGGCGAAGTCGTGGCCGTCGGCACCCAGCCCGTGCAGCCACAGCACCGTCCATGCCGGCGCCGGGCCGGTCTCCTGCTCCACGCATTCCAGCCGCATGATCGGTTCTCGTCCTTCCCCGGTAGACGCCGGCATTATGCCTGCGTGGCCGCCGCGGCCGCGCGAAGCTCGGCGGCGCGGCGCAGCACCGGCGGCGGATCGAGCTCCTCCGGGATGCACAGGATCCGGTGCCGGCGCAGCCAGCGCCCGGGCGTGCGCGCCGAGGAAATCCACACCGTGGGAATGGCCAGGACCATGCCCACCACCACCGGCGCCATCCACAGCGCCAGGCCGGGCGACACCGCCCACGCCAGCGCACCCATGAACAAGCCGAACAGGCTCAGCCCCGCATAGCCCTGCACCAGGCTGGACAACGGCACGCTGCCGTCGTCGCGGCGCTGCGCTTCCCAGCCCGAGTCGCGGCCGGCCAGCACCTCGGCCACGCCGCGCGACTGGCGGTACATCACGATCGGCGCCATCAGCGCGGCCAGCAGGCTTTCGATCAGCACGCCGGCGAAGGCGCGCAGCCCGCCGCCGGCGCCGCGCCGGGCCTGCGGGTCGAGCACGGTGGCGATGTAGCCGAACACCTTCGGCGCGAAAAGCACGCCCATGGTCGCGGCGAACAGCCACGCCACCCGCTCGGCGTCGCGCGCGGCCCAGTAGCGCAGCGGCGAGAAGCCCGGCAGCTGGAAGCCGTCCCAGACCAGGTCGGAGCTGTAGAGCGGGATGGCCAGGCCGACCAGCATCAGCATCGCCCACATCGGCGCGGTGAAGTAATGGCCGATGCCGACCAGCATGTGCGTGCGGCTGACCCAGTGCAGGCCGGCGCTGCCGACCACCTTGCCGTGCTGCAGGTTGCCCTGGCACCAGCGGCGGTCGCGCACCAGCAGGTCGGTCAACGACGGCGGACCCTCCTCGTAGCTGCCGTCCAGCTGCGGGACCAGGTGGATCGCCCAGCCGCCGCGCCGCATCAGCGCCGCCTCGACGAAGTCGTGGCTGAGGATGTGGCCGCCGAAGGGCTTGCGCCCCGCCAGTTCGGGCAGGCCGGCGTGGTCGGCGAAGGCGCGCGTGCGCAGCATCGCGTTGTGGCCCCAGTAGTTGCCTTCGCTGCCGTGCCACCAGGTCACGCCGCGGGCGATGACCGGCCCGTACACGTGGCCGCCGAACTGCTGCATGCGCGCGAACAGGGTCTGGCCGTTGACCACCCGCGGCAGGGTCTGGACCAGGCCGACGCCGGGATGGCGCTCGACAGCGGAGGCCAGCCGCACCAGGGTGGCGCCGCTCATGACGCTGTCAGCGTCGAGGATCAGCATCTGCGGATAGGCGCCGCCGAAGCGCTGCACCCATTCGGCGATGTTGCCGGCCTTGCGCCCGCTGTTGTCGGCGCGGCGCCGGTAGAACAGGCGGCCCTCGCCGCCGGTGCGCGCGAGCAGCGCACGGAATTCCTCCAGCTCGGCCGCGGCGACCTCCTCGCGGCGGCTGTCGCTGAGCACGAAGAAATCGAAGGCGTCGAGCTGGCCGGTGGCGGCGACCGATTCATAGACCGCCTGCAGGCCGGCCATGATCCGGGCCGGATCCTCGTGGTAGGTCGGCATCAGCAGCGCGGTGCGCGTGGCCAGGCGGGGCAGCGGGCCGTCGCGCTCGATGCCGAGCGGCAGGCGGTCGCGCCCCAGCATCAGCACGAAGCCGGCGGCGGCACTGACGCTGGACAGTGCGATCCAGGCGAACAGCGCCACGAACAGCACCAGCAACACCAGGTCGAGCACGCTGAGGCCGCCCACGCGCAGCACCTGCAGCATGCCCATCGTCGCCACCGCGGTCAGCGCGGCGGTGCCGCCGATCACCAGCAGGCGACGCCAGCCGATGCCGCGCGGCGAGGTCGGCGGCCGCTGCGACACGAGCCGGCCCTCGCGCAGCGACTGGCCCGGCATCGGCAGCGGCGATTCGACCGCCGGCAACCAGGACGTGGCCGCGGGCGCGGGAGTGGCGACCGGGGCGGTCATCGATGCACCTGGCGCCGTCGTGCGGAAGGATCGGAAGCTGCGACCACGTGGCTCTCCTGGCGTCGCGACGGCTGCGCCCCACGGCGCCGGGGGCTCGTCCCGCACCGCTATTGTGCGGCGCACCACCCGGCCGGCCGCAAGCGGCGGCGCAGCAGCCGTTCAGGCCCGAGGCCCGGTAACCGCTTCCAGCCGGGCCGCCAAACCGCCGTGCTTCGGTCCGCTCAGTCGTGCTCTTCGGGCGGGGCCACGACGCCGTCCGGATCCACCGCCAGGCGACCGGCCATCAGCACCGCCTGGGTCCGGTTGCCCACCCCGAGCTTGCGCAGCACCGCGGTGACATGGGCCTTGATCGTCGCCTCCGAAACGCCCAGGTCCCACGCGATCTGCTTGTTGAGCCGGCCCTCGCCGAGCATCTGCAGCACGCGGAACTGCTGCGGGGTGAGCTCGCGCAGGCGCTGCGCGACCGCCTGCTCGTCGCGGTCCATCGCCGGTGCGGCGGCGGCGGCGGCCGGCGCCCAGCGTTCCCCCTCCAGGACCAGGCCGATCGCCTCGCCGATGGTGTCCGAATCGGCCGACTTGGGGATGAAGCCCAGTGCGCCGTGGTCCAGCGCACGGCGCATGACGCTGGGCTCCTCGCGCGCGGACACCACCACCACCGGCAACTGCGGGTGCAACGCGCGCAGGTGCACCAGCGCGCTGAAACCGTGCGCGCCGGGCATGTTGAGGTCCATCAGCAGCAGGTCCGCGTCCGCATGCGCCTCGACCAGTCCGTACAGCGCGTCGACGCTGTCGGCCTCGCACAGGGTCGCCCCCGGCAGGATTCGCTGCACCGCGCCGCGCAGGGCCTCGCGGAACAGCGGATGGTCGTCGGCGATCAGGATCGTGGACATGCGGGGGAGGCGCTCGGTTGCAGTGGATTCGGCCGGACCAGTATGCGGGCCGATGCCCTGCGGCACTGACCGGCGGATCCCTCCCGCTCCGCCGGTGCTGCCGGCATCACCTCATTTCACCTTGCGCTCGCTCACCAGCGACTCGACCACCGACGGATCGGCCAGGGTCGAGGTGTCGCCGAGCTGGTCCGGGGCGTTCTCGGCGATCTTGCGCAGGATCCGGCGCATGATCTTGCCCGAGCGCGTCTTGGGCAGGCCCGGCGCCCACTGCAGGTGGTCCGGCGTGGCAATCGGCCCGATCTCCTTGCGCACCCAGCCCACCAGCTCCTTCAGGAGTTCGTCGCTCTGCACCTCGCCGGCCTTGAGGGTGACGTAGGCATAGATGCCCTGCCCCTTGATGTCGTGCGGGAAGCCGACCACCGCCGCCTCGGCCACCTTCGGATGCAGCACCAGCGCGCTCTCCACCTCGGCGGTGCCGATGCGGTGGCCGGAGACGTTGATCACGTCGTCGACGCGGCCGGTGATCCAGTAGTAGCCGTCGGCATCGCGGCGGCAGCCGTCGCCGGTGAAGTAGGTGCCCGGGTAGGTGCGGAAGTAGGTGTCGATGAAGCGCTGGTGGTCGCCGTAGACCGTGCGCATCTGGCCCGGCCAGGAATCGAGCAGGACCAGGTTGCCCTCGGCGGCGCCTTCGAGTGGCTCGCCGCCGGCGTCGACCAGCGCCGGGCGCACGCCGAAGAAGGGCAGCGAGGCCGAGCCCGGCTTGAGGTCGGTGGCGCCGGGCAGCGGCGAGATCAGGATGCCGCCGGTCTCGGTCTGCCACCAGGTGTCGACCACCGGGCAGCGTCCGTCGCCGACCACCTCGTAGTACCAGCGCCAGGCTTCCGGATTGATCGGCTCGCCGACGCTGCCGAGCAGGCGCAGCGAGGCGCGCGAGGTCTTCTTCACCGGCGCCTCGCCCTCGCGCATCAGCGCGCGGATCGCGGTCGGGGCGGTGTAGAAGATGGTCACCTGGTGCTTGTCGATCACCTCCCAGAAGCGCGACACGCTGGGGTAGTTGGGCACGCCCTCGAACACCACCGAGGTGGCGCCGTTGGCCAGCGGACCGTAGACGATGTAGCTGTGGCCGGTGACCCAGCCCACGTCGGCGGTGCACCAGTAGATGTCGTCCTCGCGCAGGTCGAACACCGCCTCGTGGGTGTAGGCCGCGTACAGCAGGTAGCCGCCGGTGGTGTGCAGCACGCCCTTGGGCTTGCCGGTCGAGCCGGACGTGTAGAGGATGAACAGCGGGTCCTCGGCGTCCATCCGCTCCGGCTCGCACTGCGCCGGCTGGCCGTCGACCACGTCGTGGAACCAGCGGTCGCGCGGCGCCTGCATGTCCACCGCGCCGCCGGTATGGCGCACCACCAGGACGGTTTCGACGGAGTGGGTGCCCGGCAGCTTCAGCGCGGCGTCGACGTTGGCCTTGAGCGGTATCTTCTTCGAGCCGCGCAGGCCCTCGTCGGCGGTGATGACCAGCTTGCTGCCGCAGTCGGCGACGCGGTCGGCGATCGAGTTCGGGGCGAAGCCGCCGAACACCACCGAGTGGATCGCGCCGATGCGGGCGCAGGCCAGCATCGCCACCACCGCGTCGGGGATCATCGGCAGGTAGATCGTGACCCGGTCGCCCTTGACCACGCCCAGGTTGCGCAATGCGTTGCCCAGCCGGCACACGCGCTCGTACAGCTCGCGATAGCTGACCTTCTGCGCCGGCGCATCCGGGCTGTCGGGCTCGAACAGCAGCGCGGTCTTGTCGCCGCGCGTGGCCAGCTGCCGGTCCAGGCAGTTGACCGAGGCGTTGAGCTGCCCGTCCTCGAACCAGCGGATGCGGAAGTCGTCCAGCGCATAGCTGACGTCCTTGATCCGGGTCGGTTCGCGGAACCAGTCAAGGCGCCCGGCGGCCTTGCGCCAGAAGCCCTCCGGATCCTCCACCGACTCGCGGTACAGGCGCTGGTAGTCGTCCTTGCCGATCCGCGCGCGCGCGGCGAACTCCGGCTTGACGGGGTACAGGTCGGACATCGCTACTCCCTCCTCAAGGCTCCCGGCGGTCCATCGCCGGCGCCGGCGGCGCGCGATGGACGGGGCGCCAGTTTGACGCATCCACCGTGACGCATTGCAGCAGGGAGGGCTAGACCTTGGTCGAATCGACGTGCCGCTGCGCCGCGGCCGCGGCCGCGCAACGCGTGTTGCCGCAGGCCCAGGCCGGCGGCGGGGGCCGCCTTCGACTAATGGCGAATAGGCGCTCCGCCCGTCCGCTGCGCAGTCTCCGTGCACCGGCCGCCTCATCGCGGCCACTCGTCGATCCGCGGTGCATGCCACCACTACGAGGGAGAAAGGGGAAATGAGCAGACATCCATCCAGGCTCTTGCGGCGGCCGCTGGCGGCCGCGTTGCTGGTGGCGATCGTGGCGCCGGGCGCCGCGTTCGCGCAGACCGCGCGCGAGAAGGCGCTCGAGGCGCGCGTGGCCGAACTGGAGCGGCAGGTGCAGATGCTGGTCTCGGCGCAGCAGCAGCAACAGTCGCAGATCACCACCACCCAGGAACAGGTGGCGCAGGTCCAGACCGCGCAGGCGGCCGCGCCCGCCGTCGCGGCGGTGCCGGCCGGCAAGCAGCCGATCCAGAGCACCACGATCACGCCGGCGGGCAACCCCGGGTCGGTGTTCACCTACGGCGGCTTCATCAAGCTCGACGCGATGGTGACCGACACCAGCGACGGCCGCATCGCCGACGGCTCGTCCGGCCGGATGTTCTACGTGCCCAGCACCATCCCGGTGGGCGGGGCCGGCGCCGACGGCGGCGATCCCTACACCGATTTCCACGCCCAGTTCTCGCGCTTCTGGCTCAGCGCCGACCACGTCACCGAGGGCGGCGACAAGCTCAAGGGCTACGTCGAGATGGACTTCTTCGGTGGCGGCAGCAACGCCCTGGCCGGCAACGAAGTGGCCACCAACACCTACGCGGTCACCCTGCGCCAGGCCTACGTCAGCTGGAACAACTGGCTGGCCGGCCAGACCTGGTCCAACTTCCAGGACGTGGCCGCGCTGCCCGACGCGGTGGACTTCGTCGGCGTGACCGACGGCACCGTGTTCGTGCGCCAGGCCCAGGTGCGCTACAGCAACGGCCCGTGGTCGGTGGCGCTGGAGAATCCCAACACCACCGTGCAGGCCTACGCACCGAACGCCGCCACCGCCGGCGCGCGCACCACCACCGGCGACAACAACGTCCCGGACCTGACCGGGCGCTACAACATGAAGGGCGACTGGGGCCACCTCTCGGTGGCCGGCATGCTGCGCCAGTTCAAGGCCGGGGACAACACCGATTCGGGCGGCGCGGTCAGCGTGTCGGGCAAGTTCAACGTGGGCGCCAGCGACGACATCCGCTACATGGCCAACTACGGCAGCGGCATCGGCCGCTACATGGCCTTCGGCCTGGGCAGCGACGTGATGCAGGACGCCAGCGGCGACATCGAGGCGCTGGACGGCTGGGGCGGCTTCGTGGCCTGGCGCCACGTGTTCAGCCCGAAGCTGCGCACCAACCTCATGTACTCGATGGCGTCGTTCGACAACGACGTGGGCCTGGTCGGCTGGGGCGTGACCGAGCGCTCGCAGTCCTACCACGCCAACCTGATCTATTCGCCGTTCCCGAAGCTGGACATCGGCGCGGAGATCGGCTGGGGCCAGCGTTCGCTCGAGGATGACCGCGAAGGCGACCTCAAGCGCTTCCACACATCCGTCAAGTACAGCTTCTGAGGGAGGGGATCCAAATGAGCGCGACAACGCACCACCATTCGCCGCAGGGCGAACTCGGCAAGGGCCACAAGAAGGTGATCTTCGCCTCGAGCCTGGGCACGGTCTTCGAGTGGTACGACTTCTACCTGTACGGGTCGCTGGCGGCGATCATCGCCAAGCAGTTCTTCAGCGGCGTCAACGAGACCACGGGCTTCATCTTCGCCCTGCTGGCGTTCGCCGCCGGCTTCGCGGTGCGCCCGTTCGGCGCGGCGTTCTTCGGCAGCCTCGGCGACCGCATCGGCCGCAAGTACACGTTCCTGGTCACCATCGTGCTGATGGGCCTGTCGACCTTCATCGTCGGCATCCTGCCCACCTACGCCACCATCGGCGTGGCCGCGCCGATCATCCTGATCCTGCTCCGGCTGGCGCAGGGCCTGGCGCTGGGCGGCGAGTACGGCGGCGCGGCGACCTACGTCGCCGAGCATGCGCCGGACGGCAAGCGCGGCCTGTACACCAGCTTCATCCAGACCACCGCCACGCTCGGCCTGTTCCTCTCGCTGCTGGTCATCCTGACCTGCCGCCTGAGCCTGGGCACCGAGGCGTTCGAGGCCTGGGGCTGGCGCATCCCGTTCCTGGTGTCCATCGTGCTGCTGGGCATCTCGGTGTGGATCCGCCTGCAGCTGAGCGAATCGCCGCTGTTCCAGCAGATGAAGGCCGAGGGCAAGGGCTCCAAGCAGCCGTTCCGTGATTCGCTCAAGGGCGGCAACCTCAAGCTCATGCTGCTGGTGCTGCTGGGCGCCACCGCCGGCCAGGCCGTGGTCTGGTACGGCGGCCAGTTCTACTCGCTGTTCTTCCTGACCCAGGCGCTGAAGGTGGACGGCACCACCGCCAACCTGCTGATCGCCGGCGCACTGGCCCTGGCCACGCCGTTCTTCATCGTCTTCGGCTGGCTGTCGGACAAGATCGGCCGCAAGAAGATCATCCTCGCCGGCTGCCTGCTGGCGGCGCTGACGTACTTCCCGCTGTTCAAGGCGCTGACCCATTACGCCAACCCGGCCGTCGAGGAAGCCCGCGAGAGCGCGCCGGCGATCGTGCATGCCGATCCGTCGACCTGTTCGTTCCAGTTCGATCCGGCGGGCGTGCGCAAGTTCACCAGCGCGTGCGACATCGCGACCGCGGCCCTGACCAAGGCCGGCGTGCCGTACACCGTGCAGGCCGCGCCGGCCGGCACCGTCGCCCGCGTGGAGGTGGGTGGCGCCTCGTTCGAGTCGTACGACGCGACCGGCCTGGCCAAGGACGACGCCAAGGCCAAGGCCACCGCGCTGGCGGGAACGATGAAGGCGGCCCTGACCGCGGCCGGCTATCCGGAGAAGGCCGATCCGGACCGGATCAACATCCCGATGACGCTCGCCATCCTGTGGGTGCTGGTGATCTACGTGACCATGGTCTACGGCCCGATCGCCGCCTACCTGGTCGAGCTGTTCCCGACCCGCATCCGCTACACCTCCATGTCGCTGCCGTACCACATCGGCAACGGCTGGTTCGGCGGCTTCCTGCCCGCGATCTCGTTCGCCCTGGTGGCGGGCACCGGCAACATGTACTTCGGGCTGTGGTACCCGATCTGCATCGCGCTGCTGACCGTGGTGGTGGGAACGCTGTTCCTGCGCGAGACCAAGGACGTGGACATCTCCAAGTAGTCCCTTCCCCCGCCGGCGGCGACGCCGGCATCCCCCGGCGCCGGCCCCTCCAAGGGCCGGCGTCTTTTTTTCCGCGACTCCCGGTCCGGCGCGGGCCGCGCATTCGCTCCCGTCGGCATGTCCGGCCGCCGCCGGACGCGCCCCTTCCGCTATCGCCGCGGCACAGCCACCGGGGCGGAAGCGCCGCCGGGCTGGCGCCAGCGCGCCTCGCGCAGCGCCAGTCCCAGCAGCACGCCGCCGAAGGCGGCGTAGACGCTGGTCGTGGTCTGGTGGGCGAACATCGACTGGGTCAGGCCGCACAGGATGAATACCGTGACCAGCATCGCGCCGGCCGACGCGCAGCCTCGCAGCCGGCCCAGCCGCACGCCGCGGCGCAGGCGCAGGAACAGCCACAGCGGCACGCCGTAGAGCAGCAGCAGGGACAGCACCCCGGGCACGCCCATGGTCGCGGCCCACTCGGCCAGGTCGTTGTGCGCATGGCCGAGGTGGCAGCGCTTGACCTTGCGCCCGCTGTCGCCCTTGCACACCGGCAGGCTTTCCATCGCCCGGTCGAACTCGCCGAAGCCCACGCCGGTCCACGGCGCGGCGACAAAGGCGTCGGCCGCCACCTGCAGCCGCTCCAGGCGCGCGCCCGCCGAGGAGTTGTGATCGCCCCGATCCATCCGCTCGATGTCCTGGCGCAGTTCGGACAGGCGCATCTGCTCGGTCAGGCTCGGCACCGAGACCAGCAGGACGATGCCCGCGGTCACCAGCCCGCCGAGCAGGACCGCGCGGCTGCGACGGCTGCGCCAGCCGCTGCCGAACACCAGCACGAGCAACAGCAGCAGCAGTCCCGGCCAGGGCCCGCGGGTGCCGCTCAGGAGGATGGCCAGCACGCCCAGGGCGAGGCCGAACGCGGACCAGTGCCAGCTGCGGGGCGGACGGCAGAAGACCGCCAGCACCATCAGCACCAGCACCACGTCGGCGAACACGATCTGGTTGAGCCAGCCGCCCGCGCGTGCAGCGCCGGACAGCACCTGCACCAGCGCCAACGCCGCGGCCGCCAGCAGCCCGGCCAGGGCGCCGCGCCACAACATCACCCGAGGCGGGTCCAGCGCCCAGGCCCAGGCCATCGTCCACGGCAGCACCAGCAGGCGATCGCGGCCGTCGATGCCCTCGCTCGAATCCATCAGGTGGATCGACGCCAGCGCCACCAGCAACGGCACGACGCCGGCGACGGCCACCAGCATCCAGGGCCAGCCGATCTGGCGCGTGGCCCGCGCCACCCGCAACGGCACCAGCAGGGTCGAGGCCAGCAGCAGCAAGCCGAACGGCAACAGGCCCTTGGGAATGCTCAGCGTCAGCGCGGGCAGGCTCCACAGGCCCACCACGGCGCAAGCCGACGCCCAGCGCCAGCGCAAGTCCTTGGAGATTTCGTGCAGCCGCGCCTGGTCCATTGCCATCCCGCGCCGGATTGCGGCGCATGTTCCGGCCCGTTGCCGGAACACGCGCTGAGCCGGCCCCGCATCCCTAGTCGATCCCGCGCCCCTGCTCCGCGGCGGCGCGCGCGCGCTCTTCCTCCGTCGCCACGCATTCCCCGTTCACCGCGCCCGGGGGCACCAGCCACCAGCGCCGGCGGTTGGAGATGCCGGCCAGCTCGATCTTGTCGCGGTCGAGGCAGGCTTCCAGCGCGGCCTCCTGCACCAGCAGCCAGCGCCCCGGCGCCCGCGCCTGCCAGGCCACGCCGCGCTGGAGCTGCTGCTCCCACGGCACGTTGAAGCCGAAGTTCGCCGCTTCGCGGTCGGCCATCAGCAGGTTCTGCTCCTTCCAGGCCACCAGGCCGAGCTCGGCATCCGGGCCGATCCGGCGCCCGGCATCGGCCATGACGCCGCGCGCCGAGCTGGCATCGTTGAGGACCGGGTATCCGACCAGGCTGAAGGCCACCCACAAGCCGGCCAGGCTCGCGAACAGCGCCGCCACCACGCGGCGCCGGAAGGCCAGCATGCAGCCCAGCGCCCAGGCCCCGACCGCCAGCAGCATCCAGCCCAGGGCGCGGACTCCGTCCGGATCCAGCCCGCGCTGGTCGTGCATGCGGTCGACCAGCGAGCCGCTGCCGTGCAGCAGGACGCCGCCGCCGGCCAGGAACAGCAGCGCCAGCAGCGCGGTCAGCGCCAGCAGCAGCGCCTTGGCCCAGCTGCGGCGCAACAGGCCGGGCAGCAGCGGCGCCAGCGCCAGGCACATCATCGGCAACGCCGGCATGATGTAGACGTCGCGCTTGCCGTCGGGGATCGAGAAGAACACCAGCACCATGGCCCACCAGGCCAGCGGAAGCAGGTAGCGCGCGTCGCGCCGCTTCAGCCGCCGCCACCACGCCGGCACCGCCCAGGGCAGCGCCAGCACCGGCGGGATCCACATCGTCAGCATCACGCCCAGGTGGTACCAGGCCGGCTGGTGGTGGTCCCAGGACTGCGAGTAGCGCTTGGCGGTCTGCCGGAACAGGATGTCGTCCAGGTAGGCGCGGTACTCGGGCAGGTTCTTGGCCAGCGCCACGCTCACCACCGGCGCCAGCCACAGCGACACCGCGACCAGGAACCCGAGCGGACCCAGCCAGAACCGCGGATCCCGCGCATGCACCCTGACCCGCGGCCAGCCGCGCCAGGAGGCGATCGCCGCCGGCAGGATCATCAGCAGGGCGATCGCGCCGACACCCTTGGTGATCGTGCCCAGGCCGGCGGCGAACCAGCCCAGCGTCCACCAGCGCCAGTCCGGGCCGGCCAGCAGGTGGCGCAGCAGGCCGTAGTTGGCCAGGGTGATGAAGAAGGTGACCAGCGGGTCGATCTGCGCCTTCTTCGCCTGCCAGGTGAACTGGAACGCGAACAGCAGCGCCCATGCCGCGTACAGCCCGACCTTGCGCGTCCACAGCCGGCGCCCGAGGTCCTGCACGCACCACAGCGTGCCCAGCGCGGCCAGCAGCGACGGCAGCAGGAACGCCACGCGCCAGTTGCCGAACACGGTGTAGAACGCGGCCTGCAGCCACATCAGCATCGGCGGCTTGTCCGAGTACAGCTCGATGCCCCGGTGCGGGAACAGCCAGTTGCCGCTCTCCACCATCTGCTTGGCCACCAGCGCGAAGCGCGGCTCGTCGGCCGGCCACGGATCGCGCAGGCCCAGGCCGGCGCCGAGCACGAGCAGGGCGGTGATCCAGAACAGCCAGGTGTCGCGGGTACGCGCGTCGAAGTTGGGCATGGGCGCCGATTGAGCCGGTGCGTTCACAACGGGCGATTCTAGCGGCCGCTCACTCGGCCTTGCGCAGTCGCGCATAGAAAAAGCCGTCCATGCCGTCCTCGCCGGGCAGGCGCTGGCGACCGGCCCCGGCACGATGGCCGAACGCGTCCGCCAACGGCACGGCGACGGCATCGGCGGTGCGGGCCAGGAACGCTTCCACCTGGCCGGCATTCTCCTCGGGCAGGATCGAACAGGTCGCGTAGAGCAGGATCCCGCCCGGGCGCAGCAGCGGCCAGGTCGCGTCCAGCAGGCGCGCCTGCGACTGGACCAGCGCCTCCAGGTCCTCCGGCCGCCGATGCAGCAGGATGTCCGGCTGCCGCCGCACCACCCCGGTGGCCGAGCACGGCGCGTCGAGCAGGATCGCGTCGAAGGTGAACCCGTCCCACCACAGCGCCGGCAGGGTGGCATCGGCGGCGCGGACCTGGGCGCGGTCGGCCACGCCGGCGCGCCGCAGGGTGTCTTCCAGCCGTGGCAACCGGCGCGGATCGACCTCCAGCGCGAGCAGCTCCAGCGCCGGATCGCGCTCGAGCAGGTGCGCGGCCTTGCCGCCCGGCGCGGCGCAGGCATCGAGCACGCGCGCGCCGCGCTCCGGCGCCAGCGCGTCGGCCGCCTGCTGCGCCGAGCCGTCCTGGACCGCGACCAGGCCCTCGCCGAAACCGGGCAGGGCCGCCACCGGCACCGGCGTGTCCAGGCGCAGCGCGTCGGCCAGCCGCGGCTCGATCGCCGCCGCCAGGCCGGCCTCCTGCAGGCGGGCGAGGTAGTCGTCGCGCGTGGTCCGCGCCCGGTTCACCCGCAGCCACATCGGCGCCGGCTGCGCGCTGGCGGCGAATACCGCGGCGGCATCTCCGGGCCAGGCATCCTCGATCCGTGCGCGCAGCCAGTCCGGCCAGGCGCCGGCCGGGTCGGCGGGCGGAATGCCTTCGCGCTGCGCCCGCCGCAGCAGCGCATTGACCAGCCCGGCCTGGTGCGGCCGGCCCAGCGCGCGGGCCGCCTCCACCGTGGCATCGAGCGCGGCATGCGCCGGCAGGTGCAGCGCGTCGAGCTGGGCGCAGCCGGCCAGCAGCAGCGCCAGCAGCGGGCCGTCGTTGGCGCCGGGGGGCTTCTGCAGCCAGCCGCGCAGCGCCGGCGCGTAACGGTAGCGGCCGCGCAACGCGGCGAAGGCGATCGCCTCCAGCAGCGCGCGGTCGCGGGAGTCGGGCAGGCGCGGCAGTGCCGCGGCGAGCTCGGACTTGAGCGAACGGCCGCGGTGGACGACGGCATCGAGCACCTGCGCGGCGAGCACGCGCACTTCCACGCCCGGTGCCAGCGGCCGCCGCTCGGGCCTGGCGGGTTTGGCCGCCGGGGAACGCTGCGAAGGTGGGCGCGGCTGCGGCATGGTCAGGTTCCAGCCACGTCGCGACGGGCGTTGAGCCAGTCGGCCGCGGTGATCGCGCGGCCGCCCTCGCGCTGGACCACGCGCAGCCGCAACGCGCCGTCGCCGCAGGCGATGTCGATCCCTTCGCGCCCGGCCGCCAGCAGCGTGCCCGGCGCGGCCGCATGGCCGGTGTCCACCGCGATCGCGCCATGGATGCGCAGGCGCTCGCCGGCGACCATCGCTTCGGCCACCGGCCAGGGATTGAACGCGCGCACGGTGCGCGCCAGCTCGATTGCCGGCCGCGACCAGTCCAGCCGCGCCTCGGCCTTGTCGAGCTTGTGCGCGTAGGTCACGCCTTCCTCCGGCTGGACCCACGGCACCGGCAACAGCCCCGCGCGCAGCAACCCCAGGCCGTCTTCCAGCACCTGTGCGCCCATTTCCGCCAGCCGGTCGTGCAACTGGCCGCCGGTCTCGTCCGGGCCGATCGGCGTGGCCTGCTCCAGCAGCACCGGGCCGGTGTCCAACCCGGCTTCCATCCGCATCAGGCACACCCCGGTCTCGGCGTCGCCGGCCTGGATCGCGCGCTGGATCGGCGCGGCACCGCGCCAGCGCGGCAGCAGCGAGGCGTGCACGTTCCAGCAGCCGTGGGTCGGGATCTCCAGCACCCGGCGCGGGAGGATGAGCCCGTAGGCGACCACCACCAGCAGGTCGGGCGCGAGGTCGCGCAGGTCCTGCTGGGCCTGGCTGCCCCGCAGCGTTTCCGGCTGCATCACCGGGATGCCCCGGGCCACCGCCTCGCGCTTGACCGGCGAGGCCGCCAGGCCGCGGCCACGACCGGCCGGGCGGTCGGGCTGGGTGTAGACGGCCACCACTTCGTTGTGGCGCGCGGCGGCACGCAGCGAGGGCACCGCGAAATCCGGGGTGCCGGCGAAGACGATCCTCATCGGGTCAGGAACTCCAGGGGCCGCGGGCGGAAGGCATCAGCCCCGGCCGCCGCGGGCATGGCGGCGGCGGGCCGGGCGGGACACGGTGCGCAGGCCGGGGGCACGCGCGCCGCAGGGGATCAGGCCGCGTGCCTGCGCTGCTTGGCCAGCTTCTTGCGCACCATCTCGCGCTTGAGCGGCGAGAGGTAGTCGACGAACAGCTTGCCTTCCAGGTGGTCCATCTCGTGCTGGATGCAGACCGCCAGCAGGCCCTCGGTGGTGAGCTCCTGCTCGCGCGCCTGGCGGTCCAGGTAGCGCACGGTGATGCGGTTGGCGCGGGTCACGTCGGCGAAGATCCCCGGCACCGACAGGCAGCCTTCCTGGTAGACCTGGTCGCCGTCGCGGGCGGTGATCTCGGGGTTGATGAACACCATCGGCGCATCCTTGCCCTCGCTCACGTCGATCACCATGAAGCGCTGGTGGACGTCGACCTGGCTGGCGGCCAGGCCGATGCCGGGCGCCTCGTACATGGTCTCGAACATGTCGTCGAGCAGCTTCTGGAACTCGGGGGTGGCCACCTGCGCGGCGTCGACCGTCGCAGCCCGGGTACGCAGGCGCGGGTCGGGAAACTCGAGGATGGGCAGCAGGGCCATGGGCGGACTCCGGTGGGGGTGGCCGGGGCAAACCGGCCGGCCGTCGCAATTCTAGCGCGGAAGCTTGCGCAACGGCCTGAATTCTGGACTATAGTCCGCGAACCTGTTGGGGAATCAGGCGGGATCGCAACCATGCTCACACGCCTTCGGACGGTTCTTGCCGTCGCGATGCTGACTGTCGCCACCTATGCCGCCGCCGTCGAGTCGCGCGGCAGCCATCCGGACACCTATGTCGTGGTCCGGGGCGACACACTTTGGGATATCGCCGGCCGCTTCCTCGGCAAGCCCTGGCTCTGGCCGGAGATCTGGCAGGCCAATCCGCAGGTCGCCAACCCGCACCTGATCTTCCCGGGCGACGTCCTCAGCCTGGCCTACCTGGACCGCGTGGCGGTGCAGCCGGGTCCGCGCGAGGAGGCCCCGATCGGCGCGGTGCCGCTGTCGGAGATCGAGCCGTTCCTCAAGGACCTGCGCGTCACCGACGCCTTCGAGCACCTGCCCTACGTGGTCGGCTTCGAGGACAACCGCCTGCGCGGCAGCGCCGGCCAGCTGGCCTACGTGAAGGGGCTGGACACCGCCCAGGCCGGCCAGCGCTACATGGTCCTGCGCCCGACCGTGCGCTACGCCCTGCCGCGTCCGTTCCAGCAGCTGGAGGCCAACGGCAGCACCACGCCGCTCGATGGCGTGCTGTGGAGCCAGTACGTGCCGCCGAGCAGCCGCAACGAATTCCTCGGTTTCGAGCTGTCCAAGGTCAACGTCGGCACCATCACCCGCGCCGCCGGCGCCAATGGTGCGCAGGTCGCCACGCTCAGCCTGGAAGACAGCGGCCACGAAGTGCGCGCCGGCGACCGCGTGGTTCCGGTCGAAGCCGCCGCCTACGACCTGCAGTTCTTCCCGCACCCGCCGGCCTCGCAACCGGCCGATGTCAGCGTGCTGGCCGTGGCCGTCGCCGGCACCGCCGGTGGCCCGCGCGACGTGATCGCGATTTCGGCCGGTCGCCTCGACGGCGTCGACAACGGCACGGTGTACTCGCTGTGGCGCCCGGGCCGCCACGTCAACGACAAGGTCACCGGCCCGCGTACCTCGCGCATGGACGACCAGTTCACCGGCAGCGGCAGCAGCGTCGCCCTGCCGGAGGAATACGCCGCGCACGCGATGGTGTTCCGCACCTTCGACAAGGTCAGCTACGCCCTGGTGATGGACGGCACCAAGCCGGTGCGGGTCGGCTTCCAGGCGCGCCATCCGGACGCGCAGTAAGCCGGTCGCGCAAGCGTCCTACAACGATCCGCGACGGCGCCCTAGGGCGCCGTCGCCGTTTCCGGGCCAGGCTCTGCGCATGCCAACGCCCGCCCCCCCCGTCGATCCCCTGCCCCTGCTGCGGCTGATCCTGGCCGGCGGGCGCCGCGCTTCGCGCCATGCACTCCTGCGCTCGGGCGAGACCGGCGATGCGGGCCTGCAGGCACGCATGGCCGGCGTGCCCGCGTCCGCCCTGGACCGTGCCCTGGCCTGGCTGGCCGGGCCGGGCCACCACCTGGTCGGCAGCGACGATCCGCGCTACCCGGCGCTGCTGCGACAGGCCCCGCATCCGCCGCTGGCGCTGTTCGTCGACGGCGACCCGGATGCGCTCTGGCAGCCGGCGGTCGCGGTGGTCGGCAGCCGCAACGCGAGCGCGGCCGGCTGCGAGAACACCCGCCGCTTCGCCGGCGCCCTGTGCCGGGGCGGGCTGGCGATCACCAGCGGGCTGGCCGCGGGCATCGATGCGGCCGCGCACGAGGCGGCGCTGGCATGGCCGGGTGGCCGGACCGTGGCCGTGCTCGGCACCGGGGTCGACGTCGCCTACCCGCGCTACCACGCCGCCCTGCGCGAGCGCGTCGCAGCCAGCGGCGCGGTGGTCAGCGAGCATCCGCCGGGCACGCCGCCGCGCGCCGGCCATTTCCCCGGCCGCAACCGGATCGTCGCCGGGCTCTCGCTGGGCGTGCTCGTGGTCGAGGCCGCCGCCCGCTCGGGGGCCCTGATCACCGCGCGGCTGGCGGCCGAGGCCGGGCGCGAGGTATTCGCGATTCCCGGATCGATCCACCATCCGCTGTCGCGGGGCTGCCACCGGCTGATCCGCGAGGGCGCGCAGCTGGTCGAGGATCCGGCCGAGGTCCTGGCCGGGATCGCCCCGCTGGCCGGCCGGTTGGCCCTGTCGTACGGCACCGTGGACGCCCCCGGACCGGTCGTGGACCCGACTCCTCCGGGAGCCGCGCGGTCGCTGCCGGCATCGCCCACCGACCACGACAGATTGTGGGACGCCCTCGGTGCCGACCCCACCCCTATGGATATCCTGGCCGTCCGCACCGGATTGACGCCTGCGGCCCTGTCGGCCATGCTGCTGGCCATGGAACTGGATGGGCGGGTGGCGGTCGAACATGGCCGCTACGCACGCAGGTCCACGGGCGGCGGCGAAGCGGCCTGACACGGACGACCGGCCACTGCGCCGCGACCGTGGTTCCCCACCCCACGGCGCCCCCCACCGGGCGCAGGCCGAGGGCAATGAAAGAAAGCATCCTGGACGTCCTGCTCTACCTCTTCGAACACTACATCGGCGACGATGCGGACACCCTCCGCGACCGCGATCCGCTGCACGACGGGCTGATCGAAGCCGGCTTCAGCCCCGCGGAGATCAGCAAGGCCTTCGACTGGCTCGACGGACTGGCGCAGCAGCGCCTGGCCGGCGGCGAAGCGCGGGTCGACGGCCCGGTGCGCGTCTACCACGGCCCGGAACTTGACCGCCTGGACGTCGATTGCCGCGGCTTCCTGCTGTTCCTCGAACAGCAGGGGGTGCTCGACGCCGGCCAGCGCGAACTGGTGCTGGACCGGGCGATGGCGCTGGACCAGGACGAGATCGACCTGGACGACCTGAAGTGGGTGGTGCTGATGGTGCTGTTCAACCAGCCCGGTGCCGAAGCGGCGTATGCCTGGCTGGAGACCCAGATGTTCGGCGAGGAACCCGAGCCGGTGCATTGAGCGGCGAGGCCTGACGCGTGTACCGACAGGAAGCCGGCGCAAGCCGGCTTCCGTGCGCAGGGGCCATGCGGCACACTGGACGCGCAAGCCACGGGGAAAATCCATGAGCGACTGGTATTACGCCACTGCCAGCGGGCAGCGGCACGGACCGCTGCCGGCCGCAGAACTGCGCGCGCTGGCCGCGGGCGGCACGATCGGCGCCCACACCCTGGTCTGGCGCGAGGGCATGGCCCAGTGGCGCCCCCTCCAGGAATTCGCCGCCGAGCTGGAGCTGCCGGCGCTGCCGCCGCCGCTGCCCGCCGCCATGGCCGCGACGACGGTGGCGACGCCGCGGCCCAGCGGCCTGTCCGGCTGCGCGATCGCCGCGCTGGTCGCGGTGGCGGGGATCTTCCTGGTGGCGGTGGTGGGCATCCTCGCCGCGATCGCGCTGCCGGCCTACCAGGACTACACCCTGCGCGCGCAGGCCACCGCGGCCATCAGCCAGGCGCAGGCGCTGCAGCCGCAGGTCGTCGAATTCCTCGACGCCCAGGGCCGTTGCCCGACCAATGACGACACCGGTTTCGACGACCCCGCGCGGTATACCCAGGGCGCGCTGGCGGACGTCACCTTCGGCGAGTTCGAAGGCAGCGACCTGTGCGGGCTGCAGGCGACCCTGGCCACGCCCGGCAAGCCCGTGCTCGACGGGCAACGGATCTGGCTCGAGTACGACCCCGCCAGCAGCACCTGGCAGTGCAGTTCCGAGATCGAGGACAAGCACCTGCCCGCCTTCTGCCGCGGTTGAACCGCGGCCATGGAATCCGACAGCGAGGAACGCAACGCATGACCGAGTGGTATTACGCCGACCGCCAGCGCCGGCAGATTGGCCCCCAGAGCGCCGAGGCATTGGCCCAGCGCTTCCGCGCCGGCGAGATCGACGCCGCGACCCTGGTCTGGCGCGACGGCCTGCCGGCGTGGCAGCCGCTGGGGTCGCTGCGCGGCGAACTGGGCCTGGACGAGGCGCCGGCGACGCTGGACTTCCGGGTCGAACCGACCCTGGGCCCGGCGGGCGACGTGCCGGCGGAAACGCTGGCGACCGCGGCCGGCGCCTACAGCCCCTACGCGGCGCCGGCCACCGGTTTCGACAGCCACGCCGGCCCGGCCCCGGTCCACGGCGGCGACGTGGTGATGGGCGGACTCTGGCGCCGCGTCGCGGCCAGCTTCCTCGATGGCATCGTTACCGCGATCCTCACCTACGCGCTGCTGATCCCGCTGATGCTGCTGTTCGGCCTGAGCCTGTCGAGCCTGGCACAGAACGAGCTGGCCGGCGCGGGCGCCAGCGTGACCTTCATGCTGCTCTACTACGGCATCAGCCTGGGCCTGCCGGCGCTGTACTTCGCCTGGATGCACTCGTCCGGCACCCAGGCCAGCCTCGGCAAGATGGCCGTGGGCGTGAAGGTGGTGCGCACCAGCGGCGAGCCGGTGGGCTTCTGGCGCGCGCTGCTGCGGTACGTGGCGTACTTCCTGTTCGTGCTGATGACCTGTGGCATCGGCGTCCTGATCTCCGGCCTGATGGTGGCCTTCACCGAGCGCAAGCAGGCCCTGCACGACATGCTCTGCGACACCCTGGTGGTCGACAAGTGGGCCTTCACCGACCGCCCGGAGTGGCAGGAACGCGGCCTCGGCACGGTCACCGTGGTCATCCTCGTGCTGTTCGGCCTGTTCATCGCCGGCGCGCTGGCGGTGGGCCTGGCCATGGTCGGCCTGATTTCCTCGATGAAGGGGTAGGCCGGGACGGGGGCCGGGCGCGGCCGGCTTGACACGGCCGGCCGCGGCGTGATTCACGTATAAAAAGGACAGCGACCGCGCCCGGGGGACCTCCCCCGGGCGTCGGCTTCTCTGGCGGACGCTCCTTCACACGACGCTCACCGCCCGCATCCGGTCCCGGAAGGACCGCCGCCGTACCCCCCAGAATGCCGCCATGCCCAAGCACCTGCTCATCGTCGAGTCGCCCGCCAAGGCCAAGACGATCAACAAATACCTCGGCAAGGACTTCACCGTCCTGGCCTCCTATGGCCATGTCCGCGACCTGGTGCCGAAGGAGGGCGCGGTCGACCCCGAGCGCGGCTTCGCCATGCGCTACGACCTGATCGAGAAGAACGAGAAGCATGTCGAGGCCATCGCCCGGGCCGCCAAGGGCGCCGACGACATCTGGCTGGCGACCGACCCGGACCGCGAGGGCGAGGCGATCAGCTGGCACATCGCCGAGATCCTGCGCGAGCGCGGGCTCGACAAGCCGATGCACCGGGTGGTGTTCACCGAGATCACCCCGCGCGCGATCAAGGAGGCGATGACCCAGCCGCGTTCTATCGCCGGCGACCTGGTCGACGCCCAGCAGGCGCGCCGCGCGCTGGACTACCTGGTCGGCTTCAACCTCTCGCCGGTGCTGTGGCGCAAGGTGCAGCCGGGACTGTCCGCCGGCCGGGTGCAATCGCCGGCGCTGCGCATGATCGTCGAGCGCGAGGAGGAGATCGAGGCGTTCAAGGCGCGCGAATACTGGAGCATCGGCGCCGAGCTGGCGCACGCCTCGCAGCCGTTCACCGCCAAGCTGGTCAAGCTGGACGGGCAGAAGTTCGAGCAGTTCACGATCACCGACGGCGAGACGGCCGAGGCCGCGCGCCTGCGCCTGCAGCAGGCCGCCGCCGGCGCGCTGCACGTCACCGACGTGGCCAGCAAGGAGCGCAAGCGCCGCCCCGCGCCCCCCTTCACCACCTCCACCCTGCAGCAGGAGGCGTCGCGCAAGCTCGGCTTCACCACGCGCAAGACCATGCAGGTCGCGCAGAAGCTGTACGAGGGCGTGAACCTGGGCGACGAAGGCACCGTCGGCCTGATCAGCTACATGCGTACCGACTCGGTCAACCTCTCGCAGGAGGCGCTGGCCGAGATCCGCGACGTGATCGCGCGCGACTACGGCACCGCCTCGGTGCCGGACAAGCCCAACACCTACCAGACCAAGTCCAAGAACGCCCAGGAAGCGCACGAAGCGGTGCGCCCGACCTCCGCGCTGCGCACGCCGGCGCAGGTCTCGCGCTTCCTCACCGACGACGAGCGCAAGCTCTACGAACTGGTCTGGAAGCGCGCGGTCGCCAGCCAGATGGTCCCGGCCACGCTCAACACCGTCTCGGTCGACCTGGCCGCCGGCAGCGAGCACGTGTTCCGCGCCAGCGGCACCACCGTGGTATTCCCCGGCTTCCTGGCGGTGTACGAGGAAGGCAAGGACAGCAAGGCCGCCGAGGACGAGGACGAGGGACGCAAGCTGCCGCCGCTCAAGCCGGGCGAGCGCGTGCCGCTGGACCGCATCCACGCCGACCAGCACTTCACCCAGCCGCCGCCGCGCTTCACCGAAGCGGCGCTGGTCAAGGCGCTGGAGGAGTACGGCATCGGCCGGCCTTCGACCTACGCCTCGATCATCCAGACCCTGCTGTTCCGCAAGTACGCCGAGATGGAGGGCCGCGCGTTCAAGCCTACCGACGTGGGCCGCGCGGTCAGCAAGTTCCTGTCCGGCCACTTCACCCGCTACGTGGACTACGACTTCACCGCCAGGCTCGAGGACGAGCTCGACGCGGTCTCCCGCGGCGAGGAGGAGTGGGTTCCGTTGATGGAGAAGTTCTGGGCTCCGTTCAAGGAACTGGTCGAGGACAAGAAGGAATCGCTGGACCGCACCGACGCCGGCAGCTCGCGCTCGCTTGGCACCGATCCGAAGAGCGGCAAGGAGGTCAGCGCGCGCATCGGCCGCTTCGGGCCGATGGTGCAGATCGGCACGGTCGATGACGAGGAGAAGCCGAAGTTCGCCTCGCTGCAGCCGGGCCAGAGCATCTACTCGATCTCGCTGGAGGACGCGCTGAAGCTGTTCGACATGCCGCGGCAGCTGGGCGAGAGCAATGGCGAGCAGGTCAGCGTCGGCATCGGCCGCTTCGGCCCGTTCGCCAAGCGCGGCAGCACCTACGCGTCGCTCAAGAAGGAGGACGACCCGTACAAGATCGACCTGGCGCGGGCGGTGTTCCTGGTCGAGGAGAAGGAGGAGATCGCGCGCAACCGCGTGATCAAGGAGTTCCCCGGCAGCGACATCCAGGTGCTCAACGGGCGCTTCGGCCCGTACCTGAGCGACGGCAAGCTCAACGGCAAGATCCCCAAGGACCGCGAGCCCGCCTCGCTGACCCTGACCGAAGTGCAGAAGCTGATGGAGGAGACCGGCAAGCCGGCCCGCCGCGGTTTCGGCGCGAAGAAGGCGGTGGCCAAGAAGGCCGCGGCGAAGAAGGCGACCAAGGCCGTGGCCAAGGAAGCCGCACCGGCCAAGGCTGCGGCCAAGAAGGCGCCCGCCAAGAAGGCGACGAAGAAGGCCGCGAAGAAGACGGCTGCCAAGAAGGCTCCAGCCAGGAAGGCAGCCAAGTCCGCCGCCCGTGGCAGTGCCGACGACGCCCCGCCGTTCTGAGACCCGCCGTTCCGGGACTGCGATCACCCGCGGTCTTCATCCCGTGCCATCAAACCCACGGCTAAGATCGCCCGCCATGGCCCGCACACTCGCCATCGACGAAGCCGCCCCGTTGTTGCAACGGGGCGGCGTGCTCGCCTACCCGACCGAGGCGGTCTGGGGCCTAGGCTGCGACCCGGACAACGAGGCTGCAGTGCTGCGCCTGCTGGAGCTCAAGCAGCGTCCGGTCGACAAGGGCCTGATCCTGGTCGCCGCGCACCTGGACCCGCTGCGGCGCTGGCTCGACCTGCCCGCGCTGCCGCCCGATCGCCTGGCCGTGGTACTGGCCAGCTGGCCCGGCCCGCATACCTGGGTGATGCCTGCCGCGGCCGACGCCCCGGCATGGATCACCGGCGGGCGCGACAGCATCGCCGTGCGCATCAGTGCCCATCCGGTGGTGACCGCGCTGTGCGAAGGGTTCGGCGGCGCCCTGGTGTCCACCAGCGCCAACCGTGGGGGCGAACCGCCCGCCTACACACGCGGCGAACTGGATCCGCTGCTGGACGATGCGATCGACGGCATCGTCGCGGGCGAAACCGGTGGACTGGCCCAGCCCACCCCGATCCGCGTGGCCCTGGATGGCAGCGTGCTGCGGTTCTGAGCGACTGGCCGCCGCGACCGGCGACGCATGGCGCGCTAGGATGGCGTCCTCGCCATGCCGCCCGTAGGAGTGACATGCGACGCCTTGGCATCACCGCGCCGCTGCTGGCTGCACTGCTGACGCCGTCGGCCGCCATCGCGCAGGCACCGGCCGCGAGCGGCGTGACCGTCTATCGCTGCACCGACAGCAAGGGCCAGCTGGTCGCGCTGCGCGACTCGCCGTGCCGCAGCGGCGAACGCCAGGAAGTGGTGCGGATGCAGCGCCCGCAGGATCCGCCGCCGCGTACCGCATCCACCGCCGCGGCGCCCGCGCCGCCGGCGGCCGATCCGCTGCCGCGCGAAGTGCGCGTGGTCACCGTGCAGGCGCCGCGTCCGATGTACGAGTGCACCGCGCCGGATGGCACGACCTACACCAGCGACAGCGACCAAGGAAACCAGCGCTGGGTGCCGCTGTGGACACTGGGCTATCCGGTCGGGCCCGGCCCACGACCCCCGCCGCGACCACCCTTGCCGCCCGTCCGTCCCGCGTCGACGCCCACGACATCGCCCCTGCCGGCCCATGGTCCTGGCCACGGCCCGCGTCCGCCACTGCCGGGCGTGGTCGTGCCCGGTGGCACCTGGGTGCGTGACCCCTGCATCCGCCTGTCGCAGGACGAGGTGTGCGCGCGGCTCTCCGATCGCCGCTACGAGATCCTCCGCGTCTACCATGCGGCCATGCCCAGCCAGCGCACGGAACTGGATCGCGAACAGCGCCAGATCGATGCGCACCTGGCCGACCACTGCCCCGGCTACTGACCACCGATGCCTGGTTCCGCTGCTTCCCGCTTGCTCCGCCCCCTGGCCGCACTGCTGGCCTGCCTGCTGCACGCGTCACCCGTCGCCGCGCAACCGGTGACGATCTACCGCTGCACCGATGCCGCCGGCGTCCTCACCGTGCAGAACAAGCCATGCCCGGCCGGCAGCACCCAGCGCGAGCAGCAGATGCAGGGCGTACCCAGCTCCCTGTCAGGCGCCGACGCCCCCCCAGCCTCGGCAACGGCGCCCACGGCGCCCCCTCCCGCGAACGCGCCGCAGCCGGACGACACGCCCATCTTCCTGTCCGCCCCGGCCCAGGCAGCCCCGCCCCAGGCCGGCGCCGGCCGCGAGTTCGTCACCACCAGCACCGGCCCCGAACCACGCATCCTCGACAGCGCGAACCTGCCACGCACGCCGGCGGCGGACACCGCGCCACCCGACCCGGACCGCCCGCCCCCGCCGCCGCTGTTCCGGTGCGCGACCTACGACAACGACAGCTACCTGTCCGAGGAGCAGGAAGTGCCGCCGCGCTGCCTGCCGCTGCGCACGGTGGGCCTGGACGGCAATCCGGCCGCAGGTGCCGGACGCGCCTGCGAGGTGGTGCGCGACCAGTGCTCGCGCGTGCCCGACGGCGCCGCCTGCGACGCCTGGCGGCGCTACGCGCGCGAAGCCGAAACGCGCTGGCGCTTCGCCCATCCCGACAACGTGGAGAAGCGGCAGGCCGAGTACGACCGCCTGGCGAAGATCGTCAGCACCAGCTGCGGCGGCTGATCCCGCGTGCGCTACCGCGGAAGCCGGCCCGCCGCGACCGTGCATGCGCGATGGCGGCGGCGCGCGGCGCCGATCGACCGCCTCCTGTGACCACGACGGGCGCGGCGGGCGCCGTCAGCCCGACCAGGGCACGGTCAGCCCGACCAGCAACAGGAACAGCGCGAACACCTTGCGCAGGGCCTCGCCGCTGAGCCGGTGCGCCAGGCGCGTGCCCCACGGCGCCGACAGCACCGACGCCACCGCCACGCCGATCGCGGCGGGCAGGTACACGTAGCCGATCGCGTGAGCCGGCAGCGCACCGGCCGGCGCATGCATCGCATAGCCCAGCGCGGACGACAGGCCGATCGCGACGCCGCAAGCGCTGGAAGTGCCGACCGCGCGCACCGGCTTCACTCCGCGCCACACCAGCAACGGCACGGTCATGCTGCCGCCACCGATGCCGACCACCGCCGACAGCGCGCCGATCCCGCCGCCGGCCAGGCTCATCGGCCAGCCGCGCGGGGCCGTGACCTCGGTGCCGTCGGCCGGCGCACGGGTGCGGCCGAAACCGATCTGCCAGGCGGCGACCAGGCAGTAGACCGCCACGATCCAGCGCAGCACGCCATCGTCCAGCGCGACCGCCAGCCCGCTGCCGAGCCAGGCGCCGAGCAGCAGTCCAGGCACCATCCAGGCCACCGTCGGCCAGAGCACGCTGCCGAGACGGGCATGCGCCCGCGCGGAGGAGGCTGCAGTGAGGACGATGCTGGCCAGCGAACTGGCCAGGGCCGCGTGCATCGCCGCGTCCTGCGGCACGCCGAACAGCGGCAGCAGCCAGGCCAGTGCGGCGACCAGCACCAGGCCGCCGCCGATGCCGAGCAGGCCGGCGAGGATGCCGGCGACCACGCCGAGCAACGGAAACAGCAGGAACATCATCGGCGACAAGGCTGCGACTCCAGGCGGGCGCCACCGGGCCGGACGAGCAGCGTGCCGGTGGGGGCGTCGCGTCGTCACGGCCATTCAGGCGCGTTGGGTATATTCGAACGCATGTCGCGCCCGGCCACCATCCCGTCATTGCAACGATTGCATCGCGCCCTGCTGGCCGGGGTGCTGTTGCCCTCGCTCGCCTTCTTGGCCGCACCCGCCGCCGCGCAGGTGGCGGGCGCGGGTGCCGCCAACGATGCGGCCATGCAGGACGCCATCGCCGCGGCGAAGGCCGGCCGGCTCGCGCCCAGCCAAGCCGATGCACTGCGCGGCGACCCACGCTGGCCATGGCTGGAGTTCGCGCGCCTGTCGCGCGACCTCGATAACGCCGACGCCGGCCAGGTCCGCGCGTTCCTGCAGCGCCACGACGGCCAGGCCGCGGCCGCGGCGCTGCGGCCGCTGTGGCTGGCATCACTGTCGCGGCGCGAGCGGTGGGCCGACTTCCTCGCCGACTGGACGCCCAGCGACGATCCGGGCCTGCGCTGCGCGCGCCTGAACGCGCAACAGGCGCTCGGCCGCGCCGGTGCCGAGTGGAACAGCGAGGCCCAGGCCTTGTGGCGCAGCGGCAAGTCGCTGCCCGATGCCTGCGATGCGACCTTCGCCACGCTCGCCGCTCGCGGCGCGCTGGGCGATGCGCTGCGCTGGGAACGCTTCGACCTGGCCGTGGCCGAGGGCGAAACGGGGGTGATGCGCAGCGCGGCGCGCGGCCTGCCCCCCGACGCGCTGGCCCTGGCCCAGGACTACGCCGCCTTCGTCCAGGCCCCGCACACCCGCGCCGCGCAGTGGCCGCGCGACGCGCGCAGCCGCCAGGTCGCCGCCGCCGGCCTGGCCCGGCTGGCCAAGGACGATCCGGATGCGGCCGAGCGCCAGCTCGCGCAGCTGGCACCGCTGCTGGGCATGGACGAAGCCGAGCGCGGCAAGGTGCTCTACCAGGTCGCCCTCTGGACGGTGGCCTCGTACCTGCCCGAATCGGCACGCCGCCTGGCGGCCGTGCCGGCGGCGGCCTACGACGAGCGCCTGCACGAGTGGCGTGCGCGCGAAGCGCTCGCCCGCGGCGACTGGAAGGCCGCGCTCGACGCGATCCGCCTGATGCCGGCCAAGCAACGCGAGGATTCGCGCTGGCGCTGGTTCGAGGCACGGATGCTGGAGAAGAACGGCCACCGGGCCGAGGCCCAGTCGCTGTTCCGCGCCGCCGCCGCCTCGCCGACCTTCCATGGCTTCCTCGCCGCCGACCGGCTGCAACTGCCCTATGCGCTCTGCCCGTGGGAACCGTCGGATCCGCCGGCGCTGCGCCGGGAAGTGGCCGCCGATCCGGCCCTGGTCCGCGCATTGGCGCTGTACCGGATCGACCAGCCCGGCTGGGCGGTGCGCGAATGGAACGACGCGCTGACCCGCTTCGACGACGCGAAGCGCCGCACGGCCGTGGCGCTGGCGCAGGAACAGGGCTGGTTCGACCGCGCGGTCTTCTCGCTGGGCAAGGTCCCGGACGAACAACGGTTGTACAAGCTGCGCTTTCCGCTGCACCACGACGCCGACATCCGCGCGGCGGCCAGGCGCAACGAGCTCGATCCGGCCTGGATCGCCGCCGAGATCCGTGCCGAGAGCATCTTCAACCCGAATGCGCGCTCGCCGGCCAACGCGCGCGGCCTGATGCAGCTGCTGCCGGGCACCGCCGCCGGCGTCGCCCAGCGCACCGGCCTGCCCTACGCCGGTGCCGAGAGCCTGTACGACTCGTCCACCAACATCGCCCTGGGCAGCGCCTACCTGCGCGAGATGGAAGACAAGTACGGCCAGACCTACCAGGCGATCGCCGCATACAACGCCGGACCGACGCCGACGGCGCGCTGGCTTTCGCAGCGCCCCGCGCACGACCCCGACCTGTGGATCGAGACGATCAGCTACAAGGAGACCCGCGACTACGTGGCCCGGGTCATGGCCTTCAGCGTGATCTACGACTGGCTGCTCAACGGCGACGCGTTGCCGGTGAGCCAGCGCATGCTCGGCCGCACCGAGGGCGCGCGCAAGCGCTTCGCCTGCCCCGGCCCGTAGAGCGGGGCTTGCCCCGCTGCCCGCGCCTGCCTGCGAGCACGATAACCATCGCCTGACTCACGCCCGTAGAGCGGGGCTTGCCCCGCTGCATGCGGGCACCGTCGGAACGCCTGCTCCTCGCGCTTCGCCATCCGTGGAGTAGCGGGGCAAGCCGCGCTCCACGGGGCGCGATACGATGCGCGGCATGGATACCTACCTTGTCGGCGGCGCGGTCCGCGATGCGCTGCTCGGACTGCCGCCCGGCGACCGCGACTGGGTGGTGGTCGGCGCCACGCCACGGCAGATGCTCGAAGCCGGCTTCAAGGCCGTCGGCCGCGACTTCCCGGTGTTCCTGCATCCGGACACCGGCGAGGAGCATGCGCTTGCCCGCACCGAGCGCAAGAGCGGCCGGGGCCATCGCGGGTTCGTGGTCGATGCCGACCCGTCGGTGACCCTCGAGGAAGACCTGCAGCGGCGGGACTTCACGATCAACGCCATCGCCCGCGACGCACGCGGCGAGCTGGTCGATCCGTACCGCGGCGCGGACGACATCGATGCGCGCGTGCTGCGCCATGTCGGTCCGGCGTTCGCCGAGGACCCGCTGCGCGTGCTGCGCGCTGGCCGCTTCATGGCCCGCCTGGCGCCGCTGGGCTTCACGGTGGCGCCGGAGACGCTGTCGTTGATGCGTTCCATGGTCGCCAGCGGCGAGCTCGATACGCTGGTGCCCGAGCGGGTGTGGCAGGAGCTGCGCAAGGCGCTGGCCGCGCCGCGTCCCTCGGCGTTCCTGGCGACGCTGCGCGACTGCGGCGCGCTGGCATCGATCCTGCCCGAGGTCGACGCGCTGTACGGCGTGCCGCAGCGCGCCGAGTACCACCCCGAGGTCGACACCGGCGTGCACCAGCAGCTGGTCAGCGACATGGCCGCGCGCCTGGCGCCCGGCGACGACCTGGTCGGCTTCGCCGCCCTGGCCCACGACCTCGGGAAGGCGCTGACGCCGCGGCACGCGCTTCCCAGGCACGTCGGCCACGAACATGCCGGCCTCAAGCCGCTCGCCGCGCTGTGCGAACGCCTCAAGGTGCCGCTCGAGCACCGCCGCCTGGCCGAGTGCGTCTGCCGCGAACACCTCAACGTGCATCGCCTGGCCGAACTGCGCGACGCCACGGTGTTCGAGCTGCTGGAGCGCTGCGACGCGTTGCGGCGGCCCGAACGCGTGGCCCGCATCGCGCTGGCCTGCGAAGCGGACAAGCGTGGCCGCCTCGGCAGCGAGGATGCGGACTATCCCCAACGACCGGAACTGCTGCGCCTGCACGCCGCCGCGATGTCGGTCAACGCGCGCGACCTGGCCGAACGCGCCGGACTCAGCGGCCCGCAGGTCGGCGAGGCCGTGCGCAAGGCGCGCATCGCAGCGATCGGCGCGGCCCGCACGCTGCGGCGCTGACCTCGAAGGCAGCCGGCACGGCTGCCCGCACGCCCTGGCCTCCGCTCGCAGGCCACGCAGGCTGCCGGCTGCGCCCATGCCGCCGCCACGCCGGGTGAACGAACCGCGGTGCATCGTGTCGATCCGCGCCCGGTCCGCCCGTCGTTCCCGCAGGCCCGGGCTGCCGGCGTCCATCGAGAGGAGGAATGCACGATGTCGTACGTGGATGGTTTCGTCCTGCCCGTACCCCGGGCCAACGTGGATGCGTATCGCAGGCTGGCGCGGAAGGCCGGCAAGGTTTGGATGGAGCATGGCGCGCTGGAATACGTGGAGGCCGTCGCAGACGACGTCCAGCCCGGCAAGCTGACGTCGTTCCCACAGGCGGTGAAGCTCAAGCCGGACGAAGTGGTGGTGTTCTCCTGGATCCGCTACCGCTCCCGCGCGCACCGCGACAAGGTCAACAAGGCGGCTATGGCCGATCCGCGGGTGGCCGGGATGGGCAGCGAACAGATGCCCTTCGACGGCAAGCGCATGTTCTGGGGTGGCTTCAAGCCGATCGTGGAGCTGGACGCGGGATGATCCGCGGCGGGCGTGTCGATTCCGGCGCCCGCCATCCGTCGCCATGGCACGGGAGCCCACCGGGCGCTCCCTCCATCGCAAGAGGATCCCGACATGCGCGTCATGGTGATAGTGAAGGCCACCGCCGGCTCCGAAGCCGGCCAGATGCCGGACGAGCGGCTGCTGACCGACATGGGCCGGTTCAACGAGGAACTGGTCAAGGCCGGCGTCATGCTGGCCGGCGAGGGCCTGCATCCGACCTCGCGCGGCGTCCGCGTGCAGTTTTCCGGCAAGCAGCGCACCGTGGTCGACGGCCCGTTCACCGAGACCAAGGAACTGGTCTGCGGTTTCTGGCTGTGGCAGGTGCGGTCGATGGACGAGGCGATCGAATGGGTCAAGCGCTGCCCCAACCCGCACATGGAAGACAGCGAGATCGAGATCCGGCCGGTGCTCGAGGACGAAGACTTCGGCGCCGAGTTCACCCCCGAGCTGCGCGTGCAGGAACGTCGCCTGCGCGACCAGATCGCCGCCGGCGGCTGAGCGGCCCGCCCGTTCGGAGACGTCGCAGTCGATCGTCCCGCGCCCCTCGCCACCAGGAAGACCCGCATGTCCCGCAAGATCTTCATCAACCTGCCGGTGCAGGACCTGGACCGGTCGGTCACGTTCTTCACTGCCCTGGGCTTCAGCTTCGACCCGCAGTTCACCGATGCGAATGCGACCTGCATGGTCGTGTCCGACGACATCTTCGCGTGCTTGTGCTGAAGCGGGCTGCTGGTCAAGCCGTTCTTCCAGGGCTTCACCCCCAAGCCGATCAGCGACGCACACCGCCAGACCGAGGTCCTGCTGGCGCTTTCGATGGACAGCCGCGACGAGGTCGACGCGTTCGTCGACAAGGCGGTGGCCGCCGGGGCGACGGTGACCCAGCCGGCGCGCGACTACGGGTTCATATACCACCAGAGCGTGGCCGACCTCGACGGCCACCAGTGGGAGCCGTTCTTCATGGCGCCCGACGCGGTGCCGCCGCAGGCATGAATGCGGCGGCACTTGCCTGGCCTGCGCGGCGATGGTCTGATCGCCGCGCATGACCCCCGACCGCACCCACCACGACATCCACCGCGCCATCGACGCCGTCTGGCGGATGGAGTCGGCACGCGTCATCGCCGGCCTGGTGCGCATGGTCCGCGACGTGGGCCTGGCCGAAGAGCTGGCCCAGGACGCACTGGTCGCCGCCCTGGAGAAATGGCCGGAAACCGGCGTGCCGGACAATCCGGGCGCATGGCTGACCACGACCGCGCGCAACCGCGCGATCGACCGGCTGCGCCACCTCAAGCTGCGCGACGAGAAGCACCTGCAGGTCGCCTACGAGCTGGAGCAGCTGCAGGACGACGCCGACCGGCGCGAGGAACACCTGCTCGACGAACCGGTCGGCGACGACCTGCTGCGGCTGATGTTCATCAGTTGCCATCCGGTGCTGCCGCCCGAGTCGCGGGTGGCCCTGACCCTGCGCCTGCTCGGCGGCCTGGAGACCGGCGAGATCGCGCGCGCGTTCCTGGCCGCCGAAGCCACCGTGGCCCAGCGCATCGTCCGTGCCAAGCGGACCCTGGCCGAAACCAACGTGCCGTTCGAGATACCGCGCCGCGAGGAACTGCCCGAACGGCTGTCGGCCGTGCTGGGCGTGGTCTACCTCGTGTTCAACGAGGGCTACGCGGCCAGCACCGGCGACGACTGGATACGCCCGGCGCTGTGCGAGGAAGCGCTGCGCCTGGGCCGCGTGCTGGCCGGGCTGATGCCCGACGAGTCCGAGGTGCACGGCCTGGTGGCGCTGATGGAGATCCAGGCCTCGCGCCTGCACGCGCGCATCGGCGCCGACGGCGAGCCGATCCTGCTGCTGGACCAGGACCGCTCGCGCTGGGACCGGCTGCTCATCGGGCGCGGCCTGGCGGCGCTGGAGCGCGCGCAGCGGCTCGGCGGCGCGCTCGGGCCGTATGCCCTGCAGGCGGCGATCGCCGCCTGCCATGCGCGCGCGGTCACCGCGGCGGACACCGACTGGGTCCGCATCGTCGCCCTCTACGACGCGCTGGCGCAGCTGGCGCCGTCGCCGGTGGTCGAACTCAACCGCGCGGTGGCGGTGTCGATGGCGTTCGGCCCGCAGGTCGCGCTGGAACGCGTGGATGCGTTGCGCGGCGAACCGAAGCTGGCCGGCTACCACCTGCTGCCCAGCGTGCGCGGCGACCTGCTGTTCAAGCTGGGACGGGCGGCGGAGGCGCGCACGGAGTTCGAACGCGCGGCTTCGCTGGCCGGCAACGGCCGTGAACGGGCCCTGCTGCTCGCGCGTGCCGCGCAGTGCGCGCCGTGACGCGTGGAATTCCTGGCGTCACGATCCTGTAGAAGCCGGGCTTGCCCGCGACCCGTTGTCCTCGACCCAGACGGCGTCCTGGTAGCTCCGGTGCCTGTCTCGCCAGCAAGCTGGGCTCCTAGGGAAAGCGCGGACAGGGACGCCACTCAGATTTTTACGTGCCATCCGCGCCGGTCCATCCAGCGCACCACCAGCCACCAGAACCCGACGAAGGCCAAGGCGAAGGCCAGCGAGGGCAGGAATGGGCCGAAGCGCGGCGCCATCCAGCTGGCGAAGCCGATCCGATAGACGGGTTCCCACCATCCCAGTGCGGCGAACGCATAGACCATCACCGCCGACCCGGCATACGCCGCGATCGCATTGACGCCGAAACTGTGGCCCAACGCCGGCCAACCCCGTCGGTCGACCAGCGCATGCGCCGTGGCCAGCGCCAGCATTGCCCAGCCGCCGCTCCACAGCACGTACGACGGGGTCCACAGGTTCTTGTTCCAGGGCAGGACCGTCGCCCACAGCAGGCCGAGCAGCAGCGAGCCGACCGCCGCGATCCACAACGCGCGCCGGCGACCATGGCGCAACCAGTCGCCGGCCCGCACGCCGAGCAGCGTGGTCGCCAGCGCACCCAGCGTGCTCAACAGGCCCTCCGGGTCGTGCCCGCGCCCGGTAGCGGGATCGAACTGGTACAGCCAGGGCCCGAGCAACGCGGTATCGACGCGGCTGGCGAGGTTGTCCCACGGCGCGAGGCTCCCGCCCCACGCCAGCAGCGCCCACCAGCCCAGGAGCAGGCCGCCGAGCAGCAGCCACTGCGTCCTCGGTGCCAACCACAACGCCACGGCACCGGCCGCGAGGAAGCACAGGCCGATGCGCTGCAGCACGCCCCAGGGTCGGAAATGCGCCATGTCCAGCCACCACCACGCCAGCAGGTGCAACAGCAGGCCCAGGCCGACGATGCGCAGCGCGCGCGCCGCGAGCGTACGCATCAGCGCGCCACGGGACGCGCCTGCTTCCAGGCGCGGTACCACGCCCAGCGCGATCGATACGCCGACGATGAACAGGAAGAACGGGAACACGAGGTCGGTTGGCGTACAGCCGTGCCACCCGGCATGCAGCAGGGGCGCATAGACATGGCCCCAGTCGCCGGGATTGTTGACCAGCAGCATCGCCGCCACGGTCAGGCCGCGCAGCGCGTCGACCGAGGCGAAACGTGGCGCCTTCGCCGGGGCCGATGCCCTCATGCGAGGCGCCGCGACGCCGGCCTGGTCACGCCACGTCCTCGCGCACGCCGGCGATCCAGGTCGACCGCACGGCCAGCGACTCGTCGAGCAGGACCAGGTCGGCCTGCAGGCCCGCCGCGATGCGGCCGCAACGCCCACCCAGGCCGAGGAAGTCGGCCGGATAGGTCGAAGCCATCCGCGCGGCTTCATCGAGCGGCAGGCCGAGCAGCCGCACGCAGTTGCGCACCGCGGTGGCCATGTCCAGCGCCGAGCCGGCCAGGGCGCCAGCGGCATTGCGCACCACGCCGTCCACCGCCGTGATCACCTCGCCGTACAGGGCGAAGGCCGGGTCGTCCGAGCCGACCATCGGCATCGCGTCGGTCACCAGGAACAGCTTGCCGCGCGGCTTGGCCGCCAGCGCCACGCGCAGGCTGCCCGGATGCACGTGCACGCCGTCGACGATGACCCCGCACCAGCTGTCGCGGTCCTCGAGTGCGGCACCGACCGCGCCCGGCTCCCGGCCCTGCAGCGGCGACATCGCGTTGTACAGGTGGGTGAAGCCTCGCAGTCCCGCCTCCAGGCCTGCGCGCGCCTGCTCGTAGCTGGCGGCGGTATGCCCGGCGACCACGATCGCGCCACGCGCCGCCATCGCCCGGATCGTCGCCAGCGGCACCTGCTCGGGCGCCAGCGTGATGAGCGTAATGCCGTTGTCCAGCGAGGTCGCCATCGCCACTTCGGCGGCATCGGGCACGCGGAACTTGCCCGCGTCGTGCGTGCCCTTGCGCGCCGGCGCGATGTAAGGCCCTTCCAGGTGCACGCCGAGCACGCCCGGCACGCCGGCGGCGATCGCGGCGCGGGTCGCGCCGATGGCGCGCGCCATGACCTCGGCGTCGTCGCTGATCAGGGTGGGCAGGAACCCGGTGGTACCGAACCGTCGATGGGCGCGGCCGATCGCCGCGATCGCCTCGACGCTGGTGTCGTTGTTGAACAGCACGCCACCGCCGCCGTTGACCTGGGCATCGATGAAGCCGGGCGCCAGCCAGCCTCCCGCCAGGTCATCGATCTCGTCCGCCTGCGTGCGCGCCTGGCTTGCGGGGACCAGCGCGGCGATGTCGCCGCCGTCGTCCAGCAGCACCGCCAGGTCGTCGCGGAAACCATCGTCGACCAGTACCCGTGCGTTGACCAGCGCGCGCGTTGCCATCACACGGTCTCCGTGACCTTGTTGAGGTGCGGCGGAAGATCGGGGTTGTGGCCGCGGCGCAGCGCCAGCGCGTTGATCGCGCGGTAGAAGCTCTGCACGGTCAGCAGCGGCGCAAGTGCCGGGTGCGCGGCGGATGCCAGCGGCAGCGCCACGCTTGAGCCCTTGCCTGCATCGCGGGTCGCGGCCGAGGCGACCCAGACTTCGGCGCCGCGCCCGTGGAACTCGTCGGCGACGGCCAGCGCGCCGGGGCCGGTTTCGTCCGGCTGCGCGAACACCAGTACCGGGAAGCCGGAACCGACCAGCGCCATCGGCCCGTGCTTGACCTCGGCCGAGCTGTAGGCCTCGGCATGCAGCCCACAGGTTTCCTTGAACTTCAGCGCCGCTTCCTGGGCCGCGCCCAGGCCCAGGCCGCGACCGAGCACGAACAGGTTGCGCGCGTCGACCAGCCCGTCCGTGAGCGGCGACCAGTCCTGCTGCCAGGCATCGCGCAGCGCCTGCGGCAAGGTGTCCAATGCGGCGAGCAGGACCGGATCGTCCTTCCAGTGCGCGACCAGCTGGGCGATGGCGGCGAGCGAGGCCAGGTAGCTCTTGGTGGCCGCCACGCTCTTTTCGGGACCGGCGCCCAGCGGGATCACCGTGTCGGCCAGTCGCGCCAGCGGCGAATCCTCCACGTTCACCAGCGCCACCACGCGCGCACCCGAGGCCTTGGCCGCTTCGGCATTGCGCAGCAGGTCCGGGCTCTTGCCGGACTGCGAGATGGCGATGAACAGCGCGCCCTCCAGCCTCAGCGGCGACGCGTAGACCGAACCGATCGAGGGCGACAGCGATGCGGTGACCACGCCCAGCTGGGTTTCGATCAGGTACTTGGCGTAGGTGGCGGCATGGTCCGAGCTGCCGCGTGCGCAGGTCGCCACGAACGGCGGCGGCGCGGCGCGCAGTTGCGCGGCCAGTGCGGCGACGGCCTCGCGGTTGCGGGCGAACTGGGCGGCGACCACCTCGGCGGCCTGCGCCGCCTCGTTGTGCATCAGGGTTTCGGTTTCGGCCGGGAGACCGGCATGCAGCGCGAGCGACATGGTCATGCTTCGGAGGAGGAAGGAGGTCGTGGGCGCGCCTGCAGCGGCGCCGGCGCGGTGGAGCCGCGCACGACCAGCTGCGGCACGAAGCCCTGGTTGGAGACCGCCAGCGGATGGTCGTCGTAGGCGTCCTGGCGCAGGCCGCCGATCAGCAACCTTGCGGCGTGGCGGGCGATCTCTTCGGTGGCCTGCTTGGCGGTGGTCAGCGCCGGCCAGGACTGGCGCGAGAACGGACTGTCCTCGAAACCGGCGATGGACAGGTCGTAGGGCACGTTGAGCCCGACCGACTTGGCCGCCGCCAGCACGCCGGCGGCGATCTCGTCGTTGCTGCCGAAGATCGCGGTAGGTGGCTCGCGCAAGGCCAGGAGCCGGCGCGCGCCGCGGAAGCCGTCGTCGAAGGTGTAGTCGCCGGGCACGACCAGGTGCTTGTCCAGGGCGATGCCGTAATCCTTCAACGCCGCCTCGTAGCCGGCGTAGCGCTCGCCGGAGGAGCGGTGCTGCGCGCCGCCCCAGAGGAATCCGATCCGCTGGTGGCCGAGCTGGATCAGGTGCTCGGTGATCTCGTACGCGGCGTCGCGGTCGTCGATGTAGACGCAGGGACCATCGCCCGGATCATCGGTGGCGGCGATGATCCGCACCACGCGGATACCGCGCGCGACCAGGGCGGCGACCAGGTCCGGGCGCTCGGACATCGGCGCGGTCAGCACCAGGCCCGCCAGGCGCGAGCGCTGCACGAACTCGGCCAGCTCCTCGGCCAGCAGCGGCGAGGTCGAATCGCAGGGTTGGATCTGCAGGCCGAAGCCGGTTTCCCGGCAGGCGGACAGCACGCCGTTCTGCACGCCGATGATGTGGTACGGGTTGGGGTTGTCGTACACCAGCCCGATCACGAACGGCGTGCCGCTGCGCAGGTTGCGCGCGGTGGCGTCCGGTTCGTAGTCGAGCTCGGCGATGGCGGCCAGCACGCGCGAGCGCGTGGCCTGCATCACCGACGGCTCGTTGTTGATCACCCGCGACACCGTCTTGAGCGAGACCTTGGCCCGCTCGGCGACGTCCTTGATGGTGGGCCTGCGCATGCCTTCCGCCTTGTGGTTCTGTCCGCCGTGCATGATGCGGCAATTACCCTGCGCCCGCGCGTCCGCCAGGCAGGCCGGCGCGGTGACCGCGCTGGGCGTAGTAGAGGATGTAGAGGTAGCAGGGCACCATCAGCCCCGCGAACACCCACTGGAAGTCGGCGTACTGCTTCAGCACGGCGAACGCCTGCGGGATGATCGCGCCACCGGCGATGCCCATGATCAGCAGCGCCGAACCGGTCTCGGTGAAGCGGCCCAGCCCGCGGATCGCCAGCGGGAAGATTGCCGGCCACATCATCGCGTTGGCGAAGCCCAGCGCGGCGACGAAGCCCACCGACACGTAGCCCTTCGTCAGCAGCGCGCCGATCGAGAACAGCACCCCGAGGACCGCCGACACGCTCAGCCAGCGCTCCTGCGAGAAGTAGCGCGGGATCAGCACCAGGCCGGCGAGGTAGCCCAGCAGCATCGCCGCCAGGGTGAAGGACGTGAAGAACTTGGTCTGGTCCAGCGGCAGCCCGAAGGCATGGCCGTACGTGCCGATCGCGTCGCCGGCCATGACCTCGGCGCCGACGTAGACGAACAGGCACAGCACGCCCAGCCACAGGTGCGGGAACTGGAAGATGCTGCTGCGTCCGCTGGCCCCGCCCGCGGCCGGCGTCGCGTTGGCCTCGGCCGGGCTGATCTCCGGCAGCGGCGAGAACAGCACCGCCACCGCCAGCAGCAGGAGGATCCCGGCCATGACCAGGTAGGGGGTGTGGATCTTGGCGGCGAACTCGTTGAGCAGCTGTGCCTTGGTCGCCGCGTCGGCCACCTCGACCTGGCTGGCCAGGTCGCCGATGCCGTGCAGCACCAGCGAGCCGATCACCACCGGTGCGAGGATGCCGGCGATCTTGTTGCAGATGCCCATCAGCGCGATGCGCCGCGCTGCACTCTCGATGGGACCGAGGATCGAGATGTACGGGTTGACCGCGGTCTGCAGCAGCGCCAGGCCGCCGCCGATCACGAACAGTCCGCCCAGCGCGCCACCGAACCAGCGCCGGGTGGCGAACTCGCCGAACATCATCGCGCCCACCGCCATGACCGCCAGGCTCAGCGCCAGGCCTTTCTTCATGCCCGTGCCCTTGAGGATCCAGGACGAAGGCAGCGCCAGGAAGAAGTACGACAGGTAGAACACCATCAGCACCAGGAACGCCGAGATCTCGCTGACGTCGAAGGCGAGCTTGACGAAGGTGATCAGCGGGCCGTTGATCCAGGTGAAGAAGCCGATGATGAAGAACAGGCCGCCCACGATCGCGATGGACGTGGCGAGGCCTGCGCGCGCGGGCGCTGTGGTGGTTGCGGACATGGGTGCGGTGCCTCCCCGGCGATTGGACGGTTTTTCCCGGACCTGCCCCGGACTCGATGAGGAGTGCGCAGGCGGGAACAACGTTGTCACATTCTTTCCGCCGCGAGGCGTGCCTTGTCAACCGGACCACGCCATCGGAGGCGTCATCGATGTTGCTTTGCAGCAGCGATCATGCCGCCCGGAGAAACATGAATACGATGTAGGTTGTTGATTTAGCACCATAGATGTGCGGAATCATCGATGACAGCGCTGCCGGTTACACGCTTTTGGTGCGACTCATGGCGACGCGCAGGATATTTGTCACGATGTGTTGACATCGTTGTCAGACCACTTCCACACTCCGTCGCAATCCGTGCCGCCGGTCAGGGGAAACCAGCGCACGCCAGCTACGGGGAATCCGCGTGTCAGCAGCCGCAAACGCCACACTTCTGCCGGGACTGTCGCAGCCGTTCGTGGCCGCCGACGTCGGCGGTACCCATGTCCGCATCGGCCTGGTCCAGGCCGGCTCGCCCCTGCAGGTGCTGGCCTACAGCAAGTTCCGCTGCGCGGATTACGCCAGCCTGGCCGACATCGTCCGCGAGTTCATCGCCAGCCTGCCCGGCAAGACGCCGGTGCGCGTGGCGGTGATCGCCAGCGCCGGCTATCCGCTGGCCGACGGCACCGTCATCACCGCCAACCTGCCCTGGCGCCTGTCGCCGGCCGAGATCCGCGACAGCCTCGGCCTGGATGCGGTGCACCTGGTCAACGACTTCGAAGCCGTGGCCCACGCCGTCGCCCATCTGGGCGCCAGCGAAGTGCTGCAGCTGGCCGGGCCCGCACGCATCGCCCCCGGCCCCATCCTGGTGCTGGGCCCCGGCACCGGCCTGGGCGCGGCGGTGTGGATCCCGACCGCCAACGGCCCGGTGGTGCTGGCCACCGAGGCCGGGCAGGCGGCGCTGGCAGTGGGCACCGAACTCGAGATGGCGCTGCTGCGGCAGATGCTGGGCCAGCGCAGCCACGTCTCGGTCGAGCACGCCCTGTCCGGCCCGGGCCTGATGAACCTCTATTCGGCGCTGTGCGCACTGCGCGGCGAAGCCCCGGTGTTCGCCCGGCCCGGCGAGATCACCGCCGCCGCGCTCGACGGCAGCGATGCGCTGGCCCGCCAGAGCCTGGAAGTGTTCTGCGGCCTGCTCGGCAGCACGGTCGGCGACATGGCGCTGCTGTACGGCGTCCAGGGCGTCTACCTCGCCGGCGGGATCCTGCCGCACATCCGCGAGTTCCTGGTCCGCAGCGACTTCGTCGCCCGCTTCCTCAACAAGGGGCCGATGCGCGAGGCGCTCGAGCGGGTCTCGGTGCGGCTGGTCGAACACGGCCAGCTGGGCGTGATCGGCGCCGCCAGCTGGTACCAGGGGTCGGGTTTTTCGGAGAAGTGAGCAACACGGCGTCGGCAAGAGCCAGTTTCGTGGGAAGCGAGGTTAGTGCGTACGGAACGCTCCACGCCGTGGCACATGCAGCAGTCGTCGCCGGGGGCGGTCCCCGGCGGAACTCAAAACAATGATGGGAGAGACATCATGAAACACCGCAAGTCCGTTCTTTCCGCCGCCATCGTCACCTGCCTGGGCTTCGCCGTGCAGGTGCAGGCGCAGGAAGCCGCACCGGCCGCCCCCGCCGCCGAACAGGCCACCGCCACCGAACTCGACACGGTCACCGTCGTCGGCATCCGCGGCAGCCTCAAGCAGGCCCTCGACGCCAAGCGCGACGCCGACAACATCGTCGACGTCGTCACCGCCGAGGACGTGGGCAAGTTCCCGGCCACCAACGTGGCCGAGGCGATCACGATCATCCCGGGCGTCACCATCGACAAGGCGTTCGGACAGGGCGAGAAGGTCTCGATCCTGGGCACCGACCCGGCGCTCAACCGCACCCTGCTCAACGGCCAGACCGTGGCCTCCGCCGACTGGTTCATCACCGACCAGCCGGGCCGCACCTTCAACTATTCGTTGCTCGCGCCGCAGATCGTCGGCCGCGTCGACGTCTACAAGTCCCCCGAAGCGCACGTCGACGAGGGTTCGATCGGCGGTACCGTCAACATCATCACCCGCAAGCCGCTGGACCTGGAGAAGACCACCATCTCCGGCCAGATCGGCTACCTCTACAACGACCGCATCGGCACCGGCGATCCGCAGGCCTCGGTCCTGCTGGGCTGGAAGAACGACGCCGACAACTTCGGCGTGATCGTCTCGGCGCAGCGCGCGCAGGAGAGCATCCGCCGCGACGGCATCGAGTCCTACGGCACCGTGACCGGCCGCGATTACGCCTATGGCCAGGGCGGCGGCGGCTCGGTGTTCAACCTGCCGCCGGACTGGTCGCAGGCGCCGGTCAATGGCGTGCAGCCGACCCTGCCGGCCGCGTGCGTCGGCACCTGCCAGGACACCCTGCTCGACAACCTCGACGCGGTCGGCCCCAACTCCGTCAGCGCGCATTACTTCGAGCAGCAGCGCAACCGCGACACGATCTCGGTCGCCCTGCAGTTCAAGCCTGTCGACCAGCTGGACATCGAGTTCAACATGCTCGACGTCAAGGCCGACTTCGACAACATGAGCCACTCCATGTTCGCCTTCCCGGGCAACGCCTGGAACGGCCTGATGAAGCTGACCGACCTGACCGTCGACGGCGGCGTGATCACCAAGGCCACCTTCGACAATGCGCTGGTGGTGTACGACCTGATCAACCGCCAGTCCACCATCGACACCGACTCGTACGACCTCAAGGCGACCTGGAACGACGAGCGCTGGTTCGCCTCGACCCACCTGGGCACCTCGAAGGCCACCGGCGGCACCGGCCGCCAGGTGTACGGCGAGTTCCTGAACTGGTCCGACTACAGCTACGACATCAGCGGCGACCGCAGCCTGACCTTCCACGGCGCCAATCCGTTCCTGAACCCCGATGCCTTCCAGATCGATGGCGGCTGGGGCTCCGATCCGGGCAGCGCGGCCACCTGGAACCCCGGCTGGGGCGGCAACATCGTGTTCAAGCCGACCCGCGACGAGGAGAAGTACGCCCAGGTCGACTTCGGCATCCGCCTCGATTCGCCGGTCTACCAGGTCCGCTTCGGCGCCAAGCGCCGCGAGCACGAGACCGGCCAGGAGATGGGCGGCGTTTCGCTGGCCACCGTCGCCGGCTACGGCAACGCACTGGCTTCGCAGTTCAGCCCGCGTCCGCTGCCGGGCAACTACCTGAGCGGCTTCCCGAACACCGGCGACCTGTCCGAACGCTTCACCATCGACGGCTGGGCGCTGGCCGACTGGATCCTCAGCGGCGACTGGCTGGCCCCCTGGCAGACCATGCCGGAGCCGAGCACGTTCAACGACCCGTCGTTCGCCGCCAACACCTGGACGGTGACCGAGGACATCAACGCGTTCTACGTGCAGGGCGACTTCAGCTGGGATCGCGTGCGCGGCAACTTCGGCGTGCGCTACGTGCAGACCGAATCGAACAGCATGGGCTGGGCCTGCACCGTCAACGTGAGCCCCTGCCCGGCCACCGCCTACGAGCCGACCAGCGTCAAGAAGGACTACGACAACATCCTGCCCAACGTGAACGTGGCGTTCGACGCCACCGACGACGTGGTGCTGCGCTTCTCCGCGGCGCAGGTGATGGCGCGTCCGAACTACGGCGACATGTCGAGCTACCTGTGGCTGGGCGACCAGACCCTGACCGGCGGCGGCGGCAACCCGGAACTCGATCCGTACCGCTCCACCAACTGGGACTTCTCGGCCGAGTGGTACTTCGCCGAGAACTCGATCCTGGCCGGCACCCTGTTCTACAAGGACGTATCCGACTACATCCTGGTCACCACCCAGGAGGAAACGCACTTCAACCAGAACCAGGGCCGCGATACGGTCTATGACGTCTCGCGCCCGAACAACGCCGGCAACGCCAGCATCCAGGGCTTCTCGGCCGCGTTCCAGCAGACCTTCGGCGCCGGCTTCGGCCTGCTGGCCAACTACACCTACGCCGACGCCGAGGCCGACAACGGCGATCCGCTGCCGTACAACTCGAAGAACCAGGTCAACGTCAGCCCGTTCTTCGAGAACGACGACTGGAGCGCGCGCGTGACCTACTCCTGGCGCTCGAAGTACTACACCCAGGTCGACCGCGGCAACTTCCTGGTCACCGACGACTACGACTCGCTGGACGCCAACATCACCTACAGGATCAACGAGTTCCTGAGCGTGAGCCTGGACGGCATGAACCTGCTCGACACCAACTACTACACGTACGCGGAAGTCGAAGGCATCGCCAACACCGAGAAGCTGGTCCGCGGCGACTACCGCACCGGCCGCCGCTACATGGCGACCCTGCGCGTGCAGTTCTGACCGGTAGCACATGACGGCAGCGCAGGCTGTCCGTTGCGGGGCGGGCCTGGAGAAATCCGGGCCCGTTCCGTTTTTGAAGGCATGCAAGGCAACGCATCACCGCACCAGAGGGAGTGACGATGAACCGATCCAGCCTTTCCCGTCCCGCGCGCCTGCTGTGCGCCGCGGGCATCGCCGTCGTGCTGGCCGCCTGCCAGGGCCGGCACGACACCGCCGCCGCACCGCAGCAGGCCGATGCGTCGCCGGCCCCGGCGTCGGCGGCACCGCCCGTGTCGCTGATTCCGCTCCCGGCCAGCGTCGAGCACGGCGAAGGCCGCTTCGACCTGACCGCCGCCACGCCCCTGCTGGCCGAAGGCGAAGGCGCACGCACGGTCGCCACGCAGTTCGCCACGCTGTTGGCCAAGGGCTTCGCCGTGGAACCCGCGCTCGCCGACGGCACCGGTGTCGCCGGCGCGATCCGCTTCGCGATCGACCCGGCCCGCGCTGGCGCGGGTGCGGAATCCTATCTCCTGGAAGTCGCCCCTGAAGGCGTGACCGTCAGTGCCGGCGATGCCGCCGGCCTGTTCTACGGCGCGATGACCCTGCTGCAGCTGGCCGCAGCCGACGACGCAGGCGCGGTCACGCTGCCGGCGGTGCGCATCGAGGATGCGCCGCGCTTCGGCTGGCGCGGCTTCATGATGGATCCGTCGCGCCACTTCTGGAGCGTGGACCAGGTCAAGCAGGTCATCGATGCGATGGCGCTGCACAAGCTCAACACCCTGCACTGGCACCTGACCGACGACCAGGGCTGGCGCGTGGAGATCAAGCGGTATCCCAAGCTCACCGAAGTCGGCGGCTGCCGCGTTCCCGCGGGCGACGGCGGCATCGAGCCGTCCACCGGCGAGCCGCGCCAGTACTGCGGCTTCTATACCCAGGACCAGGTCCGCGAGATCGTCGCCTACGCCGCGGCGCGGCACATCACGGTCGTCCCGGAGATCAACCAGCCCGGCCACGCCACCGCCGCGATCGCGGCCTACCCCGAGCTGGGCTCCACCGACCGCAAGCTGGTGCCGTCCAGCGAATGGGGCGTGTTCCCGAACCTGTTCAACACCGAGGAGAGCACGATCGCCTTCCTCGAGGACGTGATCGGCGAACTGATCCCGCTGTTCCCGGGCACCTACTTCCACGTCGGCGGCGACGAGGCGGTCAAGGACCAATGGGAAGCCTCGCCGCGCGTGCAGGAGCGCATGCGCGAAGTCGGCGCGAAGACCGAGATGGAGATGCAGAGCCACATCGTCGCCCGTCTGGAGAAGTTCCTGGCCGCGCACGGCAAGCGCCTGGTGGGCTGGGACGAGATCCTCGAAGGCCCGATGCCGCCGGAGGCCACGGTGATGTCCTGGCGTGGCATCGAAGGCGGGCTCAAGGCCGCGCGCGAAGGCCATGACGTGGTGATGTCGCCTTCCAGCGACCTGTACCTGGACTACCTGCAGACCTCCTCGCCCGACGAGCCGCCGGGCCGCCCGGCGACGATTCCGATGAAGCAGGTCTACGACTTCGAGCCGGTCCCGGCCGCGCTCGAGGAGGGCCAGCGCCACCACATCCTCGGCCTGCAGGCGAACATGTGGACCGAGCACACCCGCACCTTCGAGCGGCTGCAGCACAACGTGTTCCCGCGGCTGGCCGCGGTGGCCGAGACCGGCTGGACCCCGCAGGCGCGCAAGGACTATGCCGGCTTCGTGCAGCGCCTGCCGGCGCAGCTGGAACGCTACCGGCGCTGGGGAATCGGCTACGCGCAGACGCCGTTCCAGGTGGACGCGACGGCGGAGGACGACCGCAAGGCCGGCACCGCGATCGTCACCCTGGCCAATCCGCTCGGCTACGAAGTGCGCTACACCAACGACGGCAGCGAACCGACCGCGACCTCGGCGCTGTACGCCGCGCCGGTGCCGGTGACCCTGCCGGCTGCGCTGCGTGCGGCTGCCTTCGCCGACGGCAAGGCGCTCGCCGCGCCCCGCACCTTCGTGTACGACGCCGCCTCGATGCTCAGCCGCACCGACGAGCAGCTGGCCACCTGCCCCGATGCCGGCCGCCTGCTGCTGCGCCTGGAGGACGACGGCCCGGCCGATGGTGAGCGCGCCATCTTCAACACCACGATCTTCTACCCATGCTGGCAGTGGAACGGCGCGGACCTTGAGGGCGTGGCCTCGGTGAAGGTGCGCGCCGGCCGGATCCCGTACTACTTCCAGCTGGCCCACGACGAGCCGGCGCGCCGCTTCGAACCGGCGCGCTCGGCGCACGGCGAACTGGACATCCACGCCGGCGGCTGCGGCGGCGAACGCATCGCCAGCGTGCCGCTGCCGGCCGCGCCGGGCGCGGACGGGTTCGTCGACGTCGTTGCCCCGCTGGCGGAGGAGCTGGCCGGCCGGCACGACCTCTGCCTGCGTTTCACCGGCGATACGCGGCCGGCGATGTGGGTGCTGGACCGGGCCACGCTGCAGCTGCGCTGAGCGGCGCCGCGGGCGACACGCATGGCGGGCCATCCGCCATGCGTCTTTGCCACCGCCAGCCGCCAGGCCCCTTCAGGCGAGATCGATGTCCTCGTGGCGACCTGTGAGTGCGTTGGCATGCATCGCCCGGAACAGGCGCTCCAGGTCGGCGGCCATCGCCGCCGGATCGAACAGGCGCGCACCCGGCAGCTTGCCGTGCAGGCGCTCGCGCAGCGCTGCGCGCGCGGCCGCATCGTTGCCCAGGCGTATCGCCTCGCGGACCAGCGCCTGGCGGTCGGTGGCGATGCATTCCTGCAGGTCCAGTGCCGTCAGCAGGCTGGTCGCCATGCGCCCGGCGAAGGTGGTCCCGGGGAAGGTCAGCAATGGCACGCCCATGCGTAGCGCATCGCTGGCGGTGGTGCCCGAGTTGTAGGGCCAGGTATCGAGCGCCAGGTCGGCCAGCGCCAACCGCGACAGGTGTTGCGGCCTCGGGACCTGCGGCGCGAACAGGATGCGGTCCGCGGATACGCCGCGCGCCTGTGCTTCGCGACGCAGGTTCCCGCGGGCGATGTCGTCGCGCGGCGGCGCCAGCCAGAGCACGCTGCCGGGCACGCCGGCCAGGATCGAGCACCAGTCGTCCCAGAGCGCCGGATGCAGCTTGTAGGCCTGGTTGAAGCTGCAGAAGACCATCGCACCGGGCGGCAGCCCTTCGCGCTCGCGGGTCGTCGCCGGCACCGGCTCCGGCCCGCCGTTGGGCTGGAAGCAGAGCGGCAACCTGGCCACCGCTTCGCTGAAGAACTCCGACAGCGAGGCCGGGACGGCCACCGCATCGCCGATGACATAGTCGACGAGCCGGCGGTCGCCGAGGGTGCCGATGTAGCCCAGCCAGGACGCGATCACCGGCGCCGGGCGGCGGGCGACGATGCCCATCCGTGAGTGGGCGGTGTATCCGTTGAGGTCGACCAGCACGTCCAGGCGGTCACCGGCGATGGCCTGTGCGGCGAGGACATCGTCGCCTTGCAGCTCCACGAACCGGTCCGCGGCCGCGCGCGCCTTGCCGCGCCACGCATCCTCCGCAGGTGGACCATGCGCATAGAGCACCACTTCGCAGCGGTCGCGGTCGTGGGCGGCGATCGCGTCCAGGGCCAGGAACGACACCGCATGCTCGCGGAAGTCCGAGGACAGGTAGCCGATGCGCAGGCGTCGTCCGTCGGCGGGCATGGGCGGCGCCGACAGCGGCATGGCCGCGAGGAGCGCGTGCCACTGGGTGGCCGCGAATGTCCTTGCCGCGACCTGCTGCGCCCGCGCGTCGGCTTGCGGCAGCGCCAGCAGGAGCAGCGGCGCGAGGTCGCTGCGGGTCGCGCTGGCGGTGGCGGCCAGCAGCGCCTCCGGCTGCGGGACGGCCGCCGGGTCCCAGTCGGCGAGGTAGCGTCGCAGCATCAGCGCGTCGCCCAGGCAGCGCAGGTCGTCCGGATCCAGGCGCAACGCCCGGCGGTAGCAGGCCAGCGCCTCCTCGCGGCGCGCCTGTTCCTCGAGCAGGGTGCCGAGCTGGCGCCAGGCCGCGGTCATCGCCGGGTCCAGGCGCAAGGCGGTCCGGTAGGCGGTTTCGGCGGCGTCGTGCGCCTGGCGCCGCTGCTCGGCGAGCCCGAGGTTCATCCACGCGCCGGCGCCGGCGCCGGCGGCGATGGCGCGCCGGTAGCAGTCGGCGGCCAGCGCCGGTTCCTGCCGCGTGCCGTGGATCACGCCGGCCAGGTTCCAGGCGTCGGCATGCCCGGGGTGCTGGCGCAGTAGCTGCTGCAGGACCACCAGCGCGGCACGGCTGTCGCCCTGCCGGTAGGCGGCGACGGCATGGGCATACAGCTGCGACGGCGGCAGCATCGCGCTCACCGCCGCATGCACCGGCATGTGCGCCGCGACCCTGCCTCAACCATCGCGGCCCTCGCCTCCCAGCAGCGCATCCCGCCAGGGTGTGCGCACGGTGAGCAGGCCCAGCGCGACGCCGGCGGCATTGGCCAGCGCATCGGCCGGGTCGGCCATGCGGGTGGTGGTGAACGCCCCCTGCGCGAGTTCGAGCCCGATGCCGAGCAGCACCAGGCCCAGGCCTGCCAGCCACAGCGGCGCGTCGCGGCGGAACACCTGCACCGCGCCCGCGGCCAGCAGTGCATAGGCGAGCAGGTGCTCGACCTTGTCGCCGTGGCGGGGCAGTTCGACCGGGGGCGGGGGCGCCAGGCTGGCGACGACCACCACCAGCACCGCCACCCACCACAGGCCGAGCCAGAGCCATGGCCGGCGGAACGGCTTGGCTGCCTTCACAGGCGCCAGCTCAGGTCGCCGAGCAGGAACGCCGCGTCGAGGTCGACGTCGCGCGCGAACGCCATGGCCTGGAAGCGCTCGCCCATGTGCGCGGGCAGGGTGAGCCGCTTGAGTTCCTGGCGCAGGCGCATCGCGCCGGCCTCGTCCGTGCGCGCCTCCGCATCGGCGAGCAGGCGGTCGATGCCGTTGCCGAGCAGTAAGCTGGCCTGGCTGCAATAGCCGGCCAGGTCGAAACCGGCGCCCGTCCCCGCCTCGGCCAGCGCGGTGAAATCCACCGAGGCGGTCAGGTCCTGCAGGCCCGGCCAGCGCAGCACGTCGGTGTGCATGCGCTGGCGATAGAACGCACGCAGGGTGCCGTCCTCGCGCTCCGGCAGGTAGTACTCGCCGCGCGGATAGCCGTAGTCGATGAACAGCATGGCCCCCGAACGCAGCCCGCCAGCCACCGCCTGCAACCAGTAAGGCAGCTGCGGCAGCAGTTCCGAGCGGTAGCCATCGGCGAACGGCGTGCCGAGCGCGTGCTCGACATGGCGCACCGCCGCGGCGAGCAACGCGTCGGCCGGGCGGTCGGTACGGACGAAACGGCCATCGCCGTCCATCGCCACGTACTCCTCGAAGACCTCGCCGTCGCGCAGCGTGAAACGCGGCGTCGGCAAGGCATCGATCACTTCGTTGGCGAACAGCACGCCATCCCAGTCGTCCTCGAACGGGCGGTCGAGCCATTCGACCAGGTCGAACACCGGCGGCGTCAGCGTGCGCGCCAGGTGGTCGCGCTGCCGCTCGCGCAGGTCGGCGCTCGGCTCAAGGATCGCGTAGCGGTCGGGCAAGGCGTCCAGCTGCAGCAACCGCTTGAGCGTCACCTCCGCGAATGCGCCGCTGCCGCCGCCCAGCTCGAGCACGCGTGCCCGCGGCCCGAGCGACCGCAGCGCCATGGCCAGAACGCCGGCGACGGTGGCTGCGAACAGCCGCCCCTGCTCGGGCGCGGTGACGAAATCGCCGCCGGCGCCGAACTTGGTGCTGCCGGCGCTGTAGTAACCCAGGCCCGGCGCGTACAGGCACAGCTCCATGAAGCGGGAGAACGGGATCGCGCCGCCGGACGCGGCGATCTCGGCGCGCAGGTGCGCGGCCAGCGTATCGGAATGGGCCTGGGCAAGCGGATCGGGAAGCGGCAGGTCGGAATGCATCGGGTCGTGCAGCGGCGCGTGTTCGCGGAGACAATGGGCAGCATAGCCGAGCGAGGCCGCGCATGAATCCAGAACGTCCCGTCGCCCTGGTCACCGGAGCCGCCCGCCGGATCGGCGCGGCGATCGCCCGCCGCCTGCATGCCGGCGGCCACGACCTGGCGCTGCACCACCTGCACTCGTCGGACGAAATGGCGGCGCTGGCCAGCGAACTCGAGCAGGTCCGGGCGGGAAGCGTCCTCGTGCTGCGTGCGGACCTGGCCGCGCCCGACCGGCTCCCGGAACTGGTCGCGGCCACGGTCGGCCGCTTCGGACGGCTCGACGCCCTGGTGAACAACGCTTCCGCGTTCCATCCCACGCCGCTGGACACGGTGACGCCGTCGCAATGGGACGCCCTGTTCGCGGTCAACGCGCGCGCGCCGTTCTTCCTGGCCCAGGCCGCGGCGCCGCACCTGCGCGCCGCGCATGGCGCGATCGTCAACCTCGCCGACGTCTACGCGCACCGACCGCTGGCCACGCACGCACCCTACTCGGCGAGCAAGGCGGCGCTGGTTTCGCTGACCCGCGCGCTGGCGCTGGAGCTGGCGCCGGACGTGCGCGTCAACGCGGTGGCGCCGGGCGCGATCCTGTGGCCGGAACACGGCCAGCCGGCGCAGGCGCAGCAGGCGATCCTCGCCGCCACCGCGCTCGGACGGGCGGGCGCACCGGACGACATCGCCGCCGCGGTGTCGTGGCTGCTGTCGGCCGATGCCGGCTATGTCACCGGCCAGGTGCTGCACGTGGACGGCGGGCGCGAGCGTTGATGCGATGCCATGTCCGATCGCGGGAGCGCAGCTTGGCGGCGACACGGACGCCGGAATGGCGGCGAGGTCGCGCTTGCCGAAACGTCGCGTCGCGGGCGCTTTTCCACGGACGCATGTCCGGTCTCCCCGGCGCCTACAACGGCACGACCTCGAACGCCTCGTCGTGCTGCGGGTGGTCGCGCCACAGCTCGGCGAGCGTTCGCCCGCCCAGTGGATCGACGAAGTCCGGCGCGATGTCGGCCAGCGGCTTGAGCACGAACGCGTGCCGCAGTTCGGGCCGCGGCACGCGCACGCGTTCGCCCTCGCGCACGACCAGGTCGCCATGGAACACCACGTCCACGTCCAGGGTCCGGTCCGACAGGCGCGGGCCGCTGCGGTCGCGGCCATGCCGGTCTTCCAGCGCGTGCAACCAGTCTTCGAGCGCCTGCAGCGGTTGCGTGCTGCGGATCAGCGCGGCCGCGTTCACGAACGGCGCGCCGTCGAAACCCACGGCCGCGGTGCGGTAGGCCGGCGAGACCACCACCTCGCCGAACGCCTGGCGCAGTTCGTCCAGGGCCAGGCGCAGGTGCCGCTGCGGCTCGATGTTGCTGCCCAGGCTGAGCAGCACCGTGACGGCGCCCGCCCGGGACGCGGGGTTCTCGCTCGACGGATGCATGGCGACCAGTCGGCTACTGCTGCGCCGACTGGTCGCCCGGATCCGGGCGCGACGGCGAGCGGCGCGGCGGCAGCGGCGGCAGCGCGACCGGATCGTCGCCCACCGGCAGCTCGGCCTCCCAGGGGAAGCGCGGCAGCGTCCGCACCGCGTTCTCCAGCTTGCGCGACCAGTTCTCGTGGATCTCCGCGTAGAGCGGCGTATCGCCCTCCAGGCGCATCTGCTGGCTGATGCGCAGGTCGCCGGCGCGGATCAGGGCGAGGTCGATCGGAAGGCCGACCGACAGGTTCGAGCGGATGGTCGAGTCCAGCGACACCAGTGCGCAGCGCGCCGCATCTTCCAGCTCGGTTTCCGGCCGGATGATGCGGTCGAGGATCGGCTTGCCGTACTTGGATTCGCCGATCTGCAGGTAGGGCGTTTCCGGTGACGCCGCGATGCAGTTGCCCAGCGGGTAGACCAGGTACAGGCCCGGCCGCTCGCCGGCCACCTGCCCGCCGAGGATCAGCGTGGCCTGGGTGCTGACGCCGCTGTGCTGGCCGCTGTCCTGGGCCTGCACCTGGCTGGCGACGAGCACCTCGCCCACGTACTCGGCCACTTCGAACAGGTGCCGGAACGTGCGCAGGCTGCGCGCCGCCGACGGATCCTCGGCATCGCGCCGCAACCGCGACACGGCCAGCTGGGTCGTGGCCAGGTTGCCCGAACTCATCACCACGAACACCCGCTCGCCCGGGTACTCGAACACGTGCAGCTTGCGGTGCACGCGCACGTCGTCGAGCGAGGCATTGGTGCGCGTGTCCGCGGCGAAGGCCAGGCCTCCATCCACTTCGATGCCGACGCAATAGGTCATGTCCGGGCCGTGGTTGCTGTGCGACGCGATTCTACAACGCGACCAATCCCCGGCGTTCCCGCCGCGTCCCGGCGATGGAGTGCGTTCATCCCGCGAAATAGCCTTCGGCGATGGCCTGGTGCAGCTGGCCCAGGTAGACCTGCGCCTCGTCCATGAACCGCGCCGGATCACCCGCGGCCAGCAGCACCGGGTCGGCCTGGCGCACCAGGCCGGTCGCCCGCGTCAGGGCGCGTTCCACCGGCGGGCGCGGCGGCATCGCCGGCAGGATCCGCTGCACGCGGGTGAGGCAGAACTGCACGCTGCGCGGGAATTCGGCGTTGTGCAGCAGGAAGCGCAGCGCATGCGTGCCCGATACCCGCTGGCGCACGTGCCGCCGGTACATCTGGTACGCCGCCAGCGCGCGCAGCACCGCCATCCACTGCATGTTCTGGTAGGCCTCGCGGTCGTCCTCGTTGCGCGGCGTCACCAGCCCGGAGGCGCCGGCGTCGATGATCCGCGTGGTCATGTCCGCCTGCTCGATCGCCGTGCCCAGGCGCAGGAAATGGAATCCGATGTCGCGGCTGACGTTGGCCGCCAGCAGGCCGGAGACCTTGAGGCAGCCGTCGGTGATGCGGTTGATGAACTCGAGCCGGTAGCGGCGGGTCAGCACCCGCTCGCCATCGGCATCGATGTACAGGTGAAGGTCGTTCACCGCCTCCCATACTTCCTGCGGCAGGGCATCGCGGATGCCGCGCAGGATCTCGCGCGCGCTGTCGACCGAGGTCCGCAACGACGACGGATTGCGCGCATCCAGCAGCAGGAAGTCGAGTACGTCGGCGTCCTCCGGCTCCGGATGGACGCCGGTGAACAGCGCCTCGGCGCCGACCGTGGCGATCATCGGCCGCCAGGTGAAGCGCACCGAGCGCGGCAGGTCCAGTTGCAGCAGGCTGCCCACGCCGACCAGGCGCGCGGTGTTCTCCGCGCGGCGCAGGTAGCGGCTGAACCAGTACAGGTGGTCGGCGACGCGCGAGAGCATCAGCCCATCTCCTCCAGGTCGACCACCCAGGTGTCCTTGGCGCCGCCGCCCTGCGACGAGTTCACCACCAGCGAGCCCTCGGTCATCGCCACCCGGGTCAGGCCGCCGGTGGTCACGTAGGTGTCCTGTCGCGACAGGATGAACGGACGCAGGTCGATGTGCCTCGCCGCCGGGCCGTCGGGGGTGACGATCGGCGCGGTCGACAGGGCCAGCGTCGGCTGGGCCATGTAGTTGCGCGGGTCGGCCTCGATCAGCGCACGGAACCTCTCGCGCTCCTTGCGGCTGGCGCGCGGCCCGATCAGCATGCCGTAGCCGCCTGATTCGTTGGCCGGCTTCACCACCAGCTTGTCCAGGTTCTCCAGCACGTACCTGCGGTCTTTCGCGTTGTGGCAGAGGTAGCTGGGCACGTTCGGCAGGATCGGCTCCTCGTCCAGGTAGTAGCGGATCATCTTCGGCACGTAGGCGAATACGACCTTGTCGTCGGCCACGCCGGCGCCGGGCGCGTTGGCCAGCGCCACCTTGCCGGCACGCCAGCTGCGGATCAGCCCGGGCACGCCGAGCATCGAGTCCGGATGGAACACTTCCGGGTCGATGAACAGGTCGTCGACGCGGCGATAGATGACATCCACCCGCTGCGGCCCGTAGACGGTGCGCATGTAGGTGCAGTCGTCGTCGCCGACGAACAGGTCGCCGCCCTCGACCAGCTCGATCCCCATCGCCTGGGCCAGGTAGGCGTGCTCGAAGTAGGCACTGTTGAATACGCCGGGCGTCAGCAGCGCGATCGCCGGGGTGTCGCCCGGCCGCGGCGACAGCGCGGCCAGCGTGTCATAGAGCTGCGCCGGATAATCGTCCACCGGCAGGATCGCGCTGGTCTCGAACAGCTCCGGGAACACGCGCTTGGCCACCATCCGGTTCTCGAGCATGTACGACACGCCGGAGGGGATGCGCAGGTTGTCTTCCAGCGCGTATAGCGTGCCGTCGCCATCGCGGACCAGGTCCGATCCGCAGATGTGCGCCCACACGTCCAGCGGCGGGCGCACGCCGACGCACTGTTCGCGGAAATTCACCGACTGCTTCAGCAGCGCCGCCGGGAACACCTTGTCCCGGACGATCTTCTGGTCACCGTAGATGTCGCCGATGAACAGGTTGAGGGCGCGCATGCGCTGCTTGAGCCCGGCCTCGGTGCGCCGCCACTCGCGGCGGTCGAGGATCCGCGGGATCAGGTCGAACGGCAGCGTGCGGTCGACGTTGCGGCCGTCGCTGTAGACGGTGAAGGTGATGCCCATGACCCGCGCGGCCACGTCGGCGGCGAGCTGGCGCTCGGCCAGTTCCCGCCCGGTCAGCCCGGACAGGTATTCGACCAGCGGCCGCGCGGCCGGCCGCGGCCGGCCCTCCGCGTCGATCAGCTCGTCATACGACGGCGTCCGGTACCTAGCCCAATCCATCGCGCCTGCCTGCCTGGCCGCCGTCGTCCCCGCGCCGGCTTGTGCATCGCAACATGCACGCGGTCGCCGCAGGCGTCAAGTCGCGCGATCCGTTTCGCTGCGCACTCCCTCGCCAGCTGCCAATGCACGGAAATCAGCGCCCGCCGGCTCCTGGAAGACCCGCAGCCCGAACTCCGGCAGGATCGCCAGCAGATGGTCGAAGATGTCCGACTGGATGCCCTCGTACACCGCCCAGCGGGTGTCATTGGTGAAGCAGTAGATCTCCAGCGGCAGGCCGGTCGGACCGGGCTGCAGCTGGCGGACCAGCAGGGTCAGGTCGCGGTGCACCTGCGGGTGGTGGCGCAGGTAGCGCTCGACATAGGCGCGGAACGTGCCGAGGTTGGTGATCCGGCGCGCGTTGACCGGCAGTTCGCCATCGGCGCCGAGGCCGGCGTTCCAGTCGGCGAGTTCGCGCTCCTTGGTGTCCAGGTAGTCGCGCAGCAGGGTGAAGCGCCTGAGCGCGTCGCGCTCGGACGGCTCGAGGAAGCGGACGCTGGCCTGGTCCAGGTGCAGGGCGCGCTTGATCCGGCGGCCACCCGATTCGGTCATGCCGCGCCAGTTCTTGAACGACTCGCTGATCAGCTTGCGGGTCGGAATCGTGGTGACGGTCTTGTCCCAGTTCTGCACGGTCACCGTGTGCAGGGCGATGTCGGTCACGTCGCCGTCGGCATTCTGGCTGGGCATCTCGATCCAGTCGCCGACCCGCACGCGGCCGTCGCTGCTGATCTGCACGCTGGCGACGAACGACAGGATCGTGTCCTGGAACACCAGCATCACCACCGCCGTCGCCGCGCCCAGGCCGGTGACCAGGTGCAGCATGCGCACGCCGGCCAGGGTCGCGATGATCGACAGCCCGGCGAGGATGAAGACCGCGATCTTGGCCACCTGCACGTAGCCCTTGATCGGCTTGTGGCGCGCGTCCGGCCGGCGCTCGTACAGGTCGTTGAGCGCGTCGAGCGCGTGCGAAAAGGCCAGCGCCAGGGTCAGCACCACCCACGCCTGGCATGCGCCGTGGACGAAGGCCACCACCGCCGGCGGCATGCCCGGAACCCAGCCGATGCCGGCGGAGATCACCAGCGCCGGCACCACGTTGGCCAGCCGCGGGATCACCTTGAGCCGGTAGGAGTCCTCGCCCTCGCCACGGCGCACCAGCCGGCCCACCGCCCGGCGCAACCCGCGCAGCAGGACTTTCCGGGTCAGCAGGTTGGCCAGCGCCGCGGCCAGCAGCAGCAGCGACAGCACCAGCAGGGTGTAGGCCCACGGATAGGGTTCCAGCGCGAGCCGCGTTCCTTCCAGCCAGCGGACCGCGCCGGCCTCGGCCTGGGCGATCGCCATCACCGGCTCACGCCCCGCCGGCCGGGCGGGAACGCTCGATCACCACGCCCACCGCCTGCGCGCCGCGCACCGCGCCGGGCTTGCTCAGCTTCAGCCGCAGCCACTGCACGCCGAACTCCTCGATGACGATCGCCGCGCAACGCTCGGCCAGGGTCTCGACCAGGCCGAAGTCCGACTGGCCCACGAACTCGACCAGGCGCTTGCTCACCGCCTTGTAGTCGAGCGTGTCGGCGATGTCGTCGCTGGCCGCGGGCACGCGATTGTCGAACGCCATCTCCAGGTCGAAGCGCAGGACCTGGCGGATGCGCCGCTCCCAGTCGTAGATGCCGATCAGCGCCTCGATCTCGAGGCCTTCGATGAATACCTTGTCCATGCGCGCATGGTAGCGCGGGCGGCATGCACGCCCGGCGAAGGCGGGCGCATGCCTGGCCGCGAGACTCAGGTCACCGCTGGCAGCGCCGACATGTCCCAGCGCGGGGTCACCCTCACCTGCGCATCGTCGTGCTGGCCGGCCTGCAGCCGCAACGCACCGGCGAACGCGATCATCGCGCCGTTGTCGGTGCACAGCGCCGGCCGCGGGAAACAGGCGCGGCCGCCACGTTGCGCACACATCGCCTGCAGCTTCGCGCGCAGGCGCTTGTTGGCGCCGACGCCGCCAGCGACCACCAGTGTGTCGCAGCCGGCCGCGTCCAGCGCCCGCTGGCACTTGATCGCCAGGGTGTCGACCACCGCGTCCTCGAAGCCGCGGGCGATGTCGGCCCGGGTCTGCGGCGACTGGTCGGACTGCTGCCAGGCCAGCAGCACCTGGGTCTTCAGGCCGCTGAAGCTGAAGTCCAGGCCGGGCCGGTCGGTCATCGGCCGGGCGAAGCGGTAGGCGCCCGGGGTGCCCTGCTCGGCCAGCGCGGCCAGCTGCGGGCCGCCCGGATAGGGCAGGCCCATCAGCTTGGCGGTCTTGTCGAAGGCCTCGCCGGCCGCGTCGTCGAGGGTCTCGCCCAGCAGCCGGTAGCTGCCGATGGCGTCCACCGCCACCAGTTGGGTGTGCCCGCCGGAGACCAGCAGGGCCACGAACGGCGGCTGCGGGGGGTCGTCCTCCATCAGCGGTGCCAGCAGGTGCCCCTCCATGTGGTGGACGCCGATGGCCGGCACGTCGAGCGCCCAGGCCAGCGCGCGCGCGGTCCCGGCACCGACCAGCAGCGCCCCGACCAGGCCCGGGCCGGCCGTGTAAGCCACCCCGTCCAGGTCGCCGGTCCCCAGCCCGGCCTCGGCCAGGGTCTGGCGGACCAGGGGCAGCAGCTTGCGCACATGGTCGCGGCTGGCCAGTTCGGGAACGACCCCGCCGTACTCGGCGTGCAGCGCGATCTGGCTGTAGACCGCATGGGCGCGCAGGCCGGCGGCCCCGCCCACGGCGGTGTCGTAGACGGCCACGCCGGTCTCGTCGCAGGAGGTTTCGATGCCGAGGACGCGCATGGGCTGGAACTGGGCCGGGAAGGGAGGGTGACGGGCGGCCCTGGAACCGGCTTGCACCGGCCCCGGGGACCCCGCTATCATACGCGGCTCACCGGGCGCGACCCGGTTATTTGTGTCCCGGAGATTCCATGCCCAGCGTCAAAGTCCGCGAGAACGAGCCCTTCGAGTTCGCGCTGCGCCGTTTCAAGCGCACCTGCGAGAAGGCCGGCGTCCTGGCCGAAACCCGCAAGCGCGAGTTCTACGAGAAGCCGACCCAGGAGCGCAAGCGCAAGGCCGCCGCGGCGGTGAAGCGCCAGGTGCGCCGGATGTCGCGCGACGTCACCAAGCGCCAGCGCCTCTACTGAGGCCAGCGGTTGTTGCCGGGGCGCCCGCACGGGCCGCCCCGTCGATGAGGCAAACCGAAAGCCGGCACGCCCACGCGTCGCCGGCTTTTTGTGTTTCCCGCGAAACCTTACCTGCCGCCGTGCCGGCGCATCCCCTCCACCGAACCGACAGGCCCCGCCATGACCCTCAAGCAGCAACTGACCGACGACATGAAGGCCGCGATGAAGAGCGGCGACAAGGACAGCCTGGGCGTGATCCGCCTGATCAACGCCGCGATCAAGCAGAAGGAAGTGGACGAGCGGGTCGAACTGGACGACGCCGCGGTGCTGGCCGTGCTCGACAAGATGGTCAAGCAGCGCAAGGACTCGGTGACCCAGTACGAAGCCGCCGCGCGCGAGGACCTGGCCGCGATCGAGCGCGCCGAGATCGTGGTGATCGAGCGCTACCTGCCGGCCAAGCTGGACGAGGCCGCGATCCTGGCCGCGATCGACGCGGCCATCGCGCAGACCGGTGCGAGCGGCGCGGCCGACATGGGCAAGCTGATGGGCGTGCTCAAGCCGCAGCTGGCCGGCCAGGCCGACATGGGCCAGGTCTCGGCCCTGGTGAAGCGCCGCCTGGCGGGCTGAGCCCACGCGCGGGCCGGCGACATCGGCCCTGACCGGGCCGTCACGGCGCCGCTGCTGCAATGCCCGCTCCCCACGAGGAGCGGGCCCCATGGCGGCACCCACCTTCAGGCGCATCCGGCCGGCACTGCTGGCGACGGCGCTCGCCGCCACCCTCGTCGGCTGCATCAGCAGCCACCAGCCGCCGGTGAACGAGACCGCGTCTGCGGCGGCCACCGCGGCGCAGGCACCGGCGTACCCGCCCGGCACCGGGCCATCGCCCGAACTGCCGGCGCCAGTGTCGACCGCCATTCCCGTGGTCGAGATCGCACCGGCCGTCGGCTGGCCGGAGGACGGCCAGCCGCGACCCGCCGACGGCTTCCAGGTCACCGCGTTCGCGCGCGGCCTGGACCATCCGCGCACCTTGCTGGTCCTGCCCAACGGCGACGTGCTGGTGGCCGAAACCAACAAGCCCGCGCCGGCCGAACCGGTCCGCGGCCTGCGCCCGAAGGCCATGGCCGCGGTCCAGGAGCGCGCCGGCGCCGGCGTGCCCAGCGCCGACCGGATCACCCTGTTGCGCGACGCCGACGGCGATGGCGTGGCCGAGCAACGCCACGTCTTCCTCGAGGGCCTGCACTCGCCGTTCGGCATGGCGCTGGTCGGCGACACCCTGTACGTCGCCAACGCCGACGCCCTGGTGAAGGTGCGCTACGACGCCGGCGCGACCGCGATCGCCACCAGGCCCACCCGCGTCGTCGGCCTGCCCGCCGGGCGCAACCACCACTGGACCAAGTCGCTGGTCGCCAACCCGGCGGGCGCCACGCTGTACGTCGGCGTGGGCTCGAACAGCAACATCGCCGAGAACGGCATGGACGAGGAGGTCGAGCGTGCCGCGGTGCTGGAAGTGGACCCGGCCGCCGGCAACCGCCGGGTGTATGCCGGCGGCCTGCGCAATCCGACCGCGCTGGCGATCCATCCCCGCGATCGGCGCCTGTGGGCGGTGGTCAACGAGCGCGACGAGCTCGGCAACGACCTGGTGCCCGACTACCTGACCTCGGTCGCCGAGGGTGCCTTCTACGGCTGGCCCTACAGCTACTGGGGCCAGCACGTGGACACGCGGGTCGAACCGCAGGATCCGTCGCTGGTCGCGCGCGCGGTGGTGCCCGACTACGGCCTGGGCTCCCACGTCGCGCCGCTGGGCCTGGCGTTCTACGCGGCGGACGCGCTGCCGGCGCGCTATCGCGACGGCGCCTTCATCGGCCTGCATGGTTCCTGGAACCGTTCGCCGAAAGTCGGGTACCAGGTGGTGTTCGTGCCGTTCACCGACGGCCGTCCCTCCGGCCCGCCGGAAACCGTGCTCGAAGGATTCGTCGGCGATGACGGCAAGGCCCGCGGGCGCCCGGTCGGCGTGGCGGTGGACGCCGGCGGCGGCGTGCTGGTCGCCGACGATGTCGGCAACGCGATCTGGCGTGTGACCGCCACTTCCACCAGCACCAAGTAGGCAGCTAGGGATCCACGGGGCGGCAGGGAAGCCACCGCCTCCGGCACGAGCGGCACGGCACGGGGCACCACCCTCATGACCCGGCGAAGACGCGCCCATTGCCGCCACAATGGAGGCGACTTCCCAGGGCCGCCGTCATGCCGAACGACACGATCCACCTGCGCCCGGCCGTACCCGCCGACATCCCGCTGGTCCTCGAACTGATCGCCGGCCTGGCCGAGTACGAACGCCTGGCGCACGAGGCGGTGGCTACCGCTGCGGACCTGAAAGCGGCCCTGTTCGGCCCGCGCCCGGCCGCCGAGGTGGTGATCGCCGAATGCGATGGCCAGCCGGCCGGCTTCGCCCTCTTCTTCGTCTCCTTCTCCACCTTCCTCGGCAAGCCGGGCCTGTACCTGGAAGACCTGTACGTGCTGCCGGCGCTGCGCGGCCGCGGCATCGGCAGGCGGCTGATGGTGCACCTGGCGCGGCTGGCGCTTGAACGCGGCTACGGCCGCTTCGAGTGGTCGGTGCTGGACTGGAACACGCCGGCGATCGACTTCTACCGCAGCCTCGGTGCCCGGCCGATGGAAGGCTGGACCGTGCAGCGTGTCAGCGGCGACGCCCTGCGCAGCCTGGCCGCGAATGGCGACGCGGGCTCCGCTCACGCGCCTGCCACGCCGCCTGGGTGACGCTGGCGGGGCCCGTGCATCCCGCCCATGCGATGAAGCGCCTGTCCCCCGCCAAGCTGCGCCGCCACCTCGACCGCCTCGAACAGAGCCTGCCGGCGGCGCTGGTCCGGCGCTTCGCCGAGGCGGACCTGATGACCCAGGCCGCCTCGCTCTCCTTCTACACGCTGCTGTCGCTGGCGCCGCTGCTGGTGCTGCTGCTGTGGCTGACCGCGTCGCTGTATCCGCCGGCGCAGGCGTCGCTGGTCGCGCAGATCGGCGACCTGGCCGGTCCCAGCGCCGAGGCGGTGGCCGCGACGGTGATCCGCAATGCCGACGCGCAGCCGGACATCGGCTCGCTGGCCGGGGTATGGAGCCTGGCCCTGCTGTTCGTCGGCGCCACGGTGGTGTTCGCCCAGCTGCAGGGGGCGCTCAACCTGATCTTCCGCACCGGCGGCGAGCGGCTCGGCGGCCTGCGTGCCTGGCTGCGCAAGCGGGTGTTCTCGCTGGGCGTGGTGCTGGCGCTGGGCTTCCTGCTGATCGTGTCGATGATCGCGACCACCGCGCTGCAGGTGGTGTTCGCGCACCTGCCCTCGGTGCTGCCGGCGATCGGCTACGCGACCACCCTGCTGCTCTACACGCTGGCCTTCGCCTTCCTCTACCACTACCTGCCCGACCGCCGGGTGGCCTGGCGGCAGGCGTTCCTGGGCGGCGCGATCACCGCGCTGCTGTTCGCCCTCGGCCGCTACCTGATCGGCCTGTACCTGGCGCAGGCCGCGCCCGGCAGCGCCTACGGCTCGATGGGCGCGCTGGTCCTGCTTCTGCTGTGGACCTACTACGCGGCGGTGGTGTTCTTCGCCGGCGCGCTGATCACCGCGGTCATCGACGAGCGCATGCATTCGCGATCGAAGCTGCGTGCGTCGGGTTTCGGCAGCGGCTCGGGCCTGGCCGCCGGACAGGGTGCCCACCCCCGCGGTTGAGCGGCGCCAGGGCGCTGCCCCCGGCCGGACGACCGGCGGTCTGGGGCGCAGTCTCCTGAGGGGCTCCTGCGTTTACCGTGAGGTAAAGCGGACCGGACCCGCGCGGATGGCTATCCTATTGCGATGGCCCGCCTGTCCGACGCGTTCATCGACGACCTGCTCGCACGCTCCGACATCGTCGAGATCGTCGGTTCGCGCGTGCCGCTCAAGCGCAAGGGCCGCGAGTACAGCGCGCCGTGCCCGTTCCACGACGAGCGCACGCCCTCGTTCTACGTTTCGCCGACCAAGCAGTTCTACCACTGCTTCGGCTGCGGCGCGCACGGCACCGCGATCAGCTTCCTGATGAACTACGACCGGCTCGAGTTCCTCGACGCGGTCGAGGAACTGGCGCGCCGGGCCGGCATCGAGGTGCCCAAGGAGACCCGCCAGAACAACCAGGACAGCGACCTGCGCGACCAGTACGCGGCGCTGGAAGCGGCCGCGAAACTGTTCCAGCGGCAGCTGGCCGACAGTCCGCGCGCGCGCGACTACCTGGACGGCCGTGGCGTCGACGCGGACAACCGCGCCCGCTTTTCCATCGGCTACGCCGCCGACGGCTATTCCACGCTCAAGGACGCGCTGGGCACCGACGAGCGCCGGCTCAAGCTGCTCGAACGCACCGGCATGCTGTCGAAGAACGACCGCGGCCACGTCTACGACAAGTTCCGCGACCGGGTGATGTTCCCGATCCACGACCGCCGCGGGCGCGTGATCGCCTTCGGCGGCCGCGTACTCGACAAGGACGCCAGTCCGAAATACCTCAACTCGCCCGAGACCGCGCTGTTCCACAAGGGCCGCGAGCTGTACGGCCTGTGGCAGGCGCGCCAGGCCAACCAGAAGCTGGCACGGCTGATCGTGGTCGAGGGTTACATGGACGTGGTCGCGCTGTTCCAGCACGGCATCACCCAGGCGGTGGCCACGCTGGGCACCGCCACCACCGCCGACCACGCCGAGCTGCTGTTCCGCAACGCGCCGGACGTGTACTTCTGCTTCGACGGCGACGCCGCCGGCCGCCGCGCCGGCTGGCGTGCGGTCGAGTCGGTGCTGCCGCGAATGAAGGACGGACGCCAGGCGTTCTTCCTGTTCCTGCCCGACGGCGAGGATCCGGACAGCATCGTGCGCAAGGAAGGCGCCGCCGGCTTCGACGCGCGCCTGGCCCAGGCCACGCCGCTGTCGCAGTTCTTCTTCGAGGAACTGGGCCGCGACATCAACCGCGGCACGCTCGACGGCCGTGCGCGCCTGGCCGAGCGCGCACGGCCGCTGCTGGCGCAGCTTCCCGATGGTGCCTTCGCCGACCTGATGCGGCAGGAACTGCAACGCCAGACCGGCGTCGATGCCGCCCGCCCAGTCGCCGAGGCGCGCCCGCCGGCGCGCCAGGCCGCCCCCGCGCAGCAGCGGCGCAGCCTGGTGCGCAGCGTGATCGCGCTGCTGCTGCAGCAGCCATCGCTGGGCCTGCAGCTGGAGCGCCCCTACCGGTTCGCCGAGCTGCGCCTGCCGGGCGTGCCCTTGCTGCTGGAAATCCTGGACGTGGTCGCGCAGCGGCCGGAGATCAGCACCGGCGCCCTGCTCGAACATTTCGCCGCGCACGAACAGGCCGAGGCGCTGCGCAGGCTCGCCGCGCAGGTCCTGCCCGGCGAGGAGGCCAGCTGGGCGCACGAGCTGCACGACGCCGTCGCGCAGCTCGAACGGCAGACGGTGCAACAGCGCATCGACGAGCTCCAGCAGAAGCAGCGCGCGCAGGGACTGGACGAGACCGACAAGTACGAGATGCGGATGCTGCTGCAGGGACTGGCCGGCCGCGGATAGGCCGTTTACCCTGCAGGCTGGTATCGCACTCCGCAGGTCCTCGATGCGCCACCACCTGTTCACCGCCTTCCTGCTCGCCCTGCTGCCGTTGCAGGCCGCGGCCGCCGATCCGGTACAGCGCCAGGTGGCCGGCAACCGCACCACCGAGAACGTGCCCGAGGTGCCGGCCGACCTGCTCGAACGCCTGGACCGCTACCAGAACACCCGAGGCGCCAGCCTCGCCGGCTGGACGCGCGAGGGCTGCCTGCTGGTCAGCACGCGCTTCGCCGAGACCGCCCAGGCCCATCGCGTCTGCACGCCGCTGGGCATGCGCGAGCAGCTGACCTTCCATCGCGAGCCGGTCACGGGGCTGGTGCCGGCGCCGCCGGGCGCATGGCGCGATGGCTTCATATTCGCCAAGGACCGCGGCGGCGACGAGTTCTCGCAGCTGTACTGGTTCGACGACGCCACCCGCGGCACCACCCTGCTCACCGACGGCAGGCGCAGCCAGAACGGTGGCGCGGTGGTCAGCCGCGACGGCGGGCTGCTGGCCTACTCGAGCACGGCTCGCAACGGCACCGATCGCGACATCTGGGTGCGCGACACGCGCAGCGGCCGGTCGCGCGCGGTATTGACCGAGGGCGGCAGCTGGAGCGCCAGCGATTTCTCGCCCGACGGCACGCGCCTGCTGGTCAGCCGTTATGTCTCGGCCAACGAGAGCTATCCGGGCGAGCTGGAACTGGCCGCCGGCAAGCTGGCGATGTTCCCGGTCGATGGCGGCAAGGCCGCGCTGGGCCAGTTCCGGTACGCGCCGGATGGGAAGGGCGTGTTCTACATCTCCGACGAGGACATCGCCGGCAAGCCGCAGCAGTTCCGCACCCTGCGCTGGCACGGTCCGGGCATGGGCGCGCCGAAGCTGGTCAGCGCGCATATCCCCTGGGACGTGGACGAGGTGCGCATCGCCGGCGACGGCCGCCACCTGGCCTACAGCACCAACGAGGACGGCATCTCGCGCCTGCACGTGTTGCGCCTGCCGGGCCTGCAGCCGGTGGAGTTGCCGGCGCTGCGCGCGCTGCCGGTCGGGGTGATCGGCAACTTCGACTTCTCCCCGGACGGCAGGCGCCTGGCGCTGGACCTCAACAGCGCCACCTCGCCCAGCGACGTGTACGTGCTGCCGCTGGACGGCAAGGCGCTCGAACGCTGGACGCGCAGCGAAGTCGGCGGCCTGGATGCGTCCGCGTTCGTCGCGCCGACGTTGATCCGTTACCCGACCTTCGACCAGCTCGACGGCAAGCCGCGCACGATCCCCACGTTCTACTACCGCCCGGCCGAGACGGCGGCATCGGGCAAGCATCCGGTGCTGATCAACATCCACGGGGGCCCGGAAGGCCAGGCGCAGCCGGTGTTCAATCCTACCATCCAGTTCATGCTCGCCGACCTGGGCGTGGCGGTGCTGGTGCCGAACGTGCGCGGCTCTTCCGGCTACGGCAAGGACTACCTGCAGGCCGACAACGGCTTCAGGCGCGAGGACTCGGTCAAGGACATCGGCGCGCTACTCGACTGGATCGCCACCCGGCCGGAGCTGGATGCCTCGCGCGTAGGCGTCCATGGCGGCAGCTACGGCGGCTACATGGTGCTGGCGGCGCTGATGCACTACAGCGACCGCATCCGCGCCGGGATCGACGTGGTCGGCATCTCCGACTTCCGCACCTTCCTGCAGAACACCGAGAACTACCGCCGCGACCTGCGCCGCGCCGAGTACGGCGACGAGCGCGACCCGGCAATGGCCGAATTCTTCGCCCGGATCGCCCCGCTCAACCACGCCGACCGGATCCGCGCGCCGCTGTTCGTCGCCCAGGGCCGCAACGACCCGCGCGTGCCCTGGACCGAAGCCGAGCAGATCGTGAAGGCGGTGCGCGGCAATGGCCAGCCGGTGTGGTACCTGGAGTTCGCCGACGAGGGCCACGGCTTCCGCAAGAAGACCAACACCGACTACTTCAACGCCGCCTCGATGCTGTTCTGGCAGCAGCACCTGCTCGACGGCCCGGACCGCTTCGCCGAGCTGCGCGCCGGCCTGCGCACCGGCGGCCAGCCGACCGCGCAGGACCTGGCCCGACTCAAGGAGCAGGGCGTGCGCACGGTGATCGACCTGCGCGGTCCGGGTGAGGACCGCGGCTTCGACGAGGCCGCCGAAGCGGCCCGCCTGGGGCTGGAGTACGTCGCCCTGCCGATCGCCGGCAAGGACGACGTCACCCCCGCCAATGCCGATGCGCTGGCCGCACTGCTCGCTGAGCGCGGCGACGGCGTACTGCTGCATTGCGCCTCCGGCAACCGCGCCGGCGCGTTGCTGGCGTTGGGCGCCGCGCGCGCCGGGATGCCGGCCGCCGAGGCGCTCGCCCTGGGCCGGAAAGCCGGCCTGGCCTCGCTGGAGCCGGTCGTGGCCGCGCAGCTGGAGCGCACCGGTGCGCCTGCCGGGGCGGAGTGACCGCCGCCTGCCAGTCATGATGCGCGTGCTAGGATCGCGCATCGAAGGGGAGTAGCCCCCAACGCCCGCGTCGTCATTACGGACCCCGGTCCCGGCGCGGCGGCAGGCCCAAAGGCCTGTGGGCAAGACCTTCGCCGTCCCACGGCGAAGGTGCGTCCATTTCCGGAGCACGGCCGTCGTGGCCCTGGATTTCCCGGAGCCTCCCCACATGCAATGCCCCGCCTGCAAGACCGTCAACCTGGCCATGACCGATCGCCAGGGCATCGAGATCGACTACTGCCCGCAATGCCGCGGCGTCTGGCTCGACCGCGGCGAACTGGACCGCCTGATCGAGCGCGCCGGCGCCGACGTGCCCGCGCAGCGCCCGGCCTACCGCCCCGACGAGCGGCACGCACCACGTCCGCACGGCCATCACGACGCCCACGGTTACGGCCACAAGCCGCGCAAGCCCAAGTCGCTGCTCGGCGAACTGTTCGACTTCTAGCGGCCCAGCCCGCATCCTTCCGCTGACCACCACGCCGCGTGCACCCGCACGCGGGCACCCTCCGGCCGCACCCCTTCGACCGAACCCGCCATGGAATCCCTGTTCACCCCCGAAATCCTGATCGCCCTGGCGACCCTGACCGCGCTCGAGCTGGTCCTGGGCATCGACAACATCATCTTCATCTCGATCCTCGCCGGGCGCCTGCCGCCGGAGCAGCGCGCCCGCGCGCGCCGGCTGGGCATCGCCGGCGCGGCGATCACGCGGCTCGGCCTGCTGTTCGCCATCGTCTGGATCACGCGCCTGACCTATCCGGTCTTCGAAGCCTTTGGCCAGCCGTTCTCGTGGCGCGACATGATTCTGATCGGCGGCGGCCTGTTCCTGATCGCCAAGGCCACGCTGGAGATCCACCACAAGGTCGAGGGCGCCGGCGGCGACCCTTCGCTCAAGCGCGCGGCCACCTCGTTCGCCGGCGTGATCGCCCAGATCATGGTGCTGGACATCGTGTTCTCGCTGGACTCGATCATCACCGCGGTCGGCATGGTCGACGAGCGCTGGGTCATGGTCACCGCGATCGTGGTGTCGATCGCCTTCATGCTGGCCTTCGCCGGCCCGATCGGCGACTTCGTCGAACGCCATCCGACGGTCAAGGTGCTCGCGCTGAGCTTCCTGATCATGATCGGCCTGGTGCTGATCGCCGACGGCTTCGGCATGCACATCCCGAAGGGCTACGTGTACACCGCCATGGCCTTCTCGGTGTTCGTCGAGGCGATCAACATGTGGATCCGCAGCCGCGAGAAGAAGGCCGCCGCCGCGGCCGGCGAGGCGGGCGGCGGCTGACGGTCCTCGATACCGGGCAGACCGCCCCGTAGAGCGGGGCTTGCCCCGCTGCTTTTCGTGGCGCGGAAGCCTCGAGGGCAGCGGGGCAAGCCCCGCTCTACGTGGACCCGGTCGCGGTGGCGGCGACCGAGCCGCCGCTTCAGGCTGGCAGCAGCAGCGGCAGCCAGTGGTCGACCAGCAGGAAGGCGAAAAGCGCCATCAGGTAGATGATCGAGTAGTTGAACACGCGCATGGCGAAGAACTCGTCCGGCGGATCCAGCAGCCGCCAGGCGTACCAGAGGAACACGCTGCCCAGCACCAGCGCGCCACCCAGGTAGAAGAAGCCGCTCATACCGAACACCACCGGCAGGATGCTCACCTGCAGCAGCAGCACGGTGTAGAACAGGATCTGCCAGCGGGTGTAGGTGACGCCGTGGGTGACCGGCAACATCGGGATCAGCGCGCGGGCGTAGTCGTCGCGGCGGAAGATGGCCAGCGCCCAGAAATGCGGCGGCGTCCACACGAAGATGATCAGCACCAGCAGCAGCGCGTGCTGCCAGTCCCAGGCCCCGTCCATGTTGGTGACCGCGGCCCAGCCCAGCAGCGGCGGCGCCGCGCCCGCGACGCCGCCGATCACGATGTTCTGCGGCGTGGCGCGCTTGAGCCAGCCGGTGTAGACCACCGCGTAGCCGATCAGCGAGGCGAACGTCAGCACCGCGGTGACGGTGTTCACCCACAGCACCAGCACCAGCATCGAGGCGGCGCCGAGCACCAGCGCGAAGGCCAGCACCTGCGCCGGCCGCAACGCGCCGGTGGCCAGCGGCCGGTGCGCGGTGCGCGCCATGACCTTGTCGATGCGCTGGTCGATCAGGTGGTTGATCGCCGCGGCCGAGGACGCGGCCAGCCAGATGCCCAGCAGGCCGAGCAGCGCTTCGCGCGCCGGCGGCAGGCCGGGCACCGCCAGGAACATGCCGACCAGGGCGGTGAACACCAGCAGCGCGACCACGCGCGGCTTGGTCAGTTCCAGGTACTGGCGCCAGAGGGGAATGGCGCTCATGCGACCGACTCGGGTTCCTTCAGGCGCGCCAGCAGCGTCACCAGCACGAACAGCAGCGCCAGCGCGCCGGCGTTGTGCAGCACCGCCACCGACAGCGGCAGCGCGAGCTTGACGTTGAGGATGCCGAGGCTGACCTGCGCGACCACCAGCAGGCCCAGGGTGGTTGCCCAGCCGCGCATGCCGGGCAGGCGGTACAGGCGCAGCGCCAGCCACAGCAGGTACACGGCCACCACCACCGCCATCATCCGGTGCGCCATCTGGATGGCGATGCGCGAGGCGCCGTCCAGAACGCCGCCCTCGTAATCCACGCCGACGCCGCGCCAGAGGACGAAGCCCTCGTGGAAATCCGCCGGCGGCCACCACTGGCCCACGCATCGCGGGAAGTCGAGGTAGTGATGCTGCGCGGTGGTCCAGCCGCCGCCGCCGCAGGCGAGCGCGGCGTAGTTGGCGCTCGTCCAGCCGCCGAGCGCGATCTGCACGCCGAGCAGGACGATGCCGGCGATCACCCAGCGCCGCAGCCAGCGCGCATCGGCCAGGCGGATCGGCAGGCCGGTCGCGCGCCAGGCCATCCACAGCAGCAGCGAGAACGTGGCCAGGCCGCCGAGCAGGTGGCCCATCACGATGATCGGCTTGAGCAGCAGGGTCACGGTCCACTTGCCGAGCAGCGCCTGGAACACGATCACCGCCAGGGTCAGCGCCGCCGCGCGCGCCAGGTCGATGTTCGACCAGCGCAGGGCCGCCAGCAGCAGAACCGCCTCGCCCGCCCCCGCCAGCGCGAAGGCCAGGCCGATATGCCCCTGCATGTAGGCCGGTATGGCCGCGGCCACCAGCAGCGATGCGCCGACGACCTGGGCGACGCCGAACCGGCGTCGGCGCGCGGCCAGCAGCGCCAGCACCAGCACCAGCACGCCGAGCGAGGCGGCCAGGTGGCGGTGCACCTGCTCGCGCCAGGCCTTGTGGGTCTCGAACGGACGGATCTCGCTGGCCGCATGCGCGGCCGCGTCCTGCGGCGCCGACGGCCAGGTCGCGCGGCCGTAGCAGGTCGGCCAGTCCGGGCAGCTCAGGCCGGCGTCGGACAAGCGCACGAAGGCGCCGAACACCACCACGCAGGCGGTCAGCAGCACCGCCAGCCAGGCAATGCGGTGGAAATGGCGGGCCAACGCGGGCCGGACGATCGCGTTCATCGGCGCAGTGACCTCACTTGAGTTTCAGCAGGCGGGCGACATCGGTACGGATGCCGGCCGGGTCGGCCTGCGGCGGATAGCGCAGGATCACGAAGCCGTTGGGATCGATCACGTACAGCGGGATGCCGGCCGGGTCGTCGGCGCGCGGCAGGGCCGCGCGCAGCGTGTCGTCAGCGCGCAGCGGCCGCAACTCGGGCAACGCGGGTGCTCCGGGCGGCAAGGGGCCCAGCCAGAGGATCTCGACCTTGTCGGCGTTGTGGCCGAACAGCCGCCACACCTTGTCCAGTTCGGCGAGCAGGTGCCCGCAGTCGGCCGCGCATCCGGCCGGCGGCGCGACTGCGATCCGCCAGGTGCGGGACGCGGGGTTCCATTCGTAGGGCGTGCCGTCGGCGAGCAACGGGCGCATTTCGCGCAGGTCGGCCGGCGGCTGCAACAGCTCGCCGTGGTTCTTCAGGCCCGCGGGCATCCAGCCGCTGAGGCGCAGCAGGCCGGCACCGGCGGCGCTGCCGAAGAACAGGAGGAACAACGCGACCAGCATCAGGCGCCCGCGGCGGGTGCGGGCAGGATCGGGGGCAGGCAGGTTCATGGGCGGGATTTTCGCACGACACGCGCTATCGACGGACTCAGCGCCGGCGACGGGCCCGCAGCGTAAGCAGCAGCGCGATCACCAGCACCGCCGCGGACAGGGCGAACCACTGCACGGCATAGCCCAGGTGGCGCTCCGGCGGCAGCGTGTTGGCCAGCACTTCCAGGTCCCGCGCGTAGCCCATGGGCAGGTCGGGGTCCAGCCGCAGCACGCGCGGCGCCAGCGCGGGCAGGCCCAGCGCATCCGCCACTGCCGCCGGCTCCAGCACCACGGCCAGCAGCGTGCCATCGGCCTGCACCTCGAGCACCGGCGCGACCAGGCCCGGCGAGGGCGGCGGCGCCAGCAGCCCGGCCACGCGCGTGGCCGGCGGCCGCGGCACGTCGGGCAGGCGGCGGTCGCCCGGAAGCGGCAGCCAGCCCAGGTCGACCAGCAGCGGCGTGGCGTGCTCCGCCCGCGGCTGGAACACCCGGTACGCATGCACGCCCGCGCGACCACCACGGTTCTGGTTGTCCAGCAGCACCGCCGGCAACGGCAGGAACGCGCCCTCCCCGGCGGACCACCGGTAGCCGCGCGCGCTCGCCGGATCGGCCGCGGCGGACAACGGATCGGCTCGGCGGTCGGCCAGGACCTGCGCGGCGGCATCCACCTGGGCCTGCTTGGCGTGCATGCGCTGCAGCTGCCATGCGCCCAGCGAGGCGCACGCCGCCGCCACGGCCAGCGCCAGCAGCCAGCCGGCCCACAATGGCAGGCGTCGGCTGCTCATCGCGCCAGGCCCGTGCGTGCCTGCGATAATGCCGGGCACTGCATCCACGTCGCCGCCGAGGCCCGCGCCATGAACGATTCGCTCAAGACCCTGCTGGTGGTGGCGTTCCTGCTCGTCATCCTCTGGAACCTCGGCTCGGCCCTGTACTACCTGCTGGTCGACCGCGGCCAGAGCAAGCGCACGGTCAATGCGCTCACCCGCCGCATCGGCCTGTCGGTGGCGCTGATCCTGCTGGTCATCCTCGGCATCTGGACCGGGGTTATCCAGCCGCACGGCGTCGGCGGCTGAATCGGCCCCCGGCATACGGCATCGGGAATTCGGGATGGGTGAAAAGCCAAGGGCGCCGCGAGGGCGCCCTTGAGGGGGGGACTGCGCGGTTCGCGTCTGCGAAACCCGGATCCCAGCTCCCGAATCCCGCCCTTAGAGCACGTAGACGAACAGGAACAGCGCCAGCCAGACCACGTCCACGAAGTGCCAGTACCACGCGGCCGCTTCGAAGGCGAAATGGTTGTCGGGGGTGAAGTGGCCCTTGGCCACCCGCAGCCACATGATCGCCAGCATGATCGTGCCCAGCAGCACGTGCGCGCCGTGGAAGCCGGTGAGCATGAAGAAGGTCGAGCCGTAGATGCCCGAACCCAGGGTCAGGTTCAGCTCCTTGTAGGCGTGGATGTACTCCTCGGCCTGGAAGAACAGGAACAGCAGGCCGAGCAGGACCGTCAGGCCCAGCCACAGCAGCACCTGGCGGCGGGCATTGGCCTTGAGCGCGTGGTGGGCGATGGTCAGGGTCACGCCGGAGGTCAGCAGGATCAGGGTGTTGAGCAGCGGCAGGCCCCAGGCCGGGATGGTCTGGAACTGGCCACCGACCTGGCCCGGGCCGGCGGTCGGCCAGGCGGCGGAATAACCGTCCCACAGCAGGGCGTTGGTCATCACGCCGTCGCCTTCGCCGCCGAGCCATGGCAGGGCCAGGAGCCGGGCGTAGAACAGCGCGCCGAAGAACGCGGCGAAGAACATCACCTCGGAGAAGATGAACCAGATCATCCCCATCCGGAACGAGACGTCGACCTGGCGGTTGTAGTGGCCGGCCAGCGATTCGCGCACCACTTCGCTGAACCAGTAGAACAGCACCGCCAGCATCGCGGCCACGCCGGTGAAGAACACCCACTTGCCCCAGCCGAGGCCGTTGAGCCAGCTGGCCACGCCGATCATCAGCGTGAACAGCGCGACCGAGGCCATGATCGGCGCCTTGCTGTGGGTCGGTACGAAGTAGTGGTCCGTCTGCGGTTGGGCCATGGCGGTGGTTCCGTGCTCGTCAGGGCGCCGCGTGCGGCGCGTTGGTGGCCTGCGCCGCGCCCAGTCGCGCGGTCAGGTCCTCGTTCTTGAAGAAAGTGTAGGACAGGGTGATCGTCCTGACGTCGTCCGGCAGGTCCGGGTCGACGATGAAGCGCACCGGCATGTCGCGCTTCTCGCCCGGCTGCAGGGTCTGGGCGGTGAAGCAGAAGCACTCGGTCTTGGTGAAATGGGCCGAGGCACGCGCGGGCGCCACCGAGGGCACCGCGCTGCCGACGATCGGCCGGTCGCCGTCGTTGCGGGCGAAGTACAGCGCCTCGTTGAGTTCGCCCGGCACCACATCCATGGTCAGCTGCTCGGGCTCGAACGCCCACGGCAGCTTCGAATTGACCCCGCCGTCGAACTGCACCCTGACGGTGCGCGACTGCCGCTCGGCCGCGCCGGCCGCGGCGGCGGCGCCGGCACGGGCCTGACCGGTGCCGCCCTCCAGGCGGATGCCGAACACCTTCTCGCACGCGATCCGGTACAGCGGGACCAGCGAGAAGGTGAACGCGAACGCGAGCACGGCCACGCCTGCCAGCTTCAGCCAACCGGCGCCACGCCTGGCCGGGGACTGCGCCTGGCTCATGCGTTGAGCACGCCCGACAGGATGAAGCCCACGTAGATCGCCAGCGCGACCACGCCCAGCACCAGCGCCGTGCGCACCACGCCCTTGCGCCGCTGCGCGCTGTCCTGGTTGTGGTTGCCCGGTGCGGTCATGGGTCCGTGCTTCTCAGTTGCTCGTGTCGCCGATGAATCGGCTCCTACATTTGATACCCCGCACATGGATGTGCGGGCTCTTGCGAGGGACTCGCCTCAATGGCTCACGTCGCCGTGGGCCAGGTCGCCATCCTTGATCACCGGCGGGGTGGCGAAGGTGTGGTGCGGCGCCGGCGACGGCACGGTCCACTCCAGGCCGCGCGCCGATTCCCAGGCGCGCGCTTCGGCCTTGGCGCCGTTGCGCAGCGAGTGCCACAGGATCGCCGCCATCATGAACGGGGTGACGAACATGCCGAACGCGCCGATCGAGCTGACCAGGTTCCAGTCGGCGAACACCACGTTGTAGTCCGGGATGCGGCGCGGCATGCCGGCCAGGCCGAGGAAGTGCTGCGGGAAGAACAGCAGGTTGACGAACACCATCGTCCACCAGAAGTGGAACTTGGCCGCCTTCTCGCTGTACATGCGGCCGGTCCACTTCGGCCACCAGTAGTAGACCGCGGCGATCAGCGCGAACACCGCGCCGGTCACCAGCACGTAGTGGAAGTGCGCGACCACGAAGTAGGTGTCGTGGTACTGGAAGTCGGCCGGCACGATCGCCAGCATCAGGCCGGAGAAGCCGCCGATGGTGAACAGGATCACGAAGGCCACCGACCACAGCATCGGCGATTCGAAGGTGAGCGAGCCCTTCCACATCGTGCTGACCCAGTTGAACACCTTCACGCCGGTGGGCACCGCGATCAGCATCGTGGCGAACATGAAGTAGATCTCGCCGCCCAGCGGCATGCCCACGGTGAACATGTGGTGGGCCCAGACGATGAACGACAGGAACGCGATCGAGGCGGTCGCGTAGACCATGGCCTGGTAGCCGAACAGCGGCTTGCGGCTGAAGGTCGGGATGATCTCGCTGACCACGCCGAAGGCGGGCAGGATCATGATGTAGACCTCGGGATGGCCGAAGAACCAGAAGATGTGCTGGAACATCACCGGGTCGCCGCCGCCGGCCGCATTGAAGAAGCTCGTCCCGAAGAACTTGTCGGTCAGCAGCATGGTCACCGCGCCGGCCAGCACCGGCATGACCGCGATCAGCAGGAACGCGGTGATCAGCCAGGTCCAGCAGAAGATCGGCATCTTCAGCAGGTCCAGGCCCGGGGCGCGCATGTTCAGCACGGTGGCGATGATGTTGATCGCGCCCATGATCGAGCTGACGCCCATCATGTGGATGGCGAAGATCGTGAACGCCACGTTGTAGCCGCCCTGCAGCGACAGCGGCGGGTACAGCGTCCAGCCGCCGGCCGGGGCGCCGCCGGGCAGGAACAGCGTCATCAGCAGCAGGGTGAACGCGAACGGCATGATCCAGAAGGACCAGTTGTTCATGCGCGGCAGCGCCATGTCAGGCGCGCCGACCTGCAGCGGGATCATCCAGTTGGCCAGGCCGACGAAGGCCGGCATCACGCCGCCGAAGATCATGACCAGCGCGTGCACCGTGGTCATCTGGTTGAAGAACTCGGGGCTGACGAACTGCAGGCCCGGCTTCATCAGCTCGGCGCGGATCACCACCGACATGGCCGCGCCGATGATGAACATGGTGAAGGAGAACAGCAGGTACAGCGTGCCGATGTCCTTGTGGTTCGTGGAGAAGAACCAGCGCTCGAAGAACCCCTGCTTGTGGCCGTGGTGGTCGTCGTGGTGTCCGGCGGCGGAATGGGCCATGGCGTTGCTACCTCTGGAATGCGTTTGCGTGGCGGCCGCGCGGCGGCCGTTGCGTGTTCGTCGGATCAGCCCTGCGCGGCGGCGCCTTCGGGCGCGGCATCCTGCGGCGCGGCGTCGGCCGGCGTGGCGGCGTCGGCCGGCGCTTCGGCCGCCGGGGCCGGCGCCTCGGCGGCAGGCGGCGCGGCCGGGGCCGGCTTCTTCGCCGCCAGCCAGCGCGCGAACTCGTCCTTCGAGACCGCCTCGACCACGATCGGCATGAAGCCGTGGTCCTTGCCGCACAGCTCGGCGCACTGGCCGCGGTACACGCCGGGCTCCTTGATCTCGGTCCAGGCCTCGTTGATCAGGCCCGGGATGGCGTCCTGCTTCCAGCCCAGGGCCGGCACCCACCAGGCGTGGATCACGTCGTCGGCGGTGATGACGAAGCGGACCTTGGTGTCCACCGGCAGCACCAGGCGGTTGTCCACGTCCAGCAGGTAGTGCGGGTTCGCCTCGTGGGTCGGCTGCTCGCCGCTCTGGCGGATGCGGTCGGACTCGCGGTCCAGCCGGCTGGTGAAGGCCACGCCCTCGCCCAGGTACTCGTACTTCCACATCCACTGGTAGCCGGTGACCTTTACCGTCATCTCGGAATTGCGGGTGTCGTACATCGCGATCAGCTTGGCCGTGGCCGGCCACGCCATCGCGATCAGGATCAGCACCGGGATCACCGTCCAGATCACCTCGGCGGTGGTGTTGTGGCTGAACTGCGCCGCGACCGCGCCCTTGGAGCGGCGGAACTTGAACATCGCGTAGCCCATCGCGCCGAACACGATGACGCCGATGACCACGCAGACGATCAGCACGATCATGTGGGCTTCATAGGCGTTCTGCGAGGAGGCGGTCACGCCGCGCCCCATGTTCAGCTGCCAGCGGTGCGGGTCCGCCGACTGGGCCCAGGCCAGCGCCGGCGCCGCCAACAGCGCGCCTGCCGCCATCCACCGCTTCCACCATCCCTTCGCTTGCATCATTGCCTAGACCCTGGTTGCGTCATCGGTTGCGGCCGTCGCCATCGGCGGCCGCCAGGAATTGCTTCAAACACCCCGCCAGCTGCGAGCGTTCGGCCGGGCCCAGGAAAGCGCCCACCTCCACCCGCCTGCCGCTGGACGACAGCATCACCCTGCCGTCGTCCCCTTCCCGCTGCATCCGCACCCAGTGCGGATGGGCGCTGAAGAAGATATCGGCGCCGCGGCGGACTTCCACCGCCCCCGCGCCGATGGCGATCTCCTCGCCGCGTTCCCCGCTGCGCCACAGCCAGCGCAGCGCCAGCGCGAGCCCCGCGCTGTGCAGCAGGGCGAAGGCCGGTGCGAAGACGTTGCCGGCCAGCCAGCCGAGCCCGGCCACCAGCCACATCGCCCCCGAGAGCGCGGCGAACAGGCCCCTGAACTGGCGGGCCGACAGGGCCCGCGGCGGGCGCAGCCGCAACTGCGCGCCGGCATCGCCGGACCTGCCCGGAACCACCTCGATCATGCCGCCCACCGCCGCTTGCCGCCTGCGGAAAACATCGGGATGGTAAGCGTTGGGCATATCCAGCGGCAACTTGCATTGATCCGGCGCAGGCCGCGCGGGCCCGCCCTGGCGGGCCGCCACGGCCGCCCGCGCAGCGCCGGCGCGAGGCGGGCGGCCGCTCCGGCCCGCCGCCGGCCCTAGAATGACGCCTCCCCGGAAAGACCTGCGCCGCCGCGACGTGAAGCCTGCCCTGCCGACCGTGGACGCCGCCGAGGTCGAGGCCCTGTTCGACTCGATCCCCGACGTCCTGTTCTTCATCAAGGACCGGGAAGGCCGCTACACCCATGTCAACGCCACCATGCTGCGCCGGCTGGGGCTGCGCTCGCGCCGGGACATCATCGGCCGGCGCGCCAGCGAGGTGTACCCGGGCGGCCTGGGCGCCACCTACGGCCTGCAGGACCAGCAGGTGCTGGAGGGGGCGGTGATCGACAACCTGCTCGAGCTGCAGCTGTTCCCCGACCAGGAGCCCGGCTGGTGCCTGACCTGCAAGCGGCCGCTGCTGCGCGACGGCGAGGTCATCGGGCTGATCGGGATCTCCCGCGACCTGGCCAGCCGCGAGGGCCTGGAGGCCGATTACCGCTCGCTGCGGGAAGCGCTGGTCCACATGAACCGGCACTACGCCGAGAACGTCCGCGTCCAGGACCTGCTGGCGATCACCGGCTTCTCCGAGTCCAAGCTGGAGCGCACCTTCCAGAAGGTGTTCCAGCTGGCGCCGCTGCAACTGCTGACCCGGATCCGGATCCAGGCCGCGATGCACCGGCTGCACGGCCCCGGCAGCATCGCCTCGATCGCCCAGGCCTGCGGGTTCGGCGACCAGAGCGCCTTCACCCGCCGGTTCGTGGCACTGGTGGGCATGACCCCGAGCGAATACCGGGCCCTGCGCCGGGACTGACGGTCCAGCCGCTCCGACGCGCGGGGTGGCTTGCCGCCCGGCCACGCCATCCGCGGGCGCGGCCCGCCGCCCGCTCCCGCCCTCCCGCGGCCCCCACCGGCGTAGAGCGGGGCTTGCCCCGCTCTACGCCGGTGGGG
>NZ_PDWO01000069.1 GCF_010211765.1 Pseudoxanthomonas kaohsiungensis | reverse complement strand
GAATACGGCACCGGCCTGGGCCTGTACCTGGCCAAGCAGATGAGTGAAGCCAACCAGGCCGCGCTGGAATACGTGCGCGTGGCCGGCGGCGGCAGTTGCTTCCGTCTGGTGCTGACGCCACCGGGGCGCAACCCGGCCGAAGCCGCCGAGACGGACGAGGGCAGCGCCGCGCGCTGAGAGGCGCCGCCGGACGAATCAGGTCGCGCGCACGATCAGGCTGATCGGCAGGCTTTCCGACCCGGCCGGCTCGCCATCGATCAACGCCAGCACCTTGCGCGCCAGCAGCATGCCGCCCTCCTGCCAGTCCTGCCGCCGTTGAGTTCGGTGCGGCAGGAAGCTGGCGCTGAGCGGCATGTCGTCGTAACCCACCACCGACACGTCGGCGGGCACCGAGCGCCCCAGATCCAGCGTGGCGCGGATCGCCCCCATCGCCAGCAGGTCGTTGCAGGCGAAGATCGCGTCGAAACCCACCTTGCGCTCATGCAGCGAGTGCACCGCATCCATGC
>NZ_PDWO01000068.1 GCF_010211765.1 Pseudoxanthomonas kaohsiungensis | reverse complement strand
TGCTACGTCCACGTCTTCAGATAGTTGCCATATTGACTGTCCACTATTTCCCATTTAGTTTTTTTTTTTGAGGTTGTCGGGGTCCACGGCACTCCATTCCCGGCAGGCGGCGAGCGAAGCTTCGCCGTCGTTCCTGAGCATGCTCAGCTGCAGGCGGCGGAGCTCGGTGCTGGCCGGCTGCCTCTGCAGTGCGGCCAGCAGCACCTCCCGCGCCTGGTCGGCGTCGCCGGCCGCGCCCAGGCCCAGCACCAGCGCCGCGACGATTTCCGGGACATCCGGTGCGGTCGTGTGCGCCTGCCGGTAGTCCTCGACGGCGCCGGCCAGGTCCCCGCGCAGGCCGCGCAGGTCGCCACGGCCCACCAGCGCGAGCGGATGGCCGGGATGGACCTTCATGGCGCGCTCGAATTCCTGCCACGCTTCGGCCGGCCGTCCTTCGCGCATCATCAACTGGCCCATCGAAATCCGCGCGTCGACGTAATCCGGATTGAGGCCGAGGGCATTGCGCAGCGCCTGTTCGGCGATGCCGATCTGGCCGAGCGCGATGAAGC
>NZ_PDWO01000067.1 GCF_010211765.1 Pseudoxanthomonas kaohsiungensis | reverse complement strand
AAATGATGTACACCTTGGCGCCGGCCGGAGCGGCACTGGGCAGGTTGAATTTCTCGGCCATCTTGTTGCTGGCCTGCGCCTTGGCTGCTTCCTTGATTCCGGCGAAGGCATCGTCCTTGGCCAACGCCAGAACGGGCAGGCCGGCTACGGCGAGCGACAACGTCAGCGAAGCAATCAGCGGAAAGCGCATGGTCCGGCTCCGCAACGAAAGGGATCAGGGGGCAACGAAGGTGAGGCCGCGATGATAACGGGCGACGCGAAGTGGGACAGGCATTGGCTACACTTCGTTCCGATTGATCCGCGTGACGATGGCATGACCCAGAAGAAGCCCACACCGACCAAAGTAGGGGATGCGGAGCCGGCGCCCGACGCCGTTGCCCCCAAGCGCAACGCTGTCGCCCGCAAACCCAAGGTCGTCGCTCCAAAGGCGGAGGCGGTCGCTCCGAAGGCGAAGGTCGTCGCCACCAAGCCCAAGGCGGTCGCGCCAAAGCCCGAGGCCGTCGCTCCGAAGACGGAGCCGGTGGCCCCGAAGCCAAAAGTCGCTGCCAAGCCGAAGGGCATTGCCTCGCAGCCGGATTCCGTTGCGCCGAAGGCCGAGGCT
>NZ_PDWO01000066.1 GCF_010211765.1 Pseudoxanthomonas kaohsiungensis | reverse complement strand
CCCGATTCTCGACTCCCGATTCCCGTTCTTACCGCTGGCTCGACGAGAACGACCTGCCCCAGAGCATCGGCCGGCTCTCCGCGTTCATGGGCAACGCCGGCGTGCTGATGCGCGCCTATGTCTACGCCCGGCTACTGGGCCGAGAGGGCATGCATCGCGTGGCCGAGTTCGCCGCGCTCAATGCGAACTACCTGTCGGCACGCCTGAAGGCCGTGGGCTTCGATCTGGCCTACCCGACGCGGCGCGCGAGCCACGAGTTCATCATCACGCTCAAGAAGCAGAAGCAGGAGCTGGACCTGACGGCCACCGATGTCGCCAAGCGCCTGCTGGATCATGGCTACCACGCGCCGACGGTGTACTTCCCGCTGCTGGTGCCCGAGTGCCTGCTGATCGAAAAAAAAAAACATGGTAATTATGATGACGACACTGGTCAGCGCAGACAGCGGCGACTCCTGTTAGGTGTCGCCACTGAGGTTGCACATCCGGTGTGTGGCTCTGCGCGTGATCAGTATTGTTAGTATAGTGGTGGTAGAACTTACGGTGCTGTGCAGAGTTCG
>NZ_PDWO01000065.1 GCF_010211765.1 Pseudoxanthomonas kaohsiungensis | reverse complement strand
GCATTGTCGTAGCCGTGGTTGCCCAGGTTGGGCGGGTCTTTCTTGGCGGCCAGCTTGGCGCGGCTGGCGATGCGCCAGTGCACGTCCGCCAGGCAGATCAGCTGCGGCACCCGCGGGTTGCTGCCGTAGTCGAGGCGCGCCGGCACCCGGCTCTTGTCCCAGCAGCGCATGTGTCGCTGCGGCTGCTCCAGCTTGCGTTCGATCGCCGCGAACCGCGCCCGATCCGCGGCGCTGTCGGAGCGCGGATTGAAGCCGGCCACGATGCCTTCGCTCACCAGTTGCACCTGGTCCAGCGGCAGCAGGTCATCCAGCAGCACGGTGTTGCCGGCCGGCACCGCGGCCATGCCGTGGTCGGACAGCACGATCAGGTTGATCCGCTGGAACAGCCCGCGCTGCTTCAGGCCCTGCAGCAAGCGGCCCAGCGCGACATCCGTGGCGCGCAGCGCGGCGTCGACCTGGGGCGAGTCCGGGCCGTGCTTGTGGCCGGCGTGATCGACGGCGTCGAAGTACAAGGTGAGAA
>NZ_PDWO01000064.1 GCF_010211765.1 Pseudoxanthomonas kaohsiungensis | reverse complement strand
TAGAATAGAGGTGCGGTACTGAGTGTTGAGCGTCTGATGAGTTGTCTAGGTTATGTGTATAAGAGGCAGAGCTGCTGTCGCTGACGTCGTAGGGCTTGCGGACTTCGGTTGGACTGTTGCCTTCATTTTTTTTTGGTCCATCGAACGAGGTATTGGGAAACAGCTTCTGGCGCGTCGACGAATACGTCAGGTTCAGCCCCAGCCCCAGGCTGAGCTTGTCGTTGGCCTGCCACGCCACCGCGCTCGCGAGCTTGGTGACGCCGAGCACCGCCGAGTACTCGTCACGCGTTCCGTAGATGGTGTTGAGATCCTTGTACCCCACGCCGGTGCCGCCGGAGACGAAGACGCCGACACCGAAACGAAGATCGGGGTGATACGCCTGCGTGACGTACGACTGATTGGCGAGAATGCCGAGCGGCGAATCCATCGACGCCTCGTCGTTCACCTCGTCCGCGTGCTTGTAGTTGAAGGCCCAGAACGGCACGAGCGAGCCGTCGTAGCGCGTCCCCTTGATCTGCGTCATGCCCGCCGGGTTGATGTTGATGGCATTGCCATCACGCGAAACCGGAA
>NZ_PDWO01000063.1 GCF_010211765.1 Pseudoxanthomonas kaohsiungensis | reverse complement strand
TTTTCAGAATTGATATCTCAGTAGAGTGCGTATAAGCACAGACTGCGTGCAGTGTGGATGGTATGAGGGCCTGTGTGATTCATCGTATGTTTTTTTTTTTGTGGTCGGCGAGAAGTTCACCCGCGCCGCCGAACGCGCGCTGGCCGACAAGAGTGCGCTGGTGTGCTTTTCCGCCACCGGCGGCGCGCGCATGCAGGAGGCGCTGTTCTCGCTGATGCAGATGGCCAAGACCTCGGCCGCGCTGGCACGCATGCGCGACGCCGGCGTGCCGTACATCAGCGTGCTGACCAACCCGACCACTGGTGGCGTCTCCGCCAGCCTGGCGATGCTGGGCGACATCAACATCGGCGAGCCGAAGGCGCTGATCGGCTTCGCCGGTCCGCGCGTGATCGAGCAGACCGTGCGCGAGACCCTGCCGGAAGGTTTTCAGCGCTCGGAGTTCCTGCTCGACCATGGCGCGATCGACCTGATCGTCGATCGCCGCGAGATGCGCGACAAGCTGGCCGACCTGCTCGGCATCCTGACCAGGGCCGAGCGCGCCGCCTGAGCATCGGCCTACCGACGTCGTGG
>NZ_PDWO01000062.1 GCF_010211765.1 Pseudoxanthomonas kaohsiungensis | reverse complement strand
TAGCAGAGGGCTAGCAGGCGAAGACACGCGGGTCAGTTAATTCAGCGATGTCGGACAGGGAGGACCACGCTGATCTGGGGTCCTCTAATGGTCTTTTTTTTTTTTTGCCGAGAACACGATCGCTTCGGGGATCAGCTCCATCCACGTGTCGTAGAAGGTCTTGCCCTTCGGTCCGCCGTGAACCGTCTGATCCCAGGTCGGGTGCTTGCCGCCCGGCCAGTTGTAGTAACCCGAGATCGCACCCAGCATCGGGCCACGCTTGACGATCTTGTAGTTACCCCAGGTCAGGATCGGGTCGCCAGCAGCCCAGGCATCCGACAGGAAGAACGTGACGCCCGGGACCAGCGGCTCGAAGCGCTGGTTCGTCGGGAACTGACGAACGCGCTTGAACGCCGGGAAGTATCCGTACAGATCCGGGAACTTGCGCTGATCGTAGTACCACACCGACAGGAACGACGAACCCTTCGTGTCGTTCGGCGCGGTGAAGAACACCGACTGCAGACGCAGCTTGTCGCTCATGCCCTGGAACACCGTGCCGTCGTTGCGCACCGTCGTGTTCAGTTCGCACCAGACC
>NZ_PDWO01000061.1 GCF_010211765.1 Pseudoxanthomonas kaohsiungensis | reverse complement strand
TGCTTTTGTTCATGTTCGTGGATATCTAGAAGTAGTATGTTGATTAGGTAGAGTAAGAGGTAGCATGATAATAGATTCAGTATGTTCGACTGATGGATGTATATCTCATAGAGTTGTGTGTTTTTTTTTTTTGCCGAGAAGGTCAGGGTGCCGCCTTCATCCAGCCAGCCGCGGTAGGCGGCCCAGATCGGCTCGTCGGGCACGATGCCCATTCCGCGCAGCAGTTCATGCACGCGGCGAAGGTGTGCGGCGATGAAGTCACCGCCCTCCAGCCGGCTTCCACAGTGCGCGTTGCGCTGCATCAGCGCCTCGACGTTCTCGTAGCGCACCGTGCCCTTGTCGAGGCGCGCACCACCCAGGCCGCGTGACAGGATCGTCGTACGCTCGGATACATCGACGAAATCCAGCGCCGCCTGCAGCACGCCGGAGGGATACCGGTCGACGCGCAGGCCGACCTCGACGCGACGCAGTTCCGGCTGCCTGCGCCATTGCAGCGCGATGTCCAGGCGCGGATCCTGCCAGCCGAGTGCGGCGTAGTCCTGGTCGGAAAACACCGGGTCGGCCTCACAGCCTGCGGC
>NZ_PDWO01000060.1 GCF_010211765.1 Pseudoxanthomonas kaohsiungensis | reverse complement strand
TACCGAAGCGTGTTCGATGTCGAGCTCGACAAGCCGGGCACCTGGCGGCTTGCCATCATCAATGAAGGCCTGTTTGCCAGCTGGACCGAGAACGGCGAGAGCAAGCGGTGGCGCGGCAGCGAAGCCGACCTGGCCAAGGCGCTGCCGGTTGCCGCGACCGACGTGCAGGTCACCCGCTCGCACGGTCGCATTGAAACCTTCGTCACCGCGGGTGCCCCGACCACCGCGGCGATGAAGCTGCAGGGCAGTGGCCTTGAACTCGTGCACGACACGCATCCGAACGACCTGTACGCAGGCGAGACCACGCGCTACCAGTTCCTGCTGGACGGAAAGCCGGCAGCCGACGTCGAGGTCGAGATCGTTGCCGGTGCGACGCGCTACCGCAGCCGCCTCGGCGAAAAGCGGGTCACGACCGATGCCGAAGGGCGTTTCGAAGTCAACTGGTGAAAAAACATTCCAAACATGATCGTCAATTTGCACGCGCCGTCCAGGAAATCTTCCAGTTGCTTCAGCAGATAGTTGTATCGCTGTGACGACAGATTGGGATATTCAGCTGCGGCACTGTTCTCATTTATTCGA
>NZ_PDWO01000005.1 GCF_010211765.1 Pseudoxanthomonas kaohsiungensis | reverse complement strand
GCTCCTGCCCGACCCCCTGTTTTCCACCGGATGTGACATGACGCGATACCCCGTGCGCCGCCTGCTCGCCCTCGCCCTCGCCTCGACCCTGTCCCTGCCGGCGATGGCGCAGTCGGTCGAGCCGTTCACCGTGAGCGACATCCGCATCGACGGCCTGCAGCGGATCGCGGCCGGCACCGTGTTCACCTACCTGCCGGTGGAACGGGGCGAGACGATGGACCAGGCCGCCGCCGGCGAGACCATCCGCGCGCTCTACCGTACCGGCTTCTTCGAGGACGTCGCGGTGGACCGCCAGGGCGACATCCTGGTGATCACGGTCAAGGAACGCCCGGCGATCAACAAGCTGACCCTGACCGGCAACAAGGACATCAAGACCGAGGACCTGACCAAGGGCCTGCAGGACATCGGCCTGGCCGAGGGCGAGACCTTCGACCGGCTGGCCCTGGACCGGGTGACCCAGGAACTGACCCGCCAGTACAACAACCGCGGCAAGTACAACGTCCAGATCACCCCCACGGTCTCGCCGCTGGACCGCAACCGCGTCGACGTCACCATCGACGTCAAGGAAGGCAAGGCGGCCAAGATCCGCCACGTCAACGTGATCGGCACCGACTCCTTCTCGAACGAGGACATCCTGGCCAACTGGGAGTCGCGCGAGAGCGGCTGGCTGTCCTGGTACCGGCGCGACGACCAGTACTCGCGCGAGAAGCTCTCCGGCGACATGGAAAAGCTCAACTCATGGTACCTGGACCGCGGCTACATCGACTTCAGCATCGATTCCACCCAGGTCTCGATCAGCCCCGAAAAGCGCGACATGTACCTCACCGCCAGCGTCACCGAGGGCGAGGTCTACACCATTTCCGAGATCAAGGTCACCGGCGACACGGTGCTGCCGCAGGACCAGATCGAGCGCCTGGTGATCCCCAAGGCCGGCGACACGTTCTCGCGCGTGCTGCTCGAGCTGTCGGCCGACTCCATCACCAACACCCTGTCCAACATCGGCTACGCGTTCGCGCGGGTGAATCCCGTGCCGACCACCAACCGCGAGGACCGCACCGTCGCGATCAACCTGCAGGTGGTGCCGGGCCCGCGCGTCAACGTGCGCCGGATCGTGTTCAAGGGCAACACCCGCACCTCCGACGAGGTGATCCGCCGGGAGATGCGCCAGTTCGAGAATGCCTGGTACTCGCAGGCGGCGATCGACCGCTCCAAGATCCGCCTGCAGCGGCTGGGCTACTTCGAGACCGTCGAGGTCGAGACCCCGGCCGTGGCCGGCACCAGCGACCAGGTCGACGTGGTGTTCAACGTCAAGGAAACCACCTCCGGCAGCTTCGTGTTCGGCCTGGGCTACTCGCAGCTGGCCGGCATGACCGCCTCGATCCAGCTGTCCCAGAACAACTTCCTCGGCGGCGGCAACCGGGTGTCGGTGGAGGCGCAGCGCAGCGACTACATGCAGCGCTACGCGTTCTCCTACCTCAATCCGTTCTTCACCGACGAGGGCCTGTCGCTGGGCTACAACCTCTGGTGGCGCGAGCTGGACTACTCGGACTTCAACACCGCCCAGTACAACAGCACCAACGCCGCGGCGCAGGCGGTGCTGGGCCTGCCGATCACCGAACACAGCTCGATCTCGCTGCTGGGCGGCATCGACAGCAACCAGATCCAGACCTACCCGGGCAGCACGCCGCAGTCGATCATCGACTACGTCAACGCGGTCGGCCAGCGCACCTTCCACGCCTGGCGCACCGAGCTGGGCTGGGCGCGCGACACCCGCAACGACTTCTTCATGCCGACCCGCGGCATGTACCAGCGGATCGGCCTGGAAACCACGCTGCCGGGTTCGACCGTCGAGTACTTCAAGATCAACTACGAGTTCTCCCGGTACTGGATGCTGCATCCGGCGTTCGTGCTGCGCACCGGCCTGGACCTGGGCTACGGCGACAGCTACGGCGACGACACCGTGCGCAACCTCTGCTGGACCCCGGGCTCCTACGTGGACAGCGATGGCGACGGACAGATCGACACCTACGTGCCGGGTCCGGCGCCCAGCGAGCCCTGCCTGCCGAGCTCGCCGGACTACGACAAGACGGTGGTCGCCACCGGCCTGCCGTTCTTCGAGAACTTCTACGCCGGCGGCACGCGCTCGGTGCGCGGTTTCCGCGACAACACCCTGGGCCCGCGCTCGGAACCGACCGGCGGCTACTCGCGCGGCCAGCCGCTGGGTGGTTCGCTGAAGACCGTCGGCCAGATCGAAATGGTCTTCCCGCGCCTGTTCGACAGCAAGGCGGCGCGCGTGTCGGCGTTCGTCGACTTCGGCAACGTGTACGACGGCTGGGACAACTTCGACGCCAACGAGCTGCGCGCGTCGGCCGGCGTGGCCCTGCTGTGGCGCGCGCCCGTCGGCCCGATCTCGATCAGCTACGCCTACCCGTTCAAGAAGAAGGACGGCGACGAGATCGAACGCCTGCAGTTCACCTTCGGCGGCGGCTTCTGACCGGACCGACCGCGACCACGGAACCCGGACGGCCCCGCAAGGGGTCGTTCTTTTTTCCGTAGAGCGGGGCTTGCCCCGCTTCGTCTGGGGCGTCGTTTCGCCGCATGGGGGCAGCGGGGCAAGCCCCGCTCTACGGCGCCGCGTCGGCGATGTCGCCCAGCTGCGCCAGCACCGCGGTGGCATAGCTGCCCGGCGGCAGCGAGAACGCCAGCCGCAGGCTGGCCGGATCCGTCCACTCCCACGCCAGCCCGTCGGCACGCACGCGCAGCGCACGGCGCTCCTGCTCCAGCCCCGCCCTTTCCAGCCCGTCGCGCAATGCGAGCGATTCGGCGTCGGCCAGCGCCGCGAGTTCCAGCTCACGGCACGGCCCCTCGCTGCGCAGATGGCCTCGCCCCCACAGCGGTCCGCTGGGATGGATGTCGAAACCGGCCAGCCGCCCGGCCAGCGCATCGCTCCACGGTTCCGGCCCGAACACGCTGCGGCTGCCGGCCAGCATCCACACCTCGCCATCCATGCCCCGCTCCCAACTGCCATCGGCCACGCGCGCGTCCAGCACGCGGTTGAACAGCACCGAACGCGCCGCCGACAGCAGCAACGACCGCTGCTCGCGCCCGACCCGGCGCCCCGCGAACATCGACAGCGCCTTGTTGACGTTGCCGCCCCCGTGGCCGAAGCGCTGCTCGCCGAACGCGTTGGGAACGCCGTGGGCGGCAACCTGCGACAGGCGCTCCTCGATCGCGGCGCGGTCGCCGGCCACGTCCCGCAGCACCAGCTCGAACCGGTTGCCTGCCAGCGCGCCGCGCGGGAGCTTGCGGCGGTGTCGCTCCTGCGCCAGCACGCGCAGGCCGTCGCGCTCCAGGGAGGCGACATCGGGCGCCTCGCGCCCGGGCAGTTGCACGCTGAAGCGCTGCCGGGTGACCGCGTGGCGGTCCTTGAGCCCGGCATAGCCGACCGCGTGCTCGGCCACGCCTGCCCAGTGGGCGATCTCGCGCGCGACGAAGGCGGTGTTCATGCCGCGCTTCTCGATGGTCAGCAGCAGGTGCTCGCCCTCGCCGCTGGCCTCGAACCCGTCCAGTTCCTCGACCCGGAAATCCTCGGCCTGCGCGCGGATGCGCGCCGCCAGCACCGGCGCGCCGAAGGCGCCGCGCAGCGCGACCGGTTCGTTCACGACTTCACCAGCAGTGCGACCGCCTGGGCGGCGATGCCCTCGCCGCGGCCGGTGAAGCCCAGCTTCTCGCTGGTGGTGGCCTTGACGCTCACCGCGTCGATGCCCACCCCGCAGGCCTGCGCGATGCGCTCGCGCATGGCCGCCGCATGCGGCCCGACCTTGGGACGCTCGCAGACCACGGTGATGTCGGCATTGCCCAGCGTCCAGCCGCGATCGCCGGCCAGCGCCATGCAGTGGCGCAGCAGCTCCACGCTGTCGGCGCCGCGCCAGCGTTCGTCGCTGGGCGGGAAATGCACGCCGATGTCGCCCAGCGCCAGCGCGCCGAGGATCGCGTCGCACAGCGCGTGCAGGGCCACGTCGCCGTCGCTGTGCGCAACGACGCCGCGATCGTGCGGCACGCGCACGCCGCCGAGCATGACGTGGTCGCCGTCGCCGAAGACATGCACGTCGTAGCCGTGGCCGATGCGGAAAGGAGGGATGTCTGCCATGGAAATCCTTGGGCAAGCGGTGGCCGTGACGCTATTGTAGGAGCCGATCCTCATCGGCGACGCGACGTCCGTCGGCACAGGCGACACCGTCATGACTCCGACGCCGGTGCCGCCCCTGAGGCTGTGCTCCTACGACGGCCGCCGGGACAGCTCGAACTCGAACCGGGCCAGGTCCGCGGGCGTGGTGACCTTGAAGTTGTCCTCGCGCCCTTCGACCAGCAGCGGGCGCGCACCCTGGCGCTCCAGCGCCATCGCCTCGTCGGTCACCTCCACGCCGGCGTCCGCGGCGGCCTGCAGGGCGCGGGCCAGCTGCAGGCGGCGGAACAGCTGCGGCGTCAGCGCGCGCCACAGCCGCTCGCGCGGCTCGGTTCGGTCGATGCCGCCGTCGTCGCCGGCGCGCTTGAGGGTGTCGCGGACCGGGGCGGCCAGGATCGCGCCGACCGGATCGGCGCGGCCCTGTTCCAGCAGGCGGTCGAGGTCGGCCGGCGCCAGGTTCGGCCGCGCGGCATCGTGCACCAGCACGAAGTCGTCGGCGCGCACCGATTCGGGCAATGTCGCCATCGCCGCGAGCACGGACGCGGCGCGACTGGAGCCGCCGGTGCACGTGAGCACCGGCTTGCCTGCATGGTCGCTCCAGCCCGGCCACCACGGGTCGTCGGCCGCCAGCGCCACGACCACGCCGGCCACCGCCGGATGGGCCAGCAGCGCGTCGAGCGTGTAGGCCAGCAGCGGGCGTCCGCCGACCTGCAGGTACTGCTTGGGCACCTCGCCGCCGAAGCGCGTGCCGCGCCCGGCGGCGGGGACGACCGCCCAGACCGAGGCCATCAGTCGGCCTCCCCGGCGTTCGCATCGCCCATGGCGTCGGGGTCGGGCGCCGACGCGCGCCGCGCCGGATCCTCCACCACCCGGTAGAACAGTTCGCCCGGCTTGATCATGCCCAGCTCGCTGCGCGCCCGCTCCTCGACCGCGGCCACGCCTTCCTTCAGGTCGCGCACCTCGGCCGCCAGTGCCGCGTTGCGTTCCTTCAGTCCGCCGTTCTCGCGGCCCTGGTGTTCGACCTGGGCCTCCAGCGCCGCGACTTCGCCCGCGCTGCCGATGCCGAACCAGAGCCGGTACTGCAGCCATCCCAGCAGCAGCACCAGCCCCAGCAGCACCCAGCGCATCGCGCGCATCGCGGCTCCGGCGTCAGCGCTTGAGCGAGACGAAGGCGTTGCGGCCGGCGTAGCGGGCCGACCCGCCCAGCGCTTCTTCGATGCGCAGCAGCTGGTTGTACTTGGCCACCCGGTCGCTGCGGCACAGCGAGCCGGTCTTGATCTGGGTGGCGGTGGTGGCGACCGCTATATCGGAGATCGTGGTGTCCTCGGTCTCGCCCGAACGGTGCGAGACGATCGCCGCGTAATTGGCGTGGTGCGCCATGGCGATGGCTTCCAGGGTCTCGGTCAGGGTACCGATCTGGTTGACCTTGATCAGGATCGCATTGGCGGTACCCGACTCGATGCCCTGCTTGAGGATCTTCGGGTTGGTCACGAACAGGTCGTCGCCGACCAGCTGCACCTTGTTGCCGATGCGCTCGGTGATCAGCTTCCAGCCGGCCCAGTCGTCCTCGGCCAGGCCGTCCTCGATAGTGACGATCGGATACTGCGCGGCCCAGTCGGCGAGGAAGTCGACGAACTGCTCGGACGACAGGCGCTTGCCCTCGCCGACCAGGTGGTACTTGCCGTTGTCGTAGAACTCCGAGGAGGCCACGTCCAGGCCCAGCATCACGTCCTCGCCGGCGGTGTAGCCGGCCTTGCCGATCGCCTCGAGGATGGTGTCCAGTGCCTCGACGTTGCTGCGGAAATCCGGGGCGAAACCGCCCTCGTCGCCGACCGCGGTGCTCAGGCCATGGCCCTTCAGCACCGACTTGAGCGAATGGAAGATCTCGGTGCCCGCGCGCAGCGCCTCGGAGAACGAGGCGGCGCCGACCGGCAGGACCATGAACTCCTGGAAGTCGACGTTGTTGTCCGCGTGCGCGCCGCCGTTGATGATGTTCATCATCGGCACCGGCAGGGCCACATCCGACTCGGTGATCGTGGACAGGTACTGCCACAGCGGCTGCTTCTTCGAGGCGGCCACGGCATGGGCGTTGGCCAGCGACACGCCCAGCAGCGCGTTGGCGCCCAGCCGGCCCTTGTTCTCGGTGCCGTCCAGGTCGATCAGGCGGCGGTCCAGGCCCTGCTGGTCGGCGGCATCCAAGCCGGCCAGCGCGGAGGCGATCGCGCCGTTGACGTTGGCTACCGCGTTCTTCACGCCCTTGCCCAGGTAGCGGGTCTTGTCGCCGTCGCGCAGCTCCACCGCCTCCTTGGTGCCGGTCGAAGCGCCGGACGGCACCGCGGCGCGGCCGAAGGAACCGTCGGCCAGGGTCACCTCGGCCTCGAGGGTGGGATTGCCGCGGCTGTCGAGGATTTCGCGGGCGTGGATCTTGGCGATGCTGGTCATGGAAGCGCAAACGTCCGGTGGGTGGAGTCGTGCAGGAGTTTAGCGGACCGCGGCCGGTCCTGCCTTGGTTTGCCCCTGTTTTCCACGACTTGCGGGTTCCGGGTCGGTTGCCGGGGAAAGCATCGGGTGGTGACCGAGTCGTGGTCGCGGGACGGCGTAGCGGAGGCGACGTTGCGGAGGCGTGGCTACGGCGTCATGGCGAGGGGGGTTCCCACTCTCCATGTCCCCCGGTACCGGTGAAGCCGGTGCCTCCTCCTTTATTTACGGGTGGGAACCCCCTCACCACGACGTCCGGAAGTGGCGAGCTCGCATGGACGAGCACAGTCCGGCATCGGCACAGATGCATGCCGATGCGTACGTACGAAGGGAGTGGCCGCGGTTGCGTAGAGCCGGGCTTGCCCGGCTGCTCTGCCTGACGATCCACCACGTGCCGGGGCGCGGCGACGGCGCGCCCCGACGCTAACCTCAGGCCCGCGCTTCCTTGAGCAGCTTGCCGCCGGCCTTCTTCTCGCGCGCGGCGCGGATGAAGCCGACGAACAGCGGATGGCCCTCGCGCGGCGTGGACAGGAACTCCGGGTGCGCCTGGCAGGCCAGGAACCACGGATGGACCTCGCGCGGCAGCTCGACCATTTCCACCAGCAGGTCGTCCATCGACTTGGCCGAGATGACCAGGCCGGCGTCTTCCAGCTGGGTGCGGTAGCGGTTGTTGAACTCGTAGCGGTGCCGGTGGCGCTCGGCCACCACGTCCTTGCCGTACAGCTCGCGGGCCAGGGTGCCCGGCTTGAGCCGCTGCTCCTGCAGGCCCAGGCGCATGGTGCCGCCCAGGTCCGACTTTTCGTCGCGCTTTTCGATCTCGCCGCTGTTGGTGCGCCACTCGGTGATCAGCCCGATCACCGGATGCTCGCACTGCTTGTCGTTTTCGGTGCTGTTGGCGCCTTCCAGGCCGGCCTTGTGGCGGGCGTAGTCGACCACCGCCGCCTGCATGCCGTAGCAGATGCCGAAGTACGGCACGCCGTGCTCGCGCGCGAACCGCGCGGTCATCACCTTGCCCTCGAAACCACGGTCGCCGAATCCGCCCGGCACCAGGATGCCGTCGACGTCGCCGAGCAGGGCTTGCGCGCCCTCCTCCACGTCCTGGGACTCCAGCCACTTCAGGTTGACCCGGGTGCGCTGGCGCAGGCCGCCATGCTTGAGCGCCTCGCCCACCGACTTGTAGGCGTCCTTGTGGTCCACGTACTTGCCGACCACGGCGATGGTGACCTCGTCGACCGGATGCACGGTCGCATCGACCGCCGCCTCCCATTCCGAAAGGTCGGCCGGCCGGGCCACCGGCAGGCGCAGGCGGTCGGCGACCAGGGCGTCCAGGCCCTGCGCGTGCAGCTCGATCGGCAGCTTGTACAGCACGTCCACGTCCTGCACCGAGATCACCGCGCGCTCGGGGACGTTGGTGAACAGCGCGATCTTGCGCCGCTCGCCATCGGGCAGCGGCTGCTCGCTGCGGCAGAGCAGCACGTCGGGCTGGATGCCGATCGAGCGCAGTTCCTTGACGGAATGCTGCGTGGGCTTGGTCTTCAGCTCGCCAGCGGCGGCGATCCACGGCACCAGCGTCAGGTGCATGAACAGCGCCTTGTCCGGGCCGCGCTCGGCGCGGATCTGGCGGATCGCCTCCAGGAACGGCAGCGACTCGATGTCGCCGACCGTGCCGCCGATCTCGACCAGGGCCACGTCGAAGCCCTCGGTGGCCTCGTCGATGCAGCGCTTGATCTCGTCGGTGATGTGCGGGATCACCTGCACGGTCGCGCCGAGATAGTCGCCGCGGCGTTCCTTGCGGATCACGCTCTCGTAGATGCGGCCGGTGGTGACCGAGTTCCTGCGGCTCAGGCGCGTGCGCACGAAGCGCTCGTAGTGGCCCAGGTCCAGGTCGGTCTCGGCGCCGTCGTCGGTGACGTACACCTCGCCGTGCTGGAACGGGCTCATCGTCCCGGGGTCAACATTTATGTAGGGGTCCAGCTTCATCATCGTGACCTTCAGGCCACGGGTTTCGAGGATGGACGCAAGCGAAGCCGCGGCGATGCCCTTGCCAAGCGAGGACACGACGCCGCCGGTAACGAAAATGAGGGGAGTCATGGGCGGGGCTCCGGAAACCCATAGTCTACCGGCTCGCCCGGCCGCGCCCAAGCCATGCCCACCGCAACGGCCCGTTCCGGGCCGGAGAGGCCCGGCGGGGTTCCGCCGGGCCGGGTCCTGCCATGCCGCGAACGCCGGTTCAGCGCGGGTCGCGCTGTTCTTCCTCTTCCTCTTCCCGCTGCGGGCGCTGCTTGTCGCGCCCGTCCTGGCCGGCCCGGGCGGCCTCGCGGCGCTTGGCGCGCTCGGCGGCCTCTTCGCGTTCGCGCTGCTCCTGCGCCTTGTGCTCGGCGAGCGCCGCATTCTGCTGGGCCTTGGACTGGCCGCGATCCTGGGCCAGCAACGGCACCGCCGCCGCGAGCGCCACCGCGCCGGCGGCTACCGTCCAGAAAAATCGTCGATTCATCATCGTCCTCCTGCTGCCCTGGCCGGCGGGGCCGGCCGTGGTCTCGATCGCCAAGTGGGGCCGTTGCGCTGGATTTTCCAGCGCCGGACCGACCTGGCACACCGGTTATACCCTCCGGGCACCCTAGCCCCCCTGAACGGGGGGCGGCGCAGGGATGGGGTGCAAAAAGCGGGGCCAGGCCGCACACTTCCGCGTCGCATCCGCGCCTTCGCAAGGTTCCATGAGCAGCCGCTACAACGCCGCCGATATCGAAGTCCTCTCCGGCCTGGATCCGGTCAAGCGCCGGCCGGGCATGTACACCGACACGTCCCGCCCGAACCACCTGGCCCAGGAGGTCATCGACAACGCCGTCGACGAGGCCTTGGCCGGCCACGCGCAGGCGATCGAGGTCACGCTGTTCAGGGACGGCAGCTGCGAGGTGTCCGACGACGGCCGCGGCATGCCGGTGGACATCCACCCCGAGGAGAAGATCCCGGGCGTGGAGCTGATCCTCACCCGCCTGCACGCCGGCGGAAAGTTCAGCAACAAGAACTACACCTTCTCCGGCGGCCTGCATGGCGTGGGCGTGAGCGTGGTCAACGCGTTGTCCACGCTGGTCGAGGTGCACATCAAGCGCGAAGGCAGCGAGCACCGCATCACCTTCCGCAACGGCGACCGCGCCACGCCGCTGGAAGTGGTGGGCAGCGTCGGCAGGAAGAACACCGGCACCCGGGTGCGCTTCTGGCCCGACCCGAAGTATTTCGACAGTCCCAAGATCAACGCCCGCGCCCTGCGCCACCTGCTGCGCGCCAAGGCCGTGCTCTGCCCCGGCCTGACCGTGACCCTGTTCGACGAGGCTACCGGCGAGCGCGACACCTGGCACTACGAGGACGGCCTGCGCGACTACCTCAAGGGCGAGCTGGCCGGCCGCGAGCTGCTGCCGGCGGACCTGTTCACCGGCGCGCTGAAGAAGGACACCGAAGTGGTGGACTGGGCGGTCGCGTGGATCGCCGAGGGCGAGCTGGTGCAGGAGAGCTATGTCAACCTGATCCCGACCGCCCAGCACGGCACCCACGTCAATGGCCTGCGCTCGGGCCTGACCGATGCGCTGCGCGAATTCTGCGACTTCCGCAACCTGCTGCCGCGCGGCGTGAAGCTGGCGCCCGAGGACGTGTGGGACCGGGTCGCCTTCGTGCTGTCGCTGAAGATGACCGACCCGCAGTTCAGCGGCCAGACCAAGGAACGCCTGTCTTCGCGCCAGGCGGCCGGCTTCATCGAAGGCGCCGCGCACGACGCCTTCAGCCTGTGGCTGAACCAGCACGTGGAACTGGGCGAGAAGATCGCGCAGATCGCGATCGAACGCGCCAGCGCGCGACTGAAGACCGAAAAACAGGTCGTGCGCAAGAAGGTCACCCAGGGCCCGGCGCTGCCGGGCAAGCTGGCCGACTGCATCAGCCAGGACCTGTCTCGCACCGAACTGTTCCTGGTGGAGGGCGACTCGGCCGGCGGCAGCGCGCGGCAGGCCCGCGACAAGGACTTCCAGGCGATCCTTCCCTTGCGCGGCAAGATCCTCAACACCTGGGAAGTGGCCAGCAGCACCGTGCTGGCCTCCGAGGAGGTGCACAACCTGGCCGTGGCGATCGGTTGCGACCCGGGCAAGGATGACATCGGCGGCCTGCGCTACGGCAAGGTGATCATCCTCGCCGACGCCGACTCCGACGGCCTGCACATCGCCACCCTGCTGTCGGCGCTGTTCCTGCGCCATTTCCCGGCGCTGGTGGCGGCCGGCCACGTGTTCGTGGCGATGCCGCCGCTGTTCCGCGTGGACGTGGGCAAGCAGGTGTTCTACGCGCTGGACGAAGAGGAAAAGCGCCTGCTGCTGGAGAAGATCGCCCGCGAGAAGATCAAGGGCCAGGTCAATGTCACCCGCTTCAAGGGCCTGGGCGAGATGAACCCCGAGCAGCTGCGCGAGTCGGCGATCCATCCCGACACCCGCCGCCTGGTGCAGCTGACCGTGGACGACGGCGAGCAGACCCGCGCGCTGATGGACATGCTGCTGGCGAAGAAGCGGGCGAGCGATCGCAAGGCGTGGCTGGAAACCAAGGGCGATCTCGCTTCGCTGGAAGTCTGAACGTCGCGCTTCAACCCCGCCGGGTCGTGGCGACGGCCCCACCGTCGTCGCACCCCGGTTCGGCGGGGGCGCGGCTGGAGACCAAGGGCGACCTGGCCTCGCTGGAAGGCTGAGCCCGGCGCTTGGGCGCCGCCGGGCCGTGGCGACGGCCCCGCTGCCTCCGCAGGAGCCGATCCACCGGCGCCTGCCGCCGCACGCGTCAGCCTTGGCCCAGGCTGCTTTCCAGCGCGTCCAGGCGGCGCGGCAGCTCCGAGCCCGGCAGCAGTTGCGCACGCAGCACCGGCGCCGCCTGGCGCACCTGCGCACGCGCCTGGTCCACCTGGCCCGCCTGCAGCAGCGCTTCCGCATAGGGGACCCGCCAGCGCGCGGTCGAGATGCTCTCGCTGCCGAACTGGGCTTCGGCCTGCGCCAGCGCCAGCGCCCAGGCCTCCACCGCCTCGGCCGCGCGGCCGCGGCGCTGCAGCAGTTCGGCGACCAGCGCCTGGTGGCGGAACACCAGCGCCGGTGGCTTGCCCGCGAACAGCGGCCGCAACGCCTCGAGGGTGGCGTCGGCAGCCTCGAACCGTCCCGCGCGCAGCTCCCATTCCGCCCAGCCCAGGCGCGTGCGCAACATGTCCGCCGCATCCGGCTCCAGCCTCGTCGCCCAGGCGGCCATCGCGCGCGCGATCAGCGGCTCGGCCTCGGCCAGGCGGCCGACGCGCATCAGCGCCCGCCCGAGGTTGACCTCCGCGCGCAGGGCGCTCGGGTTGTCCGGGCCCAGGCTCGCGCGCCGGTACTCGAACGAGCGGCGGAACAGCTGCAGCGCGCGCTCCGGGTCGCCACGCGACTCCTCCAGCGTGGCCAGGTTGTTCAACGTGACCATGTAGCTGACGCTCTGCTCGCCGGACACTTCCGCTTCGACCGCGAGCGCGCGATCGTAGTAATCGGCGGCCAGCGCGTACTCGCCGAGGTCCTGGTTGAGGCTGGCCAGCTCGTTGTAGGCGGTAGCGGTATGGTCGCTCGCCTCGCCGAACAACTCGCGCGCCAGCGCGAGGTTCTGCCGCTGGAGCCTTTCGGCCTCCGCAAGGCGGCCCTGCTCGGCCAGGGTCATGGCCAGCACATGGCGCGTGCTGAGCACTTCGTAGGAACGCTCCCCGCTGAGCTCGCGCTTCATCGACAGCGCTTCCTCCAAAGCGGCCTCCGAACCGGCGAGGTCGCCGCGCCGGCGGTAGAGCAGGCCGAGGTTGTGCTTGGCCACCGCGAGCATCCGCGGCGCGTCCGGCAGCAGCCTGCGCATCTCCATCGAACGCAGCAACGCGGCTTCGGCGTCGTCGAAATGCTCCTGCTCCATGAGCGCCAGGCCGAGCGAGTTCCAGGCATGCGCCGCGGCAGCGCCGTCCGCGGCGGCCTCGCCGTCGAGCACGGCAAGCGCGCGCCGGGCCATCGCTTCGGCTTCCGTGCCGCGCCGGTCGTTGGCCAGCAGCGTGGCCAGGTCGCTCATCGCGCCGGCGGCCAGCATCGGCTCGTCCACCCCGTCCGCCAGTAATCCGTCCACCGCCGCGCGCAGCAGCTCCTCAGCCCGCTGCGGCTGGCCGATGTTCTTGTAGGCCAGGCCGATCACCTGCTGCACGCGCGCGCGGATGGCCGGCGAGTCGGCCAGTTCTGCATCGATGCGCGCGGCACCGGCGTCCAGCACCTCGCGGGCCGAGGCCTCGGTCTCGCCCTTGCCGCGCTTGCGCGGGTCGGCCGCCTCGAACGCCGACAGCATGAACTGCCCGACCTGTTCGGCCACCTGCGCCTCGCGCTGGGCGCGCGCGCGCTCTTCGCCGAGCCGCCACACGAAGGCCACGCTGAGGCCGAGCACCACCGTCGCCACGCCCGCGGCCTGCCAGTGCCTGCGCAGCCCACGCCCGAGCCGGTAGAGGCGCGAGCCCTGCCGCGCGCCGACGGCGCGATGGTCGAGGTAGCGCTGGACGTCGTTGGCCAGGGCTTCGACCGACGCGTAGCGCCGGCTTGGGTCTAGAGCGCAGGCCCGGGCGGCGATCGCATCCAGGTCGCCGCGCAGGCGCCGGCGCCACCGGCAGTCGGCGCCCGCCCACTGGCTGGGTGCGACCACCGGGAGCGCGCTGTCGTCGACGCCGCGCTCGATCCGCCGGTCCGCCAGCAATTCCACCAGCAGCACGCCGAGGCTGAAGACATCGCTCGCCACGCCCACCGGGCGTCCAGCCACCGTTTCCGGCGCGGCATAGGCGGGCGTGCAGAACATCGCGCCGGCGCCCTGCCCGTCCTCGTCCATCAGCCGCGCGATGCCGAAATCCAGCAGCACCGGTTCGCCGTCCCCGCGCACCAGGATGTTGCTCGGCTTGAGGTCGCAGTGCACCACCAGGTGCGCATGCGCGGCCTGCACCGCGCGGCAGGTGCGCACGAACAGCGCCAGCCGCTGCCGCAGGTCCGGCCGGTGCGTGCCGCACCATGCGTCCAGCGGTTCGCCTTCGACGAACTCCATCACCAGGTACGGCAGCCCGGCGGCCGTGGTGCCGCCGTCGTACAGCCGCGCGATGTTCGGGTGCTGCAGGCCGGCGAGGATGCGCCGCTCCTCGGCCAGGCGTTCGGCGGTTCGCGGGTCGGACAGGCCGCGCAGCAACTTGACCGCGACCTTGCGCGCGTAAAGGTTGTCGGCCCTCTCGGCGGCATAGACCACGCCCATGCCGCCCGACGCCAGCCGTTCGGCCAGCCGCCAGGGGCCGAGGGTGTCGCCCGGCTGCAGTTCCGGTGCGGACATCCGCGACAGCAGGCCGTCCAGCGGCGCGCGGGCGCGCTCCAGGGCGACCGTCTGCGCGCCCAGCAGTTCCAGGGTCTCGCGCAGCAGGTCCGCATCGCCGGTCAGCCGCTCGAGCTCGCCGCGCCAGGACTCGGGCGGAAGGTCGCACACCGCGTCGAACAGTTCGCGCAACTGCTGCCAGCGCTCGTTACCGGCCATCCCCTTCCCCCAGAGTACGACGCCTCAGCCCAGCTGCCGGTTGAGCCACGCCCGCGCGAAGCGCAGGTCGCGGTCCACGGTCGGCACGGATACCTCGAGCACGGTGGCGATCTCCTCGTGCGACATGCCGCCGAAATAGGCAAGTTCCACCGCGCGCCCGGCGCGCTCGTCGTGCGTGCCCAGCTGCTCCAGCGCCTGGTGCAAGGCCAGCACGTCGTAGTCGCCGACATCCTCGTTGTGCGCGCCGCTGTCGACGTGCGAGAGCGTCACGTTGATGGCGCCACCGCCGCGCTTGGCAGCCACGTTGGCGCGGGCGTGGTCGACCAGCACCGCGCGCATCTTGAGTGCGACCAGGGCGAAGAAGTGCGCGCGGTCGACGTAGCCGACATCACGGCCGAGCATGCGCAGCAGCGCCTCGTGGACCAGCGAGGTCGGGCGCAGGGTGACGTCGCCGCGGCCACCGCCCAGGCGCGAGACCGCCATCTCGCGCAGCGCCTCGTACACGGCGTCGAACAGGTGCTCGCGGGCCTGCAGGTCGCCTGCACGCCACGACAGCAGCAACCGGGTGATGTCGTCCGACACGCCTGTCCCCCCCATTGGCCGGCCGGCGGCACGGGCCGGCAACAGGTCGCCGATTATAGGCAATGTCGCCGCGCGCGCCGGAACCACCGCCGCGTGAAGCGCTGAACCGCTCAGCGCGCCGCGCGCCAGGCCAGCACCGTCCCGTCGCGGCGGTCCGGCCGCGTGCCCGGCCGGTCGGCCGCGTAGGGCTCGCCCGAATCCGGCGAGAAACCGAGGTAGCGATGGGTCCGCAAGGACAGCAGCATGGCTTCGCCGCGCAGCATGTCCTGCCACATGAACAGGCTGTCCGCGGACTCGTGCGCCGCCACGCGCACGTCCGCTGCAAGCCCGGCGCCGACCACCGTCAGGAAGCCGCCGCCATCCACCACCTCCAGCGCCACCCGTCCCTGGCCGCGGTCGTGGACGCGGAAGCGCGTCCCCTCATCGCCGGCGCCCTCGCGGGTGGAGTGCAGCATGCCCAGCGGACTGGCCCAGGCCAGGCTGCCATCCGCACGGTTCGACAGCTGCACCACCTGGCCGAAGGGAATGTTGCGCGAGCGGTCGGCCAGCGGTTCCTCGACCCTGAAATTGTCGAAATCCGCATGGCCTCCCGCGGCGCCCGTGGCGCTGTACGCGAACAGCGCATAGCGCACGCCCTGGAATGTCTTCAGGCCGTAGGGCGTGCGCAGCGGATCGCCGAGCGGGATGAACCGCTCGCCATCGAGGCTGTACGCGAGCTGCGCCATATCGTCGTCGAAATCGGCGCTGGCGCGCAGGTGCACTTGCGCTGCCGGCAATGGCACGTCGAGATGCCGGTCGCCCTCCTGCGCATACCAGCGCAGGGTCGGGCCAGCCTCCTCGCGGACCACGCCGATCCACGCCGCGGGGATGTTCAACAGGCCCAGCCCGGCGGTATCGCCCGGGCGCAGTCCCGAGGCGTCCAGTTGCACGGTCGCCGAGGATTCGGGACCGATGGCGCGCTGGGTCAACGTGTTGCGCGCCCACAGGAATCCATCGGCGGGCAGGCTGTGCAGGCGCAGCGCGCCGGGCTTCTCAGAGAGCGACCACTTGCCCGGCACCGGCTCGTGGTTCCACTGCCAGAGCGGCTTGAGCGCGGGCGCGGAGAAATCGTCGCTGCGCTCCCAGGTCGCCGACGGCGTGGTCGCCACGCCGACATCGGGCTTGCTCCAGGTGCGCGGCGAGCGGCCGAGGTTGCCCGGCAGGCCGAAGTACGGCCAGCCGTCGTGCCAGGTCACCGGCGAGAGGAAGGTCGTTCGCCCGACCGACTTCAGGTCCATCATCGAGAACCCCCACCACTGGCCGTTGGCCAGCTGCACGATGCCGCCCTGGTGCAGCGGGACCGCGCCCAGCGCATTGTCGCCGGGCTTGTGCATGCGGAACGGCGTGGCACCGGTGGGCACCGGATCGCGCTGGCCGATGTTGTCCAGCCACCAGCCGCGCTGGGTGCCCATGGTTTCGCCGGCGCTGATCACCACCGTTTCGTAAGGGCCCTCGACCCGGTCCGCACGCGCCGCCTGCATCCGCCCGACCGGCGCGTAATTGGCGCTGATGATGTAGTAGCGGCCGTCGATCTTGTAGAAGTGGTGGCCTTCGCCCATCGCCTGGCCGGCGGGAATGAGCACCCGGTCGCTGCCTTCGACGACGCCGCTCAGGTCCGGCTTCAGCTCGACCATCCGCACCTGCTGGTAGTCGTAGACCGCGTACACGCGGCCGTCGTCGTCGAACAGTACCGACAGGTCGTGCAGGCTGCGGCCGAGCGAGCGGTGCTGCCAGGGACCGGCCGGATCGCGCGCGGTGAACACCTGCACGCCATGGCCGTTGATGTTGGAGAAGATGTAGAACGTGCCGTCGTGGTAGCGGATGCACGGGGCCCAGATGCCCTGCCCGTAGCTCTCTTGCCCGTTGGCGAGGCGGAACGCGTCGCCCGGCCCGAAGCCGGGCATCGCGTACGACAGGAAGCGCCAGTTGACGAGGTCGCGCGAGTGCAGCACCGGCAGGCCCGGCACCGCGTGCATGGTGGTCCCGACCATGTAGAAGTCGTCGCCGACCCGGATCAGGTCGGGGTCGGAGAACTCGTCGTAGAAGAGCGGGTTGGTGAAGCTCCCATTGCCGTTGTCGGCCATCCAGGTGGTCGCGGGCGCGGCCAGCGCCGGCCACAGGCCCGGCGGGCAGGCCGCCAGGGCCAGCAGGAGCAGGCTCGCGCGCCAGCGGTTCCGTGCCGGCGCGCCGGTGGCGTTGCGCGGTGGAGCGTGGGCGTTCATCCGGCCTGCCGTCGCTGCGATGTGCGAAGCAGCAGCCGCTGCAGCACGCAGAACACGAGCAGCAGCGCGCCGATCGCGATGCGCGTCCACCACGAGCTGAGGCTGCCGTCGAATACGATCAGGGTCTGGATCAGGCCCAGCACCAGCACGCCGACCAGGGTGCCCAGCATGTAGCCGCTGCCGCCGGCCAGCAGGGTGCCGCCGATCACCACCGCGGCGATCGCGTCCAGTTCCAGGCCGTTGCCATGCAGGCTGTAGCCGCTGAGCATGTAGAAGGTGTAGACCACGCCGGCCAGGGCCGAGCAGAAGCCGCTCAAGGCATAGACCCGCACCAGCGTGGCGGCCACCGGCAAACCCATCAGCGCGGCCGATTGCTCGCTGCCGCCGATCGCGTACACGGCGCGACCGAACCGGGTCATGCCGGCCAGGACCGCGCCGCCGGCCACGACCAGCAGCGCGACGAGTGCGCCGAACGAGAGCGAGGCGCCGCCACCGAGCGGAATCCGCAGGTTGGCCAGGGCCACGTGGAAGGCATGGTCGATGCCGATCGACTCCACGCTCACCAGCGTGGCCGCGCCGCGGGCCAGGAACATGCCGGCCAGGGTGACCACGAACGGCGGCAGCCGGTAGCGCTGGATCATCACGCCCATCGCCGCGCCGAAAGCCGTACCCAGCGCCAGCACCAGCGCGATCGCCGCCAGCGGATGCCAGCCGTGGTGCTGCACCAGGCTGGCCAGCAGCACCGTGCTGAAGGCGACCACCGCCCCCACCGACAGGTCGATCCCGCCGGTCAGGATCACGAAGGTCATTCCCACCGCGACGATCAGCAGGAAGGCATTGTCGATCAGCAGGTTCAGGAACACCTGCGGCGACAGGAAGCCGTCGTACAGCACGCCGCCGGCGACCGACATCGCCACGAACAGCGCCACCGTCACCGCCAGCGACACGTGGCGCGGGTCGCGCCAAAGCCGCGGCAGCCATCCGGCGCGAACCGGTACCGCGCTCATGCGCCGCCTCCATGCCCGGCCAGGCGCGCGCGCGCGCGCAGCTGCGCGCGGAACGCCGGCGACTGCAGCAGCAGCACCACCAGCACCAGCAGGGCCTTGACCACCAGGTTCACCTGCGGCGGCACGCCGATCGCATAGATGGTCGTGGTCAGGGCCTGGATGATCAGCGCGCCGACCAGGCTGCCGGCGAGGCTGAAGCGGCCGCCGGCCAGGGCGGTGCCGCCGAGGCTGACCGCCAGGATCGCGTCGAGCTCGAGCAGTTGGCCGGCATTGTTGGCATCGGCGCTGGCGACGTTGGAACTGACCAGCAGCCCGGCCAACCCCGCGCTGAAGCCACAGAACACGTAGGCCGCCCAGGTGATGGCGCGGGCGCGCACCCCGGCCACGTGCGCGGCGACCGGGTTGTGGCCGATCGCGCGCACGAACAGGCCCAGCGCACTGCGCTCCAGCAGCAGCTTCAGGCCCACGAACACCAGCGCGACCATGAACAGCGAGAACGGCAGCCCGAACAGGAAGCCGTTGCCGAGGAAGGCGAACGGTTCGTAGTAGATGGTCAGGATCTGGCCATCGCTGAGCAGCTGGGCGATGCCGCGGCCGGCCACCATCAGCACCAGCGTGGCGATGATCGGCTGCAACCCCAGCTTGACCACCAGCAGTCCGTTCCAGAGCCCGCATGCGGCCGCGGCGGCCAGCGCCGCGGCGATCGCGGCGAACAGCGGCAGCAGGCCCTCGGCGCCGGCGGCCTGGGTGCGCGCGATCGTCCAGGCGGCGACCGTGGCCGCGATCGCCAGCACCGCACCGACGGAGATGTCCAGGCCGCGCACGGCGATCACCAGGGTCATGCCCAGCGACACCAGCACCAGCGGCGCGGCGCGATTGGCGATGTCGACCAGGTTGCCGTACAGGTGCCCGTCGCGCCACTGCAACGCCAGGAAGCCCGGGTTGAACAGGCCGTTGCCCAGCAGCAGCAGGCCCAGCGCCAGCAACGGCCAGAACAGCGGATGCGCCAGCGACCATCGCAGCACGCGCCGCGTCGCGCCATCCGCGCTCATGCGCGGCCCTCCACCCCGGTTCCGGCTTCACCGGCGATCAGCGCCAGCACCTGCGCTCCGCTGCTGCCGCCAGGCAGTTCGCCGGCCAGGTGGCGATCGCGCATCACCGCGATGCGATCGCCCAGGCGGGTCAGCTCCTCGATCTCGGCGGAAATGAACAGCACCGCCATCCCCTCCCGCGCCAGCCGCACCACTTCGCCCATGATTTCCTGCTTGGCGGCGATGTCGATGCCGCGGGTGGGTTCATCCAGGATCAGCAGCCGCGGCGCGGTGGCCAGCCAGCGCGCCAGCACCACCTTCTGCTGGTTGCCGCCGGACAGGGTGCCGGCGGCGGCCTCGATGTCGCCGGCCTTGATGCCGAGCAGGGCGACGAAGCGCTGCGCCAGTTCGCGTTGCCGCGACGTAGCCAGCGCGCGCCGCCAGCCGAGCCGCGCCTGCAGCGCCAGCACGATGTTCTCGCGCACCGACAGTCCCGCGACGATGCCCTCGGTCTTGCGCTCTTCCGGGCACAGCGCCAGGCCGTGCGCCACCGCTTCGGCCGGATGGCGCAGGTCGACCGGCGCGTCGTCGATGCTCAGCCGGCCCTGGTCGGCGCGGTCGAGGCCGAACAGCAGCCGCGCCAGCTCGGTCCGGCCCGAACCCAGCAGCCCGCCCAGCGCCAGCACCTCGCCTGCCCTCAGTTGCAGGTCCACCGGCCGCAGGCTGCCGCGCCGCGCCAGTCCGCGCGCTTCCACCAGCACCGCGCCTTCGCCGGCGCCGGCACCGCCCGGGTCGCGGCCCGCGGCCATCCCGACCTCGCGCCCGACCATCGCCGTGACCAGGGCGGCATGCGGCAGCTGCGCCGGCAGGAACTCGCCCACCAGGCCGCCGTTGCGCAGTACCGTGATCCGGTCCGACACCGCGTAGACCTGGTCCAGGAAATGGGTGACGAACAGGATCGCCATGCCGCGTTCGCGCAGCCGGCGCATCACCGCGAACAGCTCGCGCACCTCGCCCTCGTCCAGGCTGGAGGTGGGCTCGTCCAGCACCAGCACCCGCGCCGACACGCCCAGCGCGCGCGCGATCGCCACCATCTGCTGCACCGCCACCGGATAACCCGACAACGGCCGGTCGACATCGATGTCCAGGTGCAGTTCGCGCAGCAGTGCGCGCGCGCCGGCGCGCACCTGCCTCCAGTCGACCAGGCCCAGGCGCCCGCGCGGGTAACGGCCGGCGAACAGGTTCTCGGCCACCGACAGGTTCGGGCACAGGTTCACTTCCTGGTAGACGGTGCTGATGCCCTCGCGCTGCGCATCCAGCGGCGTGGCCGGCGCGATCGTGCGCCCGTCGAGGGTGATCGTGCCCGCATCCGGCGCTTCCACGCCGGTGAGCAGCTTGATCAAGGTCGACTTGCCGGCGCCGTTCTGGCCCATCAACGCATGGATTTCGCCGGCACGCAGCGACAGCCCCGCACCATCCAGGGCCACCGTCGCGCCGAAGCGCTTGCGCAGGCCGGTGGCCTCGAGCACCACCGCGCTCATGCGCGAACGCCTGGCGCCAGCGCGCGAAACCGACACCGCGGGGCCGCGATCGCCATCACGACGCTCAGTACTTGCGGCGCGGCAGCTCGGCGGCCGCCTGCTCGCGGGTGAACACACCCTCCTCCACCTCGACCCGGCGCGGCACCGGCCGTCCCGCATGCACGTCGCGCACGAGGTCGGCCAGCTGCGGGCCCAGCAGCGGGTTGCATTCGATCGTGGCGTTGAGCTTGCCGGCCTTCATCGCCTCGAACGCGCCGCGCACGCCATCGATCGATACGATGCGGATGTCCTCGCCCGGCTTGAGTCCGGCGGCTTCGATCGCCTGGATCGCGCCGATGGCCATGTCGTCGTTGTGCGCGAACAGCACGTCGATGCCACCGGGGCCCTCGGCCTTGAGGAACGCCTCCATCACTTCCTTGCCCTTGGCCCGGGTGAAGTCGCCGCTCTGCGAGCGGACGATGGTGAAGCGCGGGTCCTGGCCGAGGATTTCCTTGAAGCCCTTCATGCGGTCGTTTGCCGGGGCCGAGCCGACCGTGCCCTGCAGCTCGACGACGCGGACCGGCCCGGCCTGGCCTTCGCTGTCCTCGATCAGCCAGCGCGCGGCCTTGCGGCCCTCCTCGACGAAGTCCGAACCGATGAAGGTGGCGTACAGCGACTCGTCCGAGACGGCCACGGCACGGTCGGTCAGCACCACCGGGATGCCGGCGGCCTTGGCTTCGCGCAGCACCGTCTCCCAGCCCGACTCCACCACCGGCGAGAACGCGATCACGTCCACGCCCTGGGCGATGAACGAGCGCAGCGCCTTGATCTGGTTCTCCTGCTTCTGCTGCGCGTCGGAGAACTTGAGGTTGAATTCCGGCGCGGCCAGCGCCTCCTTCACCGAGCGGGTGTTGGCGGTGCGCCACTCGCTCTCGGCCCCCACCTGGCTGAAGCCGACCGTGATCGCGCCATCCCCGGCCGCCGCCCCACCGTCGCCCTTGCCGCAGGCGCCCAGCACCGCCGCGCACAGCACTGCCGCCGCCAGCTTCAAACCCTTGTTCATCGCTCCTCCCTCGATGCATATGGTGGTTCCGCGGCCAGGGGCCGCCCCGGCGGATGCCGCGCGCCCTCCAGCGCGCGGCCGCGGACGTGGCGGCGGTCAGGCCGCGGTGTAGGCGGTCTTGACCGTCGTGTAGAACTCCACCGCGTAGCGACCCTGCTCGCGCGGACCGTAACTGGATGCCTTGCGCCCGCCGAACGGCACGTGCGGATCCACGCCCGCGGTCGGCAGGTTGACCATCACCATGCCCGCCTGGGCATGCCGCTTGAAATGCGTGGCGTGCTTCAGCGAGGTGGTGCAGATGCCCGCGCACAGGCCGAATTCGGTGTCGTTGGCCAGCGCCAGCGCCTGCTCGTAGTCGTCGGCGCGCAGCAGCGCGGCCACCGGGCCGAAGATCTCCTCGCGCGCGATCCGGTCCGAGGGCTTGGCCGCGAACAGCGTCGGCGCCAGGAAGTGGCCCTGGGTCTTCCATTCCACGCGCCCGCCGCCGGCGAGCAGCTCGGCACCGTCGTCGTGGCCGGCCTGGATGTACGACAGGTCGGTCTGCAACTGAGCGCCGCTGGCGACCGGGCCGATGTCCACGCCCTGTTCCAGCGGATCGCCGACCTTGATCCTGGCCAGGCGCGCCTGCACCTTCGCCACGAACTCGTCATAGACCGCGCTTTCCACGATCAGCCGGCTCGAGGCGGTGCAGCGCTGGCCGGTGGAGAAGTAGGCGCCGTTGACCGCGCACTCCACCGCCTGGTCCAGGTCGGCGTCGGCGAGCACCACCAGCGGGTTCTTGCCGCCCATCTCCATCTGCACCTTGAGCGCGCGCGCGGCGGCCTGTTTCAGCAGCGCGTGGCCGGTCGGCACCGAGCCGGTGAAGGTCAGCGCGTCCAGGCGCGGATGTTCCACCAGCGCCTGGCCGACCACCCGGCCGCTGCCGAGGACCATGTTGAACACGCCGTCGGGCAGCCCGGCGCGCGAGAGGATTTCGGCGATCGCCCAGGCGCAGCCCGGCACGATCTCGGCCGGCTTGAACACCACCGTGTTGCCATAGGCCAGCGCCGGGGCGATCTTCCAGGCGGGGATCGCCAGCGGGAAATTCCACGGCGCGATGATGCCGACCGTACCCACGGGTTCGCGGGTGATCTCCACGTCGACGCCGGGGCGGGTCGAGGCCAGCTTCTCGCCGGGGATGCGCAACGCCTCGCCGGCGAAGAACTTGAAGATCTGCCCGGCGCGGGCGGCCTCGCCGATGCTCTCGGCCAGGGTCTTGCCCTCCTCCATCGCCAGCAGCCGGCCCAGCTCCGCCTTGCGCGCCAGGATCTCGCTGCCGACGAAGTCGAGCACGTCGGCGCGCTGCTGCGGGGTGGTGAAGGACCACTTCGGCAAGGCGGTGGCAGCGGCATCGACCGCCTGCGCGGTGCGCGCGGCGTCGAGCACGCCGTAGCCGCCGACTGGGCTGGCCAGGTCGGCCGGGTTCTCGTCGGCATGGCTGCCGTCGCCTTCGACCCACTGGCCGGCGATGTAGCTGCTGAAACGCTGTTCGCTCACGGTAATGCTCCCTGGATCATGGTCCGCCCACGGGCGGCGACTGCCTGCGCCACCCTACAGGCTGCGGACCCCGCCGGGGGCGAAGCCGGCGGCGACGGTGCGCAACGGATTGGCCAGTGGCGCGCCCAGCTCGGGCAGGTCGACCTCGAACACGTCGCCGGGCTCGGCGCGCACGCCGTCGGCGAAGCTCAAGGTGGCGGTGCCGAAGAAATGCAGGTGCACGTCGCCCGGACGGCGATGGGCCGCGTACTTGAAGTGGTGGTATTCGAGGTTGGCCAGCGAATGGCACATGTTCGCCTCGCCGGTGAGGAAGGGCTTCTCCCACAGCACCGCGTCGCCGCGGCGGATCCGGCTGGTGCCGCGCAGGTCGCGCGGCAGCGGGCCGGTGCGCAGCTCCGGACCGACCGCGCAGGCGCGCAGCTTGGAATGGGCCAGGTAGAGGTAGTTCTGGCGTTCGGTGACGTGGTCGGAGAACTCGTTGCCGATGGCGAATCCGAGCCGGTGCGGCGTGCCGTCCGGGCCGATCAGGTACAGCCCGACCAGCTCCGGTTCCTCGCCGCCGTCCAGGGCGAAATCCGGCGACGGCAGCGGCGCCCCGGGCGCGACCACGATGCCGCCATCGCCCTTGTAGAACCACTCCGGCTGCGCACCCGCTTCGCCGGCCGCCGGGATCCCGCCTTCCACGCCCCACTGGAACATGCGCATGGAGTCGGTGAGGGTGCCGGCCTGTGCCTGCTGCTGCAGGTTCTGGTGCATGGCGTCGCGGGCCGCGGCGCTGCCCAGGTGGGTCAGGCCGGTGCCGGTGACCCGGCAGTGCGCCGGATCGGGGTGGTGCAAGGGCACCAGCACGCGCCCCTCGCGCAGCAGCGCGGCGTAATCGAGCCGGGTGTCGCCGGGAAGCGTGGCTACTTCCGCATCGAGGCTGCGTCCGGCGTCGATCGCGGCCGTCGCCAGGGCGTGCATGCTCGCCGGGCCTTCGAGCAGGCGCACCTGCGCGCCGCCGGCGTCGACCTCGCCGACCCGGGTCGCCCCGTCCCCGTCCAGCAGCTGGATCAGTCGCATCGCTTCGGTCCGCCCTCGCAGGTTTGGCAGGCACGCGCGCCCTGCGGGCGGGCATGCGGGCCTCTGCCGGCATTCTGCCGGCTACCGCCATATGCATCCAATACAAATTGGTGCATAACATATACGCACATTCGTATCGCCGAGGTGACCTGCTTGGCCCAGACCCTGCCGTGGTTCGTCCGTGCCCGACTGAAGACGCGGCAATTGATGCTGCTGATCGCGATCGACGAGGAAGGCAACATCCACCGCGCCGCCGAGACCCTGGCGATGTCGCAGCCGGCCGCCTCCAAGCTGCTCAAGGACCTGGAGGAGATGCTGGGCGTATCGCTGTTCGAGCGGCTGCCGCGCGGCATGCGGCCGACCTGGTACGGCGAGAGCATGATCCGCCACGCGCGCATCGCCCTGGCCAGCCTGGGCGAAGCCGGCGCGGAGATCGAGGCGCTGAAGGGCGGCTGGGCCGGCAGCGTCGCCATCGGCGCGATCGCCGGGCCGGCGATGACCCTGCTGCCGACCGCCCTGGCCCGGATCACCCGCCAGCACCCGGAGCTGCGCATCTCGCTGCTGGGGGAGAGCAGCGACGTGCTGCTGGGGCGGCTCGAGAAGAACCGCCTCGATTTCCTGCTGGCGCGGCTGTTCGAGCGCCACGACAAGCGCCACCTGCACTACCAGGCCCTGGCCGAGGAGGAGGTCTGCGCGATCGCGCGCTCGGGCCATCCGCTGCTGGCGCCGGGCGCGGCCGACCTGCGCCAGCTCGCGCAGGCGCGCTGGATCGTGCCGCCGGAGGGCAGCGTGCTGCGCCATCGCTTCGAACTGATGTTCCGCGCCGCCGGGCTGCAGCCGCCCCGGCACGTGATCGCCACCGCCGCGCTGGTGTTCATGACCAAGATGCTCGAGGAGAGCGACTACGTGGCGGTGGTGCCGGTGGACGTGGCCCGCCACTACGCCGCGCATGGCGTGGTCGCGATCCTGCCGCTGCAGCTGTCCTGCCGCATGGACTCGTTCGGGATCATCACCCGCACCGACTGGCTGCTTTCGCCGGGCGCGCGCACGGTGCTGCTGGCGCTGCAGGAGGCGGCCGCGGAGATCTACGGCACCCCGCCCTCGCCGCACGCATGACCGCGCCGGCCGCGGCACGGACCTGCCGTGGCGCGCGGTCGAAAACTCAATCGTGGAAGTCGTCCACCACCGTGCGCCGTCCGAGCATGAAGGCATCGGCGACATGGCGCAGCGGCGCGGTGTCCACGTCCGAACGGCCGCTGGCGACCAGTTCGGCGAAGCGGCGGTACAGCATCGGATACTCCTGCTCGGGCTCGTCGTGCACGCGCACGCCATCCACCGACAGCCTCGCGCCGCCCTCGGAGAGCACCATCTCCCCGGCGTCGGTACGGGCGACGATGTCCCATTGCTGCCGGCCGGTCTGGCGCCAGTCGAACTCGGCGACCAGGTCCAGGCCCTGCGCGTCGGTGAGGGTGATCGAGGCAGCGATCGGTGCCTCGCGGTTGCCGGGGAACTCCAGCGTGGCGGCAGTGGCGAACACCGGCCGCGGCAGGATCCGGGTCACGATCGACAACGCGTTGATGCCCGGGTCGAACACGCCCAGTCCGCCGGCGCGCCAGATCCATTCCTGGTTCGGGTGCCACTGGCGCACGTCCTCCTTCCACGCCACCCGCATCGATCGGATGCGGGTACCGGCGAGGAACTCGCGGGCGGCCTCCACCGCCGGCGCATAGCGCGAATGCCAGCTGGCGAACAGGGTCAGGCCGCGTGCGGCCGCCATCGAAGCCAGGTCCTCGACCTCCGAGAGCGTGGCGCCCGGCGGCTTCTCCAGGAATACATGCTTGCCCGCCGCCAGCGCCTTGGCCGCCGCCTCGTAGCGGTACTGCGGCGGCATGCACAGCGAGACCGCCTGGATCGCGGGCACGGCCGCCAGCATCTCGTCGATCGAAGTGAAGTTGTCGATCCCGTCGACCTTGCCGTGGCGGCTCGCCGCGGCGACCAGCCGGTAGCCGGCGTTGGCGGCCACCGCCGGCAGATGCTGGTCGCGCACGATCTTGCCGACGCCGACTATCGCGAGGTTGATGGCTGGCACGGATGCAGTCTCCTTGGAATGGGTTCGGGGACGCGAAAGCCGGAGCGCTCCCGGCCGCCGTCGTTTTTCAAGATAGCAATGCGGCGAGGCGGCTCAGGCACGCGCCAGCGCGGCGGCGACCTCGTCCCAGCCGCAGGCACGGCCCGGCGCGGCGAAGCGGTAGTGGATGCGGCGCCGGAACACCGTGCCCGGGCGCAGGATCGAATCGGGGAAACCGCTGCGGTTGGGCGCGTCGGGAAAGCCCTGCGGCTCCAGGCACAGGCCGCGGCCGATGCCCGGGTGCTGGCGGTCCAGGGCCTGGCCGCCGTAGAGCTGCAGCGCCGGCGCGTCGCTGTCGATGCGCAAGGCGATGCCGCTGTGCGGCGAGTACAGCATCGCCGCGTGGTCGCGGGCGGCGTCGAGCACCAGGCAATGGTCGTAGCCGCCGCCGCGGCGCAGCTGGGGATGGTCGCCATCGAAGGCTGCCTCCAGGGTCCGGGCCACGCGGAAGTCGAACGGCGATCCGCCCGCGTCGGCCACGTCCCCGAGCGGGATCAGTGCCTCGTCGACAGGCAGGTAGCCGCTGGCCGGCACCTGCAGCCACTGCGCCGATTCGGCTACCGCCGGATCGCCGGCGAGGTTGAAGTACGGGTGGTGGGTCGGATTGAACGGCGTCGGCGCGTCGGTGGTCGCTTCGAAGTCCAGCTGCAGGTGCGCGCCGTGCAGGCGGTAGGTCGCCGAGACCTCGAGGTTGCCGGGATAGCCCTCCTCGCCGGCGGGCGAGCGGTAGCGCAGCGCGAGCAGGTCCTGTTCGTGCGCCTCCACCGTCCACAGTCGCCGGCCGAAGCCGAGCATGCCCCCGTGCAGGTGGTGGCGACCTTCGTTGGCGCTGATGCGGTGCTGGCGACCGTCGAGCTCGAAGGTCGCCCCGGCGATGCGGTTGCCGAACCGGCCGACCAGGATGCCCAGGTACGCCGGATCGCGGAAGTAGGCCTGCGCATCGGCCAGGCCGAGGACCAGGGGCGTGCGCCCCTGCGCTCCGGAAAACTCCAGGCGGCCCAGGATGCCGCCGAGGTCGAGGATCTCCGCCGACAGCCCGTGCCCGCCGCCGAGCCGGAACGCCTGCACCGCAGTGCCATCCTCGAGCCTTCCGAAGGGCCTGGTCCGGGTCATGGATGCCGCCGCCTGTTGCCATCGGCCGCGATCCGGCCGCGCGCAGCATAGCCGCCTTGCGCGGACGCGCCACGCGGGCGGTCGACATTGCAATACCGGTATTGGTCTACGTCCGTTTGTTATTTTTCGAGCATATCCCCGCCGGGTAGCATCGCCCCGACAACCGGCCGGCGCCGCGCCAGGCGCAGCACCGCACCGGCCGACCCCCCAAACCGGGCAAGGGATCCCGCGCGCATGAGCGACTCCAGCAAGCCCCCCTTCCGCAGCCGCCGGTGGTTCGGCCGCGAGGGCAAGCAGGGCTTCTACTACCGCAGCTGGCTCAAGGGCCTGGGCCTGCCGCACGACCTGTTCGACGGCCGCCCCGTGATCGGGATCTGCAATACCTGGTCGGAACTGACCCCGTGCAACAGCTCCTTCCGCGAGCTGGCCGAACACGTCAAGCGCGGGGTGTACGAGGCCGGTGGCTTCCCGCTGGAATTCCCGGTGATGTCGCTGGGCGAGACCCAGGTGCGGCCCACCGCCATGCTGTTCCGCAACCTCGCCTCGATGGACGTGGAAGAGTCGATCCGCGCCAATCCCATCGACGGCGTGGTACTGCTGATGGGCTGCGACAAGACCACCCCGTCGCTGTTGATGGGCGCGGCCAGCGTCGACCTGCCGACGATCGGCGTCTCCGGCGGGCCGTCGCTGTCGGGCAACTGGCGCGGCCGGCCGCTCGGTTCGGGCACCGGGGTGATCGAGATGTCGGAGATGGTCCGCGCCGGCACCCTGTCCCAGGACGAATTCACCGAAGCCGAGGCCTGCATGCAGCGCTCCAAGGGCAGCTGCATGACCATGGGCACGGCCTCGACCATGGCCAGCATGGTCGAGGCGCTGGGCATGTCGCTGCCGGAGAACGCGGCGATCCCGGCGGTGGATTCGCGCCGCTTCCGCCTGGCGCACCTGTCCGGCCGCCGGATCGTGGAGATGGTGCGCGAGGACCTGCGCATGTCCAAGGTCCTCACCCGCGCCGCCTTCGCCAACGCGATCCGCGCCAATGCCGCGATCGGCGGCTCGACCAACGCGGTGATCCACCTGCTGGCGATCGCCGGGCGGCTGGGCGTGCCGCTGTCGCTGGACGACTGGGACGAACTCGGCTCGCGCCTGCCCTGCCTGGTCAACCTCAAGCCATCGGGCGAATACCTGATGGAGGAGTTCTTCTACGCCGGCGGCCTGCCGGCCGTGCTGCGCGAGGTATCGCAGCACCTGGACCTGGACGCGATGACGGTCAACGGCCGCACGCTGGGCGAGAACATCGCCGAGGCGCCGTGCTGGAACCGCGAGGTGATCCGCCCGCTGCAGCAGCCGCTGCGCGCCGAGGCCGGCATCGCCGTGCTGCGCGGCAACCTGGCGCCCGACGGCGCGGTGATCAAGCCATCGGCCGCCTCGCCGCACCTGCTGCGGCACCGCGGCCGGGCGGTGGTGTTCGAGAGCATCGAGGATTTCAAGGCGCGCATCGACGACGAGGCGCTGGATATCGACGAGACCTGCGTGATGGTGCTGAAGAACTGCGGGCCGCGCGGCTACCCGGGCATGGCCGAGGTCGGCAACATGCCGCTGCCGCCGAAGCTGCTGCGCCGCGGCGTCACCGACATCGTCCGCATCTCCGACGCGCGCATGAGCGGCACCGCCTACGGCACCGTGGTCCTGCACGCTTCGCCGGAGGCGGCCGCGGGCGGGAACCTGGCCCTGGTGCGCGAGGGCGACTTCATCGAACTGGACGTACCGGGCCGGCGGCTGCACCTGGACGTGGACGACGCGGAACTGGCGCGCCGGCGCGCGCAATGGTCGCCGCCACCGGCACCGGTGCGCGGCTGGGCCAAGCTGTACGTGGACCATGTGCAGCAGGCGCACCTGGGCGCCGACCTGGACTTCCTGGTCGGCGGCAGCGGCGACGGGGTCGACCGTGATTCGCACTGACGCTTCTCCCACCCCTTCCGCGGCCGTCCGGGCGGCATCGCCGCGGCACGGAAGGGGGCTTTTTCTTCGGCCATGAGCGCGGCCACGCCCGGCCCGGCAGTCGGCCGCCGCGGTTTCATCGGCGCGCTCGGCACCGCCGCACTGGCGCCCTGGCTCCCGCGGCAGGCATGGACGGCGACGGCGGCAACGGTGGCCGCCGAGCCGTTTCCGCTGTCGGCGATCACCCTGGGCGATGGCGCCTTCGCCCACGCCAGCGCGCTGAACCTGCGCTACCTGGCCGCGCTCGACATCGACCGCCTGCTGGCGCCGTACCGCGCCGCGGCCGGGCTGCCTCGGCGCGCGGACAACTATCCCAACTGGGAATCGATGGGGCTGGACGGCCACACCGCCGGCCACTACCTGAGCGCACTGTCGCAGCAGGCTGCGCAAGGCCACGCCGGCATGCGCCAGCGGCTGCAGGCGATGCTCGCCGGGCTGGCCGAATGCCAGCGCGCGAACGGCGACGGCTACCTCGGCGGCGCGCCGGACGGACGCCGGCTGTGGGACCGGATCGCGGCCGGCGACTTCCAGGCCGAGGCGTTCTCGCTGGAGGGCGCCTGGGTGCCGTTCTACAACCTGCACAAGATGTACGCGGGCCTGCGCGATGCGTGGTGGGTGGCCGGCGAGGCGCGCGCACGCGACATGCTCGTCGCCTTCGCCGACTGGGCCGATGCGCTGGTGGCCGGCCTGGACGACGTGCAACTGCAGCGCATCCTCGACACCGAGCACGGCGGCATGAACGAGGTCCTGGCCGACGTTGCCGCGATCACCGGTAACCGGCGCTATCTGGCCCTGGCCCGGCGCTTCAGCCACCGCGCGATCCTCGAGCCGCTGCTGCGCGGCGAAGACCGCCTGGATGGCCTGCACGCGAACACCCAGATCCCCAAGGTGATCGGCTTCGCCCGCATCGGCGAGCTGGACGGCGATGCGGCCTGGGTCGACGCGGCGCGCTTCTTCTGGGATACGGTGGTGCAGCGGCGCAGCATCGCCTTCGGCGGCAACAGCGTTCGCGAACACTTCAACCCGGCCGGCGACTTCGCGCCGATGGTGGCCTCGCGCGAGGGCCCGGAAACCTGCAACAGCTACAACATGCTGCGCCTGACCCAGCTGCTGCACCGGCTCGGCCCGCAGCCGCGCTACGCCGACTTCTACGAGCGCACGCTGTACAACCACATCCTGTCGACCCAGCATCCCGGGCACGGCGGCCTGGTCTACTTCACCCCGGTGCGGCCGCGCCACTACCGGGTGTATTCGCAGGCCCAGGAATGCTTCTGGTGCTGCGTGGGCAGCGGCATCGAGAACCACGGCCGGCATGCGGCCTTCACGTATACGCATGGCGACGGCGCACTGGCGGTCAACCTCTACATGGCCTCGCAACTGCACTGGCGCGAGCGCGGACTGCTGCTGGAGCAGGAAACCGGCTTCCCCGAGCAGCCGCGCAGCGTGCTGCGCCTGCGACTGGAGGAACCGCAGGCGTTCGCGCTGGACCTGCGCCATCCGCACTGGCTGGACGGGCCCATGCGGGTCAAGGTGAACGGCACGCCGTGGCCACTTTCCTCGACGCCGGCGTCGTGGGCGCGCATCGAGCGCCGCTGGCGCGACGGGGACACCGTCGAGGTCGAACTGCCGATGCGCACCCGCATCGAGAACCTGCCCGACGGTTCGGACTGGGTGGCGGTGATGCACGGCCCGCTGATGCTGGCCGCGCGTACCGGCACCGAGGACCTGGAGGGACTCGTCGCCGATTCCGGCCGCGGCAGCCATATCGCGCCCGGGCCGTACCAGCCACTGGACCGCGCGCCGATGCTGGTCGGCGAGCGCGATGCGCTGGCCGCCGGCATCGTGCCGGTGGCGGGCGAACCGCTGGTGTTCAGCGCCGACGTCCTGGTCCGCCCGGCCGGCTCCGGCACGCTGCGCCTGGAGCCGCTGCACCGCGTGCACGACACGCGCTACATGGCCTACTGGCGGACCACGACCGCGGCCGAGTATCCGGCGGTACTGGCCGCGATCGAGGCCGCGGAGCGCGAACGCCAGGCGCTGGACGCCCGTACCCTGGACCGGGTGCAGCCCGGGGAACAACAGCCGGAGGTCGAGCATGGCTACCGCGGCCGCGACTCGGCCACTGGTATGCACCTGGGCCGGCACTGGCGCGATGCGGGCGACGCATTCGCGTATCGCCTGTCCGTGCCGCCCGGCCGCGGCGGCGACACCCCGCTCGCGCTGCAGCTGACCCTGTTCGGCGGCGAGTGGCAGGCGGCGATGGACGTGCAGGTCGACGGCGCCACCCTGGCCACGGTGCTGCTGGACGGGTCGAGCGTGGACGACTTCATCGAGCGCCAGGTCGCGCTGCCACCGGCGCTGGCCGAGGCCGCGCGCGAGGGCGGCATCGAGGTGCGGTTCGTCGCCCGCGACGGGCGCCGCACGCCACGGCTGTTCGGGCTGCGGCTGCTGCGCGTCGACGCTTCGCCCTAGCGGTCAGCGCCTGGCGGACGTGCCGCAGGCACGCGGCACCGGTCCGGTACGCCGCGACCGATTGCGGTGCACCGCGACCGGCCGGCGTCGATCAGCGCGGCTTCAACCCCACCACCGCGACCGAATGCGGCGGCAGCCGCAGCGTCGTGCCATCGAGCTTCACCGGCGCCGGGGCCACGGTCCGCGCCGCATCGAAGGTGTTGACCGAATCCATGCGCGGCGCGGCCAGCACCTGGCCGGTGGCCGATGCGGCATCGAAGCCGGGCACGTCCAGGCCGATCTCCACCGGGCGCGTCGCGTCGACGTTGGTCACCGCCACCCACAGCATGCCCTGCGCGTCCTTCGCCGCGATCGCGTCCACGCGTGGCAGGACGATGTCGCCGACCTTGTAGCTGCCCTTGTCGAAGGCCACCGGCACGAAGGTCGCGTCCTGGAACGGTACGTACATGTGGAACACGTGGTACGTCGGGGTCAGCAGCATCTTCTCCTTGTCGGTGAAGATCATCGCCTGCAGCACGTTGACCATCTGCGCGATGTTGGCCATGCGCACGCGCTCGGCGTGGCGGGCGAAGATGTTGATGTTGAGCGCGGCCAGGATCGCGTCGCGCATCGAGTTCTGCTGCACCAGGAAGCCGGGCGTGCTGCCTTCGGTGGGCGCCAGCCACGAGCCCCATTCGTCCACCACCAGCGCGACCTTCTTCTCCGGGTCGTACTTGTCCATGATCGCCGAATGGGTGCGGATCAGCTGGTCCATGCCCAGTGTTTCCTGCAGGAACTTCGCGTATTCGGCCTCGCCGAAGCCGGTGGCCTTGACGCTCGGCGGCCAGCCGTTGACGGTGTAGTTGTGCAGCGACAGGCCGTCGAGGTTCCAGCTCCAGACCCGCTCGGACCAGGCCTTCATCACCGCCTCGGTGTACTCGGTCTTGGCGCCATCCGGGCCGACCGCGATCTGCTTCATTTTCTGCGACGGGTCGTAGTTGCGCGTGTAGCGCGCGAACACCTTCATCAGGTCGACGTAGTAGTCGCCGGACATGGCCCCGCCGCAACCCCAGTTCTCGTTGCCCAGGCCGACGAACGGCACCTGGAACGCTTCCTTGCGGCCGTTGGCGATGCGCTCCTTGGCCAGCGCGGTCGGGTGCACCGCGGTCATGTACTCCAGCCAGTCCGCCGCTTCCTGCACCGTGCCCGAGCCGACGTTGACCGAGATGTAGGCATCGGCGCCGACCTGCTCGATGAAGTCGAAGAACTCGTGGGTGCCGAACTCGTTCGGCTCCATCACCCCGCCCCAGTTGGTGTTGACCATCGCCCGGCGCTGGTCCTTCGGGCCGATGCCGTTGCGCCAGTGGTACTCGTCGGCGAAGCAGCCGCCCGGCCAGCGGATGTTCGGCACCTTGAGGTCGCGCAACGCGGCGACGACGTCGTTGCGGACGCCGCGGGTGTTGGGGATTTTCGAATCCTTGCCGACCCAGATGCCCTCGTAGATGCCATGGCCGAGGTGCTCGGCGAACTGGCCGAAGATGTGGCGGTCGATCTTCGCGCCCGGCTTGCCGGCGTCGACCTTCAGCACCACGTCCTGGGCGAAGGCGGGAACCGCCGCGATGCTGGCGATGGCCAACAGGGTCGAACGGATGCGCATGGACCTCTCCTCTGGACTCGGCGGATGCAGCGGCGACCGGCGCGGCTGCGAAGCGGGAACCGGAGGGGCATGGGACAGCGCGGGATACCGCCCCGGCGGGCGGTGGCCGTCGGATCACGCACGCGGCCGCCACCGGGATGGTTCGACGCGCCACGCGATCCGGTCCGTCCCGCCCTCTCCCCGGGCCGGACCGTCCCCGACAATGCGTGATCCCGTCGATTCGATCCAATGACAATTGCCCGGTTTTTGATATCCGGATTGCTATCGAAGAGGCGGGCAGTTCCAGCGCGCAAGGACGCCATCCGGAGAGCATTCGATATCCGGATTGCTATCGAAGAGGCGGGCAGTTCCAGCGCGCAAGGACGCCATCCGGAGAGCATCCGCCCGCGGCAATGCCGGGACCGGCGAACCGCTGGAAAACAGGGGGGATGAAATCCACTGCGCCCGCGAAGGGGGGAACCGCAGTGGTGGGCGGTACAGGGTTCGAACCTGTGACCCCTACCATGTCAAGGTAGTGCTCTACCGCTGAGCTAACCGCCCGGTGCTGCACACGCTGCGCGGATTGCCCGCGTCAGGGGCGCGCATTCTACCCCGCCGGCGGGGCCGGCCACAACCGGAGCCGGCCACCCGTCCAAGCCCGGGCCAAGCGGCCCGTAGAGCCGGGCTTGCCCGGCTACCCACGCCTGCCTGAGAAGAGGGACGGGGAAGGCAGCGGGGCGAGCCCCGCTCTACGGGTTGATCGCGGGGTGGCGGCGCGGAACCACGGGCGCCGGCGCCTCAGCCGGCCAGGCTGGCTTCCTTCAGCCGCCGGATCTGGTCGCGCACGCGGGCGGCGTCCTCGAACTCCAGGTCGCGGGCGTGCTGGTACATGCGTTGCTCCAGCTCCTGGATCCGGCGCGCCGCCTGGACCGGGTCCATCGCCGCGTAGTCTGCCGCCTGCTCGGCCACCTGGCGCGCGGCCGCCTTGCCGCGCGACTTCCCGCCACGGGACTCCCCGGGCTCGGCCCGCGCGCCCTCCATCACGTCCATGATCGGCCGCACCACCTGCCGCGGCACGATGCCATGGGCGGCGTTGTACTCCTCCTGCTTCTCGCGGCGCCGGTTGGTTTCCTCGATCGCCGCCTGCATCGAGCGGGTGATCCTGTCGGCGTACAGGATCGCAGTCCCGCGCAGGTTGCGCGCAGCGCGGCCGATGGTCTGGATCAGCGAACCGGTCGAGCGCAGGAAGCCCTCCTTGTCCGCGTCCAGGATCGCCACCAGCGACACCTCGGGCATGTCCAGGCCCTCGCGCAGCAGGTTGATGCCCACCAGCACGTCGAACTTGCCCAGGCGCAGGTCGCGGATGATCTCCACCCGCTCCACCGTCTCCACGTCCGAGTGCAGGTAGCGCACCTTGATCCCGTGCTCGGAAAGGTAATCGGTGAGGTTCTCGGCCATGCGCTTGGTCAGCGTGGTGACCAGCACGCGGTCGCCGTCGGCCACGCGCTTGTTGATCTCGCTCATCAGGTCGTCGACCTGGGTGGCGACCGGACGGATCTCCACCTTGGGGTCGACCAGGCCGGTCGGGCGCACCACCAGCTCCACCACCTGGTCGGCCGCCTCACGCTTCTCGTACGGGCCCGGCGTGGCCGAGACGTAGATCGAGCGCGGCGCGCGCGCCTCCCATTCCTCGAACTTCAACGGCCGGTTGTCCAGCGCCGACGGCAGGCGGAAACCGAACTCCACCAGCGTCTCCTTGCGCGAACGGTCGCCTTTGTACATCGCACCGATCTGCGGGATGGTCACGTGCGACTCGTCCACCACCAGCAGCGCGTCGGCCGGCAGGTAGTCGAACAGGGTCGGCGGCGGCTCGCCCGGCGCCTTGCCGGTGAGGTGCCGCGAGTAGTTCTCGATGCCCGAGCAGTAGCCGACCTCGGCCATCATCTCCAGGTCGAACTGGGTGCGCTGCGCCAGGCGCTGCGCCTCGACCAGCTTGTTCTGCGCGTACAGCAGCTCCAGCCGCTCCTTGAGTTCGACCTTGATCGTCTCGATCGCGGCCAGCACCCGATCGCGGGTAGTCGCGTAGTGGGTCTTCGGATAGATCGTGTAGCGCGGCAGCTTGCGCAGCACCTCGCCGGTGAGCGGGTCGAACAGCGCGATGTTCTCGATCTCGCCGTCGAACAGCTCGATCCGCACCGCCTCGGCGTCGCTTTCCGCCGGATGCACGTCGACCACCTCGCCGCGCACGCGGAACGTGCCGCGCTGCAGCTCGTACTCGTTTCGTGTGTACTGCAGCTGGGTCAGGTGGCGCAGCAACTCGCGCTGGTCGATGCGCTCGCCGCGCGACAGGATCAGGCGCAGCGACAGGTAGTCCTCCGGCGCGCCCAGGCCGTAGATCGCCGAGACCGTGCCCACCACGAGCGCATCCGAACGCGACAGCAGCGCCTTGGTCGCTGCCAGGCGCATCTGTTCGATGTGGTCGTTGATCGAACTGTCCTTGTCGATGAACGTATCGGTCGAGGGGATGTAGGCTTCCGGCTGGTAGTAGTCGTAGTAACTGACGAAGTACTCGACCGCGTTGTTCGGGAAGAACGCCTTGAACTCGCCGTACAGCTGCGCCGCCAGGGTCTTGTTCGGCGCCATCACCAGGGTCGGCTTCTGCACCGCCTGGACCACGTTGGCGATGGTGTAGGTCTTGCCCGAGCCGGTCACGCCGAGCAGCACCTGCTTCGCCAGCCCGGCGTCGAAACCCTCGATCAGCTTGGCGATGGCCTGCGGCTGGTCGCCCGCCGGCGCGTACGGCGACACCAGTTCGAAACGCTCGCTCATGCGCGGTGCGGACCGTGTTCAGGGGGACTGGCCAGTATAGACAACCCCACCGTACAGACCCCGTACCTGCCGCAGGCATCCCCCCCCCTTGTAGGAGCCCACTTCAGGGGGCGACCCGAGGCCGCCGGAACGCAGCCCCGCTCAACGCATGCCTTTCCGGAGACCATGCGTTTGCCCGCAGCACCCCCGACGCCGCCGGGTCGCCCCCTGAAGTGGGCTCCTACAACCGCTGGGACCTATTCCTACAGGACGCACCTGCAAGCCGCCGATACCGCCGGTCCGCCTCCCGGCCGATCCTGAACACCCCGAGCGAAAAGGATTTCGCCCATGCGCAAGGATGCGCCGGGACATGTCGCCGGGTTCAGCCTGGTGGAAACATCGATCGTGCTGGCCGTGGTCGCCATCCTGGCAGGGCTTGCCCTGCCGGGGTTCCAGGAAACGCTGCGCCGCCAGCGTGCGGCGACTGCCATGCACCAGGTTGCCACGCAGCTGTCGCAGGCGCGCAACACCGCCATCGCCCGGCGGGTGCCCGTGACCGCCTGCCCCTCCCTGGGAGATGGTCGCTGCCGCACCGAACCGGACTGGAGTGCCGGCTGGCTGCTCTACCTGGATCCGACCCGCAGCCCCCAGCCACGCGGCAACGACGACATCCTGCGCCAGGAGCGACAGCCGCTGCACGAATCCGTACGGGTTTCGGCCACCGCCGGGCGCATGCGCGTGCGCTACCAGCCCGATGGACGCAGCGGCGGCAACAACCTCACCCTGCGGGTATGCAGTGCCGGGGTGCTGCGCGGCGAAGTCATCGTCAACAATGTCGGCCGGGTCCGGACCCGGCGCCCCGCTTACGAGGCGCCCTGTCCACCGGCATGAGCCGCCCGGGCCGCGCCGCCGGCCAGTTCAGCCAGCATGCGACGCCGCGGCCATCCGACCCGTCCGGCGCGGGCCTGCCCGCCAGTGGACGTCGCGCAGCCGGCAAGTCTTGCCCGGCCACTGCCCCTGCCCCTACAATGTGCGCCCCCGCCCGAATAGCTCAGCCGGTTAGAGCACTTGACTGTTAATCAGGGGGTCGTTGGTTCGAGTCCAACTTCGGGCGCCATATACGGAAAGGCCGCGAGCGATCGCGGCCTTTCTTCATTTCCGGCGGTTGCGCCGCGACCTGCTCACCAGCATTCGGCCAGCGTCGCCGTCCCGCTTTCGGTCTTCAGGCCGGTGTTGCTGACTGACAGGTTGCCGCAGCGGTCACTGGCCTGCGGCCCCAGCGCAGTGGCGGTCAGCACCAGCGCCGTGGCGGTCTGGGTCGAAGCGGCCAGGTTGTAGCGCGCCGTCGCCCCGGCCTCGCGCGGGGAGACCGCCACGGGCAGGGTGAAGCCGACGTAGGTGTTGTTGACCGTGAAGTAGCGCTCGGCCATCTGCATGTACTCGACGATGTCGGCCTTGGCCTGTGCACGCCGCGACTTGCGGATCTGCTCCTGGTAGGAGGGCACGGCGATCGAGGCGAGGATCGCCACGACCGCCACCACGATCATCAGTTCGATCAGGGTGAAACCCCCGGCCACGCGCCTGGCGTTCCCGCTCAAGGTAGTCGCGCTGTCCATGTGCCCCCTCCGGTTCATCGCACCTGCCTCCAGGACTGCCTGCCGCACGGCCGCGGCAGGTACATCGGCGGCGCACCGGCCACCCGCACCACCATCGAGCACTGTGCACCCAGCGCCGCATCGATATCAGCCTGGCTTGCGCCCGCCGCCAGCGGCCCCACCCGCGGCGTGGTCAACACCGCCACGTCCTTGACCGGCGCAGTACCGCCCGTGTTCAGCGCCACCGCGCCGGTGGCCGAGGCCGGCTGCGGACCCGTCGGGGAACCCATGCGCACGTAGGTCATCGCCGCGCCACCGCTCAGGGTGTTCAGGCCGTAGAGCCAGTTCTTGCCCGCCACGGAGCAGTCCGAGGCCTGCGCCACCGACGGTTCGTAAGTGGGGAAGAACACCATCCCGCTCTCGATCCTGGGATAGCCGACGAAACGCTCGCCCGCAGGCAGGTCGATGTACCAGCCCGACTTGCCGGCGGTCATCATGTTGTTGCTCGTCTCGCGGAAACTGCCGGCGTCGACCCCGACCGTCTGTTGCAGCAACTGGCCACGCCCGGCAACCGCCACGTCCTTGTCGAGGACGCCGTATATGGACTGGACGCCCTGGTCGAGCGGGTCACCCGTGAACGCAAAGCTGCCGGTGCCGAAGTAGACCATCACGCCGCCGCCAGGGCCCCGCGCCACGGTCAGGCCACCGGTGATCGACTGGCGCTGGCCGCCGGCGTTGGTGGCCGCGAACAGCGGGCTTCCACCCAGCGCCACCGCGTTGGTCAGCAGGTCGAACTTCCACACCGCGCCATTCTGATCGGCTGAATACACCGTGTCGGCATAGCCGTCGCCGCCGTTGATCCAGGCGGTGTTGCCGGCGTTGCGGCGCTTGAGGTCCACCACCGAGACATTGCCCAGGCCATTGTAGGCAGGCACCGGGGTCTCGGATGCGACGATGGTGGTGGTGGCGCCCGTGGCCAGGTCGACCACGAACAGGCTGGCCCGCTGGCTGGTGCTGTTGTAGCCGTTGCCGAAGATCGCCTTCCAGGTCACCGTCCCGGCGGTGTTCTTGAACGGCACGATCACCGGCTTACCGAGGACATAGCCGATGTTGTTGGTGATGGCCGGCTTGCTGGCGATGCGGTCGTTGATCTCCCACAACACGGTGATCGCCGACGGATTGGTGATGTCCAGCGCGAACACGCTGCGACCACCCGCCCCGGATGTGCCCACGGCAACCGTCTTCCAGCTCCCGCCGATGAAGGCGTCGGAGACGGTCACCGGCCCGTCGACGAAGTAGCGGTGTTCGAATTTCTGGTTGTTCTTGTCCGCGGCGACGTACGGGAACAGCAGGTTGCCCATGTGGCCCAGGGCCGTGGCCGGGATGTAGGCGAAGTCTTCCTGGCCGCCGCTGCCACTGTCACGACCATCCACGACGTGGAACATGCCGTCATTGGCGCCGAACAGCACCAGCGGTCGGCCGGTGGCGGCCTTGCTGGTGAGGAAAGTCGCGTAGGTCGAGCCCAGGGTGCCACCAAGATTCCTGTAGCCGTAATCATCGGTGGGCACCGATACCACAGGCGAGGAATTGACGATGTCGCCGAGGATCGTGGTGCGCGTCCGCAGCACCCCTTCGTCCACACGGCTGCCACGCAGGTAGGCGACAGCACGATTGATGTTCATGCCGCCACCGGCCAGACCGGTGATCGAGGCGGTGCTGCAGGCGACGGTCCTGAGCGGATCCGCAGCCGAGCACAGGCTGGCAAGGGTCAGGTTGGCGGCGTTGAAATCCACCACGGTCGGCACTTCGCTGGTGGTAGTCACGCCGTGGCGGATGGTCCTTGCGGCCGCACCCTGCGCTTCGATCCTTGCACTGGCTTCCCAGGCATTCACCAGGGTCACCTCACCGGTGATCGGATGACTGCTGACCTTGATGGCATCCAGCTTGCTGTACCAGTCGGTGCCGTTGTTGGTGGATTCGTAGCGGGGCTCGACCACCAGCGATCCTGCACCCACGCGAGCACCGGTGACGCCCAGCGTGCCGGACGGGGTGGCGCCTTCGTTCACGGAAGCCAGGATGCGGCGCATCGCTTCGGTGATTTCGGCGGGCGAGGAGGCATTGATGAACTCGCCGCGCGAGTTCAGCGCCGCGTGCCAGATGTCGTCGACGTTCTCCGGCTGCAGGTTCATGGTTCCGGTCGCGCCCCAGGCCGGTGGATTGGCGTAGGGATCGTTGGTTGCCGGCATGTTCACGTCGAACACCGCACCGCGCGCACCCAAGGTGACGCCGTAGAAGTTCATGTGCAGGTTCTTGTTGCAGTCCATGCCGTTGGGAGGCGATCCCGAGCACGCCTGCGGCACCGGCACCATGCCGGCCGTCAGGTCCGGGCGCAGGTTGGTGTTGTAGCCATACATAGCGTAGTCGGCGATGGTGTTCGACGATGCAACACCGCCACCGTAGGGTGCCGTAAACGCGCCATCGACGTTGCCCACGTTCCAGTAGCCGGACGAATCGATATCGTTCGTGTAGCCGTCGGTGAACAGCATGCCGCCATTCTTCTGGCACTGCAGCTTGATCGGCGCATTGGTATCAGTGCGCATGAACTGCCTGACCAGGCGGGCGGTGGCACGCCGCGTGGGCGTGTTGCCGGACGCATTGAGGTTGCGCATCGCCGCATACAGCGCGTCGCGTTCGGTCTGGACACCCATGTCACGCATGGCGACGTTCGCGTCGTTGCTGTCACCCTGCGAGGCCGGCGGCGTATTGATCTGGAAGTAGCCGATCCGCATCTTGGTGAAATCCGACACCGAATGCGTCATCGCGGCGATCATCGCGCGGTTGCGGTTGCCGTAATAAGTCCACCAGTTGGCGAAGTTCTGCACCGCCGCGGCACCGCCGGTGGTGAAATTCGACGCCACGTAGTCATAGCGGTACATGTCCGCGCCCAGCGGACCCGCTCCCTTGACCAGCACGCGCTTGCTGGTGTCGAAACCAGGCGGCGGCGTAGCGTCGGTATCCAGGTACACCCGTGCCGGGTAATAGCGGAACTGCGTCGAGCAGTCTGAAGTGAAGGTCTTATCCGCTGTCAGCGTACGCCAGCCGAGATTCGTACTGCCCGTTTCACGGTTACAGCTCTTGTCGTTGTTGTAATACGTACCGGCCGGCATCACCTTGCCGCTATGCCAGGTCTCGGTCGTGGTGAGACTATTGGTGAAGTCGTAGGTCGTGAACGGGGTCGCCGCGCCCTTGCCGGACCCGCGCGGATCTTCTGCCGCGGCAGCGGTGTTGGAGTTCGCCTCCAGCGTGCCGGTCGAAGTGCGCCACGGCAGGTAGGTCGAATGCGGATTGAAGAATGCACGGTTGTACTCGGGATTGCGCAATGCACCGTAGTAGTCGGCGTCCAGCCCACCATCCATGTGCTTGGTGACAGAAGTGCCACCGGACGAATTCAGCACACCAGTGGTTGCATTGAAGAAGCTGCGCGTCGTGTTGTTCAGGTAGCCCGGACCGGTAGCAGTCCTGAACAGAGTTTCGTCCGTGCTCATCGACCCCGAGTTGTCCACCGCCATGATGAACGCCGGCGGGATCACGTTGGTGATGTTCATCGGCGCCTGTGCCAGTTCCGGCGGCGGCGGCGCGGCGGTCGCCAGGTACAGGCCATAGCCGCCGCCAAGCACGGCGACCGCGGCGGAGACGGTGATGAGTCGGGTGCGACGGGATGCCATGACTGGCTCCTCAGGGTCGGAAGATGGTGTCGACCGCCGCGTTGGCGGTGGCCGCAGGATTGGTGGCGTAGGTGGTGACCTGGAAGACCCGGTTGGGATCCTCGGTGACCGGGCGGACCCCCATGTCCATGTCGGCATTGCCGGAGATGCACTGGCCGATCTCGCGGATGCTGACCCAGTTGGCCTGCGGCACCAGGTTGGACAGGCCGGCAGCCCAGTCGCTGGGATCGAAGCCGTCCTCGCACGACTGCTGGATCGGCGCGGTGCCAGCGGCGCACACGCCATCGCGGTTGACCACGCCCTCGATGAAGCACTCGCGCAGGCGCACGTCGGCTTCGGCGGTCTGGAATGCCACATTGGTCGCCAGGTAGTTGGCGGCCATGCGCTCCTGCAGTCCGGCCACCTGCATGCCGACGATGCCGATCAGGGCCAGCAGGACCAGGATCATCAGCGCCACGTACAGCGCCGCGCCGCCCTGGCGCGAAGGACGCCCCGAGCCGGGCCGGAATCCATGGGACTTGGGCTTCGGATGCATGGCGGTCAGTTTCCGTAGAGGCGGTTGCGCAAAGCGATGGTGGATTCGTACACCGCGCGATAGCGCCCGTCGGCCGCCGGTGCCTGTGCCTCGCCCAGCAGCATCGGCGTGATCTGGCTGGCCTGCACGGATGCGGCACGGTTCGGGCTGGAAGCGAGCAGGCCCACCTGCACCTGGCCGATGCGGAGCCAGCGGTCCGCAGTCGCGCCGACGTCGGTGGCCGTGCCCTGGGTGGCGATGTAGCCGCTGGGGAGCGCCGGGGCCGCGTTGCGGTCGATGCCGTAGCGGAACTGCAGGTTCTCGATGCCCTCCACCAGCTCTTCGCTGGCGGTGGTGCCATTGGCATTGATGCGGGCACGCCACAACGACGGCTGGCCACCGGCGCCCAGGCCGATGTAGTAGACCAGCGCCTCGGCACGGTACAGCATGGTCGGCCCGCCATCGGCACTGGCCGAATACCGCCCCAGGTCCACGGTCGCCGGCGCGGTGACGCGGCCGGCCGCGGCACTGGTGGCCGTGGCTTCGAACACGTCGGCATAGGCGCAATCGCCCACGCCGAACAGGACCGGGTCTGGCGTCCCGGCGACGGTGAGCGAGGCCCAGCGCGCCGGATTGATGTCGATGGTTCGGCCCGCGGCGTCGATGGCCGTGACCGGAACGCCATCGCCTCCCAGGTAGCGCAGGACGATCGCGTCGGTCCCGGCCACGCGCGCCGGCGCCAGCACGATGCCGGGAGGAGTGGCGTTGTCGTAGCCGCGCACGGAGAAGCCGAAATCGGTCGGTCCGTTGGCGGCGAAGTGCGAGACCAGTCCGCCGGCACTCTGGCTGCGCGCCTGGTCGTTGACGCAGCCGAAGTGGCCGGCCATGCGGATATCGCGCTGCAGGTAATCCAGGGCGAAGCGTGCGTTCTCCTGGGTGCGCGACATGCCCTCGGACAACTGGTAGGCCGTGCGCGAGGCGCCGAACACCTGCACCACCCCGAGCAGGAGGATGGTGCCGATCAGCAGCGCGATCATCAGCTCGATCAGCGACAGGCCCTGGCTATGGCGGCGGGATGTCATGTTCACAGGCGCGTCACCGTGGCAAATGTGCGGTTGCCCTCGGCGGCACTGACCGTGCCATCGCCATCGGCGTCGTTCCAGCGCTCGTCGCCCCAGGTGATGGACACCGTGGCGACACCGTTGGCGAACTGGACGGTCGCGGTGGCGCCTGCGCCCAGGGCCTTGCCCATGCGGCATTCCCAGACGCTCTTGTAGGCGCCAGCCGACACCTGCGCGTTGGGCAGGCAGCCGGCCCCGGCCGTGGCCGCGTTGTAGGCGCCGGCGTACTGCCCGGCGGCGATCCGGTTGGCACGCATCTGGTCGAGCATGTCGTAGGCCAGGTTGGTGGCCTGGGTGCGCTGGTTGGCGCTCTGGGTGAAGCGCACGCTCATGGTCTGCAGCAGGGCGAAGCCGAGCAGGCCCAGGCCCAGCACCAGCACGGCGACCATCACCTCGATCAGGCTGAAGCCGGCGGCGTGCCCGCGTCCCAGCCGGTAGCAACGTCGATTCATGAACACGCCCCCTGCTCGATCCGCGACTGCCCGGTAACCCCGACCCGGATGCAGCGCGCGGGATCGGCGGCATCGGACGGGGCGACGCCGACCTGGGTGGCACCCGCCTGCGCGCGACCCTGCGCGGTGAACACGACTCCGTCCGCCGGCCCGGTGACGGTGGTCCGCTGCTTGGGCTGGATGACCTTGACCACGGTGAACACCGGTCCGCCGGCCGCCGGGATCTCATGCCAGACGACCCAGCCTGCGGCCCAGTCGGTATTGGCCACGCAGGCCGTTCCGGATGTACTGGGGCACACCCCAGCGCGGCCAATGCCACGGATGGCTTCGGTCCTGGCCAGCGACATCGAGGCCAGCACTTCGTTGCTGGTGGTGGCTACCCGGTTCGAGCGCAGGCTGCCCTGGAAACTGGGCAGGGCCAGGCCGAGCAGGATCGCCAGCACAGCGATGGTGATCATCAGCTCGACCAGGGTGAAGCCAGTCTGGCGTTCGGGCGACATGCGGTTGTTCCCCAGCGTGATGCCTCGCAGCCTAGCCCGGCCGGGGCGCGGCGCAAGCAGCTCCGGGACGAACGGTCGATCCGGCCGGAGGGGCGGAGGGGTGCAGCCGATCGGGACTCAGGCCACCACCCGATAACACGGCCTGTACTCCCCGGCGATCTTCATCCGCCTCTGCTCCACGAACGCCCGCAGCAGCCCGTCCAGCGCCTGCATCATGTCCGGCGCGCCGTGGATCTCGAACGGGCCGTGCTGCTCGATCCGGCGCATGCCGTCCTCCTTGACGTTGCCGGCCACGATCCCGGAGAACGCGCGGCGCAGGTCGGCGGCCAGCGCCGACGGCGGGCGGCCGTGGTGCAGGTCCAGCGCGGCCATCGCTTCGTGGCTGGGCACGAACGGGCGCTGGTACTCCAGCGGGATGTCCACGCCCCAGTTGAAGTAGAACGAGTCCTTGTGCGCGATCCGGGCCTCGCGCACCTTGCGGATGCCGGCGGTCATCTTCTTGGATACCGCGGCCGGGTCGCCGATCACGATCTCGTAGCGCGAGGTGGCGGCCTCGCCCAATGTCAGGCGCAGGAAACGATCGATCTGCTCGAAGTACGGCGCGGCGATCGTCGGTCCGGTCAGGATCAGCGGGAACGGCAGGTCGGCGTTCTCCTCGCGCAGGAGTATGCCGAGCAGGTAGAGGATCTCCTCGGCGGTACCCACGCCACCGGGAAACACGATGATGCCGTGGCCCAGGCGCACGAACGCCTCCAGCCGCTTCTCGATGTCCGGCATGATCACCAGGTGGTTCACGATCGGGTTCGGCGACTCGGCGGCGATGATCCCGGGCTCGGTGATGCCGATATAGCGGGTACGGCTGCGCCGCTGCTTGGCATGGGCGATGGTGGCGCCCTTCATCGGCCCCTTCATCGCGCCCGGGCCGCAGCCGGTGCAGATGTCCAGCCCGCGCAACCCGAGCTCGTAGCCGACCTGCTTGGTGTAGATGTATTCCTCGCGCGAGATCGAGTGGCCGCCCCAGCACACCACCAGGTTCGGGTCGGATGGCTGCAGGATGCGCGCGTTGCGCAACAGGCCGAACACCGAGTCGGTGATGCCGGCCGAGGAGTCGAGCTCCCCACTCACGCAGTCCTCGCCCAGCTCGATCGCGGTCCAGGCCAAGTCGCGGACGGTGGCGAACAGCAGCTCGGCCACGCCGCGGATGATTTCGCCGTCGACGAACGCCATCGCCGGTGCGTTGACCAGGTCGATGCGCACGCCGCGATCCTGCTGGGTGACCTGGATGTCGAAGTCCGGGTACAGGTCGCGCGCCGCGCGCGGGTCGTCGCTGGCGCTGCCGCTGGTCAGCACCGCCAGCGCGCAGCGGCGCAGCAGCTCGTGCATGCCGCCGGCCGACGCGTCCCGCAGCCGCGCGACTTCCGTGCGCGAAAGGACATCGAGCCCGCCGCGCGGGTAGATGCGTGCGTCCTGCACGGGCAGCGTGCTCGAAGCGGGTTGGATCATGACTGCGGGCCTCATGCCTCGATGTACCGGTGGGCGACTTTACCCCAGGCGCGGGCATCGCGTGCGACTGGCGGGGCCGGCCTGGATCCAAAAAAAAGGCGGCCGGGATGCCCGGCCGCCCTTGGTCACATCGGATCCGACAACGTCAGAAGCTGTAGCGGAAGCCGACCTGCAGCGACCACCGCGACTCGGGGTCGGTGAGGAAGCGCTTGTACACCTGGCTCTCGTTGAAGTTGTAGACGTACTTGCCCGTGGCCTGGTCGAGTCCGACGAAGCGCACGGCGCGCATGTCGGAGTACGGCGTCTGGTACGGGATCTGCCCCCAGTCCTTGTTGATCAGGTTGCCGATGTTCATCACATCCAGCCAGATCTCCGACTTGTGGCCATTGAAGAAGCCGGGCAGCTCCTGGCTGATGCGCACGTCGAAGTTGTTCACCCACGGATTGCGGTCGCTGTTGCGTTCGGCGACGTCGCCGCTGTAGCGCGCCAGGGACGGGTTGCGGCTCAGCCAGTCGAAGAACGAAGCCTCCATCGCCGCGCCGCCGGTGAAAAGCACGTCGCCCGGGCCACTGGGGACGTACAGCAGGTCATTGGTGTAGCCGTCGCCGTTCATGTCATTGAGGTAACGCCAGCTGACAGGCGTACCCGAACGACCTTCGTAGAACACCGAGAACGTGGTGTCGTTGTCACCGAAGAACGCCTTGCGGAACGACAGCGTGCCGACGATGCGATCCCTGATCTCGTAGTTGGAGGTCGCCGCGACGTCCTCGTTGGGATCGAAGATCGCCTTGTTCGACCAGTTGGAGATCGCACGCGAAGAGGTCAGCGGATTGACCTCGGTGGCATTGGTGTAGGTGTAGAACAGCGACCAGCCCCAGGTGTCGACCACCGGCTTGTCGAGGCCGACGGTGAACTGCGCGGTGCGGCCCTTGTTGGTGTTCTTCATCAGCAGCACGCCGTCACCATGCCAGCCGGTCACGTTCTCGTAGCCGGGAATGGTATCCGCGACCTCGCCGATGGTCTGCCCGTTGTACATGCCGCCGTTGGCGCGGGTACCGCTGGCCGTGCCGTACAGGTTGCGCCAGTACAGCGGACGACCGTCGGCGCCGGTGGTGTAGGTCGGAGCCCCCAGGTCGAGGCGCTCGAAGTGCAGCGCATTGTTGACCTTGGTCACCAGCAGTTCGGCGGAGGCGACGACGCCATGCCACGGCAGCTCGGTATCGAAGGCCAGGTTGGCCTTCCACACCGACGGCTGCTCGATGCCCTCGTCCATGAGGTTGACCATCATGGTGTAGCCCGCTGCCGGCGGCGGCGTGGTCGGGTTGTCCGGATCCATGGTCACCGGCAGGTTGGCCCAGACCAGGTCGCGATCGGCCTGGCTGACGCCGGTGATGCCGGTCGGGAACGCGTTGTAGCCGATCAGGCCGAAGCCGGTGTTCTGGTAGGAGTTGCCGACCCACACGTTGGCCGCCGCACCCTGGAAGAGGCCCACGCCGCCACGCAGCTGCGACGGGCGATCGCCGTCGAAGGCGTAGTTGAAGCCAACGCGCGGCTGGATCAGGACATCGTCGAGCGTATTACGGTTGTCCAGGCCGTACACCTGCTGCACCAGCAGGTTGTGGACCGGAACCTCGTCCAGGTCCGGCAGGTCCGCGCGCAGGCCGAACAGCAGCGTCAGGTTGTAGTTGACCGCCCAGCTGTCCTGCACGAACAGGCCGGTATTGCGGTGCCGGTAACGCATCTCGACGGAGTCGAGGCCGTTGCCCGGGATCGGCGCGTTCAACGTGTACGAACCGTATTCGCCGTTGCGGAAGGCATCCAGGCTGGCGAAGCTGTAGCTGCCCCAGATGTTCTGGGCGTACAGGTTGAACACATCGTTCTCTTCGTAGTCGAAGCCGAACTTCACGGTGTGGTCGCCCACGTACCAGTTCGCCGCGCCGAACGCGGTGTCGGTGGTGGTGCGGATTTCGTTGCCGTGGCGGAACTGGTCGGTGCCGAAGTTCAGGAACGGCGCCGCGGCCAGGTCAGGATCGTTGCCGACGCCGAAGCCGATGCTCACTTCCGGCAGGCGCGCGTTGACGTTGCTCAGCGAATCGTAGGTACGCCGGCCGATCTTGAACTCGGTGGTGAACGTGTCGGACCAGTCGCTGAACAGCTGCGCCACGGAGGTATCGACGTTCTTGACGATGCTGTACCAACGGCTGTCGAAGCTGAGCGAGGTGTTGCTGGAGCCGGCCAGGACCGGGTCGACCTGCTCGAGCTTGGAGAAGCGGGCCGACAGGCGATGATTGTCGCTGATGTTCCAGTCGATCTTGGCGGCGTACTCCTCGATCTCCTGCTTGGTGCTGCTCGGCGCGTCGGTGCTGCCGATATCGACGCCGTAGACGTCCTGCGCGATCTGCCGCGCTTCGTCGATCTGGGCCTGGGTGATGTCAACGATATTGGTGGCGCCGGAGCCGACCGGACCGAACGACGAGGCTGCGCGGTCGCGCTCGAACTTCTCGTAGTTGACGAAGAAGAACAGCGTGTCCTTGACGATCGGGCCGCCGAAGGTGGCACCGTAGGTGCGCTCGTCGTTGAAGCCGGTGAACGGGGCGCCGCTGGTCGGGTTGTCGCCGACCATGTCGGCGTCGCGGTAGACGCCGTAGACCGAACCGTGGAACTCGTTGGTGCCCGACTTGGTCACCGCGTCGATCACCGCACCCGTGGCACCGGTGATGGTCGTGTCGTAGTTGGAGATATCGACGTTGATCGCCTCGATCGCATCCATCGATACCGGCTGGCGGATGGTCGGGAAATTGTTCGACTCCAGGCCGAAGGTGTCGCTGGTGTTGACGCCGTCGATGCGGATCGCGTTGTAGCGCGGGTTCTGGCCGCCCACCGAAATCTCGCCGCGCGCCTTGTCGGACTGGCTGATGCGCGGATCGAGACGGACGAAGTCCTGGATGTTGCGGTTGATCGAAGGCAGGGTCTCGATCTGCTCGAGCGTGACGTTGGTACCGGCACCCATCTTGGAGGCGCTGAACACCTGCGAGCCACCGGCGACCCCTACCGCGGTGACCCCCTCGAGCGTGGCGATGTCACTGCCGAGGGTGGCGTTTACAACGCCGACCTGGTTCAGGCCCAGGTACAGGCCCTCCTCGGTCTTGGTGCCTTCACCCGGCTTGTTGATGGTGACGGTGTACGGACCGCCTACGCGCAGGCCGCGGGCGCTGAAGCGGCCGCTGGCATCGGTGACCGCGCGACTGATCGTGCCGGACTCGACGTGGACGATGGTGACTTCGGCGCCGGGGACAGGCTGGCCGGAAGCGCCGGTGACCACGCCGCCGACACCGGCGGACGTGCTCTGGGCGAAGGCGGGGGCGGCGGCGAGCGCGGCGACCAGGCCCAGGGTGAGCTTGGACATCCGGAGTCGGCGGGAATCAGTCATGGAAAGAGGCCTCGGATTGGGTTGGCGTCCGGGCAGGGGAGCCCGGTGCGGAAGGCGTATTGGCTTCCCTGCGATGTTCATCACAGGGGTTAACACCAGATTAACATGCTAGGGTCGCCATGTGACCAAGCCATGACAAATTTCTATTGCGCCGCAGCACATCGCAACCCCATACGCCACAAGGAATTTTGGTCTGGCAGGAGCGCCACCGAGGGCGATCCGGGATATCCGGGCCTTACGCCGAACTCTTGAGGTAGGCCGTCAGGCCGTCCATCAGCATCTGCACCGAGATGGCGACCAGCAGCATCCCCATCAGCCGCTCGATGGCGGTCAGCGCGCGCCGGCCGAGCAGCCGGTAAAGCAGCGGCGCCGCCAGCAGGATGGCCGCGGTGGCCGCCCAGGCCAGGAACAGGGCCAGGCTCCAGTCGCCGAGCCGGTGCGGTTCGTTGCTGCCCATCAGCATTACTGCCGCCATGCCGGACGGACCGGCGACCAGCGGGATGGCCAGCGGGACGATGAACGGCTCGCCATCCGGGATCTCGCCCATCAGTCCTTCCGGGCGGGGGAAGATCATGCGGATGCCGATCAGGAACAGGACGATGCCGCCGGCGATGGACACCGATTCCTGGCGCAGGTGCATCAGCTCCAGGAAGTACTTGCCGCACCACAGGAACAGCATCAGCACCGCCAGCGCGATCAGCAGCTCGCGGACCAGCACCACGCGCTGCCGCTTCGGCGGCAGCGGCTTGAGCACGCTGAGGAAAACCGGGACGTTGCCCAGCGGGTCGAGGATCAGGAACAGCAGCAGCGCCGCGGAGAGGATGGTCATTCCACCCCTCCCGCCGCCGCGTCCCAGACCTGGCCACGCCAGGCCGCGCCGGCAGGCGACAGCAAGGTGACGCAGGCGCCGGCGTAGGCCTCCGGATCGCGCAGGTCCTCGCCCAGGTCATCGGCATAGGCGCGCGCCCGCAGGGGCGTGCGCATCGGACCGGGCTGCAGGCCCGCCACGCGCACCGTCGTGGCGGCCAGTTCGTTAGCCAGCATGCCGACCATCGCCCGCAGGCCATGCTGGGCGATGCCGTAGCCGCCCCAATACGCCTGGCCGACCCGCGCCGGGTCGTCGACCGCCAGCACCACCGACGCATCCGCCGACTGGCGCAGCAGCGGCAGGCAGGCCTGCAGCAGCCACCAGGGAGCGGTCAGGTTGACGTGGATCGCGCGGGCGAAAGCGGCCGGGTCCAGGTGTTCGAGCGGGGTCAGGCCGCGGAACTCGGCGGCGCAGTGCAGGACCCCGTCGAGCCGGCCCAGTTCCGCGTGCAGGCGGTCGGCCAGCTCGGCGTAGTCGTCCGGCGAGGCGCCCTCCAGGTCGAGCGGATACAGCAACGGCTCATGGCCAGCCTGGGCCACCGCGTCATAGACGCGGTTGAGCCGGGGCAGGCGGCGACCGAGCAGGACCAGGGTCGCGCCGGCGGCGGCACAGGCCTGGGCCGCGGCGGCACCGAGGCCGCCATGGGCACCGCTGAGCAGGACGACGCGGCCGGCCAGCGGCTGCGGGGCGGCGGACGGCAGGGCGAACAGGCTCACTGCGACAGCGCTTCCTGGACCATGCGCTGCAGCTCGCCGGATTCCAGCAGCTCCAGGGTGATGTCGCAGCCGCCGATCAGCTCCCCGTGCAGGAACAGCTGCGGGAACGTCGGCCAGTTGGAATAGCGTGGCAGGTTGGCCCGGATCTCCGGCTCCTCCAGCACGTTGACCGTGTGCAGCTGTTCGGCGCCGGCGGCCTGCAGCGCCTGCACCGCGCGCGCGGAAAAGCCGCACATCGGGAACGCCGGCGTGCCCTTCATGAACAGCACGACCGGATGGCCTTCGACCTCGGCCTGGATGCGCTCCATTACCGCCATTACCCATCTCCTGGACGCCGGGGCCGTGCCCGCCATCGTCTAAACTGAAGTGGCAATTGTAAGCCCTGCGCCGCCGCGCCGACGCCGGGCCCCGCATCGAACCGCCCGAGAACGCATGACCATCGAACTGCCCGCCCTGCCCTACCCGCGCAACACGCTGGAGCCGCACCTGTCCGCCGCCACGCTGGACGAGCACCACGGCAGCCACCACCGTGGCCACGTCGAGGCGACCAACCGCCTGCTCGAAGGCAGCGGACTGGAAGGCCTGGCGCTGGAAGAAATCGTCCGTCGGGCCCGGGGCCGGCTGGCCGACGAGGCGGCGCAGGCCTGGAGCCACGGGTTCTACTGGACCTGCCTGTCGCCACGCGGCGGCGGCGATCCCGCCGGACCGCTGGCCGAACGGCTGGCGCGCCAGTACGGCGACTTCATCCGGTTCCGCGAGGAATTCACCCGGCAGGCCCTGGGCCTGTTCGGCTCAGGCTGGGTCTGGCTGGTGCAGCGCCCGGATGGGACGCCGGGGATCGTCGCCACCCGTGGCGGTGGCACCCCGCTTACCGGCTCCGACACCCCGCTGCTGGCCTGCGACGTGTGGGAGCACGCGTACTACCTGGACCGGCAGAACGCCCGCGCCGACTACCTGGAAGCGTTCTGGAAGGTGGTGGACTGGCAGGCGGTCGGCGCGCGCCTGCGCTGAGCGCGGCACGCGGGCTGCCGGCGCGCGACTGCAGCCTGCCAGAGCCGGGTCATCGGCGACGCGAGCCGCCGGCAAGGACGACGCCCTCTTCGCGCCCATGCCCGTGTCGCCGGCAGGCGGTCATGGGAAGGCCGCGCCCGCGTAGAGCGGGGCTTGCCCCGCTGCTCCGGTCCTTCGCTGCGGCTTCGGGAAGGGCGCAGCCGGGCGAAGCCCGGCTCTACGAAGAAGCGCGTCCGGAGAATACGGCCCGCAGCGCCGCCACCGGCGGGGCGACCTGGGCTTGCCGTCCCAGCGCCTGGCCTACGCGCTCCAGCGCATCGGCGAGCACCGGGGCCCGGTCCGCGCGCAATGTCGCGTGGCCCACCTTGCGTCCGTCGCGCGGCTCCTTGCCGTAGTCGTGCCAATGGCCGCCGGCTTCGCCCAGCACCGCGGCCGCGTCCGGCATCTCACCGATCCAGTTGAGCATGCAGGCATGCCCGCGCGCGTGGGTGGCGCCCAACGGCAATCCGAGCACCGCGCGCAGGTGGTTCTGGAATTGCGAGGTTTCGGCGCCCTCGAGGGTCCAGTGCCCGGAGTTGTGCACGCGTGGGGCCAGCTCGTTGGCCAGCAGCCCGCCGTCGCGGCAGAACAGCTCCAGGGCGAACACGCCCACGTAGTCCAGCCGCTCGGCCAGGCGGCGCGCGTAATCGATGGCCGTCCTTGCCAGCGCCGGGTCGACCTGCGCCGGCGCCAGGCTGGCCGACAGCACGCCATCGACATGCCAGTTCTCGGTCAGTGGCCAGGTGCGGAAGCCGCCATCGCGGCCGCGCACCGCGACCACGCTCAGTTCGCGCTCGAACGGCACGAACGCCTCGACGATCAATCCCACCGTCGCCGCCTGCGCGCCGAGCGCATCCCAGGCCGCGTCGGCGTCGGCCAGCGCGCGGATCCGGAACTGGCCCTTGCCGTCGTACCCCAGCCGGCGGGTCTTGAGGATGCAGGGGACGCCGACCTCGGCCAGCGCCCGGTCCAGGTCCTGGCGGCTGGCGACCGCGGCGAACTCCGGCACGGGGATGTCCAGCTCGCGGAACAGCGTCTTCTCGGCCAGCCGGTCCTGGGCCACGGCCAGCGCGCGCGGATTCGGGAACACGGGCACGCGCGCGGAAAGCCATTCGGCGCTTTCGGCCGGCACGTTCTCGAAATCGAACGTCGCCACGTCGACCTTGCCGGCGAACTCGGCCAGCGCGGACTCGTCGCGGTAGTCGCCGACCAGCAGCGGCGCGAACTGGCCGGCACAGGCATCGGCCACGGTATCCATCACCAGGAAGCGCAGGCCCAGCGGCGCGCCGGAAAGCGCCATCATGCGGGCCAGTTGCCCGCCACCCAGGATGCCTACGGTCGTCATTGCCGCGGATCGTCGTGGGCGATGACGTCGTCGGTCTGGCGCCGGCGGAACTCCTCGAGGGAGCGCGCGATCTCCGGGTGGTCCGCCGCCAGCAGCGCGGCGGCGAACAGCCCGGCGTTGGCCGCGCCGGCATTGCCGATCGCGAAGGTCGCCACCGGGATGCCGGCCGGCATCTGCACGATCGACAGCAGCGAGTCCATGCCATTGAGCGCCTTGCTCTGCACCGGCACGCCCAGCACCGGCACGGCGGTCTTGGACGCCAGCATGCCCGGCAGGTGGGCCGCGCCGCCGGCCCCGGCGATGATCGCGCGCAGGCCACGGTCGCGCGCGCTGGCCGCATAGTCGAACAGCACGTCGGGCGTGCGGTGCGCCGAGACCACCCTGACCTCGTGCGGCACGCCCAGCGCATCGAGCTTCTGCGCCGCGTGCTGCATGGTTTCCCAGTCGGAACGCGATCCCATGACGAGACCGACCAAAGGCGTCGCTGGCGGGCTGTCAAGCAAACTGGCGGGCTGGGCTGGCATGGCCGTCCTCGGTGACAAGGCCGTATTCTAGCGGTCTTCCCCGCCACGCGCCCCCGCCCCATGGACCGCAAGCTGCTCGACCTGCTGTGTTCGCCCGATACCCGCCAGCCGCTGTCGCTGCTGGAACCGCGGGGCCTGGAAGCGCTGAACCGCGCGATCGCCGGCGGCCAGGTCCTGCGTGCCGATGGCAGCCCCCAGGCCGAACCGCTGCACGAGGCGCTGGTGACCCGCGACCGCAAGCAGGTGTTCCGCATCGACGACGGCATCCCGGTGCTGCTGGTCGAGGAATCCCTGGCCACCGCGCAGGTGGCCGGCTTTCCCGCGGCCTGACCGGCACCCGCGCATGGACCGGACGGCACCCGCGGCGCCCGACCCGTCCCTCGTGCTGGCCGACGTGCGCCGCGCGCTGGCGGAAGACCTCGGGACCGGCGACGTCACCGCCGCGCTGTTGCCGGACGTCCCCGAGCGCGCCTACCTGCTGTGCAAGGAAGATGCGGTCATCGCCGGCCGGCCCTGGTTCGACGCCTGCCACCGCGCGCTGGACCCGGACGTGGCGATCGACTGGAGCATCGGCGAGGGCGAACGCGTGGCCGCCGGCACCGTGCTCGCCCTGCTCCGGGGCCGCAGCCGCGCCCTGGTCAGCGCCGAGCGCACCGCGCTGAACTTCCTGCAGACCCTGTCCGGCACGGCCACCACGACGGCCGCGCACGTCGACGCGGTGCGCGGCACCGGCACGGTGGTCCTCGACACCCGCAAGACCCTGCCCGGCCTGCGCCTGGCGCAGAAGTATGCGGTCCGCGCCGGCGGTGGCGCGAACCACCGCATCGGCCTGTACGACGCGGTGATGCTCAAGGAAAACCACATCCGGGTCGCCGGCACGGTCGCCGAGGCCATCGCGCGCGCGCGCGCGGCCCAGCCCGGCCTGCCGCTGATCGTCGAAGTGGAGACGCTCGACCAGTTGCGCGAGGCGCTCGCGTCCGGATGCGACCGCATCCTGCTGGACGACTTCGCCGCCGACGACCGCCGCGAGGCGGTACGGATCGCCCGGACCGCCCCGTTCCGCGGACGCATCCCGCTGGAGGTCTCCGGTGGCGTGGGCCTGGACGGCCTGCGCGCGATCGCCGCCGACGGCGTGGATTTCGTCTCGATCGGCGCCCTGACCAAGCACGTGCGCGCGATCGACCTGTCGATGAAGCTGGGCCCGCCGCCAGCCTAGGCGACGCGCACGCCGGCGACGCGGATGGCACGCGGCGAGCGTGTCCCCGTAGCGGCGCGCCCTGCGTTATCCGCTTCCAGCGCCGGCACGATCACGGATCGTCCACCGCAGGCGGCTAAGCTCGCTCCGGTACCGGGGAAAGGATTCGTCATGCGCAGGCTCCACGCACTCGCCCTGCTCGCCCTGCCAGCGCTCGCGGCACCTGCCGCTCACGCGGCGCAGGGCGGCGTGGAAGTCTGCGACCTGCCGCCGCGCTTCGGCGTCGAGGCCACCGCCAAAGCCATCGTCCGCATCGCCTGCGACGAGCACCGGCTGTGGACCCGCCCCTTCATAGAGACCGACGGCCGCGTGGCCTGGCTCGGCGTTACCGAGGCCGAACGCGTCGCCCTGGCCGACGACTACACGCCGGCCTGGCAGCGGGTGGCGAAGTACTGGCGCGAAAGCGGCACCCTGTCGTCGATGGGATCGGCAGCCGGCGCCGCCAGCTGCCTGTACCCGGGTGCCACCCGCGAGGCCGCCAGCGACTGCCGCGCCTTCATCGTCGACAACCCGTGGTCGGCGGCCTTCGTCTCCTGGGTGATGATGCGGGCGCCGCTGCCGGAGTTCCTGCGCTCGCCGCGGCACATGGACTACATCGCGCGCGCCTGGCGCAATCCCGAGCTCAGCCCCTACCTCTACATGGATCCGTTCGCGGGGCAGCCAGCGCCGGGCGACCTCCTGTGCTTCCTGCGCGCGGACGACCAGGGGCGCGGCACCGCCGGACTGCAGTCGGGATTGTCCGGCAGTGCCCCGCTGCCGGCGTATTCGCACTGCGACATCGTCGTCGCGGCCAATGTCGGCGGCGACCGCACGCTTTACCTGGTCGGCGGCAACGTGCTCAACACGGTGATGATGCGCAAGCTGCCACTGGACGCGTCCGGGCGGCTGCTGCCGGGACCGCTGCAGGCGGCGGCCGAGGACGCGCTGCGCGGCGACAGGGGCGTCGCCGGCCGCCCCGTCGCAACCGGCGCCCGTGCCGCGGCGCCGGCCGCGGCGGCGCCGGTGGCCACGGCCGGCACGTCCGCCGCGAGTGCGCTGGCCAGCGACGAGGTGGTTCCCGCGGCCTGCCGCCCGGGCAATCCTTCCGCGTGCAGCTTCAACCGCCGGGACTGGGTGGCCCTGCTCAAGCTCAAGCCCCAGGCGCAGTTGCGCGGCGGGTTCCCGGTAACGCCGCCGGCGCCGTTCCGCCCGACACCGGCCGGCGCCGGCACGCCGCCCATGCCGGCGCCCGCACAGGGAGTAGCCACTCCGCCGGCCGGGAGTTCCACGCCCGCCCCTGCGCCGCGACCAGCCACCACGCCACCCGCGTCCCCGCCCCGGCCGGCGATGCCCTCGCCCGCGCAGGAGCCTGCGCCGCCGCCGGCTGGTGCGAGCCCGGCCACCACGCCGACAGGTGACTGAAGCCGCGCATGCACCGCGGCGGGTCGTGGCGCATCGCCGCTTCCGCTAAAGTCCGGACATGCCCAGCCTGATCCTGCTGATGATCGCCGGTGCCGCCGTGTTCGCATGGTGGAACGCCTCGCGCGCGGCCGCCGAGCGCGCCGAGGCCCTCGGCCGCGACGCCTGCGCGGCCGCGGACGTGCAATGGCTGGACCAGAGCGTGCACGCGATCGGCATGCGCCTGTACCGGCGCGAGGATGGCTGGCTCGGGCTCGAGCGCACCTTCCGCTTCGACTACTCGCACGATGGCGTCGAACGCCATAGCGGCCGCCTGGTCCTGCGCGGCGACCGGCTGGTTTCCTTCGTCGGACCGTCGTCGGGCGCGCACGTCATTCCGTTCGACCGCCCGCGCCGCGACTGAAGCGCGCTACTTCACCACGCGCAGGTGCGGACGCTTGCCCGCAGGCGGTTCCGCGGGGCCCGCCGGTGGCGTCGGCGCATCCGGCCCATCGCCGTCGGGACCGTCGTCGTCATGCGCGTGGGCGCCGCCCGCGCCCTCTTCCGGCAGGACCATGCCCTGGCCGGTCTCGCGTGCGTACACCGCCAGCACCGCGCCCACTGGCACGCTCACCGGCTGGCTCACGCCGCCGAACCGGGCGGTGAATTCGATCCATTCGTTGTCGATACTCAGGCCGACCACGGCGCGGTCGGCGATGTTCAGCACGACCTTGCCTTCGCGCACCGCGCCGGGCGGCACGCGCACGCCGGCCACGCCGGCATCCACCAGGATGTGCGGGGTCATCCCGTTGTCGTTGATCCACTCGGCCAAGGCCCGCAGCAGGTACGGGCGGTAGCTGGTCATGCGCGGCGCGTCATCGCTCATGCGGACAGTCTACGCTGCCACGGCGGGACCGGCCCGTCGCGGCGGCCGGTCAGGCCGGCATGTCGCGCAGCTTCTTTTCCTGGTCGGTCAGGCTGCGGACGAAGCCCGGGTTGCGGAAGATGCGATTGCCGTAGTCCTCGATCGCCTTGCCGTCCTTGGGCAAGGGCACGTCCAGCGACTGCAGGCGCCAGATGATCGGCGCCATCGCGCAGTCGGCCAGGCTCATTTCCGGGTTGAGGAAGAACTTGCTGGCCTTGAACAGCGGCAGCGACTCGGTCAGGAGCTCCTTCAGACGCTTGCGCCCGGCTTCGGCCTGCTGCTTGTTGCCCAGCTGGATCGCCTGCACCTGGGGTACCCAGTCGTGCTCGATGCGCAGCATGGCCAGGCGCAGGCGCGCGCGGGACAGCGGATCGACCGGCATCAGCGGCGGGTGCGGGTAGCGCTCGTCGAGGTACTCGCTGACCACCGACGCGGCATACAGCACCAGCTCGCGCTCGACCAGGGTCGGCACCGAGTGGTAGGGATTGAGGTGGATCAGGTCCTCGGGCGGGTTCTGCGCATCCACCGGGACCAGGTCGTATGTCACGCCCTTGGCCGCCAGGACCAGGCGGACGCGATGACAGAGGACATCATCGACGGACGAGAACAAAGTCAGGGTATTGCGCATGCGCACGCTCGCTGCCATCTGGCCTCCGACGGCCGGACTCCGCCGACCGTTGCGGCGCTGCCAGGCCCCTCGCCGGCAGTCGCCATAGTCCCCCGAGTGTGCCGGGGAGCGCCGGAAAAGCGCAAGGCCGGAAGCACCCGGTATGCCCGGCCGCGCCCGCCGGCGCGCCGCGTCAGTGCACGTCGCTCCAGTATTCCTGCTTGAGCAGGTAGCCCAGGAAGGTCAGCAGCACCAGGAACAGGATCACCCACACGCCCATCGCCTGCCGCTTCAGCGCCGCCGGCTCGCCGGCGTACTCGAGGAAGTTGGTGATGTCGCGTACCGTCTGGTCGAACTCCACCGCCGACAGCCGGGCCGGGCCGGCGACCACCAGGCGTTCGGGATGGCGGGTGCCGGCCGCGTCGGGTTCGCCGAACTCGGCGTGCTGCAGGCCCTGCAGCTCCCACAGCGGGTTGGGCATGGAGGCGTTCGGGAACAGCTGGTTGTTCCAGCCCAGCGGCCGCGACTCGTCCAGGTAGAACGACTTGAGGTAGGTGTAGATCCAGTCGCTGCCGCGCACGCGCGAGATCAGGCTCAGGTCCGGCGGCATCTTGCCGAACCATTCGTTGCCGTCGGCATCGCGCATGGTGACCTGGATGTGCTCGCCGAACTTGGCGCCGGTGAAGTTCAGGTTCCCCATCACCTCTTCTTCGGTCAGGCCCAGGTCCTCGGCCATCCGCGAGTAGCGCAGGAACTTCAGCGAGTGGCAGCTGGAGCAGTAGTTCATGTACAGCTTGGCGCCGCGCTGCAGCGAGGCGCGGTCCGACAGGTCGTTCCCGGCCTGCTGCACGGGTCCGCCGGCGGCGGCCAGCGCCGCGGCGGAGAACAGCAGGCCGGCGGCGGCCGAGGCCAGCAGGGCAATCCACTTCTTAGTCATGCGTCGTCACCCGTTCCGGCACCGGCTTGGTCTTGTCCCACTTGGTCCACAGCGGCATGGTCAGGAAGAAAAGGAAGTAGTACGCGGTCAGGATGCGGCCGACGATGGTCTCGACCGGGTCGGTGCCCGGGCCGGCGCCGATCTTGCCCAGCCAGACGAAGCTGAAGGCGAACACCAGCAGCAAGGTCCACGACAGCTTGCCGCGGTAGCGGTACGACTTGACCTTGGCCCGGTCCAGCCACGGCAGGAAGAACAGCACGATGATCGCGCCGAACATCACCAGTACGCCGCCGAGCTTGTCCGGCACCACGCGCAACATCGCGTAGAACGGCGTGTAGTACCACACCGGCTTGATGTGCTCGGGCGTCACCAGGCGATTGGCCTCGGTGAAGTTGTCGTGCTCGAGGAACCAGCCGCCGAACGCCGGGGCGAAGAAGATGATGAAGGCGGCGATGACCATCATCGCGAACACGTAGAAGGTGTCCTTCACCGTGTAGTACGGATGGAACGGCACGCCGTCGGCCGGCGCGGTCGGCGACCAGCGGTTGCCCTTCGGGCCCTTCTTGATCTCCACGCCATCGGGATTGTTCGAACCGACCTCGTGCAGCGCGCCCAGGTGCAGTACGACCAGCAGCAGCAGCACCAGCGGCAGCGCGATCACGTGCAGGGCGAAGAACCGGCCCAGGGTGGCGTCCGAGGGCAGGTAGTCGCCCATGATCCACTCGGTCAGGCCCTGGCCGATCACCGGCACCGCGCCGAACAGCGAGATGATCACCTTGGCGCCCCAGAACGACATCTGGCCCCACGGCAGCACGTAGCCCATGAAGGCCTCGGCCATCAGCACCAGGTAGATCAGCATGCCCAGGATCCACACCAGCTCGCGCGGCTTCTGGTACGAGCCGTACATCAGGCCGCGGAACATGTGCAGGTAGACGACGATGAAGAACAGCGAGGCGCCGGTGCTGTGCATGTAGCGGATCAGCCAGCCCCACTCCACGTCGCGCATGATGTACTCGACCGAGGCGAAGGCTTCCGCCGCGCTCGGCTTGTAGTGCATGGTCAGGAAGATGCCGGTCACCAGCTGGTTGACCAGCACCACCATCGACAGCACGCCGAAGATGTACCAGATGTTGAAGTTCTTGGGCGCGTAGTACTCGGACATGTGCTTCCGGTACATCGGCGCCAGCGCCGGTGCGCGCGCGTTGACCCAGTCCATCACGCCGGTGGCGGTGCGGGTGAAGATGTTCGCCATCGCTTACGCCCCCTGCGGATCGACGCCCACGACAATCGTGTTGTCGTCGGCGTAGTGGTGCGGCGGCACGACCAGGTTGGTCGGGGCCGGCACGCCCTGGAACACGCGCCCCGCCATGTCGAAGCGCGACTTGTGGCACGGGCAGAAGTAGCCGCCCTTCCATTCCGGGTCGAACGGCTCGGGCCGGATCTCGGCGGCCATCTCCGGCGAGCAGCCCAGGTGGGTGCACAGGCCGACCAGGACCGAGATCTCGGGCTTGAGCGAGCGCAGCTCCGGGTTGGCCTCCAGCACGTAGGCCGGCTGCTGGTCGGCGTTCTGCGACAGCGGATCGCGCAGGCGGCTGTCCAGGGTGGGCAGCGCCTCGAGGATCGCCTTGGAGCGCTTGACGATCCAGATCGGCTGGCCGCGCCACTCGAGGATCAGGCGCTGGCCCTCCTGGAGGGCGCTGATGTCGGCGGTCACCGGGGCACCGGCCAGGCGGGCCCGGGCGCTGGGGTTCCACGACTTGATGAACGGTACTGCGGCGAAACCTGCTCCGACGGCGCCGACCACTGCGGTGGTCGCGGTCAGGAACCGGCGTCGGCCCGTGTTCACGGGCTTGTGGACCTCATCGTTGGCCATCCGGCACTCCGAAAAACTTCTGCTTGGTAGCGTTGGCTGCCTGCGGTACGGGCCCCGTCGCCAGGAAGGCGCGCCGTCCGCAAAAGACGACGAAGTGTAACGGAAGCCTTAACAGGCGGACAATGGCACGGTCCGGGCCGTGCCACCGGCCTCATCGCGACGCCAGTACGCCCCGGTAGCGCTCGGCGAGCACGCCCACCCGCTGCACGTAGCGCTGGGTCTCGCTGTACGGGGGGACGCCCTTGTACCGGTCCACGGCGCCCTCGCCGGCGTTGTAGCCGGCCGCGGCCAGGGTCAGGTCGCCGTTGAAGCGCTTGAGCAGCCAGGCCAGGTACTGGACCCCGCCGCGGATGTTCTGGCCGGCGTCGTAGCTGTCGGCGACCCCGAACCGGCGGGCGGTGGCGGGCATCAGCTGCATCAGGCCCTGGGCCCCGGCATGCGAGAGCGCGGACGGGTTGTAGGCCGACTCGGCATGGATGATGGCGCGCACGATCGCTTCCTCGACCCCGAACTCGCGCGCGGCCGCGGCGATCTCCGCCTGGTAGGCGCTGGTGTTCAGGCGCACGGTGGCGAAGCTCACCCCGGGATTGACCGCGCAGGCGTAGCAGGTCTCGATGAAACTGTAGGCGACCGTGCGCACCTGGCTGGCGCCGGCGCCGCGGCCCGGCGGCCGGCTGCTGAAGTGGCGCACCCCGTCCTTCATGTACGAGTAGACCTGGCCGCTGACGCGCCGCTGCGGCGCGGCCGCCCGCTTCGCCGGCAGCGGCGCCGGAACGATCGCGTCGGTGCGGCTGGACGCCGGGACCAGGGTCGGCGCCGCGGAACCTCCGGCCGGTGCCGGGGCCGAAACGGTGGCCGCGGCCGGGACTGTCGCCGGCGGCGGTGCGCGGCGGCGGTCGGGGGTGTACTGGCTGAAGACCTTGCACTGGGCGCCGGGAATGCGCTTGTTGACGTAGCTGGACACCCCGTCCGCGCCGACGCAGCGGTACAGCGTGCCCGCACTGGCCGGCAGCGCGGCCAGCGCCAGCAGCATGGCGCCCGCTTTCCCCAACATCCCCTTCATGGCGCGGAGTCTCCCAGCTTCCCCGACCCTTGCCAAGCCACTGTCCGACAAGCGGAAAAACGTGCCGTGGGTCGCGAATCGGACGCCCACCGGCGTCCGCCCCCGCTACAATGCGCGCCCCACCCGCCTGGATTAACCGCCATGACCGGGATGAACGCCACGCCGGACCTGCGTCCGGACGCCGCCATCGCGCCCGCCGCCGCCCCTGCCTCCGCCCTGGTTCCGCTGCCGGCCAGCGCCCCGCGCGCGATCCCCGGGGGCGCCCGCGGCAAGCTGTACATAAAGACCCACGGCTGCCAGATGAACGAGTACGACTCGGCCAAGATGGCCGACGTGCTCGCCGAGCACGAGGGGCTGGAACTGACCGACGACCCCGAAGAAGCCGACGTCGTGCTGGTCAACACCTGCTCGATCCGAGAGAAGGCGCAGGAGAAGGTGTTCAGCCAGCTCGGCCGCTGGAAGGCCCTCAAGAACAACGGCCGCGAAGTGATCATCGGCGTCGGCGGCTGCGTGGCCTCGCAGGAAGGCGAGGCGATCGTCAAGCGCGCGCCGTACGTGGACCTGGTGTTCGGCCCGCAGACGCTGCACCGGCTGCCCGAACTCATCCGCGCCCGCCGCGAACAGGACCGCCCGCAGGTCGACATCAGCTTCCCGGAGATCGAGAAGTTCGACCGCCTGCCCGAACCGCGCGCCGAAGGTCCCAGTGCGTTCGTCTCGATCATGGAGGGCTGCTCCAAGTACTGCTCGTTCTGCGTGGTGCCCTATACCCGCGGCACCGAGGTCAGCCGCCCGTTCGAGGACGTGCTGGTCGAAGTCGCGCAACTGGCTGCCCAGGGCGTGCGCGAGATCAACCTGCTGGGCCAGAACGTCAACGCCTACCGCGGGCCCATGGATGGCACCGACGAGCTGGCCGACCTGGGCCTGCTGATCCGCACCATCGCCCAGATCGAGGGCATCGGCCGGATCCGCTTCACCACCTCGCACCCGCTGGAGTTCTCCGACTCGCTGGTGGAGGCCTACCGCGACGTGCCGCAGCTGGCCAACTACCTGCACCTGCCGGTCCAGGCCGGCAGCGATCGCGTACTGAGCGCGATGAAGCGCGGCTACACCGCGCTGGAGTTCAAGCAGAAGATCCGCAAGCTGCGCGCGGTGCGCCCGGACATCTCGATCAGCTCGGACTTCATCGTCGGTTTCCCCGGCGAGACCGACGCGGACTTCGACAAGACCATGAAGCTGATCGAGGACGTGGGCTTCGACCAGAGCTTCTCCTTCATCTACTCGCGCCGCCCGGGCACGCCGGCCGCCGACCTCGAGGACGACACCCCCGAGGCGGTCAAGCATGCACGGCTGGAAAGGCTGCAGAAGCACATCAACGAGCATGCGGCGGGTATCTCCCGGCGGATGGTCGGCAGCGTGCAGAGCGTGCTGGTCGAAGGTCCCTCGAAGAAGAACCCGGCCGAACTGACCGGCAAGACCGAGAACATGCGCTCGGTGAACTTCCCCGGCCACCGGCGCCTGGTCGGCCAGTTCGTCGACGTGCTCATCACCGAGGCGCTGACCAACTCGCTGCGCGGGCGGGTGGTGACCGACCGCGACGTGGCGGCCTGAGGCCTCACAAGGCAGGAGCGCCAGCTCCGGACGGGGCCGCCGTGCCTCCGCTATCCGGTGCACCGCTCGAGCGGACATCCCTGTCCGTACTCGCGGCCGTGGCACGTCCCTGTGCCACTTGCCCCGGATAGCGGAGACACGGCGTCCTCTGCAACGTCGCGACCATCGCTTCTACCACTTGGGCGAAAAGCCGTTGCGCAACAACGTACGGCCATTGTCTTCGGAGCTCGGAAAGAAGCCCTGGCCCCACAGCCCGCAGAAGACGCGGCGGGCCGGGGGTGTCGTAGCAGCGGCCATGGATGGCCGCGGTAGCGAGTGCGTACAGGGATATACGCCCGATCGGCTACGACACCCCCGGCCTGCCGCGGCTCCACCCGAAGCCCGCCACACCAGCGCCGCTGCCTTGCCTTTGCCTTTACGCGAACGCTCAGAACGCGCAGCAAACACACCCCGTTCAATCCAGCCGCTTGCGGAACCGCAGGATCGCCGCGGTCATCATCACCGTGGTGAAGGCCACCAGCGCCAGCACGTCCGGCCACAGCTCCCACAGGCTGGCGCCCCGCAGCATGATCCCACGCACCAGGCGCAGGAAGTGGGTCAGCGGCAGCAGCTCGGCGAGCCACTGCACCACCACCGGCATGCCGGCGAACGGAAACATGAAGCCGGACAGCAGGATCGAGGGCAGGAACACGAAGAAGGTGATCTGCATGGCCTGGAACTGCGACCTGGCCTGGGTGGAGATCAGCAGGCCCAGCGCCAGGTTGGCCACGATCAGCAACGCGGCGGCCAGGTACACGTGCAGCACGTGCCCGACCATCGGCACCTGGAACAGCCACAGGCCCAGCAGCAGCACCAGCGTGGTCTGCACCAGGCCGATGACGACGTACGGCAGCACCTTGCCGACCATCAGCTCGGCGCTGCTGACCGGCGTGGCGATCAGCAGCTCCATGTTGCCGCGTTCGCGCTCGCGCACGATCGACACGCCGGTGAACAGGACCATGGTCATGGTCAGGATCACGCCGACCAGCCCCGGCACGATGTTCACCGCCGAGCGCCGTTCGGGATTGAAGAACGCGACCACGCTGATCGGCGCCTGCGACAGCAGCCGCGTCGCCGGCGAAGCCGCCCCTGCCGTGTCGGCCACGGGCACCTGCGCCAGCTGGGCGGCCGCGCTCTGCATGGCATTGTCGCTGCCGTCGACCAGGATCTGCACCTGTTCGCGGCCCTCGGCACGGCGGCGCTCGAAGTCGGCCGGGACCACGATCCCGATCCCGATCTCGCCGCGGCGGATGGCATCCATCAGCTGTTGCGGGGTCTGCTCGAAGCGCACCGGCTTCACCACCGTGGTCGCGACGATGTCCATCACCAGCGCGCGCGAGGCGGCGGTATCGGCCTGGTCGGCGATCCCGGCCGGCAAGTCGCGCAGGTTGGTGTTGATCGCATAGCCGAACAGCAGCAGCTGCATCACCGGGATGCCGACGATCATGGCCAGGGTGATCCGGTCGCGACGCATCTGCCGCAACTCCTTGAGCATCACCGCCCGGAGCCGACGCCCGTTCACGCCGCCGCTTCCTCCGCCAGGCGCCGGCGCGTCGCCGATACGAACACGTCCTCCAGGCTTGGCGCGACCGGTTCCACCTGCGCTTGCATGCCGGCCTCGTGCAGCGCCGCGTGCACACCGTCGGCGGCGCCGGCCGTGCCGTCCAGCAGCACCCGAAGGCTGTTGCCGATCTGGGCCACGCTGACCACGCCGGGCGCGCCGACCAGCGCGGCCCTGGCGCGCCGCGGCTCGGCGGCCTGCACCGCCAGCGTGCGCCCCGACAGCGCACCGGTCAGCTCGGCCGGCGAGCCGTCGGCGACGAGCACGCCACGGTCCAGGATCGCCAGCCGGTGGCAGCGCTCGGCTTCGTCCATGTAATGGGTGGACACCAGCAGCGTGGTGCCCGCGTCGGCCAGTTCGAACAGCTTCTCCCAGAAGTCGCGCCGCGATTCGGGATCGACCGCGCTGGTGGGTTCGTCCAGGAACAGCAGCTCGGGCTCGTGGATCACCGCACCGGCCAGGGCCAGGCGCTGCTTCTGGCCGCCGCTCATGGTGCCGGCCAACTGCTTCTGCCGGTCGGTGAAGTGGTACTGCTCGACCAGCTGATCGATCCGCCGGCGCGCGTGGTCCCTGGGCAGGTCCTGCACGGCGGCCAGGAATTCCAGGTTCTCGCGCACGCTCAGGTCCTCGAACAGCGAGAACTTCTGGGTCATGTAGCCGATGCGGCTGCGCAGTGCCTCGGCCTGCTCCGGGATGCGCAGTCCGAGCACCTCGATCTGGCCTTCGCTCGGCGTGAGCAGGCCGCAGAGCATGCGGATGGTGGTCGACTTGCCCGAGCCGTTGGGCCCGAGGAATCCGTAGACATTGCGCCGCGGCACCTGCAGGTCGACGTGGTCGACCGCGACCAGTGCGCCGAAACGCCGGGTGAGGCCGCGTGCGCGAATCGCGATGCCGTCGCCAGCGGACGCCGGCGGTGGCGCGGCTGGCACGTCAGGGGACGCCATCGAATTCCACCCGCACCGGCAGGCCGGCCGGCAGGCCCGCCGCCCCGGCCTCCAGTGCCACCTCGGCCAGGTAGCTCAGTCGCGCCGCGTCGCGCCCGGTCAGGGCGTAGTACGGCGTGAACACCGGCTCGCTGCGGATCATGCGCACGCGGCCGGCGTAGTCGGCGGGCCGGCCGCCTTCGACATGCACGCGCACCGTGTCGCCGACCTTCACCCGCGCACGCAGCGGCTCGGGCACGTAGATTCGCGCGTGCGGTGCTTCGCCGACCAGCAGCACCGCCAGCGGAGCCCCAATCGGCGCCTGGTCGCCGAGCCGGTACGGCAGGCTGTCCACGCGGCCGTCGCGCGGCGCGGCAACCTCAAGCTTGTCCAGCAGCGCTTCGAGGTCGCTCGCATGCGCCTGCGCACCCGCCAATGCCGCCTCGCCCTGCCCCAGTTGTTCCTTGCGGGTGCCACGCTCCAGTTCCAGCAACCCCTGCCGGGCGGCGGCCACCTGCGCTTGCGCGTTGTCCGCGTCTGCGCGAGCGCGATCGACCATCGCCGCCGAGACCAGTTGCTGGCGACCCAGCGGCTGCAGGCGCGTGTAGTAGGTGCTGGCGTCCTTGGCCTGCGCCTGGGCGGCGACCAGTTCGGCGCGCGCCCGGGCGATGGCTTCGGTGCGCGGACCGGCCTGCAGTTCGGCCAGCGCCTGGCCGCTTTGCTGCGCCTGGGCACGGGCGACTTCCAGCTGCGCCCGGGTACGCACCGGATCCAGCCGCAGCAGGACATCGCCGGCCTTCACCGCCTGCCCCTCGCGCACCTGCACCTCCACGATCCGCTCGACGACCGGTGCCGGCAGCGCGATCCGGTCCCACTCCAGCGTGCCCAGGGCCTGCGGCGCTTCGCGCCCGCACGCGGCCAGCGCAAGGCAGGCGAGCAGGGTCACGGGTCGGATCAGGCCGAAGCGGACCCGCTCAGGTCGGACCAGAGCGGGTCGGATCGGATCGGATCGCTTCAGTTCATGCATCGGGAAGCTCCAGGCCACGGTCGAGCAGCGCCAGCGCATGCCGGCGCAGATCGTCCACGCCGAGGTCGTCGGCGTCGAACAGCCGGCGCCAGATCGGCGCGCCGGCGGCGGGAAACAGGGTCAGGCCGATCAGCGACACCATCAGCAGGCGCGGATCGAGGTCGGGATTGAGCTCGCCGCGTTGCTGCGCGGCCGCGAAGCGGGTCGCCATGAGCTGGGCGATCGGCGGCGCCACGCGTTCGGTGAGCAGGCCGCGCAGTGCGCCGCCCTCGCTGACCACCTCGCGCACCCACAGCGGCGGCAACCACGGGTGGCGGGCGATCACCGCGGCCATGCCGTTGACGAACGCGGCCACGAGCGCGGCGATGTCGTCGTCGACGCGCTGCAGCGACTCGCGCAGCGGCGCGGTGGCCGGCAGTACGCGCTCATCCACGACCGCGTCGAGCAACTGGGCGCGGTCGCCGAAGTAGTAGTGCAGCAGCGCCGGGGTTACCTCCGCATGGCGGGCGATGTCGCGCAGGGAGGTGGCGGCGATGCCATTGGCCGCATAGCAGGCCAGCGCCGAATCGAGCAGGCGCGGACGCAGGTCGGGGGCATCGGGACCGGGGCGCCCGCGGGCGCGGCGCGGCGCGCGCGCCGGTGCGATGGGCTTGGCCGGCCGGTTGGCCGGGGCGCGCTTGCCGCGCGAAGGCGGTGGGGTCGTGGCTGGCATGGCGGCATATTTAATCCTACGATTAATTAATTGCAAGCACCGTTCGTCGGCCGCCTCGCTTGGCCCCCCGGCGCCCGCGCGCTACCCTCTCCTCCCCGCTCCCGCCGACATCCGCACGACCCACGCGTGCGAACCATGCCCGCCCTTTCCCGACGCGATTTCACCCTCGAACCCGCCGATACCGAGCGCCTGGCCAACCTGGCCGGCCCGTTCGACGAACACCTGCGCCAGATCGAACTGCGCCTGGGCGTGGAGATCGCCAACCGCGGCAACGTCTACCGCGTCAGCGGCGACGAGGACGCGGCCGCCAGCGCCGAGCACCTGCTGCGCGCGCTCTACGCCGAGACGGCCGAGACCACCTTCGACAGCCACGCCATCCACCTGCGCCTGAACGAGGCCAACGTCGACCAGCTCGACGACGACGGCTACCAGCCGCAGGACGTGGCCGTGCGCGTGCGCCGCGGCACGATCCGCGGCCGTGGCGCCAACCAGGCGCGCTACCTGCACGCCATCGCCAGCCACGACATCAACTTCGGCATCGGCCCGGCCGGTACCGGCAAGACCTTCCTGGCCGTGGCCATGGCCGTGGATGCGCTGAACGAATCGCGCGTGCAGCGGCTGGTGCTGGTCCGCCCGGCGGTGGAGGCCGGCGAGAAGCTCGGCTTCCTGCCCGGCGACCTCACCCAGAAGGTCGACCCCTACCTGCGCCCGCTGTACGACGCCCTGTACGAGATGCTCGGGGTGGAGAAGGTGGTCAAGCTGCTGGAGAAGAACGTCATCGAGATCGCGCCGCTGGCATACATGCGCGGACGCACGCTCAACGACGCGTTCGTGATCCTCGACGAAGCGCAGAACACCACCATCGAGCAGATGAAGATGTTCCTGACCCGGCTGGGCTTCGGCAGCACCGCGGTGGTCACCGGCGACATGACCCAGATCGACCTGCCCAAGCACGTGAAGTCCGGCCTGAAGGACGCGATCGACGTGCTGCGCGGCGTGGAAGGCGTGAGCTTCACCTTCTTCGAGGCACGCGACGTGGTCCGCCACCCGCTGGTGGCGCGCATCGTCAACGCCTACGACCGCCGCGACGCGCAGGACCGGGAGACCGGGCCGGCATGAATCCCCTACCCCCGCTGTCCGGCACCGGCAGGAGCCCGCCATGACCAAGGGTCCCGTGCGCCTCGACGTCTCCGTCAGCTACGCCGCCCCGCGCACCGGGGTGCCGGCGGCGACCAGTTTCCGCAAGTGGGTCGCCGCCGCGCTCAGGGGCCGCATCCGCGAGGCCGACCTGGCGATCCGCATCGTCGGCGCCAAGGAAGGACGCGCGCTGAACCGCCACTACCGCGGCAAGGACTATGCGACGAACGTGCTCAGCTTCCCGGCCGAACTGCCCGAAGGCGTGAAGATGCCGCTGCTGGGCGACCTGGTGATCTGCGCGCCGGTGGTGGCGCGCGAGGCGAAGGAGCAGCACAAGCTGGCGGTCGCGCACTACGCGCACCTGACCGTCCACGGCGTCCTGCACCTGCTGGGCTGGGACCACGACGACGACAAGGAAGCCGAGGCGATGGAGCAGCTCGAGCGCGACATCCTCGCCGAACTCGGCCTGCCCGATCCCTATGCGGAGGAATGAACCGCCCATGCTGCGCACCGCCCTGCTCGCCTTCGCCCTGTCTCCCGCCGTCGCGGCCGCCGCGGACGGCGCCGCCACGAAGGCAGCGGCCCCGGACCTGTCCGCACTGATCGAATGCCGCCTCGGGCACGCCGACTTCATGGCCTACATGCCGGTGCTGCAGGACCCGTTGAAGGCGGTGGCGCTGGGCTGGCGGCCACTGCCGCAGTCCAATCCGTTCATGGTCGAGTACCGCTTGAACGCGCCCGTGACCGTGTTCGGCCGCAGCAGCGACCACATCGCCTTCGCCGGCGAAGGCGTGGTGGCGGTGCTCGACCTGCCCGATCCGCGCGTGCTGGCGCGCGAGCTGCAGCTGGAAACGGCGATCGACACGCCGCAGAAGGTACTGGCGGGCAAGGAAGCGCGCGCCACCGTGCTCGACGGGCCGGATGGCAGCCCCGGCTGGGTCGAAACCGCCGTGATCACCGCCTCCAACGTCGACTCGCATCCGGGCCAGACCCTGGCCGGCTGCAGCTACAGCCTGGATGCCCCCGAACCGGCGGAACCTGCCGAGCCGGCCGCCGCTCCCGCCACCACCGCGGCGCCCTCGCCCGGCGGCGCCCAACCGCGCTAGACTTCCGTGACGACGCCCGGGTTGCCGGGTCGCCGCATTCCCACCGCGCAGTTCTCTCCAACGAATGTCCGAAGACGACAGTAGTCGCACCGCGCCGGAGCCGCATGAGCGCCGGCGCTCATGGCTGGAGCGGATCAGTTCCGCGTTCTCCGGCGAACCCGACACGCGCGAGGAACTCGTCGCGATCCTGCGCGATGCCCAGGGCGACGGCCTGATCGACGCCGACACGCTGCGGATGATGGAAGGCGCGATCTCGGTGTCGGAGCTGACCGTGGGCGACGTGATGGTCTCGCGCTCGCAGATGGTCTCGCTGCCGGCCAGCGCCCGGTTCCTCGACCTGATGAAGCAGGTGGTCGAGTCCGGCCACTCGCGCTTCCCGGTTCACGGCGACGACCGCGACGAGATCCTCGGCATCCTGCTGGCCAAGGACCTGCTGCGCGGCGTGGTGGCCGACAACGGCCCCGGCGACATCCACGGCCTGTTGCGCCCGGCGGTGCTGATCCCGGAATCCAAGAAGCTCAACCTGCTGCTGAAGGAATTCCGCCTCTCGCGCAACCACATGGCGATCGTGGTCGACGAGTACGGCGGCGTCGCCGGCCTGGTCACGATCGAGGACGTGCTCGAGCAGATCGTCGGCAAGATCGACGACGAGCACGACGACGCCGAGGACGACAGCGCGCTGATCGCCGCCCAGGCCGACGGCCAGTACGTGGTCGACGCGCTCACCCCGATCGGCGATTTCAACGAGCGCTTCGGCGCCGGTTTCCCGGACGACGAATACGACACCATCGGTGGCCTGGTCACCGAGGCGATCGGCCACCTGCCCGAGGTCGGCGAGGAGCTGACGCTGGACCGCTTCGAGTTCCGCGTGATCCGCGCCGATGCGCGCCGCGTGCGCGCGTTCCAGGTGGCGGTGATGGCGCCGGACCCGCAGGACGCCGACTGATGCGGCTGCACGACGGGCGCCGGCCACGTTGGCCGGCCGTGCTGGCCCGACCGCTCGCCTGGATGCTGGTGCTGGCGATGTTGCTGGCGATGCCACCGCTGGCGCTGGCCGCCGCCGCGCCGCGGATCGGGGTGATGACGATGCAACCGGGCGAGGTGTTCTTCGAACGCTTCGGCCACGACGCGATCGTGGTCGTGGACCCGGACAGCGGCGAGGCGGTCTCGTACAACTTCGGCTTCTTCGATCCGTCGGAGCCGGACTTCCTGTCGCGCTTCATCCGCGGCGAGATGATGTACCACCTGGTGGCGCTGCCGGCCACGCAGGACCTGGCGCAGTACCAGGCGGCCGGTCGCGGCGTGAGCATGCAGTGGCTGGACCTGGAACCGGACCAGGCGCGCGCGCTCGCCGCCCTGCTCGCCGAACGAGCCAGGCCCGAGAACTCGCGCTACCGCTACGACTACTTCACCGCCAACTGCGCCACCCAGGTACGCGACGCGCTCGATACCGCGATGGGCGGCGCGCTGAAGGCGCAGCTGGCCGGACGTTCGCGCGGCAATACCTATCGCAGCGAGGCGGTACGCCTGGCCAGTCCGGCGCCATGGATGTGGCTGGGCTTCGACCTCGGGCTGGGGCCTTACGCCGACCGCGCGCTGTCGCGCTGGGAGGAGGCGTTCGTGCCGATGCGCCTGGCCGACAGCCTGCGCGAGGCGCGCAACCGCCAGGGCCGGCCGCTGGTCCAGTCCGAACAGGAACTGCTGCCGCACCTGGTCGCGCCGGAGCCGGTCGAGGCGCCGCGGCGCTGGTGGCCCTGGCTGCTGGCCGGCCTGTCGCTCGCCGCGGCGATCTTCGCGGCGCGCCGCCGTCCTCGCCTGCTCGCCGGATTCGCGCTGCCGCTATGGCTGCTGTGCGGACTGGCCGGCGCGCTGCTGGTGTTCCTGTGGGGCTTCACCGCGCACCAGGCGGGCTGGGCCAACCGCAACCTGTTCCTGCTCAGTCCGCTGTGCCTGCTGCTGCTGCCGGGAGGGATCGCCCTGCTGCGCCGGCGCGTACCCGGGCGGCTGTTCCGCCCGCTGCTGTGGGCGGTGGCCGCGATCGCGATGCTCGGCTGGATCCTGCAGTGGCTGAGCCTGCAGCCGCAGTACAACCTGTCGTGGATCGCGCTGCTGCTGCCGGTCCACGTGGCCCTGGCGCTGGCCCTGGGGCGTCGCTCCCGGTAGGAGCCGATCCTCATCGGCGACCCGGCGCCCGTCGGCACGGGCGACGCCCTCGTCGGGCCGGCGTCCCGGTCGCCCATGAGGATGGGCTCCTACACGGGCGTCGACCGTCGCGGTTGTAGGAGCCGATCCTCATCGGCGACCCGGCGCCCGTCGGCACGGGCGACGCCCTCGTCGGGCCAGCGCCCCGGTCGCCCATGAGGATGGGCTCCTACGCGGGCGTCGACCGTCGCGGTTGTAGGAGCCGATCCTCATCGGCGACCCGGCGCCCGTCGGCACGGGCAACGGCCTCGTTGGGCCATCACCCCGGTCGCCCATGAGGATGGGCTCCTACAACACGGGGGAAGCGGGCCCACCGGCTTCCGGTACCGAATTGCTGGCACGGCTTGCCCGCCACAGCGACCCGGCGCAGGATTCGAAGCATGGACCATCCCCACGTTTCCGCCCTTTCCGCCAATCCCGCCTGCGTCATCAACTGCGTCTGGTACGACGGCGAGGGCCAACGCCACGACCTGCCGCTGGAGCAGCTCAGCGAAACGCTGCAGGAGGGCGCGCCCGGATTCGCCTGGGTCGGGCTCTACGAGCCGGCCAACGCGGTGCTGGCGCAGTTGCAGGAGGAGCTCGGCCTGCACCCGCTGGCGGTCGAGGACGCGCGCAACGCGCACCAGCGGCCGAAGGTCGAGGCCTACGGCGACACCCTGTTCCTGGCGGTGCACACCGCGCAGATGGTCGACGGCCAGATCCGCTACGGCGAAACCCATGCCTTCCTCGGCGCGCGCTTCCTGCTGACCGTGCGCCATGGCGGCTCGCTGTCCTACGCGCCGGCGCGCAGCCGGATGGAGCGCGAGCCGGAGCTGCTCAAGCTGGGCCCGGCGATGGGCCTGTACGCGGTGCTCGACCTGATCGTGGACAACTACGCGCCGATCGTCGACGAGCATCGCGACACCCTGCACGCGCTCGAGCGCGACATCTTCTCCGACACCTACCGGCGCGCGATCGTCGTGCGCCTGTACGACCTCAAGCGCGACCTCACCTATATGCGCGTAGCGGTGTCGCCGCTGCAGGACGTACTGGCGCAGGTGATGCGCAGCCAGGTGGCGCAGGGCCTGCTGATCCGCGAGGAAGTCCGCGTGTACCTGCGCGACGTCCACGACCACGTGCTGCGGATCAACGACACCATCGACACCATGCGCGACATGCTCGGCACCGCGCTGAGCGTGAACCTGTCGCTGGTGACGCTGGCCCAGGGTGAAACAGTCAAGCGGCTCGGCGCCTGGGCCGCGCTGCTGGCAGCCCCGACCCTGGTCACCAGCTGGTATGGCATGAACTTCGCGCACATGCCCGAACTGGAGCCGAAGATCGCCTATCCGTTGCTGATCGTTGCGGTCGCCGGGATCTGCGTAGTGCTGTACCGGCTGTTCAAGCGGGCGCGCTGGCTGTGAGGGCGCGCACTTCGGGGCACGCTCCTTCACGCCGTTTGTGATGCTGCAACCGCACATGCGACCAAAGTCTTAGCGCGCCGCGCGCGTGTTTGATTGACCTTCGCGGCGCACGGGACGACCCTTGTCCGATCCCCCTGGAGGCTCCCATGAAAGCTTTCTCCCAAATCGGCTGGGCCGCGCTCGCCCTGCTCGGCGCGTTCTGCCTGGGCACCGTGGCGCTGCGCCAGGGCGAACAGATCAGCGCGCTGTGGATCGTGGTGGCGGCGGTGTCGATCTACCTGGTCGCCTATCGCTACTACAGCCTGTACATCGCCAGGAACGTGATGGGGCTGGACCCGCGCCGGGCCACGCCCGCGCACATCCACAACGACGGCCTGGACTACGTGCCCACCAACAAGCACGTGCTGTTCGGCCACCACTTCGCCGCCATCGCCGGCGCCGGCCCGCTGGTCGGCCCCGTGCTCGCCGCGCAGATGGGTTACCTGCCCGGCATGCTCTGGCTGATCGCCGGCGTGGTCCTGGCCGGCGCGGTGCAGGACTTCATGGTCCTGTTCATCTCCAGCCGCCGCGACGGCCGCTCGCTGGGCGACCTGGTGCGCGAGGAGATGGGACCGGTGGCCGGCACCATCGCCCTGTTCGGCGCGTTCCTGATCATGATCATCATCCTGGCCGTGCTGGCCATGATCGTGGTGAAGGCCCTGGCCGAGAGTCCGTGGGGCATGTTCACGGTGATCGCGACGATGCCGATCGCGATCTTCATGGGCATCTACATGCGCTACATCCGCCCGGGGCGGATCGGCGAGATCTCGGTGGTCGGCATCGTCCTGCTGCTGCTGGCGATCTGGTTCGGCGGCAAGGTCGGCGCGCACCCGACCTGGGGCCCGGCCTTCACTTTCACCGGCACCCAGATCACCTGGATGCTGATCGGGTACGGCTTCGTCGCCGCCGTCCTGCCGGTGTGGCTGCTGCTGGCCCCGCGCGACTACCTGTCGACCTTCCTCAAGATCGGCGTGATCGTGGCCCTGGCCATCGGAATAGTGATAGCCAGCCCGGAAGTGACCTCGCTGAAGATGCCCGCGCTGACCCAGTTCGCCAGCACCGGCGACGGCCCGGTGTGGAAGGGCGGGTTGTTCCCGTTCCTGTTCATCACCATCGCCTGCGGCGCGGTGTCGGGATTCCATGCGCTGATCGCCTCGGGCACCACGCCGAAACTGCTGGCCAACGAAACCCACGCCCGCTACATCGGTTACGGCGGCATGCTGATGGAGTCGTTCGTGGCGATCATGGCGCTGGTGGCCGCTTCGATCATCGAGCCGGGCGTGTATTTCGCGATGAACAGCCCGGCCGCGGCGGTCGGCACCGAGGTGGCCGACGTGGCCGCCAAGGTCAGCAGCTGGGGCTTCGTGGTCACGCCTGAGGTGCTCACCCAGACCGCCAAGGACATCGGCGAGCACACCATCATCTCCCGTGCCGGCGGCGCGCCGACGCTGGCGGTGGGCATCGCGGTGATCCTGCACGACGCCCTCCCGGGCGGCGATGCGATGATGGCGTTCTGGTACCACTTCGCGATCCTGTTCGAGGCGCTGTTCATCCTCACCGCGGTCGATGCGGGCACGCGCGCGGGCCGCTTCATGCTGCAGGACCTGCTGGGCAGCTTCGTGCCGGCGCTGCGCCGGACCGAGTCGTGGGGCGCCAACGTGATCGGCACCGCCGGATGCGTCGCGCTGTGGGGCTACTTCCTCTACCAGGGCGTGGTCGACCCGCTGGGCGGCATCAACACCCTGTGGCCGCTGTTCGGCATCGCCAACCAGATGCTGGCAGGGATCGCGCTGATGCTGTGCACGGTGGTGCTGTTCAAGATGAAGCGCGACCGCTACGCGTGGGTCACGATCGTGCCGACGATCTGGCTGCTGATCTGCACCACCTGGGCCGGCCTGATCAAGATCTTCGACGCCAACCCCGCGGTCGGCTTCGTCGCCCAGGCCCGCAAGTACCAGCAGGCGATCGCCGACGGGCAGCTGCTGGGCACCGCCAAGACCGTGGGCCAGATGAACCAGGTGGTGGTCAACAGCTACGTCAACACCGCGCTGACCGTGCTGTTCCTGTTCGTGGTGTTCAGCGTGCTGGTGTATGCGATCCGCGCCATCGCCAAGGCCCGACGCAGCAGCGAGCGGACCGACCGCGAGACGCCGTTCGTCGCCCTCGGCGACGACCAGGTCAAGGCCTGGCTGTAAGGAGATCACCATGGGTACCCAGCTCGTCCCGCTCGACCACTTCGCCACGCACAGGCGCGTGTGGCGGAGGCTGGTCCAGACCGCCCGGCTGTGCTGCGGCGTGCCGGACTACGACAACTACGTCCGGCACGTGCTGGAGAAGCATCCGGACCGCGAGCCGATGGACTACAAGACCTTCTTCCGCGAACGCCAGGAGGCCCGCTTCGGCGGGCGCTCGGGCTTCCGCTGCTGCTGAGCGGAATGCCCCGCTAAAAAGGCAAAGGGGCGAAGCCGGTGGCTTCGCCCCTTCCTGCCTCCGGCGCCGCGCAACCGCGGGCCCGAGCGCACTCCCGCGCCGGTCAGCGCGGCGGCACCGGCAGCGATCCTAACCCGCCATGCCCCGCAGCACGATGCCCGTGATGTAGGCGCAGTAGGTCCCCAGCGCATACCCGAACACCGCCAGCAGCACCGCCACCGGCGCCAGCGAAGGATGGAACGCGCTGGCGACGACCGGGGCGGAGGCCGCCGCGCCGATGTTGGCCTGCGAGCCCACCGCGGCGAAGAAGAGCGGCGCCCTGATCAGCTTGGCCACGATGAAGAGCAGCAGGCCGTGGGTCGCGATCCAGATCGCGCCCAGCAGGAACAGCCATGGCCGGTCGACCAGCGCCTTCAGGTCCATGTGCATGCCGATGGTGGCGATCAGGATGTAGAGCATCGCCGTGCCGACCTTCGAGGCGCCGGCGCCCTCCATCTGCCGGGCCCGGGTGAAGCTGAGCAGCAGGCCGACCGTGGTGGCGATGACGACCATCCAGAAGAAGGTGGAGGTCAGGCTGAAGTCCTCGAGCCGCCATTCCGGCGGCAAGGTCTTGATCCATTCCACCAGCGGCGTGGCCAGGAAGTGCGCCAGGCCCGTCGTGCCCAGGCCGATGCCCAGGATGATCATCAGGTCGGTCAACGTGGGATTGCGCGCGTGCTGCGCCTGGTAGCTCTCCATGCGCTCGCGGAGCTCGTCGATCATGCGCGTGTCCGCCCCCATCCATCGGTCGATCTTCGCCGCGCGCGGGATCAGGAACAGCAGGAACGCCATCCATACGTTCGCGACCAGGATGTCCACCGCGACGAACTGGCCGAACAGCGTGGAGTCGACCGCGAACACCTCCTTCATCGCCGCCTGGTTGGCGCCACCGCCGATCCAGCTGCCTGCCAGCGTCGCCATGCCGCTCCAGGTGTCGCCGGCCACGGTCTCCGGGTGGATGACGCCTAGGGCGGTGAACGACACGACGGCGCCGAGCATGACGCCCACCGTGCCGGTGAGGAACATGATGATGGCCTTCGGCCCCAGGCGCAGGATCGCGCCCAGGTCGATGGCGATGCAGAACAGCGCCAGCGAGCTCGGCAGCATGTAGTCGCGCGCCATCGCGTAGAGGCCGGACGCATTGCCGTCGATCAGGCCGATGCTGTTGTAGATCGCCGGGAGCAGGTAGCACATCAGCAGCGCCGGCACGACAGCGTAGAACTTCTTCCACGCGCCGGCGGGGCGCGCGGCACCCCAGAAGACGAAGGCCAGCGTGGCGGCCAGCAGGCCCATCACGACGGCATCGTTCTGGATCAGCGCAGTGGACGGTGCGGCGGCTTCTATCGCCATCGGTCTGGATCTCCCTGGGTCATGGAAGGAGGGCCGGCGACCGCCGGCCCTCCCCGTATTTCACTGGCCGATGTGCTGCTTCAGCCAGGCGTTGACCGTGTCGTGCCACAGCGCGCTGTTGGCCGGCTTGAGCACCCAGTGGTTCTCGTCCGGGAAGTACAGCAGCTTCGATTCGATGCCCTTGCGCTGCAGCGCGGTGAACGTCGACAGGCCCTGGTCGACCGGCACGCGGTAGTCCTTCTCGCCCTGCACCACCAGCATCGGCACCTTCCACTTGGCGACATGGTTGACCGGGTTGAACTTCTCGTAGTTGCCGGGCTGGTCGAACGGGGTGCCCCGGTTTTCCCACTCGGTGAACCACAGTTCCTCGGTCACGTAGCCCATCGAGCGGGTGTCGAACACGCCGTCGTGGTTGACCAGGCACTTGAACGGCGCGTTGCCCTTGTCGTCGAACCAGTTGCCGGCGATCCAGTTGATCATGTAGCCGCCGTAGCTGGCGCCGAGCGCGCAGGCGCGATCGCCGTCCAGGAACGGGAACTGCGCCTGCGCCGCCGCCCAGCCCTTCTGCAGGTCGACCAGCGGCTTGCCGCCCCAGTCGCCGCTGATCGAGTCGGTGAAGGCCTGGCCGTAGCCGGTGGATCCATGGAAATCGATCATCACCACCGCGTAGCCCTGGCCGGCATAGGTCTGCGGATTCCAGCGGTAGCTCCAGCCGTCGCCGAAGCTGCCCTGCGGGCCGCCGTGGATCAGGAACGCCACCGGATAGGTCTTGCCCGCCTCGTAGTTCCACGGCTTGACCACGTAGCCGTGCACGGTCTCGCCGTTCCAGCCCGCGAAACTGAACTGCTGGTAGTCGCCGAACGCCACGTCCTGCAGCACCTCGCCCGCGGCCGGCGTGATCGCACGCAGCGCGCCGGTGTCGGACAGCGAAGTGGCGAACAGCTGGTCGCCGCTGGCCAGCGTGTTGCGCGTGAACACCAGCGTGTCGCCGGCGATGCCGAAGGCGGAGATGCTACCGTCGCCGACCACCTTCTCGACCTTGCCGGTGGCGATGTCGACCGCGAACAGCGGGTGCTGGCCCATGTCCTGGGCGGTGGTGTAGATCGTGCGTCCGTCGGCCGACAGGGTGATGCCGTCGGCGCTGCGGTCCCAGCCGGGCGCGATCTCGCGGGTGGCGCCTGTGGCCATGTCGCGCGCCATCAGCGCGAAGCGGTCGGCCTCGAAGCCGGGGCGCTTCATCGCGCGGTAGTACAGGGTCCTGCCGTCGGCGCTGAACACCGGGCCGGTGTCCCAGGCGCGGTTCTGGCCCTGCGGACCGGGCGAGGCCGCCTTCGGGCCGGTGCGGTCGTCGAAGGTGAGGCTCTTAAGCGGTTGGCCGACGCGGTATTCGTAGAGGTCGAAATCGGTCGACCACGCTTCCTTGCGGTCGGCGCGGCGCATCGCGAACACGATCGACTCGCCGTCCGGCGACCAGGTGTACTCGTCGTTGCCGCCGAACGGCTTGGACGGCACGTTGCCCGGGCCCGGCGAACCGGTCGACGAGTCGACCAGGAACACGCCCTGCGCATTCTTGCCGGTGGACGGCGTGGTCACGAACAGGCGGTTGTGGCGTCCGTCCTCCCAGGTGTCCCAGTGGCGCACGAACAGCTGGTCGTAGACCACGCCGCTGGACTGGGACGCCTTGCGCCGGTCGAGCCGCTTGACCGTGCAATCGAGGTCGGCGCCGCAATCGGGAAAGACTTCCATGCTGACCGCCAGCCGCCGGCCATCGGGCGCGACCTTGAAGCTGCCGACGTCGAGCGGCAGGTGCGTCGCCTGCCGCGGGGCACCACCCGTCGCCGGCATCACGTACACCTGCTGGCTGCCCGATTGCGCGCTGAGGAAGTACAGCCACTGGCCGTCGGCCGAGAACGCCGGCGAGTTGACGTTCCAGCCGACCGGGCTGAGGCGCTTGGGCGGGGCCAGGTCGCGGGTGCGGAGATCGCGGATCCAGAGCGAGGTGGAGGCCTTGCCCAGGTCCTGGCCGCTGCCGCCGAGCATCTCGCGCTTGGCGAACACCAGCAGGCTGCCATCGGGCGAGAGCACCGGCGAGGACACGCGGTCCAGCTTCTGCAGGTCGCGCACGTCGAAGCCGCGGGCGGCCTCGGCCGGGGCGGCATGGACCGCCCCGAGCGCGGCCGCCAGGGCCAGCGGCAGGATCGGGGCGATGGACTTGAAAGCAGGCTTCATCCGGGGCTCCAGCACGGGCAAACCCCGGATGGTAGGCGCTGGCGGTGGACCGGGCAAAGGCGGAAGGTCATGCCTGCCCGGCGCATCCGGACCGGTGCGGCGTCAGCCGCCCGGCGCGACCGCGGCCTTGCGCGTGGACACGCGGTACAGCAGCCAGCCCACCAGCGCCAGCACCACCAGGCCCAGCCATTGCGCGGCCGCCTCGCCCAGGTGCAGGTGCTGCGGCAGGGCCAGCACGTCGGCGCGTCCCGTCATCACGATCGGGACCGCGATGGCGATGCCCATCAGCGCCTCGCCGGTGATCAGGCCGGCCGCATAGAGCGTGCCGGGCCGGTGGATGCGGTCGCGCGCCTCCTCGTCGCCGGCGCGCAGGCCGTGGAAGCGCTCGACGAAATGCGCGATCAGGCCGCCGAGGAAGATCGGCACCATCAGCTCCAGCGGCAGGTAGATGCCGATGGCCGCGGCCAGCACCGGCACGCGGAAGCTCGAACCGCGCGCCTTGAGCCACTCGTCCAGGGCCACGATCAGCGCGCCGACCACCGCGCCGGCGCCGATCATGCCCCATGGCAGGTCGCCGCCGAACAGGCCGCGCGCGACCGCCGCCATCAGCGTGGCCTGCGGCGCGGACAGCGCATTGGGATGCTCGGCGGTCGGCGCGCCGATGCCGTAGGCCTGCGACAGCAGGTTCAGCACCGGGGCCATGACCAGCGCGCAGGAGAATGCGCCGATGCCCAGCATCAGCTGCTGCTTCCACGGCGTGGCGCCGACCAGGTAACCGGCCTTGAGGTCCTGCAGGTTGTCGCCGCCGACCGCCGCCGCGCAGCACACCACCGCGCCGATCATGATCGCGGCCACCGCGCCGATCGGGGAGTCGCGCCCGAGCAGCAGCATCAGCACTACCGAGGCGAACAGGATGGTGGCGATGGTGATGCCCGAGACCGGGTTGTTCGACGAACCGACCAGGCCGGCCAGGTAGGCCGACACCGACACGAACAGGAAGCCGGCCACGATCATGATCACCGTCATCAGCAGGCTGATGCCCCAGACCCCGACGATGGCGTGGTACAGCATCCACAGCGGCGCCACGAAGGCGACCAGCGCGACCAGCATCCACTTCATCGGCAGGTCGCGCTCGGTTTCGGCGACGGCCGCGCCGCTGCCCTTGCGCGCGGCGGCGAAGCCGCTGCGCACGCCCGACACCAGCGACTTGCGCAGCGAGAACAGGGTCCACACGCCGCCGGTGAGCATCGCGCCCACGCCCAGGTAGCGGATCTGGCTCGACCAGATGCCGAACGCGGCGTCCTCGGCGCTGGCCCCGGCCAGCGCGGCCGACAGCACCGTGTCGCCGGCCAGGAAGAACGCATGGTAGAGCGGAATGGCGATGTGCCAGGACAGGATGCTGCCGGACACCACCACGATGCCGATGTTGAGGCCCACGATATACCCCACGCCCAGCAGCGCCGGCGACAGGTTGGTGCCCATGTAGCCCAGGTACTTGCCGAGGAAGGTCGCGCCCGCGGCGGTGTCGGGGATCGCCCGCAGGCCGCTGGTGGCGGCCAGCTTGACCGCCGCGCCGATCGCGCCGGCAAGCGCCAGGATCTTCAGGCCGGGGCCCGGGTTCTCGCCGGCCTTGAGCACCTCGGCCGCGGCCTTGCCTTCAGGGAACGGCAACGGGTCCTCGACGATCATGGTGCGCCGCAACGGCACCGAGAACAGCACGCCGAGCAGGCCACCCAGGCCGGCGATGCCCAGCACCCACCAGTACTTGAACTCCGGCCAGTAGCCCATGATCACGAGGGCGGGGATGGTGAAGATCACGCCGGCGGCGATCGACGAGCCGGCCGAGGCACCGGTCTGGACGATGTTGTTCTCCAGGATGGTGCCGCCGCCGAGCAGGCGCAGCACGCCCATCGACACCACCGCCGCCGGGATCGCGGTGGCGATGGTCAGGCCGGCGAACAGGCCCAGGTAGGCGTTGGCCGCCGCCAGCACCACCGCCAGGACGACGGCCAGGACCACGGCGCGGAAGGTGAGCTGCGGAATTCCCTTGTTCCCGGCCATCGGCCAATCCCCCTGGTTACTGCTGAAATGAAGGGGGACACGCTATCGGCGACGGCGGGGCAAGTCCAGTACCGGCCCACGGGCCGGCGCCGCCCATTGCGGACCGAGGGCCTGCGGGCGCCGGCAGGGATCTGCGGGGTGCCAGCGCCGCGGAAGCGCTGCCTCAGAACGGAATGTCGTCGTCGGCGAAGTCGTCGGTGAAGCCGCCGCCGGCCTGGGGTGCGGCCGCCGCCGCGGCCGGGGCGCCGCCGCGCGGGGCGAAGTCGCGCCGGGGCGGCGCGCTGCGCTGCGGACGCTCGCCGCGGTCGGCATAGCCTTCGGCACCACCACCACCGCCACCGGCACGGCCGCCGAGCATCTGCATCTCGTCGGCGACGATCTCGGTGATGTAGCGGTCCTGCCCGTCCTGGCCGGTGAACTTGTCGTAGCGGATGCTGCCCTCGACATAGCACTGCGAGCCCTTGCGCAGGTACTCGCCGGCGATCTCGCCGAGCTTGCCGAAGAACTTCACCCGGTGCCACTCGGTGCGTTCCTGGGTGTTGCCGTCGCGGTCCTTGCGCACGCTGGTGGTGGCCAGGCGGACGATGGTGACCGCCATGCCGGACTGGGTGTACTTGGTTTCGGGATCGTCGCCGAGGTTGCCGACCAGGATCACCTTGTTGATGCCACGCGCCATAGTGTTGGGTTCCGATGCATGCCCGGGCCCGGGCAGAGGAGGCATTGGAGTATACCGGCGCACCCCGCGCCAGCGCTGAATCCCGCGCCGCGGGGTAGGGTTTGTACGGGGCCGCCCCTTATAATTCAGGCACTCCCCAGGCGGCCCGCATGGCAGACCACTCCAGCCCCCTCCCCCTGCCCCGGATCCAGGCCCTGGCGGCCGCGGACATGGCGTCGGTCGACGCGCTGATCCGCACTCGCCTGGCCTCCGATGTCGTCCTGATCAACCAGGTCGCCGAGCACATCGTCTCGGCCGGCGGCAAGCGCCTGCGGCCGATGCTGGTGGTGCTGGCCGGCCAGGCGACCGCCACCGGCGGTCGCACCGGCGCCGACCACCACCAGCTGGCGGCGATCATCGAGTTCATCCACACCTCCACCCTGCTGCACGACGACGTGGTCGACGAATCGGACCTGCGCCGCGGCCGCAGCACCGCCAACGCGATCTGGGGCAACGCGGCCAGCGTGCTGGTCGGCGATTTCCTCTATTCGCGCAGCTTCCAGCTGATGGTCGAGCTGGACCGGATGGAGGTCATGCAGGTACTGGCCGACACCACCAACCGGATCGCCGAAGGCGAAGTGCTGCAGCTGCTGCACGTGCGCAACCCGGACACCGACGAGGCCGCCTACCTGCGGGTGATCGAGCGCAAGACCGCGGTCCTGTTCGCGGCCGGCACCCGCCTGGGCGCGCTGGCCTCCGGCGCCGACGCGGCGACCCAGCAGGCGCTGTACGACTACGGCATGAACCTGGGCTACGCCTTCCAGATCGCCGACGACGTGCTCGACTACACCGCCGACGCCGCCGACCTGGGCAAGAACCTGGGCGACGACCTGGCCGAAGGCAAGGCGACGCTGCCGCTGATCCATGCGATGGCCGGCTCGGACGCGACCACCCGCGAGCGCCTGCGCGCCATCGTGCAGGACGGCGACAGCACGTCCATGCCGGAGGTGCTGGCGGCGATCCACGCCACCGGCGGCCTCGACTACAGCCGCCGCCGGGCGATGGATTACGCCGTCGCCGCCGAAGCCGCGCTCGCCGGCCTGCCGGAAAGCGAGGCACTGGCGGCGCTGCGTGGACTGGCCCGCTACGCGGTCGAGCGCACGCACTAGGCCGGTGGCGCGGTCGCCGCGCCGCGCCTGCCGTCACTCGCCGAAGCGTTCCTCGAAGAAGCCGTCCAGCATCCGGTACGCGCGCTTGGCCGCGCGCGCGTCGTAGCGGCAGTTGCTGCCCGGATCGTTGCCGGCATCGGCTTCGGCGAAGCAGTGCGCCGCGCCGCCGAAGTTGACGAACTGCCAGTCCGCGCCGCCGGCATCCATCTCCCTGCCGAAAGCGACGATGTCCTCGTTGGGCACCGCCTTGTCGGCGGCGCCGTTGAGCACCAGCACTGGCGCCTTGACCGCACCGGCCGGCGCCGGCATCGGCGTGCCCAGGCCACCGTGCAGGCTGACCGCGCCGGCCAGCGGCGCGCCGCCGCGGACCAGCTCCAGCACCGCCGTGCCGCCGAAGCAGAAGCCGAACGCGCCGATCCGCGCCGGATCCAGCGGCGCCTTGCCGGCCTGGGCCTTGAGCACGTCCACCGCCTTGGCCGTGCGTGCCCGCAGCAGCGGCCGGTCGTTGCGCAGGGCGGTGGCGACCGGCGCGGCCTCGGCATCGGTCTTCGGACGCACGTCCTTGCCATACACGTCGGCGATCAGCACCACGTAGTCGTCGCCGGCGACCTGGCGCGCCTTGGCGATCGCCGATTCGTTCACGCCCTTCCAGTTGGGCACCATCACCAGGCCTGGACGCTTGGCATCGCCCTCGTCGTCGTAGACCAGGAAACCACTGAACTGCTCGTTGCCGATGCTCCACTCCACCGGCTCGGCGCGCGGCTTCGCATCGACCGGCGCGGCATGCAGGGAGAGCAGCGCGGCGGCGAGGGCGCCGCCAAGGATGTGGGAAGTGCGCATGGCAGGGATTCCAGGCTCGGCCGAAGGAAGGCCGAGTGTAATCCGCGGCGCGTCGCCGCCGGCATCACGGCGCACGGCTGCTCCGCCGCGATGTCCGGTACCCCGGCAGAGCCACTGCTGCCGCCAGCGCATCGCGTTCGCCCAAGCCCGTCGGTCCAGGGTCGGGGAAGATCCGGCGATGGCTGCACGCCCGGTCGGGCGCCTCGCCGAAGCCGGACCAGCCGGCACCGCCTTCAGGCCACGCCGAGCCCCGGGATGGCGCTGATCGCGTCCGGATCGAAGCCGCCCAGCGCGGCGAAATGGCGGCCGCGCTCGGTGTAGTCGCGGTAGGCGCCGAAGCTGGGTGCGCCGGGCGAAAGCAACACCACGCCCTGACCGCCGAGCAGGCGACGGGCGCGGGCGACGGCATCGGCCAGGTCGTCGGCCGCTTCCAGCGCGAAGCGGCCTTCAGCGGCCAGCGGTGCCAGCAGCGCATGGATGCGCGGCCCGTTGCCGCCCATCGTGACCACCGCGTCCGGCGCGGCCTGGCGCAGGTGGTCGGCGAAGTCGTGCCAGTCCAGCCCGCGGTCGTGGCCGCCGAGCAGGATCGCCACGCGCCGCTCGCGATGGCAGTCCAGTGCGGCCAGGCTGGCGTGCGGCGTGGTGCTGATCGAATCGTTGACCCAGGCCAGCCCGTCGCGCTCGCCCAGCCATTGCAGGCGATGCGGCAGCGGGCGGAAATCCAGCGCGGCCGGCGCCAGCGGCGCGGCGTCCACGCCCAGCGCCTCGATCGCGGCCAGCACCGCGCACAGGTTGCCGCGGTTGTGCCGGCCCGGCAGCGGCACCGCCGCGGTGTCGAACACGAACGCATCGCCCCGGTACAGCGCCTCGCCACGCAGGTGCCAGCCGTCCTCGCGGTTGAACCAGACCACGCGGCTGTCGGGCAGGTCCAGCGCGGCCAGGCGCGGGTCGGCCGCGTTGAGCACGGCCGTGCGTGGCCGCGCCTCGGTCACCAGCTTCAGCTTGTCGTCGACATAGCGCGCCTCGCTGCCATGCCAGTCCAGGTGTTCGGGGAACAGGTTGAGCACCACCGCCACCTCCGGCCGCACGTCGCTGGAAGCGACGTCGCCGGTCTGGTAGCTGGACAGCTCGATCGCCCAGAACTCCGGGGCCGGTTCGTCCGGCACCTCCAGCAGCGGCAGGCCGATGTTGCCGGCCAGCGCGGCGCGGTGGCCGCCGGCGCGCAGCAGGTGCGCCAGCAGCGAGGTGGTGGTGCTCTTGCCCTTGGTGCCGGTGACGCAGACCGTGCGCGCCTGCGGATGGGCAGCGAACCACAGCGCGGTGCCGCCGATGAAACGCGTGCCTCGCGCGGCTGCGTCCAGCGCCTCGGGCCTGTACGGGCTGATGCCGGGCGACTTGACCACGACGTCGAACGCCGACAGCGCCTCGGCGTCGGCCACGGCGCGCGTGTCCAGCAGCGCGTCGCCCAGCGCGGCGGCTTCGGCTGCCTCGGCCGGATTGCAGAACAGGGTCAGCGGCAGCGCCGGCAGCGCTGCGCGGACCGCGCGCCAGGCGGCACGGCCCTCGCGACCCCAGCCCCATAGCGCGACGCGCCGGCCATCAAGCTGCGAAATTCGCACGCACCCGCTCCCAGACCGGCGCCGGCACCCGGTGCTCGCCGTCGATGTCGAACAGCGGTTCCAGCGCCAGTTCGCCCGGGTCCAGCTGCGGCTGGATCTCGCGGGCGAAACGCGCCACCAGCGCGTCCGCGCGCCAGTCCGCGCGCGCGGCCAGCACGGCCATGGCCGCGCGCGATTCGCGACCCTCGCCCACGCACTCGAACGGCTTGTGGTCCTGGTACTCCAGCAGCGCGTCGAAGCCCGGCGCCTGCGAAACGTCGTCGAGCAGGTTGCGGCCGAAGATCCGCACCAGCCGCGTCTTGGGCATGAACGGCGCCAGCGCCAGGAACACGAAATGGCATTTCGGGCACAGCCCGCACCAGCGCTGCGCCGGCTTCTCGCCGAGGATGTGGAAGTTGCGGTTGCAGCTGGAGAAGTGCGCGTCGTAGTGGTCGTTCCTGGCGAACTGCCGCGCCACCGCCAGCTCCGACAGCGGCCGCAGCAGCGAGTAGTAGTGCAGGTCGGCGGCCACGGTGCGCTCGACGTGCTCGCCGAATGCGCGCTCGAACGCCCAACCCTTGGACCACTGGTGGTTCACCTCGCCAGTGCCGGGAATGAGGCTGCCATAGCTGGCCGAGCGCTCGTTGGAGAACACCACCTGGTCGGCGCCGGCCAGCAGCGCGGCCAGCACCAGGATCGCCGAGTTCACCGCGGTGACCGGGATGTGGCCGTTGTAGGCGCCCTGCCGGTTGATATCGAACAGCGCCGGGGCCAGCGCGCGGCCGATGTTGAGCGTGGGCAGGCCGGTGCGCTCGGCGCAGGTGCGGATCAACTGCGAGCCACCGATCCAGGTGACGACCTGCTCCACGCCCGCCGCGCGCAGCGCCTCGATGCTGACCAGCGAATCCTTGCCGCCGCCGATGGCGACCAGCGCGTGTGGCGCCAGGCCCAGCGCCGGCGCGGCGCGCGGGGGCTCCTGCGCCTGCGCCGGGAAGCGGATGCGCCCGTGCAGGTCCAGGCCGTTGCGATAGGCGAACTCGCCCAGGCCGTTGAGGTAGATCTGCTCCAGCAATCCAGCGGTGGCCGCGTCGATGGCATAACCGTCGATGCGGATCTGCGGCGGCACGGCGGCCTTGTAGTAGCTGACGCCGGCGACCAGGTGCAGCAGCCGCAGCGCCTGCTCCACGGCCGCCGCGCGCGGGCCATCGAGGGCGAACGGTGCGCCGGGCACGGTGATGGTTTCCACCAGTTCCGGGCCGTCGTCGAAGGCATACGCCAGCTCGGCCACGCCGCTGTCCGCATCGAAGCCGCAGCGCACGAAGCGGAAGGCCTGGATGGCGTCTCGATCGAAAGTGCTCATGCAATACCTGTGGTGAAGCCGGTTTGCCGGCGCAGGTAGCGCCGGCACAGAAAGAAAGCGATGACGAACGCCGGAAGCGTGGCGATGAGAACGGCCGCGAGCGTGGCGCCCAGGACGATCGACGGCACCCAGGCCATCAGCTCGCGCAACGGCATGCCCGCCGAGGCGAAGCGCTGGTCGAGCCAGCCGCTGATCACGGTCCAGCAGGCGACGGTGAGCGGATACAGCAGCAGGGCCAACCCGGTCGCGCGCAGCGCCATCGCACGAGCGGTCCATGCACGTCCTGCCTCGCGGGCGCGTCGCTGCCAGGCACTGGCGATCCATGCCGCACCGAACGCCGCGGCAATGCCGGCCGGGCTCCACTGCGCGGCCAGGCGCAACGCTTCCACCGGCTGCAGCTCGAACACGAACGCCGACGCGAGCAGGTAGCCCAGCACGGCGACGATGCCGCCGGCCAGGGTCGCCAGCACGATGAACTCAGTCCGCGGCGCCATCGATCACGTCCTCGGCCGGCAGCCCGCGCAGGTTGTAGGTGCTGGTCATGGCACGGCCGTAGGCGCCGGCATCGGCGATGAGCATCACATCGCCCGGCGCGGTGTCCGACGGCAGGTGGCGCTGGCGGCCGAACACGTCGCTGGACTCGCAGATCGGGCCGACCACATCGAACACGCCGTCGGCCGCCGCGTCCAGGCGCTGCAGGTTGACGATGTCGTGCCAGGCGTCATACATCGCCGGGCGCACCAGCGTATGCATGCCCGCGTCCAGGCCCACGCGCAGCACGCCATCCTTCTCGATCACCTGGGTGGCATGGGCCAGCAGCACGCCGCACTCGGCGACCAGGTAGCGGCCCGGTTCGATCACCAGCCCGAACGCCGGATGCACCGCCTTGACCTCGGCCAGGCCGGCGGCCCAGGCATCGATATCGAACGGTTCGTCGTCGGCGCTGTACGGGATCGGCAGGCCGCCGCCGATGTCCAGCGTGGCCACCGTGCCGATGCGGCGGGCGAACCCGGCCAGCTCGTCGCACATCAGCCGCCAGTGGCCGGCGGTCTCCACGCCGCTGCCCAGGTGCGCATGCAGGCCGGTGATCGCGATGCCGAGGGCGCGCGCGGCGTCGACGAACTCGTCCACGCGCTGCGCCGACAGTCCGAACTTGGAGTCCCTGCCGCCGGTGTTGACCTTCTGGTGGTGGCCGTCGCCGTGGCCCAGGTCGATGCGCAACCAGATCTGGCGCCCGCGGAACACCTCGGGCCAGCGCCGCAGCGCTTCGACACTGTCCACGGTCACCGTGACGCCGAGCGCGAACCCCGCCTCGTACTCGTGCACCGGCGCGAAGCTGGGGGTGAACAGCACACGCGCCGGATCCAGGCCCGGCACCGCGGCGAACACATGCTGCAGCTCGCCCAGCGACACGCATTCCAGGCCGAAGCCTTCCTCGACCAGCGCGCGCAGGATCGCCGGGTGCGGATTGGCCTTGATCGCGTAGTAGCGCCGGTCGACCGCCGCCACCGACTTCAGCGCGCGCGCGCGTTCGCGCACGGTCGGCAGGTGGTAGACGTAGCGCGGCGTGCCTTCGGCGGCCATCGCCAGCAGCCGCCCGCGCTCGCCGTGCCACCAAGGCACCGGACGCGGACGCAGCGATCCGTCGATCTCGCGCCAGCGCGGACCGAACACGTCCTTCTCCAGCACCGGCATCGCGCCGCTGTCGATCAGCGCGGCGTGCAGGTCCGGCAGCAGCCCGTCGGCATCGGCCTCGTCGATGACGAAGGTCAGGTTCAGGTCGTTGGACGACTGCGAGATCATGTGCACCCGCTCGTGGCCGAAGCTGGAGAACACCTCCGACAGCTTGTGCAGCAGCGAGCGCATGCCACGGCCGACCAGGGTGACCGCGGCGCAGGGTACGATCACCTTGACCCGGCCGATCTTCTCCAGGTCTTCGGCCAGCGCCGCCAGCACGTTCTCGCTGAGCAGGTTCTCGCTCGGGTCCAGCGACACGGTGACGTTGGTCTGCGAGGTGCCGATCATGTCCACCGACAGGCCGTGCTTGCGGAACAGCGCGAACACCTCGGCCAGGTAGCCGACCTGCTGCCACATGCCGATGTCCTCCACCGACACCAGCACCACGCCGTTGCGGCGGCTGATCGCCTTCACCCCCGGCACCGTCGCCGCACTGCGGTCGATGGTGGTGCCGGGCAGTTCCGGGCGCTCGGTGTCCAGGATCGCCATCGGCACGCCGGCATCGCGGCACGGCTTGATCGAACGCGGGTGCAGCACCTTGGCGCCGGTGGTGGTGATCTCCTGCGCCTCGGCGTAGCCGAGCCGGCTGAGCAGGCGCGCGTCGGGCACCTCGCGCGGATTGGCGCTGAACATGCCCGGCACGTCGGTCCAGATCTCCACTTTCGAAGCGCCGAGCAGGGCGCCGAAATAGGCGGCCGAGGTGTCCGAGCCGCCGCGGCCGAGGATCGCGGTACCGCCGTCCTGGTGCCGGGCGATGAAGCCCTGGGTGATCAGCAGGCGCGTGGGCTGTTGCGCGAAGCGGGCGCGCCATGCCGCGTCCGCCTGCCACTGGCAGTTCACCGACAGCCGCCGCGACCACTCGCTCTGGTTGGCCTGCGGCGGCAGCGCGTCGAGCCAGTCGCGCGCGTCCATCCAGCCCATGTCCAGGCCCTGCGCGCGAAGGTAGGCGGCGCCGAGCGTGGACGAGAGAAGCTCGCCCTGGCCCAGCACTTCGGCCTGCCAGTCGAGCGGACGCGACGCCGCGCGCGGATCGTCGAGCAATGCGCGCAGCGCGGACAGGCGCCCGCCCAGGACCGCGTCGGCATCCAGGTCCAGCTCGGCGGCGAAGTCGCGGTGGCGCTGCTCCAGCGCAGCCATGCGCGCGCGCGCGTCCGGCGCGCCGTCGCCGGCCTTGCCTTCGGCGATCGCGGTCAGTTCGTTGGTGACGCCGGAAAGCGCCGATACCACCACCAGCACGCGCCCGCCCGTCTGTTCGGCACGCTGCCTGGCCAGTTTGCCGATCGTGTCCCAGCGGTGCCGGCGCGACACCGAGGTGCCACCGAACTTGAGGACGATCCAACCGCCGGAGGCGGCGTCTTGCGCAGGCGAAACTGGGGACATGGAGTGTGTTGTGGGGACCACCCGACCACCGGGCATGAACCGCCGATTCTAAGCGCAATCGGCTTGCGGCGATGGCCCGCGCACTGCGCCGGGCAGGCGTCGCGGATGCGCCCGGCGCGGTACCCGGTGCGCTGGTACGCTCGGCCATCCCGCTGCCCAGGCCCGCCCCGCCATGCCCACGCGCCGCTACCTGCAGGTCGATGTCTTCGCTCCCCGCGCCGGCGCGGGCAACCCGCTGGCGGTGGTCTACGACGCGCAGGGCATGGAGGCGGCAGCGATGCAGGCGTTCGCCGCCTGGACCAACCTGTCGGAGACCGTGTTCTTCCTGCCGCCGTCCGACGGCGGCGCCGATTATGCGATCCGGATCTTCACCCCGCGGATGGAGTTGCCGTTCGCGGGCCACCCCAGCGTGGGCGCGGCCTGGGCCGCGCTCGATGCCAGGCTGGTCCGCGAACGTGATGGCCAGCTGGTGCAGGAATGCGCCGCCGGACTGCTGCCGGTGCGGATCCGGCGCCAAGGCGAGCGCCTGCTGCCAGCGGTGCGCAGTCCCGCGGCCAGGCCGGTGGATGCACCGGCGCCGGGCTGGCTGGCCGGCGATCGGGTCTGGGGCGCCGCGCGCGGGGCCCTGCCGCCGGCGCTCTGGAACAACGGCCCGGACTGGTGGCTGCTGGAACTGGCCGACGAGGCCGCGGTGCGCACGCTGCGTCCCGACCAGGCCGCGATCGCCGCGCTGCCGGGCAGCGGCAAGCTGGCCGTGTTCGCGCGCGCGGACGCGGGCGACGGCGCGGACCTGGTGGTGCGGGCGTTCGCTCCGGGCGTGGGCATCGCCGAAGACCCGGCCACCGGCAGCGTCAACGCCAGCATCGCCGCCCTGCTTCACCGCCACGGCCGCCTGCCGGGTGCCGGCGGCCGCTACCTCGCCAGCCAGGGCCGCGAGATCGGTCGCGACGCGCGCCTGGAACTGGTCGTCGACGCCGATGGCGGGGTGTGGGTCGGAGGTGAAGTGCACGCGGTGATCCGTGGCACGGTGGACTGGTAACCTCGGCCCCCTTCCCCGACAGGATCGTCGCCATGGCCACCCGCCCCTTCGTCCAGGTGGACGTGTTCGCCGACCGCCCCGGCGCCGGCAACCCGCTGGCCGTGCTGCCGGACGCAAGCGGCCTGGACGAGGCGGCGATGCAGGCCATCGCCCGCTGGACGCGGCTTCCCGAGACGACGTTCGTGTTCCCGCCGACCCGCGAAGGGGCCAGCTACGGCATCCGCATGTTCAGCCCGAAGCGCGAGGTGCCGTTCGCCGGCCATCCCAGCGTCGGCACCGCCCATGTGGTGCTCGAGGCCGGCCTCGCCCAGGCACGCGACGGGCTGCTGGTGCAGGAGGGCATCGCCGGCCTGCTGCCGCTGCGGGTGGACGCCGACGGCGGGGTCCGGCGCATCGCGATCCGCACGCCACGCGCGCGCCTGGTGGAAACGGCCGACGGCCGCGGCTCGCGCATGGCCGAAGCGCTGGACTGGCTGCCGTTGGGCGAGCTTCCACCGGCGCTGATGGATGGCGGGCGCCGCTGGTGGATCGCCGAAGCGCGCGACGAGGCCAGCCTGCGCAACGCCATGCCGGACTGGGAAGCCATTGCCGGCCTGGCCCGCGGCACCGACAGCATGGGCGTGCTGGCCTTCGCCCGCTGCAGCGGCAGCGACTACCAGGTCGCCGCACGTGCGTTCGTCGGTGGCCCGGCGGTGTTCGAGGATGCCGCCTCGGGTGCGGCGAACGCCACGTTGGCCGCCTGGCTTTCGCTGCGCGATGCGCTGCCCGGCCGCGACGGCCGTTACCGCGTGAGCCAGGGGCGCGAAGTCGGCTACGACGCGCGATTGGACATGCAGGTCGATGCCGAGGGCGAGGTCTGGTCCGGTGGCCGCGTGGTCAGCGTGGTACGCGGCACCATCGACTGGCCCTGAGCGGTCGCCCGATCGAGCAGGCACTTCTTCGTGTAGGAGCCCATCTTCATGGGCGACCCGATGCCGCCGGCACAGGCGACGTTCCCGTGGCTCCGACGCCCGTGTCGCCCATGAGGATGGGCTCCTACAAGCGCAGCCACCACAGGGACACGACACCCGCGAGCAGGACCACGGCGCCGAGCCGCCGCAGCGCGCCGTCCGGCCGCTGCAGCAGCTGCTCCATCGTCCGCCGCCACAACCCCGGCGCGGCGAACAGGAACAACCCCTCGATCACCGCGACCAGGCACAGCGCCTGGAGCAGCGCGCCCGGCATCAGCGTTCGTTCTTGAAGTACTGCAGGAACGGGTCGTCCTTCTCCAGCACGATCACGCCCTTGCCGTCGGCGAACGCGGCCCGGTAGGCCTCCAGGCTGCGGTGGAAGGCGAAGAACGCCGGATCCTGGCTGGCCGCTTCCGCGAACAGCCGCGCGGCCTGGGCGTCGCCTTCGCCGCGCAGCTGCTGCGCGTCGCGCTCGGCCTCCGCCACCAGCACCGCCTGGTCGCGGTCGGCCTGGGCGCGCACCGTGCGCGCCTGCTCCTCGCCCTCGGCGCGCAAGGCGCTGGCCACCTGCTTGCGCTCGGCGCGCATGCGGTCGTAGACCTGCGTGATCACGTCGCTGTCGGTCGGCAGGTCGATCTGCTTGAGGCGGATGTCGACGATGCGCATGCCCAGCGTCTCGGCGCCCTTGTTGATGCCGTCCAGCTGCCGGGCGATCACCTCGCTGCGGTCGCCGGACACCAGCTGGGTCAGCGTGCGCGAGTTGATCTCGTTGCGCAGCGAGTCCTTGATGATCGGCGCCAGGCGGTCGGCGGCGGCCGATTCGACGCCGCCGGTGGCCCGGTAGAACGCGCGCGCGTCGTTGATGTAGCCGATCGCCACGAAATCGACGCTGACGTCCTTGCGCTCGGACGTCAGGTAGCGCTCCGGCGAAAAGTCGACCAGCGCGAAGCGACTGTCGAAGGTGCGCACGGTCTCCACCAGCGGCACCTTGAAGTGCAGGCCCGGGCCGATGTCGGTGCGCGCCACGCGGCCGAGGTTCAGCACGAGCGCGACCTGGCCCTCGCGGACCACGTAGACCGAACCGAGCAGGCCCAGCGCGGCGGCCACCGCCAGGGCGATCCAGAGGGAGTACTTCATCGGGCGGGATCCTCACGGCCGGTGCGGGCGGACTCGCGGCCGGTGCCGCGTCCCGCTTCGGGAGTGCTTTCGATCGCGGGCATCAGCGCCTCGGCGCCGATCGCCGGACCTACCGGGGCGTTCGTGGCCGCGCCGGCGGGCGCCATCGGCACGTAGATCAGCTGGCGTCCGTCGCCGCCGACCACGGTGCGGTTCTTCGCCAGCACGTCCTGCACGGTTTCCAGCCAAAGGCGCTTGCGGGTGACCTCCGGCGCGTTGCGGTACTCGTCGCGCAACAGGCTGAAGCGGGCCGCGTCACCCTCGGCCTGGGCGATCTTGGCCGCCTTGTAACCTTCCGCCACGGTGCGCCGGCGCGCGGCCTCGCCGCGCGCCTCCGGCACCACGCGCGCGGCATAGGCGCGCGCCTCGTTGATCAGCTGGTCCTTGATCTGCTGGGCGCTGTTGACCTCGTCGAAGGCCGGCTTGACCTCCTCCGGCGGACGCGCGTCCTGCAGGTTCAGCTCGGTCACGACCAGGCCGGTGCGGTAGGCGTCGAGCGAGGCCTGCAGCTGCTGCGCGGCGCTGGCCGACAGCGGGCCGCGCGCACCGAGCACGGTATCCAGGTCGGCGCGGCCGACCTGTTCGCGGACCACGCTCTGCGCGACCTGCTCGAGCATGCGGTCGGCGTCGCGGGAGCCGAACAGGTACAGGCGCGGATCGCCGACCCGGTACTGCACGTTCATGGTGACGTTGACGATGTTCTCGTCGCGGGTCAGCACCGGCACGGTGTTGCTGAAGGTCTTGATCTGGGTCGCGTTGACCTTGATCACCCGCTCCACCGGCCACGGCCACTTCAGGTTCGGGCCCGGTTCCATCACCCGCGCGAACTGGCCGAAGCGCAGGACCACGCCGCGCTGCTGCTCGCCGACCAGCTGGAAGCTGCTCAGCAGGACCAGCAGGGCCAGGCCCAGCAACACCCAGCGGCCGATGCTGCCGCCACCGCCACCGCCGCCGAACAGGTCGCGCAGCCGGGCCAGCAGGCCGTCCAGGCCGCCGCCGCCATTGCCGGGGGCACGGCGCGGGGGCCAGGGATTGCGGGGCGGGCTGTCGGGCGAATCGCCGTTCCTGCCGGGGCCGCCCTTACCAGGGGTGTTCCAGACCATGAAAGCTCCGTATCGAAGGGTCCCGGCCGTCGCCGCGGGCGCGGGCGGGGCATGGCCCGATTCTAGCAAGACCGCGCCGGCCGCCCCCGGGCCATTGGTATGTGCCGTTGGCGGTGCGCGGTTGCGGTACAGGAACCGACCCGGAACGGCAGGCGCGGTGGCTTCAGTCGTCCTGCCGCGGCGGCAGCATCGCGCGCAACGGCTCGCCATCGGCGCGGGCGGCCAGGCGCTCGACTTCGCTCCGCGGCAGGTCCACCTGCAGCAGCCAGCCGTGCTCGTCGGCCTGCTCGGCGCGGACCGCCTCCAGCTGGTGCAGGCGCGCCCGCAGCCGCCCGGCCTGCGGCGGCAGGCGCAGCTCGCCGAACACGCGCTGCAGGTCCAGGCGCCGGGCCAGCGCGGCCTGCAGCAGCTCCAGGCCGCGGCCGTCGCGCGCCGACAGCCATACCCGCTCGCGGTGGCCGGGGTCGTCGGCGTCGCCGCCGCTGTGGTCGTGGCGCGCCTCGGCGCCCTCGATCCGGTCGATCTTATTGAACACCAGCAGCTGCGGCAGGTCGCCGGCGCCGACTTCGGCCAGCACCGCGTCGACCTGGGCGATGCGGTCGTCGCGGTGCGGGTCGGCGGCGTCGATCACGTGCAGCAACAGGTCGGCCTCGCGCGCCTCCGACAGGGTCGAGCGGAACGCGGCGACGAGCTCATGCGGCAGGTCGCGCACGAAGCCGACCGTGTCGGCCAGGACCACGCTGCCGCCCGGCAGCGCGATACGGCGCACGGTCGGGTCCAGGGTGGCGAACAACTGGTCCGCCGCGTAGGCGTCGGCGCCGGTCAGCGCATTGAACAGCGTGGACTTGCCGGCATTGGTGTAGCCGACCAGGGCCACCCGCGGCAGCTCGCTGCGCACGCGCGCGCGCCGCATCTGGGTGTGCTGCACCTCGACCTTGTCCAGGCGCCGTTGCAGCTGCTCCAGGCGCTTCTGCAGCAGGCGGCGGTCGGTTTCCAGCTGGGTTTCGCCGGGGCCGCGCAGGCCGATCGCGCCGCCGCGCTGGCGCTCCAGGTGGGTCCAGCCGCGGACCAGGCGGGTGGCCATGTGCCGGAGCTGGGCCAGCTCGACCTGCAGCTTGCCTTCGTGGCTGCGGGCGCGCTGGGCGAAGATGTCCAGGATCAGCCCGGTGCGGTCGACCACCCGCCGCTGCAGCGCCCTCTCCAGGTTGCGCTCCTGGCCGGGGCTGAGCGGGTGGTTGACCAGGATCAGGTCGGCGCCGGTGGCCTCGGCCGCGGCCTTGACCTCGTCCAGCTTGCCGCTGCCGATCAGGGTGGCGGGATTGGGGCGGTCGATGCGCGCGGTGAGCGTGGCGGCCACGCTGGCGCCGGCCGAACGCGCCAGGTCGGCGAATTCCTCCAGCACGTCCTCGGGCACGGCCCCACCGGCGTGGGGCTGGATCAGCAACGCGTGTTCACCCTTGCGGGAACGTTCGAACAAACAGGACTCCGGGAAGCAACGGCACCGTCAACCTGCCCGGTCGCGGTGCGTGGTCATTCGGCCTCGTCGCCGCCTTCCTCGGGCTCGCCCGGCTGCTGCACGTAGCCGCCACCCGGTCCGACCCGGACATTGCGCGACGGCACGACGGTGGAAATGGCGTGCTTGTAGACCATCTGGCTGACGGTGCTGCGCAGCAGCACCACGAACTGGTCGAAGGACTCGATCGTACCCTGCAGCTTGATGCCGTTCACCAGGTAGACCGACACCGGGACGCGTTCGCGACGGAGTGCGTTCAGGAACGGGTCCTGCAGAGATTGCCCCTTGGACATTGGCTGGTTCCCCTTGTTCTTCTTATGGGTGACTGCTTGTCGGATGCGTCGGGCGCACCCGGGGCCTCCCCCGGCCCGTCCGGGCATGTTACACAACCGCGCGCTGGTGCAAGCCCGCGGGACGGGCGAGGAAACAGGCGACCGCCTGCCGGAGTTGACCGCCGTCACGTTCCGGATCGAACCAGCGCGCGTCCAGTTCGCCGCGCAGCCAGGTCAGCTGGCGCTTGGCCAGTTGCCGGGTGGCGTGCACGGCGCGGTCGCGGAACGCCGCCGCGTCGGTCGCCCCGTCCAGGTGTTCCCACGCCTGGCGGTAGCCGACCGCCCGCAGCGCCGGCAGGTCGAGCGGGCGCGGATGGGCACGCAGCGCCGGCCGCGCGCGCAGGGCGCGCACCTCGTCGAGGAAGCCGGCAACGAGCATCGCATCGAACCGGCGCGCGATCCGCGCGTGCAGCACGGCACGGTCGACCGGCGCCAGCACCAGCTTGAGCACCCGCAGCGGCAGCCGCGGCGGCGGCGGATCGCGCTGCCATGCGCTGATCGGGCGCCCGCTCAGGCGGTACACCTCCAGCGCGCGCTGGATCCGCTGCGCGTCGCCGGGCCGGATGCGCGCGGCGGCAGCCGGATCGACCCGTGCCAGTTCCTCGTGCAGCGCCGCCCAGCCGCGCTGCCCGGCTTCGGCAGCGATCGCCTCGCGCAGCACCGGATCGGCCTCGGGCATCGCGGCCAGCCCGCGCAGCAGCGCCTGGAAGTACAGGCCGGTGCCTCCGGCGAGCACCGGCAGCCGGCCGCGGGCGACGATGCCGTCGATCGCCAGGCGCGCGTCGCCGGCGAACTCGGCCGCCGAGTAGGGTTGCCACGGCTCGCGGATGTCGAGCAGGTGGTGCGGCACGCCGGCGCGTTCGCGTGCGTCCGGCTTGGCTGCGCCGATGTCCAGGCCCCGGTACACCAGCGCCGAGTCGACGCTGACGATCTCGCCACCACACTGCCGCGCCAGGTCGACCGCGAACGCGGTCTTGCCCGACGCGGTCGGGCCCATCACCGCGATCGCCAAGGGCCGGGCATCTACCGGCATGGCCAGCTCCCCCGACGCTGCGAGCCGGCAGGCTTTGCGGGCCGGCGCGGAGGCGGCAGCGCCGGCGCGCGGCGGAACGGGAATGGAAAAAAGGCGCTCACGTGGCGGGATGCCGGACCATCGACGGGCGCAAAGCTTACCGGAGCGCCGGCGGGCCGATCACCGCTACTCGTCCGGCCAGCGGATCGCCGGTGCGGCGTCGCGGCGCGGCGCCGGCACCGCGGCCACCGCTTCCCAGACCTTCAGCGCATCCACGGTGGCGGCCACGTCGTGCACGCGCACGATCGCCGCACCGCGCTGGGCGGCGAGCAGGTGCGCGGCGACCGAACCGGCGACGCGCTCGCCCGGCACCGCGCGCCCGGTCAGCTCGCCGATGCTGCGCTTGCGCGACAAACCGGCCAGCAGCGGCACGCCCAGTTCGGCGAACCGCTCCAGCCCGGCCAGCAGCAGCACGTTGTGCCCGGTGGTCTTGCCGAAGCCGAAACCCGGGTCGACGACGATGTTCTTCCTGACGATGCCGGCCAGCTCGGCGGCGAAGATGCGTTCGGCGAGGAAGCGGTGCACCTCGGCGACGACATCGTCATAGCGCGGATCGTCCTGCATCGAACCGGGCTCGCCGAGCATGTGCATCAGCACCACCGGCACGCCCAGCGCGGCTGCCGTTTCCAGCGCCCCGTCGCCACGCAGGGCACCGACATCGTTGATCATGCCGGCACCGGCCTGCACCGCCGCGCGCATCACTTCCGGCTTGCGCGTGTCCACGCTGACCGGCAGCGCGGTCTCGCGCGCCAGCCGTTCGATGACCGGCACTACCCGGCGCAGTTCCTCCTCCAGCGGCACCGGTGCCGCACCGGGCCGGGTGGACTCGCCGCCGACGTCGAGGATGTCCGCGCCCTGCGCCGCAAGCGCCAGGCCATGGGCGACGGCCGCCTCGGCGCTTGCGTGGGCACCGCCGTCGGAGAACGAATCGGGGGTGACGTTGACGATGCCCATCACCCGGGTGCGGTCGAGCTTCAGGACGCGGCCGGCGCAATCCAGGCTGGGGGACAGGTCGAACATCGGCGGCATCCGCGGGTCGGTTGCGCGCAAGTCTGAACCGAGGCCACGCCAGCGACAACCGGGACCCGTGGGCGTATCCGCATTGCAGCGCCGGGCACGACCTGCCGGCTGCCTTGGATGGGAGCCAACCTTCCCTCCGGCATCGACTGGACAGCCAGGACCGGCGGGAGCACGGCCCCGCTGGAGCGGGCGTCGGATATTCAATTGCCGGCCACGCCCGCCGGGCGGGCTCAGTGTCCGGGCGGGCCGTTGCCCAGGTCCGCGTCGAAGCGTTCCGCGCGGCGGCGCGCATACAGGCCGAAGCCGAACGCACCCGCCGCCAGCAGCACGGACAGGCCGACCAGCGGCAGCGGCAATCGCCCCAGCGCGTAGAACACGGCGGTGATCGTCAGCATCATCGAGGCGCCGGCGAATCCACCCGTGGCGCGGGTGCGCCACGGGTTGTGCACGAAATAGCTGCGCCGCGGTGGCGGCTCCTGCCGCGGCGGATCCTCCCGCGACGGCTCTGGCGGCAGCCCGGCCATGCGCCTGCAGGCTCAGGTCTGGGTGGCGGGACCGCCGACCGGCGGCAGCGGACGCGGACCGCTCTTGTTGTCGCCGTCCTTGCCGGACTTGCCCCAGCCCATCGGCGGCGGCGGCTCGCGGCCTTCCATGATCGCGTCGATCTGCGGCGCATCGATGGTCTCGTACTGCAGCAGCAGCTGCGACATCGCATGCAGCTTGTCGATGTTCTCGGTCAGCAGCGTCTTGGTCTTGGCGTAGGCGCGGTCCAGGATCGAACGCACGACCTCGTCGATCCGGCGCGCGGTGTCGTCGGAGACGTTCTTGTGCTGGGTGACCGAGCGGCCGAGGAACACCTCGTCCTCCTGCTCGCCGTAGGCGATCGGGCCCATCTCGTCGCTCAGGCCCCACTTGGTGACCATGTTGCGCGCCATCTTGGTCGCGCGCTCGATGTCGTTGGAGGCGCCGGTGGTGACCTTGTCCTCGCCGAAGATCAGCTCCTCGGCCACGCGCCCGCCGTACAGCGAGCACAGCTGCGATTCGATCGCCACCCGGTTCATCGAATAGCGGTCGCCCTCGGGCAGGTACATGGTCACGCCCAGCGCACGGCCGCGCGGAATGATCGTGACCTTGTAGACCGGGTCGTGCTCGGGCACCAGGCGGCCGACGATGGCGTGGCCGGCCTCGTGGTAGGCGGTCAGCGTCTTCTCGTCCTCGCTCATCGCCATCGAGCGGCGCTCGGCGCCCATCAGGATCTTGTCGCGGGCGCGGTCGAAGTGGTCCATGCGGACCTCCTTGGCGTTCTCGCGCGCCGCGAACAGCGCCGCCTCGTTGGCCAGGTTGGCCAGGTCGGCGCCGGAGAAGCCCGGCGTGCCGCGCGCGATCACCATCGGCTCGACGTCGTCGGCCAGCGGCAGCTTGCGCATGTGCACCTTGAGGATCTGCTCCCGGCCCTTCACGTCCGGCAGGCCGACCACCACCTGGCGGTCGAAGCGGCCGGGCCGGAGCAGCGCCGGGTCGAGCACGTCGGGGCGGTTGGTCGCCGCGACCACGATCACGCCCTCGCCGCCGTCGAAGCCGTCCATCTCCACCAGCAGCTGGTTGAGGGTCTGCTCACGCTCGTCGTGGCCGCCGCCCAGGCCGGCGCCGCGATGGCGGCCGACCGCGTCGATCTCGTCGATGAAGATGATGCACGGCGCGTGCTTCTTGGCCTGCTCGAACATGTCGCGCACGCGGCTGGCGCCGACGCCGACGAACATTTCGACGAAGTCGGAGCCGGAGATCGAGAAGAACGGCACCTTGGCCTCGCCGGCGATCGCCTTCGCCAGCAGCGTCTTGCCGGTGCCCGGGGGACCGACCATCAGCACGCCGCGCGGGATCTTGCCGCCGAGCTTGGTGAACTTGGACGGATCGCGCAGGAAGTCGACCAGCTCGCCGACCTCCTCCTTGGCCTCGTCGCAGCCGGCGACGTCGGCGAAGGTGACCTTCACCTGGTCCTCGCCCTGCAGCTTGGCGCGCGACTTGCCGAACGACATCGCGCCCTTGGCGCCGCCGCCGCCGCCCTGCATCTGGCGCATGATGAACAGCCAGAAGCCGATGATCAGCAGCACCGGCAGGAAGTTGAGGACGATGCCCCAGAACCCCGGGCCGGTCTTCGGCGGCTCGCGGGTGACCTCGATGTTCTTGCTCAGCAGCTGGTCGGTCAGCTTCAGGTCGATCGGGCCGACCACCTGGCCCTCGGTGCCGTCGCTGCGCTTGTAGCGGATGACGTTGCTGGTCAGGGTGCTGTCGTCGGTGATCACCACCGAGCGGATCCGGCCGGACTCCACGTCCTGCAGGAAGCGGGTGTAGGTCGGCGCCTCGCCGGCGGTGGCGGTCGCCCCGTCGCGCGGCGAGAAGCTCTGGAACACGACCATCAGCACGATGGCGACGACCACCCAGAGCAGCAGATTCTTGGTCAAGTCGTTCATCCTCATCGGCTCCGCGGTTCCCTGTACATGGCGTGTCGCACTGGCTTGGTCGGGTGGTCTTGCTTGGGTCGAGCTTACCGGATCGGGCTCAACGGGGCTGGGCGCGCTTGCCCTGGGCCAGGGCATACACTTCCGGCGAACGCTTGCGCGAGGCCGCCGGCTTGCGGATCGCCACCTTCTCGTAGCGTTGGCGCAGCTGGCGGACGTACTCGTCGAAACCCACCCCCTGGAACAGTTTGATCAGGAAGGTCCCGCCGGTGCGCAGGTGGTGGTCGGCGAACTCCATCGCCAGCTCGGCCAGGTGCATCGCCCGCGCCTGGTCGACCACGTCCACCCCACTCATATTGGGGGCCATGTCCGACAGCACAAGGTCGACGCGCTGGCCGTCCAGCCGTGCCTCCAGCTCCGATAAGACGGCGTCTTCCCTGAAGTCGCCATGAAGGAATTCGACCCCGGCCAGCGGCGGCATGTCGAGGATGTCCAGGGCGAGCACCCGGCCGCCGTCGCCCATCGCCTGGCGCACGTACTGCGACCACCCGCCCGGCGCCGCGCCCAGGTCGACCACGACCATGCCCGGCTTGAGCAGGCGGTCGCGCTCGATCAGCTCCTCGAGCTTGTAGGCCGCGCGCGAGCGAAGGCCCTCGGCCTGGGCCTTCTTCACGTACGGATCGGCGAAGTGCTCGCGGAGCCAGCGCTGGCTGCTCTTGCTGCGGGACATGCGGGGGAGGCCGGGCGGAACGCCCGTGGCGGTATGGACGGCCATGATACCCTGAACAACCCCATGCCCCGCCCCGGTATCCCGATGTCCGTCGTCCTCACCAACGCCCAGAACCGCTTCCTCCGCGGCCAGGCCCACGGGCTCAAGGCGCTGATGCAGGTCGGGGGCAAGGGCGTCACCCCGGCCCTCGTGGCCGAACTGGACGCGGTGCTGGAGCGCCATGAGCTGGTCAAGGTGAAGGTCGCCGCCGAGGACCGCGAGGCCCGCGACGCGATGATCGCCGAGCTGGCCGGGCAGACCGGCGCCGCGCTGGTCCAGCGGATCGGCCACACCGCCACCCTCTACCGCCCCGCCAGCGAAAGGCCGGCGATCGTACTGCCGCGCGCCTGAGCCGGGGCGGCCGGACCGGATCCCGAAGCGATGCAGCTGAGCCACGAACGCCCCGATTACGCCTGGGTGGTGCGCGGCGCCGATGCGCGCCATGTGCGCGTGAACGACCGCGTGCTGGAGCGCAGTTTCGCCCTCGCGCCGGACCACCTGCTCGAGGACTGGGCGCCGCCCGCCAGTGCGGTCGCCCTGGAGCCGGCCCACCTGCAGCCGCTGCTGGCGCTGTCCCCGGAACTCGTGGTGCTGGGCACGGGCGGCCGCCAGGTGTTTCCGCCGCCCGCGGTGCTGGCCGCCTGCCTGACCCGCGGCATCGGCATCGAGGTCATGGACAACGCCGCCGCCGCGCGCACCTACAACGTGTTGGCCGGTGAAGGCCGGCGCGTGGTCGTGGCCTTCCTGCTCGGCTGACCGGCGGCGGCACTGGCGCTTGGGCAGGTACAGCAGCGGATCGACCGGCTTGCCGTTGTAGCGGGCGAGGCCGCGCAGCCTGCGATCCACCGGATCGCGCGCGGACGAGCGCCCGGCGCGCTGCGCCGGGCCGGGGATCCGCCCACGGTCGCGATCGAGGGGGTCTGGCGCTTGGGCAGGTACAGCAGCGGATCGACCGGCTTGCCGTTGTAGCGGGCGAGGCCGCGCAGCCTGCGATCCACCGGATCGCGCGCGGTCGAGCGCCCGGCGCGCTGCGCCGGGCCGGGGATCCGCCCACGGTCGCGATCGAGGGATCTAGCGCTTGGGCAGGTACAGCAGCGGATCGACCGGCTTGCCGTTGTGGCGGATCTCGAAGTGCAGCATTTCGCGCTCGGCCCCCGTGCGGCCCATCTCGGCGATCTGCTGGCCGGCGTTCACGCTCTGGCCTTCGGCGACCAGCCGCTTGCGGTTGTGGCCATACGCCGACAGCCACTGCTCGTTGTGCTTGACGATGATCAGCTCGCCGTAGCCGACCAGGCCGGCGCCGGAATAGACGACCACGCCGTCGGCGGCCGCGGTGACCGGCTGGCCGCTGCTGCCGCCGATGTCGATGCCCTGGCGGGTGTTGTTGCCTGCCACGTAGGTGTTGAGCAGGACGCCCTGGGCCGGCCAGCGCCAGCTGAAACCGCTGCTGGCCGGCGCACTGGAGGCGGGCGCGGGGCTCGCCGGCCGGGCCGCGGGTTTCGGTGCGGTCACCGTGCGCGTGGGCGCGGTCGCCCCGCCGCTGCGGCCACCGCCCTGGCCCAGCGCCAGGCGCTGGCCGGGGTAGATCGTGTACGGCGGCTTGAGTCCGTTCCAGCGGGCGATGTCCTCGACCGCGACACCGTTCCGGCGGGCGATCGAATACAGGGTTTCTCCCTGCTTCACCACCACCGACGCGCCACTGCGGCCGCTGGAACCGGCTTGGCCCGCCTCGGCTTGCGGCGTGCGCACCACGGTGCTGCTGCACGCGGCCAGCAGCACGGCCAGTGCCAGCGCCAGGCCGCAACGAATCCGCACGCGTACGCTTGTTCCGGTCATCACCACTCCATCCATCGCGGCCGCGGGCCCCGGGCCGACAGCATGCCTGTCATCCTGTGAAATGCCGCAGCAACCCGTGCGCGGCCATGCCACCACCGCCGATCAGGATACCGAAGTAGACGATCGTGCCGATGTTGGCCAGGTGGCCGAGCAGGATCGCGGTGCCGTCGCGCTGGATCATGCCGATCGCGTAGAACAGCAGCGCCAGCCCGGGCAGCGTGTTGCTGAAGGGGATGAAGCCGAACGGCGCCATCAGCAGCAGCGCGGCGAGGATGAAGGCCAGGTTGTTGAAGATGTCCTGGGCACGCCCGTCGACCAGGCCGCGCAGCCGGTATGGCCGGCTGATCTTCTCCAGCCGGCGCACCCAGTGCAGGCCGCCGCTCAATGCCGGGCGCAGGCGCGCGGCGGGCAGCGCGCGTTCGCGCAGCTTCGCCGGCAGCCACAGCGGCCGCCGCAGGACGCGGCTGATGCCGACCAGCAGGATCGCCGCGCCGAATACCGTGCTCACGCCCGGGATCGATACCGGGATCAGGAACACGAGGGTCAGCAGGATGGTCAGCAGCAGCAGGCCTTCGTCGCCGAACACCTGCAGCAGCTCGCCCAGGGTGAGGCGGTCCGGGGGGAGCTGCTCGATGATGGCGGCGAGCTGGTCGCCCAGTGCGCCGGCTTCGTTGATCTTCGCGAACGCAGGTTCGGCCATGGGGCTCAGTCGATGGTGCCGGACAGCAGCGGCACGAAGCTGACCGCGGCCAGCCGCGTCTCCTCGACGCTGCCGTCCTCGCGGCGCAGCAGCCGGACCAGCGCCTGCGAGCCGCTGCCGCCGACCGGCGCCACCAGCACCCCGCCCGGGCGCAGCTGTTCGACCAGGGCCGGGACCACCGCCGGCGCGCCGGCGGTGACGATGATCGCGTCGTAGGGCGCGTGCTCGGGCCAGCCGACGCGGCCGTCGTCGTGCTTGCTGCGGATGTTCATGCCCAGCGTGCGGAAGCGCTTGCGCGCCTGGCGCAGCAGTTCGCCGATGCGCTCGACGGTGTAGACCTCCAGGCCCAGCGCGCCCAGCACCGCGGCCTGGTAGCCCGAGCCGGTGCCGACCTCCAGCACCTTGGACGGCGCATTCTCCAGCAGCAGCTCGGTCATCCGCGCCACCACCCACGGCTGGGAGATGGTCTGGCCGTGGCCGATCGGCAGCGCGGTGTCTTCGTACGCACGGCTGGCCAGTACCTCATCGACGAACAGGTGCCGCGGCAGCATGCGGATCACGTTGAGCACGCGCTCGTCGGCGATGCCCTGGCCGTTGGCGGCGCCGTCGCGCAGGCGCTCGACCAGGCGGTCGCGCACGCGCTGGGAGGTCATGCCCAGGCCGACCGCCTCCGGCTGCAGCCGCAGGCGCGGGGTCATGCGCCGCCTCCCGGACCGCCGCCCAGTGGCGTGGCCAGCGCGGCGGACAGGCCGCCCACCCAGCCGGCGACCTTCTCCAGCGCCTGGTAGCGGGTCAGGTCGACGTGGATCGGGGTGATCGAGATGTGGCCGGTGCGCACGGCATGGAAGTCGGTGCCGGGGCCGGCGTCCTGCTCCGGGCCGGCCGGACCGATCCAGTAGACCGTGCGACCGCGCGGATCGGGCTGCGGCACGCAGGGCTCGGAACGGTGGCGGTTGCCCAGCCGGCTCACTTCGAAGCCGCGGACCTCGTCCCAGGCCAGGTCGGGCACGTTGACGTTGAGGATGGTGTCGGCGGGCAGCGGATCGGAGGCCAGCCGCGCCACGATCTCCACCGCCGCGCGCGCGGCGGTGCCATAGTGCTTCGCCTCATGGTTGCGCGTGGCCAGCGACACGGCCACCGCCGGCAGGCCGAGGAAGCGGCCTTCCATCGCCGCCGAGACGGTGCCCGAATAGATGACGTCGTCGCCCAGGTTGGCGGTGTTGTTGATGCCCGACACCACGATGTCCGGCTCGAACTCGAGCATCCCGGTCAGCGCCAGGTGCACGCAGTCGGTGGGCGTGCCGGCGACCGAGCAGGTGTAGTGGTCCAGCCGCCGCACCCGGATCGGCAGGTCCAGCGTCAGCGAGTTGCTCGCGCCGGAACGGTCGCGGTCGGGGGCCACCACGTAGACCTCGTGGCCGGCCTCGCGCAGGCCTTGGGCCAGTGCATGGATACCGGGCGCGTCCACGCCATCGTCGTTGCTTACCAGTACGCGCATGGGCTTCCTCGAAAACACCGGCATGATACCGGAAGCGTCCCGGCGGTTCGCGCGCCGATGCGGCCGCAACGGCGGAACCGCCCCGCGCCGCGCTACCCTGTGGCCATGCACGAGCACGACGACGGCGAAGACGACGCCGGCCTGTTCCGCGCCGCGATCGGCAAGGTCGCGCCGCTGCGGACCGGGGCCGACGCGCCGCCGCCGAGGCCGAAACCGCGGCCGGCACGCCGGCCGCCGGGCGACGAGCCCCAGCCGGGTCGCACGCGCATCGCCGACCATCCCGACGCCGCGCTGGGACGCGGCGACGCCAGCGCGTTCCGCCGCGAGCGCGTGCCCGCGCGCGCCTGGCAACGGCTGCGCCGCGGCGAATTCGCCGTGCAGGACGAGCTCGACCTGCACGGCGCCAACGCGCTGCAGGCCGAGACCCTGCTGGCCCGGTTCCTGGCCGAATCGGCCGAGCATGGCTTCGGCTGCGTGCGCATCATCCATGGCAAGGGCGGCGGCGGCGACGGCACGCCGGTCCTGAAGAACCTGGTCGACCGCCTGCTGCGCCAGCGCGGCGAGGTCCTCGCCTTCCACTCCGCACCAACGGCGCAAGGCGGCACCGGCGCCCTGCTGGTCCTGCTGGCGCGCCGCTGACCCTACGCCCCGGTCCGGTAGCCGCTGCACGTCCGGCTAGAATGCGCGCCATGGACACGCCCGCCTTCACCGCCGCCGAACTGGCCGAGCGCTTCGCCCTGCAGCTGCATGGCGACGGCAGCACGCGCGTGAGCGGGGTCGCCACCCTGGCCCATGCCGGGCCGGCGCAGCTGGCATTCCTGGCCAACCCCCGCTACCGGCCGCAACTGGCCGGCTCCGCCGCCGGCGTGGTGGTCCTGCGCGCCGACGACGTGCCATCGGCGCCGGGCACGGCGCTGGTGGCCAAGGATCCCTACGTCGCGTTCGCCCGGATCTCGGCCCTGTTCGAACGGCTGCCGGCGCACGCGCCGGGCATCCACCCCAGCGCGGTCGTCGACCCGTCGGCCACCGTCTCGGCGGACGCCCACGTCGGCCCCTTCGTCAGCATCGGCGCGCGCACGAGCATCGGCCCCGGCTGCGTGATCGGCCCGGGCTGCAGCATCGGCGAAGACTGCAGCCTGGACGCGGGCTGCGAACTGCAGGCCCGGGTCACCCTGGTGGCGCGGGTACGCCTGGGCAAGCGCGTGCGGATCCTGCCCGGCGCGGTGCTCGGCGCGGCCGGCTTCGGCCTGGCGATGGACGCCGGCGCCTGGGTCAACGTGCCGCAGCTGGGCGGCGTGGTGGTCGGCGACGACTGCGAGATCGGCGCCAACAGCTGCATCGACCGCGGCGCGCTCGACGACACCGTGCTCGAGGAAGACGTGCGCATCGACAACCTGGTGCAGATCGGCCACAACGTCCGGATCGGCGCGCACACCGCGATGGCCGGCTGCTCGGCCGCCGCCGGCAGCGCGAAGATCGGACGCTACTGCCTGATCGGCGGGGGCGCCGGCGTGCTCGGCCACCTCGAAGTGGCCGACAAGGTGCTGGTCACCGCCATGTCGCTGGTGACCCATTCCATCCGCGAGCCCGGCGAGTACTCCTCGGGCACCCCCCTCACCGACAACCGCACCTGGCGGAAGAACGCCGCCCGGTTCAAGCAACTGGACGCACTGGCGCGCCGCGTCAACGCCTCCACCCAGGAAAGTCCCGAATGAACGAAACCGTGCAGCTTCCCGTCGACGTCAACACGATCCGCTCGCTGATCCCGCACCGCTATCCTTTCCTGCTGGTCGACCGGATCGTCGACCTGGACATCGAGGCCAAGCGCATCGTCGGCGTGAAGAACGTGACGGTCAACGAGCCGTTCTTCCAGGGCCATTTCCCCGGCCAGCCGATCATGCCCGGCGTGCTGATCATCGAGGCGCTGGCCCAGGCCGGCGGCGTGCTGACCCAGCTCTCGCTCGGTCGCGACGCGCAGTCCAAGCTGTTCTACATGGTCAAGGTCGACAATGCCCGCTTCAGCAAGCAGGTCGTGCCCGGCGACGTGCTCGAGCTGCACGTGCAGATCAAGCGCGTGATCCGCAACATGGCCGTGTACTACGGCGAGGCCAAGGTCGACGGCGAAGTCGTCGCCTGCGCCGAGGTGCTGTGCGCCGGCACCCGCGAATGACGCCCGCTCGACGGACTTCGAACCCATGAACGCCAATGCCCTGATCCACCCCACCGCGGTCATCGATCCCGGCGCGCGCCTGGGCGAGGGCGTGAGCGTGGGCGCCTTCACCCTGGTCGGCCCGGACGTGGAGATCGGCGACCGCTGCCAGATCGGCCCGCATTGCAGCTTCGCCGGCCCGACCCGGATCGGCCGCGACAACCGGTTCATCGGCCATTGCGCCATCGGCGGCGAACCGCAGGACAAGAAGTTCGCCGGCGAGCGCACCGAGCTGGTGATCGGCGACCGCAACGTCTTCCGCGAGTTCGTCACCCTCAACCGCGGCACCGGCAACGGCGGCGGCGTGACCCGCATCGGCGACGACAACTGGATGCTGGCCTACACCCACGTGGCCCACGACTGCATCGTCGGCAACCACTGCATCTTCTCCAACAACACCACCCTGGCCGGCCACGTCACCGTCGGCGACTGGGTGATCATCAGCGGCTTCGCCGGCGCCCACCAGTTCTGCCGGATCGGCGCCCACGCCTTCCTCGGCATGGGCGCGCTGGCCAACGGCGACGTCACTCCGTTCACGATGGTCGGCGGCAACTCGATCGGGCGGCCGCGCGGGATCAACAGCGAGGGCCTCAAGCGCCGGGGCTTCAGCCCGGAGCGGATCGCGGCCATCAAGCGCGCCTACCGCACGCTGTTCGTCGCCGGGCTGCCGCTGGCCGAAGCCCGCGAGCAGCTGGCGCAGCAGGCGCTGGACAGCGAAGACGTGCGCCTGCTGCTGGACTTCATCGGCAGCGGCGAACGGCCGCTGCTGCGTTGAGCGCACCGCGTCGGGCCGCCATGAACGAGCGCATCCGGGGACGGGAAGCGGCGCAGCGCACGGACGCGGGCGGCCTGCGCTTCGTGCTCGTCGCCGGCGAAGCGTCCGGCGACGCGCTCGGCGCCGGCCTGGTCGAGGAACTGCGCCGCCGGTTCCCCGACGCGCGTTTCGCCGGCATCGGCGGCGACGCCATGCGCGCGGCCGGCGTGGAGACCTGGCACGACGCCAGCGAACTGGCGGTGATGGGGCTGTTCGAGGTGCTGCGCCACCTGCCGCGCCTGCTGAAGCTGCGCCGGGAGTTCCGCGCGCGCGCGCTGGCCTGGCGGCCGGACGTGGTGATCGGCATCGATGCGCCTGACTTCAACCTGGGCGTGGAGCGCTGGTTCAAGCAACGCGGCGTGCCCACCGTCCACTACGTCAGCCCCTCGGTCTGGGCATGGCGCGAGAAGCGTGCCGAGAAGATCGGCGCCAGTGCCGACCGGGTGCTGTGCCTGTTCCCGATGGAGCCGGCGATCTACGCCCGGCATGGCGTCGACGCGCGCTTCGTCGGCCATCCGATGGCCGACGCGATGCCGCTGCATCCCGACCGCGAAGCGGCCCGCGCGGCCCTGGGCCTGCCCGCCGGGGCGCCGGTGCTGGCGGTGCTGCCGGGCAGCCGCCTGGGCGAGATCGAGCGGCTGGGCGAGGTCTTCTTCGAGGCCGCCTGGCAGGTCGCCGAGGAAATGCGTGCGTTGCACGTGGTGGTGCCGGCGGCCAACGCGCGCTGCCGCGAGCTGCTGCAGGCGCAGATGTCGCGCTCGGCGTTGCCGGTGATGCATTCGCACCTGCTCGACGGCCAGGCCCGCACCGCGCTGGCGGCCGCCGACGTGGTCCTGCTCGCCTCCGGGACGGCGACCCTCGAGGCGATGCTGTCCAAGCGGCCGATGGTGGTCGGCTACCGCGTGTCGCCGCTCACCTACCGCATCGTGCGGGCGCTGGGCCTGCTCAAGGTCGACCGCTACGCGCTGCCGAACGTGCTCGCCGGCGAGGACCTGGCGCCGGAACTGATGCAGGACGACTGCACCCCGGCGCGGCTGGCCGACGCGGTGCTGACCTGGTTCCAGTCGCCCGCGGCGGTGGCCGCCCTGCAACCGAAGTACCTGGCCCTGCACGAGCAGCTGCGCCAGGGTGCGTCGGCCTCGGCCGCCGCCGCGGTCGCCAGCCTGCCCGCGCTCGCCGGCGGGCGCCGGCCCGCGCCATGAAGCGGCCGGGCGCCGGCCCGGCGCAGGACCCGGGCATGGACATGTTCGCCATCGACCGCCGGCGGCTGCGCGTGACCGGGGTGGACGAGGCCGGCCGCGGTCCGCTCGCCGGCCCGGTGGCGGTGGCGGCGGTGATCCTCGATCCGCGGCGCCGGCTGCGCGGGCTGGACGATTCGAAGAAGCTGACCCGCGCGCAACGCGAGGCGCTCTACCCGCGCATCGTCGAACGCGCCCTGGCCTGGCACGTCGAGATGGTGCCGGTGGAGGAGATCGACCGGCTCAACATCCTGCACGCGACCCTGGAAGGCATGCGTCGCTGCATCCTGGCGCTGGGGCCGCAGGTCGAACTGGTTCGCATCGACGGCAACGCCGTGCCGCGGGCGCTGCCATGCCTGGCCGAGGCGGTGGTCGGCGGCGACGCGCTGGAGCCGGCGATCATGGCCGCCTCGATCCTGGCCAAGGTCGCGCGTGACCGCCTCATGTGCGCGCTGCACGAGGAACATCCGCATTACGGCTTCGACGTGCACAAGGGCTATCCGACCCCCGCGCACCTGGCCGCCCTGGCCGCGCATGGACCCTGTCCGCACCACCGGCGCAGCTTCGCCCCGGTGCGCGAGGCCTTCGCCCGCAGCGGCGAGCCGGTCCCGGCGTAACTGCCGGCGCGCCCGGCCGGCGGACCCGAAAGAACGAACGGCCCGCCGAAGCGGGCCGTCGCGTCAACGCCGGCGAAACCGCCTCAGTGGTGGTGGCCGCCGTCGCCGTGCACGTGGCCGTGCTCGATCTCCTCGGCGCTGGCCTCGCGGACCTCGACGATCTCCACGTCGAAGTGCAGGTCCTTGCCGGCCATCGGGTGGTTCAGGTCGACGTCGACCACGCTGTGGCCGACCTTCTCCACGGTCACCGCGCGCGGGCCGAAGTTGGTCTGCAGGACCACCTGCATGCCCGGCGCCAGCTTGGTATTGCCGAAGTGCTTCTTGGGGATGCGCTGGCCCATGCCTTCACGGCGCTCGCCGTACGCCTCGGCGGCCGGGACGTCGACGGCGAACTTCTCGCCGGCGGCCTTGTCCTGCATCGCCGCCTCCAGGCCCGGGATGATGTTGCCGTGGCCGATCAGGATCGCGATCGGCTCGCGGTCGGCCGAGCTCTCCAGCGGCTCCTGGCCGACTTCGGAGACGGTGTAGTGGAAACGGACGACGCGGTCTTTTTCGATCTTCATGCGCAACTCGGTATGGCTGCCCGTGGACCGGCAGCGGTTGGACGGCTTGTCGGCCGCAGGGGAGTGCGGCCATGATGGCCGCCGTGAGGAAAGGTCCGCATTATCCCGTCCCGCTTCCCCCGGTGCCAGCGCCGGGCCGGACAGGCGTCCTCGCGGCACTGGGCCTGGCCCTGCTGCTGGCCGCTTGCGGCCGGGAAGCGACCCGCCCCGAGACCCCGCAGGCGCGCCACTGGCCGCAGGTGGCACCGGACGACCCGGCCTCGGCCAACGCGGTCACCCTGCGCGCGCTGAGCCTGGTGGGCACGCCGTACCGCTACGGCGGCAATACGCCCGAATCGGGGTTCGATTGCAGTGGACTGGTCAACTACGTCTACAGCGACATGCTGGCCCTGCGCCTGCCCCGCAGTTCGCGCGAACTGGCCGGCGTGCAGGGCCCGCGGCTGGCGCCCGAGCGGCTGGCCAGCGGCGACCTGGTGTTCTTCGGCAGCAGCGGCAATGTCACCCACGTGGGCATCTACGTGGGCGAAGGCCGCTTCGTCCATGCGCCGAGTACCGGCGGGACGGTGCGCCTGGACCGCCTGGACGGCCCTTACTGGCGCGACCACTACAGCGGCGCCAAACGCGTTCTGCGCTGAAATGGGACACGGCGCACACGCGCCTTTACATAAATTTAACTTTTTGTGAACATCAAGGGACAGTGAAGGCGGCATGATCCGTCCACTGCCGTAGATGTGATGCCCGCGTGACGACCGACGACCTGCGTACAGGCCAGCCTGCCGCCACTACCACTGCCCGTTCCCGGGCGGTGCTCCGCCCCCTCCTCGCCCTCCTGCTCGCCGCGCCGGCCCTGCCTGCGCTGGCCGCGCCGGAACCGGCGCCGATCGTGCCCGAGGCCATCGCCCCGGCGGCCGAGGTGATCGTCCCGGTCGAACTGGAACTGGCGGCGCCGGTCGCCGCTTCCGCGGCGGCCAAGCCGGCGGCATCCCAGCTGGCCAAGCAACCCGTCGTCGCCGGCGCCAAGGCGCCCGCCGCTGCGGCCTCCGGCCTGCGGCAGAAGGCCGATGCCGCCGCCAATGCGACCCTCGCCGCGCTGCTGCCGCACCTGGCCGGCAACGACAGCCTCCCGCTGCTGGACCGCTCGGCGATGTTCGCCGGCGACGTCAGCCGCCTGCTCGCCGCCTACGACCTCACCCAGGGCGTCCCTGCGCAGAGCAGCCAGGCCCCCGAGGGCCGGGTGCAGCAGGTGCTCAAGGCCGCGATGTCGCTGGTCGGCACCCCGTACCGCTGGGGCGGCACCTCCACCGAGGGCTTCGACTGCAGCGGCCTGGTCGGCTACGTGTTCCGCAGCGCGCTGGGCGTGGAACTGCCGCGCGTGTCGCGCGAGATGGCCGCATCCGCGTCCGGCCAGCTGATCCGCGACCGCAGCGCGCTCACCCCCGGCGACCTGGTGTTCTTCGGCCTGCGCGGCCGGGTCAACCATGTCGGCATCTACGTCGGCAACGGCCAGTTCCTGCACGCGCCCAGCCGCGGCAAGGATGTGCGCGTGGACAGCATGGAAACCGGCTACTGGAGCAACCGCTTCATGCAGGCGCGCCGGGTCGAGATCTGACCGCGGCGCGATTGCCGGACCCTTCTTCGAGGCCGCCGCATGGCGGCCTCGTGCTTTCGGCACGGGCCCCGGGACGCGTCCTCAGTCGCCGGCAGGCGACTGGTAGGCGGCGGCGGTCTGCTCGATGCCCTTGCTCAGGTCCATCACTTTCAGGGCGTACTCGGCCATGCGCCGGTCCTCGTCGGACTGCGGCAGCCAGGGCGGCACCGCGACCGGCCGGCCCTCGACCGCGTCGAGCGCCACGAACACGATCACGCAGTGCGTGCACAGCCGCCAGTCACCCCCCATCGGGTCGCGCGCGCGCACCTCGATGGCGAAATGCATGCTGCTGTTGCCGGTGTGGATCAGCTTGGCCGATACCGCCACCAGGTCGCTGATCCGCACCGGCGCGACGAAGCGGATGCCGCCGACGGCCACGGTGACGCTGTAGCGACCGCTCCACCCCACCGCGGCGGCATAGCCGGCCTGGTCGATCCACTTCATCACGATGCCGCCGTGGACCTTGCCGCCGTAGTTGACGTCGGTCGGTTCGGCAAGGAAGCGCAGGGTCAGGTCGCGCTGTTGTCCCGGCATGGCGGGCCTCACGGGGTAAAGGGCGTCGCCGTCAGGGTACGCCGCCACGCGCAGCGCGGCACGCGGACCATGCGGCGCAGCAGCGTGACCGCCGGCGCCGCCATCGGTGATGGTATCGGCCACCCGCGGGGAAGGGAGCCGTAGATGCAGGCGACGCTGCTGACCAACCTGATGCTGCCCCTGGCCCTGGGCGTGATCATGCTCGGCCTTGGGCTCGGCCTGACCGTCGAGGACTTCCGCCGGGTGGCGCGCTACCCGCGCGCGGTGCTGGTCGGGCTGGCGCTGCAGACCCTTCTGCTCCCCTGGGCGGCGTTCGGGCTGGCGCTGACGTTCCGCCTGCCGCCGGAACTGGCCGTGGGCCTGATGTTGCTGGCCGCCTCGCCGGGCGGCGCCACCGCCAACATCTACAGCCACCTGGCGCGCGGCGACGTCGCCCTCAACATCACCCTGACCGCGATCAACAGCGTGCTGTGCCTGCTCACCCTGCCGCTGATCCTCAACCTGGCCCTGGAACATTTCCTGGGCGCGGGCCAGTACGTGCCGCCGCCCACGCGCAAGATCGTCGAGGTCGCGGTGATCATCCTGCTGCCGGTGCTGCTGGGCATGACCGTGCGCGGATCGTTCCCGGCGCTGGCCGCGCGCGCCGAAAAACCGCTGCGGGTGCTGGCGGTACTGGTGCTGGCACTGCTGGTGGCGGTGGCCGTGGTCCAGTCCTGGCAGGTGCTGGTCACCTACTTCGCCGCCGTCGGCGCGGCCTGCCTGCTGTTCAACCTCGCCAGCATGGCCGCCGGCTACCGGGCGCCGCTGGCGCTGCGCCTGCCGCGCGGGCAGGCGATCGCCATCGCGATGGAGATCGGCATCCACAACGGCACCCTGGCCATCTTCATCGCGCTCAACGTGCTGGAGAGCTCCACGATCGCGGCGCCGGCCGCGGTCTACAGCCTGCTGATGTTCCTCACCGCGGCGCTGTTCGCCGGATGGCTGGTACGGGCAGGCCGGCGCGAAGGCGCCGGCGGGCTGGCGTAAACGGCCAGTGACCGGCGATGCTGCACGCCCCGCCGGATGGATCTTGCAATGCGCCGTGGCTTCCTGGGTTGCCTGCTCCTGCTGTCCTCCACCGCCATCGCCACCGAGGCCACGCCGGAACGGACCATCTATCGCCACGCGGTACTGATCGACGGCACCGGCGCGCCCGCCAGGCCCGGCACCAGCATCGTCGTCGAGGGCGAACGCATCGTGGCGGTGCTGCCCGACGCGCAGGCCGATATGCGCGGTGCGCGGGTGGTTGACCTGCAGGGGCGGCATGTCATCCCCGGCCTGATCGATACCCACGTCCACCTGGCCACGCCGCCGGATGCGGACGCGGCCAGGAAGACGCTGCGACGCCAGCTGTATTCCGGCGTGACCGCCGTGCGCAGCATGGCCGACGACGTGCGTTCGGTCGGCGAACTTTCCCGCCAGGCCCTGGTCGGGGAGATTCCCTCGCCGGACATCCATTACGCAGCGCTGATGGCCGGGCCTGGGTTCTTCAAGGATCCGCGCACGATCGCGGTGACCCGCGGCAGGACGCCCGGACAAACGCCGTGGATGCAGGCTATCGACGAACGCACCGACCTGGTCCTGGCGGTGGCGATGGCGCGCGGCACTTCGGCCGATGGCATCAAGCTGTATGCCGACATGCCCGGGCCGCTGCTGGCCAGGATCACCGCCGAAGCGCACCGCCAGGGCATCCCGGTGTGGGCGCATGCGGCGGTGTTTCCCGCGATGCCGGCCGACGACGTGGCCGCCGGCATGGACGTGATCTCGCACAGCTGCCCGCTCGCCTACCAGGCCTCGGCACGCAAGCCGGCGAGCTACCACGAGCGCACGCCCGTGGACGAAGCGCCATTCAACGACGGGGCGATGCCGGCCCCGATCACCGACCTGTTCGCGTCGATGGCCGCGCGCGGGATCATCCTCGACGCGACCAACCTGGTGTACGTGCGCCACGTCGAGGAATACGCGCGGGACAGGAAGGCGCGCCGCCGCGCTGCTCGGCCGGACTGACCCTGCGCCTGACCGCGCAGGCGTTCAAACAGGGCGTGGCCATCTCCAGCGGCACCGACGGCGACAACCCGGACGATGCGCCGTTCCCGTCGCTGTATGACGAGCTGGACCTGCTCGCCGGCCCGGTCGGGATGCCGCCGATGGAGGTGATCCGCGCGGCGACCGCCACGGCCGCCCGCGCGCTGGGCCAGGAGAAGGCCATGGGCACGGTCGAGCCGGGCAAGCTCGCCAACCTGGTGGTGCTCGCGCAGGATCCGCTGGCCGATATCGACCACCTGCGCAGCGTGACCGAGACGGTGAAGCGCGGCGTGCGCTATCCGCGCGACGACTTCAGCGCCGGCGCGGCGAAAGCGTCCGCCGCGCCGGCCGACTGACGCTGCGGGCGGCCGGAAGCCCGCCGCCGGCTCAGTCGCCGACGCCCCCGTGCTCCAGGCCGACGTTGCTGGACGCGCGGTCGTAGACCTGCCGGTCCAGCAGCCCGGTCTCCTTGGCCACCAGCACCGGCACCAGCATCTGTCCGGTCACGTTGGTCATCGTCCGCATCATGTCCAGGATGCGGTCGATCGCCACCAGCAGGCCGATGCCTTCCAGCGGCAGGCCGGCCGCGCTGAGCACCAGGGTCACCATCACGATCGCCGTGCCCGGCACGCCGGCGGTGCCGAAGCTGCCCAGCACCGAGGCCAGCAGGATCACGAAGTACTGGTTCACCGACAGGTCAAGGCCGAAGTACTGGGCCACGAACACGCTGGTCAGCGCCGGGTAGATCGCCCCGCAGCCGTCCATCTTGATGCTCGCGCCCAGCGGCACGGCGAACGCCGCGTAGTCGCGGTCCACGCCCAGGTTGTGGGTGACGCTGCGCAGGGCCACCGGCATCGAGGCGAAGCTCGACGAGCTGACGAACGCGACCTGCATGCCCGAGGCCGCGCCGCGGAAGAACTTCAGCGGGTTGAGCCCGTGCGCCAGCAGCAGGCTGCCGTAGACGAACACGATGTGCAGGGCGCAGGCCAGGTACAGGGCGAAGACGAAGTTGCCGAGCGGCAGCAGCTTCTCGAAGCCGTAGCTGCCGACCAGGCCGGCGATCAGGCCGAAGGTGCCCAGGGGCGTGGTCTCCAGCACGAAGCGGGTGACCTGGATCATCGTCTCGCTGGCCTCGCCGGCCAGCGCGCGCAGGCGCGCGGTGCGCTCGCCGAGCTTGACCAGGGCGAAGCCGACCAGGCCGGCGAAAAAGATCACCTGCAGGATCTTGCCGTCCGCCAGCGCCTTGAACGGATTGGAGGGCACCACGTCCAGCAGCACCTGCACCGGCGTGGGCACCTCGCGCACGGTGTAGTCCGGCGCCATCTGCAGGCCGCTCAGGCCATGCCCGGGCTTGAGCACCAGGCCCACGACCAGGCCCACGCACACCGCCAGCGCCGCGGTCGCGGCGAACCACAGGAAGGTGCGGCCGCCCAGCGCGGCCACCGACTTCTGCCCGTGCAGCGAGGCGACGGCGTTGATGACCGCGAACAGCACCAGCGGCACAGCGATCATCCGGATCAGGGTGACGTAGATGGTGCCCAGCGGCCCGAACCAGGTCTGCGCGGCCGGCCCCATCAACCAGCCCGCCAGCGCGCCCAGCACGAAGCCGGCCGCCACGCGCTGCCAGAACGGGATCGCCAACCATGCCGAGACCAGCTTCATTCCATCACCGCGCGCCGGGAAAGGCGCACCTTAGCCCAGCCGGCCGGCGCTGGCGACGCCGGCGGTGGAACGCCATCGTGTCACCGGCATGACACCGTGCGCCGGGCATAATGCCGTTCCTCCGCGCGACGCCCGTGGCGTGGTTGCGCCGTTCACGGCGCGCCATGCCGGCAACGCGCGCCTTCCGAGCCACCCCACGCCATCGCCATGCCCCTGCCCGCCGTACGCCTTCCCGTCACCGTCGTGTGCACCGCCCTCGCCCTGGCCAGCGGATGCTCGACTTCTCCCGCAAGCACCACGCTCCGTTCGACGGCCGTCACCGTCGAAGTCCCGCCGGTGGACCGTCCGGGCGGGGAGTCCGCGCAGTGGTGGTACCGCAGCGGCGCGGCGCGCGCGGCAGGCAACGGCGCCATGGCCGGCCGGGCGAAGAACGTCATCGTGTTCCTGGGTGACGGCATGAGCCTGACCACGGTGGCGGCGGCGCGCATCCTGGAGGGCCAGCGCAAAGGACAGCCGGGCGAGGAGAACCTGCTCGGCTGGGAGGTCTTTCCGCACACCGCCCTGAGCAAGACCTACAACACCGATTCGCAGACGCCCGACTCGGCCGGCACCATGACCGCGGTGACCACCGGCGTGAAGACCCACATGGGCGCCATCGGCGTTTCCGCCGGCGATCGCGACGACTGCGCCGGCAGCCTCGGCAAGCACCGGCTGACCTGGCTGCAGCTGGCCGACAGCGCCGGCATGGCGACCGGCATCGTCAGCACCGCCCGGCTGACCCACGCCACCCCGGCGGCGACCTGGGCGCATTCGCCCAACCGCGACTGGGAGAACGACACCGACCTGCCGCCCGAGGCGGTCGCCCAGGGCTGCACCGACATCGCCCGGCAGATGGTGGCCACGCCCTATGGCCGCGGCCCGCAGGTCCTGCTCGGCGGCGGCCGTGGCGAGTTCATGCCGGTCGTCCAGCGCGACCCGGAGTACGACGACAAGGTCGGCCAGCGCCTGGACGGGCGCGACCTGGTCGCCGAATGGCAGCGCGCCCACCCGCAGGGCGCGTACGTCTGGAACCGCGCGCAGCTGCAGGCCGCCGGCGAGGCGCCGGCGCTGCTGGGCCTGTTCGAGCCGGACCACATGCAGTTCGACCACGACCGCGACCGCGATGCGGAGCCCTCGCTGGCCGAGCTCACCGCCATCGCGATCGAGCGCCTGTCGCGCGACCCGGACGGTTACGTGCTGATGGTCGAAGGCGCGCGCATCGACCACGCCAACCATTACGGCAACGCGTTCCGCGCGCTGGACGAGACCATCGCCCTGTCGGACGCGGTGCGCACCGCCGCGGAAATGACCTCCGCCGGGGACACCCTGATCCTGGTCACCGCCGACCACTCGCACACGCTGAACTTCGTCGGCTACCCGGAGCGTGGCAACCCGATCCTGGGCAAGGTCCGCGGCCGCGGCGGCGAGGACGACCTGGCCGGCGGCTACGCGCGCGATGCCACCGGCCTGACCTTCACCACGCTCACCTACGCCAACGGCCCGGGCAATACCGGCGAAAGCAACCGCCAGCCGGCCGGCCCGAAGCGCTTCCTGCACTCGCCGAGCACGTTCGCCCCGGTCGAGGGCCGGCCGGACCTGTCGAAGGTCGACACCACCGACCCGGACTACCTGCAGGAAGCCCTGGTGCCGCTGAAATCCGAGTCGCATGGCGGCGAGGACGTGGGCGTCTGGGCGCGCGGCCCCGGCAGCGATGCGATCCGGGGCACCGTCGAGCAGAACGTGCTGTACCACTTCATCGTCCAGGCGACCCCGCGATTGCGCGATCGCCTGTGCCAGGCCGGCACCTGCGACGCCAGCGGCGTACCGGTGGACCTGCCGCAGCCGCGCGATTTCATGCAGGAGCGTTGAAGCACCAAGTCGCGCCCGTGCATCCGGGCCCGCGATGTCAGAACGGCTTGGCCAGCACCAGCCAGATCACCAGCAGCAACGCCAGCACCGGCAGTTCGTTGACCAGCCGCAGCGTGCGCGGGGACGGCAGCGCGCGTCCCTGTTCGACGCCCTTGAGCCAGCGTCCGCAGACGATGAACTGCGCCAGCATCAACGCGACCAGCAGCAGCTTGGCGTGCAGCCAGCCGGCGGGCGATCCGACCATCGTCGGGAAGCCGTCGACCGCGCGGTGGCCCAGCCACAGCACCAGGCCCAGCAGCACGGCGATGCCGAAAATGTTGTGGCCGAACCGATACAGCCGCCGGCCCATCGACACCAGGCGCGCGCGCACGTCGGGCTGTTCCGGCGCTTCGGCGAGGTTGACCAGGATCCGCGGCAGGTAGAACACGCTGGCCATCCAGGCCATCACGAACAGCAGGTGGAAGGACTTCACCCAGAGATACGTCGAATACATGCGCGGCGGCCTGCGGCTAGGATGTGCGGATTCTCGGCGATGGCCCGCGTGCTGTCGAACCGCCCCCCACCCGCCTCCGCGAGCCCGCATGGCCAAGACCTACGACCGCCGCTATTTCGACCACTGGTACCGGCGCGAAGGCGTGCAGGAGCCGCAGCGCCTGGCACGCAAGGTCGCCCTGGCCGTGTCGGTGGCCGAGCACTACCTGGAGCGGCCGATCCGCAGCGTGCTGGACATCGGCTGCGGCGAGGGGGCCTGGCGCGCGCCGCTGCTCAAGCTGCGGCCGAAGGTGCGCTACCTGGGATTCGACAGCAGCGAGTACGCGATCGTCCGCCATGGCGCCCGGCGCAACCTGCACCTGGCGCGCTTCGGCGATTTCGCCTGGCTGCGCCCGTGCGCCCCGGCCGACCTGCTGGTCTGCGCCGACGTGCTGCACTACCTGCCCACCCGTGAGTTGAACCAGGGCCTGCAAGGGCTGGCGGAACTGTGCGGCGGCGTCGCGTTCCTCGAGGCCTTCACCGCCGAGGACGAATTCGAGGGCGACACCGAGGGCTTCCAGCCGCGCACGGCCCGCTGGTACCGGCGCCGCTTGCAGGCGCAGGGGTTCACCCCGGTCGGATCGCATTGCTGGCTGGGCCCCGCGCTGGCCCAGGCGCCCTCGGCGCTGGAGCGCGGCTGACGTCGCGCCCCGACTAGCCGCAGGCGTCCTGGACGGCCTGGTCGAGCCGGGTCCGCAGTTCCGCCGGCGGCGACGCACCGGCGGCGCCCAGCGTGGCGGTGCGCTGCGCGCGGGCCCCGTCGCAGGTGGCGTTGGCGGCACCGCTCCCATGCCTGGCCTGCGCACGACGCTCGCCGGGAACGAGCGGAGCCGACTGCGCGTGCGCGGACAACGGCGCCGTGGTGGTGGGCATGTAACCCGACGCGGGGGCGACGTGCGCACGCGTGGTGGACGCCTCGCCTTCGGCGCAGGGCGTGGACTGGTAGCTGTTGCCACCCTCGGCGTTGGTGCACTTGTAGACTGGTTGCGCGCTGGCGGACCAGGCGGCGAACAGCAGCAACCACAGGCAGCCTTGTTTCACGGTCTATTCCGGGGTGGACTGGGCCGCGAAGCTAGCATGGGCGCCTCGCGCGTGGCGCCGGCATCACGCCATGCCGATGCGGGTCCGCGACGGCCGTCCCACTTCCCTGCCAGGGCCGTCGCGCCGGGCCGCGGGTATGCGCAGTGGGTCGACGCCGCACCTCACTGCGCGCGGCGCGCCGCCCAGCGCTGCACGACCGCCGCGATCGCCGCCACGCCGTCGGTGAGCGCGGCCGGCCCCGGCTGCAGGATCAGCGGCGACTTGATCTCGTGCAGCTCGCCCTCGCGCACCGCCGGGATCGCGTCCCAGCCCTGGCGCGCGGCCACCTGCCCGGGACGGAACTTCTTGCCGCACCACGAGCCGAGGATGATGTCGGGCATGCGCGCCACCACCGGGGCGCCATCGGCCAGGATCCGCGCCCGCGCCAGCGGCTGCGCCGACAGCTCCGGGAACACGTCGTCGCCGCCGGCGATCCGCACCAGCTCGGCCACCCACTGGATGCCGGTGATGATCGGCTCGTCCCATTCCTCGAAGTACACCTTCGGCCGCACCGGCAACGCGGCCGCGCGCGCCTCGATCGCATCCAGCCCGCGTCGCAGCGAACCGGCATAGGCATCGGCGCGGTCGCCGGCGCCGACCAGCGCGCCCAGCCGGCGCACGTAGTCGAGGATGCCGTCCACGCTGCGGTGGTTGGCGATCCATACCTCGACGCCGCGGCGCACGAGTTCGGCGGCGATGTCGGCCTGGATGTCGGAGAAGCCGATCGCCAGGTCCGGGCGCAGGGCCATGATCGCTTCGATCTTCGCGCTGGTGAACGCGCTGACCTTCGGTTTCTCGCGCCGCGCCTGCGGCGGACGCACGGTGAAACCGCTGATGCCGACGATGCGGTCCTGCTCGCCGAGCGCATACAGCGTCTCGGTCGGCTCCTCGGTCAGGCAGACGATGCGGCGCGGACCCATCACGCCAGTGCCTTGCGGAAGTAGACCACCCGTTCGGTCTCCTCGAAGCCGCAGCCGGCATGCGCGGCCAGGCTGGCGGAATTATCCAGCGCCGCATCGGAGGCGAGTTCGGTGCAGCCCTGGGCCCGCGCCCAGCCTTCGACCGCGGCGACCAGGGCACGGCCGACGCCGCGAGCGCGCCACTCCGGCACCACGTACCAGCCCTCGAGGAACCCGACCGGCGAGGAGCCGGTGCCATTGACGTATTCGCGGCGCAGGCTGGCCTCGGCCATTCCCACCGGGACGCCGTCGCGCACGGCGATGAAGGCCGCTTCGCGGCCGCCTTCGAGCATAGCGCGCGCCTCGTCCGCCAGTGCGCGGACATCGGCGTCGGGCCACAGCGCGTGGCGCATGGCGGCCCAGGCCGCGAGGTCCGGCGCCTGCGCCGGCCGCACCTGCACCGGCACCGCGGCGGGCGTCGTCACGGATACAGCATCCGCTTGGTCCACCGGCCCTCGCCGCCGCGCTCGTAGCACCAGCGCTCGTGCAGCCGGAAACCGGCGCCGTACCAGAACTCGAAGGACACCGGCACCACGCGGAAGCCGCCCCAGCCCGGCGGCCGCGGCACCTCGCTCCCCTCGAACCGCGCCTCCACTTCGGCCAGGCGCGCATCGAATGCCTCGCGCGAGGCCAGGGTGGCGGACTGCGTCGACGCCCAGGCGCCGAGCTGGCTCATCCGCGGGCGGCTGGCGAAGTACGCATCGGCCTCGGCGGCATCGACCTGGACGACGTCGCCTTCGATCCGCACCTGGACACCGGCCTCGCGCAGTTGCCGCCACAGGAACAGCAGCGCCGCGTGCGGATTGGCGCGCAGGTCGCGCCCCTTGGGGCTGTCCAGGTGGGTGTAGAAGGCGAAGCCGCGCGCATCGAACGACTTCAGCAGCACCGTGCGTGCGGAGGGACGGCCATCGCTGCCCGCGGTGGCCACGGCCATCGCGTTCGGATCGGCCATGCCGGTGGCGCCGGCCTCCTCGAGCAGCCGGCCGAAGGTATCGAGCGCTTCGGCGTGCAGCGGGTCGGTCATGCGGGCTCCACAGTCGCGATGGGGACACGTATTGTGGACCGATGCCCACGGCCGCGCACGGCTTTCCCGACCCGCTGGTGCGCCAGGCGCTTGCCGCCAGCGGCGCAGGCAGGGACGGCCGCATGCGCGTGCTGGGAATCAGCGGCGTTCAGGGCAGCGGCAAGAGCACGCTGGCCGCGCAGGTGGTGGCGGGCGCGCAGGCAGCGGGCCTGTCGGCGGCGTGCGTGTCGCTGGACGACTTCTACCTCCCCGCCGCGCAACGGCGGGCGCTGGCGGCACAGGTGCATACGTTGCTGGCCACCCGCGGACCACCCGGCACGCACGACGTCGGCCTGGCCTTGGCCACCATCGACGCGTTGCGCGCGGGCGCGACCCCGGCGCTGCCGCGCTTCGACAAGCTGGGCGACGACCTCGCACCCGCACACGCCTGGCCGCGCCCGGCGCGCGCGCTGGACCTGCTGGTGTTCGAAGGCTGGTGCCTGGCCGTGCCGCCCGAGCATGCGGACGCCCTGGGGGAGCCGCTCAACGCGCTCGAGCGCGACGAGGACGCCGACGGCCGCTGGCGACGCTGGTGCAACGCCGCGCTGGCACGCGACTATCCACCCTTGTGGTCGCGCATCGACGTGCTCTGGTGCCTGCAGGCACCGGGCTTCGAGGTCGTCCACGCGTGGCGCCGGCAGCAGGAGCAGGCGCTGCAGGCGGCCGAACCCGGCCGCACCGGCATGGACGAGGCGCGCCTGGCGCGCTTCCTCCAGCACTACGAACGGATCAGCCGCCAGGCGCTGCGGACGCTGCCCGCGCTCGCCGACCACTGCATCAGGCTGGATCGCGCGCGGCGCGTGGTCGGCTGAGTGCCGGCCCGGTCACGACCGGGCGCAGCGCGCGTAGGGCGATCCCTGCAACCAGGGCTGGTAGCGCGCGGGCATCGGCGGGCCGCCCTTCCAGCCGAAATCGTGCGGCTCGACGACCAGTGCCCCGGGCTTCTCGTCGTAATTGGTGAACACGACGAACGGATTGCCGCCGGCGTCGTTCCAGTAGGGCCAGAAGGCACCGGCGATGCCTTCGTACTCCGGCCCGAAGAAACTGGCCGAATACTCGGGCCGGTTGGCCCGCTCGATCTTGCCGTTGCCGTGGTCCAGGCCGAAGCCCCCCGCATCGATCAGCACCTGCGGATAACGCGAACAGTCGCCATTGGGGCCGTAGCGGCCGTACAGCGATTCGAAATGCCTCATGTCCTCCAGCGTCACCGCCGCGGCCTGGCCGGCCATGGCCAGCGATGCCGCGCCCGACAACAGCACTGCCCGGGTCCACCTGCGCATATGCCCCTCCCTCGCTCGCGCGGCGACGGCCGCGAAGAAACGGCGATGGTCTGGCCACCGCTCTCCGGACCAACGTCTTACCGCCAGCCCGGCGGCCACCGGCGCCGACGGGCGGCGGAGCGGGCCATGACGCCATGTGCCGGTAGCCGCTGCCTCGGCCCGGCCATCCGTCGACGATGCCGGCGACCTGCGGGCACCGCGGATCTCCCCGACGGCGGCAGTTCCAGCCAGCCGGTTTTCAGACGCGTCTGATAGGCATGCCGGGAGCGCCCTGCCACCTTGCACGGCGTATGGGGGATTCCGAGCGGCAGGAAAGGATGCAGGTGCCGGGCGGTGGACAGCCTGCGCGTGCGCGAACGCCGCTTGGCCCCGGCTTCCCGTGGCCGCACGGGCCCGCCCTGTCCCTCCCCCGGAACAGGGCGTCAGCGGCCCGTCCGGACCCGCCAGTCCGGACGTCAACGAGGGCCAGCCTGCCGCCTGCCATCGGCCCGCGGCAGGTTGGCCCGAACCTTGCGTGCAATCTGCGGGCACGGCGATGGAACCGCCGTCCCGCCCTGGAGCAGGCAGGATGAACCAAGACCCGACCCCAAGCGCCGCCGGCCAGGACCGGCGTGCGGCGGTGCCCGTGCGCTGGCGCGTGCTGGTCGCCGACGACCATCCCTTCAGCCGGGCCGTGATCGCGCTGCAGCTCCGCCACCTCGGCTGCGGGGCGACCCTGGTGGAGGACGGGCTGCACGCGCTGGCCGCGCTGGAGCGCGACCGCTACGACCTGCTGATCAGCGACTGCCACATGCCGCGGCTCGATGGCCCCGCGCTGGCGCGCCGGATCCGCGCCGGCGAGTCGCCCGGAACCGCGCGCCTGCCGATCCTCGCCTGGTCGGGCAGCAGTTCGGAGCAGGCCCTGGTGCACTGGCGCGAAGCCGGCATGGACGACGCCCTGCCCAAGCCGCTGCGGCTGCACCAGCTGCAGCACGCGCTCGAGCGCCACCTGGGCGCCGCGCCGCCCCCCGTGCCCGCGCCAGCCGGCGACCTCTTGCGGCAACTGACCTCGCTGTTCGGCGGAACCGCGCATGCGCGCCAGGCCGTCGGCCAGCTGCTGGACGCCAGCGGCGACGACCTCGCCGCACTGGACCAGGCGCTGGCTGCCGGCGACCTGCCCTTGCAGCGACGCCTGCTCCACCGCATCGAAGGCGGCCTGTGCCTGCTGCAGTTGCACTCCGCGACCGACGTCGATCCTGTCGCGTCCGCGGACCACGTGCTCAGGCGGGACCTCATCAGCCTGCGCCTGGGCGCCCTGCGGGAGCTGCACGCGCAACTGGCCATGCAGGCACCGGCAGCGGACGGAACCGCCGGGAGCGGATGATGCCGGATGCGCACGGGGGGATCCGCATCGTCCTTGCAGACGACCACCCGGTCGTGCGCAGCGGCGTCCGCGCCATCCTCGAGCGCAATGGCGGGGCGCGGGTGGTCGCCGAGGCAGCCACTGCCGACGAGTTGTTCGCGGCCATCGCCGGGGTCGCCGCGGACCTGGTCCTCACCGACTTCAGCATGCCCGGCGGCGACGCCGCCGATGGCCTGAGCATGCTGGTGCGCCTGCGCCTGCGCTGGCCGATGCTGCCGGTGGTGGTGCTGACCATGGCAGGCAACGGCGGCGTGCTGCGCGCGATCCTCGACACCGGCGTCCTCGGGCTGCTCAACAAGTCCGACGCGCTCAACGAGCTGCCGCTCGCGATCCGCGCGGTCGAACGGCGGCGGCGCTACCTCGGCGTCTCGATACGGCAGTTGCTGGATGCCGGGACCGGCATCCCCGCGGCGCAGACCACGCTCTCGCCGCGCGAAACCGAAGTGCTGCGGCTGTTCGCCTCGGGCCTGACCGTTTCCGCGATCGCCCGCCGCCTGAACCGAAGCGTGAAGACGGTCAGCCGGCAGAAGCAGGATGCGATGGCCAAGCTCGGCCTGCACAGCGACCTGGACGTCTACGCCTATGCGCGCGAGAACGGTCTGGCGTTCTGACGCCGATCCCGGTGCAGGCGCGGCCTGCATCTCAATCCTGCGACTTTCAGACGATTCCGATGGTGCGCAGGCGTCATCGCGATGCAGCATCGCGGCATGGACACGATGCAGGCAATGCCCCGCCACTGGCATGCGTCGCCCGACGCGGATGCGTCAAACGAAGCGCCACCGGCGACCCGGATCGACTACTGGCACCGCCTCACCCACGCCGCGGTGATCATGGCCTGGCGCCGCGACCCGGACGTGATGAGCGACCTCGTCGCCACCCTGCTGGACATCCACCTGCGCCGCAGCAGCGGCCGGGCCGAGCTCACCCTCGACGAGTTGCACCTGATGATCGCCCTGGAACTGCAGCAGGTCTCCGGCGATCCGGACTGAGGGGAACCGCTACTGGACGATGAAGGTCACCCGCAGGTTGACCCGCCATTCGACCACGTTGCCCTCGCCGTCGGTCTCCACCTTGGTTTCGTTGATCCAGGCGCCCTGGATGCCCTGGACGGTCTCGGCCACCTTCTTCAGGCCGTTCCTCACCGCATCCTCGATGCTGGTCTTGGAGGACGAGCTGATCTCGATGACTTTGGCTATCGACATGGGTCGGTCTCCCGCTGGCAGGCGCGGCGCGCCGGGAGTCGAAGTCTGTGCAGGCGCGCGTTAACACCGCGGCACGGCGGCGTGACCCCGCCGCACCGTTGCAGCGGTGACGGTCGTCCGGGCGCGGGCCCGGTGCTAGCATCGCCAGCCATGAATCCCGCCCCCAACCTCGTGCTCGTCGGACCGATGGGCGCCGGAAAAACCTCGATCGGCCGCCGCCTGGCCGAGCGCTTCGGCCTGCAGTTCGTCGATGCCGACCACCACATCGAGCAGCGCACGGGGGCGACGATCGCCTCGATCTTCGAGCACGTGGGCGAGGCCGGCTTCCGCGAACGCGAGCGTTGCGCGCTGGCCGAGCTGCTCGCCGGCGAGGGCCAGCTGGTGGCCACCGGCGGCGGCGCGGTGCTGGACGCGCAGAACCGCCAGCGCATCCGCGAGCGCGGCTTCGTCGTGTACCTGTCGGCCGGGATCGAATCGCAGCTCAAGCGGCTGCAGCGCGACCGCACCCGCCCGCTGCTGCAGCGCGCCGACCGCGAGCAGGTGCTGCGCGAGCTGGCGCTGCAGCGCGAGCCGCTGTACCGCGAAGTGGCCGACCTGGTGATGGACACCGACGGCCTGACTGCGGCCGATGCCGCCACCCGCCTGTGCCTGCAGCTGGCCAGTCGCTGGAACAGCGATGGAGTGGCGGCATGAGCGCGGCCCGCACGGTCGCCGTGGGCGGCGCGTCGCCGTACCGGATCGAGATCGGCCCCGACCTGCTGCACGACGGCGAGCGCCTGGCCGCGCATGCGCGCGGCCGCCACGTGCTGCTGGTCAGCGACAGCAACGTCGCGCCGCTGTACGCGGCGGCGGTCGCCGGCGCGCTGCGGCAGGCGCGGCCGGCGCTGTCGGTGGCCACCCACGTCATGCCGGCCGGGGAAGCGCACAAGACCCTGGCCAGCTTCGGCCAGGTGATCGATGCCCTGGCCGCGCTCGGCGCCAGCCGCGACGCGACCGTGTACGCGCTGGGCGGCGGCGTGGTCGGCGACCTGGCAGGCTTCGCCGCGGCCTGCTGGATGCGCGGGATCGACTGCGTGCAATTGCCGACCACGCTCCTGTCGATGGTCGACTCCTCGGTCGGCGGCAAGACCGCCGTGGACATTCCGCAGGGCAAGAACCTGGTCGGCGCCTTCCATCCGCCGCGCGCGGTGATCGCCGACACCGGCGCGCTGCGCACGCTGCCGCCGCGCGAACTGCGCGCAGGACTGGCCGAGGTGGTCAAGTACGGCGCACTCGGCGACCCGCTGTTCTTCGAATGGCTCGAGCGCGAGCGTGCGCCGCTGCTGGCCGGCGACGACCGCGCCCTGGCCGAGGCGATCGCCCGCAGCTGCGGGCACAAGGCGGCGATCGTCGAGCGCGACCCGCTGGAACGCGGCGAACGCGCCCTGCTCAACCTGGGCCATACCTTCGGCCACGCGATCGAAGCCGAACAAGGCTACGCCGGCGCCGACCGCGACGCCCTCAACCACGGCGAGGCGGTCGCGGTGGGGATGGTCCTGGCAGCACGACTGTCGGCGATGCTGGGGATGGCACCGGAGTCGGACACGGAAAGGCTGCGTTCGCTTTTACGCGCGTACGGGTTGCCGGTGGACGTGCCGCCCGGGCTGGCGCCGGCGGAATTGCTGGGCCGGATGCGGCTGGACAAGAAGAACCTGGCGGGCCGGCTGCGGCTGGTCCTGTGGCGGGGAATCGGCAAGGCGGAAGTCGTCCCGGACGTGGACGAGGCGCGGGTGCTCGAAGTCCTGGCCGGGTAGCGCCGGGGTCGCGCGCTCCGCGCAACCGGCATCGGGGAAGCGCGCCGCCGGGTCGCACCACCCCCGGCTACAATGGCGCCCCATGCGCATCCTCCTGCAGCAGCCCCCCGCCCCCGGGGAGGCCCCCCGCTACCTGCAGCTGACCCTGCAGCCGGACCTGTTCGGCGGCTGGGAACTGTTGCGCGAGAGCGGCCAGATCGGCGGCCGCTCCCAGCTGCGGCGCGAGCAGTACCTGCTCCAGGCCGAAGCCACCGCCGCGTTCGAGAAGGCGCGAGACAGCCAGCTCAAGCGCGGCTACCGGACGATGTTCGTCAGCGGCGCCGAGCCGCCGAAGGCGTCCTGAGCGCACCCACCTCTCCTCTCCCGCTGCAAGGTTTACCGTGTCCGAAACCCTCGCCAACGACCGCCTGCTGCGCGCCCTGCGCCGGCAGCCCGTGGACCGCACCCCCGTCTGGCTGATGCGCCAGGCCGGCCGCTACCTGCCCGAGTACCGGGCCACCCGCGCCGCCGCCGGCAGTTTCCTGGCGATGGCCAAGAACCCGGAGCTGGCCTGCGAGGTCACCCTGCAGCCGCTGCGCCGCTTCCCGCTGGACGCGGCGATCCTGTTTTCCGACATCCTCACCGTGCCCGACGCGATGGGCCTGGGCCTGTACTTCGTCGAGGGCGAAGGCCCGAAGTTCGAACGCCCGGTGCGCAGCGAGGAGGACGTGGCCCGGCTGGCGGTACCGGACATGGAAACCGGACTGCGCTACGTGATGGACGCCATCCGCGTGATCCGCCGCGAGCTCGGCGGCAGCGTGCCGCTGATCGGCTTCTCCGGCAGCCCGTGGACGCTGGCCTGCTACATGGTCGAAGGCGGCGGCAGCGACAACTACTCGAAGATCAAGGCCATGGCCTTCGACCGCCCCGAGCTGCTGCACCGGATGCTCGGCGTGGTCACCGACGCGGTGATCGCCTACCTGTCGGCGCAGCGCGCCGCCGGCGCGCAGGCGCTGCAGGTATTCGACACCTGGGGCGGGGTGCTGTCGCCGTCGCTGTACCGCGAGTTCTCGCTGCCCTACCTGCAGCGGATCGCGCGCGAGCTGGACCGCGGCGAGGGCGACGCGCGCGCACCACTGATCCTGTTCGGCAAGGGCAACGCACCGTACCTGGAAGAGCTGGCCGCCTCGGGCACCGACGCGGTCGGCGTGGACTGGCTGGTCGGGCTGGGCGAGGCCGCGCGCCGCACCGGCGGCCGCGTGGCGCTGCAGGGCAACCTGGACCCGGCCACGCTGTACGCCGGCCCGGAGAAGATCGCCGCCGAGGCCGCGCGCGTGCTCGACGACTACGCGGCCGGCAACGGCGGCTCGCGCGAGGGCCACGTGTTCAACCTCGGCCACGGGATGTCGCCGGACATGGACCCCGAGCACGTCGCCGCGCTGGTGCAGGCGGTGCACGCGCACAGCGCGCGCTGACGGCTCAGCCGGTGGCGCGCGACGGTGCGTGCGGGCTGGCGGCGGGCGGCGCCCGCAGGTCCGGCGCCCGTTGCGGGCGCCGGTACTCGATCCGGATCTCGCGCAGCGCCGGCGGCACCTCCGGCTCGATCAGCTCTGGCGCCACGCACCCGGGATACAGCGAGCCGGCCAGTTGCGCCGCGATCTCGGTGGCCCGGTCGGCCTGCCCCGTGGCGACCAGCGCGCGATCGCCGAGCACCACGGCCGCCACCTCGTCGCCGTCGCGATAGCTGGCCAGGGCCTGCTGCGGATCGGGCAGGCGCGGTACCAGCTCGATGCGTGCCGGCAACCAGCATGTCCCGGTGCTGGCGATGCGCACCCGGTCGGCCACCGATTCCATGAATGCCCGCAGTTCGCCCTGCAGCGACCCGACCGTGGCCGGCGGCTCGGCCGCACTGGCCCGCGCCTTGACCAGGTACATCTGGCGCGCGAACAGCAGCATCGCCGACGCCAGGCCTTCGCCCCGATAGCGCAACCCCATCTCCCAGGCCGGCACGCCGGCCGCATCCGCGCCCGGGCCGCCCAGGGTCAGCGGCGCGAGGTCACCGAACTCGGCCGTCCGCGCCTCCGCGCGCGCCGCCAGGCCGATGCTCACGCGCTCACTGGCCGACACCGCCGCCAGCATCTGCGCGACCTGCGGTCCGGCCGGATAGAAGTAGAGGTCGATCCAGCGCTGCTTGAGGTTGTCGACGTAGCGGACCGACACCCCCAGGCGCTGGTCCGGATAACGATGTTCGGATTCGGCCATCCAGCTGCCGACCTGGAGCGGATACAGGATGCGGCTTTCGGCCACCACGCCACCCAGGAACTCGTCGGGCGCAGCCCTGGGACCATGCGCCTCCTGCGCCGCCGCCGCTACGGACGCCCATGCCAGGCAGGCCACCCCGGCAATGGCCCGGCTGCCGCGCACTAGGCCTCCACCGGCTCCGGCAATACCGCCTCGATCGCCGCGGCGAGCATGTCCCCGGTCACCGGCTTGCGCAGGAAGCCGTCGAAACCCGCCGCCCGCGCCTGCTGCTCGGCCTCGGCGTCGGCGCGCGCGGTCACCGCGATCAGCGGCGGCGCGAAGCCCTGCAGGCGCAGCTGGCGCGCCAGCGCCAGGCCGTCCATGCCCGGCAGGTCCAGGTCGAGCAGCGCCAGGTCGAAACGCGCAACGGCCACGTCGGCCAGCGCGGCCAGCCCGTGCGGTGCGTGCGCCACCCGGTGGCCTTGCGCGCGCAGCAGGCTGGCGATGACCTCGGCCACGGTCGGGTCGTCCTCGACCAGCAGCAGGTCCAGCCGGCGGGTGGTGGCGCTGGCCGGCCGGGTCGCCGCCGGCGCGACCGGCTGCACCACCGCCAGCGGCAGTTCCACGCTGAAGGCCGCGCCCTCGCCAGGCGTGCTCTGGACGCCGATGTGTCCGCCCATCGCCACCGCCAGTTCCTGGCAGATCGCCAGGCCCAGGCCGCTGCCGCCGTAGCGGGCGGTGGTCCGGGCACCGTCGGCCTGCTCGAAGCGGCGGAACAGGCGTTGCTTCTGCTCGTCGTTGAGCCCGGGGCCGGTGTCGCGGACCACGAAGCCGACGCCACCCTCCAGCCCCGGCCGCACCTCCAACGCGACCTCGCCGCGGTCGGTGAACTTGACCGCGTTGCCGAGCAGGTTCAGCAGGATCTGGCGCACCCGCACCGGATCGCCACGCAGGCCGGCCGGTGCGCCTTCGGCGATCCCGACATGGAACGCCAGCCCCCGCTGCTCGGCCACCGGCGCCATCAGCGCGGCGACCTCGGCGACCAGGGCGCGCAGGTCGAAGTCGTGCGCCTCCAGTTCGAGCTTGCCGGCCTCGATCCGGGCCAGGTCGAGGGCGTCGTTCACCAGCCGCATCAGGTGCTCGCCGGCGCGGCGGATCGATTCGATGTAGCTGCGCTGGCGCGGATCCAGCAGCGTGGCCAGCAGCAGCTCGCTCATGCCGAGCACTCCGGTCATCGGCGTGCGCACCTCGTGGCCTAGCGTGGCCAGGAAGCGGCTCTTGGCCAGCGAGGCCTGCTCGGCCAGCTCGCGCTTGTGCACGTCCAGCTGCCACAGGCTGCGGCGGCGCAGGCGGTTGCGGTACAGCCAGGCCAGCCACAACAGCAGCGCGGCGATGGCCAGGACCAGCGCGGCCACGCCCCAAGGGCTGCGCCACCAGGGCGGCGGCACCCGGAAGGCCAGGGTGCGCACCTGCGACCACTCGCCTTCGGCCCCCGCCGCGGCCTGCAACTCCAGGCGGTGGTCGCCCGGCGGCAGCTGCGAGAACACGCGCTCGCCCCGCCCCAGCACGCCGACCCAGTCCTGGTCGAATCCGACCAGCCGGAACCGGTAGCGGTTGGACTCCGGATCGTCGAACGCGGGCAGGCGGACCACCACCTGCAGGTCATGGTCGTTCGGACCCAGCTCGAAGCCGCCGTCCACCGGAAGTTCGACCAGCGCGTCGCCGCGACGCACCCGCACCGCGTCGACCACCAGGGCCGGCGAAGGATGCGGCGGATCGGACTGCGCGGTGTCCAGCAGCAGCAGCGAGCCGTCGTCGGTGCTGGCGACCAGCACGCCGGCGTTGTCGAGCGCCAACGCACGCTCGGTGAACTCCTGGCTCGGCAGGCCTTCGCGCACGCCGAACCGGCGCACGGACGGGGTGCCATCGCCGCGATCGGGATCGACCCGGAACAGGCCGCGCCGCGTCGCCAGCCAGGCCCGCCGCTGCCGATCGACCACCAGGCCGGTCGCCTCGGTCGCCGGAATGCCCTGGCCGATGCCCAGGTGCAGCTGCCGCGTCCATGTCCCAGCGTCGAGCTCCCATGACTCCAGGCCGTTGAGGCGCTGCAGCCACAGCCGTCCGGGGCCGTCGAACGCGAACGCGAGCACCGGTTGCGGATCCATCCCCGGCAGCGCGACGAACGCGCGCTCTACCGGATCCCAGCGTCGCAGGCCGACATCGGCCGAAATCCAGGGCAGGCCGTCCGGTCCGAGCTGGACCGCGGTCAGGTCGGCGGTCGCCAGGCCCGGGGTGCCCACGGGCAGCGAATCGAGGACCCGTCCGGTGAGCCCGTCGCGCCGCTGCAGCCCCCCGCCCGGCGCGGCCAGCCAGAGGCTCCCGTCCGGCGCCGGCAGCACCCAGTCCACCGAGGCGCCTTCCGGCGTCGCATCGGGTTCGGCGGCGGTGTTCTTCCAGAGCCGCGCGCTTCCGTCGGCCGGATCCACCCGCAGCAGGCCGCTGCTGAGCGCGATCCACAGGCGGCCCCGCGCGTCTTCGCGCATCGACCGGGGCCGGCCGGCGAACTCGATCGGAAGCTGCTGCAGGACCTGGCCGCTGGCGGTATCGAGGCGCTTGATGCTGCCGGCCGAGCCGGCCAGCCAGACCCCGCCGCTGCCGGCCGCCGCCAGCCCGCGATACAACCCGCCATCCAGGCCATGGTTCTTGTCCAGCACCGCGGTGCGCCGCCAGTCCGAGCGCAGGTACCCCAGGCCGCGCGACGGCAGCGCCACCCACAGCGCCCCGTCGTCCTGGCGCAACAGGGCCTGCACCTGGCTGTTGATGCCCAGCGCCTGCGAGTCGTGCGTGACCGCCACCGGCGATGCGCCGGCGCGCACGCGCCAGGCCCCGTCGCGGGTGGCGATCCAGTAGCCGCCTTCGCCGTCGTCGCTCATCGCGGTGACCGTGCGCGCGCCGGTGAACGCCGTGGCCCAGTCCGGGGTGGTCCAGCGGCCGTCGTCGGCCAGGCGGAACAGGCCGCGCGGCGTACCGATCCAGGTCGAATCGCCCTCGCGCGTCAACGAGACCACGGCCGGGAATGGCTGCTCGCCGGGCAGCGCCAGGCGCCGCACCTGCTTGTCCGCGCAGCGCACCAGCCCCTGCAGGGTGCCGACCAGGACGCCTTCGCGGTCGTCGAAGGCCAGCGCCATGATCGCGCGGTCCACCACCGCGTTGACCTCCGGGTCGGACGAACGCAACCGCCTGACCTGGTCCTGCGCATCGATCCGGTAGAGCCCGCCGCCGTAGGTGCCGAACCAGATCTCGTCGCCGCGGCCGGCCACGGCGAAGACCTCGTCGCTCTCCATGTCCGGGTGCTGCGCCTTGCGGAAATGCCGAAAGCCGGTGCGGTCGGCATCCATCACGCTGAGTCCGCCGCCCTCGCTGGCCACCCAGATGCGGTTGCGCGAATCGACGTACAGCACCTGTACGACGTTGCCCGGCAGCGAGGCCGGATCGTCCGGGTCGTGGCGCCAGACCCGGAAGCCGGCCCCGTCGTAGCGCGCCAGGCCATCCCAGGTCGCGGCCCAGAGGAAGCCGTCCTGGTCGCGGGCCAGGGCCGGCACGGTGGTCGCGGGCAGGCCGTCGGCCGGCCCGAGGACCCGGAAGCGCGGAATCTCGGGCACGGCGGCGCCGGCGGCAGACGCGACCGCCAGCAGCACGCACAGCACCCACATGCGCAGCATCGGCATCCGGTCTCCACGCTCCCCGGAACGAATCGTCGCAACGCATCGTTGCAGGCGCAAGCCGCGCCGCGACCGCCTGGGGCCTAGAATGCGCCGCATGACGCACCGGCGCCTTCCGTTCCCCGTTCCCGTGCGCCCCGGCCGCCCCGCCCTGCGGTGGGCGATGCTGCTGGCGCTGCTGGCCGGGCCCCTGGCATCCGCCGGCGCATGGGCGGCCAGCGCGCGCTACGAACTGGATCCGGTGCACACCCGGGTCCAGTTCGCGGTTTCCCATGCCGGCTTCTCGCAGGCGCTGGGCACCGTGTCCGGCAGCACCGGCACGCTCGAGTTCGACGACGGGGACTGGAGCACGGCGCGACTGGACGTCACCGTGCCGCTGCAACGCCTCGACCTGGGCGACGCCGACTGGAACCGCGCCACCCTGGCGCGCAACCTGCTCGATGCGCAGCGCTGGCCCGAGGCGCGCTTCGTTTCGACGCGCGTCGAGCCGCTGGGACCGGACCGCTTCATCGTCCACGGCCACTTGAGCATCCGCGGCGTCACCCGCGAGGCGGCGCTGGCGGTGGCGTTCAATGCGCTCAAGCGCCACCCGCTGCCGCCGTTCCGCCGTACCGCCGGATTCTCGGCGACCACGACGCTGAGCCGGCGCGAGTTCGGCATCGACGCCTGGCCGTCGGTCATCGGCGATGCGGTCGAATTGCGGATCGAAGTGGAAGCCACCCGGGCGCGCGGTGCCGCGGATGCCGACGAGGCCGACCCCGAGCCGCCTGCGGCGATGGAGGTCGAGCCTGCGCTCCCGCCCGACGCCAACCCGGCGGACGGGACGGAACCGCCCGCGACCGGACCTGCGCCCGTCCCGGAGCCGCAACGCGACGAACCCACGCCGCCATGAGCACGAGCGCATGAGCCTGAAGAACACCGACCACTGGGGCGCCACCAGCCAGCTGCTGCACTGGACCATCGCCGTGCTGATCCTGTCGATCGGCGCGGTGGGGCTGGTGATGGGCGAACTGCCGCGTTCGCCGAAATGGTTCTGGGTCTACACCCTGCACAAGTCGCTGGGGCTGACGGTACTGGCGCTGGTGCTCGTGCGCATCGCCTGGCGCCTCTACGCCGGCGCGCCGCCGCCGGTGGAAGGCACGCCGCGCTGGCAGGCCAGGCTGGCATCGCTCACCCACGGCGCGATCTACGTGCTGATCCTGGCCATGCCGCTGTCGGGCTGGCTCTACGATTCGGCCAGCGGCCTGCGTCCGTTCCGCTGGTTCGGGCTGGCCGAGGTACCCAAGCTGTCGCCGTCCCACGAAGCGCTCGCCGACGCGATGCACGAAACCCACGAACTGCTGTTCTGGGTATTGATCGCACTGGTCATCGGCCATGCAGGCGCGGCCCTGTACCACCACTTCGTGCGGCGCGACGCGACGCTCGCGAGGATGCTGCCGCGGCGGTGGCTCGCCGGCTCCGTAGTCCCGACCGCCGCCCCTTCCCCCGACCTTCCCCCCGAGGATCCACGATGACGATCAAGCTGACCACGCCTGCCGCGGTGGCCGCGTCGCTGGCCGCCATGCTGGCCAGCGCCCCCGCCAACGCGGCCGAGTACGTGCAGGCGCCCGGCTCCACCCTGGCCTTCGCCAGCCGCTACGACGGCGAGGTGTTCACCGGCCGCTTCTCCGAATTCGCCACGAAGCTGAGTTTCGATCCGGCCAGGCCGGAAGCGGGCAAGCTGGACGTGACCATCGGCCTGGCCAGCGCCGCCACCGGCAATGCCGATCGCGATTCCACGCTCAAGACCGCCGACTTCTTCGACGTGGCCAAGTTCGCCCAGGCGCGCTACAGCGCCACCGGCTTCCGCAAGCTGGCCGACGGCCGCTACGTCGCCGACGGCACGCTGGAACTGCGCGGCGTGCGCAAGCCGGTGACCCTGACTTTCGCCTGGACCGGGGGCACGCAGCCGGTGCTCGAAGGCAAGGCCGTGGTCAAGCGCCTGGATTTCGGCGTGGGCGGCGGCGACTGGGCGGATACCTCCGCCATTCCCGACGAAGTGAACATCAGCACGCGGGTGGCGCTGAAGCCGATCTGAGCACGGCGCGCGCGTCCGGAGCGGTGGCGCGGGATTTGCCCGGCTACCTTGGCGAGGGACACGCGCAAGGGCGGGAGCAGCGGGGCGAGCCCCGCTCTACCAAAGCGTCTTCGCCGGATCGGCAACCGGTACCGGCAGGCCCGTCGGCCGGTACCGCGCCTCACTCCTGCGCGGCACGCGGCAGGGTGAAGCAGCCGCCCTGTCCGTCAGCCGCGCGCAGGCAGGCGTGCTCGCCATCGGCGACGAAGCCGAACACGGCACCGTCGCGCACCACCAGCACCGCTTCCCAGATGCTGTCCTCGCGTCCGAGCCGCAGCAGGCCTTGCCGGGGCGCCTGGTCCAGGAACGTGTGCTCGGCCGCCTGGCGAAGGATGCGACGGATGCCGGCGAGGTCGTGGGCCGCGGTCGTGCTGGTCAGCGCCTTGAGCAGCACGACCCGCTCGATCTCGGCCGCCGGCAGCACGTCGGCGACGCGCCGGCCCGCCCAGTGCGCGTCGCTGCCCGGCCCGGCCGACTTGGCCAGGTCGACGTCGCCGGATGCCGGTGCCAGCACGGTGCCCAGCGCCATCAGCCACGACAGGCCGGCCTGGCTCATGCGCGCCACCGGTCCAGCGCCTGCAGGTCGAACGGCCAGTCCAGTTCCGCGTCGCGGGCCATGTCGCGCAGCACCGGCACGCGCACGCCGTAGCGCGCCTCCAGCGCCGCATCGCCGTCGATGAACACGCTTTCGGGTTCCGGCAGGCGCGCCTCGGCCAGCACCGCCAGCGCCTGGTCGCACAGGTGGCAGTCGTCGCGCTGGTAGAGGACGTAATGCGGCATGGACGGACTCCGGGCGTGGGGCGCCAAGGTAGCCCAGCCGGGCGCCCCCCGCACTGCGTCACGCCCGTTTCGGGTGCAACCAATACAATGCTGGCCATTCCATCGCGCACGCACCCTCCCACCCCATGGCTGTCAGCACCTTCGACCTGTTCAAGATCGGCATCGGCCCCAGCTCCTCGCACACGGTCGGGCCGATGCGCGCGGCGGCGCGCTTCGTCCAGCGCTGGCTGGCCGATCCGGGCCACCTGGGGCAGGTCGCGCGCATCCGGGCCGAGGTGTTCGGCTCGCTGGCCCTGACGGGCCGCGGCCATGGCACCGACAAGGCACTGCTGCTGGGCCTGGAAGGCCACCAGCCGAACGCGATCGACCCCGACATCATCCCCGCCACGCTGGAGCGGATCCGCGCGGAGAAGTCGCTGCGCCTGGCCGGTGGCCACGCCGTGGCCTTCGAGGAGAAGCGCGACCTGGTGATGAACAAGCGGCAGAAGCTGCCGTTCCACACCAACGGCATGCGCTTCACCGCCTACGACGCCGCCGGCGAGGTCATCGCCACGCGCGACTACTACTCGGTCGGCGGCGGCTTCGTGGTCAACGAGGACGAGGCGGCCGAGGACCGGATCGTCGCCGACGACACCGAGCTGCCGCATCCGTTCTCCAGCGGCGACGGACTGCTCGAACGCTGCCGCCACAGCGGCCTGTCGATCGCCGCGGTGATGTTCGAGAACGAGCGCGCCTGGCGCAGCGATGCCGATATCTGCGCCGGCCTGCGCGAGATCTGGCAGGCGATGCAGGCCTGCGTGGCGCGCGGCATCCGCTCCGACGGCACCCTGCCCGGCGGCCTGCACGTGGTCCGCCGCGCGCCGGGCTTGTACCGCGAGCTGTCGTCCAAGCCCGAAGCGGCCATGCGCGATCCGCTGACCACGCTGGACTGGGTCAACCTGTACGCGCTGGCGGTCAACGAGGAGAACGCGGCCGGCGGCCGCGTGGTCACCGCCCCGACCAACGGTGCGGCCGGGATCATCCCCGCGGTGCTGCACTACTACGACCGCTTCTGCCCGGGCGCCAACGAACAGGGCGTGTTCGATTTCCTGCTCACCGCCGCGGCCATCGGCATCCTTTACAAGGAGAACGCGTCGATCTCCGGCGCCGAGGTCGGCTGCCAGGGCGAGGTCGGCGTGGCCTGCTCGATGGCCGCCGCCGGCCTGGCCGCCGCGCTGGGCGGCAATCCGGGCCAGGTCGAGAACGCCGCCGAGATCGGCATGGAGCACAACCTGGGGCTGACCTGCGACCCGATCGGCGGCCTGGTCCAGATCCCCTGCATCGAGCGCAACGCGATGGGCGCGGTCAAGGCGATCAACGCCGTGCGCATGGCCATGCGCGGCGACGGCCAGCACAAGGTCTCGCTGGACAAGGTCATCAGGACCATGCGCGACACCGGCCGCGACATGCAGGACAAGTACAAGGAAACCTCGCGGGGCGGGCTGGCGGTCAACGTCATCGAGTGCTGAGCCGTCCGGCTCAAGTTCCCCGGGGGCGTGCCGCTGGAGAAGTTCCAGAAAAAGCCTTAAAACGTACGCACGGGAACCGGGGGGATCTCGATCGACGGCCTAACCGCCAGCCTCAGCCGGCCGCGTCCATCGCAGCGGCCAGCGCAGCCCATCGGCCGGACGGCGACACGATGGGCCCGCGCCTGCGTGGCCGCCTGCCTGCTCGGCCTGGCCGGCCACTCCCTGGCGCTGCAGCCGGACAAGCGGTTCTCCGACTATGTCGGCGACACCTGGGGCATCGAACACGGCCTGCCGCAGGTCAGCGTCCTGTCGATCACCCAGGACCGCGACGGTTACCTGTGGCTGGGCTCGCAGGGCGGCCTGGCCCGCTACGACGGCAGCCGCTTCACCGGCTTCGACCAGCGCGACGCCCCCGAACTGGGCAGCCACGCGCTCGCGCTGCAGGGCGATGACGCCGGCCGGCTCTGGATCGGCACCTCGCAGGGCCTGGTACTGCACAAGGAAGGCCGCTTTGTCTCCATCCCCGTGGTGGCCGGCCCGGACCAGGCGCAGGGCAGCTTCCCGGTGCGGGCGCTGGCCGTCACCGCCGAGGGCCTGCGCGTCGCCGGGCCGGACGGCATCTATGCCACCGACGGGGCGCGACTGGCCCTGCACCATCCACTCGACGGCCCCGCGCTGAGCCTGCTGGCCGACGCCGGCGGCCTCTGGGTGGGCAGTACCGGGCGGGTGTTCCGGATCGGCATCGACGGCGTGGAGGCATTGCCCCTGCCGGGCGGGGCCGCTCTGGCCCAGGTTTCGCAGCTGGCGATGGACGCTGGCGGCGACCTGTGGGCCGGCACGGCGCAGGGCCTGTACCGGCGCCACCGGGAGGCCTGGCAGCGGATTCACGACCAGCCGGTCGAGGCGATCCTCGGCGACCGCGACGGCAACCTGTGGGTGGCCACCGCCCAGGACCTGCAGCGCTTCCGCGACGGCCGGCGGGTGGAGCGGATCCAGGACGCCGCCGGCAGCCGGGCGGTCCGTTCACTGTACGAGGACCGCGACGGCAACCTGTGGCTGGGCAGCCTCACCGACGGCGTCACCCGCTTGTGGGACGGCTGGACCACCCGCCTGGGCCGCGCCCACGGCCTGCGCAATCCGCTGCTGTGGTCGATCGCGGCCGGTCCACGCGGCGAGATCTGGGTGGGCGGCAGCGATGGCGTCGACGTCTACGCGCAGGACCACTTCCAGGTGCGCGCCCCCGGCGCGCGGCTGCCGCACCCGGAGGCCTACAGCCTGCTGGTCGAGGACGACCGGACCTGGATCGGCACGCGCAGCGGCGTCGCGGTGCTGCGCGGTTCGCGCATCGAGGTGCCGCCGGCGCTGGCGCCGCTGCGGGGTGCGCAGGTCAACGGGATCGTCCGCGACCAGGCCGGCCGGCGCTGGTTCGCCACCACCCACGGCCTGTTCGTGCTGCTGCCCGATGGCCGCGTGGAGCACTATGCCGAAGCGCAAGGGCTGGCCGACCGCCGCATCCGCCTGGTCCACGAAACCCGCGACGGAAGGCTGCTGGTCGGCACCTACCGCGGCCTGTACGAATGGCGCGAGGGCCGCGTCCTGCCGTTGGGCCGCGACAGCGGCCTCGGTGACGCGACCATGGTCACCGCCTTCCACGAACTGGAGGACGGCCGCTGGATCCTCGGCAGTACCGAGGGCGAGGAACTGCGCCTGTTCGACGGCCGGCGCTGGGTCCGCCTGGGACGCGAGCAGGGCGTGCCGGCCAACATCCCGTTCCACTTCGCCGTCCGCCACGGCTACCTGTGGGTCGCCGGCATGCGCGGTGTCTACCGGCTGCCGCTGGCGGACCTGGCCGGGGCGGGCACCGGCCAGCACAAGGTCGCGGCGGAAATCGTGATCAACTCCGGCGCCGACCGCGCCGGCGGCCAGCCCGACAAATGCTGCAACGGCGCCGGCAACAGTCGTGGCTTGATGGTCGACGACACCCTCTGGCTGCCGACCCGCGAGGGTGCGCTGCTGCTGGACACGGCGAAGGCCCAGATGCGCGGCGTGGCACGCAACGTGCGGATCGAACGCCTGCAGGTGCAGGGCCAGTGGCTGCACCCCGGCACCGAGCCCCTGCCCGACCTGCCCGTGGGCGCGCGCGACCTGAGGTTCGAGTTCACCGTGCCGACGTTCCAGCCGATGCACCCGGTGCACCTGCGCTACCGGCTGGCCGGCTACGACGCGGGCTGGCGCGAACTGGACGCCCCGCACCTGCGCAGCGCCACGTACACCAACCTGCCGCCGGGCGACTACAGCTTCGAGGTGGCCGACTTCGCCCAGGCCGACCCGATGGCCAGCGCCGCCCGGCTGCCGCTGGCGATCCAGGCGCGCTGGCACGAGACGCTGGCGTTCCGCCTGCTGATGCCGCTGCTGGTCACCGGCCTGGTCTACCTGCTCTACGTCGGCCTGCAGCGACGCTACGCGCGCCAGCGCGCCGCGCTGGAACAGCTGGTGCAGGAACGCACCCGCGACCTGCAGGCCGCCAACGCACGACTGGAAGCCTTGAGCTTCACCGACCCGCTGACCGGCCTGCACAACCGGCGCTACCTGTCCCGGCAGATCCCCGCCGACCTGTCGTTCTACGAGCGCGACGAGTCCTACCGCGCCGGCGACGAAGTGGTGGTGTTCGCCCTGCTCGACGTCGACCACTTCAAGGCGGTCAACGACACCCACGGCCACGCGGCCGGCGACCGGGTCCTGGAACAGATGGGCGCGCTGCTCACCGGCCTGGTGCGCAAGGGCGACTACGTGGCGCGCTGGGGTGGCGAGGAGTTCCTGCTGGTGTTCCGCCCGCTGCCGCGCGGAAGCGTGCCGCAGATCGGCGCGCGGCTGTGCGCCGAGATCAATGCGCATGCCTTCGAACTCGACGACCTCACCCGGCGCCGCCTGACCGCGTCGGTCGGGCTGATCGAGTACCCGCTGTTCCCCGATGCGCCGCGCCTGCTGGACTGGGAACAGATGGTCACCCTGGCCGACCGCGCGCTCTATCGCGCCAAATCGGCCGGGCGCGACACCTGGGCCGCGTTCCGCCCGAGCCCGGGCGCCCAGCCACCGGCGGGCGTGACCGCATTCGAGGGCGATCCGTCGTGGCTGGTGGATTCCGGGCTGCTCGAGCTGTTCGGGCCGGACCCGGCAGCAACGGATGACGCCTGAGCTAGGCCGCGCCGATCCGCAGCACGTCGTCCAGGAGCGCGGCCGCGGTCACCGCGGCGCCTGCCCCGGGGCCCTGGATCACCAGCGGCTGCCGCGGATAGCGGTCGCTCGTCACCGCGACGCGATTGTCGGTGCCGCCGCCGGCGCCCAGCGGATGGCCGGCAGGCAGCACGCGCAGCCCGACCGACGCACCGCCGGCGTCGAAGCGCCCGACATAGCGCAAGCTCCCGCCGGCCTCCCGCGCGGAACGCAGGCGCTCCTCCAGCGGTCCGTCGAGCAGCCCCAGCAGCGCCTCCACCTCGGCGGCGGGGGCCCGCGCCAGCGCGTCCGGCAGCAGCGACTGCACCTGCACCTGCGAGGCTTCCAGCGCCAGGCCTGCGGCCCGCGCCAGGATGAGCAGCTTGCGGCGCACGTCCTCGCCCGACAGGTCGATGCGTGGATCCGGCTCGGTGTAACCGGCCGCCGCCGCTTCGCGCACCAGCTGCGAAAACGGCAGCGAGCCGTCGTGGCGGTCGAACAGCCAGGCCAGCGAACCGGACAGGACGCCCTCCACGGCATGGATCCGGTCGCCGCCGGCCACCAGCGCGCGCAGGCTGCCGAGCAACGGCAGCCCGGCGCCTACCGTGGCGCTGTCGCCGTAGCGCGCGCCGGTCTCGCATTGCGCGTCGACGATCGCCTGCGAACGGGCCAGCAGCGAGCCGTGGCCGAGCTTGTTCGCGGTCACCACGCTGACGCCGCGCGCCAGCCATTCCGGATGCCAGTCGGCGACCCGCTCGCTGGCGGTCGCGTCAACGAGGATGTCGCCGGCGTGCAGCGCCTCCGCTTCGGCCCAGCCCTGCAGCACGACTTCGCGGCGCGGCGCGGCCCTGGCGCGGTCCAGCGCCGGGAGCAGGCCGTCGCTGCAGGCCTGCACGCTGCGCGAGTTGGCCAGCCACGCGACCTGCGGCAGCTCCAGTCCGCGCGCCTGCAACTGCTGGTAGCGCTCGACGAACGCCGTACCCACCGTGCCGGTGCCGAGCAGAGCCAGCCGCCGGCGCGGCGCGGCGCGTCCGTGCGCACTTCGCGCCGCGCGCGGCGCGAGCCCGGCCACGGCACTCACGCGTGCACCCGTTCGTTCACCGGCACGGCCTGCGCGGGGGCGGCGGCCGCGGCCAGCTGCGCCGCGCGCAATGCGGTGGAAACGTCGGCCACCAGGTCGGCGCAGGCCTCGATGCCGATCGACAGGCGCAGCAGGCCGTCGGAAATGCCGGCCTTGGCGCGCGCCTCCGCGCTCATGGCCGCATGGGTCATCGTGGCCGGATGCGCGACCAGGCTTTCCACGCCGCCGAGCGACTCGGCCAGGGTGAACCAGCGCAGCGAATCGACGAAGGCGCGTACCGCGCGCTCGGTGTCGCCATCCGGCCCGGCGGCCAGTTCGAAGCTGAGCATCGCACCGAAGCCGGCCTGCTGGCGCGCGGCGACCGCATGGCCCGGATGCGACTCCAGGCCCGGGAAGTACACCTTCCCGACCGCCGCATGCCCATCGAGCAGCGCGGCGATCGCCGCCGCGTTCTCCTGGTGCACGCGCATGCGCGCGTCCAGCGTGCGCAGCCCGCGCAGGGTCAGGAAGCTGTCGAACGGCGAGCCGGTCAGGCCCAGTGCATTGGCCCACCACACCAGCTGCTGGTGCAGTTCGGGATCGCGCGCGACCACGGCGCCGCCGACCACGTCGCTGTGGCCGTTGACGTACTTGGTGGTCGAGTGCAGGACCAGGTCGGCGCCGAACGCCAGCGGCTTCTGCAGCGCCGGCGACAGGAACGTGTTGTCGACCACGGCCAGCGCACCGGCGCGGTGCGCGGCGTCGATCACCAGGCGCAGGTCGGTGATGCGCAGAAGCGGGTTGGACGGCGTCTCCACCAGCACCAGCTTCGGCGACTGGCCCAGCGCGTCGGCCAGCGAACGCGGATCGGTGAGGTCGGCGGTGATCAGCTCGAAGTGGCCCTTGGCGGCCAGCGCGTTGAACAGGCGCCAGCTGCCGCCGTAGGCGTCGTGCGGCACCACCAGGCGATCCCCCGGCTGCAGCAGCGCATGCAGCACCAGGGTGATCGCGCCCATCCCCGTGGCGGTGACCACGCCGCCCGCGCCGCCCTCCAGTTCCGCGAGGGCCTCGCCCAGCAGGTCGCGGGTCGGGTTGCCGCTACGGGTGTAGTCGTACTGGCGCTTGTTGCCGAAGCCATCGAAGCTGAAATTGCTCGACAGCACGATCGGCGGCGTTACGGCCCCGTAGGCGGCGTCGCGGTCGATGCCTGCGCGCACCGCGGCGGTGGCCGGGCTGCAACCGGCGTTGATATCGGCGGCGGGGATGTTCTGGCTCACGTGGCGGCTCCGGTGCCGCGCAGGACGGCGGCGAGAATGAGGTCGATGCGGTCGGTTTCTTTCAGGAAGGCGTCGTGCCCGTACGGCGAGCGCAGCACGCGCAGTTGGCCGCGCCCGGCCAGGCCCTCGACCAGGTTCACCGAGTCGGCGAGAGGCACCAGGCGGTCGCCTTCCACCGCCACCACGCTGACCGGCACGGATACGCTGGCGGGATCGAGGCGGTGCAGGTCGATCGATTCGGACAGGCGCAGGTAGGCGGTGACCGGCGTGCGCGCCACGTACTGCGCACCGGCGGCGTCGAGGTAGTCCTCGGCGGCGCAGCGCACGCGGCCGTTGACGATTTCAGGCGCGCTGTCGAAGCGTTCGCCGAATTCCTCCGGCGTGCGGTAGCTCAGCATCGCGAACTGGCGCGCCAGCGCCAGGCCCTGCGCGTCGGCGCACTGCAGCTGGCCCAGGGCGACCGCACGGCGCTGCAGCGCGCGCCAGGCCGAGGCGTAGGGATGCGGCCGGTGCGCGCCGCTGACCGCGACCAGCCTCTGCAGCCGCTGCGGATGGCGCGCGGCGAACTGCAGGCCGACCATGGCGCCATAGGAATAGCCGACGAAGGCCTGCAGTTGCCCGATTTCCAGTGCATCGAGCAGCACGGCGATGGCGTCGGCCTGGTCGGTGGTGTCGATCGGCGCATCCAGCCGGCCATCGGCACCCACGTAGTCGAAGGCGACGACCCGATGGCTGGCCGGGTCCAGCGTGCGCCCGGGGGCGACCAGCGCATTGGCCCAGCCCGGTTCGGCGAAGCTGTCGCTGGCCGAGACGTGACGGTGCGCGGAAATGCCGCCGGCGACGAAGACCGCCGGCGCCGAGGCGGGGCCGTGGATTTCGTAACGCAGGACCGCCTGGCGCACGCCGGCGTGGCGCATCGGCAATGCCACCGCGATCTCGCCGCGCACGGCGGACGGCGGGGAGTCGCCACCGGCGGCGACCGGTGCGGTCGGTGTATCGGGCTGCAGTGGGGCGTTCACGAGGCTCATGGCGATGTCCGGGAGGAACTCGCCATCGAGCTCTTTGCGGAGCCCGCGTTCGCCGTGCATGGCGCACGGGTCGAACCATCTTCCGGCAGACGCGAAGGTCCCCGCAGGATTTGGCACCACGCAGGCGCTTGCGCGTCTGCTGGCTGCCCCGGCATCAAAGGGCCTGTCCCTCCGCCGGTCTCGATGGCGGGGCCAGAGTGCCACCGGCCCCGACGGGTGTCAATCGTTTCATCCGGATAGAGCGATGGCTCACGCCTTCACCTTCCCGCCCGGTCTGCCGATAATCGTTGCCTATGCTCTCCCTCCCCCGTTTCCTCCGGGCCGTCGCAATCGCGGTTGCGACCTGCTCGGCCCCCTGCCTCGCTGCCAGCCCGGGCGCAGCCCCCCCATCCGCGGTCGTCCGCGAAGCCTGGACCTCCGCGCCCGTGGAGGGCGAAGAGCTGGACTCGCTTGCCGCGTGGCAGCCCGCCGCCGGGCGTCCCTGGCTGATCGCCAGCGCCAAGGAAGGCCAGCGCCTGGTGCTGTTCGACGCCGACAGCGGCGTGCGCATCGGCGCGTCCGGCGGACCGGGCGACGGCCCCGGCCAGTTCCGCCGGCCCAATGGCGTGGCCGTATCCGGCGACCTGCTGTTCGTGGTCGAGCGCGACCGCCACCGCGTCCAGGTGCTGCACCTCCCCGACTTCCGCGCCTTGGGCCATTTCGGGCGCGACGAGCTGGAATTGCCCTATGGCATCTGGGTGGATGCTTCGTCCGCGGACGGGATGACCGCCTACGTGACCGACAGTTTCATGGCCGATTTCGCTACCGCGCAACTGCCGCCACGCGAGCGGCTGGCCGAGCGGGTCAGGCGCTACCGGGTCTCGGTGGACAGCGGTGGCCGCCTGCAGGCGCAGTACCTGGGCGCATTCGGCGACACCGGCGAGGCGGGGGCGCTGCGCATGGTCGAGTCGATCGCGGGCGATCCGGCGCATGGACGTCTGCTCATCGCCGAGGAGGACAACCGGGTCGGCTCCACGCTTCGCGAATACTCGATGGACGGCCGTTTCCTCGGCCGCAACCTGCCCCCGTTCGAGGACGACGCCGAAGGCGTGGTGCTCTGGCCATGCGGCGACCGCTCGGGCTACTGGATCGCGGTGGACCAGCTGTCGCCGACCCGCTTCCGCCTGTTCGACCGCATCAGCCTGGCTCCCGCCGGCAGCTTCACCGGTACCCGGACCACGCTGACCGACGGCGTCGCGCTGCGCGCGGACGCGTCGGCGCGCTTCCCGCACGGCGTGCTCTATGCACTGCACGACGACCACGCGGTATCGGCGTTCGACCTGGGCGACGTCGCCCGCCGGCTGCGGCTGTCCCGCGCCTGCCGCCGATGAACCGCGGTCGCGCCGGCTCGATCGCCTGGCTGGCCCTCGTCGCGCTGGCGCTGCCGCCACCGGCCGAAGCGGCGCGGTTCTGGCGATGGAAGGACGGCCAGGGCACGACCATCTACGGCGACCGGCCGCCGGCCGATCCGGCCGCCGACGCGCGCAGCGGGACCTTCCGCCGCCCGCCCGGCGACCCGGTGGTGCTGCACGTGCGCGATCGCGGCAGCCACTACGAGATCACCGCCTTCAACAGCGCGCCGGGCCCGGTGCAGGTGCAGCTGGACCTGGCCCGGGCCGACAACGTCAGGCCGGTGCCGGCGCTGCCGGCAAGCCAGGTGGTCCCGGCGGGCGGGAGCGTGGTGGTCGCGCGGATCTACCCGGTCGATCCGCGCCTGCCCAACGCGTTCGAAGCGAACATGCTGCAGCTGCCCGGCGATCCGCGGGCGCGCCCGCTGGACTTCGAATACCGCGTGCCGTTCGACTACGGCCGGGTGCGGGTGGACCAGGGCTTCGGTGGACGCTTCAGCCACAGCGACGCGCAGAACTTCTACGCGATCGACTTCGCCCTGCCGGAAGGCACGCCCGTGCTGGCGGCCCGGGGCGGCACGGTGATGCAGGTCGAGTCCGACTTCCAGCGCGCCGGGCTGGACCGGGAGCATTACGGGGGCCGCGCCAACTTCATACGCATCCTCCACGAGGACGGCAGCATGGCCCTGTACGCGCACCTCAAGCCGGAAGGGGTGGAGGTGCGGGTCGGACAGCAGGTCCGGCAGGGCCAGCGCATCGCGCTCTCGGGCAATACCGGCTACAGCACCGCGCCGCACCTGCATTTCGCGGTCCAGGCCAACGGCGGGATGCGCCTGGAAGCGATTCCCTTCCGGATGTTCGGTGCGCTGGGCGAGCTGAAGTTCGCCCGCGAGGACCCGGCCCCGCCACGTTGAGCCGGGTCGGGGCCGGATCGGGCCTGCCGGGCCGGTATAATCCCGCGTTTCCGCATCCCACCCGCGCCGCCTGGCGCACGCCCCCATGTCCGAAGTCCCAAACGAAGCCGCGCGCCGGCGCACCTTCGCGATCATCTCGCACCCCGATGCCGGCAAGACCACGCTGACCGAAAAGCTGCTGCTGTTCGGCGGCGCGATCCAGATGGCCGGCTCGGTCAAGGGCCGCAAGGCGGCCCGCCACGCGACCTCGGACTGGATGGCGCTGGAGAAGGAGCGCGGCATCTCGGTGACCAGCTCGGTGATGCAGTTCCCGTACGAGGGCCGGATCGTCAACCTGCTCGACACCCCCGGCCATGCCGATTTCGGCGAGGACACCTACCGCGTGCTCACCGCGGTCGACTCGGCGCTGATGGTCATCGACGTGGCCAAGGGCGTGGAGGAGCGCACGATCAAGCTGATGGAGGTGTGCCGCCTGCGCGACACGCCGATCATGACCTTCATCAACAAGCTCGACCGCGAGGGCAAGGACCCGATCGACCTGCTGGACGAGGTCGAGACCGTGCTGGGCATCCAGTGCGCACCGGTGACCTGGCCGATCGGCATGGGCCAGCGCCTGAAGGGCGTGGTCCACCTGGTCAGCGGCGAGGTCCACCTGTACGAGCCGGGACGCAACTTCACCCGCCAGGACTCCACGATCTTCCCGTCGCTGGACGCGCCCGGACTGGAGGATAAGATCGGCGCGCAGATGCTGGCCCAGCTGCGCGAGGAGCTGGAGCTGGTGCAAGGCGCCAGCCATCCGTTCGACAAGGACGCCTACCTGCGCGGCGAGCAGACCCCGGTGTTCTTCGGCTCGGGCGTGAACAACTTCGGCGTGCAACCGCTGCTGGACTTCTTCGTCGAGCACGCGCCGCCGCCGCAGGCCCGCGCGACCACCGGCCGCAAGGTCGCCCCGCAGGAAAACAAGCTCACCGGATTCGTGTTCAAGATCCAGGCCAACATGGACCCGCAGCACCGCGACCGGGTGGCGTTCATGCGCGTGTGCTCCGGACGGTTCGCCGCCGGCATGAAGGCCTTCCACGTGCGCAGCGGCAAGGAAGTGAAGCTGGCCAATGCGCTGACGTTCATGGCGTCCGACCGCGAGATCGCGGCCGAGGCGTTCCCGGGCGACGTGATCGGCATCCACAACCACGGCACGATCTCCATCGGCGACACCTTCACCGAAGGCGAATCGCTGTCGTTCACCGGCATCCCGAACTTCGCCCCGGAACTGTTCCGCCGTGCACGCCTGCGCGACCCGCTCAAGCTCAAGCAGCTGCAGAAGGGCCTGGCCCAGCTCTCGGAGGAAGGCGCGACCCAGTTCTTCCGCCCGCTGATGAGCAACGACCTGATCCTCGGCGCGGTCGGCGTGCTGCAGTTCGACGTGGTCGCCTACCGGCTCAAGGACGAATACGGCGTGGACGCCACGTTCGAGCCGGTCGGCGTGGCCACGGCGCGCTGGATCCAGTGCAACGACGCGAAGAAGCTGGAGGAGTTCCGCGAGAAGAACGCGATGAACCTGGCGATCGACGCCGCCGGCGAACTGGTCTACCTGGCGCCCACCCGGGTCAACCTGCAACTGGCGCAGGAGCGCGCGCCGGGCGTGACCTTCAACGCCACCCGCGAGCACGCGCACAGCGTGGCGGTCGACTGAACTCCGGCGCGGCCGCCCGGCGGCCGCTTCCGTTGCCGGCGTTCCATTCCAGATCGTGGCGGTGCGTACAGATGCATGCCCGCCGGGCATGCAGTAAGTTTCGGCGCATGCCGGCCGCCCCCTCCCCCGCCGCGCACCATGTGCGCCACGAGATCGCCAACGCCCTGACCCATGGCCTGGGCGCCGCCGCCGCGCTGGCCGGCGGCGCGGTGCTGATCACGCTGGCGGCCATTTACGGCGACGGCTGGCAGCTGGCCGGCGCGATCGTCTTCGGCGTCGCCCTGCTGCTGCTCTACACCGCCTCCACGCTCTATCACGCGATCCAGCATCCGGTCGTCAAGGGACGGCTGAAGGTCTTCGACCACTGCGCGATCTACCTGCTGATCGCCGGCACCTACACGCCTTTCACGCTGATCGGCCTGCGCGGCCCCTGGGGCTGGGGGCTGTTCGCGGCGATCTGGACGCTGGCGCTGGCCGGAGTGGTGTTCAAGCTGTTCTACACCGGCCGTTTCCCGCGCCTGTCCACCGCCATCTACATCGCCATGGGCTGGCTGGTGGTGGTGGCGATGAAGCCGATGATCGAGGCGATCGACGCCTGGACGCTGGGCTGGCTGCTGGCCGGCGGCGTCTTCTACACGCTGGGCACCTACTTCTACCACCGCGAATCGATCCGCTATTCGCACGCGATCTGGCACCTGTTCGTGATCGCCGGCAGCGTCTGCCACTTCGTCGCGGTCAGTGCGCAGGTGCTCACCCCGCGGCTGCAGCACGGGTTCGGCTGACCCGTCGACGCGTGGTCCAAGGGCGGCTGAACCGCCGGCACCGCACGTTCGCGCGACGTGCACGCCGGTCCTGCCGATACTGGTCGCATGAATGCGCCGGAGCCCTCGTCCAAGCCGCCACGCACGCAGCGCCTGCGCCACTGGCGACCCTCGCGCACGACGCGCTTCGTGCTCGGCGCGCTGGGCATGGCATTGCTGCTCCTGCTGGTGTTCTTCGACTGGAACTGGTTCAAGGGACCGCTCGAGCGTGCCGTCAGCAGCGCCACCGGGCGCGAGTTCCGCATCGATGGCGACCTGGACGTCGACCTGGGCCGCACCATCACCGTTTCCGCCGACGGGGTGCGCCTTTCCAACGCCTCGTGGTCGAAGCAGGCGCGCATGGGCAGCGCCGACCGGGTGGAAATCGACATCGCGCCGCTGCCGCTGCTGGCGCTGCGCCTGCGGATGAAGGAAGTGCGCGCCACCCGCCCCGACCTGTGGCTCGAGACCGCGCCTGATGGCAGCGGAGGAAACTGGGAGTTCGGTGCACGCGACGACAACGAGGCGACGCCGCGCTGGCGCCTGGAACGACTGTGGATCGACCAGGGCCGGCTGCGTTTCACCGACGCGGCCGAGAAGACCGACATCGACATCGTCCTGGCGAGCGTGGCGCCTGGCGCTGGTGCGCGTGCGGATGCGTCGGCGCCGGTCGCGGTGGCAGGCAAGGGCCACTGGCGCGGCGCCGCGTTCCGGCTGGAAGGCCAGGCCGCCTCGCCGCTGGCCCTGGCCGACACCGACACGCCCTACCGGATCGACCTGGACGCCAGCGCAGGCGCCACCCGCGCCAGCGCCAGCGGCACCCTGACCAACCCGTTCCGCTTCCAGACGTTCGACGTGCAGATGCGCCTGCAGGGCCAGGACCTGGAAGACCTCTACCCGCTGCTCGGGCTGGCGCTGCCGCCCTCGCCGCCGTACCGCCTCGATGGCCGCCTGCGCCGCAATGGCGACGTCTGGCGTTACGAGGGATTCAAGGGCACGGTCGGCGACAGCGACCTGGCCGGCGACGTGCAGGTGGACGTGTCGGGCAAGCGGCCCATGTTCACCGCGCAGCTGCTTTCGCGGCGCCTGGATTTCGACGACCTCGCCGGCTTCCTCGGCGCCCCGCCGTCGACCGGCGGCGAGGAAACCGCCAACGCGCAGCAGAAGAAGCAGGCCGCGCAGCGCGCCGCCAGCCCGCGCCTGCTCCCCGACACGCCCTACGACCTGGCCAAGCTCAACGCGATGGATGCCGACGTGCGCTGGCGCGCGCAGAAGATCCATGCGCCCAAGCTGCCGATGATCGACGACATGGACGCCCACCTGCGGCTGGACGCGGGCCTGCTGCGGCTGGAACCGCTGAACTTCGGCGTCGCCGGCGGCGACGTGCGGTCCACCATCCGCATGGACGCGCGCAGCGAGCCGATCGATACGCGCGCGCAGATCAGCGTGCGCGGGGTCGAGCTGCCCCGGCTGTTCGCGCAATCCGAGCTCGCGCAGGGCGCGATCGGCCGCATCGGCGGCGACATTCAGCTGCACGGGCGTGGCAACTCGGTGGCCGCCATCCTCGGCAGCGCCGACGGCGAGGTCGCCCTGGGCATGGGCCGCGGCCGGATCAGCAACCTGATCATGGAGCTGGCCGGACTGGACATCGCCGAATCGCTCAAGTTCCTGCTCACCGACGACCGCCAGGTGCCGATCCGCTGCGCGTTCGCCGACTTCGGCGTACAGGACGGCGTGATGACCTCGCGCGCCCTCGCGTTCGACAGCACCGACACGATCATCGTCGGCGAGGGCACGGTGGACCTGGGCGACGAAAGCCTGGACCTGCTGCTGCGGCCCCGACCCAAGGACCGCAGCATCCTCTCGCTGCGCTCGCCGCTGCGGGTCGGCGGCACGTTCAAGGACCCCTCGTTCCGTCCCGACCTGGCGGCGCTGGGCGTGCGCGGCGCGATCGCACTGGCGCTGGGCAGCATCACTCCACCGGCGGCGCTGCTGGCCACGTTCGAGACCGGCCCGGGCGAAGACAGCGACTGCGGCGGCCAGTACGCGCGCTGAGCCCGAGGGGTCGGTTGCGCGCTCCGCCAGGATGCGTGGCCCGGCGATCCGCGGGCTGCCACGCCGCCGGCGAGAGCCCGCCTCGCGTCAACCGGCGATGTAGCGCTGCAGCTGTTCCAGCTCCAGCTGCTGGTCGGCGATCACCGCCTTGACCAGGTCGCCGATGGAGATCACGCCGACCACCTGCCCGCCTTCGACCACCGGCAGGTGGCGGATGCGCCGCTCGGTCATCAGCTGCATGCAGGCGGTCACCGGCGTGTCCGGGCCGACCGTGACCACCTGCGCGGTCATGATCGCGCTGGCCGGCGTGTCGGCCGACGAGCGCCCCTGCAGGACGACCTTCCTCGCGTAGTCGCGCTCGGACAGGATCCCGGCGAGCGTCTCCCCGCGCAGGACCAGCACCGCGCCGATCGACTTGTCGGCCATCAGCCGGATCGCCTCGACCACGGGCGCCTCCGGCGCCACCGCGAAGACTTCAGCCGGCTTGTCGGCCAGCAGTTGACGTACCGTGCGCATGGGCGCCTCCGTCAGCGGGTTGCTCCTGCGCGAAGGATACTCCTGCCGCCGCCGGATGCCACGCATCCACCAGGTAGAGCGGTCGCTGCTTGGCCTCGTCGTAGAGGCGGCCCAGGTACTCGCCGATCAGGCCCAGCGCGATCAGCTGCACGCCGCCCAGGAACAGGATGACCACCATCATGGTCGGCCAGCCCGCGACCCGGTCGCCCCAGACCAGGGTCTTGGCCATGATCGCCACGCCGCCGACGAACGCCGCCAGCGCGCTGAGCAGGCCGATGTAGGTGGCCACGCGCAACGGTGCGGTGGAGAAGCTGGTGATGCCCTCGAGGGCGAAGTTCCACAGCCGCCAGAGACCGAACTTGCTGCGGCCCGCCAGCCGTGGCGAGCGCCGGTACGGCAGGGCGACGCGACGGAAGCCGATCCAGCCGAACAGGCCCTTCATGAAGCGGTGCCGCTCGCGCAGCTGGCGCAAGGCCGCCAGCGCGCGCGGCGAAAGCAGCCGGTAGTCGCCGGTGTCGGCCGGCACCGGCGTGGGCGAAAGGCGGCCGATCAGGCGATAGAACACCGCGGCCGCGCCGCGCCGGACCCAGCCGTCGCCTTCGCGTTCGATCCGGGTGCCATAGACGTCGTCCCAGCCCTCGCGCCAGCGCGCGACGAACTCGGGGATCAGCTCGGGCGGATCCTGGCCATCGGCATCGAGGATCATCGCCGCCCCCTGCCCGACCCGGTCCAGCCCGGCGGTCAGCGCCGCCTCCTTGCCGAAGTTGCGGGACAGCCGCAGCAGTGCGACCTGCGGGTCGCTGGCGGCCAGGTCCTGCAGGACGCGCCAGGTGTCGTCGCGGCTGCCATCGTCCACGTACAGCACGCCGGCCTGCAGGCCGGCGATCCCGGCCAGCGCGGCGCGGATCCGCGGATGCAGCAGCGGCAGCGCCTCGGCCTCGTTGCAGGCGGCCACCACCACGGTGAGACGATCGTGTCGCGGGTTGTCCATGCGCCGATGGTACGGGACGCGCGTGACCGGCGGCCAAGCCGCCACCGCTAGTCCAGCTGCTCCAGGTATTCGCTTCCGCCCAGCTGGCGCATCTGCCGCTGGATCCAGCCGGCACGCCGCTGCACGTAGGGCCCGGGGCGGCTCGCGCTGTAGCGCCGTGGCGAGGGCAGCACGGCCGCCAGCCGCGCGCTCTCGGCCGCGGAAAGCCTGGCCGCGTCCTTGCGCCAATAGCTGCGGGCGGCGGCCTGCGCGCCGTAGATGCCGTCGCCGAACTCGGCCACGTTGACGTAGACCGCCAGGATCCGGTGCTTGGGCCACATCAGTTCGATCAGCAGCGTGTACCAGGCCTCCAGCCCCTTGCGCAGCCAGCTGCGTCCCTGCCAGAGGAACAGGTTCTTGGCCACCTGCTGGCTGATCGTGCTGCCCCCGCGCACACGCTTGCCGCGCGCGTTGTGGTCGAGCGCCTTCTCGATCGCCTTGAGGTCGAAGCCGGAATGGCTGGCGAAGTTCTGGTCCTCGGCCGCGATCACCGCCATCGGCAGGTAACGGGAAATGTCCTCCAGGTCGCGCCAGTCGTAGGCGACCCGGAAGCCCCAGTCCCCCTGGCGCCAGGCTTCGCCCTGCCGGGCCAGCATGAAGGCCGAAGTCGGCGGATCGACGAAGCGCAGCACGGCCACCTGCAGCGCCGACAGGGCCACGAACAGCAGGGGGACCCAGAGCAGCCATCGCCACGGGCTCCGCCTGCGCTTGCCGGTCGCGTTTTCGATGGCCCGCCCCCTGTCTGTCGACCTCGGCGGGAATGATAATGCGCCAGCCCACCCGCCCGGCACACGCCATGAACAGTCGTCCGCCCTTACCGCTGGCCAACCTCGTCGCCGAGGCAGAATCGCTGACCCGCGCCGGGCGGCCGCAGGAAGCCCATGGCCTTTGGGAGCGGATCCTAGCCATCGACCCGGCGCATGCCACCGCGCTCAACCAGCTGGGGGCCCTGACCCTGGCGCACGGCGACCTGGACCTGGCCGAGTCCTATCTGGAGCGGGCCGTGGCGGTTTCGCCCCGTACCGCCACCACCCACGCCAGCCTGTCGCGCCTGCACGCGATCCGCGGCGACCGGGAGCGGGCGCTGGCTTCGATCGACGTCGCGATCCAGATCGACCCGACCGCCTGGGTGCCGCACGTGCAGAAGGCGCGGCTGCTGGAGGAAACGGGCCAGCTGCGCTCGGCGGGACTGCACTGGGGAAGCGCGCTCAACTACATGCCCGAAGCGGTCAGGCGGCAGCAGCACATGGAACAGACGGTGCTGCATGCCCAGGCCGCGGTACGCCGCAACCAGGAGGAACTGGCCAGCCACCTGGAGGACGGCATCGGCCCGATGCTGCAGGGGCACGACCGCCGCGAGGTGGAGCGCATGCGCCACAGCCTGGACATCCTCGCCGGTCGGCGCAGCTTCGTTACCGCCAAGCCGTTGACCCTGCCGATCCCGCGCCTGCCGGCCATCCCCTTTTTCCATCGCGAGGACTTCGACTGGGTGCCCGAGGTGGAGGCTGCCTTCCCCGACATCCTCGGCGAACTGCATGCGCTGCTCGACCAGGATGCCGGCTTCGAGCCCTACGTGCAGACACCCGAGGGCCAGCCCAAGGGCCAGTTCGCCCCCCTGGACCGCAACGTCGACTGGGGCGCCTACTTCCTCTGGAAGCACGGCCGGCGCATCGACGCGCAGGCCGACCGCTGCCCGCTGACCGAGGCTGCCATCGGCCGCGCCCCGCAGATGAAGGTGCCCGGCCGCGCCCCGGTGATCTTCTTCTCCGCGCTCAAGCCGGGCGTACACATCCCGCCGCACAATGGCGCCACCAACGCCCGGCTGACCGTCCACCTGCCGCTGATCATCCCGCCCGACTGCGCCCTGCGGGTGGGCGAGGAAACCCATGTCTGGGAGCCGGGCCGGCTGGTCCTGTTCGACGACACCATCCGCCACGAAGCCTGGAACTCCAGCGACAGGCTGCGCGTGGTCCTGATCTTCGACGTCTGGCACCCCATGCTGACCGCGCTCGAACGCGAACTGGTGGTCGCGATGACCGGGAGCCTGATGTCGTTCTATGGCGCCAATGCCGACCTGGGTGAACTGTGAACCTGCCTGATTCCGACCACGACCTGCTGACCCGCTTCCTGCTGCCGCACGCCGGCGTCCGCGGCGTCCATGTGCGCCTGCATGGCAGCTGGCAGGAGCTGCTCTCGCACGCCAGCTATCCGCCGGCCGCCACGCGCCTGCTCGGCGAAGCCTGCGCGGCGGCGGCCATGCTGACCGCGCACGTCAAGGTGGAAGGCCGACTGTCGCTGCAGTTGCGCGCCGATACGCAGCTCAAGCTGCTGTTCGCGGAGTGCACGGCGGCAGGCACCGTGCGCGGCATCGCCCAGCTCGAGGACGGCTCGGACGCCCCGGCCGACCTGCAGCGGCTGGTGAACCCGGTGCTGGCGATCACCATCGAGAATCCCGGCCTGGATCCGCGCGAGCCGCTGCGCTACCAGAGCCTGGTGGAGCTGGCGTCGGGGGCGCTGGACGAAGTCCTGGAAGACTACTTCCGCCAGTCCGAACAGCTGCCCAGCCGCCTGCTGCTGGTCGCCGACGGCGCTCACGCCTGCGGGCTGATGCTGCAGAAGCTGCCCGGCGACGAGGGCGACGACGACGGCTGGGCCCGGGCGGGGGCGCTGTTCGACACCCTGTCGCCGGAGGAGCTGGCCGCCACCCCGGGCCCGGCGCTGCTGCACCGGCTGTTCCACGAGGAGGCGCCGGAAGTGATGTTGCAGAAGGGGCTGGCGTTCCAGTGCTCCTGCTCGCGCGAGCGGGTCGCGGCCATGCTCCAGTCGCTAGGCGAGGAGGAGGCCCTCGCCGCGGCACGAGATGGCGAAGTTGAGATCCAGTGCGGGTTTTGCGGCCGTTTCTATCACTTCCCTTTGGCGGAAATCGGCGTATTGTTCGGGCTGCCGCCGGCCAATGTGCCGGCGCCGGACCGGTTGCAGTAATCGGTTACGCAGGCAACGGGTCAGGCGTTCCCGGGGAGGGCCACGACTTGTTAACCAATCGTAAATCCCATACGATGCGATTCCCTGCCGCACGGGAACTGCCGTGCCGTCGAGGTGTCTGAGAGCAGACCATGAAACTGCGCCGCCTGCCCCTGCTGGCTGTCCTGCTGACCGCGCTCTGCGCGGCGCCGGGAGCCTACGCGCAGAGCAAGCCGGCACCTGGTAGCGACAGGCAGACCGTCCTCCCCGTCTGGAACAAGGGCAGCGGCAAGGTCGAGGCCGTCCTGTTGCTGGAGCCCACCGGCCAGGCCGGCCCGGGAGCCCGCTGGCGCTTCGGCAACAACTCGCTGGATGCCGCATTCGGCCTGGGCGCAGGCGACTCGCTGGGGCTGCTGTGCAGCGGCTCCGGCGGCGCTGACATCAACAGCCTTGCCAGCCACTGCCTGCTCGCCAGCCTCGGGGCGGACAATCCGGCCAGCAGCCCCGCTCGCCGCCTGACGGCGACCACGGCGATCAGCCGGCAGGGCAACCGTTTCGGCCTGACTGCCGGCAACACCCAGGGCGCCACGCTGCCTGCGTGGCTCAATACCGAAGGTGGAGCCGCATCGCTGGCCCACGCCGGCAGCGTCGAACAGAACGACCTGCAGGTGTTCGGCCAGAAGAGCATCGGCGCCGAGGCGTATGTCTCCATCGCCGGCACCTATGCCCGTGCCAGGCTGGTCCCCCTGGCCGACGCCGGCCCGGGCCTGGTCGACCAGTGGAACAGCAAGAGCCTGAGCGTAGGCGGCGGCTACGGCGCCTTCGGCGCCAGCGTCATCGGCCGCGTGGTGGATGTGCCGGGCCAGCCCGGCAAGTGGGAAGGCCTGGGCCTGGGCCTGACCTGGCGCACGCCGTGGAGCGGCCAGCTCACGGTCGGTGCGGAAAATGTCGTCACCCGCGGCAAGAACCCCTTCTCGCCGACCAATGGCGACTCGGACGAGGGCACCGTGCCCTACGTCCGCTACGAACAGGGCCTCTGATCCAACTCACCGGCGCGTCCGCGCATGGCCCGACGTGAGATAGGGTCGCATACAGCTCCAATGCCTGCCCGCTTCACGGTCGTCTCCTCCGCTTTGGCCTTGACCAGCTCGAGATCCGCCGCGTTCGGACCGATGCCGATGCGCGGCTTGTCGCTGCAAGGGAGCTTGTCGCCGCAAGGGAGGCTGTGGCGATCAGCCTGAGGAGCATCACCACTACGTACGCCAGCAGACGCACCTGATGCCGCACCCGCAGGTTTCGTTGTTGCTTCCGATCCTGAGCCCCTAGGGGCGGCTCGCCCCGCGCCCGTGCCAGCAGGTGCAACGACTGATCGCGTTCGCCGGCCTGCCATGGGATCTAGGCTAACTGGAGTTCCACCGCACGGATCGTGGCGAGACGCCGACCCGATGGCAGGTCAAGCAGCGGGGTACAGGCGCTCGATCGGGCGCTGGCGCAACCACGGACCCGAGCTCGGCCCACTGCTCGGGGTACTCGTGGCCGACGCCTACGCGATGACGCCCTCATCGGCGTCCGAGGGAGCGCAAACGAGCGACCAGGCCACCACGCCCTCGGCCTGACGCAGCTCACTGCAGTCCACCGCCTGGCCGGGCCGGGCGGAAAGAAGGCGTTCTCTCAGATCCTCGAGCTGCGCTGCATCCAGCGCGTGGGACACCATCTCCGCGGTGCGCAGGCGCGCACGCGCTAGCTCGCCCGCGTAGGCATCCAGCGACTGCAACGTCGCCTCGGCGCCTGCGGCGGGCACGCGGGCGACCAACCCGTGCACCGCCTGGCGCGCCTCCAGGAGGAGATCCGGCGCAGTCGACTGCTGCGCCCGCTCGGCGAGGGCCTGCATGGCCGCGTTGTAACGCGCGCGCGCGCGCGCGGCGCGCTCGGCCTCGCCGGCGGGAATACCGGCCCTTGCCTGCGCCAGCCAGGGGATCACCCCGCGTGCCGCCTCGACAAGACCGTCATCGCCCGCCAGCCACCCATGGTGCTCGAGCTCCTCGCGGCCCACGGCCACCAGCACCGAACCGGCATGGTGCATGACCAGGGCGATCGGCGCGCGCGGGCGCAGCACCCGCAGGCACTCGGCCAGCGCGGGCGCGCGCCGGGCATATTCGAAGCCGAACTGGCTCATCGCACCATCGAAGGAAGCATCGGCGAACGGCAGCGCTTCCAGGCGCACCGACCGGTGGAAGCGCACGCCCCGGTGCAGCGAAGGCGAATGCCATGCAGGCGCGACATCGGCCAGATCCACCGCATCGATGTCGGCGGCGTCCTTGTGCAACTCCCACACCAGCCGCGGCAGCGGCCCATTGCCGGTGGCCAGGTCCAGCAGCCTGGCCGGCGGCGGAAGCCGTTCGAGGAACGTGCGCCAGAACTGCGCGATCGCTCCCCCGTAGTTGTCCTGGTCGCCAGAGGCGCACGAATGCAGCCGTCCGCTGGACCAGTAGGAGGACCACGCCTCGCGCCGTTCGTTGTCTTCGCCCGGGCCCATCACCGTCTCCAGGAAATCCGCCGGACAGCATGGCAACCGGGGGCGGCGCTGCCAAGTCGCGCTCCGTCGCTAGCCAGCCCGGAAAAAAAGAAGGCCCCGTTTCCGGGGCCTTCCAGGTACTACGTCAAGCTTGGATCAGAACGTCTGGGTGTAACGCAGGTACACAGTGCGGCCGTAGGCGTCGTACAGGTAGAAGTTCCACGGACGGCCGTCGAACGGCACCAGCTCCGGGTAACGGTCGCCGACGTTGGTGGCACCCACCGCGATCTTGCCGTTCCACGGCGCCGACCAGGCCACCTGGACATCGTTGGTGGCATAGCCGCCGACGTTCGAGTCGGAGTCGGACTGGCCTTCGATGTAATTCACGTTCCAGGTGAAGTTCCAGTCGCCGTAGGCCCAGTCGTTGGCCAGGTTGGCGCGCAGCTCCGGATAACCCGGCAGGCCGGCGTATTCGATGACGATGTTCTGCGGGGTCGTCACATCATACTTGTTGATCCACGAGACGGTCAGGCGGTTCTGCAGGCGGCCGGCGGTACCGAAGTCGAAGTCGGTATTAGCGCGGAAGTCCAGGCCGTCGGTCTTCAGGTCACCCGCGTTGGCGTAGCCAGCGGTAATCTCGACGATCGAGTTGCCGTTGGCTGGATCGCGGATGATCTCCATGCCGGCCGGGATCGGACCGTAGGTACCCGGGTCGTTATCCGAGTTGATGATGTCCTGGGCGCCGATCTGCGAGATCGTGTCCTCAACCGTGATGTTGTAGTAGTCCAGGCTCAGGTCCAGCCAGTCGACCGGGTCATACACCACGCCGATGCTGTACTGGTCGGACTGCTCCGAAGCCAGCGACGGGTTGGCGATGAAGTAGGTGTCGACCTGCAGCTGGCAGGTCGCCGGCTGGTTGACCGCGGCGCAGGTACGCGGATCGTTGACCGGCTCGGCCGAGAACGACGGTGCCTGGGTCAGGATGTCCAGACCGGGGGCACGGAAGCCCTGGCCCCACGACGCGCGGAAGGTCAGGTTGTCGAGCGGCTGCCAGCGGGCGGCGATCTTCGGCGAGAAGTCGTTGCCGTAGTCGCTGTACTTGTCGTAGCGGCCGGCGAGGGTGATGTCGAACGCGCTGGTGAACGGCAGCAGCCACTCGAAGTAGGCCGAGGTCACGTCGCGGCTACCGGCCGAGGCGCCACCCGACGAGCCCAGCACAACGCCCGCCTGCGACAGCGAGTCGTACAGGTCCTGGAAGCGGTCTTCGCGGTATTCGGCGCCGACCACCGCGTTGGAGATGCCGCCGCCCATTTCGAACAGGTCGAAGTTGACGCTGCCGAAGTACTCGGCGCTCTTGTAGAACGAGTTGCGGCCGATGGTGGCGGTGAAGCTGTTCAGCACGTCCTGCGAGGCGCCGAACGGGTCGGTAAGCAGGTAGTTGCCGGCATTGATCTGCGCCTCGGCCAAGCTCTGGATGATGTAACCGTAGCCGTTCTCGATGTACTTGTAATCGGTACGACGCGCACCGAAGTCCACGGAGATGGTGTCGGTCAGCTGGCCGGTGAAGCCCACCAGGTAATCACTGTTGGTGGTGTCAGTGTAGTTGTCGCGGTTACCGGCTGCAGCGAATCGGTGGCGATACACGGTTGCACGCCCGTCACCGTGGACGAGATCCTGCACGGTGCCTTCCGCTGCCCTGACCTGACCCGGGACCGGCGCATAACGACCAAAGGTCTCGACCTTGGTGGTGGTGGCGGTCATGTAGACCGTCCAGTCGTCGTTGATCTGATAATCACCGCGCACGAACACTGCGGTGTTCTCGACCTGGGCTTCGTTGGCCGCAACCGAGTTGAAGTCGAACGAGCACGTATTAGTGCCCGGGATCATCCAGAAACCATTCGTGCTGCAGTCGAAGCCAGGAACTGCCTGCCAGCCGTTGTTCTGGTAGTTGTTGCCATAGGTCGACACGCCCAGCTCATCGCCGCCGATCTGGTCGCGGGTGAAGACCATGCCGCGGCTGGAGTACGACGCGCCACCGATCAGGCGGCCACGGTCGCTGGAGGTGCCGAAGACGGCGGAGGCGTCTTCCAGGTCGCCACCGGTAACGGCGGTGGAGCCGAAGCCGTAGCGCAGCTCGGCGCCGTTGAAGTCCTTGCGCAGGATGACGTTGACCACGCCGCCGATCGCGTCGGAACCGTACACGGCCGACGCGCCGTCGGACAGGATCTCGATGCGCTCGACCGCGGCCAGCGGGATGGCGTTGAGGTCGGCGCCCGAGGAAGCCGACATCGGGTTGGTCGGGGCGCGGCGGCCGTCGATCAGCACCAGGGTACGACCCGAGCCCAGGCCGCGCAGGTCGACGGTGGCCAGCGACTGGGCCGAGCTGCCGGACTGCGGACGGAAGTTGCCGAAGGAGGCGAAGGTGCTGTCACGCAGCACGTCGGCGACCGACACGTCGCCGGTGGCGTCGATCGAGGCGCGGTCGATCACGATGACTGGCACGGCGCCTTCGATGTCGGCGCGCTTCAGGCGCGAGCCGGTGACTTCGATGCGATCCAGGGTGGTCGCCTCGCCTTCCTCGGCTTCCTGGGCGAAAGCGGCCGGGGCAACGACGGCGGTGGCAAGACCGGCCACCAGGCCGAAGCGCACCGCGTCGCTCAGCAGATTTCGGTTCAACTTCATCTTTCTCTCTCCAGCTTTAAAGAGGATCTCGGTGCCTGTGCCGACACCAAGGAGTGGGTTGCCGGATGGGGAGGGAGCCCGGTCCAGCTGTTCCGGACGTTATCAATTCCTTAATTTTGTCGCAAGCGCGTGTTATAGGCCCGCTTGAAACTATTTGGCACCTAGCGGTTTTCCTTTTCATTTCAAAAAGCTAGCGGCATTCGACTAGTGCCTATTCAGCTTGTGCTGCAGCCCAGCATGGTTTGCAGTGGTACCAAATGCCGCGCGTAGGTGCCCACCGCCCCAGGTAGCGGGTGTGGATCGGCTCGCGCACCTGCACCGTGCTCGCCGCGCCGACCATCCGCCCCGCGCCTTCTCGCCCATCACCTAACCTTCAGGGCGAGCCGCAGGAAGATCCGCTACTGCCGCAGCGCCTCGATCGGGTCGAGCTGGGAGGCCTTTCGCGCCGGGTAGTAGCCGAAGAACAGGCCGGTGGCCACCGAGAACGCGGCCGCCAGGGTGATGACCTTGCTGTTGAGTTCGATCGGCAGCTCGCTGTTGTACTGGCCGACCAGCAAGGCGCCGGCCACGCCGAAGGCGATGCCCAGCACGCCGCCGCCCAGCGACAGCAGCATCGCCTCGGCCAGGAACTGCCGTCGCACGTCCGACGGGCCGGCACCGACCGCCAGGCGCAGGCCGATCTCGCGGATCCGCTCCGTGACCGAGACCAGCATGATGTTCATGATGCCGATGCCGCCGACGATCAGCGAGATCGTCGCCACCGCGCCGAGCAGCCAGGACATCTGCCGGGTGGTCTGGGTGCGGGTGGCCACCAGCTGGGACACGTTGCGCACCTGGAAGTCGTCGGGGTCGCCGGGCTCGATCCGGTGCCGCTGGCGCAGCAGCGACTCCACCTCGCCCTGCACGTAGGCCAGGTCGCCGGCTTCGGCCACCGCCAGCGAGATGTCCATCACCGCCCCAGGCGGCAGTCCCATCGCGCCGAGCAGGCGCCGCCGCGCGGTATCCAGCGGCACCATCACCACGTCGTCCTGGTCGCGGCCGAAGCCGCTCATGCCCTTGGGCGCCAGCGTACCGGCCACGGTGAAGTTGGTGCGGCCGATGCGCACGGTTTCGCCCACGCCGGTGCCGCTGCCGAACAGCTCCCGGCGCACGGTCTCGCCCAGGATCACCACCTTGTCGCCGGCGTACTGCTGCGGCTCGAACGCGGCGCCGTTGGCGACCTGCCAGCCGTTGATCTGCAGGAAATCCGGCTGGATGCCCTGCCAGCTGGTCGACCAGTTGGTCTCGGCGTACACCACCTGGCTGCTGCCGCGCAGCGAGCCGGACACGTACTGCACTTCCGGGATCTCTTCGCGGATGGCCTCGACGTCGCCCTCGGTGAGGGTGAAGAAGCTGCTCGCGCTCATCCGCACGCCGCCCATGGCGCGCTGCCCCTGCGGCCCGATGTCCAGCTTCTGCGCGCCCAGCCCGGCCAGCTGCCGGTCGATCTCCGCCTGGGTGCCCTGCCCTACCGAGACCATCACGATCACCGCCGCGATGCCGATGATCACGCCCAGCGAGGTCAGCGCGCTGCGCATCCAGTTGCCGCGCAACGCGAACACCGCCGTGCGCAGGATGTCGAGGAAACTCATGCCAGCAACTCCGCATGCGAGGCTTCGTGCAGTTCGCCGTCGCGCATCACGCAGATGCGGTCGGCGTGCGCGGCCACGTGCGCGTCGTGGGTGATCAGGACCACGGTATGGCCCTCGTCGCGCAGGCGCTTGAACAGCGCCAGGATCTCCTCGCCGGTGCGGCTGTCGAGCGCGCCGGTGGGCTCGTCGGCCAGCAGCACCGGCGGGTGGTTGATCAGCGCCCGGGCAATGGCCACGCGCTGTTGCTGGCCGCCCGACAGTTCGTTGGGGCGGTGGTCCACGCGCGCGCCCAGGCCCACGGCTTCCAGCGCGGCGCGTGCCCGGTCGCGGCGCTCGTGCGGCGGCACCCGCGCATAGCCCAGCGGCATGGCCACGTTGTCCAGCGCGCTCATCCGTGGCAGCAGGTGGAAGCCCTGGAACACGAAGCCGATGGTCTCCCGCCGCAGCGCCGCCAGCGCCTCGGCGTCGAGCGTGGCCACGTCCACTCCGTTGCACAGGTACTGGCCGGTGCTGGGGGTATCCAGGCAACCGACCAGGTTCATCAGGGTCGACTTGCCCGATCCCGACGGCCCCATGATCGCGATGAACTCGCCCGGCATCACCGTCAGGTCGACATCGCGCAGCGCGACCACCTCGGCCTCGCTCCCCGGGGAATAGACCTTGCCCAACCCGCGGGTGCGGATCACCGGGACCGCATTCCCGTCCGACACCGAGGCCATGGTCATTGCACGCTCGCCCTCTCGCCGGTGACCAGCAGGTCGCCGGCCTTCACCGCGCCAGCGATTTCGGTGCTGGTTCCGTCGCTGGCGCCGACCCGCACCTGCACCGGGACGGGCTGGCCGTTCTCCAGGCGGTAGACCGTCACCCGGCGTGCGCCGGCCAGGCCCGCCAGCTGGCGCTGCACGGCCTGGCGTTGCGCATCGTCCAGGCTGGCGAGGAAGCCGGCGAAGTTCTGCTGGAAGCGTTCGAGCATGCGCTGGCGCATCTGCCCGCTGGCGCCGCCGCCCTGGCCTGCCCGCTGTATGACCATGCCCGGCGGCATCCCGCCGGCACTGCCACCGGCGCGCTGTGCGTTCTGCGCCGCCGTTTCCATCGCCTTGCGCATTTCTTCCTGGCGCGCACGCGCGGCGGCGGCATCGGCATCGAACGCGGCCTGCTGTGCCGGCGTGAGTTCCAGCGTCGCCACGAACGTCGCCAGGTCGTCGATCATCCCCGTGCCGCCGCGCAGCCCGGCGGGCGCGGCGCCGGCCGGCTGGCTGGCCGGCTTGAAGCGCAGCGCGGCGTTGGCGACCTTGAGCACGTCGTCGCGGCGGCTGACCTCGATCTCGGCGTTGACGGTCAGCCCCGGCAGCAGGGTGCCGTCGCTGTTGTCCACGGCGACCACGACCGGGTAGGTGACCACGTTGTTGGTGGTGGTCGCGGCCAGGCGCACCTGCTGCACCTGGCCGCGGAACTGGCGGTCCGGGAAGGCATCGACCGTGAAGGACACGCCCTGCCCCGGCTTGACCTGGCCGATGTCGGCCTCGTCCACGGCCAGTTCGATCTTCATCTGCGACAGGTCTTCGGCGATGGTGAACAGCTCCGGCGCCTGCAGGCTGGCGGCCACGGTCTGGCCCGGCTCGATGCTGCGGGTCAGGACCACGCCGTCGACCGGCGAACGGATCACGGTGCGCTCGAGGTTGACCCGGGTGGTCTGGGTCGAGGCGGTCTGTTGCTGGATCTGCGCGCGGGCGGCGGCGACCTGGGCATTGGCCTGGTCGAGCGCGGTGCGGGCGAGGTCGACGTCGCTGCGCGCGACCAGCTGCCGCTGCACCAGCTCGGCCTTGCGCTGGTAGTCGAGCGCGGCGTTTCGCTGGGTGGCCTGGGCCTGCTCCAGCGTGGCCCGCGCGCTGGCGATCTGCGCATTGCCCTGCGCGATCTGGGCCTCGTAGGTCTTCGGGTCGATCCGCGCCAGCACCTGGCCCTGGGTCACCCGGTCGTTGAAGTCGACCAGGATCTCGGTCACCTGGCCGGAGATCTGGCTGCCGACGGTGACCGTGGAGGTGGCGCTGAGGGTGCCGGTCGAGGAGATCGCCACCCGGATGTTGCCGCGCTCCACCATCGCGGTGCGGAACGCGCCCTCGTCGCCGGCGCTCCGCTGCTGCCTCCAGAATCCTATCCCCACGCCCAGCAGCACCAGGACGGCAATACCGGCGACGACGCGGAACAGCACGGGCCGCGATCGGCGGGCCTGCGGACGGGACGGTTGGCTCATGCGCGCATCTTGCAAAGGGGGATGCACACTCTAACGCGCGGCCTGGCGCCGGGTTGACCGGCTACGGGCTGCCTGTCGGCGGCGGCTGCGGAAAGCGGACCGTCGCGACCGTTCCGGTATCCAGCGCGCTATCCAGCGAGATCTGCCATCCGAAGCGTTCGCACAGGCGCAGGACGATCGACAGTCCCAGGCCGGTCCCCATCGGGCGTTCCGGGGCGGCCCGGTAGAACGGCTCGAACGCCCGCGCCAGCGCCTCCGGCGCCATGCCGATGCCGGTATCGCTCACCTCGACGCTGTCGGGACCGATGGTGATGGACACGGTGCCGCGGTCGGTGTAGCTGCAGGCGTTCCGCAGCAGGTTGCCGATGACCACGTGGAGCACGCGCGGCGGTGCGTACAGCTGCGGGCGCGCATTGCAGTGCACCTCGAGCTGGACCGGCTTGTCGCCGAGGAGCATGCGCGCGCTGTCGGCCTCTTCCTGCACGACCTCGCAGACGTCGAACCATTCGCTCTGCGGCTCGATGTCCGAGTCGCGCGCCAGGATCAGGAAGGCATCGATCACCGCCTCCATGTCGCGGCCCGAGCGCTGGATGCGTTGCAGGCTGCGCACCACCCGAGGCGACAGCGCCGGATCCTCGAGGGCCATGTCGCTGGCCACCCGGATCACGGTCAGCGGCGTGCGCAGCTCATGGCTGGCATCGCGGGTGAAATTGCGCTCGCGCTCCAGCTGCGCCTCCACCCGCCCGCCCAGGGAGTGCAATGCGCGCGCCAGCTGCCGCGCCTCGCCCTCCATGTCGGCAGGCAGGCGTTCGGGCGCCAGCGCGGCGATGTCGGGGTGGCGCGGATCCCAGCGCGACACCAGGCGCGCCAGCCAGGCCACCGGCGACACCATGCGCTTGGACGCCTTGTAGGTCAGCCAGGTGGCGCCGTAGATCGCGAACAGCGCCAGCATCGCCGGCAGCACCGCGAACCACAGCGCAACCCGGGTGGCCTGGTCGCGCAGGTAGACCAGATACAACGTCCCGGCCTGCTGCTGGTCGACCCATACCAGCTGGCCGTCGGCCGCCAGGTCGTGGAAGCCCGGCGCCAGCGGGCGCAGGTGGGCCGGCAGCGACAGGTTCGAGTACCCCGCCTCGACCAGGTAGCCGCGCAGGGAGAAGTTGTTGGGCGGGGGTTGCGCCGGCGACGCCTCGTAGAGCTGCCAGAAGTGGCGGGCTTCGTCCTGAAGGGTGGCCTGGATGAAGCCGTACTTGAACAGGGTCGCGACGACGTAGAAAGCGACCAGGATCGCCAGGCTCGCCATGACCATCTGCACGATGAAGGCGATCCGGATCTTCCTTGGCAGACCGTGCGGCATTCGGGGTGGGCTGGGAGGTGGCTGCCGAGTCTAGGCAAAGGCGGATCGAGCCGGCGTGATTGTCCGGCCCGACCTGTGCATGGCGCCAGTCCCCGGCGGTGGCACCGGCCGCTTCGGCTGGATCAGTTCGCCGCCACCGGCTGGGCGATGTCGGCCACCCGGTAGCCCGCGCTCTGCACGGTATGCAGCAGCGGCCGGTCGAACGGCTTGTCGATCACCTTGCGCAGGTTGTAGAGGTGGCTGCGCAACGTGTCCGAGTCGGGCAGGCTGTTGCCCCAGATCTCGCGCTCGATCTCCTGGCGGCTCACCACGCGCGGCGATTCGCGCATCAGGATGGTCAGCAGCTTCAGGCCGATCGGCGACAGCTGCAGTTCCAGGTCGCCGCGCGTCACGCGCATGCTCACCGGGTCCAGCACGAGGTCGGCGACGGTCAGCACCTCGGAACCGACCTGGCGGCGCTCGCGGCGGATCAGCGCTCGCAGGCGCGCTTCCAGCTCCTGGATGGCGAATGGCTTGGTCAGGTAGTCGTCGGCGCCATGGCTCAGGCCGGTGAGCTTGTCGTCCAGGGTGTCGCGCGCGGTCAGCATGAGCACGGGGGTGGACTTGCGTGCGTCGCTGCGCAACCGGCGACAGACCTCGATGCCGTCCAGCCGCGGCAGCATCAGGTCCAGCACCACCGCGTCGTAGCTGTTCTCGGCGGCGAGGCGATAGCCGTCCAGGCCATCGGCGGCGTAGTCGACTTCGAAACCCCGGCTTTCGAGGTACTCGCCGATCATCTCGGAGATGTTTCGGTTGTCCTCGACGACCAGCACCAGCCCGGCGGTCTCTTTGCCCTGACGCATGTCGCACTCCGTGTTTTCAGCTTTGTGAACCTTGCCCAAGACCGGGTAGATGGCATGTGAAGACACCTGTCCCGGCGCCGCGGGAAAGGACCGGGCAGAGCGTCGGTTCAGCGCGCATTTGGGAAACGCGATACCGCGCGTTACAGGAGCGGTTCCAGCAACGGCCAGGCGTTCTCGAGCAGGCGCGGCTGGGCCGCGGCGGTGGGATGCAGGCCGTCGGATTGCATGAGGCCGGGCTGCAGGGCCACGCCCTCGAGGAAGAACGGCACCAGTGCGACGCCATGCTGCCGGGCCAGGTCCGCATAGACCTGGCGCAGGCGCTGGCGGTAGGCCGGACCGTAGTTGGGCGGAACATCGATGCCGAGCAGCAGCACCTTGGCGCCGGCGTCCCCGGCCAGCACGACCATCTTCTCCAGGTTGCCTCGCACCTGCGCCGGTGCCAGCCCGCGAAGGGCGTCGTTGCCACCCAGCTCGATCACCAGCACCGAAGGCCGGTGCCTGGCCAGGAGCGCCGGCAGTCGCACCAGCGCACCGGCGGTGGTTTCGCCGCTTATGCTGGCATTGACCACCTCGCGCGGCCGGTCATCGCGCGCGGCCAGCCGGTGGCCGAGCAGGCTGACCCAGCCCGAGCCCGCCGGTATGTTGTGCTCGGCGCTCAGGCTGTCGCCCACCACCAGCACCGGACCGGTGGCCGGACCTCTGGCACAGGCCAGCACCGGCGCCAGCAGCGATGCTGCCAGCAGCAGCCAGCACGCCAGCCGGCGCGGCCGCCCCGCGACCCTGCCCCGCCAACCTTCGATCATCCGCATCCTGGAGACTCCCATCGATACCCTGTCCACTACCGCTCCCAGCATAGCCACCGCGATCGCCGTGCACGACGTCGGCAAGTCGGTAGCCGGACCGGAAGGAGAAGTGCGGATACTCGATGGCGTGGACTTGACCGTCGATGAAGGCGGCACGGTCGCCATCGTAGGCGCCTCCGGCTCGGGCAAGACCACCCTGCTCGGGCTGCTCGCCGGGCTGGACCTGCCGAGCCGCGGCAGCATCACCCTCGCCGGGCAGCGGCTGGACGCCCTGGACGAGGAGGCGCGCGCGGCGTTGCGCGCGCGCGAAGTCGGATTCGTGTTCCAGAGTTTCCACCTCCTGCCGTCGCTGACCGCCGAGGAGAACGTGGCGCTGCCGCTCGAGCTGGCCGGCCGCGAGGACGTGGCGCGGGTGCGCGAGGTGCTCGAGTCGGTCGGCCTGGACAAGCGGCGCCGGCATTACCCGCGCCAGCTCTCCGGCGGCGAGCAGCAGCGCGTGGCCCTGGCTCGCGCCTTCGTCGGCCGGCCACGGATCCTGTTCGCCGACGAGCCCACCGGCAACCTCGACCAGGCCACCGGCCAGCACGTCAGCGACCTGCTGTTCGAGCTCAACCGCCGCAACGCCACCACCCTGGTGCTGGTGACCCACGACCTGGCGCTGGCGCGGCGCTGCCGGCGGGTGTATCGCCTGGATGGCGGCCGCCTGCATGCGGTCGCGCCGCTTGCCGACGGCGAACAGGCCGGGGACCCGGCATGAACGTGCTGCGGCATGCGGCGCGTTCCCTGCGCCGTGAATTCCTCGCGGGCGACCTGATGACCGTGTTCGCTGCGCTCGCCCTGGGGGTGGCGGCGATGACCGCGGTCGGCACCCTGGTCGACCGGGTGACCCTGGCCCTGACCTCCAGCGCCGCCGAGGTCGTCGGTGGCGACCTGGGCGTGCGCGGACGCGAGGAGCCGCCGGCGGGACTGGCCGACGAAGCCCGCCAGCGCGGCTTGCGCAGCGTGCGCATGGTCGCGTTCCCGAGCGTGCTGTTCCACGGCGAGGCCAGCCAGATGGCCACGGTCAAGGGCGTGAGCGAGGGGTATCCGCTGCGCGGGCAGCTGCGCGTCGGGCACGACGAGGGTGGCCTCGGTGGCGAGGCCGCGAAGACGCCGGCGCCGGGCCAGGCCTACGCCGATCCGCGCCTGCTCAAGGCGCTCGGCGTGCAGGTGGGCGACGAGATCGAGTTCGGCAACGGCCGCGTGCGCATTACCGCAGTGCTGCTGGCCGAGCCGGACGCTTCCGGCGAGCTGCTGCAGATGGCCCCGCCGTTGCTGGTCAATCGCGCCGACGTCGATGCCGCCGGCCTGCTCGGCCCGGGCAGCCGCGCCTCCTACCGGCTGATGTTCGCCGGCGACGCCGCTGCCATCGACGACTTCCGCCAATGGCTTCAGCCACGCCTGGACGGCCGCGTGCGCCTGGTCACGATCGAGGACGCGCAGCAGGGACTGCGCGGCGCGTTCGACCGCGCCGGACGCTTCCTCGCCCTGTCCGCGTTGCTCGCGGTGCTGCTGGCCGGCGTGGCCACGGCACTGGCGGCCAACCGTTTCGCCCTGCGCCGGATCGACACGGTGGCGGTCCTGCGCTGCCTGGGCGCGCGCCAGCGCGACATCCTGGCGGCCCTGTCGCTGCAACTGCTGCTGCTGGCAGTCCCGGCCTGCGTGCTGGGCATCGGCATCGGCATGCTCGCGCAGATGGCGCTGGTCGAAGTGCTGGGCAGCCTGATCCCGGCGCGCCTGCCACTGCCACAGGCGACGCCGGTCCTCAGCGGGGCCGGCATCGGCCTGCTGTTGCTGCTGGGCTTCGGCCTGCCGCCGCTGCTGCGCCTGCGCGGGGTCCCGCCGATGCGCGTGCTCAACCGCAGCTTCGCCGCGCTGCCCCCCACTTCGCTGCTCACTTACCTGGCCGCCCTCGCCGCGACGGTGGTGCTGGCGGTCTACGCCACCGGCGACCTGCCGCTGGCGGCCTGGATCCTCGGCGGCCTCGGCGCACTCGCGGTGCTGTCCGCGCTGGCCGGCATCGTGCTGTTGTGGCTGCTGCGGCGCGTGCAACGGCGTGTGGGTGGCGCATGGAAGCTGGGGCTGGCGGCACTGACCCGGCGGCGCGCCCTGGCCGTGGTGCAACTGGTCGGATTGTCGTTGTCGCTGTGCGCGCTGCTGCTGCTGGCGGTGATCGGCCCGGGGCTGCTCGGCGAGTGGCGCGAGCGGCTGCCGCCGGATACGCCCAACCACTTCCTACTCAACATCCAGCGCGACCAGGCCGGCGCCGTGGAAAGCACGCTGCGCGGCATCGGCGTGGCCGATCCCGACCTGCAGCCGTTCGGCACCGGCCGGCTGGTGGCGATCAACGGCCGGCCGCCACGGCGCGAAGCCGACGATGGCGCTGACGGCGCCGGGGACGAGGCCAACCGGCCGGTGAATTTCTCCTGGCGCAGCACCTTCCCGCCGGCAAACACGCTGCTGGCAGGCACGTTCTGGAAGCCGGGAAGCACCGGCGCCGAAGCCTCGGTGGAGGAAGGCTGGGCCGGGCGCTACGGGCTGGGACTGGGCGACACGGTCACCCTGCAACTTGGCGAGCAGGAGCGCACGTTCACCGTGACCAGCCTGCGCAAGGCCGACTGGGATTCGTTCCGGGTCAACTTCTTCCTGCTGCTCAATGCCGGCGCGGTCGGTGACGCACCTTACAGCCTGATCTCCAGCTTCCACCTTCCCTCCGGCCGGACTGCGGCGCTGGCGCCGGTGGCCCGCGAGTTCCCGAACGTATCGGTGCTGGAAATCGACGCGATCCTGCAACGCGTGCGCGAGGTGATCGAGCAGGTGGCGCAGGCGGTGCAGCTGGTGATGGGCTTCAGCCTGGCCGCCGGCGTGCTCGTGCTGCTCGCGGCGCTGCAGGCGACCGCGGGCGAGCGCCGCTTCGACAGCGCGGTGCTGCGCACCCTGGGCGCGCGGCACGGCCAGCTGCGCGGCGCGGTGCTGGTCGAATTCGGCGCACTGGGACTGCTCGCGGCGATCCTGGCGGTCGGCGCGGCCGCGCTCATCGGCACCCTCGTGTCGCGCCAGCTGTTCGAACTGGCCCTGTCGCCGCCGTGGACGTCGCTGCTCGCCGGCGGCGCACTGGGAGTGCTGCTGAGCCTGGTGGCCGGCTGGTCGGGAACCCGGCGGATCCTGCGCACCCCGCCGGCGCTGGCGCTGCGGGAGGCCTGAGCGCCCGCCGCGTCGCGTGGGACGACACCGTGCAGCCGGGCCTCTTCGGGGGGCCGGCGCGCGCGGGGCGATGATCGGGGCGCGGCGCTGGCCTATGCTGCGCTCCCGGTTCCCACGAGTGCGCCTGCCCGATGCCCGCCCTGCCCGTCTCCAGCTATTTCGTCCCGCTGCTGCTCCTGCTGGGCAGCAACGTGTTCATGACCTTCGCCTGGTACGGGCACCTGAAGTACAAGCATGCGCCGCTGCTGACCGTGATCCTGGTCAGCTGGGGCATCGCCTTCTTCGAATACCTGCTGATGGTGCCGGCCAACCGGATGGGCAGCGCGGTGTATTCGGTGGTCCAGCTCAAGACGATCCAGGAGATCATCACCCTGGTGGTGTTCGCCGGCTTCTCGGCCTGGTACCTCGGCCAGCCGCTGAAGTGGAACCACTACGCGGCCTTCGTGCTGATCGTCGGCGCGGCATTCCTGATGTTCTACGAAGGCCCGGCCGCGGCGCGCTGAGCCGCCGGCCCCGCGTCCGTCGCGCAATGCGCCCCGCGTCGCGCGGGGCGCCGGGCTCAGAAGCGGATCTTCCCGGTCAGGATGTCCTTGAACATCACCCAGTCGCCGGCGAAGGAGTAGAACGGATGGCGGAAGGTCGCCGGCCGGTTCTTCTCGAAGAAGAAGTGCCCGATCCAGGCGAATCCATAGCCGCACGCCAGCGCGGCCAGCAGCCACCACGGGTTGCCGCGCGCGATCGCCAGGGCCAGCAGCACCAGCACGCCGCAGCTGCCGATGAAGTGCAAGCGCCGCGAGGTGCGGTTGCTGTGCTCGGACAGGTAGTACGGATAGAACTCGCGGAAACTGGCGAAACGGGCCATCGCATCCCCTCCCAGGGAACGCCGCGCGCTACGCGCTGCGCGGCGCGAACATGATGACGGCCATGCCGGCCAGGCACAACGCCACGCCCAGCAGGTCCCAGCGGGTCGGGCGGACGCCGTCGACCCACCACAGCCAGAAGATCGCCAGGCTGATGTAGACCCCGCCGTAGGCCGCATAGACGCGGCCGGTCGCGGTCGGATGCAGGGTCAGCAGCCAGGCGAAGAGCGCCAGGCTCGCGGCGGCGGGCACCAGCAGCCAGGCGCTTCCGCCATTGCGCAGCCACGACCACACCAGCCAGCAGCCGGCGATCTCGGCCAGCGCGGTGATCGCGAACAGGAGGAAGGTGGCCATGGCCGGCGCTCAGTCCCGCCCACCACGCTCGAGCCGCTTGGCGCGGTCCCAGTAGGCTTCCTGCTGTTCGAGAGCCAGCGTCGGCAACGGCGTGCCGTCGTCCTGCGCCAGCTGCTCCATGGCGCGGAAGCGGCGCTCGAACTTGAGGTTGGCCCGGCGCAGCGCGGCGCCGACGTCGACCCTGGCATGGCGGGCCAGGTTGGCGGCCACGAACAGCAGGTCGCCAATCTCGTCCTCCAGCCGGGCGCGGTTGTCCTCGACCGCACCGCGGTCGAACTCGGCACGGACCTCTTCGATCTCCTCGTGCAGCTTGGCGATCACCGGCCCCGGCCCGGGCCAGTCGAAACCGGTGCGCGCCGCCCGCGACTGCAGTTTCACCGCGCGCTGCCATTCGGGCAGGCCACGGGAAATACCGGCCAGCGCGGAGCGATCCTCTTCGCCGGCAGCGACGCGCTCGGCGCGCTTGATCGCCTCCCAGTTCAGGGTCTGCTCGTCGGCGTCGGCGAAGCGGGCTTCACCGAACACGTGCGGGTGCCTGCGCACCATCTTGTCGCCGATCGCTTCGGCCACGTCGTCGAAGGCGAACGCGCCCTGTTCGCTGGCCATCTGCGCATGAAACACCACCTGCAACAGCAGGTCGCCGAGTTCGTCCTTCAGCGCGTCCAGGTCGTTGCGGTCGATCGCGTCGGCGACCTCGTAGGCCTCCTCGATCGTGTACGGCACGATCGTGGAGAAATCCTGTTGCAGGTCCCACGGGCAGCCGCCCTGCGGATCGCGCAGGCGTGCCATGATTTCCAGCAAGCGGTCGATGGGGCGGGTGGCGTCGTCCATGCGGGGACTCCAGGGTGGCAAGGAAGGACAAGGCGATGTTGCCGGACCCAGCACTGCAGGCGCCCTTCTTGGAGGAGCCCATCGGACGGCGACGCGGGCGTCGGGGGATGGGGCCTCACTTGGAGCGGCGGCGTCGGGTCGCCGATGAATCGGCTCCTACAACAGCCAGTCGCGCCAGGGCAGGTCCGGGTCGCCCAGCGCGATGAAGTCGCCGTTGAGCAGCGACTCGCGCCGGTTGTAGCGGAACGGCTTGCCGGTATCGGCGGCAAGCAGCGCGCCTCCGGCCGCATGCAGCACGCATTGCGCCGCGGCGGTGTCCCACTCCGAGGTCGGGCCGAAGCGCGGGTAGACGTCGAGTCCGCCTTCGGCGATCCGGCAGAACTTCAACGACGAACCCAGCGCAACCTCTTCGATCGGCCCCATCCGGTCGAGCACCGCCTGGGTGCGGGCGTCCCGGTGCGAACGGCTGGCCGCCACCCGCAGCGGCGCGGTCGCCGGTGCGCGGGCACGCAGCACGCTGTCGCGATGGCCGTCGCGGCGATAGGCCAGTTCGCCACGCACGGCATGCCAGACCTGGCCACCGACCGGCGCCTGCACCACGCCCATCGCAGGCGCGCCCTGGTGGACCAGGGCGATGTTGACGGTGAACTCGCCGTTGCGCTTGACGAACTCGCGGGTGCCGTCGAGCGGATCGACCAGCCAGTAGCTGGACCAGTGCTGGCGGGTCGCCCAGGGAATGTCGGCCGATTCCTCCGACAGCACCGGCAGGTCGGGCGTCAGCCGCTCCAATCCCTCGACGATGATCCGGTGCGCGGCCAGGTCGGCGGCGGTGAGCGGGCTGGCGTCGTCCTTGTGGGCGACGTCGAAGCTTCCGGCGTAGATCTCCATGATCGCCGCGCCCGCCTGGCGGGCGATCGCGATCACGGTCTCGCGCAGGTCGGCGGTGATCCTGATCATCGTGCGGCCAGCCAGGCGCGGGCGATGAACAGGGCGGCCAGCGACCGGCCTTCGGAAAAATCATCTCGCAACATCAGCTGTTCCAGATCCTGCAATTTCCAGGGAATGACTTCGAGCTCCTCCGGCTCGTCGCCGGGAAGCTTCTCGGGATAGAGGTCGCGTGCCACCACCAGCCAGGAGACATGGCTCATGTAGGTCGGCGCAAGGGTCATGCCGCGCAGCACGTCGAGCCGGCGGGCGCCGTAGCCCGCCTCCTCCTTCAGCTCGCGGTCGGCCGCCTGTTCCGGCGTCTCGCCGGCATCGATGCGGCCCTTGACCAGCCCCAGTTCGTAGCGGTGCACGCCGGCCGCGTATTCGCGCACCAGCAACACGGTCCCATCGTCCAGCATGGGCACCACCACCACCGCGCCGTGGCCGCGGCTGACCATGCGCTCGAAGCGCCGGCGCTCGCCGTTGCCGAACTCCAGGTCCAGGCGTTCGAGCCGGTATGGTCCGACGTCCTGGGCGGCGGTCCCGTGGATGACCGGGAGGCGACGGCTCACGGCAAGTACCCGCGGCGCGGCCGCGGCGCGGCCGATATCATGGCGGGATGCACGAACGTGATCATGAGCCGCGAATGCTAGCAGACCCGGCGACCGAACAGGCCGGCGCACGGTGGCGGGAACGCGACCTGGCCGTGCTCTGGCACCCCTGCACGCAGATGCGCGAGCACCCCGACGTCCTGCCGCTGGTGCCCATCGAGCGCGGCGCTGGCGCCTGGCTGCACGGTTACGACGGACGCCGCTACCTCGACGGCGTCAGCAGCTGGTGGACCAACCTGCACGGGCACGCCGAGCCGCGCATCGCCGCCGCCATCGCGCGCCAGGCCGGCACCCTGGAACAGGTGATCCTGGCCGGCTTTTCGCATGCGCCGGCGGTGGAGCTGGCCGAGCGGCTCCTGGCGCTCGCGCCGCGACAGGCGGGCCGCGCCCCGCTGGCGAAAGTGTTCTACGCCGACAACGGCTCCGCCGGCGTGGAGGTGGCGCTGAAGATGGCATTCCACTGGTTCCGCAACCGTGGCGAGCCGGGTCGCACCAAGTTCGTCGCCCTCGAGAACGGCTACCACGGCGAGACGTTGGGCGCGCTGGCGGTCGGCGACATCCCGCTGTACCGGCGCATCTATGCGCCGCTGCTGGCGCAGGCCCTGTTCGCGCCCTCGCCCGACGCCTACCTCGCCACGCCCGGCCAGTCCCCGGCGCAGCGCGCCGCGCAGGCCGCCGACGCGCTGGCCGACCTGTTCGACCGCCACCCTGGCGAGATCTGCGCCGTGATCCTGGAACCAAGGCTGCAGTGCGCCGGCGGCATGCGCATGCACGATCCGGCCTACCTGCGCCGGGCGCGCGAGCTGTGCGATGCCAACGGGGCGTTCCTGATCGCCGACGAGATCGCCACCGGATTCGGCCGCACCGGCACCCTGTTCGCCTGCGAACAGGCCGGTATCTCGCCCGACCTGATGTGCCTGTCCAAGGGCCTGACCGGTGGCTTCCTGCCGCTGGCCGCGGTGCTGGCCACGCAATCGCTGTACGACGGCTTCCTCGACGATTCGCGCGAGCGCGCGTTCCTCCACTCGCACAGCTACACCGGCAACCCGCTGGCCTGCGCGGCGGCGATGGCATCCCTGGATATCTTCGAAAGCGATGGCGTGCTGGAACGCAACCGCGCCACGGCCGCGGCGATGGCGTCCCTGGCCGCGCCGCTGTCCACGCACCGCCATGTCGCCGACGTGCGCCAGGCAGGCATGGTCGTGGCGTTCGAGCTGACCCGCGACGGCGACCGCGCCACGCCGTTCCCCGCCGCCTCGCGCGTCGGCCTGCGCGCCTACCGTGCGGCGCTGGCGCGCGGCGTGCTGCTGCGCCCGCTGGGCGACATCCTGTACTGGATGCCGCCGTACTGCGTCGACGACGCGCAGCTGCAACTGCTCGCCTCGGTCACGGCCGAGGCCATCGAGGAGGCCACCGCGTGCGCGTGACCCGCTGCCATGTCGACCTGCCCCTGCAGGTCGGCGCCGACCTGGCGCTGCCCGAGCGCGCGGCCAACCACCTGGTGCGCGTGTTGCGGCTGCGCGAAGGCGATGCCTGCGTGCTGTTCAACGGCGACGGCCACGACTACCCGGCTCGGCTGGCCGCCATCGGCAAGCGCGAGGCACGCGTGGAAGTGCTGGCGCGCGAGCCGGTCGCCAACGAGTCGCCGTTGCGGATCGTCCTGCTCCAGGGCATCGCGCGCGGCGAGAAGATGGACCTGATCCTGCAGAAGGCCACCGAACTGGGCGTGGCCGCCGTCGTCCCGGTCTCGGGCGACCGCACCGAGGTGCGGCTGGATGCCGAACGCGCCGGAAAGCGCCTGGCCCACTGGCGCAGCGTGCTCGAGTCGGCGTGCGAGCAGTCCGGGCGGGCGCGGGTGCCGGCGCTGGGAGCGCCGGCGACGCTGGATGCGGCCGCGCGCGCGATCGACGGCGAAGGCCTGCGCCTGGTACTCGATCCGCAAGGCGAACACCGGCTGGAGAGCCTGCACTCGCCGGCAGGCGGGAACGTGTGGATCGCGATCGGCCCGGAGGGCGGCTGGTCGCCGCGCGACCGCACCATCCTGCAGGCGGCCGGCTTCAACGGACTGCGACTGGGGCCACGGGTGCTACGTACCGAAACTGCGGGCCTGGCTGCCATTGCCGCCCTGCAGGCACGCTTCGGCGACCTGTAGGGCGGACTCGCCCCGCTGCTCTTCCGCCGTCGCTGGCCACGAGTCCCGCCGTCCCAGTAGCAGCGGGGCGAGCCCCGCTCTACGCAGGGTCCGGCTTTGGCAGCGGGACAGGCCGCGGGGCGGTTTTTTTTGGAACGGCGCGACGCGCCGGCCGGTCCGGGCGGCGACGCCGGCTCGGCCTCAGGCCGCGGCGGCCATCGCCTCGCCGATCATGCGCTCCACGCCTTCCAGGTCCGGCAGCAGGGCGCTCTGGTCGCCGAGCAGGACGCGCATCTGCACCCCGCGCGGCAGGTCTTCCTCCGACGCGTCGGCCAGCAGGCTGTCGCGCGGCACCGAGACCAGCTGCGGGAACGAGGCCGTCAGCAGGGCGAAGTACGGCAGGGTCTCGTCCTTGCCCAGGCCCTTGAGCACGATCACGCGGTTGTTGCGCATCGCCGGCTCCTCGCCCAGCCCGGCCAGGCGCGAAAACGCCACCAGGGGCACGTTCCACCCGTGCCAGACGATCTGCCCCGGCAGCCACGCCGGCGCACCCTCCACCGGCTCGATCGCCACGCGCGCCAGCACTTCGGCCACCGTCGCATTGGGCAGGAGCAGGCGCTCTTGGCCCACCTGGATCATGACACCGCGGATTTCGTCGCTGTTATAGGCCATCTGTCCTTCGTCCTCGAACGGTCTGCCGGCTCAGGACCAGCGCGCGGCCAGCTGTTCGGCCAGCTGCGCCGGGGCGCCGAGCTCGGCACCACCGGCCGCCATCAGTTTCACCGCCGATGCGTCGTAGCAGCCTTCCAGCGACTGCCCGGCGACATGGCCACCGCGGGTGGCCAGCGCCAGCACGGCATCGATCCGTGCCGGGTCCGCGCCGCTGAGCACGATGACCGCGCTCTCGGCCGGCGGCAACGACGCGACCAGCTCGCTGTCGCCGTCGGTGAAGGCCAGGCCCTCGTCGCTGGCTTCGATTCCGACCGCCTGGGGCAGCACGTAGACGGTCGCCGCGGAGACGGCGTCGCCCGGCATGGCCATGGCCACCGGCAGCGCCGATACGCGCGCCAGCTGCTTGACCAGGTTGTCGTAACGCCCGCCGTCAAGCTTGAGCTGGACCAGCAGGGGCCGGGTGAACCCGGCCGGGAGCGCGCCGATCAGCTTGCGTACCGCATCCGGGCCGCCGATGCCGGCGATCACCAGGACCGCACCCTTGACGATATCGTCGGTCCCTTCCGGCTCCAGCGCCACGAGTTCGAGGCGCGAGAAGTCCGGCAGCGGGGGCGGTTCGCGCCCGGCGCGCTCGAACGCCGGCGCCGCGGCATCGTCGCTCAGCGACCAGGCCAACGGCGACGGCGCGGCGATGGCCGGTTCGGGCAGGTTCTCGCCGGGGCGGTCCTCCGGCAGCGCCTCGGCGCGCGCGGCGGCTTCGGCCAGGTGGGTATCGAACGGATCCTCGGCGTGCAGCTGGGCCGGCGTTGCCGGGGCACCGGGCTGCAGGTCGATCACCAGGTCCTGCTCGCGGCCGGGCGGGAGCACGTCGTCGTGGCCGTGCAGCTTGGCCGCCAGGTGGCGGATCCAGCGCTGCGCTTCCCAGCCATCACGACGCGCGGCCAGGTCGGCCTCGTCGAACACGACCAGCAGGCCGGGCGACTCCAGCACGGGCTCCAGGGCGACCAGGGCGTCTTCGACCGCCGGCTCCAGCGCGACCAGCACCGCCTGCGGCCCGGCCGCGGCCAGGGTACCGGCGTCGAGCACGGTCGGATCTTCCTCGAGCACCACCTGGGCGCCCGCCGCATCCAGCGCTTCGCGCAGGCGGTCGCGCGCGGCACCGGCGCGGGCGAGCAGCGCCACCGGCTTGCGTGCGTCAGCCACGGACACGGGCGATCCCCAGCAGGTCGTACACGTTTCGCATCAGGTCCAGTTCCTGGTACGGCTTGCCGAGGTAGCGCTGCACGCCGATCTCGAACGCGCGCTGGCGATGCTTCTCGCCGGTACGCGACGTGATCATCACGATCGGCACGCCGCGGAAGCGGTCGTCCGCGCGCATGGCGGTGGCCAGCTCGTAGCCGTCCATGCGCGGCATCTCGATGTCCAGCAGCATCAGGTCGGGCACGCGCTCCTCCAGGCGCTCCAGCGCTTCGATGCCGTCGCGGGCGACGACCACCTCGAAGTTGTGGCGCTCCAGCACGCGGCCGGTGACCTTGCGCATGGTCAGCGAATCGTCGACCACCATGACCAGCGGCACGTGGCGCGCCTGCTGCGGCTCGACCGCGGCCGGACGCTCCGGCTGGGCCAGGTGGCGGCGTACCAGCGGCGCGACGTCGAGGATCACCACCACGTGGCCGTCGCCGGTGATGGTCGCGCCGTAGATGCCCGGGACCGAGGAGATCTGCAGGCCGACCGGCTTGACCACGATTTCGCGGTTGCCGACCACCTGGTCGATGGCCACCGCGGCGCGCAGGTCGCCGGCGCGCACCAGCAGCAGCGGCACCTGCGCCTGGCCCTCGGCCTTGGCCGCGCCCTGTCCGACCAGCAGGCCCAGGTCGTGCAGCGCGTACTCCTCGCCTGCATAGCGGTAGACGCCGCCACCGGCCTCGAAGCGCTCGCGCGAGATCCTGCCGATGCCGCTGACCGAAGCCACCGGCACCGCGAAGGTGGTTTCGCCGATCTGCACGAACACCGCCTGGGTCACCGCCAGCGTCTGCGGCAGGCGCAGGGTGAAGGTCACGCCCTTGCCGGCGACCGAGTCGATCTCGACCGTGCCGCCAAGCTGGCGCACCTCGTTGCGGACCACGTCCATGCCCACGCCGCGGCCGGCCAGCTGGCTGACCTTCTCGGAGGTGCTGAAGCCGGATTCGAAGATCACCGAGTCCAGCTCGGCATCGGTCAGCTCCGCACCCGGCTTGATCAGGTTGCGCTGTTCGGCGCGCCGGCGGATCGCGGCGCGGTCCAGGCCGCGGCCGTCGTCGGCCACCTGCAGCACGATTTCCGAACCTTCGCGGCGCAGCGCGATGGTGATCGTGCCTTCCTCGTCCTTGCCGTTGCCGCGGCGGTCCTTCGGCGACTCCAGGCCATGGGCCACCGAATTGCGCAGCATGTGCTCCAGCGGCGCGACCATGCGATCGAGGACGTTGCGGTCCAGTTCGCCGTGGGTGCCGTCCAGGCGCAGCTGCACCTGCTTGCGGGTGTCGTGCGCGGCCTGGCGGACCACGCGGCGCAGGCGCGGGACGATGCTGTCGAACGGCACCATGCGTGCGCTCATCAGCCCGTCCTGCAGTTCCGAACTCACGCGCGACTGCTGCTGCAGGAGCACGTCGTACTGGCGCGCCAGGTCGTCGAGCACGCCCTGCAGGCCGGTCAAGTCGGCCGCCGATTCGGCCAGGCCGCGGCTGAGCTGCTGCAGCGTGGAGAAGCGGTCCAGCTCCAGCGGGTCGAAGGTCGGGTCGGCGCTGTCCTGTTCACGCTGGTAGCGGGCGACGATCTGGGCCTCGGTTTCCAGGTCCAGGCGGCGCAGCTGGTCGCGCAGTCGAGCGTTGGTGCGGTCCAGCTCGGCCATGGCGCTGCGGAACGCACCCAGCTGCTGCTCCAGGCGCGAGCGGTAGATCGCCACTTCGCCGGCATGGTTGACCAGGTTGTCGAGCAGGTCGGCGCGCACGCGCACCTGCTCCTGCGGCGCGCGCGGCGCGCCTTCGTCGGTGGCGACTGCCGCCTCGTCCTCCACCGGCGCAGACAGGGGCACGTGCATGCGCACGGGCTCCGGTTCCGCGGCTTCGGCGATCGCCGGCGCACCCTTGGGCTCCGGAACGTCCGCAGTCGCTGGCGGTGTCGCCAGCGCGGCCACGTAGCTGGCCTCGGCGGACTCGCCGGGCACGGCCACCGCTTCGCCGCGGATCCGCGCCTCGAACTCGTCGATCAGCGCCTGCGGGATGTCGGTGGCGCGATGCACGCGGGTGTGCTGCAGCAGCCGGTGCAGGGCGTCGAACCCGCGCTCCAGCAGCTGGATGTCGCCGCGCTGCAGCTCGGTGCGGTGTTCGGCCACGGCTTCCAGCAGCGATTCGATCACGTGGCCGAGGTCGCCGATGCTGGCGATGCCGGCCATGCGCGCGCCGCCCTTGAGCGTGTGCAGGTCCCGCTGCAGGCCGATGATCGCCTCGCGCGAGGACGGGTCCTGGCGGAGCTCCTGGATCAGGCCATCGACGTGGTCGAGGATATCGACGCCTTCCTCGACGAAGATGTCGACCAGGTCGCGATCCAGTTCGTTGAAATCGAGCATCGGACCGTCGGCCACGGCCTCCTCCTCGGAGCGGAACTCGGGCAACGGCGCGCCAAGCGCCGGCATGGCGACCACGGCGGCGACGGTCGCCTCCGCTTCGGCAGACGCCACGTCGGCATCTGCGGCCGGCGCGGTCGCCGCAACGGCCTCTTCGTCCGCGATGCCCATCGGCGCACCGTCGTCGGCAGCGGCAGCGGCTGCCCCGGACGCGTCGGCGGCTCCTGCGTCGATCGCCTCGGCGGCGCCCATGTCCATCTCGAAGACTTCGAATTCGGCTTCGAGCTCGGCTTCGGTTTGATCCGCGGCGTCTGCTTCCATTGCCGGCACGCCTGCAGGCTCGCCTTCGGCCTCCGACGCATGCGCCTCCGACAGGTTGCCGGTCGCGGCTTCCGCATCGACCGCCTCCACGTCGACGAAGGCGGCATCCACGGACTCGTCGCCGGCGTCGGTCGCATCCGATCCGGCCGCGACATCCGCTTCAGGCGCGTCGGCCGCGACTTCGCCGACGGCTTCGAGGTCGAAGTCTTCGACGGGCTGGTCTGCCTCCTGCGCGGCGACCACCTCTGCGCGATCGGCCGCATCGCTACCCACCACCGCCGCGGCGGAAGCCGCCGCGAACACGCCGCTGGCGGCGGCAACGCGGCCTGCATCGGCGTCGGCCGGCATGGGGACATCGGCCGGTGCCTGGTCCAGGTACGCCGCCAGGTCCTCGACGCTGGTGAGCTCGACGCCTGCCTGCGGGAGCGTGTCCTGCAGCGCTTCGGCCTCCGGCTCGGCGACCTGCGGCCAGCGCGCCTCGGGCAGGCTTTCGGACAGGGTGCGCAGGCGCTCGGCCAGCGCGGTGAAGCGCGGAATGCGCGGCGACTCGGCCTGCAGCGCGCGGATGCAGCCACGGATGGCGTCGGCCATCGCCGCCAGGGCGTCGACCGCCTCGGCGTCCGGCACCCGGGACGCGGCGAGCGAGCGCTTCACGAAGGTTTCGGCCGCGTCGGTGACGCCGGTGATCTCCGGCACGTCGGTCATGGCGAACGCGCCGTTCATGGTGTGGATGGCGCGCAGCAACGCCTCGCTCGCCGGCTCCGGCGCCTGGCGCGCCGAGGCGATCCAGGCATCGACGGTCTCCAGGTGCGAAGCGACCTCGGCCTCGAGGATCTCGCGCAGGACGCTGTCGACCGACGCTGGCGTGCCCTCTTCGACCACGGGGACCGGCTCGGCCGCGGGAGCCGCGGACGGCGCGGTAGCCGGGGTGTAGAAGACGTCCTCGCCGGCGGCGATGCGGTCGGCGACCGCCTCCATCGCATACAGGTCGGCGGTCACGCTGCCTTCGCCGCGCAATGCCGCATCGAACTGCGGCAGCACGTCGCAGGCCTGCTGCACCATCGCCAGCACCGCCGGACCCGGGACGCGGGTGCCGTCGAGCACGCGGTTGAGCATGCCCTCGATCTTCCAGCTGAATTCACCCAGCGCGCGCGCGCCGACCAGGCGGCCGCTGCCCTTGAGCGTATGGAACACGCGGCGGATCGGGCGGAGCCGCTCGAGCTCCTCCGGCGCCTGGCCCCAGTGCGGCACCATGCGCTGCAGGTTGGCGCGCTCCTCCTCGAACTCCTCGAGGAAGACTTCGCGTATGTCGGCGTCGATGTCCTGGGTATCGTCGAAACCGCCGATGACCTCGACAAGCTGCAGGCTGGCGATGGCCGGCGCGGGGACGGCCGGCGAAGCGACGGCATCAAGGCCGGCGGCGGCAGCGGAAATCTCGGCGATCAGCGAGGTGGAGTCCGCATCGAGCTCGATGCGGCTGATCCGGCTCTCGTAGACCTGGGCCGGCCGCACATCCGGCTGGACCTTCATGCTCAGGTCCAGCCAGGTGTCGGTCCCGGCTACCGGGGAGACCTGCGGCAGGTCGTCCGGCAATGCAGGAACGGCCTCTGGCGTGGCGCCGGCGGCAACAGCCTCCTCGGCCGCGGTCGACCCGGCGGCGCTCGCCGCGCCTTCGTCGACGGCGGATACCTCCACGCCCCCGATGGCATCGGCCTGAGGCGCCGCTGCGGTCGACGGCGCCGCCGCCGCGGCCTGGCTGTGGCCGGCATCGCCGACGGCGCCGCTGTCGAGTTCGGCCGCCACCGGATCGAAGCTGATCCACTGCGCGTTGTCGACCGCAGGCGGCTCCGCGATGGCGGCCACCTCGACGGCCGGCATTTCGATGTCGAGCGCCGGCGCCTCAAGCACCTCGCGCTCCGGCACCGCTGCCGGCCCGGTGGCATCGGCATCGTCTGCCAGCGGGGCGGCGGCCTCGTCGTTCTCGGCAGCCACCGGATCCCAGGAGGAGAAGGTCGCCGCGACGGCCGCCGGCGCAGGCGCCAGGCCGACAGCAGCCACGGCCACCGCTGGCGCGGCTGCGGCCTCGACCTCGGCGTCGGCCTCTTCCGGCAACGGCCAGTAGTGCAGGCTTTCCAGGCTGCTGCGGGCGATCTCCAGGATCTCCTCGCGGTTCGGCCGGCGGTCGCGCAGCGCTTCGAGGTAGTACTCCAGGCTGGCCATGGCGTCGGCCAGGGTGTCGAGCTGGCGCCCGCTGGGCACGCGCCGGCGCTGCAGCAGCTCGGTCGCGATGTAGCGGCGCACCCCTTCCAGGTAGTCGGCCGGCTGCGGCAGGTCCAGGATGCGCAATGCGCCCGAGACCTCCGACAGCAACTGCGGCACATCCTTCAGCCGTTCGTGGTCCCAGTTGGTCTCGATGAAGGCGACGAAGTGCTCGCGCGCGGCGGCGAAGTTGGCGATCGCCTCGTGCGCCAGCACCTCCACCGTGCGCCGCGCCTCGGCCGCCGCGGCATCCTCGCCTTCCTCGCCCGCGCCCAGGCGGGCCACCTGGTCGTCGAGCGATGCATCCACGTAGAGCAGGGCGCCGGCGATGTCGAGCAGCGCGCTCTCGCTGGCCGGCTGTTCGCCGCGCGCGATGGCGTCCAGCGCCTGGCGCTGCTGCAGCACGACGTCGCGGGCCACGCCCAGGCCGAGCATGCCCAGGGTATCGGCGACATTGGCCAGTTCGGCGGTCTGGGGCTGCAGCGAGGCGGCGTCGCCGCCGGTGCGCAGGTGCAGGTCCAGCGCGTCCTTGACCCGCAGCAGTTCCTCCTTGACCACCCCGCCGACGGTGTTGAGCAGGTCGCGGTTGCGGCCGGCCAGGCTGCCGCGCGCATGGTCGAGCTCGGCCTCGCTCGGCGCGTGCACCTCGAGGTCGAACGCATCGCGCAGCGCGTCCAGCGCGGGATGCGTCGCCCTTGCCTGGGCGATGAGGTACAGCAGCTGGCGGGTCGGTTCCTGGCTGGCCACGCCCTGCGCGTTCGAGGGCGCGGCCTCGTCCTCGTGCGCCTGGCGCACCGCGCGGGCGATGCCGGCGAACGCACCGCGCAGGGCGTCGCTGGCCGCCAGGGCGCCGTCGCGCAACGCGGTGGCGGCCGAAGACAGCACCCACAGCATGCGGCGGGTGGTTTCGTGGCGGGCGTTCTCGAGCAGGTCGGCCGCGGCCGAGGCCAGCGCCGCCGGGTCGGCCGGCGCGGCCTGTTCCGGCCATGCCGCCAGCGCCTGGTCGAGGCGCGCCTGCGCCGAAGCCACCCGGTCCTGGCGCTGGGTCCACGGCAACGGCGAGGCCTCCGGCACCTGGTCCGGCAGCGGGCCGCTGAGGTCCGGCGCGAACAGCACGCTCTCGCTCAGGACCGCCGCGCCACGCGCGGCGCGGATGTCGTTGAGCAGCGGCAACAACACGATCGGGATGTCGCGGTGGCCGTTCTGCAGTCGTTCGAGGTAGTCGGGCAGCAGCACGGTGCCGCGCATCAGGGTCGCGCAGGCCTCGTCGCGATCGCTGGCCGCCCCCTGCTGCACCGCCTGGGCGAGCAACTCCATCTCCTCGGCGACCATCGCCGGGGCATACAGCTCGACCATGCGCAAGGTTCCCTGCACCTGGTGCAGGTAACCGGCGCAGAAGCGCATGCGGCTGGTATCCGCCGGATCCTCGGCGAACGCCTCGACCTCGTTGCGCGCCTGGCGCAGGGTCTCGTCAAGCTCCGGCTTGACCCATCCCAGCACCGCGTGGCTCATCGCGTCGCGCAGGGCGCTCATCGGCGGCTCCCGGCGAGGCGGGGCCGGCCGGCGTTGCCGGGCGCGGGCGGGCGCTTGTTGCTGACCATCCTCATCGACTCATTCCCCCGTCGCACGCTCAGGCCGGCAACTTGAAGTCGGCCACCGAGCGGCGCAGGTCCGCCGCCAGCTGCGCCAGGTGTCCGATCGAGTCGGCGGTCTGTCCCGCACCACGCGAGGTCTGTCCGGAAATCTGCTGGACCACGCCCATCGTCTTGGTGATGTCGGCCGCCGCGCCGGCCTGCTGCTGCGCCGCGACCGAGATGTTCTTGATGAGGTCGTTGAGCGCGTTGGACACGCGCTCGATCTCGGTCAGCGCGGTGCCCGCGTCCTCGGCCAGACGGGCGCCCGACACCACTTCGGCGGTGGTCTGCTCCATCGAGCTGACCGCTTCGTTGGTGTCGGCCTGAATGGCCTGGACCAGGCCTTCGATCCGGCGGGTCGCGCCGGAGGTGCGTTCGGCCAGCCGCTGCACTTCGTCGGCCACGACCGCGAAGCCGCGGCCGGTTTCGCCCGCCGCGGCGGCCTGCACCGCGGCGTTGAGCGCCAGGATGTTGGTCTGCTCGGAAATGTCGTTGATCAGTTCCACGATCGAGCCGATCTCCTGCGAGGACTCGCCCAGGCGCTTGATGCGCTTGGAGGTCTCCTGGATCTGGTCGCGGATCTGGTCCATGCCCTGGATCGTCTCGCGCACCACGCCGGCGCCCTCGGCGGCGATGACCACCGAGCGCTGCGCCACTTCGGCCGATTCGGTCGAGTTGCGCGAGACCTGCTCGATGCTGGCCGCGATTTCGTTGATGCGCTGGGAGGCGGCGGTGATCTGCTCGGCCTGGTGGTTGGACGCCTCGGCCAGCTGCAGTGCCGTGGCCTGGGTTTCCTGCGACGAGGCCGCGACCTGCACCGAGGTGGTGGTGATGGTGGTCACCAGGTTGCGCAGCTCGTCGACCGCGTAGTTGATAGCGTCGGCGATGGCGCCGGTCATGTCCTCGGTCACCGAGGCCTTCACCGTCAGGTCGCCCTCACCGAGCGAGCTGATTTCGTCCAGCAACCGCATGATCGCCTGCTGGTTGCGGCTGTTGAACTCGACCTGCGCCTGGTAGCGGATCTCCTGCTCGCGCGAGCGGCTGCGCACCGACGTCCAGACGAAGCCGATCAGGGAGATCAGCGCCAGCGCGCCGGACACGATGCCCAGCCAGAAGTTCGGGAACAGGCGCGTGTCGCGAACCGAACCGAACGCGGAGAACGCGTCGAACAGCTTCTTGCTGGCCTCGAGCATCTCGTCCGAGCCGGCGGCCAGGCTGGCCGCCGCGCCCTGCGCGGCGAACAGGTTCTTGGAGCTGCCCAGGATCGCGTCCAGGTCCTTGCGCATCTCGCCCCAGAGCGCCTGCGACTGCTCCAGCGCGGCCAGCGCGGCGGCGTTGCGGACGGGGGCCACGCCCAGTTCCTCGTTGCCCTGGGCCAGGCCTTCGAGCACCTGGCCGAACACCACGGCGTCGCGCGCAAGCGCGTCGCCGGCGGCGGCGGCGGTCGGGCCGCCGGCGCGGATTTCGGTCACGCGGCGGGCCATGGTGCCGGCCACCACGACCTGCTGCAACGCGCTGAACACCTGCGAGGCCGGCGCGCCGCCGGCGGTCATCGCGCGCACCACTTCGTTGAGCTGCGCCTGCAGCTGCGGGACGCGACCGGCGAAACGGTCGGCGTTGCCGGCCAGCGCGAGCACCGCCGGCTCGCTGGCCACGATCTGCGCGGCGCTTTCGCCCAGCGGCGTCCACACCTCCACCAGCTGGCCGAGCTGGCCGGACACGCCGGGTTCCGCACCGAAGCGGCCCTGCAGGTCCGACACGGTGCTCTCGATCTGGGCCTTGGTCTGGCGGAAATCCTTGAACGCCTCGGCATTGCCCGACACCGCGTCACGGCCCTGGTTGGCCAACTGCTGCGAGAGCACCTGCAGGTCGGCCGCGCCGGTGCCGGCGCCGGCCAGGCGGCTGCCCTGCCAGGTGGCCACGCCGGTGTTCAGGCCGAACACGATCACCGAAAGGGCCAGCAGGACGAGCCAGAAGCCTGTGCTGACGCCACCCAGGCGGCTGGTCTTGGCGGTGTCCGGTGCGGTGCTCATGCGTTGTAACCTCGGTTCGGTGCAGGGCCGGCCGGCTCAGGCGGCGGCTTGGCGGAATTCGGGGGTGCGGGCCAGGCGCGACAGGGAGAACACGCCCCAGTCGGCCCCGTCGCTGTGGAAGGCGCGATCGACGAAGTGGCCGTAGCGGCCCTGCGCCAGCGGCGCCGGGTCGATCGCCTGTTCCTCGCCGAAGCTGCGCTGGCCGTAGAGTTCGTCGATGGTCAGGGCGACGTCGCCGCCCTGCTGGCGCATCACCAGCACGCGCTGGCCTTCGTGCAGCACGGTGCGCTCGCCCTCTAGGAACAGCTTCAGGTCGACCACCGGGAACAGGTTGCCGCGCAGGTTGCCGATGCCCAGCAGCCAGGGCTGCGCGCCCGGGACCGGGGTCACCGGCGGCATCGACAGGATTTCGACCACCTCGCCGAACTGCGAGACCAGGCGGCGGTCGCCGACGCGGTAGCCCACACCGCGCCAGGTCTCCGGACCCAGTTCGCGCGCGGGCAGCTGCACGGCGTGCAGCAGGCTGCGCTGCTCGTAGTCGGCGAGGATGTCGAACGGAGTGCGCATGTCAGGCGGTCACCAGCTGGTTGATGCGCTCGAGGAGGTCTTCCTCTCGCGGCGGCTTGACCACGTAGTCGACCGCACCCTGGCGCATGCCCCAGGCACGGTCGGTCTCCATGCTCTTGGTGCTGACGATCAGCACCGGGATCTTGCTCGTGGCCGCGTCGCGGGTCAGCGCGCGGGTGGCCTGGAAGCCGCTCATGCCCGGAAGCACGACGTCCATCAGCACCAGGTCCGGCAGCTGCTTGCGCGCGATTTCGATGCCGTCCTCGGCATTGGTGGCGAGGATGACCTGGTGGCCACCCTTCTGCAGCCACTGGGTGAAGACCGCCCGATCGGTCGGCGAGTCTTCGATCAGCAGGATTCGAGCCATGTTGTTGCCTGCCCCCCGGTCAGGCGTTGACGTACGTGCGGATGGCGCCCAGCAGTTCTTCGCGGGTGAATGGTTTGGTCAGGTACTGCTCGGAGCCGACGATGCGGCCGCGCGCCTTGTCGAACAGGCCGTCCTTGGAGGACAGCATGATCACCGGCGTGCCCTTGAACTTCTGGTTGCCCTTGATCAGCGCGCAGGTCTGGTAGCCGTCCAGCCGCGGCATCATGATGTCGACGAAGATGATCTGCGGCTGCTGGTCGGCGATCTTGGCCAGCGCCTCGAAGCCGTCGCTGGCGGTGACCACCTCGCAGCCCTCGCGCTTGAGCAGCGTTTCGGCCGTCCGGCGGATGGTCTTGGAGTCATCGATGACCATGACCCGCAAGCCGGCCAGTGCCCCGGTCGGGGCCGTGTTGTCAGTCATTACCCTAATTCCCCATGCGCGCGGCGCTTCTTCCGGCGCCACTGCGAAGGTGTCTATATCCCAGTCCGGCCAGAGACTGTCAAGCCCGGCGGCATAATGGCGCCCACCCTGAACGGGCAGGATGCGGGAGCGGCCGCATTCCCTGACGCGCGTCGCATTTTTGACGCGCCGGTGCCGGCGGCCGGATCGGCTACCATCACCGGTCCCTCCCCTGCGGCACCCGCCTGCGCGCCATGACCGCCCCCCTCGACGTCATCGTGGTGATGGACCCGATCGGGTCGATCAAGATCGCCAAGGACACCACCTTCGCGATGCTCCTGGAGGCGCAGCGGCGCGGGCACCGGCTGCACTACGTGCGGCCGGGCGGGCTGTCGGTGCGCGACGGCCGCGCCGTGGCCCGAACCGCGCCGCTGGCCGTGCGCGACGACAAGGACGGCTGGTTCACCCTGGGCGACTTCGCCGAGCGCGCCTTCGGCCCGGGGCAGCTGGTGCTGATGCGCAAGGACCCGCCGGTGGACGCCGAGTATGTCTACGACACCCAGGTCCTGGACCTGGCACGGCTGGCCGGGGCGCAGGTGGTCAACGACCCGCGCGGGCTGCGCGACTTCAACGAGAAGCTGGCCTCGATGCTGTTCCCGCAATGCTGCCCGCCGACCCGGATCAGCCGCGACGCGGCCGAGCTGAAGGCGTTCGCCGCCGAGCAGGGCAAAGTCGTGCTCAAGCCGCTGGACGGGATGGGCGGGCGCTCGATCTTCCTCAGCCAGGCCGGCGACCCCAACCTCAACGTGATCCTGGAGACGCTGACCGACGGCGGCCGCAAGCTGGCGCTCGCGCAGCGCTACCTGCCGGAGATCGTCGACGGCGACAAGCGGATCCTGCTGGTCGACGGCGAGCCGGTCGACTACTGCCTGGCCCGGATCCCGCAGGGCGACGAGTTCCGCGGCAACCTGGCCGCCGGCGGCCGCGGCGAGGGCCGTCCGCTGAGCGACCGCGACCGCTGGATCGCCGCCCAGGTCGGCCCGGAGATGCGCCGCCGTGGCATGCGCTTCGTCGGCCTGGACGTGATCGGCGACTACCTCACCGAGGTCAACGTCACCAGCCCGACCTGCGCGCGCGAGCTGGACGCGCAGTTCGGCCTCAACATCGCCGGCCTGCTGTTCGATGCGATCGAAGCCGGCCCGCCGGCCGACGCCGGCGCATGACCGCCGCGGCCGCCGCCCCGCCGCCGCCCATCGGCCCCCGCCAGCGCCTCAACGCCACCGCGGTGCTGTCGCTGCTGGTCCACGGCATCGTGATCCTGGGGCTGGGCTTCGCGTTCAAGGAGGAGGCGCCGCTGGTGCCCACGCTGGACGTGATCTTCAGCCAGACGCGCACCGAGCTGACCCCGGAACAGGCCGATTTCCTGGCCCAGGCCAGCAACCGTGGCGGCGGCGAGCACGACAAGGCCCAGCGTCCGCGCGACCTGCAGGCCGGCGCGATCCCGCTGGCCGAACCGGGCGAGGAGCCGCTGCCGCAGCGGCAGAGTGCGGCGGTGGAAGCGCCGCCGCCGCAGGCGCGGGTGGTCGCCAGCCGGCGCGGCGAAGAAGCCATGGTCGCGGCGCAGCCGCGCGAGCCGCTGCACGTGCCCGACTTGCCGCCGGTGAGCGAGGCCCGGGCCGCGCGCGACGCCGAGATGGCGCGGCTGGCGGCCGAGGTCTACCTGCGCTCGGAGCTGTACGCGAAGCGGCCGACGCGCAAGTTCGTCTCGGCGAGCACGCGCGAGTACGCCTACGCCAACTACCTGCGCGCCTGGGTGGACCGGGCCGAGCGGATCGGCAACCTCAACTATCCCGACGAGGCACGCCGCCGGCGCCTCGGCGGCCAGGTGGTGGTCAGCGTCGGCGTCCGCCGCGACGGCAGTGTCGAGAGCACGCGGATCCTGCGTTCGAGCGGCACGCCGCTGCTGGACGAGGGGGTGCTGCGCATGGTCCGCCTGGCCGAACCGTTCCCGCCGTTGCCGGACACCGGCGACAAGGTCGACATCCTGCACGTCACCCGCACCTGGGTGTTCGTGCCGGCGGGTACCGTGCGGACCGAGTAGCTCAAGCCAAAGCCAAAGCCAAAGCCATTCCAAGCAGAAGCGCTGGCCCGCTTCGGAAGGGAGTCCGCCGTCGCCTGGGGATGTCCCATCCCTCGGGACGACATCCTGTCTTTACTCGGGTCGTGGCACATCCATGTGCCACTTGGGCCATCCCGGCGACGACGGACTCTCGTGCTTCGACGCTCGCGCCTTCGATCACGACAAAGGCCGAAGCCATTCCCTGCTTCTTGTTCCCGATCACCGAAGACACGAACCCCAACGCACCGGAAGGCCGTCGGCCTGCGGGAGTGGGGAGCAAGTGGCACAGGGATGTGCCACGGCCCTGAGTACGGACAGGACGTCCGCCCGAAGGGTGCGCCCCACTCCCGCGGGACGGCGGACTCCCTCCGAAGGCATCACCACCCAAGGCCGTCGCTTTGCATGCGCTTGTCAGCAGGCCAAAAAGAACGCCGGCACAAGGCCGGCGTTCCTTCATGGCGTGCTCGCGATGGCGATCAGCCCTCGCCCTGCCACTGCCCCAGCGCGGCCCGGGAGTTGTCGCGGGCGCGGGCGAATACGGTGTCCTGCGCCTTCCGGAAGTTGGCATCCATGTCCTTGGCCCACAGTTTCAGCGCGGCCTGCTGCATCGCCCGACCGTAGGAGAAGCTGAGCGTCCACGGGTTCGGCCCCAGCCGGTTCATGGCGTCCAGGTGCGCCGTCGCGTCCTCGTCCTCCTGCCCGCCGGAGAGGAAGACGATGCCGGGCAGGATCGCCGGCACCGTGCTCTTCAGGCACATCAGGGTGGACTCGGCCACTTCCTGCACGTCGGCCTGCTCCGGGCAGTCCTTGCCGGCGATGACCATCGAGGCCTTCAGGATCGTGCCTTCCAGCAGCACGTTCTGCTCGTACAGCGCGGCGAACAGCGAGCGCAGCACCGCCTCGGTGACCTCGTAGCAGGTCTCGATGTCGTGGTCGCCGTCCATCAGCACCTCCGGCTCGACCATCGGCACCAGGCCCTGCTCCTGGCACAGCGCCGCGTAGCGCGCCAGCGCATGGCTGTTGGCCTCGATGCAGGTGCCGGTCGGGATGTCGTCGCCGATGTTGATCACCGCACGCCACTTGGCGAAGCGGGCGCCGAGCCGGTAGTACTCCTCCAGGCGCGGGCGCAGGCCGTCCAGGCCCTCGGTCACCAGCTCGCCGGGGAAGCCGGCCAGGGCGACCGTGCCCTTGTCGACCTTGATGCCGGGCAGGATGCCGCTGTCGGCCAGGTACCGGGCGAACGGCACGCCGGCCCGGGTCGACTGGCGCAGGGTCTCGTCGTAGAGGATCGCGCCCGAAATATGCTGGGGCAGCTTCGGCGTGGTCAGCAGCAGCTCGCGGTAGGCGCGGCGGTGGTCTTCCGTGTTCTCGATCCCGACCGCGGCAAAGCGCTTGCCGATCGTGGTCGTGGATTCGTCGATCGCGATGATGCCCTTGCCGGGCGCGACCATCGCCAGGGCGGTTTCGGCAAGCTGCTCGATGCTCATGGTAATGCGGCGCCGCGGAGGGGGCCGCTGATTATAGCCGCGCGCTCGTGCACGGCCGGCGGGGCGGGTCGCCGCTGCGTGGCCCGCAAGCAGCCGCGGCGGCGCGGCGTGCGGCGGGGCCTGCGCCCCGCCGACGGTCCCTCAGAGGTCGCCCAGGCCGCTGGCGCGGCCGTCTTCGCCCACTTCCAGCAGGCGCAGGGTGTTGGTCGCGCCGTGGGTTTCCATGTGCTCGCCGCTGGTGAAGACCACGCGGTCGCCGGCGGCCAGCAGGCCGGCTTCGACCAGCAGGCGGATGCTGCCGCGGGCGGCCTCGCGCGGGGTCAGGCCGCGGCTGTCGAAATTGATCGGGAACACGTCGCGCATCAGCGCCATCTGCCGGCGGGCGCCGTCGTGGCGGGTGATCGCGTAGATCGGCGCCGCGGCGCGGAAGCGCGACAGGTAGCGCGCGGTGCCGCCGGATTCGGTCATCGCCACGATCGCGCGCACGCCGATGTGCTGGGACAGGAACATGGTGCCCATGGCGATGGCCTGGTCGGCGCGCTCCAGGCCCCGGGCGGCCTTGCCGAAGTCGGTCTCGGTCTGGAACTGGCGTTCGGCGCCCAGGCAGATGCGGGCCATCGCCTCGACCGCCTTCACCGGGTAGGCGCCGGCGGCGGTCTCGGCCGACAGCATCACCGCGTCGGTGCCGTCGATCACCGCGTTGGCCACGTCCAGCACCTCGGCGCGGGTCGGGATCGGGTTGTCCACCATCGATTGCAGCATCTGGGTGGCGGTGATGACCACTTTGTTCTGCCGCAGCGACTCGCGGATGATCTTCTTCTGCAGTCCGGGCAGCTCGGCGTCGCCGATCTCCACGCCGAGGTCGCCGCGGGCGACCATCACCACGTCGGAAGCCTCGACGATCTCGACCAGGTTCTCGATCGCCTCGGTGCGCTCGACCTTGGACACGAGCGCGGCGTCGCAGCCGTGCGAACGGGCGATGGAGCGGGCGTCGTTCATGTCCTGCGCGTTGCGGCAGAACGAGACGGCGATGAAGTCCACGCCGATCTTGGCGACGATGCCGATCAGCTCCTTGTCGCGCTCGGTCAGCGCGCCGAGCGACAGGCCGCCGCCCTGCTTGTTCAGTCCCTTGCGGTCGGACAGCACGCCGTCGGTGAGGACGGTGTTGATGATCCGCTCGCCCTGCACCTCGGCCACCTGCAACTGCACCAGGCCGTCGTCCAGCAGCAGCACGTCGCCGGGCTTCACGTCACCGGGCAGGCCCAGGTAGCTGACGCCCACCTGGGTCGCATCGCCGGCCGGCGCGGCCGGATCGGCGACCAGGTCGAAGCGGTCGCCGGCCTTGAGCGTGATCTTGCCTTCGGCGAAGCGCTCGATCCGGATCTTCGGGCCCGGCAGGTCGGCCAGGATGCCGACTTCGGCACCGACCCGTTGCGCGGCCGCGCGCACTTCGGCGGCGCGCTTGGCCTGGCCGGAGGGGTCGCCGTGCGAGAAATTGAGGCGGACGACGTTGACGCCGGCGCGGAACAGCGCCTCCAGCACGCCCGGCGCATCGGTGGCCGGTCCGAGGGTGGCGAGGATCTTGGTGCGGCGCAGATGGTCGGTCATGTGGGGATTCGGTGGCGTGGTCGGTGAGCGCGAAAAGGCAGCGAAACCTAACACATCGGCACCTCGCTTAGGCAGCGCTGTCATCGCGGCCGTGCAGCGCGGCGCACGGCAACGATGACGCGCCGGGACATACGCGGGCGCAGGGTCGAGGAAGGTTGCATCGCCAACCGTGTCCCCGCCCGCGCTGCGTGCAGACGCCCGCGTGCGTGCAGGCTACGATGGACAGTCCTCCCTGTCCCCAAGCCATTGCACATCCCGATGACCGCCACCGATACCGTCTCCGCCCCGTCCCGCCTGCAGCAGCTGCGCGAACTGTCCGTGGTCGTCGCCGACACCGGCGACTACGACGCCATCGTCCGCCTGCGCCCGGTCGACTGCACCACCAATCCGACCCTGGTGAAGAAGGCGCTGGGCCTGCCGGTGTACGCGGAGCTGATCGAGCGCGAACTGGCCTGGGCACGCACGCAGGCGTCCACCGGCAAGGGTGTCGTCGACGAGGTCGCCGACCGGCTGACCGTCGGCGTCGGCGCGATGCTGACCGGCCTGGTCCCGGGCCGCGTTTCCACCGAGGTCGACGCCGACCTGGCCCACGACACCGCGGCCACCGTGGCCAAGGCGCGCAAGTTCGTGGACATGTACGCGCAGCGCGGCATCGGCCGCGACAAGATCCTGATCAAGGTCGCCGCGACCTGGGAAGGCGTGGAGGCGGCGCGCCAGCTGCAGGCCGAGGGCATCGACTGCAACCTGACCCTGATCTTCAACCCGACCCAGGCCATCGCCTGCGCCGAGGCCGGCGCGTTCCTGATCTCCCCGTTCGTCGGCCGCATCCTCGACTGGTACAAGGCCCACGGCCAGGTGCCGGCGAGCATCGACGAGGATCCGGGCGTGGTGTTCGTGCGCGGCGTCTACACCGAGTTCAAGAAGCGCGGCGCCGCCACCGTGGTCATGGGCGCCTCGTTCCGTTCGGTCGAGCAGGTGCTCGCGCTGGCCGGCTGCGACCGCCTGACCATCTCGCCGGACCTGTTGGAGCAGCTCGACGCTTCCACCGGCACGGTCGAGCGCAAGCTCGTGGCGCCGGCGCGCGAGCAACGCGTGATCGCACCGGTCGACCAGGCCCGCTTCGACGCCGACCTGGCTGCCGACGCGATGGCCAGCGAGAAGCTGGCCGAGGGCATCGCCGCCTTCGCCAAGGACCTGGACGCGCTGCGTTCGGACATCGCCCAGCGCCTGGCCTGACGCCGGGGCGCCCGGTGACGCTCAACCGGGTGCTGCTGGCCTGCCTGCTGCTCGGCCTGGCCGGCTGGTGGTTCTCCGCCCGGCCGGGCCGCGGCGACGCCCTGCCGGCGGCCGTGCATGCAGGCGGCAGTGGCTGCCCCCTGCCGCCGTCCATCACCCGTCGCGGTCCGCCGCTGCAGAGCGATGTCCCCGGCGGGCTGGCGCCGTTCCCGATGGCCGGGTCCAGGCTGGTGCCGCTGGCCGGCTTCAGCCTCGACGGCCGGGTGCTGTCCCGCAAGGACTACCGCAGCGGGCGCGAGGCGGAGTGGTCGCCGACCGACCTGGCGCTGGGCTGGGACGGCATGGCCCGCGACGAGGTGCTCGACCGGCTGGACATCCGCCAGTCCGGCCGCTGGTACCACTACCGCTGGCGGGACGACCCGCCATTGCCGCCGCGCGAGATCGCCAGCAGCAGCGCCAACATGCACATGATCCCGGCGTCCACCGAGGTCGCGCGGACCCTGGCGGGAATCCGCGCCGGCCAGCAGGTCCGCATCGACGGCTGGCTGGTCGAAGTCCAGGCGGACGACGGCTGGCGCTGGCGCAGCTCCACCAGCCGCACCGATACCGGCGGCGGCGCCTGCGAAGTGGTCTACGTCTGCGGCCTCTCGGCCATGTAGGAGCCCATCCTCATGGGCGACACCGAGGTGGTCGGACGATCAGCATCATGGGCATGCCGGCGGGTCTCGTCGGGTCGTCGACGAGGATCGGCTCCTACACGGCCGGACGACGTCGGGGCCGCGGGGACGTCGCCTGTTCCCGCGGCGTCGGTGTCGCCCATGTGGATGGGCTCCTACAACGCGCAGGACACCCCGGTTCCACCGAGCCCGCAGTAGCCGTTCGGATTCTTCGACAGGTACTGCTGGTGGTAATCCTCGGCGTAGTAGAACGCCGGCGCCGGGTAGGCGATCTCGGTGGTGATCGGCGGATAGCCCGAGGCCTCCAGCGAAGCCTGGTAGACGTCGCGGCTGGCCAGCGCCGCCTCGTACTGGGCCTGCGTGCGGCAGTAGATCGCCGAGCGGTACTGGGTGCCCACGTCGTTACCCTGGCGCATGCCCTGGGTGGGGTCGTGGCTTTCCCAGAAGGTCTTCAGGACCGTGGTGAAGTCCACCTGCGCCGGGTCGTAGACCACGCGCACCACCTCGGCATGCCCGGTCTGCCCGGAGCACACTTCCTCGTAGGTGGGGTTCGGGGTGCCGCCGCCGGCATAGCCGACCGCGGTGGTGTACACGCCCGGCAGGTTCCAGAACTTGCGTTCGGCGCCCCAGAAGCAGCCCAGGCCGACATCCACCACCTCCATCCCGGCGAACTCCCCTTGCAAGGGCCGGCCGCTGACGTGATGAATGTTGTGCAGCGGCAACGGCTGGTCGCGGCCGGGCAGCAGGTCGGCGTCGCGAGGCAGGCGCTGTTTCCAGGCGCCAACGCCCAGCATCGATCCCAGGGTCATCGCGAGCTCCGTCAGGCCGGCAGGAAGCCGGGGTCGCCCATGGAGATGGGGTCGCCGTCGCCTTCGGGCAAGTCGTTCCCGGGCGAGTCCCCGCCCAGGCCGGCGGCCTGCAGTGCCGCGCTGGCGTCGGGCATCAGCGGATCCGGCACGCAGACCCGCAGCACCCCGAACAGCGGCAGCTCGCCGGCCCCGCCGAGCAGGTTCTCGCCGAAGACGAAGGCCGGGATGCCCGCGTCCTCCAGCACGTGCCGGGCCAGGTGGGCGTCGATCAGGTTGTGGGCGCGATAGGCGACCTGCATGGCGGAAGCTCCTGGCCGGCGGACGCCGTCCGCCCATCCGGAACGAGCATACGCCTGACTTCGCGCCGCTGGCCAAGGCGGCGCGCAAGTCGCGCAACCCGTTCAGGCCGGCCGGTCGCGCGCTGCGTGGGCGCCTGCAGCGGGCGGCTCGGCTAGACTTGCAGTTTGCCTTCGCCGCCCCCGCCCCATGTCCGACGCCCCCGCTTCCGCAGACGCCCCCATCCCCACCGAGGCCCAGGCTCCGGAGAAACGCGATTTCATCCGCCAGATCGTCCGCGAGGACCTGGCCAGCGGCAGGCACGCGGCCATCCGCACCCGCTTCCCGCCCGAACCGAACGGCTACCTGCACATCGGCCATGCCAAGGCGATCTGCCTGGATTTTGGCGTGGCCGCCGAGTTCGGCGGGCGCTGCAACCTGCGCTTCGACGACACCAACCCGGCCAAGGAAGACCCCGAGTTCGTCGCCGCGATCCAGGACGACGTGCGCTGGCTGGGCTTCGACTGGGCCAGCCTGCGCCATGCCTCGGACTACTTCGGCGTCTACTACCTGGCCGCTCAGAAGCTCATCCGCGATGGCAAGGCCTTCGTCTGCGACCTGTCGGCCGACGAGGTCCGCGCCTACCGCGGCTCGCTGACCGAGCCGGGGCGCAACTCGCCCTACCGCGAGCGCAGCGTCGAGGAGAACCTGGGCCTGTTCGCGCGGATGCGCGCCGGCGAGTTCCCGGATGGCGCCCGCACCCTGCGCGCCAAGATCGACATGGCCAGCGGCAACATCAACCTGCGCGACCCGGCGCTGTACCGGATCAAGCATGTCGAGCACCAGAACACCGGCGCGGAGTGGCCGATCTACCCGATGTACGACTTCGCGCACGCGCTGGGCGATGCGATCGAGGGCATCACCCACTCGCTGTGCACGCTGGAGTTCGAGGACCACCGCCCGCTGTACGACTGGTGCGTGGACAACGTCGACCTGGCCGGCAACCCCGACCTGCTCGCGCCGCTGGAGCGGCACGGCCTGCCGAAGGAAGCGGGCAAGCCGCGCCAGATCGAGTTCTCGCGCCTGAACATCAATTACACCGTGATGAGCAAGCGCAAGCTGACCCAGCTGGTCGGCGAGGGCCTGGTCGACGGCTGGGACGACCCGCGCATGTACACCCTGCAGGGCCTGCGCCGCCGCGGCTACACGCCGGCCTCGCTGCGCCTGCTGGTCGACCGCGTGGGCATCAGCAAGCAGAACTCGGTGATCGACTTCTCGGTGCTGGAAGGCTGCCTGCGCGAGGACCTGGACGCCACTGCGCCCCGGCGCATGGCGGTGGTCGAGCCGCTCAGGCTGGTGCTGGCGAACCTGCCGGAAGCCCACGAGGAGTTGCTCACGTTCCCCAACCATCCCAAGGACGAGTCCCAGGGCGAGCGCCAGGTGCCGTTCTCGCGCGAGCTGTGGATCGAGCGCGAGGATTTCGCCGAGGTCCCGCCCAAGGGCTGGAAGCGCCTGGTGCCGGGCGGCGAGGCGCGCCTGCGCGGCGCGGGCATCGTGCGCATCGACGAGGTGGTGAAGGACGACGCGGGCAACGTGACCGAACTGCGCGGCTGGCTGGATCCGGAATCGCGCCCGGGCATGGAAGGCGCCAACCGCAAGGTCAAGGGCACGATCCACTGGGTCAGCGCCAAGCATGCGGTGGCCGCCGAGATCCGCCTGTACGACCGCCTGTTCTCGGTGGAGAAGCCCGACGACGAATCCGACGGCAAAACCTACCGCGACCACCTCAACCCGGAATCGAAGAAGACCGTGCAGGGCTGGATCGAGCCGGCGGCCGCGCAGGCCGCGCCGGAACAGTCGTTCCAGTTCGAGCGCACCGGCTACTTCGTCGCCGACCGCCGCGACCACACCCCCGGCAAGCCGGTGTTCAACCGCAGCGTGACCCTGCGCGACACCTGGTCGGCGGGTTGAGTACGACCGCCATGCTGTACGCACAGGTCCACCTCACCCTGCCGGCCTGGATCCACGAGGCGATCGAACCGGGCGCGACCTTCGCCTCCGACGAGGACAAGGTCGCGCTGGCGATCGAGCTGTCGCGGCGCAATGTCGAGGCGCGCAGCGGCGGGCCGTTCGGCGCGGTGGTGTTCGGCCCGGATGACCGGGTGGTCGCCGCCGGCGTGAACCGGGTGATGCCGCATACCACCTCGCTGGCGCACGCCGAGAACATGGCCTACATGCTGGCCCAGCAGCGCCTGCAGACCCCGCGCCTGAACGACGTGCTGTCGCCGGTCGCGCTGGCCACCTCGTCCCAGCCCTGCTGCCAGTGCTACGGCGCCACGATCTGGGCCGGCATCGACCGGCTGCTGATCGGCGCGCGCGCCGAGGACGTGATGGAGCTGACCGAATTCGACGAAGGCCCGCTGCCGGCGGACTGGATCGGCGAGCTGGAGCGCCGCGGCATCGCCGTGCAGCGCGACCTGCTGCGCAGCGAGGCGCGCGCGGTGCTGCGCGCCTACGGCGAAGGCGGCGGCGAGCGCTACTGAGCGCCGCCAGCCCATCCATGCACGGACTGCTCGGCTACTGCCGCCAGGGTTTCGAGCCGGAACTGGCCGCCGAACTGGGCGAGCGTGCCGCGCTGGCCGGGATCGCCGGCTATGCACGCGCCAGCCGCGACGACGGCTACGTGGTTTTCGTCACCGGCGAGGAAGCCGACGCGCAGACGCTGGCGCGTGCCCTTCCCTTTCGCGGCATCGTCTTCGCCCGGCAGAAGCTGCGCCTGTTCGCCGAACTGCGCGGCATGGATCCCACCGACCGGCTCACACCCTTGCTGGCGACGATGCCCGGGGGCGTGCGCTTTGGCGACCTGTGGGTCGAGCATCCGGATTCGGATGCCGGCAAGCCGCTGTCGGGGCTGGCGCGCAGCTTCGGCAATGCACTGCGCCCGGCGCTGCGCAAAGCCGGAATGTTGGCGGCGAAGGAAGACGCGCGCCTGCCACGCCTGCATGTCTGCTTCCTGGCCGGCGACCACGCGCTGCTGGCGCTGGCCGACCCGCGCGACAGCGCGCCCTGGCCGCTGGGCATCCCGCGCCTGAAGCTGCTGCCCGAGGCGCCGTCGCGCTCGGCGCTGAAGCTGGAAGAAGCGCTCCTGTCCCTGCTGACCGCCGACGAGCGCGACCGCCTGCTGCGCCCGGGCATGACCGCCGCCGACCTGGGCGCTGCGCCCGGCGGCTGGACCTGGGTGCTGACCCGCCAGCACCTGCGGGTGACCTCGGTCGACAATGGACCGCTGCGCCAGCACGTACTCGACACCGGCCTGGTGGAGCACCTGCGCGCGGACGGCTTCCACTGGCATCCGGCCAAACCGCTGGACTGGATGGTGTGCGACATGGTCGAACAGCCGGCCAAGGTCGCCGCGCGCATGGCGAAGTGGTTCGCCGAAGGCTGGTGCCGGCATGCGGTGTTCAACCTGAAGCTGCCGATGAAGAAGCGCTGGCAGGAAACCCGGCTGTGCCTCGACCTGTTCGAAGAGCAGGCCGGAAAGCCGCTCACGGTGCGTGCGAAGCAGCTCTACCACGACCGCGAGGAAATCACGGTCTTCGCCACCCTGGCGAAGTAGGGCGCACGCTGGCCGCACGAGGATCCGGGCTCGCCCACTCCCCTTCGGCACCCTTCGTGGAGCGGGGCTTGCCCCGCTGCCTTTGCCGACGATCGCAAGCAGCGGGGCAAGCCCCGCTCTACGGGGAGAGCCGGAAGCAGCGGGGCAAGCCCCGCCCTACAGGAACGGGAAGGCCAGCTTCAGCAGGCTCTTCAGCCCACCCTCGGCCGTGCTCGACACGGCCTTGGCGCCGAGGCTGTTGAGTGCATTGCGCGCATCCTCCCAGCGCAGCTTCGTCACGTCCTTCTCCAGCAGGTCGGCCAGTTCCTCCGACGCCGGTGCCAGCTTGCGCAACGCCTTCACCACCGCCTCGGTGTCCGGCTGCAGGAAGCCGCTGCGCTCGGCCAGCGCGACCAGCGTGTCGAAGCGCACCGCGAGCACTTCGCGGTTGCGCTCGTACACCGGCAACGCGCCGGCATCGAGGATCGCCTGCTCCAGTTGCAGGCGGTCGTCCGGGTGCTCCACGCGCACGGCCAGGAAGCCGTCCTTGCGGCTGCGCTCGCTCACGTGGCGGCTGCCGGCACGCAGGTTGGCGTCCGTGAGCACATGGCCGAGGATGCGGCGCAGGGCCACGTCGGCTGGCTCGGCCACCAGCTGGCGCCAGCGTGCATAGCCGTCGCTGCGCAGCGCGCGCAGCTTGGCCGGGGTGATCCGCAGCAGCGAGGCGGCGGCATGGTTGCTGGAATTGCGGTCGATCGCGCCGTCGCGCTCGAGCAGCACGTAGACCAGCAGCTCCAGGTCGCGCTTGCTCAGGGCGCCGAAGCCCTGCAGTTGGGTCTGGCGCAGGAATTCCGCGGCGAACGCCGCCGGGTCCTTGAGTTCGAGCTGCTGCATGGGTCGTGCCTCCTCCGGTGCGCCAGTATCGCCGGTGGCAGTCGCAGGGGCCGGGACTGGGGTCGCCGCCTGCCCGGGCCTGTCAGCGCCCGTATTCCCGGCCAGGGCGGTCGCTGCGGAACACCTCGATCGCGCCCCGGTCCTGCAGGGTGACATAGACATCACGGCCGTCAGCGCCGCCGAAGGCAACATTGGTCGGCTTGGCCCCGCGCAGCGGCACTTCGCGCAGCAGCCCGCCCTGCGGCGACACCACCGCGACCAACCCGGCGCCGTAGCGGGCGATGTACAGGTTGCCATCGACGTCACTGCGCATGCCATCCAGGCCATGGTCGGCGAAAGCGATGAGCAGGCGCTTGTTGGACAGGTCGCCAGCGGCATCGATGTCGTACACCCAGACGTTGCGCTGCACGCTTTCGTTCACGTACAGGCGGCGGCCATCCGGGCTGACCTCGATGCCGTTGGTCGTGCCCATGTCCGCCTCCAGGCGCCGCACCTGGCCGTCCGCGCCGATGCGCCAGAGCTGGCCGCTGTTGTTGGCCCAGTCGGGGTCGCTGGCATAGAGCGCTCCGTCTGGCGCCAGGGCGATGTCGTTGGGCTGGAACGCGCCGCCGAGATGGGCGAACACCTCCGCCTGGCGCGTGTCCATGTCGATGGCCAGCACGTTGTGGCCGGTGTAGTCGGCCACGTACATGGTGCCGTCGGCGCCGAAGCGGATGCCGTTGCCGGTGCTGCCGTCGGGCAGGGTGGCGAACAGCGAGGCCTTGCCGCTGCCATCGGCCTGCCGGTGGACCTGGCCGATGGTGCCGTCGCGGCCGTAACTGACCGCGTAGAGGACGCCGCCGGGTCCGGTGGCCGGCCCCTCGATGCCGCGGGAGAACACGCCGTCGGCGACGAAATCGCGCGCCACGAACAGCGCCTCCACGCTGGCGCCGGGCGCCGGGTCGGCCGCGGCCTGCGGCGCGACCGCGGGCATGGCCAAGGCCAGGGCCAGGTATCGGAACGGGATCGGTCGGATGATGGCGGCGTCCTCGGCGGCGATGCGCGCGCCAGTGTGCCAGAGAGCCGCCCGCTATTCGTCCGCGGCATGCCTCGCATGCCGTCGCCGGGGTGGCGGAGCCAGCGCCGCCGCCCTAAGGTGCAAGGGCATCGGCGCCAAGGGCGCGAACGGAGGCAAGCGCATGACCCTGGAGTTCACCCGCCGCCAGCTGCTGGCTGCGATGGCCGGCGCCGGCATCGGCGCCTCCCTTCCCCTGCGCGCGGAGTCTGCGATGGACAACAACGGCAAGCGCACCCGGCGCAAGGATTCGGTCGGCGTGGCCCTGGTCGGGCTCGGCGGCTACGCCACCCACCAGCTCGCGCCCGGGCTGCAGCTGGCCGAGCACTGCCACCTGGCCGGGATCGTGACCGGCTCGCCCCACAAGATCCCGGCCTGGCAGGAGAAGCACGGCATCCCCGACCGCAACGTCTACAGCTACGACGACTTCGATCGCATTGCCGACAACCCCGACATCCAGGCGGTCTACATCGTCACCCCCAACGACCTGCACATGCCGCTGACCCTGCGCGCAGCCAACGCCGGCAAGCACGTGTGGTGCGAGAAGCCGATGGCGATGGACGCGGCCGAGGGCCAGAAGATGGTCGACGCCTGCCGCCGCAACAAGGTGCAGCTGACCATCGGCTACCGCCTCCAGCACGAACCCAACACCCGGCGGCTGATGGCGATGGCCCGCGAGCAGCCTTACGGCCGGATCCTCAAGATCCGCGCCGACGCCGGCTTCAATGCCTACGACGACGTCGATCCGGCCCACAAGCCCTGGCGGCGGCTGCCGCAGCACGGCGGCGGTGCGATGTATGACATGGGCGTGTACTCCCTCAACGCCGCGCGCTATACGAAGGGCCAGGAACCGGTGGCGGTGACCGCGCGGCAGGAGGTCCGACGTCCGCAGCTGTTCGACGGCGTCGACGAGACCATGCGCTTCACCCTGGAATTCGCCGACGGCAGCGTCGCCGAATGCGCGACCAGCTTCGGCGAGGACATGAACACCCTGCGCGCCGATTGCGAGCGCGGCTGGTACGAGCTGTCGCCGTTCCAGACCTACGACGGACTGAAGGGACGCACCAGCGACGGCCAGACCTTCGCCGACGCGGTGCCGCACCAGCAGGCACGGCAGATGGACGACGACGCGCTGGCGATCCTGCGCGGCACCGCGCCGCTGGTGCCGGGCGAGGAAGGGGTGCGCGACATGCGCGTAGTCGATGCGATCTACGCCTCGGCGCGCGATGGCGGCCAGCGCATCGTCCTGTAGGAGCCCATCCTCATGGGCGACACGGGCGTCGGAGGAACGAGGGAGTCGCCTGTGCCGATGGCGTCGGGTCGCCCGCAGGGATGGGTTCCTGCATACGCGCAAGCGCCAGCGGTTCAACACCGCTTCACCCGGCCGCCCCTAGCGTTGCCGGCAATCCCGCGCTGTCCCGGACGCCCATGACCCGCACTGCCCTGTTGACCGCCGCCCTGCTCCTGGCCTCGCTGCAAGCGCAGGCCACGCGCGGAACGCCGGCGACGACGCTGCCGCTGCCGCCGCCGGCCGCGACCCCGGCCGACGCACCGCTGCAGCGGCAGACCGGCATGACCGTGCTCGAAGGCTCCCATGGCGGGCCCGTGATCATCCGCTCGGTCGAACCGGACAGCCTGGTCGGCGGCGACCGCCTGGACTTCACCGTGCTCGATGCCGATGGCGATGGCACGGTCGACCGGCGTGAGGCCGCGTCGGACGCGAGCCTGCGCGCCGAGTTCGACCGCGTCGACGCCAATCGGGATGGCCGCCTGGATCGCGAAGAACTGTCCGGCTGGATCCTGTAGGAGCCCGGCTTGCGGGCGACTCGGGCGTCGGAACCGCGCGGGTGCCGCCCGCGCCGACGGTGCGGCGTCGCGGGCGCCTTTCCACGGACGCCGGTCTCCCCGTTTCCTACACGCCGGCGGCGTGCCGCCACAGCGCGCGCTGCAGCGGCGGCAGCTTGCCGGCCAGCCCCAGCAAGGGTCCGCGGGCCAGTACCGCGAGCGGATCGGCATTGGAGAACAGCCGGTTGATCCCCTCGAAAGCGTAGGCCGACACGGTGTTGTCGCTCTGCCGTCGCCGCGCCCAGCGCTGCAGCCGATGCGGGGCGGCCCAGTCGGCGCGGCGTGCGCGGGCGGCGGCGATTTCGGCGGCCAACGCGGCCACGTCGCGCAGCCCCAGGTTCACGCCCTGCCCCGCCAGCGGATGCACCACGTGCGCCGCGTCGCCCAGTACCAGCACGCGCCCTTCCACCTGCTGGCGGACCAGCTGCCGGCGCAGCGGGAAGGCCACGCGCGCGGAGGCCGGCACCGCCTTGCCTAGGCGCGCGGCGCTGGCATCGGTGAGTTCGACGGCGAAGCGCGCGTCGTCCAGCGCCAGCACGCGCCCGGCATCGGCTTCGGGCAGGGTCCATACGATCGAACTGCGCCCCTGCGCGAACGGCAGCAGCGCCAGTGGCCCGGTCGGCAGGAAGCGCTGCCAGGCGGTGTCTTCGTGCGGCGCCTCGGTCTCGATGAAGGCGACCACGCCACGCTGGTGGTAATCATGGGCGTCGATGTCCAGCCCGGCCAGGCGCCGCAGGTCCGACGCGGCGCCGTCGGCGGCGACCGCGATTCGCGCATCCAGGCGCGCGCCGTCTTCCAGCCTCAGGCGCACGCCGGCCGCGTCCTGCTCCATCGCCTCGACCCTCGCCGGGCAATGCAGCTGCACGCCGGCAGCGGCCAGCGCCGACCACAGGCGGTCGACCAGCAGGTCGTTCTCGACGATCCAGCCCAGTTCCCCGCGCGCCATCGCCGCCGCGTCGAACGCCAGCTCGCCGCCGCCGGCAGCATCCCATACCCGCATGCGCCGGTAGGGCTGCGCCCGCGCGGCGGCGACCTGCGGCCATACGCCCAGGCGGTCGAGCAGGCCGGCGTTGTCGGGCGCCAGCGCATACACCCGCAGGTCCGGCCGCTCGGCCAGCCAGCGCGCGACCGGCCGTGGCTCGACCAGGGCCACCTCCAGGCCGGCCTGGGCCAGGGCCAGCGCGCAGGCCGCGCCGACCACGCCGCCACCGGCCACGGCCACGTCCAGCCGCGCGCGGCTTTTCATGTACCCCGTCACCGGCACAGCTCCGGCACGTCGCCGCGGAAGCCCATCGCCCCGCCGACCAGCCACGCCTGCAGCCAGCCGGCGCGATCGGCGGCCAGCAGGCCGAGGCTGCGCAGCGGGCGCAGCAACGGTGATGGATTGCCGGTCATGCGCGCCAGCCCGTCGGAGAAGGCCAGGGTGCGCTCGCGGTCCTCGCGGCGGCGTTGCGCGTACTGCTGCAGCAGCGACGCCGCGCCCGGGTCGCCGGCATGCATGCGCAGGCCTTCGGCCAGGGTCAGCGCATCGCGCAGGCCCAGGTTGAAGCCCTGCGCGCCGACCGGATGGATTGTCTGCGCGGCATTGCCCAGCAGCACCGCGCGTGGCGCGACCAGCGCATCGGCGACGACCGAGGCGACCGGATAGGCGCTGCGCTCGCCGGCGCCGAGGAAACGCCCGGCGCGCCAGCCGAACGCCTGCTGGATCCGCGCCAGCCAGCCGGCCTCGTCGAGAGCGGCGACCGCGGCCGCCTCGGCGGCCGGCACGCCATGGACCACGCCCCACGCGCGATCGCCGCGCGGCAGCAACGCGGTCGGCCCGCTGTCGGTGAACCGCTCCCAGGCGGTGCCGTCGGGCGCGCGCTCGCCGCGCATCCGCGCCACGAACAGGGTCTGGCCGTAATCGTGGGTGCGGCTGGAAGTCCCCAGCGCCTCGCGCAGCGCGCTGCGCGTGCCATCGGCGGCGACCAGCAGCCGCGCCTGCAGCGCCAGCTCGCCATCGGCGGTGGCCAGGCGCACCCCGCGGGCATGCCCATCATCGCCTTCCAGGCCGACGAAACGCGCCGGCCGGTAACGGGTGAGCCGCGGCAGTTGCGCCAGGCGGCCTTCCAGCGCCTCGCCGAAATCGCGCGCCACCACCACCTGGCCGAAAGCCTCGCGGCCGTAGTCGGCGGCCTCCAGCCGCACGCTGCCGAAATCGCCGGCGCGGCTGACGTGGATGCGGCGGATCGGCCCGGTGGGCGCGCGCAACTGGCCCATGACGCCCAGTGCGTCCAGTGCATTGACCGAGGCGGCCGCCAGGCTGAGGTTGCGCTGGTCGAACACCGCCGGCAGGTCGCCGGGCGGGGTCGCCTCGACCAGGGCCACGTCCAGCGGCAGGCCGTCCAGGGCGATCGCCAGGCTGGCGCCGACCAGGCCGCCGCCGACGATGAGCACGTCGTGGGTTCGCATCATCGGCACATGATACGCGGCCGTGCGTGGCCGCCCGGGGCCGCGGCACGGCGGCCGGCGCCGGGCTTCGGCTAGAATGCGGGCCTGACTCCGCTTCGCGTGCGCCATGAACGCCACTACGTCCCGCCTGTTCATCCTGTTCGTCCTGGCCCTGATCATGGCCGCCTCGCGCGCGCATGTGTTCGACCATTTCTCGCCGCCGGACGCGAGCTGGGCGGTGTTCTTCATCGCCGGCTTCCACCTGCGCGGCTGGGGCCGCTGGGCCTTCCCGGCGCTGATGGCGCTGGCCGTGGGCGTGGACTGGTGGGTGATCACCGGCCAGGGCATCGACTTCTGGAACCACTACTGCGTCTCCGCCGCGTACTGGTTCCTGGTGCCGGCCTACGCCGCGATGTGGGCCGGCGGCGCCTGGCTGCGCCGCCGCTACGCCGGCGCCCGATGGGACGCGCTGGGCCGCCTGGCCTTCGCCTTCGTACTGTCGGTGCTGGCCTGCCACCTGCTGGCGCAGGGCAGCTTCTACTGGCTCAGCGACTCGGTCACCGACCCGACCCTGGCCGGCTGGTGGAAGAACTACACCGACTGGCTGGCGCCGTACCTGGTCACCGCCGGCACCTACGTCGCGATCGCCGCGGGCCTGCAGGTGGCCGCCGAGCGCATCGCGCCCATGGTCGGCCGCGGCGGCCGCACCGCGCACTGACCGGGTACGCCCGCAGGCGCCGACCGGCACGCTTCGACCCGACATGGGCAACCGCCTCTCGAAGATCTACACCCGCACCGGCGACGACGGCAGCACCGGGCTGGGCGACGGCAGCCGGACCGGCAAGGATTCGCTGCGGGTCGAGGCCTACGGCACCGTCGACGAGGCCAACTCGGCCATCGGCGTGGTCCTGGCCGCGCCCGGCGTGCCGGCCGGCGTGCGCGACCTGCTCACCGCCGTGCAGCACCAGATGTTCGACCTGGGCGGCGAGCTGTGCATCCCCGGGCACGCGGCCATCCAAGCCGCCGACATCGACGCCCTGGAACGCCATCTCGACCACCACAACGCGGACCTGCCGGCGCTGAAGGACTTCATCCTGCCGGCCGGCGGCGAGGCCGCCGCGCGCTGCCACCTCGCCCGCACCATCGTCCGCCGCGCCGAGCGCGCGACCGTGGCCCTGTCGCGGGTCGAACCCGTGCGCGGCGAAGCGGTGCGCTACCTCAACCGCCTCTCCGACCTGCTGTTCGTGCTGGCCCGGGTCCTGGCCCGCGCCGACGGCCAGGGCGAGGTCCTGTGGCGGCACGAGCGGCGCAACGCCGGCTAGGACCGCCCCGGCGCACACCCGGGACCGGGCCGGCCGCTTCCCTTGCCCGGGAAACGCCAGACCAAATGCGGATGGCAGCCGGACGCCGGCCGCGCTACGTTGGCCGCATGCTCGCCTGGACCCACGCCGCCTGCCTCGACCACGATCCGGGGACCGAACACCCGGAGCGCCCGGCACGCCTGCGCGCGGTGCTGGACGCGCTGGACCGCGCCTATCCGGACCTGGACTGGCGGGAGGCGCCGATGGCGCGACGCGGCGACCTGCTGCGGGTCCACGGCGACACCCTGATCGACGAGGTCCTTGCGCCGGTCGCCAGCGGCCTGCAGCGGCTGGACCCGGACACCGCGCTCTCGCCCGGCTCGGCCCGCGCCGCCCTGCATGCCGCGGGCGCCGGCCTGGCCGCGGTCGACGCGGTGATGGCCGGCGAGGCGCAGACCGCCTTCTGCGCGGTCCGCCCGCCCGGGCACCACGCCACGCCCGACACCGCGATGGGCTTCTGCCTGTTCAACAACATCGCCGTCGCCGCCGCCCACGCCCGCGACCACCATGGGCTCGAGCGCATCGCCATCGTCGATTTCGACGTGCACCACGGCAACGGCACCCAGGCGATCTTCCAGGCCGAGCCGCGGATCGCCTACCTGAGCAGCCACCAGTCGGGGCTTTACCCGCACAGCGGCAGCGTCCACGAGCGCGGCGCCGGCAACCTGCACAACGCGCTGCTGCCACCGGGCAGCGGCGGGTTCCGCTTCCGCAACACCTGGCTCGATTCCCTGCTGCCGGCGCTGGACGCGTTCCGGCCGCAGCTGGTGCTGGTGTCGGCCGGTTTCGACGCCCACCTGTCAGACCCGCTGGCCGACCTGATGCTCGACGCCGAGGACTTCGCCTGGATCACGTCCGAGCTGCGCACGATCGCCCGGCGCCATGCCAGCGGCCGGGTCGTCTCGATGCTGGAAGGCGGCTACCACCTCGACGCCCTGGCCGAGTCGGCGGTCGCCCATGTCGGCGCCTTGCGCGACTGACCGCGGCGGCGCCTACCGCCGCGCGGATGAACCCTGCCTGCGGCCGGCCAGCCGCTTTCATTGCCCGCATACACCCGCATCCGGCAAGCTACCGGCGATTTTCGCCCCGGATGGCCCCTGCCTGTGCGTCTACCCCTGCGCCTGCTCCCGCTGTCGCTGAGCATCGCCGCCTGCCTGCCGGGCACGGCGCTGGCTGCCAGCGACAAACCGCTGAACTGGGCGCTGTGCCCGGCCGGCGACATCATTCCGCCCTTCGAAGGCGCGCCCCCGGCGGCGCAACCCGGCGACCCGGCGCGCGACCAGCAGCCGACGGTGATCGAAGGCGACAAGCAGGAAGGCACCCGCACCACGCCCCAGTTCCAGGGCAACGTCGCCCTGGTCCGCGGCGACCAGTTCCTGGGCACCGACCGCATCGCGATGGACACCGAGGCCGGCACCTACGTGGCCGAGGGCAACGTCCGCTACCAGGACTCGGGCATCCGCATCGTCGCCGACCGCGCCGAGGGCAACCAGAACACCGACACCCACACCATCACCAACATCCGCTACCAGCTGGTGGACCGGCGCGGCAACGGCGGCGCCGACTCGATCGAACTGACCGGCCCGCTGGGCCAGATGCACCACTCCACCTACAGCACCTGCGACCCCTCGCAGCGGATGTGGGAACTGCGCGCCCAGCAGATCGACGTGGACAGCGACGACGGCTTCGGCGTGGCCCGCAACGCGGTGCTGCGGATGGGCAAGTTCCCGGTGCTGTACGTGCCGTGGTTCAAGTTCCCGGTCGACGACCGCCGCCAGACCGGGCTGCTGTACCCGGCGGTGAGCATGTCCTCGCGCAACGGCTTCGACTACCGCCAGCCGATCTACCTGAACCTGGCGCCGAACTACGACATGACCCTGGAACCGCGCTGGATGAGCAAGCGCGGCCTGCTGCTGGACACCGAGTTCCGCTATCTCTACGACGGCGGGCGCGGCATCATCAACGCGTCGTACATGCCCAATGACGACCTGCGCGACCGCGATCGCGGCCGCTTCCTGTTCAGCGGTTACCACAACCTTGGCCAGAACTGGCAGGCGCGTGCCAATGTCGGCTGGGTCAGCGACGAGCGCTACGTGGAGGACTTCGCCAACCGGCTCGCCGGCATCTCGGCCTCCTATCTGCAGAGCACCGCCGGCATCTACGGCCTGGGCCAGCACTGGAGCGCCGGGGCGATGGCCGAGCACTTCCAGCTGACCGATTACACGCTCACCGACGCCAACCTGCCGTACAGCCGCCTGCCGCGGCTCTACTTCAACTGGGAACAGCCGCTGGGCCACTGGTTCGACGCCGGCGTATGGGCGGAGACCGTGCGCTTCGAGCACAGCGAACGGCCCGGTGGCAGCCGCCTCGACGTGAAGCCCTATGTCTCGGCGCGGCTGGGCGGGCCGGCGTGGTACATCACCCCGACCCTGGCCTGGCGCTACACCGCCTACGACCTCGAGCCGGCCCTGGCACAGCAGCTGGGTGGCGACACCTCGCCGACCCGCAGCCTGCCGATCACCACGTTCGACGCGGGCGTGTACTTCGACCGCGACACCCGCATCGGCGGCGCCGACTACCTGCACACGCTGGAACCGCGGCTGTTCTACCTCAATACCCCGTACCGCGAGCAGGACGGGCTGCCGCTGTTCGACACGCGACCGTTCACCTTCAGCTGGGGCCAGCTGTTCCGCGACAACCGCTACTCCGGCGCCGACCGCCAGACCGACGCCAACCAGCTGACCGTGGCCCTGAGCACGCGCCTGATCCGCCAGGCCGACGGCCGCGAAAAGCTGTCGGCCAGCCTCGGCCAGATCCGCTACTTCGAGGATTCCCGCGTCGTGGCCCCCGGCGAGCTGCCGGTGGAGGAAGGCAAGTCGGCCTGGGTGGCCGACGCCAACTATGCGATCAACGACCGCTGGAACCTGGGCGCCTCCTACCAGTGGGACCCGAAGTTCCGCCGCGAGGACCTGGCCAGCGTGCGCGCCCGCTACCTGTGGCCGGGCGACGGCGTGGTCAACATCGGCTACCGCTACCGCCGCGACCTGCTGGAACAGGCCGACTTCAACTTCCTGTACCCGATCAACCCGGTCTGGAGCGTGGTCGGCCGCTACTACTACTCGATGGACGACGACAAGCTGCTGGAGGCCGTCGGCGGGGTGCAGTGGGACAGCTGCTGCCTGGCGGTGCGGGCGCTGGCCCGACGCTACGTGCGCAACCGCGAGGGCGAGCTGGACAATTCCATTCAGTTCGAATTCGTGCTCAAGGGCCTAGGGTCGGCGGGCCAGGACACGGAGCGGACTTTGCGCCGTGCTATTCTCGGCTACTACCGCGACGACCTGTACCTGGTCCCGCCCAGCAACACCACGCCCGATCCGGACGATTACGATCCGAACCTGATTCCGTGAGTCCATGAGCCCACGCCTTTCCGCGACCCTCCTGGCGGTTGCCGCCGCCCTTTCCCTCCCGTTCGCCGCCCCGGCCCAGCAGCTGCAACCGGTCGAGCGCATCGCCGCGATCGTGGACGAGGACGTGGTGCTGCAGAGCGAACTGGACCTGGCGATGCGCAACATCGTTGCCCAGTACGCCGGCCGCGAAGACCAGCTGCCGCCACGCGCCGTGCTCGAACGGCAGGTGCTCGAGCGCCTCGTGCTGACCAAGCTTCAGGTCGAGCGCGCGCGCGGCAACGGCATCCGCATCAGCGACCAGGAACTGAACCAGGCGGTCGCGGCGATCGCCCAGCAGAACGGCCTGACGGTCGACGGCCTGCGCCAGCGCCTGGCCGACGACGGCCTGTCCTTCGAGGATTTCCGCCGCTCGCTGGCCGACGAGATCATGACCCAGCGGCTGCGCCAGAGCTTCGCCCAGAGCCGCATCAACGTCAGCGAGAGCGAAGTCGACGCCGCCATTGCCCAGGAAGCCAGCGGCGGCAGGCAGTACCACCTGGCGCACATCCTCGTCGGCGTGCCCGAGGGCGCGACCGCCGAGCAGCTGGCCACCGGCCAGCGCAAGATCGACGGCATCAAGAGCGTCATCGAACGCGGTGAACTGACCTTCAACGCGGCGGCGGTGCGCTACTCCGACAGCCCCAACGCGCTGGAGGGCGGCGACCTGGGCTGGCGCAGCCTGGACGAGATCCCCAGCGCGTTCTCGCGCATGATCACGGACGCGCAGCCCGGCCAGATCATCGGGCCGATCCGCGGCCCCAGCGGGTTCCAGCTGTTGCAGCTGGTCGAGGTGCGCGACGCGTCGACCGCGGGCGGCCCGGCGCAGACCGTCACCGAATACAACGTCCGCCACATCCTGGTGCGGGTCAACGACCGCCAGGACGATGCCACCGCCAAGGCCCGCATCGACACCCTGCGGGCGCGCATCGCCGGCGGCGCCGAGTTCGACGCCGTGGCGCGCGAGTCGTCCGAGGACACCAACACCCGCGGCCAGGGCGGCGACCTGGGCTGGTTCCCGGCCGACGCCTTCGGCCCGGATTTCGGCAGGCAGGTCACCGCGTTGGCCGACGGCGGCGTGTCCCAGCCGTTCCGTACCGAAGCCGGCTGGCACGTGATCCAGCGCATCGGCGAGCGCCAGACCGACGTCACCGACACCAACCGCCGCGCCCAGGTCCGCGAGACCATCGGCCGGCGCAAGCTGGAAGAGGAATTCAACCGCTACCTGGCGGAGCTGCGTGGCGAAGCCTACGTGGTGTTCCGCACCGGCGCCGGCGCGTCCGACGCGCAGGCCCCGGCCGAGGCGCCGGCGGCACCGGCCGCGACGCCCTCCGGCGGCTGACGTGACCGGGCCGCGGCTCGCGCTGGTTCCAGGCGAACCGGCGGGGGTGGGCCCGGAATTGTGCGTGCGCCTGGCGCAGGCGCCGCGCACGGACTGCTCCCTCGTCGCCTTCGCCGACCCGGCCACGCTGCGGTCTGCCGCCGATGCCCTGGGCCTTCCGCTGAACCTGCTGCACGAGGACGAGCCGGCGCGGCGCCCCGGCGACATGCCGCTGCGCATGTTTCCCAACGCCAACGCCGTGGTGTTCGGGCACCCGGATCCGCGCAACGCCGGTGCGGTGGTCGGTGCCCTGCTCGATGCCGCGGACGCGTGCATGGCCGGCCGTTTCGACGGCATGGTCACCGGCCCGGTGCAGAAGGCCACGATCAACGAGGGCGGGATCGCCTACACGGGAACCACCGAGCTGCTCGCCGGCCATGCCGGGAGCGACGTGGTGATGATGCTGGCCAACGATGTCGTCCGCGTCGCGCTGGCCACCACCCACCTGCCGCTGCGCAACGTCGCCGATGCGATCGACGTGGAACTGCTCGTGCGGGTGTTGCGGGTTACCCATGAGGCGCTGCGCACCGGCTTCGGGATCCCGGAACCGGTCATCGCGGTGCTGGGGCTGAATCCGCACGCCGGGGAGGCCGGCCACCTGGGCAGCGAGGAGATCGAGACCATCATTCCGGTCCTCGATCGCCTGCGCGCACAGGGGATGCACCTGGTCGGCCCGCTTCCCGCCGATACCGCCTTCCTGCCGCGCAAGCTGGCCGGCTTCGACGCGGTGCTGGCCATGTACCACGACCAGGGCCTGCCGGTACTCAAGTACAGCGGCTTCGAGCGCGCGGTGAACGTGACCCTGGGCCTGCCCTACCCGCGCGTGGCGGTCGACCATGGCACCGCACTGGACCTCGCAGGCCAGGGGCTGGCCGATCCGTCCAGCCTGGAAGCGGCGGTGGCCACCTGCGCGCGGATGGCGGCGCAGCGGCAGGCGCGGTAACGGACGCACCGGATCCCCGCGTCGACCCCGACGCCGCGCGCACCCCGAAAATGGCCCCGCCGGATGATGGCCGCCCTCTTCTTTGAACGCGAGCGCGGGCGCATCCCGGGCGATCGAGCCCGGGAACGGGCCTGATCCTCGGCACTCCGTACGCGCCCTGACCGACGGGACGGCGTCGTGCCGGGATACGGCGTCCTCGGGCGACCTGAGGCGCCGCCACCCCGTCTGCCAGAGACAGACACGCAACCGCCGATTGGAAGCCGCCGAGCTTCTCGTAGGAGCCCATCCTCATGGGCGACCGGGGCATTTGACCGCCAAAGCGTCGTTCGTGCCGACGCCCTCGGGTCGCCGATGAATCGGCTCCTACAACCCGAAAGCCGATCGAGGGCCACGGTGCCTCGGAGCCCATCCTCATGGGCGACCGGGGCATTTGACCGCCAGGGCGTCGTCCGTGCCGACGGCGTCGGGTCGCCGATAAATCGGCTCCTACACACATGCAGAGCGGAGACGCGACCCGAAAGTCCCACGAAGACGCGGTGGGCCGGGGGTGTCGCGGGAGCGGACAGGGATGTCCGCGCCGGATCGTCGGCACAGGGATGTGCCGCCGAGCCGGCCGCGACTCCCCCGGCCCGTCGCGGCTCCCACCGAAGCCGACCACAATCAGCGCTCCTGGGGTTGCGGTGCGGTGCGGTTGCGGTTGCGGTTGCGGCTGTCGCGCGCAACGCCATCAGCACGCATCCGGCGCGTGCGAGGTGTCGCGGCATGGCGCCGCTAGAACAGCTCGCCCGCCTCGCGCGCCGGCGCGACGAGCCCCAGGTGGCGATAGGCCTTGGCGGTGGCCATGCGCCCGCGCGCGGTGCGGACCAGGAACCCCTGCTGGATCAGGTACGGCTCGATCACGTCCTCCAGCGTTCCGCGCTCCTCCGACAGCGAGGCGGCCAGCGATTCAACGCCGACCGGGCCGCCATCGAAATGCTCGATGATCGTGCGCAGCATGCGCCGGTCCAGCTCGTCGAAGCCTTCCGGATCGACCTTGAGCATGGCCATCGCCGCACCCGCCACCCCGGCATCGATGTGCCCGGCGGCTTTCACCTGCGCGTAGTCGCGCACGCGCCGCAGCAGGCGGTTGGCGATGCGCGGGGTGCCGCGGGCGCGGCGAGCGATCTCGCCCGCGCCCCCCGCCTCGCAGTCGATGCCCAGGATCTGCGCGGAGCGGCGCACGATACGGGTCAGTTCCTCGGGCGTATAGAACTCCAGGCGCTGGACGATGCCGAAGCGGTCGCGCAGCGGCGCGGTCAGCAGGCCGGCGCGGGTGGTCGCGCCGATCAGGGTGAACGGCGGCAGGTCGAGCTTGATCGAGCGCGCGGCCGGACCCTCGCCGATCATGATGTCGATCTGGAAATCCTCCATCGCCGGATACAGGACCTCCTCGACCACCGGCGACAGGCGGTGGATCTCGTCGATGAACAGGACGTCGTGCGGCTGCAGGTTGGTCAGCAGCGCGGCCAGGTCGCCGGCCTTCTCGATCACCGGGCCGGAGGTGACCCGCAGGTTCACGCCCAGCTCGTTGGCGATGACGTGGCTCAGGGTGGTCTTGCCCAGCCCCGGCGGGCCGAAGATCAGCACGTGGTCCAGCGCTTCGGTGCGGCGCCGTGCGGCCTCGATGTAGATGCCCAGCTGTTCGCGGACCGGCTGCTGGCCCAGGTACTCGTCCAGCCGCTTCGGCCGGATCGAGGCCTCGGCGACGTCGTCCTCGCGGGTGGCGCCGGCGGTGAGGATGCGTGGTTCGTTCATGCGGCCATGTTCGCACGCCACCCGGCCGCGATGCAGCGCCCGCGGCGGCCGGTCAGATCTCCACCTGCGACCCCAGCTCCACCAGGCGGTTGCCGGGGATGCGGAAGAAGCCGGTAGCCGGGGCGGCGTTGCGGTGCATGATCGCGAAGACCTTGTCGCGCCAGATCGGCATGCCGCGGCGGCGGCCGGCGACGATCGTCTCGCGGCTGGCGAAATAGGTGGTGTCCATGGGGTCGAAGCCCATCCCGCCGGCGTCGCAGGCGCGCATCAGCGCCAGCGGCACGTCCGGCGTCTCCATGAAGCCGAAGCGCACGATCAGCCGGTAGAAGTCGTCGCCGATCTGGTCCATCTTCAGGCGCTTGTCCGCCGGCGCGTGCGGGACGTTGAGCGTCTCCACGGTGAGGAACACGTTGCGCTCGTGCAGCACCTTGTTGTGCTTGAGGTTGTGCAGCAGGGCATGCGGGACCACCGTGGTGTCGGTGGTCAGGAACACGGCCGTGCCGGGCACGCGCACCGGCGGGGCGAGCATCAGCCCCGGCAGGAAGGTATCCACGCGGATGCCGTCCTTGCGCATCTCCTCGCGCATCAGTTCGCGGCCGCGCCGCCAGGTACGCATCAGGGTGAACAGGACGATGCCCAGCACCACCGGGAACCACGCGCCCTGCAGGATCTTGGCGCCGTTGGCGACGACGAAGCCCACGTCGATCACGAAGAACACCACGCACAACGGCAGCACCCAGTTGCGCCAGCGCGGCCACAGCGCGCGCGCCACCAGCGCCAGCAGCAGGGTGTCGATCAGCATCGTCGCCGAGACCGAGATGCCGTAGGCCACGGCCAGGTTGCTGGAACTGCGGAACGCCAGCACCAGGCCGATCACCATCACCATCAGCATCCAGTTGATGCCCGGCACGTAGATCTGGCCGATGGCGTCGTGCGAGGTGTGCTTGATCCGCATCCGTGGGATGTATCCCAGCTGCATGGCCTGCCGGGAGATCGAGTAGGCGCCGGTGATCACCGCCTGCGAGGCGATCACCGCCGCCAGCGTGGCCAGCACGATCATCGGGTACAGCGCCCACGACGGCACCGACTCGTAGAACGGGTTCTTGACCAGCTCCGGGTGCTCCAGCACCAGCGCGCCCTGGCCGAGGTAGTTGAGCAGCAGGCAGGGCAGGACGAAGAAATACCAGCCATGCCGGATCGGGCGGGCGCCGAAGTGGCCCATGTCCGCGTAGAGCGCCTCGCCGCCGGTGACCGCCAGCACCACCGCGCCGAGGATGAACACCCCGTGCCAGCCGTGCTCCATGAAGAACCGCGCGCCCCACCAGGGGTTGAACGCCTTCAGCACCTCCGGCGCCTCGATGATGTTCCAGGCACCGACCGCGCCGATGGCCACGAACCACAGCATGGTGATCGGGCCGAACACCTTGCCGACCTTCTCGGTGCCGAAGCGCTGGGCGAAGAACAGCACCACCAGCACCGCGATCGTCAACGGCACGATGAAGTGGTGCAGCCCGGGCGCGGCGACCTCCAGGCCCTCGATCGCGCCCAGCACCGAAATCGCCGGGGTGATCACGCCGTCGCCGAAGAACAGCGAGGCGCCGAAGATGCCGAGGATGCCCACGACATACGCCGAGCGCGAGCCGTTCCTCAGCGTGCGCTGGGCCAGCGCCATCAGCGCCATGATGCCGCCCTCGCCCTCGTTGTCGGCGCGCATGATGATGGTCACGTACTTGAGCGTGACGACCACCATCAGCGCCCAGAACGCCAGCGACAGCACGCCCAGCACCGTGTCGTGGTCGCTGTCCAGGCCGTAGTGCGGCGAGAACGCTTCCTTGAGCGTGTACAGCGGGCTGGTGCCGATGTCGCCGAAGACGACGCCGATGGCGCCGACGACCAGTGCCAGGTGGCTGGCGCCGACGCCGTGCGATGCGGCGCCGTGCTGTCCGTGGCCAGGCGTGGGGGTGTGCGCTGCGGTCATGGCGGCCCTAGGTTAGCTCGGTTGCGATCGCATCGGCGCACGGCGTCAGCGCAGGGCCGACTGCAGCGCCTTGCGGATGATGGTGGAGGCCTCGTCGCCCGCGGCGGCGGCGTCGCGGGCCATGCGCGCGGCCTCGGCCGGCTTGTAGCCCAGCTGCACCAGGGCGGTGACCGCATCGGCCATCGGATCGCCGGCCGCGGCCGGCAGGCCGGCCGGGCCGGCGCCGGCGAGGTCGGCGGCGCGGTCGCGCAACTCCACGACCATGCGCTCGGCGGTCTTCTTGCCGATCCCGGGGATGCGGGTGAGCGCGGTGACGTCGCCGGCCTGCACCAGCCGCGCGAATTCGTCCACGCTCACCCCCGACAGCACGGCCAGGGCGATCTTCGCGCCGATGCCGCTGACCCTCTGCACGTCCCGGAACAGGCGCCGTTCGCCCTCGCGCAGGAAACCGTACAGCGACACGCTGTCTTCCTTCTGCGCGTAGTGGGTGAACAGGGACACCTCGCGCCCGAGGTCGGGCAGGTCGTAGAAGGTGCTCATCGGCGCCTCGAGCTCGTAGCCGACGCCATTGACGTCGACCACCAGCCACGGCGGCTGCTTCAGGGCGAGGATGCCACGCAGGCGTCCGATCATCGGGGGTTCCTCGGGGGGCAAGTCACTTCCGGCTCCAAGCCAGGCGCGCATCCACGCCCAGGCGCCACGCGGTGGCGCGCACGTGGGCATGGGTCAGGGCGATGGCCAGCGCATCGGCGGCGTCGGCCTGGACCTTGCCGCTCAAGCCGAGCATGGCCGCCACCATGTGCTGGATCTGCAGCTTGTCGGCGCCACCGGTGCCGACCACCGCCAGCTTGACCTCGCGCGCGGCGTACTCGCTCACCGGCAGGTCGCGCAGGACCACCGCGCTGATCGCCGCGCCGCGGGCCTGGCCCAGCTTGAGCGCCGAATCGGCGCTGCGGCCGACGAACACCTGCTCGATCGCCACTTCCTGCGGGCTGTATTCGTCGATCAGCGCCGCCAGCCCGTGCAGGAGGCGCTTCAGGCGCGCGGCGAAGTCGCCCTCGCCCAGCAGCACCAGCGGCTGGTGGTGGACATGCAGCACGCGCCCGCCCGGATCGACATCGATGATGCCGATGCCGGTGCGCTGCGAGCCGGGGTCGATGCCCAGGATTCGGACCCGGCCCTGCGGCCGGGCGAGGCCGGCAACGCTCACGCACGCGCCTCCGCGTGCAGGACCGGTACCGCCACCGCTTCGACCCCGGTCGGGTGCATGGTCAGCCGGCGTCGCCCAGGTCGGCGTTGGAGTACACGTTCTGCACGTCGTCCAGGTCCTCGAGCATGACCAGCAGCCTGGAGACCTGCTGCGCGGTCTCGCCGGCCACGGCGATGTCGTTGTCGGCGCGGAACGTGACTTCGGCATATCCCGGCACCAGGCCCGCCGACTCCATCGCCTGCCTTACCGCGTCGAACTGGTCCGGCGGGGTGAGCACGTCGATGGCGCCGTCCTCCGGGTAGACCACGACGTCGTCCGCGCCGGCCTCGATCGCCGCCTCGGTGATCCTGTCTTCGTCGCCGCCCTCGTAGCTGAGCACGCCCAGGCGCTTGAACATGAAGGCGACCGAGCCCTCGGTGCCCATGTTGCCGCCGCACTTGGAGAAGGCATGGCGCACGTCGGCCACGGTGCGCACCCGGTTGTCGGTCAGGCAGTCGACGATCACCGCCACGCCGCCGGGCGCGTAGCCCTCGTAGCGGATCTCCTCGTACTCGACGCCCTCGAGTTCGCCGGTGGCCTTCTTGATCGCCCGCTCGATCACGTCCTTGGACATGTTGGCGGTGAGCGCCTTGTCCATCGCCGCGCGCAGGCGCGGGTTGTTGGCCGGGTCGCCGCCGCCGGCGCGGGCGGCCACGCCGATCTCGCGGATCAGCTTGGTGAACACCTTGCCGCGCTTGGCATCGGTGGCGTTCTTGCGTGCTTCGATCGAGGGGCCGCGACCCATGTACGTTCCAATCGTCCAACCGTCAGGAACGCGATTATACCGGGCTGTCCGGATCGCCATCGCCCCCCGCGACGACCTCCGCATCGAGGAACGCCCCGGTGCGCAGGAACGCGGCCACCTGGCGCGCGGCTTCGGCCGAGAACACCAGGCCGGTGTGGCTGGCGTGCACGCGGCAGCTGGCAGCCAGGCCCGGCAGCCGGGTCTCGGCCAGGGCCACGGTGCCGTCGGACTCGGCATCCACGGCGTGCAGCAGGCGGCCGATCCCTCGCGGCACGTCGCCCGCGACCATGCCGGTCGGAACGCGGCCGTCCCACGCGCCGCAACCGTCCCGCAGCAGCGCGCTGCTGCGTCCCAGCGCCCACGCCAGGCGCGGACGCGACGCCAGCGTCCGCGCCGTGCCGCTGCCGCGCAACGGCGACCCCAGGCAGACCACCCGCACCACCGGCAGCCCGGGATTACGGCGCAGCACTTCCAATGCCAGCAGTCCGCCCAGGCTGTGCCCGACCAGGTGCCTCGGCGGACCATCGCGCAGGCGTTCGGCCAGCGCCGCCAGCGCCGGCTCCGGACCGCCGACGATGCTCGGATAGCCGAACGTCTGCACCACGAAGCCCGACCGCCGCAGGCGCCAGGCCAGCGGGGCCAGCCACCACGCCGCATTCCACAGGCCGTGGACCAGCAGCACGCGGTCGCAGCCGGCGCCGTTCGAGCTCACGCGGCCTCCGCGGCGTGCTGCTGCTTCCAGGCGCGCGGCGACAGGCCGCAATGGGCCTTGAACGCACGCGACAGCGCGGCCTCGCTGCCGTAGCCGACCTCGTCGGCGACCACCTTCAACGGCCGCCCGCGGCGCAGCGCCTGCTGCGCCAGCCCGACCCGCCAGCCGAGCAGGTACTGCCCGGGCGTGCGGCCGACCGCCTCGCGGAAGCTGGCGGCGAACACGCTGCGCGACATGCCGCAGGTGGCCGCCAGGTCCTCCAGGGTCCATTCGCGCGTCGGCGCTTCGTGCATGGCCACCAGCGCATGCCGCAGCCGCGGGTGCGACAGCCCGGAGAGCAGCCCGCCGGCCACCTCGCCGCGCTCCATCAGGTGGCGCAGCAGCTGGATCATCACCACTTCGAACAGGCGGTCGATCATGGCCTGGCGCCCGCAGCGCCGTTCGAACGCCTCCTCGAACAGCAGGTCCAGCACCGGCTGGCACCCGTCCAGCGCCGACAACGGCAGGCACACGAAGGACGGCAGCGCCGCCGCCACCGGATTGCCGGTCCCGCCCTCGAAGCGCAGGTTGGCGCACGCCATGTCCGCGCCCTGCTCGGGGTCGCTGCTGAAACGGTGCGACAGCGGTCGGGGATACAGCAGCAGGCTCGGCTCGTCGATCCGCACCGGCGCGCCGCCATGCGAGACCTCCAGCGGCCCGCGCCGGACCAGGTGCAGCTGCCCGTGCACGCCGTCGGCGTCGAGCAGGTTGATCCCGCACAGCGCGCCGGCGTTGAACAGCTGCGCGCTGACCGGGAAGCGCTCCAGCAGCGCCGCGAGGCGGTCGACCATCGATCCGTACTCCTGGTCAAGTTTTCAGGACTCCACGTGGCAGATCGTAGCAGGCGAGCCCGCAAAGTAGCTCCTGCCCGCCGGGCACATCCCACCCGACACCAGACAGGAACCCGCCATGTCCATCGACAAGATCCTCTACGCCGCCACCGCCACCGCCACCGGGGGCCGCGAAGGCCGCGCCCGCAGCTCCGACCGCGTCCTCGACGTGCAGCTGTCCACCCCGCGCGAGCTGGGCGGCGCCGGCGGCCCGGGCACGAACCCCGAGCAGCTGTTCGCGGCCGGCTATTCGGCCTGCTTCCTGGGCGCGCTGAAGTTCGTCGCCGGCAAGCAGAAGGTCGCGCTGCCGGCCGATACGACGGTCACCGGCAAGGTCGGCATCGGCGCGATCCCGGCCGGCTTCGGCATCGAGGCCGAGCTGACCATCGCCGCGCCGGGCGTGCCGCGCGACACGCTGCAGGCGCTGGTCGACCAGGCCCACACGGTCTGCCCCTACTCCAACGCGACCCGCGGAAACATCGACGTGTCGCTGCTGATCGCCGACTGACCCCCTCCCCCCTCTTCCTCATCCCAAGGGAAACCCGTCGCCATGAACGTCATCACCCGCAGCTTCGCCGCTACCCTGCTGGCCATCGCCGCCACCTCCGCCCATGCCGCCGCGCCGCACGTCGATGCGGCCGCCCGCGCCACCGTGCAGGGCGATTACGTCACCACCGCCGAGGGCGTGCGCCTCTACTACAAGGACTGGGGTCCGAAGGATGGCCCGGTCGTCACCTTCAGCCACGGCTGGCCGCTGAACTCGGACAGCTGGGAAGCGCAGATGCTGTTCCTGGCCGAGCGCGGCTACCGCGTGGTCGCCCATGACCGCCGCGGCCACGGCCGTTCCAGCCAGCCCTGGGACGGCAACGACATGGACCACTACGCAGACGACCTGGCCGCGGTGATCGACGCGCTGGACCTGCACGACGTCACCGTGGTCGGCTTCTCCACGGGCGGCGGCGAAGTGGCCCGCTACATCGGCCGCCACTGCACCGCGCGGGTGAAGAAGGCGGTGCTGGTCGCCGCCGTGCCGCCGATCATGGTCCGCACCGCCGACAACCCGCGCGGGCTGCCGATGGACGTGTTCGACGGCCTGCGCAAGGCCTCGCTCGAGAACCGCTCGAAGCTCTACCTGGACATCGCTTCCGGCCCGTTCTTCGGCTTCAACCGCCCGGGCGCCAAGCCGGATGCCGGCCTGGTCCAGAGCTTCTGGGCCCAGGGCATGCAGGCCGGGCACAAGAACACCTACGACTCGATCGCGGCGTTCTCGGCCACCGACTTCCGGGGCGACCTGGCGAAGTTCGACGTGCCCACCCTGGTGATCCACGGTGGCGAGGACCAGATCGTGCCGGTCGACACCTCGGCGCGGGCATCGGCGGCGCTGGTGAAGGGCGCGCGCCTGATCGTGTACCCGGATGGCCCGCACGGCATCGCCGATACCCACAAGGACCGGCTCAACCAGGACCTGCTCGACTTCCTGCGCGAGTGACGCCGCATCCATCCCGGGGAAGAACGCGAACGGCCGCAGCGATGCGGCCGTTCGTGCGTGCCCGCGTCGGGGCGGTCAGGCCGGGCGGCGCAGGATGAATTCCAGGTCGCGGACCCGGCCCACCGGGAACTCGTAGGTGCCGACCTTGGCGAAGCCGTGGCGTGCATAGAACCGTTGCGCGCCGAGGTTCTCCGACCAGACCCCGACCCAGAGCGTGCGTGGGCCGTCGCGCAGCAGCCAGCGCTCGGCTTCGTCGAACAGCCGTCCGCCCCAGCCGCCATTCTGGTGCGAGGCCAGCACGTACAGGCGCTTGAGTTCGCCGTCGCCGCGCTGCACGTCCGCATGCGGCAGGCCGCAGGGACCGGCGGCGGCGTGGCCGACGGCTTCGCCCCCGTCCTCGAGCAGCCAGACCGCGTAGTCCGGATGGCCCAGGATGACCGCCTGCTTCTCCGGCGGATAGGCATCTGCCAGGAAGGACGCCAGGTCTTCGGCCGGATACAGGTGGCCGAAGGTCTGGGTGAAAGTACGGGTGGCAAGCGACGACAGCGTCGTCGCGTCATCGGGGGTGGCGCGGCGGATGGTCAGGCTCATGGGTCCTCCTGTGCGACATTGAAGCAGAAGCGCCGGCTCCGGGCGGGGGCGCCGCTTCGTTGGGCTTGAAGCAGGAGCACTGGCTCCGGATGGAGCCGCCTCGTGCTTCGGCCTTGGCTTGGAACGCGTGGGTCCGGACGCGGCGCTACCGCTTTGACCGTGGCATGAAAGCGCTGGCTTTGGACGGGGCCGCCGCACCTTGGCGGTCTGGCGCATCGGCTGGCTCCGGCGTCCTGCCTTCAACAGCCGACCGCAGGCCATCCATGGCCTGCTTGCGCCAGACCGCCAAGGTGCGACGTCCTTCGCGAGCTTCAGGGTCAGGCCTTCGTTCCGGCGAAAGGCGGCTTCAGCGCGCATCCGGGTGCACGGTAGAGCTGGGCTTGCCCCGCTGCCCTCTGCGACGTGCCAACAGCAGCAGTGCGAGCCCCACTCCATGGGAAGCGGGCAACTCCGGCAGCGAGAACGCAAAGCGACGAGTTCCCGCTCTCCTCATCGAAGCGGCTCCATCAACGCGCCCGAAGACGTGGCAGTGCGGGGGTATGGCGCGAGCAGCACAGGGATGTGCTGCGCTCGGCGGTTGAAGGCAGGACGCCAGAGCCAGCCGACGCGCCATACCCCCGCACTGCCGCGGCTCCATCCGAAGACATCACACCCACCGCAGCGTTTGCCGTTGCCGTCCAGCCTGCGGCAGCGCAACTCAGTCCTTCGCCGGCTGCGGGCGCACCTGGACGTGGACCTCCGCCAGCTGCTCGTCCGGGATCGGCGACGGCGCGCCGGTCATCAGGCACTGCGCCGAGGTGGTCTTCGGGAACGGGATCACGTCGCGGATCGACTCGGTGCCCGCCATCAGCGCGGCGATGCGGTCGATGCCGAAGGCGATGCCACCGTGCGGCGGCGCGCCGTACTTGAGCGCGTCGAGCAGGAAGCCGAACTTGGCCTCGGCCTCTTCCGCGCCGATGCCAAGCAGCTCGAAGACCGCGCTCTGCATCTCCGGGCGGTGGATGCGGATCGAACCGCCGCCGATCTCGTTGCCGTTGAGGACCATGTCGTAGCCGCGCGACACCGCGGTCTTCGCATGCGCGCGCAGCTCGGCGATGTCGTCCACCGCCGGGGCGGTGAACGGATGGTGCAGGGCCACGTAGCGCTGCGCCTCCTCGTCCCACTCGAACATCGGGAAGTCGGTGACCCACAGCGGGCGCCAGCCATCGGCCACCAGGCCGAAGTCCCTGCCGGCCTTCAGGCGAACCGCGCCCATGAAGTCGCAGACCTTGTTGTAGGCGCCGGCGCCGAAGAACACGATGTCGCCGTTGCCGGCGCCGACGTGGGCGACCAGCGCTGCGAACTGCTCCTCGCCGAAGAACTTCTGGATCGGCGAGGAGACCGCGCCTGCCTCGTCGATCTTGATGTAGGCCAGGCCCTTGCTGCCGTACTTGGCCGCGTGCGCGGCATATTCGTCGATCTGCTTGCGCGACAGCGACGCACCGCCGGGGATGCGCAGCGCGGCGACGCGGCCGTCCGGATCGTTGGCCGGGCCGGTGAACACCGCGAACTGGCTGTCCTTCACCAGGTCGGCCACGTCGACCAGCTCCAGGCCGATGCGCAGGTCCGGCTTGTCCGAGCCGTAGCGGCGCATCGCCTCGGCCCAGGTCATGCGCGGGAACTGCGCGTCCAGCTCGACATCGACGACCTCCTTGAAGATCGCGCGGATCATGCCTTCGACGTAGTCCTGCACGTCGCGCTCGCGGACGAAGGCGAACTCCATGTCCAGCTGGGTGAATTCCAGCTGGCGGTCGGCGCGAAGCGCCTCGTCGCGGAAGCAGCGCGCGATCTGGTAGTAGCGGTCGAAGCCGGCCACCATCAGGATCTGCTTGAACAGCTGCGGGCTCTGCGGCAGCGCGTAGAACTCGCCCGGGTGCATGCGCGCCGGGACCAGGAAGTCGCGCGCGCCCTCGGGCGTGGCCTTGGTCAGGATCGGGGTCTCGATGTCCTGGAAGCCGTCCGCGTCCAGGTACCGGCGCAGCGCCTGCACCAGCTTGATCCGGGTGCGCTGCATGCGCTGCATCTCCGGGCGGCGCAGGTCGAGGTAGCGGTACTTCAGGCGGGTTTCCTCGCCCGGGTTCTCGTGCGCGTGGAACGGCAGCGGCGCGGCCTTGTTGAGGATGGTGATGCGGGTGGCGATCACCTCGACCTTGCCGGTGCGGATCCTGTCGTTGACCGCATGGCGCGCACGGACCACGCCCTCGACCTGGATCACGTCCTCGTAGCCCAGCGAGGCTGCCACGGCGAAGACCTCCTGGTTGTCCGGCTCCACCGTCACCTGGACGATGCCCTCGTGGTCGCGCAGGTCGATGAAGCAGACGCCGCCGAGGTTGCGGGCCACGTCGGTCCAGCCGGCGAGGGTGAGGGTCTGGCCGATCAGGGTCTCGTCGACCAGGCCGCAGAAATGGGTACGCATGGGAACTCCGCAGGGGGGCCGGTCGCCAGTGGCGCCGGGGAACGCGATATTTTGAGGCCCACGCCCGGCCCGGGCAAACGCGTCCTGCCCGGCCTGCCCCCGTCCTCACCGCACCGGTGACACAGTGGGCCGGCATTAAGCCGCCCAGCGGTAAATCCCGGAGCAACCGCCGCGGCACCAGGCGACCGTCAAGGAGGAGAAAGCCATGTTCCGTTCCCTGTCCGCCACCTGCCTGGCCCTGGGCCTGGCCTTCGCCGGCACCGCCCTGCCCCAGCCCGCCGCCGCCCAGTCCACGCGCGCCTACGCCCCGGAGAACCTGCGCCAGCTGACCCTGCCCGAGCGGGTCCGGGTCATCGAGCGCGAGTACGCCGACCAGTCCCGGGGGCGGCAGATCCCCGACGACCAGCTGGAGTTCTACCTGGACCAGATCGATTCGGGCTGGGGCTTCAGCCGCATCCAGCAGGACATCGCCACCTCGTTGCGCGGTGGCAGCGCCAGCAGCGGCCTGCGCCCGGGCTGGAACGGCTCGAACTGGAGCGGCCAGACCCTGATCTGCTCGAGCACCGACCACCGCCGCCGCGAGTGCCGCACGCCGTTCAACGGCCGTCCGGCGCTGGTCGAGAACATCTCCGGCACCCGCTGCGTGGAAGGGGTCAATTTCGGCGGCGGCAACGGCATGATGTGGGTCGACCAGGGCTGCCGCGGCCGTTTCACCGAGGGCCGGGGCGGCGGCTGGGGCGGCAACACCGGCCAGACGATCCGCTGCGAGAGCCAGAACAACCGCGAGCGGACCTGCCAGACCAACTTCCGCGGCCGGGCGGTGCTGGTCCGGCAGCTGTCGGGCAGCGCCTGCATCGAGAACCGGACCTGGGGCCAGCGCGGCAACACGATCTGGGTCAGCAATGGCTGCCGCGGCGAGTTCGCCCAGCGCCAGGGCGGCGGCTGGGGCGGCAACAACCCCGGCTACTCGGTGACCTGTGCCAGCGAGAACAACCGCCGCCGCACCTGCGCCTGGGACCGGCGCCAGGGCCGCCCGGTGGTGATCGAGAACCTGTCGAGCACCCGCTGCCAGGAAGGCTTCAACTGGGGCTTCGACGGCAATTCGATCTGGGTCGACCGCGGTTGCCGCGCGCGCTTCGGCGCGCGCTGAGCCCGGCTTCAGTCGCCGGCGCCCCAGGGCGCCGGCGGCAGCGGCACCGGCGTGGCCAGGTCGAACTCGACCTGGAACAACCGCCCGTCCGGCCGCGCCAGTTCGTACATGAAGCGCGTCCCGGGCTCGATCTCCATCGCCCAGGTGTTGGCGACCGACGCGGCCAGCCCTTCGCGACCGAACATCGCCACCGATTCGGCATCGACGGGAAATTCCTGTCGCCGCGCGCTTCCGGCCGAGGCGGCGTCGCCGCCGTACATCGTCACCGGGTCCGGACTGCCATCGGCATGGCGGTGGTCGTGCTTCAGGCGCAGTCCGTCGGCGGTGCGGGTCAGCACCCAGGTGCGCGAATGGTCGTCGCCGACGTGGAACGGCACGCGCAGTCCGCGCGCCGGCGCCTCGCACCCGCGCACGTGCATCACCAGCGCCTTGCCCTCGAACGGATCGGGCGTGGAGGACGCGGGGCGGTTGGCGACGATGCGGCCGGCGTAGGCCTGGCCGCAGTGGGCGGCGAGCGCGGCGAGGAAGGCGTCGGCCGGCGCCGGCGATGGCGCGTCGGCGTGCGGGGCCGCCGATGGCGCGGGCGGCGCCGCGCCCTGCGAGCAGGCGGCGACGAGGAGCAGCAAGGGAGCGAGACGGAGGGCGTTCATCGCCCCACCGTACCCGCGCGCGGCGAGCGGCGGCAACCGCCGCGCCCCCGCCTGCCGGAACGAGCGACGGCTGCGCCGACACGCGCGCCATGGCGAACAGCGGGCCGCGCCGTTGCCCGCCATGCCGCGCAGCCCCCCGCAGGCAGGCCAACCCGTACGGTCAGCTCCCGCTGGCGGGCGCGGAAGGCTTGGCGGGCGCAGCGCCTTCGCTCTTTGCCGGGGCGGCCGCCGGCGCGGATGCCGGCTTGGGCGCGGCCGTGGACTCGCCCTTCGATTCGGATTTGGCCGCGCCCTCGCCGCCGTCGGCCAGGTTGCGCTTCTTGTCGCCGTCCTTCTTGAAGTCGGTTTCGTACCAGCCGCTGCCCGACAGCCTGAACGCCGGGGCGGTCAGCTGGCGACGCACGCCGCCGGTCGCCCCGCAGGACGGGCAGGTGTCCGGATCGGCATCGGAAAGCTTCTGCAGGCGGTCGAAACTGTGGCCGCATTCGGTGCACTGGAAAGCGTAGATCGGCATGGCAGCAGGGTCTTGGCGATGGGGTGGGACGGCGGGAATGTAAGGGTGGCCCGCGGCGATTCAAGCCACGGGCGTGGATGCGGCCTCAGCCGGCCTCCTCCAGCAGTGCCAGCCACGCCTGTTCGGCCTGTTCGAGCTGCCGGGCCATGTCCTCGCGCTCGCGCCCCAGCTGGGCCAGGCGCCCGGCATCGGCCATGTGCGAGGGATCGGCCAGGCGCCGGTCCAGTTCGGCCACCTCGGCCTCCAGCTCGCCGACGCGCTTCTCGGCGGCGGCCAGCTTGACCGGATTGACCGGCTTCTTCGGCGTGGCGGGCCTGGCCGGCGGCGACGGCAACTCCACCTTCGCCGGGGCGGCTTCGGCCATGCGCTGCTTGGTGCCCTGGGCGGCCGGGCGCGCGCGCAGCCATGCCGCATAGGCGTCGAGGTCGCCGTTGAATGGCTCGACCACCCCGTCGGCCACGCGCCAGAAGGTGTCGCAGACCAGGCCGATCAGGTGGCGGTCATGGCTGACCATCACGATCGCCCCTTCGAAGTCGCTCAGCGCCTCGGCCAGGGCTTCGCGCATCTCCAGGTCCAGGTGGTTGGTCGGCTCGTCCAGCAGCAGCACGTTGGGCTGCTGCCAGGCGATCAGCGCCAGCGCCAGGCGCGCGCGCTCGCCGCCGGAGAAGCCGTCGACCACCTCGAATGCGCGGTCGCCCGGGAAGTTCCACTTGCCGAGGAAGTCGCGGAAAGCCTGGGTCGGCGAATCCGGCGACAGTTCGCGGAAATGGTCGATCGGCGACTGGCCTTCGTGCAGCGACTCGACCGTGTGCTGGGCGAAGTAGCCGATCCGCAGGTCCGGGTGCGCGCTGCGCTCGCCGGCCACCGGCGGCAGGTCGCCGACCAGGGTGCGCACCAGGGTGGTCTTGCCGGCGCCGTTGGGGCCGAGCAGGCCGATGCGGTCGCCCGCCTCCAGGCCGAAGCCGACCTCATGGAGGATCACCGAATCCTTGCCGTATCCGGCCTCGACATGGTTCAGCCGGATCAGCGAGAACGGCAATCGGTTGGGCTGGGCGAACTCGATCCGGAACTCGCGCTCGGCGCGCACCGCCTCGGTGCCGGCCAGCTTGGCCAGGCGCTTCATCCGGCTCTGCGCCTGCGCGGCCTTGGAGGCCTTGGCCTTGAAGCGGTCGATGAAGCTCTGCAGGTGCGCGCGCTCGGCCTGTTCCTTCTCGTGCGCGATCTGCTGCTGCCGCAGCTGCTCGGCGCGCTGGCGCTCGAAGTCGGTGTAACCACCGACATAGAGCTTGGCGCCGCCGCCGTGCAGGTGCAGGGTGTGGGTGGCGACGTTGTCCAGGAACTCGCGGTCGTGCGAGATCAGCAGCAGCGTGCCCGGATACTTCAGCAGCCACTGTTCCAGCCAGTAGACCGCGTCGAGGTCGAGGTGGTTGGTCGGTTCGTCGAGCAGCAGCAGGTCCGAGGGCATCATCAGCGCCCGGGCCAGGTTCAGGCGCACGCGCCAACCACCGGAGAACGAGGACACCGGGCGGTGGTGGGTCTCGGCCGGGAAGCCCAGGCCATGCAGCAGCCGGCCGGCGCGGGCTTCGGCGTCGTAGCCGTTGAGCTCGGCCAGCTTCTGGTGCGCGGCGGCCACCGCCTCCCAGTCCTCGCGCGCGTTGGCCGCCGCTTCCTCGCGCAGCACGTTGGCGATCACCTCGTCGCCACCAAGCACGAACTCCAATGCGGGATCGGGCAGCGATGGGGTTTCCTGCGCGACCGAGGCGATCCGCACCTTGCCGGGCAGGTCGACGTCGCCCTTGTCGGCCTCCAGCTCGCCCTTGATCGCCGCGAACAGGCTGGACTTGCCGGTGCCGTTGCGGCCGACCACGCCCACCCGGTAGCCGGCATGCAAGGCCAGGTCGACGTTGGACAACAGCAGCCGCTCGCCGCGGCGCAGGGCGAAATTGCGCAGGGAAATCATGGGGGACGCTACAGAAGGAACGGGAATCAGCAGATGCCGACGGATGCGGCGCGGCCATTCTACCGGTTAACGAATACTTGACGCCGGCAGGCCCAGGATCCCGTAACGGAAATTTGACAATCGCCCGTCACAGGGTTATTCCGGGATTGCTGCGCCGCAACACCATCCGCTCCGGCCAATGCCGACCCCGCCCCTCCAGGAGTCGTTCCATGATCGCCCAGCACCGCCTGCTCTCCGCCGCCATCGTCACCGCCCTGGCCGCCCCTCCCCGCCCCCCCCCCGCGCGGGGAGCGGTGGCCGCGCCCCCCCCCCCCCCCCCCCGCCCCCGGAAAAAACCCCCCCCCCCTTCCCTCCGGAACCCCGCCATGACTGGCGTCGCGAGGAACTGCTCG
>NZ_PDWO01000059.1 GCF_010211765.1 Pseudoxanthomonas kaohsiungensis | reverse complement strand
AAGGCGATCCACAGTAAGAATCTGATCTGCGGTTATATTCTCCGTGTATGCTGTTCGATAGTGATCATAGACGCTCTCCTTATATTTTGCTACGTTTTTGTTTTTTTTGGCGAGTACGCCGACACCTCGGTGATCGGTGCCGAGGTGAAGATCACCGCGCACCTGCAGTTGGCCGCGAAGTAGACCCTCGATGAGCGACGCGTCCTGGTGGCGGCGCCTGCGCAGCCGGCTCCGGCACGAACCGGCGCGCGGGACCGCACCCACCGCGCGCGTCGATGACGGTTCCAGCCGCGTCGCCGACAGCCTGCGCAGCCTGCTCGACGACCCGGCGATCCCGCCTTCGGTGCGCAGCGAGCTGGCCGGCGAATTCCGCCGCATCGAAAGCATGCTGGCCCGGCTCGAACGCGGCGAGCTGCACGTGGCGGTGTTCGGTCGCGTCTCCGCCGGCAAGTCGGCGCTGGGCAACGCCCTGCTCGGGCGCGAGGCGTTCCGCGTCGGCGTCCTGCACGGCACCACCACGGACGCCGAACACGCCGTGCTCGACGAGGCGCAGCACGACGGCCTGGTGCTGATCGACACGC
>NZ_PDWO01000058.1 GCF_010211765.1 Pseudoxanthomonas kaohsiungensis | reverse complement strand
GCCCGTGACCGCGCTGGTCGTAGCCGCGCACCGCATAGCCACGCTGGTTGAACCACGCGGCGAGGCGATCGTACCGGCCGCTGTGCTCGCCCACGCCGTGCACCAGCAGCACGGCGCCGCGCGCGTCATGTCGCGGCCAGTCGCGCAACAGCAGGCGCTGACCATCGGCCATGGTCTGCCAGCGGATCACACCGACCGTTTCATCACCCGCATCCGATGACGCTTGCTGCACTGCGCTCTCCTGTTCGACCGCGCTCATGCGGCTCCCGCGCCATGTTCCGATCGAACGTGAATACTGACATGCCGATGCCGGCCTTGCACCGCCGCACGCCGGTTGCAGCCGGCGCCGCAGGTCCCATATATGATCGGGTGTCCCACTCCCCGCCGCCGCCCGGATCGGCGCCGATGCGCATGGACTCGAAAAAAAAAACAAAAACAGGAGGCAAAAAGCGACGAGTAGGGGGCTAATATACAGATAAAATGAGCCGTCAGGGAAAGCAGGCACATGGAGTGGCCTCTGAGTATCGGCACGGCAATCTTTGTGATGTAGTCACGACACGTTAACATCATGTGAGATACTGCTT
>NZ_PDWO01000057.1 GCF_010211765.1 Pseudoxanthomonas kaohsiungensis | reverse complement strand
ATGGCCCGAGCACATCGACCGCTCACCTCAAGGCCGAATACACGACTGCAACCGTTCCGCTTCCCAACGATCGAACATCAGCTGCGGCAAACCTGCTTGACGGAGGAGTCCATACATGAATTGTTAGGGCCCATCATGGGCGCCCCCACTCGAGCTCGCGTACGCGCGGCGCCCCTAACGAATCAGAAACCACTACCGTAACTGCCTCAACAAAGCCTTCGCCTACGATAGAAACATAGGCCCAGCCAATGTCGCCTGGCTCTCGCGTGGGCCACGTATCCATCGTCACCGTAAGCTCGGCTCGACTCGCTGGACCGTTTCCGTAGTCTGTCATGGTTAAGAACTCGCTCTCTAGCGATGAAGCGGGCCACTCTTCTTGAAGACGGGGAGAGAGAAGCGCATGCGCGTCGCTGTACCGCCCAAGGATGAGGTGCTTGGCAAATGAAACAGCAAGCTTTCCGTGAATTGAGTCGTGATCAGCGTCCATCGACATAGCCACTTGGCATGGGCCCTAACGCCGGAGTTAAGCCGCGCCGCGAAGCGGCGTCGGCTTGAACGAGTGGTTAGGCCGGCGAGCCATCAGGCGAGAAGCCTGGACGAACGACACGCCAGCCGAGTGATTGTGCGAAACGCGGTCCGA
>NZ_PDWO01000056.1 GCF_010211765.1 Pseudoxanthomonas kaohsiungensis | reverse complement strand
GTGCAGGCTCAGTCGTACCCACAGGCCGACCCCAACCAGCAGGGCGCTGGCGATGAACGGCACGCGCCAGCCCCAGGCCATGAACTGCGCCTGGTCCAGGGTTGCTGCCAGCAACAGGAACGAGCCGTTCGCGAACAGGAAACCCAGTGGCGCGCCCAGCTGCGGGAACATGCCGTACCAGGCCCGCTTCTGCGGGGGCGCGTTCTCGACCGCCAGCAGCACCGCGCCACCCCATTCGCCACCAAGCCCCAGGCCCTGGCCCAACCGGCACAGCGCCAGCAGCAATGGCGCGGCGACGCCGATCTGCGCATGGGTCGGCAGCAGTCCGATCAGCACCGTGGAGATGCCCATCGTCATCAGCGCCGCGACCAGGGTCGCCTTGCGGCCGACCCGGTCGCCGAAATGCCCGAAGGCCGCGGCGCCGACCGGACGGGCCAGGAAGGCGATGGCGAAGGTGGCGAAGGCCTGGAGCGTCTGAACGCCGGGCTCCCCCTGGGGGAAGAAGATCGGCCCGATCACCAGGGCGGCGGCGGTGGCGTAGATGTAGAAGTCGTAGAACTCGATCGCGGTGCCGACGAAGCTCGCGACGAGGATACGGCGGGCGGATGGCGGGCTCATGCGCTCGGGCGGTCCCATTGCCAGAACAC
>NZ_PDWO01000055.1 GCF_010211765.1 Pseudoxanthomonas kaohsiungensis | reverse complement strand
GTGCAAGTCTATTACAGATGACACTACGTACGACAATTGAATCAATCAGGTCGGCACCCCCGACAACCTAGCCGACCACTCGGAAATCACCGGGCCCGAGGTCCTCTAGCAGATGCCCGTGCGCCGCGCGCGCATAGTGTTCGGCTGCGGCAGTTTTTTTGTCGACAACGCGGAACTGCGGCAGGGTTACCTCGCACAGATGATGGACGAGGTGCGCCACACCAACCAGGAAGCCCACCTGATCCGGTATCTGGCCAAGCACGCGCGCGATCCCGAGGGCTTCGACCGCGGCTTCAAGATCCGCGGGCAGAACATGATCACGCGCGCCGCGCGACCGGCGCTCGACGCCTTCTTCGCCAGCGATCCCATCGAGGGCGCGATCAATCTGCAGGTCGTCGCCGAGACCGCGTACACCAACCCGATCTTCGTGACGCTCACCGAGGTCGCGGCTGCCAACGGCGACGAAGCCACGCCCACCACGTTCCTCAGCGTGCAGTCCGACGAAGCGCGCCACATGGCCAACGGCTACGCCACGCTCGCCGCGATCGCCTCGGTGCCGGACAACCTGCCGCGGCTGCAGCGCGACTTCGACAACGCGTTCTGG
>NZ_PDWO01000054.1 GCF_010211765.1 Pseudoxanthomonas kaohsiungensis | reverse complement strand
TGTTTCATGTAGTGAGAACGGATGAGTGTGTATGAAGCAGTGGGTTGTTTATGTAGATGAAGATGCTGATACTGTAGTTGAGTCGAGTGGAGGCAGGCTTAGCTTATTAGTTTTTTTTTTTTTTGCGCTGTCCGGCTACACCTCCGGCTTCTGGATCCTGCTCGGCGGCGGCGTGCTGCTGTTCCTGCTCGCGCCGCTGATCAACAAGCTGATGCACGGCGTGCGCTGAAGGGGCGGTAACGGGGAGGAATGCGCAGGGCGACGCGAGACCCCGCGTCGCCGTTGGGTTCCCGGTTTCCCGCTCCCCGACCATTGACGCCGAGCGCGGTGCCCGGTTACATCTGGGCGCTTGCGGCTGCCTCACGCATGCCGACCAGGGACTTGCATGAGCCAGACCAGCACTGCCGGCGACGCGGCCTCGACACCCGATTACCCGCAGCTGCTCGGCCATCCGCGGCCGTTGTGGATGCTGTTCATGACCGAGTTCTGGGAGCGCTTCGCGTTCTACAGCGTGAGCTGGGCGCTGGCGCTGTACATCGTGGCCGAGTTCTACCACGGCGACAGTTCGGGCCAGGCCTGGGCCAGCGCGATCTTCGGTTCGTACAC
>NZ_PDWO01000053.1 GCF_010211765.1 Pseudoxanthomonas kaohsiungensis | reverse complement strand
CGTCGAATCAGGAATCAGTCATTTCTTCGAAGACATGTAGCAGGGGTTTGCGTGGGTGGATCTGCAGTTGTGTCGGTGCGTCGCGTTGACCCTGGCCTATTTGGCCGCGGCAGGGCTGGGTGCGAGTCTGGGCACATTCTTACTTTTTTGGCCACCCGATACGCCGTTGCGCCAATGTCATGGGCGTCCGCAAAAGACCCCGCACCACTCGCGATTCCCTGCTCGCGAAGAACCGGCGCAGGGACTTTGTCGTCAGAGCCCTTGAAGCTGTCCTCCCGTGCACTTGTCCGCTGCCTCGATACGCCACGCCACGAAAGCTGCGGTGAAGCATTTCCGATGCGCAGGAATGGGCGGGATGCGGGATCGGGGCGATGAACAGCGTTGGGAAAAAAAGCGCGGAAGCGGCGTCGGCCGCCGGGTTTTTCGGCCCCTCTGACCCGCTTTGGTGCGCCGCGGCAGCCGTCGGTTTTTTGCACGCTCGCATGCATGCCGATTCGTCTTCACGCGGATTCAGGGTCAGCCCTAATGGCGTGTTTACCCCACAGGGTAGTCATATGAGCTGGCTAGGCTTTTAACCTGCGTCAATCACAACGCGGGCCCGATTCGGGTCCAGC
>NZ_PDWO01000052.1 GCF_010211765.1 Pseudoxanthomonas kaohsiungensis | reverse complement strand
CGCGTACAGCATAGTATGCTCGACATCGGAGGTGTTACATCTTGTCATGAGGGGCATTAGTCGTGTGCGTAGCAATGTTCAGCTTACACCGTTACCTCCTTGTGCGTCAGCTGCTAGCTCCGCTGCAGACGAGGGTGCTGTTTCTTTATCTGCTGCCGGCACGCTCGTGCTCGTTTTTTTTTTTTGGCGGACGGGCGCGTCGGGCCGACCTGAGGGTTCTTATGACGTTCGCGCCTGACCAAAGGCCATCAACTTCGTTCTAAAGCGACCGGTCGACCCTTACAGTAGGTTCTGAAGAGGTAAGGCGCATCGAGCGCCTGACCCGACCCTATAAGGAGACGACGATGTTCGGTCCTGACCCGCAGGCCCTGTCCCGAGGCCCCGAGCTGCTGGGAGCCTTGGCGTCCGCTGTCTCGGACGAACCCGCCAGCCTGGTCCGTGCGCGCGCCGAGGCGACGCAGCGCGGCCTGGCGTACGCCGGCGGCGTGTTGCCTGCCGAGGCCTGGGCGCTGTTCTCTTCGGGTCAGGCGCAGCTGGTGGACGTGCGTACCGCCGAAGAGCGCAAGTTCGTCGGTCAGGTTCCGGAAACCCTGCATGTGCCGTGGGCGCAGGGAACGGCGCTGACG
>NZ_PDWO01000051.1 GCF_010211765.1 Pseudoxanthomonas kaohsiungensis | reverse complement strand
CGTCGTCATTATTCGGCATTATTAACGCGTCTCGCTGCAGGACGGGTGCTGTACGCTGGGCGTCTGACGCGTCAGAGAACCGAGATACGCAATAGGTAGTCTGGTAGAACCATGTGATGAGATCGTCTTAAGTCGGCTTCGACAGGCACATGTGTTAGATTTTTGCTTTTTTTTGGCTTCTTGACCTCCTTGACTGGCTCCGGCTCGGGCTTTTCTTCTTCTGCCGGCTTGGGCTCCTCGACCTGTTCCGCGATCTCGGCATCCGGAAGGATGTTCACGTACGTGGTGTCGGTGGTTTCACCGCCGCCTTCCTGTACGCCCAGCAGTTCGAGGAACGGAATGATGACCGCCAGGATCACGAAGATGATGCCCACCACCGTCGAGATGCGACGGAAGCGGCGATCGGCGGCCTCGTTGAAGGCCCAGCCTTCGGCTGAGAGCACGAACATGCTCATAGCGCTTCGGCCCCTTCCTTCTCGATCACGGCCAGCGAGATCTTGGCGAAGCGCGTGTCGCTGCACGTCGCCATGACTTTCTTGAGCACGTGAAAGGGAATGGACTTGTCGGCCATGATGTTGACGTCACCGCGGGTGAGCTGGCCCGCCCCGGCGCCATCGACCTGCATCAGCGTCTCTTCGTTGAGCTTGTACT
>NZ_PDWO01000050.1 GCF_010211765.1 Pseudoxanthomonas kaohsiungensis | reverse complement strand
GACTCCATCTGTTGTGATGAACTAGTCTAATGTAGACTACATAATGATCCAGCTAGTATACACTGCGTGTTTGATAATGGACCAATACTCGTGATCTCTGCAAAGTAGCAATTGTCCTAGACGTATCGTCGCACAACCATTCGAACGTCTTTGGTCTTTTTTTTTTTTTTGGGATTGAGCGCGGCCACGGTCAGCCAGCCGCGTTCCAGCGCGGCGGCGCCAAGCGACTTGCTGGGCAGCGCGGCGATGTCGCCGGGCTGCGAACGGTAGCGCGGGTCCTCCCCGGAATTGCCGTTGGCGAAGACCACCAGGCCGCCGCGGTCGATGACGAACTCGCGGTAGGCGTCGACGAACTCGCGGGTGACCAGGGGCGAATCCCAGTACAGCCCGCCCCAGGAGTTGTTGATGATGCGCGCGCCGGCGTCGGCCAGTTCCAGGTTGAGCTGCTTGAAGTAGTTGCCGTAGCCCCGGCCCGGCAGCACCTTGTTGCCCTGGCCGGAACCATCGTCTCCGCCGGGGGTATCGGCGACGCTGCGGGAGGAGACGATCCGCGCTTCCGGGGCCACGCCGCCCGGCCAGATGTCCACCGGGGCACCGGCGGCCAACTGGGCCACGGTGGTGCCGTGGCCGACCTTGTCGTCCACCGACAGGTCGTTGCCGG
>NZ_PDWO01000004.1 GCF_010211765.1 Pseudoxanthomonas kaohsiungensis | reverse complement strand
ACGCCATCGCCCGTCCCACGCCCTCGGGTCGCCCATGAGGATGGGCTCCTACAGGAGGCGGCGGCGCGGGCGCCTTTGTAGGAGCCGATTCATCGGCGACCCGAGGGCGTGGGACGGGCGATGGCGTCGGTGATCCCGGCCGCCTCGGGTCGCCAGCAAGCTGTGCTCCTACAAAGGCGGGATCGTCGCGACCGGGGCGCGGTTGTAGGAGCCGGGCTTGCCCGCGACCCGAGGGCGTGGGAGGGGCGATGGCGTCGGCGATCCGGCCGCCTCGGGTCGCCAGCAAAGCTGGGCTCCTACAAAGACGGGATCGCGGCGACCGGCGGCGCGGTTGTAGGAGCCGGGCTTGCCCGCGACCCGGGGGCGCGGGATGGGTGGTGGCGTCGGTAATCCGGCCGCCCTCAGGTCGCCAGCAAGCTGGGCTCCTACAAAGGCGGGATCGCGGCGACCGGCGGCGCGGTTGTAGGAGCCGGGCTTGCCCGCGACCCGAGGGCGTGGAAGGGGCGATGGCGTCGGTAATCTGGCCGCCCTCGGGTCGCCAGCAAGCTGGGCTCCTACAAAGGCGGTGCGCCGCCGGCTGGGGCTACTCCGCCTCGTATACCGGCTGGCCGTCGACCCAGGTGGCCTGGATCTTCAGGTCGTCCAGCTCGGCGGCGGGGACCGCCAGCGGGTCGCGGTCCAGGACCACGAAGTCGGCGCGCAGGCCGGGGGCCAGACGGCCGACCTCGCCCTCGTCGTGGCCGGCCCAGGCGGCGGTGGCGGTGAAGCCGCGCAGGGCTTCGGCGGCGGTCAGCTTCTGCCCGGGCAGCCAGCCGCCGGGCGGGTGGCCGTCGCGGTCGGTGCGGTTGACCGCGGCGAACAGGCCCAGGCGCGGGTCGACCTGTTCGACCGGGAAGTCCGAGCCCAGCGCCAGCGGCACGCCCAGGTCCAGGAACCGGCGCCAGGCGTAGGCGCCTTCCAGCCGGTCGGGGCCTAGGCGGTCGCCGGCCCAGGGCATGTCCGAGGTGGCGTGGGTGGGCTGCATCGAGGCGACCAGCTTGAGCTGGGCGAAGCGCGGGATGTCCTCGGCCGCCACCACCTGCGCGTGCTCCACCCGCCAGCGGCTGTCGGGCTGGGCGGTGCTGCCGGCCAGCGCCTGCGCGTAGGTGTCCAGCACCAGGCGGTTGCCGCGGTCGCCGATGGCGTGGCTGGCCACCTGCACGCCGCAGTCGCGCGCCTTGTACACGGCGATGGCGTAGGCGGCCGGGTCGGTGACCAGCAGGCCGCGGTTGCCGGGGTCGTCGCTGTAGTCGGCCAGCAGCGCGGCGCCGCGGCTGCCGAGCGCGCCGTCGATGTACAGCTTCACGCCCTCCATCTGCAGGCGTCCGCCGGGGTGGCGGTAGCGACCGTGCGCGCACAGGTCGGCCAGGGCGTCGCTGTTGCCGTCGGCGTAGGCGTCGATGCGCAGCGGCAGGCGACCGTCGTCGGCGAAGCGGCGCATCAGCGCCAGGTCGGCGCGCGAGACGCCCATGTCGTGCACGCCGGTGAGGCCGTTGCGCACGGCCGCCTCCAGCGCGCGTTGCAGGGCCAGTTCGCGGTAGGCCTCGGTGGGCGCGGGGATGGCCTTCTCGACCAGGCGCATGGCCGCGTCGACGAATACGCCGCTGGCCTGCCCGCCTTCGCGGACGATGCGGCCGCCGTCGGGCTGCCAGTCGCCGGCCAGCGCGCGCGCGTCGGCGGCCGCCTCGGCCGCGCGCAGGGCGGCGCGGTTGCCCCAGCCGGCATGGCCGTCGATCCGCACCAGCCAGACCGGGCGGTCGGGGAAGGCGGCGTCGAGGTCGGCGGCGGTCGGGAACTGCTGGCCGGGCCAGCGGTTCTGGTCCCAGCCCCAGCCCTGGATCCAGGTGTCGGCCGGCGCGGTGGCGGCGAACGCGCGCAGGCGCTCGATGACCTCGTCCTTGCTCGCCGCGCCGGACAGGTCGGCGCGCAGCAGCGCGTAGCCCAGCTCCATCACATGGGCGTGGGCGTCGATCAGGCCGGGGACGACGGTGGCCTTGCCGGCGTCGATGCGCCTGGCCTTGGGATAGCGCTTGCGCAGCTCCTGCGCGGTACCGGTGGCGACGATGCGGCCCTGCCCGTTCCAGGCGATCGCGGTGACCTGCGGCTGCGCGAGGTCTTCGGTGTGGATGCGCGCGGCAGTGAGGACGGTGATCTGGTCGGCGCCGGGGGGCGTGGGCGGCGGGGTGTCGTCGGCATCCGCGGGCGTGGCGGCGGGCGTCGATGCAGGCGCGGTGTCCTGGGCGGCGTGGGCGCCGGCCCCGGCACAGGCCAGCAGCAGCGCGAACGGGAGGACGTGGGCACGCAGGCGCATCGGTTTCTCCGGAAAGGACAGGCGCCGACTATGCCGGCGCCGGGCATCCGGGGGCAAACGGGGGCCTGCGTCACCGCCCTCTCTCCTCTTGTAGGAGCCGATTCATCGGCGACCCGGGGGCGCGGGACGGGCGATGGCGCCGAGGATCCGGCCGCCTCGGGTCGCCCATGAAGATGGGCTCCTACAGAAAGCGGCGGCGCGGGTAGCCTTTTGTAGGAGCCGATTCATCGGCGACCCGAGGGCGTGGTACGGGCGATGGCGTCGGTAATCCGGCCGCCTCGGGTCGCCCATGAGGATGGGCTCCTACAGAAAGCGGCGGCGCGGGTTGCCTCTTGTAGGAGCCGATTTATCGGCGACCCGAGGGCGTGGGACGGGCGATGGCGTCGGTAATCCGGCCGCCTCGGGTCGCCCATGAGGATGGGCTCCTACAGAAAGCGGCGGCGCCGGTTGCCTTTGTAGGAGCCGATTTATCGGCGACCCGAGGGCGTGGGACGGGCGATGGCGCCGGTGATCGGCCGCCTCGGGTCGCCCATGAGGATGGGCTCCTACATACGGGAAGGCGCCGACATGGCGTAGGCGCCTTCCCGCCTGCAGGGAGCGGCCGCTCAGCCGGCCAGTTCGGCTTCCAGGCTGATCGGCACCGCCGACAGGGCCTTGGACACCGGGCAGTTCTGCTTGGCGTCGTCGGCGATGGCGCGGAACTTCGATTCGTCGATCCCCGGGATCACCGCCTTCATCTTCAGGCGGATGTGCGACAGGGTCGGGCCGCCTTCCATCGACAGGTCCACTTCGGCGCGGGTGTCGATCGAGGTCGGGGTGAAGCCGGCCTCGCCGAGCTTGGCCGAGAACGCCATGGTGAAGCAGCCGGCATGCGCGGCGGCGATCAGTTCTTCCGGGTTGGTGCCCTTCTCGTCGCCGAAGCGGCTGTTGAAGCCGTAGCGGGTGTCGGCCAGCAGCCCGCTCTGCGGAGTGTTGAGCTTGCCCTTGCCGGTCTTCAGGTCGCCTTCCCAATGCGCGGTCGCGTTGCGGGAAATGCCCATGGTTCGTTCCTTGGTGGGTGGAGGGGACGGCCAGCCTAGCGGCGCGGATGTTAGCGGCCTGTTGCCGGGCGCCGTCCCAGAGCCTCGGGTCGCCGATGAATCGGCTCCTGCGAAGGGACCGCGCCACCTCTTGTAGGAGCCCATCCTCATGGGCGACCCGAGGTCGTCGAATATCCGTCGCATGGAGTGGCCGCCTCGGGTCGCCCATGAGGATGGGCTCCTACAACAACAACGCACCGCCGCCCGTTGTGCGCCGCAACGCCGGGCGAACGAAGGACGCGCTAAGGTACCCGTCCGCCATGACCGCCCGCCGGGTCCGCACCCCGGGCTGCACGCAATCGGCACCTCCTGGCACGCGCTCCCGGCCCGGACAGCCATGACGGCCCTTCAGACCCATCCACGGGAGGAACGGCCTCATGTCGTACGCAACCCATGACATCCGCAACGTGGCCCTCGCAGGCCACCCCGGCGCCGGCAAAACAACGCTGTTCGAAGCCCTGCTGCATGCCGGCGGCGCCCTGACATCGGCAGGCACGATCGAACGCGGCACCACGGTGTCGGACTTCGATCCGATGGAAAAAGCCCGCGGGCATTCGATGGACATCGCCATCGCCAGCATCGACCACGCGCCCACCAGCGACCGCGCTTTCCACCTCAACCTGATCGACACCCCCGGGTATCCGGAATTCCGCGGCCCTGCCCTGTCGGCGCTGGCCGCGGTGGAAACGGCGGTGATCGTGGTCGACGCCGACACCGGCGTGGAGCACGGCACGGTGCGGCTGATGGAACGGGCGAAGGAGCGCGGCCTGTGCCGGGCGATCGTGGTCAACAAGATCGACCACGAGCAGGCCGACTGCGCGCGCGTGCTGGCGCAGCTGCGCGAGATCTTCGGCCCGGAGGTGCTGCCGCTGAACCTGCCGGCCGACGGCGGCCGCCGCGTGGTCGACTGCTTCGGCAGCGGCACCGGCGAGTCCGACCTGGGGCCGGTGGCCGACTGGCACCAGCGCATCCTCGACCAGGTGGTGGAAGTGGACGAGGCGGCGATGGAGCACTACCTGGAAAGCGGCGAGGCCGGCATCCCGCCGCAGGAGCTGCACGACGCGTTCGAGCAGTGCCTGCGCGAGGGCCACCTGGTGCCGGTGTGTTTCGTCTCGGCGCGCAGCGGCGTCGGCGTGCAGGAGCTGCTGGAGATCACCGAGCGCCTGTTCCCGGATCCGACCGAGGCCAATCCGCCGCCGCTGCTCAAGCGCAACGGCCACGGCGACGAGCCGCTGGCCACCCGCGCCGATGCCGGCGGCCATGTGATCGCCGACGTGTTCAAGATCGTCAACGATCCCTTCGTCGGCAAGCTGGGCGTGTTCCGCGTCTACCAGGGCACGGTGCGGCGCGACTCGCAGCTGTTCGTCGACGACGGGCGCAAGTCGTTCAAGGTCGGGCACCTGTTCAAGCTGCGCGGCAAGGAGCATGCGGAGATTGAGGAGGCCATCCCCGGCGACATCGCCGCAGTGGCCAAGATCGAGGACCTGCACTTCGACGCGGTGCTGCACGACAGCCACGACGAGGACGGCGTGCACCTGGCGCCCACCGAGTTCCCGCGGCCGATGTTCGGGCTGGCGGTGCAGGCGGCCAGCCGCGGCCAGGAGCAGAAGCTGTCGCAGGCGTTGCAGAAGCTCACCGAGGAGGACCCGGCATTCCTGGTCGACCACAACGTCGAGCTCAACGAGACCGTGATCCGCGGCCTGTCCGACCTGCACCTGCGGGTGATGCTGGACCGGCTCAAGGACCGCTTCGGCGTGGACGTGGCCACCCGGCCGCCGCGCATCGCCTACCGCGAGACGGTGTCGACCCGGGCCGAGGGCCACCACCGGCACAAGAAGCAGACCGGCGGCGCCGGGCAATTCGGCGAGGTGTTCCTGCGGGTGGAGCCGCTGCCGCGCGGGAGCGGGTTCGAGTTCGTCGACGAGGTCAAGGGCGGGACGATTCCCGGCCAGTTCCTGCCGGCGGTGGAGAAAGGCGTGCGCCAGGTGCTGCAGGGCGGCGCGATCTCCGGCCATCCGCTGCAGGACGTGCGCGTGGTCGTCTACGACGGCAAGCACCACCCGGTGGACAGCAAGGAGATCGCGTTCGTCACCGCCGGGCGCAAGGCCTTCCTCGATGCGATCGCCAAGGCGCGGCCGCAGGTGCTTGAGCCGATCGTGGACCTGGAGGTGGGCGCGCCGGAGGCGCAGCTCGGCGACGTGACCGGCAGCCTGGCGTCGCGGCGGGCGCGGATCACCGGCACCGATTCGGTGCACGGCGAGGTCGTGGTCAAGGCGCAGGTACCGATGTCGGAGCTGGACGGCTTCGCCGCCGAGCTCAAGTCGCTCACCGCCGGCAAGGGCCGCTACGCGCTGGACTTCAGCCACTACGAACCGGTGCCGCCGCCGGTGCAGCAGAAGCTGGTGGAGGCGTACAAGCCGAAGCACGAGGAGGAGTGAGACGCCGTGCCGCGCGGGTGCAGGTGCAGGAAGGCGCCACGGCCTCCCCTTGTAGGAGCCGATTCATCGGCGACCCGAGGGCGTGGGAAGGGCGATGGTGGCGCCGATCTGGAGACCAGGGCCTTCCCCTTGTAGGAGCCGATTCATCGGCGACCCGGGGACGTGGGAAGGGCGACGGTGTCGGCGACCCGGCCGCCTCGGGTCGCCCATGAGGATGGGCTCCTACAAGAGCGGGTCGGCGCCGATCTGGGACCTTCCCTTGTAGGAGCCGATTCATCGGCGACCCGAGGGCGTGGGAAGGGCAATGGTGTCGGCGATCCGGCCGCCTCGGGTCGCCCATGAGGATGGGCTCCTACAAGAGCGGGTCGGCGCCGATCTGGGACCTTCCCCTTGTAGGAGCCGATTCATCGGCGACCCGAGGACGTGGGACGTGCGATGGTGTCGGCGATCCGGCCGCCTCGGGTCGCCCATGAGGATGGGCTCCTACAAGAGCGGGTCGGCGCCGATCTGGGACCTTCCCTTGTAGGAGCCGATTCATCGGCGACCCGAGGGCGTGGGACGGGCGACGGTGTCTGCGATCCGGCCACCTCGGGTCGCCCATGAGGATGGGCTCCTACAAGAGCGGGTCGGCGCCGATCTGGAGACCAGGGGCCTTTCCCTTGTAGGAGCCGATTCATCGGCGACCCGAGGGTGTGGGAAGGGCGATGGCGTCGGCGATCCGGCCGCCTCGGGTCGCCCATGAGGATGGGCTCCTACAAGAGCGGGTCGGCGCCGATCTGGGACCTTCCCTTGTAGGAGCCGATTCATCGGCGACCCGAGGGCGTGGGACGGGCAATGGTGTCGGCGATCCGGCCGCCTCGGGTCGCCCATGAGGATGGGCTCCTACAGACGAGGGCCGCGTCGATCTGGAGAACGAGGGCCTTCCCCTTGTAGGAGCCGATTCATCGGCGACCCGAGGGCGTGGGACGGGCGACGGTGTCTGCAACCCGACGCCCCTGCCCGGCCCCGCCCCGTCAACGCCCCGCCGATGGCGCGCGGCTCACCAGCAGCACGCCGCCCAGCACCAGCAGCGTGCCGGCGACCTGCCACGGGCCCATCGGTTCGCCCAAAACCAGCATGCTCAGCACGATCGTCGATACCGGGCCGAGCATGCCGATCTGCGCGGCCAGCCCGGAACCGATCCGGGCGATGCCCAGCATCACCATCAGCACCGGCGCCACCGTGCACAAGGTGCCGTTGAGCAGCGACAGCCAGTACACCTCGCGCGGCAGCAGTGCCAGCGTCGCCACCGGCCGCAGCAGCAGGAACTGGCCGATGCACAGCACGCTGGCCACGCTGCTGGCGTAGGCGGTGAGCCGCACCGCGCCCACCTTCGCCACCATCTCGCCGCTGCCGACCAGGTACAGCGCGTAGGCCAGTGCGCTGCCGAACACCAGTGCCCCGCCGAGCACGATGCCCTTGTCGCCGCCCTGCAGGTCGTGGCCGAAGGCCAGCGCCACGCCGAAGTAGCTGACCAGCAGCGCGAGCCACTGCGTGCGACTGGGCCGGCGCCCGAACGCGAACCAGCCGATCAGCAGCACCAGGGTCGGAGTGAGGTACAGGATCAGCCGTTCCAGGGTGGCGCTGATGTAGGCCAGCCCGGCGAAGTCCAGGAAGCTGGCCAGGTAATAGCCGAAGAAGCCCAGGCCGAGGATGCGCCAGCGCTCGCCTTTCGCCAGCGGCCGCGGCGCACGCCACGCCGCCCACCAGGCCATCAGCGCGAACAGCGGCAGCGCGACCAGCATGCGCAGCGCCAGCAGGGTGACCGCATCGGCACCGAAGCGGAAGCCGAGCTTGACGATGATCGCCTTGCCCGAGAACAGGATCGCGCCGCCGGCGGCCAGCGCGATGCCGGCCAGGCGCCGGCCCTGCGCGGTGCTCACGCCAGTGCGGCTTCCAGCAGCCGGCGGATCACGCGCTGCAGCTTCTCCGCCCTGTCGGGCAGGTACTCGAAACTGTCCTCGTCCATGTAGGCGTGCTGGGCGATCTCCAGCTGCACCGCTTCCACGCCGATCTCCGGATCGCCGTAGTGGCGGGTGATGTAGCCGCCCTTGAAGCGGCCGTTGACCACGTGGGTGTACTCGCCCTGCGCGGCCAGCACCTCGGCCAGGCGCTGCTGCAGCGCCGGCGTGCAGCTGGCGCCGGCGGCGGTACCCAGGTTGAGCTCGGGCAAGGCGCCTTCGAACAGGAACGGCAACGTGCCGCGGATCGAATGGCCCTCCCACAGCACCGCGCGGCCATGCTCGCCGCGGATGCGCTGCAGTTCGGCGTCGAGGTTGTCGTGATAGGGGCGCCAGTAGGTTTCGACGCGCGCGGCGATTTCGGCGGGGTCCGGCTGCATGCCGTCCCGATAGACCGGCTCGCCGCTGAACTGCACCACCGGGCACAGGCCGGTGGTGTTCTGTCCGGGATACAGCGAGGTGTCGTCCGGCGGACGATTGAGGTCGACGACATAACGCGAATGGCGCGGCACCAGGATCGAGGCGCCCAGCTCGCGGGCGAAGGCATACAGGCGGCTGACGTGCCAGTCGGTATCGGGCACGCGGCGGGCGCTGTCGGTCAGGCGCGCGGCGATGGCCTCGGGCACCGCGGTGCCGTCGTGCGGCAGGCTGACCAGCAGCGGCGCGGTGCCCTGGTGGAGTTCGTAGATGTCCATGCCGCGATTGTACGCCGCCCCCTCGGTGTGGCCCGGCAGGCGCAACGTCGCCCGGTCGACCGCCTCGGGTCGCCGATGAATCGGCTCCTACAAAAGCGCGCGCACCCGGCCTCGTCGCGTCTGCCCGGCCTCGTGTAGGAGCCCATCCTCATGGGCGACCCGAGGCGGCCGGACCAACGGCGCCATCGCCCGTCCCGCGCCATCGGGTCGCCGATGAATCGGCTCCTACAAAGGCCAAGCCCCCGTCTCCAGACGGCACCGCCCCTCGTGTAGGAGCCCATCCTCATGGGCGACCCGAGGTGGCCGGACCAACGGCGCCATCGCCCGTCCCGCGCCATCGGGTCGCCGATGAATCGGCTCCTACAAGAAGGCGCGCGACGCTTACCGCATCAGCACCACTTCCTCGGCGCTGGTCGGGTGGATGGCGACGGTGTCGTCGAGCTGGGCCTTGGTCACGCCCAGCTTCAGCGCCACGGCGAAGCCCTGCAGGATCTCGTCGGCCGACTCGCCGAGCAGGTGGATGCCGACCACGCGCTCCTCCTCGCCCACGCACACCAGCTTGAAGAAACTGCGTTGCGGTGAATCGACCAGCGCGGTGAGCATCGGCCGGAAGCGGCTGGTGTAGACCTTGACCGCCTCGCCGTGGCGCTCGCGCGCCTGCTCCTCGGTCAGGCCGACCGTGCCCAGCGGCGGGTGCGAGAACACCACCGTCGGCACGTTCGCGTAGTCCAGCTTCGCCCCGGCGCGGCCGCCGAACAGGCGGTCCATCAGCCGCCGCGCGGCGGCGATCGCGACCGGGGTCAGTTCCAGCTTGCCGGTGACATCGCCCACCGCATGGATGCCGGGCACCGCGGTGTCCTCGAACTCGTCGACCACGATCGCGCCATCGTCGTCGAGCTGCACGCCCAGCGCCTCCAGGCCGATGCCGGCGCTGTTCGGGCGGCGTCCGGTGGCCAGCAGCACGCAGTCGAAGGCATCGGACGGATGGGCCGGGCCCTTGTGCAGCACGCGCACGCGCACGCGCCCGCCGTCGCCGTCCTGGCCCGGCCCGGCGCGCTCCAGCGCCTGCACCGGCGTGTCCAGGTGCAGGCGCACGCCGTGCTGGGCCATGTCGTCCTGCAGCTGGGTCGCCACCTCGGCGTCCATGTGCGCCAGCAGGCGCGGGCCGCGCACGAACAGCTCGACCCGGCTGCCCAGCGCCTGCAGCACCCCGGCCAGCTCCACCGCGACGTAGCCGCCGCCGATGATCGCCACGCGCGCCGGCGCGCCGCAGAGCTTGAAGAAGTCGTCGGACACGCCGGCCAGCTCGGCGCCCGGCATGTCCGGGCGCACCGGCGAGCCGCCGGTGGCCACCAGCACGTGCCCGGCGTGCAGGTGCACGCCGGTGTCGGTCTCCACCGTGCGCGCATCGCGCAGGCGGCCGCGGCAGGGCATCCAGACGATGCCGGCCTCGTCGAGCATGCGCTGGTAGATGGCGTGGATGCTGGCGATGTAACGCTGGCGTTGGGCCACCAGTTCCTTCCAGTCCAGGAAACTCCCGTCCGCGGCCTGCGCCGGTACCGCGAAACCCAGGTCGGCGGCCAGGGCGATCTTCGAGGCGAGGTCGGCGGCCAGCCACATCGCCTTCTTCGGCACGCAGCCGTGGTTGACGCAGGTGCCGCCGAACTCGGCCGGTTCCAGCAGGGCCACGCGCGCGCCATGGGCGGCGGCGCGGAAGGCACCGGCCAGGCCGGCCGAGCCGCCGCCGAGCACCACCAGGTCGAAGTCCATCCGCGATGGATCGGAATCACGCGACGGTTTCATGCACTGCTCCTTTGCGTCGTGCCGCGGCGCGGGCACGCGCGGCGCGGATGGCTTACTGGAACCGCTCGACCCGGTAGGGTGCCGGGTCGATCGCCGGGGCGCGGCCGGTCATCAGGTCGGCCATCAGCTGGCCGCTGGCGGTGCTCATGCTGATGCCCAGCATGCCGTGCCCGGCCGCCAACCAGACGTGAGGATGGCGCGGCGAACGGCCCAGCGCCGGCAGGTCGTCCCAGGTCATCGGCCGCCAGCCGTACCACTTCTCCTGGATCGTGGCCGGATCGGGCGGCTCGCGCAGGTATTCGCGTGCGGCACGCTCCAGCGCCGACAGGCGCAGCGCGTTGAGCGTGCTGTCGCGGCCGGAGAACTCCATCGTGCTGCCCAGGCGGAAGCCGCTGCCCCAGGCGGTGACGCAGACCGAGCGGTCCTTGAGCACGATCGGCCGCTGCGGCGCCAGGGCAGGACGCGCGTAGGTGATCGAGTAGCCCTTGCCCGGCTGGATCGGCAGGCGCAGGCCCAGCGGGCGGATCAGCTCGGGCGTCCACGACGCCATCGCCACCACCGCGTCGCGGCCGCGCCGCTCGCCACGTTCCCCGTCCCGCCCGGCGACGTGCACGCGCACGCCATCGGCGCCCGGTTCGATCGCCTCGACCCGGCAGCCCTCCTCGATCACCCCGCCGCGTTCGCGCACGGCGCGGGCCAGCTCGGCCACGTAGCGGTCCGGGCGCAGGTGGGCGTCGTCGGGGAAGCGGATGGCGCCGACGATCCCGTCCTTCAGCGACGGCTCCTGGCGCAGGTAGTCCGCCCCGTCGATCACCTCGGTGCGGATGCCCATCGCGTTGAGCGGCGCGCACTCGGCGACGTAGTGCTCGAAGTTGCGCGGGTCGCGGAACACGTAGTCCAGTCCGGTCTCGCCGAACTCGCAGTCCAGGCCATGACGGCCGATCCACTCGACCAGGCGCGCGCGCGAATCGTCCAGCAGCGCGGCGCGGCCGCGGGCGCTGGCCATCCACGCGCTGGCGTTGCAGCGGGCGGTGAAGCGGCCCAGCCAGTACCACAGCGCCGGATCGATCCGCGGCTTCAGGTACAGCGGCGCGTCGGGGGTGAACATCCAGCGCAGCGCGCGCATCGGCACGCCCGGCGCGGCCAGCGGCGGCGCGTGGCTGGGCGTGATCGTGCCGCAGTTGCCGTGCGAGGTGGCGCCGCCGACCGTGGCGGCTTCGAGGATGCGCACGCCGCGCCCGGATTCGAGCAGGGCCAGCGCGGTGGCCAGGCCGATGGCGCCGCCACCGAGGATGAGGACGTCGTCGTGGGGGGGATTCACCGCGCAAGTCTACCCGCCGCGGCGGAAGCGCCGCATCCGTTGCCGGCGTATCCATCCGGCGCAGCGGGGCTGCGCGCGGTGGCCGCACGGGCCGCACGCCGGGGTAGCAGCCGGCGCGATGCGCGGTCGGGCGCCGGCCGTGCCTGCCCGCTATTCGCGGTCCAGGCTGATCCGCAGTCCGTCGGCGGTGTTGCGCACGACGATGATCTCGAAGTCCGGCGTGCTGCCGCGCTTCTTGACCAGCACGTCCTCGCCGTCGTCGGTCTCGACCTTGTAGACGTCCTTGCCGAAGGTGGCCTTGAGCGTGTCGCGGACCAGGCGCGCGGCGGCGTTCTCGCCCGTGCCCTTGGCGACCGGGACGACCACGCTGCTGGCGGTGCCGCCCTTGGGCGTGAATGACAGCTCGATCTCGCCGTCGACCTTGGCGTGGCCGCTCATCTGCAGCCGCCACTTGTTCGAGGGCGAGGCCCACGCCGTCGATGCGGCCAGCAGCACGAGCAGCAGCAGGGACGCCAGCGTCCGCGCCGCCCGCCGCGGGGAGTGGGAGGGAGTGCGCATCGGATATCTCCTGTCAGGGCCGGCAGGTGGCGTCCGCGGCCTTCCGGCGCGCACCGCGGACGGGGTTGCTGCCCCATGCTGCCGCACATCCGGCGGCGGCGACATTGGCCCGAAGGGCACCGTCGGCCAAGAACCCTGCCCGGACGCCTACCCCAGGAACGTCACCGGATGGCGCACCGGCTGCAGCTTCCAGTAGGTCAGCGACCGCCACAGCCATTCGACCGGGCCGAAGCGGAAGCGCGCCATCCACCATTGGCTGTACATCACCTGCACCGCGAACAATCCCAGCGCGAACGGCACCTGCCAGAAGCGCGGCAGGTGCTCGAAGAAACCCAGCCCGTAGCCGTAGAACACCAGGGTGCACACGATCGACTGCACCAGGTAGTTGGTGAGCGCCATGCGCCCGGCCGGCGCCAGCAGCTGCAGCCATCGCGCGACCGCGGGCAGCTCGAGGCCGCGCATCACCCAGGCCAGGTAACCCAGGCACATCATCGCCGCGGCGACCGCGCCCAGCGCCTGGGCCAGGCCGGTGCGCAGGTCGAACACGGTCAGCGAGAAGCCCGACGCGACCACGAACGAGGCCAGCATCAGCAGCAGGCCCAGCGGCAGCACCGCCCAGCGCAGCCACGGATACAGGCGCGGGTACAGCTCCGGCCGCTGGATCGCGCGGCTGCGGGTGAACGCGGCGCCAAGCAGGAACATGCCGAAGATCATCACCCCGAACACCATCAGGTTGGACAGCATCAACCCGAAGTCGCGCACGCGCTGGGCCACGGCCTCGGCGTAACCGCCGGAGGCGTAGGCCTGCCGCTGCGCCTCGGCCACTTCGGTCATCTCCTTGCCGGCCTGGGCCATGAACGCATCCCAGCCGGGGACCCACTGCGACAGCAGGCCCAGCCCGAGCAGCATCGCCGGCGCGGCCAGGTAGCAGGCCACGCCCAGCCAGGCCAGCCAGCGCGCCGGCACGTCGCGGAACGCCAGCAGCGGGATCGCCAGCAGTGCGTACGGCACCAGGATGTCGCCGGACCAGATGAGCAGCGAATGGACCAGGCCGATGCCGAGCAGGGCCAGGCTGCGCCGCCAGTACAGACCGGCGAACGGGCGCCCGGCCGCTTCGGCGCGCTGCACCATCATCGCGAAGCCCATCCCGAACAGCAGCGAGAACAGGGTGAAGAACTTGCCCTGCACCAGGAAGTAGACCAGGCCATCGGCGATCCGGTCGGCGCCGGTGAGCGCCGGGTCCAGCCCGGTATTGGCCTGGAACACGGGCCCGACGAAGGACTCCATGTTCATCAGCAGGATGCCGCCGAGGGCGAAACCGCGCAGCACGTCCAGGGTGGCGATGCGCTCGCCGGGGGCGATGGGATCCAGTTGCGTCGGGTTCACCACGGTCTCCATTCCGGGGGAGTCGGGCGATGATGAACGAAAACCCCAGCCGGCGGGGGTCCGGTTGTTTGTAGGAAAAGGCGTGGCGCCGGCACGCCTGACGTCAAGCCTTGTCCCCCCTCCCCCCCGCCGGTACCCTCCCCGGGGCATGTCCGGCTTCGTCCACCTCCACGTCCATACCGAGTTTTCGCTTGCGGACTCGACCATCCGCGTGCCCGAAAAACCCGAGCAGGCCGATCCGGCCAAGGCCAAGCAGCCCAACCTGCTCAGCCGCGCGGTGGAACTGGGGCTGCCGGCGCTGGCGGTCACCGACCTCAACAACCTGTTCGCCCTGATCAAGTTCTACAAGGCGGCCGAGGCCGTGGGCATCAAGCCCATCGCCGGCGCCGACCTGGCGGTGGCCGCGGGACCGGGCGAGGCGCCCTGGCGCCTGACCGCGCTGTGCCGCGACCACCGCGGCTACCTCAACCTGTCGCGGCTGCTGACTCGGGCCTGGATGGAAGGCCATCGCGCCGAAGGCGGGGTGGTGGTGACGCCGGCGTGGATCAAGGACTGCGGCGAAGGGCTGGTCCTGCTGGCCGGGCGCGAGAGCCTGGCCGGCCGGCTGGCCGCCGAACACCGCCATGACCTGGCCGAGCAGCAGCTGGCCGACTGGCAGCGCGCCTTCGACGGCAACCTGTGCCTGGAACTGGTGCGCACCGGCCGCGACGGCGAGGAGGCGTTCAACGCGTTCGCCCTGCACGCCTCGGGCGCGCGCGGCATTCCGGTGGTGGCGTCCAACGACGTGCGCTTCCTGGACAAGTCCGGCTTCGACGCGCACGAGGCGCGCGTGTGCATCGCTTCCGGCCGGGTGCTCGACGACCCCAAGCGCCCGCGCGACTACAGCGACGAGCAGTACCTGAAGTCGGCCGGCGAGATGGCCGCGCTGTTCGCCGACGTGCCCGACGCGATCGCCAACACGGTCGAGCTGGCGCGGCGCTGCAACCTGGAACTGACCCTGGGCAAGTACGCGCTGCCGGCCTACCCGGTGCCGTCGGACGAGACCCTGGACAGCTGGATCCGCAAGCAGGCCCACGACGGCCTGGAGGCGCGGCTGGCGAAGAATCCGCTGGCCGAGGGCAAGACCCGCCAGGACTACGTCGAGCGCCTGGACTTCGAGCTGGACACCATCTGCAAGATGGGCTTCCCGGGCTACTTCCTGATCGTGGCCGACTTCATCCAGTGGGGTAAGAACCACGGCATCCCGATCGGCCCGGGCCGCGGCTCGGGCGCCGGCTCGCTGGTGGCCTGGGCGCTGCAGATCACGGACCTGGACCCGATCCCGTACAACCTGCTGTTCGAGCGCTTCCTGAACCCCGAGCGCGTGTCGATGCCCGACTTCGACATCGACTTCTGCATGGACCGGCGCGACGAGGTGATCGACTACGTCGCGCGCAAGTACGGGCGCGAGCGGGTCAGCCAGATCATCACCTACGGCACCATGGCGGCCAAGGCGGTGGTGCGCGACACCGGCCGCGTGCTCGGCTTCCCGTACGGCTTCGTCGACGGCGTGGCCAAGCTGATCCCCAACATCCTGGGCATCACGCTCAAGGACGCGATGGGCGAAGGCAAGGACAGCGAGATGGCCTCGGCCGAGCTGATCCAGCGCTACGGCGCCGAGGAGGACGTGCGCGACCTGATCGACCTGGCGCGCGAGCTCGAGGACCTGACCCGCAACGCCGGCAAGCACGCCGGCGGCGTGGTGATCGCGCCAGAACCACTCCACACCTTCTGCCCGCTGTTCGCCGAACACGACCAGGACGGCCTGGGCCGCAACCCGGTCACCCAGTTCGACAAGGACGACGTCGAGGCGATCGGCCTGGTCAAGTTCGACTTCCTCGGCCTGCGCACGCTGACGATCATCGACTGGGCGGTGAAGGCGATCAACGAACGCCACGCCCGCGCCGGCATCCCGCCGCTGGACATCGCCACGCTGCCGCTGGACGACGCCAGCGTGTACCGCGACATCTTCGCCAACGGCAACACCGGCTCGGTGTTCCAGTTCGAATCCTCCGGCATGCGCCGCGCGCTGAAGGACGCCAAGCCCGACCGCTTCGAGGACCTGATCGCGCTGAACGCGCTGTACCGCCCCGGCCCGATGGAGATGATCCCGTCGTTCGTCGCGCGCAAGCACGGCCAGGAGGACTTCTCCTATCCGGACCCGCGCACGCAGCCGATGCTCGAGGAGACCTACGGCATCATGGTCTACCAGGAGCAGGTCATGCAGATGGCGCAGATCGTCGGCGGCTACTCGCTGGGCGGCGCCGACCTGCTGCGCCGGGCGATGGGCAAGAAGGTGCCGGCGGAAATGGCCAAGCACCGCGAGATCTTCCGCGAGGGCGCGGCCAGGGGCGGGGTCGGCGAGAAGAAGGCCGACGAGATCTTCGACCTGATGGAGAAGTTCGCCGGCTACGGCTTCAACAAGTCGCACGCCGCCGCCTACTCGCTGGTTGCCTACCAGACCGCGTGGCTGAAGAAGCACTACCCGGCCGAATTCATGGCCGCCACGCTGTCCTCGGACATGGACAACACCGACAAGGTGGTCGGCTTCCTCAACGAAGCCCGCGGGCTGGGCCTGACCATCCTGCCGCCGACGGTCAACGATTCGCCTTTCATGTTCGAGGCCGTGGCCGCCGACACCATCCGTTATGGGCTGGGCGCGATCAAGGGCGTGGGCCGCGGCCTGTGCGAAGCGATCGTGGCCGAGCGCGACAAGGGTGGCGACTACGCCGACCTGCTCGATTTCTGCCGCCGCGTGGACTCGACCAAGCTCAACCGCCGGGCGCTTGAAGCGATGATCAACGCCGGTGCACTGGATGCGCTGGGCCGCAACCGCGCCACGCTGATGCTGCAGCTGCCCGAGGTGGTCAAGGCTACCGACCAGATGGCCAAGGAGGCGGCCGCCGGCCAGGTCTCGCTGTTCGGCATGCCGTCCGGCGACAGCGGCGGCCCGGCGCTGAAACTGGACCTGCCCGAAGCCGACGAATGGCCGCTGCGGCAGCTGCTGGACGGCGAGCGCGACACGCTCGGCCACTACCTCAGCGGGCACCCGTTCGACCCTTACCGCGAGGAAGTGCGGCAGCTGGTCGGCTCGGACCTGGGCGAGCTGGACCGCCTGTGGGGCGCCGCGCCGCAAGGCGAGAAGCGCGGCTGGCGGCCGGAAGTGCAGGTGGTGGTGGCCGGACTGGTGGTCGGCATCCGCCGCAAGGGCGACAGCCAGGTATTCGTGCAGCTGGAGGACGGCCGCGGCCGGCTGGAATGCGGCGTGTTCGCCGAGGCGGCCGCCGACCTGTCCAGCCTGCTGGTGCGCGACCGCGTGCTGGTGGTGCAGGGCGGCCTGCGCGAGGACGAGTTCAACGGCGGCTGGAGCCTGCGCCTGAAGGCGGCCTGGGACTACGAACAGTTGTGCGCGCAGCACGCGCAGCGGCTGTCGCTGCGCCTGGACCTGCGCGACCCGGGCGCCTGGCAGCGCGTGGACGCGGTGCTGGCCCGCCATCGCCCCGGCCCCACGCCACTGCGCCTGCACCTGCAGGTGGGCCGGCCCGGCCAAGACGGCGCGACCGGCGTGCTCGACCTCAACGGCAGCAACTCGGTGCGCATCGCCCCGCCGCTGCTCGACGCCCTGCGCGCCCAGCCCGGCGTGCGCGCGGTGAAGGTGGCCATCGGCCGTCCCTGGGCGAACTGAGCGACGGATCCGCCGGGCACTGCCTGCTACAGCTTCGGCCAAGACAGCAACAGCAACGGCGTCAGGGGCCCCGGCTCCGGCGGGAGCCGCGGCAGGCATGGGGTGTCGCGGTCCCCGCGGCCGGACGTCCTGTCCGGACGCGGTGACGTGGGCCATCCATGGCCCACTGCCGCGACACCCCATGCCTGCCACGTCTTCGGCGACCCTTCAGGGTCGATGCTTCGTTCTTCCGCGCTTCCCGTACCCGCGATGGCTTTCCCGTAGAGCGGGGCTTGCCCCGCTGCTTTCCCCGCCATGGTCCCGGCCCATCAGAGAGCAGCGGGGCAAGCCCCGCTCTACGAGAGCGCTGCGCATTCAACCCACGCGCTGCCTGAGCTCTCGCGCTTCGATCGAAGCCACGACCCCGCCGACACCCGAGGACGTCGTCCCATGGGGGCATGGCGCAAGTGGCACAGGGATGTGCCACGGCCCCTCGTACGGACAGGACGTCCGCCCGAGGGGTAAGCCATGCCCCCATGGGACGGCGGCCCCGTCCGGAGCCGTGCCCCGTCTTCGGCGTTGGCTTTGGCCTTGGCCCACGCTTCGGCTTTGGCTTCGGCTTTCGCCTTGCCTTGGCTCAGGCCGCCAACCCCGATGCGGCGCACCGACCCCTCCTCCATACCGTACGGTCCGGTCCCGCCGGGGGCGTTCGGCTACACTTCCGGGCCACTGCACTCCCCGGCATCGCCGGCCAACGGATGAACCCGAACTACCTCGATTTCGAGCAGCCCATCGCCGACCTGGAAGCCAAGATCCAGGAACTGCGCAACGCCAGCACCGGCCCGGCCGTCAACGTGGACGCCGAAGTGCACGCGCTGCAGGACAAGCTGCGCAAGCGCACCGCCCAGATCTTCCGCGACCTGTCCTCCTGGCAGGTCTCCCAGCTCGCCCGCCATCCGGCCCGTCCGTACACCCTGGATTACGTCCGGGTGATCTGCGACGAGTTCCAGGAACTGGCCGGCGACCGCGCCTTCGCCGACGACAAGGCGATCGTCGGGGGCCTGGCCCGCATCGACGGCCGCCCGGTCGTGGTGATCGGCCACCAGAAGGGCCGGGATACCAAGGAGAAGATCCGCCGCAACTTCGGCATGCCCAAGCCCGAGGGCTACCGCAAGGCCCTGCGCCTGATGAAGCTGGCCGAGCGCTTCCGCCTGCCGATCCTGACCTTCATCGACACCCCCGGCGCCTGGCCGGGCATCGACGCCGAGGAACGCGGCCAATCCGAAGCCATCGCCCGCAACCTGCTGGAGATGGCCGAGCTGAAGGTGCCGATCATCTGCACCGTGATCGGCGAAGGCGGCTCCGGCGGCGCCCTGGCCATTGGCGTGGGCGACTGCACGCTGATGCTCGAGTACAGCACCTATTCGGTGATCTCGCCCGAAGGCTGCGCCTCGATCCTGTGGAAGGATGCCGGCAAGGCCAAGGACGCGGCCGAGCAGCTGGGCCTGACCGCCAAGCGCCTGCACGGGCTGGGCCTGGTCGACAAGGTCGTGCGCGAGCCGACCGGCGGCGCGCACCGCAACCCGCGGCAGATGGCGCGCCGGCTCAAGGCCGTGCTGCTCAACGAACTCGACGCGCTGGCGCAGATCCCGGCCGCCGAGCTCGTCCAGCGCCGCTATGCGCGCCTGCACGGCTATGGCGCGTACGAGGCGGCCTAGTACGCCGTTCGGGGTGGCGTGGCCCGGCAAGGGCCGCGCCCGCGCGCCGTCCCGCCCCGCCCGTGACCCGGAGGACCGCTCATGAGCGCACTGCCCGGCTGGGCCCTGCCGCTGGCGCTGTTCCTGGTGCCGTTGCTGGTGGCGGTGATCGTGAACCGCCTGTTCCGGCACCGTCCGACCAATCCCAACTACGTGCTGGCCTGGTTCGTCGCCGTGTGCTGGATCTCGGCGCTGGTGGTGATCTGGCGCCAGGTGCGTTGAACGCGCCGGCGGCGGCCGCATGGCCGATCCCTGCGCACCTGGCTCCATGGTGATGAACACCGCAGACGCCCGCCCCCTCGCCCTGCCCGCGCTTCCGGTGGAAACGGCCGGCGCGCTGGTGGTCGGCTACAGCGGCGGCCTCGACTCGACCGTGTTGCTGCACCGGCTAGCCGCCGAGCCGGCGATGCGCGCGCGCGGCCTGCGCGCGGTGCACGTCCACCACGGCTTGCAGGCCGCCGCGGACGCCTGGGCGAACCACTGCGAACAACAGGCCGGTGCACTGGGCGTGCCGCTGCAGGTGCTGCGCGTGGCGGTACCACGCGACGGCGGCAGCGGGCCGGAGGCGGCCGCGCGCGAGGCCCGATACGCCGCGCTGACCTCGACCATGGCCCCCGGCGAGGTGCTGGCGACCGCGCATCACCGGGACGACCAGGCCGAGACATTCCTGCTGCGCGCCCTGCGCGCCTCCGGGCCCGAGGGCCTGGGCGCGATGCGCCCGTTGCGGCAGCTCGGCCCCGGCTGGCACTGGCGGCCGCTGCTGGCGCTGCCGCGCGGCGCCCTGCAGGCCTATGCCCAGGACCACGGCCTGGCCTGGATCGACGATCCCAGCAACGCGGTCGCCGACGCCGACCGCAACTTTCTGCGCCTGCAGGTGCTGCCGCTGCTGCAGGAGCGCTGGCCGCACGCGGCCGCGTCGCTGGCGCGCAGCGCGGCGCTGTGCGCCCAGGCCGACGCGCTGCTGGCCGACGAGGACGCGGCGCTGTTGCGGATGCATGCCGGCGACGACCCGCGCACCTTGCGCGTGCCGGCCCTGATGGCGCTGCCTGCCGCGCGGCGCGCGCGGCTGCTGCGCCACTGGATCCGCACGCTCGAACTGCCGCCACTGCCGGCGCACGGCGTGGAGCGGATCGAGGGCGAGCTGCTGCATGCCCGCGCCGACGCCGACGCCCGCTTCGCCTGGGCCGGCGCGCGGGTGCTGCGCTGGCGCGACTTCCTGCATGCCGACACCCTCCGCGCCCCGCTGTCGCCAGGCTGGGAGACCGAGTGGGACGGCCGCACCCCGCTGGCCCTGCCCGACGGTGGACGGCTGCTCTTGCGCGACGACCACGGCACGGCGACCGGCGGCTTCGACGCGCCGCTGCGCGTCCATGCCCGGCGCGGCGGCGAGCGCATCGTCCTGCCCGGCCGCAGCCACTCGCACCTGCTCAAGCACGTGCTGCAGGAGCGCGGCGTGGCCCCGTGGCGGCGCGCGCACCTGCCGCTGCTGTCCGCGGCCGACGGCCGCCTGCTGGCGGCCGGCGACATCGCCTGGGCCGACGACATGGCCCGCTGGCTGCATGCCCGCGGCTGGCACCTGGCCTGGCAACCGCCGGCGTGAACCGCGCCGCGCGTTGACCCTCCCGGTCGCACCGCGCACACTTCGCGCATGCCGAAGAAAGCCCCCCAAGACGCCTCGCCGGTCGCCCAGTTCGAGCACTCGCTGGACGAGCTGGAACAGCTGGTCGAGAAGATGGAACAGGGCGAGATGAGCCTGGAGGATTCGCTGGCCGCCTACGAGCGCGGCGTCGGCCTCTACCGCCGCTGCCAGTCCGCGCTGGAACAGGCCGAACTGCGCGTGCGCCTGCTCACCGACCCCGAACAGCCCGACAGCGCCCAGCCCTTCGCCGGTCCCGATGGGCAGTGAGGCCTTCGCGCGCTGGGCGGCGCGCACCGAAGCCACGCTGGACCGCTTGCTGCCCGATCCCTCGCTGGAGCCGCGCCGCCTGCACGCGGCGATGCGCCATGCCACGCTGGGCGGCGGCAAGCGCATGCGCCCGCTGCTCGTCTACGCGGCGGGCACCGCGTTGGGCGCCGCCGAAGCGCTGCTCGACGCGCCGGCGGCGGCAGTGGAACTGGTCCACGCCTATTCGCTGGTCCACGACGACCTGCCGGCGATGGACGACGACGACCTGCGCCGCGGCCAGCCCACCGTGCACGTGGCCTTCGACGAGGCCACCGCGATCCTGGCCGGCGACGCGCTGCAGACCCTGGCGTTCTCGGCGCTGGCGCGCGCCGAGGCACCGGCGCAGCTGAGGATCGACTGGGTCGACGCGCTGGCCACCGCTTCCGGCGCGACCGGCATGTGCGGCGGCCAGGCGCTGGACATCGATGCCACCGGCCACACCCAGGCACTGGCGCAACTGCAGCGCATGCACTCGCTCAAGACCGGCGCGCTGGTCCGCGCCGCGGTGCGGATGGGCGCGCTGGCGGCGGACGCCGATCAAGACACCCTCGCCCGCCTGGACACGTTCGCCGCCGCATTCGGCCTGGCCTTCCAGGTCCGCGACGACCTGCTCGACATCGAAGCCAGCTCCGAACAGCTGGGCAAGACCGCCGGCAAGGACGTGGCCCAGGCCAAGTCCACCTATCCGGCGCTGCTGGGCATGGACGGCGCGCGCGCCCGGCTCGGGGAACTGGCCACGTCCATGCGCGACGCGCTGGCCCCATTCGGCGCGCGCGCCGCCGCGCTGGCCGCGCTGGGCGAACTGGCGGTCCGCCGCTCGCACTGATCCGCCGCGACATCCACGGACAGAACGAAGCGGGGCCCGGATCGCTCCGGGCCCCGCGCGTATCGCTTGCCGCCAGTCGCCTGGAACTACTTGACCAGCCTCAGCGCGAACGGATACCGGTAGGCGATGCCGTCGTTGGCCTTGACCGCGGCGATGATCGTCAGCACCAGCCAGGCGATGAACACCAGCAGGCCCAGCGGCGCGGTCACGATCACGCCGATGCCGAAGGTCACCAGGGTGATGAGGAACAGGATCACGCCCACGATCAGCAGGGTGATGTTGAAGTTCAGCGCTTCCTTGGCCTGGTCGCTGGCGAAGGGCATGGAGTCCTTCTTAACCAGCCATATGACCAGCGGGCCGACGATGTTGCCGACGCCGCCGGTGAACAACCCGGTCAAGGCCGACAGGTGGCCGAACAGCGCCCATTGCCGTTCCTCGCGGCTGGATTCTTCCTGCGGCGCCGGCGGTGGCGCGGTGTACGTCTCGAATTCGCTCATTGCCTGATCCCCTTTGCGGTGGCGTTCTCTTGGTGACGGAATCGGCGCCGACTCCCTCGACGCCTCACGCCCGAGCATACGTCATTCGCCGCCGGCAACGGTCATGCGCCCCACCAGGATGGGCCCGGTGCGGATGTGCGAGCGTGGGTCGACCTCGCTGCCGACCGCTTCGATCCGGGCGAACATGTCGCGCAGGTTGCCGGCGATGGTCAGTTCGTCGACCGGATACGCCAGCGCGCCGTCCTCGACCCAGAAGCCGGCCGCGCCGCGCGAGTAGTCGCCGGTCACGCCGTTGACGCCCTGCCCCATCAGCTCGGTCACCAGCAGGCCGCGACCCATGCCGCGCAGCAGCTCGTCCTGGGTGCCGGCGTTGGCCCCCACCTGCAGGTTGTGCACGCCGCCGGCATTGCCGGTGGTCTGCAGGCCCAGCTTGCGCGCCGAGTAGGCGCCGAGCACGTAGCGCTGGAGCACGCCCCCGGCCACCAGCGCACTGTCGCGGGTGGCGACGCCGTCGGCGTCGAACGCGGTCGAGCGCAGTCCGCGGCGCAGCAGCGGCCGCTCGTCGATGTCGAACCACTCCGGGAACAGCCGGGTGCCGACGCTGTCGAGCAGGAAGCTGGCGCGGCGGTACAGCGCACCGCCGGAAACGGCGTTGAGCAGGTGGCCGACCAGGGAACGTGCGATCTCGGCCGAGAACAGCACCGGGAACTCGCCGGTGGGCGCGCTGCGCGGCTGCAGCCGCGCGACCGCGCGCTCGGCCGCGCGGCGACCGATGGCCACCGGCGCCTCCAGGTCCTCGCGTGCCAGGCCGATGCTGTACCAGCCATCACGCTGCATGCCGTCGCCGCGGCCGGCGATCAGGGCCACCCCGAGCGAATGCTGGGTTTCGCGCTCGCGGCCGACGAAGCCGTGGCTGTTCGCGTACACCGACAGGCTGCCGCCGCTGCCGAAGGAGGCGCCATCGGAGTTCTCCACGCGCGCGTCGGCCTCGCGGCCGGCCGCCTCGCAGGCCAGCGCCAGGTCGATCGCCTCGTCCGCGTCCAGCCGCCACGGATGCCAGGTCTCCAGGTCCGGGAACTCGCGCGCCATCAGCGCCGCGTCGGCCAGGCCGGCGGCCGGATCGTCCTCGGTGTGGCGCGCGATCGCGCAGGCCTGCTCGACGGTGGCTTCCAGGCTGGACTCGTGCAGGTCGGCGGTACTGGCACTGCCCTTGCGCTGGCCGAAGTACACGGTCACCGCCACGCCGCGGTCGCGCGTGGATTCCACCGTTTCCACCTCGCCCATGCGCACCGACACGTTGAGCCCGTGTTCTTCGCTGCAGCTCACCTCGGCCTGGCTCGCGCCCAGCGCGCGGGCGCGCGCCAGCAGCCGCTGCGAGATCTCCGCCAGCCGGTCCAGCCGGGCATGGCTGTCGTCGTCATGCACGATGTCGTTCACGTGTTCCACCTCGGAAGATTCGGTCTTTGATCAGAAAGCAACAAGCGCCGCGCCGGATCGATGCGATGTGGGCGGACAGCTTGCCCATTGCGCGGAACACGCCGTGAATCCATCCATGGAGGCTCGACGGCGCCATCCATGGCGCCGACGGTTCCGCGCAACGGGCAAGCCGTCCGCCACCCCAGGCAGCAGGCTGTTCCAAGCGGCAAAACGAAAACCACGGCCGGCACGATCGCGAAGGACGCGCCATGCCAGGGGTGCCGCGACAAGCGGGACATGGATGTCCCGCGCCGGCGTCGGGACAGGACGTCCCGCCGCGGGAAAAGCGGCACCCCTGGCGTGGCGCGGCCCCCTCCGGAGTCGCTGCCGTGCAACGCCGTTGATGTTGCCGTTGTCGTTGCCGTGGCCGTAGCCCGACGCGCCTGCCGGACATGACAGGTCGCGGTCGCCAGCAAGCCGGACTCCTGCCAGGGCCGCCAACCCGGAATTCAGGCCGTCGCGGGTAGAATCCCCGGCAACCGACAGAGCCCCAGCCCCATGCGCGGACGCGACGAAGACACCGGCGAATTCCTTTCCCCCAGCCGCAGCCAGCAGCGCCGCGACGCGCTGGAAGTGCTGGAGCTGGCGGAGAAGCTGGCCTCGCTCACGCCCACCCAGCTGGCCAAGCTGCCGATCCCCGAAGACCTGCTGCCGCACCTGGAGCACACCCGGAAGATCACCGCCCATATCGCCCGCAAGCGCCAGCTGGCCTTCCTCGCCAAGCAGATGCGGCGCGAGGACGACGAGGCGCTCGAAGCGATCCGCGATGCGCTGGACGAGGATGGCGTGGCCGCCCGCCGGGAAGTGGCCGCGATGCACCGGGTCGAAGCCTGGCGCGAGCGCCTGCTGGCCGACGGCGACGCCGCGCTGGCCGAACTGCTGGAGGAGCATCCGGCCGCCGACCGCCAGCACCTGCGCCAGCTGGTCCGCAACGCCAACGAGGAAAAGCTGCGCAACAAGCCGCCGCGGGCCTTCCGCGAGCTGTTCCGCGAACTGCGTATGCTGCTGCTCGGCGGCAGCAACGGCCAGCAGGATGACAGTCCGGTCGATCCGGACGACGACGGCGACAGCGACGGCCGCCAGGACTGAACCGGCGGACGCTGCGCCGCCTGCGCGCGGCTCGTCCGGCACTGCCGCCCGGCCCGCAGCCCGCGCGCGACTCACGCGCGCGTGCCGCCCACGGTCAGCCCGTCGATCAGCAGCGAGGGCTGGCCCACGCCCACCGGCACGCTCTGCCCGTCCTTGCCGCACACGCCCACGCCCTCGTCCAGGGCCAGGTCGTGGCCGACCATGCGCACCTTCTGCATCGTCTCCGGGCCGTTGCCGATCAGCGTCGCGCCCTTCACCGGCGCGGTGACCTTGCCGTCCTCGATCAGGTAGGCCTCGGTGGCCGAGAACACGTACTTGCCGCTGGTGATGTCGACCTGGCCGCCGCCGAAGTTGACCGCGTACAGGCCCTTCTTCACCGAGCGGATCATCTCCTGCGGATCGTGCGAGCCGGCCAGCATGTAGGTGTTGGTCATGCGCGGCATCACCAGGTGCGCGAACGATTCGCGGCGGCCGTTGCCGGTCGGGGCCATGCCCATCAGCCGCGCATTGAGCGAATCCTGCATGTAGCCGACCAGCACGCCGTCCTCGATCAGGGTGGTGCAGCGCGTCGGCTCGCCCTCGTCGTCGATGTTGAGCGAACCGCGGCGGCCCGCCAGCGTGCCGTCGTCGACGATGGTGACGCCCGGCGCGGCCACGCGCTGGCCCATGCGCCCGGCGTAGGTCGAGGTGCCCTTGCGGTTGAAGTCCCCTTCCAGGCCGTGGCCGACCGCCTCGTGCAGCAGCACGCCCGGCCAGCCGGCGCCGAGCACCACCGGCATCGTCCCGGCCGGCGCATCGATCGCCTCCAGGTTGACCAGCGCCTGGCGCAGCGCTTCGCGCGCCAGCTTCTCCGGGCGCCCGCCGGAGAACAGTTCTTCGTAGGAGTAACGGCCGCCACCGCCGGCGTAGCCGGATTCGCGGCGTCCAGCCTGCTCGACGATCACCTGCACGTTCAGCCGCACCAGCGGGCGCACGTCGGCGGCCAGCACGCCGTCGCTGCGCGCCACCAGCACCGTGTCCACGCCGCCGGACAGGCTCACCGACACCTGCACCACGCGCGGGTCGGCCGCGCGCAGCAACCGGTCGAGCGCGCGCAGCTGGCCGACCTTGTCCTCATTGCCCATGCCGTCGATCGGATCGACCGCCGCGTACAGCGCATGCCCGCCTGCGCGCACCAGCGAGCGCGGCGCGTGCGCGGCGCCCTCGCGCGCGATCGCGCGCGCCGAGCCGGCGGCCAGCCGCAGCGCGTCGGCGTTGATGTCGTCGGAATAGGCGAAGCCGGTCTTCTCGCCGCTGATCGCACGCACGCCCACGCCCTGTTCGATCGAGTGCGCGCCGTCCTTGACGATGCCGTCCTCCACCGTCCAGCTCTCGCGGCGCGAATGCTGGAAATACAGGTCGCCGAAGTCGATGCCGGGGCCGAGCAGGGTGCCGAAGGCCCGGTCCAGGCCGGCGGGATCGAGGCCGCCGGGCAGCAGCAGGCGGGTTTGCGCGAGGGTCAGGGCGGAATCGGTCATCGTCTTGGGATGGGGGCGCCGGTCAGGGAAGGCAACCACGGTCGCCTGGGCGACGCGGCCGCCTATGATGACAGCCCGGCCGCCCCGGACCTTCACCCGTCCGCCGCTGCCCGCCCGCACACGCCCCGGAAAGCGCTGCATGAAAGTCACCGCCCACGTCCTCGACGGCCACACCCTGGACATCCGCCCCGCCCCGCGCGAGCGCGAATGGATGGACCGCACCGACCAGCGCTACGCCTACCGCTGCCTGCCGCTGGACATGGCCAACGCCCATGGCTGGGAACTGCTGTGCCAAAGCGGGTTCCAGGCCGAATGGGACGGCACCGACGCGCTCGAGGCGATCCGCGTGATCCCCGATCCGGGCACGCACGCGCCGGCGATGAGCCACTTCGGCTACGGCGTGCTGACCTTCCACGTGCCCTGCCTGTTCCGCACCGAGGCCGGGATCGAGTTGATGGCGATGGCACCGATCAACCGGCCCAAGGACGGCATCGCCGCGCTGACCGGCCTGGTGGAGACCGACTGGAGCCCGTACACCTTCACCATGAACTGGAAGTTCACCCGGCCCGGGCGCGTGCGCTTCGAGGCCGGCGAGCCGTTCTGCCACCTGCTGCCACTGCAGCGTGCGCTGCTGGAACAGGTGCAGGCCCGGTGGCGGCCGATTTCCGAGACGCCGGACCTGGCCGAGCAGCACCAGCGCTGGACCGCCAGCCGCGGGCATTTCCTGGCCGAACTGCCCGATCCGGATTCGGCGGCCGCACGCGAGCAGTGGCAGCGCGGCTACTTCCGCGGCGTGGACCTGCATGGCTGCCCGGCGAAGGAGCACCGGGTGAAGCTGCGCCTGCCCGGCTTCACCCGCGCATCGGCCACCGACGACGCCTCATCTCCGTAGAGCCGGGCTTGCCCGGCTGCGCATCACCGTATGCCGGGCCGCCCGGTCACGGCGAGCGACGCAACGGCAGCGGGGCAGGCCCCGCTCTACGAAGGACGGCGAGGGTTCCAGGCCCGCTGGCGCTCGCAAACGATGCCGGAACTCAATGCATCCCGGCGTCGTGACCCGCTGCGGCGGCGTCCTCTTCGCGGCGCGACTGCTCGCGGCTGATCACCTCGACCTTCGGCTCCTTCCACGGTCCGCTGACCCGGTAGGTCTTGGCGCCGATCTCGCCCAGCGGCTTGGCCAGCACCGCGTTGGCCGCCGCGCCGACCGCCGCGCCGACCGGGCCGCCCGCCACCGCGCCGACCACGGTGAGCAGGTTGCCGGACTTGGGCAGCACGTCGATGGTCTGGTCGAAGCGCTGGGCGCGCAGGTCGGTATCGCCGCGGATGCGGATGTCGGCGGCCGGGCCGTCGATCACGATCCCGTCGGTGTGCGCCTGGCCGTCGGCGAAGCGCAGCTCGCCTTCCAGCTGGTCGAAGGCGAAGCCCTTGGAGAAGAAGTCGCGGAAATCGAGCATCAGCCGGCGCGGCAGCTGGGCCAGGCTGAACAGGCCGAGCACGCGGCCGGCGCCCGGCTCCACTTCCAGCAGTTGGCCGTCCCTGGCGGCGATGCGCAGGCTGCCCTGCAGGCCGGCCAGGCGGAAGCCGGCGGGCGGGCCCGGCCAGCTGGCATCGAAGTGGACCTGGCCTTCGCCGCGGGCCAGCCAGTTGCGGTAGCCCAGGCCGTCCATCAGGCCGCCCATGTCCTGGCTGTCGACCTGCACCGTCAGGTGGGTGCGCGCGGCATCGCCGCGACCGAGCCATTCGCCGGTGGCATCGACGGTCTGTTCCCCGGCGCGGATCTGCAGCCGGTCCAGGCGCAGGCCGCCGGGGACCGGCCGGGTGCGCAGCGAGGCCTTGCCCAGTTGGGCCTGGCGGAAGCGCAGGTCGTCCACGTCCAGGGCCAGCGGCGGAATGCCGGCCGGGTCGAACCCGTCGTCGGCCGGCGCCGCCGCGCCATCGGCGGTGGCATCGCCGACCGGCGTCGCCGCATCGGCCCGCGGGGCTGCGGCGGGCGTTGCCTCCGCCGGCGGCGCGACGCCGGCGGCAAGCGCATCGGCCAGCCGCTCCTCGCCGCTCGCGGTCGTATCGACCGGCTTGGCGACCGGCTGCCAGTGCAGGCGCGTGAAATGCCCCTGCACCGGCGCATCGGCGGCGTCGGGCACGGTCACCGTCCCGGCCAGCGCGGGGCCGTCCACCTGCACCGCCAGCGCCTGCGCACCGGGCTGCAATCTCAGGCGCGTGGCCGGGAAGGCACCGCCCAGCAGGCGCAGCTCGTCGGCCAGCACGTCGATCTGGCGCAGCGGCACGCCGTCCTTGCCGCCGCCCTTGGCCAGGGCGATCCATTCCAGCGCGTCCAGCGAGGGCGTATGCCCGCCTACGACAATGCCCGATGCCGGCGGCTCGGCGTCGACCGTGGCCCGGCCGAGGCTGACCCGCACGCCGGTCTGCCCGTTCTGCTGCCGCGCGCGCAGCGCCATGCGCTCGCCGAAGGCCACGTCGATCGCGCCGCTGCCCAGCGGCAGCCCGACCTGCACCCGGGTTGGCAGCGTTTCCGCCGCCGGCTTCGCCAGCGGCGACGGCAGGTCGAGCGCGGTCCCCACCAGTGACGAGTCCAGCCACAGCGTCCCGGCGCTGCCGGCGACCGGCTGCTTCGGCAGCGCCACCGCCAGCGTCCACGGGGAGCGGCCGCGCACGCGCGGCGCCAGCCAGTCCAGTTCCGGCGCACGCGCGAACAGGTCGGCCGCGTCCAGCGGTGCGTCGAGGCTGGCCTCGAACACGTTCGCCGCATCCTGCACGTGGCCGCCGGAGCGCAGCCCGAGCGTGCCGTCCTGGCCGGCATAGCGCACCGACAACTGCTCCGCTTCGAAGCCGTCGCGGTCGTAGCGGGCGCGCCCTCGCACCTGGTCGAACACCAGGTTCCAGCGTTTTTCCGCCAGCCGTGCCCCCTGCAGGTCGACCGAGCCATCGACGAGCGCCGGGCCGCGCCCGCTGCCCAGCGGCAGGTCCAGGGCGAAGGCGGTGGCGGCCGGCCCGGACGCCTGCAGGTGGTCGAGGGTTTCGGCGTTCTCGGCATGCAGGGGACTGTGCCGCAGCAGTTCTAGCAGCGCGGCGGCATCGCCGCGGCTGTCGGCGCGCACCTTCAGCGGCGCACGCCTGAAGTCGGCGATGCCGGCCTGCAACCGTTGCACGGGAACGCCATCGAGGTTGCCCTGTCCCTCCACGGTGAAACCGTTGCCGACGAAGGCGACCTCGCCCAGCATCGCCTCCATGGCCGGCCAGTCTTCCTGGAAGCGGATGCGCCCGTCGCGGATCGTGGCGGTGGCTTCGAAGCGGCCGTTGCCCTCCACGAACGGCCAGTCGTCCAGGTCGCCGGCGACCAGGCCGCGGCCGCCGGCGACGGTGCCGCCTTCCAGCGCCATGTCCAGCCAGTCCACCGCGGCCTTGGACATCTTGTGGTGGATCCAGAACTTCTTCGCCACCGGCACCTCGGTATCGGCGATGTCGGCGGCGATCCCGATCCAGGGCCGGGTGCCGTCGCCCTGGAACCACAGGCTGCCGCGCGCATCGACGGCATAGTCGCCGCCATCCACCCGCAGCGCCGAGGTGCCTACCTCCCAGCCCTCTCCCTCGCGCCAGGCCTGCAGGTCGCCGTCGAGCCGCAGCTCGTGGACCACGCCGAAGCCGCTGGGCCAGTCGAAGCGCAGCGCGCTGCGCGTGTCCAGCGCCAGCTTCATGCCGTCGGCGTCGCCTTCGAAGCGGCCGGCCAGGCCATCGATGCCCGGCGCGTTGCCGACCGGTGCGAACGCGATCCGCTCGATCCGCCCCTGCATGCGCAACGGCCCTCCGCGCAGCGCGGCCACTTCGACCTGCGACAGCGTGGCCTGCGGCGCCGCGTCCAACATCCACGCACGCAACGATGGCGACAGCCGGTCGCTCAGGGCGGCAACGGCCAGCAGGGGCGTCGCGTCGACCCGGTCGGCCTGCAGGGCCAGGCGGCGTCCACCGGCGACGAGCAGCCCGTCCAGCGACTGCGTCCCGCGCGCGTCGGCCACGCGCAGCAGCGGTGCGTCCAGGCGCCAGCCATCCGCGGTGACCCGCCAGCGCGCCAACCCGCGCAGCTCGTCCAGGCGCACTTGCGGCAGCAGCCCGTCGGCCAGCGGCGCGCCGGACAGCAGCAGGTGCCGCAGCTGGAACTGCGTGGTCACCAGCACCACGCGATGGTTCCGCACCTCGGCCCAGGCCTGGACCTGTCCGCGTCCGTCGACGGGCGCGATCCCGGCGTGGTGCAGCAAGGGCGCCCAGCCGCCCAGCGCCCCGGTCTCCAGGTCGAAGGAGCCGCGGCCATGGCCGCTGTCGCGATCGAACTCGAACGCCAGTGCCGCCGGCGCCGCATCGGGACGGATCCAGGCACGCGCGCCGGCGCTGACCCGGCGCCCGTCCACGCGCAGGCGCAGGTCGATCTTCGGGATGCGCGTGCGCAGGCCCAGTGCCGGCGCGCGCACGTCGAGCTGGCCGCCGATCACCTGCAACTCGCCCAGGCCCTCGAGGTAGTCGAGCGGATCGGCGGTACCGGTCATCGGCAGGCCGCGCACCGACCAGCGTCCGTCGTCGGCGCGCTCCAGGGTGAGCGCGGGCCCGCGCAGCCTCAGCTCGGTGAACGAGCGCCCCGGCAGCAGGCCGGCGTACATCGACACCAGCACCTCGGCCTGGCCGATGCGCACGCCTCCGTCGGGCTCGCCGATATGCAGCCCTTCAAGCTGCAACAACGGTCCGCGGCGGGTCCATTGCGTGTCGACGCGATCGAAGCTGACCGGCCGCCCGGCCTTCTCGCTGAGCCAGGCGGCGATGCGCTCGGGATGACGCTCGGCCAGTGGCAGCACCTGGCTGGCCGCGCCCAGCACCAGCGCCATCAGCACCAGCACCACGGCCAGCAGGTAGGCGGCCCAGCGGCGGGCCAGGCGCAGGCGGCGGCGGACGGGGGTGGGCATCAGCGTGCCGCCCGGGCGCGCGGCCACGCGTGCGCCGGGCACGCCGCGTCGCACCGTGCGTGCGGCGGCGCGATCGTTTCCCTGCGTGTGTCCAATCCCTGGTTGCGGTAGCCGGGCCTAGAGCAGGACCACATCGAACTGCTCCTGCAGGTACTGCTCGTCCGCCTGGAAGCGGATGGTCTTGCCGAGGAACTCCTCCAGCTCGGCCACCGCGGCCGACTCCTCCTCGGTGATCCGCGCCACCACCTTGGGCGAGGCGATCACCAGCAGGCGCGCGGCGTCGAACTGGCGCACCGCGCGGGTGATCTCGCGGAACACCTCGTAGGTCACCGTCTCGGCGGTCTTCACCGAGCCGCGCCCGCTGCACTGCGGGCAGGTCTCCGACAGCTGCCGCTCCAGGCTCTCGACCGTGCGCTTGCGGGTCATCTCGACCAGCCCCAGCGGCGAGAAGTCGTAGACCGTGGTCTTGGCATGGTCGCGCGAGAGCGACTTCTCCAGCGTGCGCAGCACCTGGCGGCGGTGCTCCGGATCGGTCATGTCGATGAAGTCGATGATGATGATCCCGCCCAGGTTGCGCAGGCGCAGCTGGCGGGCCACCGCCTGGGCGGCCTCGAGGTTGGTGCGGTACACCGTCTCCTCGAGGTTGCGCTGGCCCAGGAACGAACCGGTGTTGACGTCGATGGTGGTCATCGCCTCGGTCTGATCGATGACCAGGTAGCCGCCGGACTTCAGCGGCACCTGCTTGTCCAGCGCGCGGCCGATCTCGTCCTCCACCCCGTACAGGTCGAAGATCGGGCGGTCGCCGGCGTACAGCTCGATCTTCTCGGCCAGCACCGGCATGTACTTGGCGACGAACGCCTGCAGCCGGTCGTAGGTGTCGCGCGAATCCACCCGCACCTTCTCCACGTCGCGGCGGATCAGGTCGCGCACCGCGCGCAGCGGCAGGCTCAGGTCCTCGTAGATGATCGTTCCGGCGGCGGCCTCGCGGCCGCGGCGCTCGACCACGTTCCACACCCGCGACAGGTAGGCGATGTCTTCGGCCAGCGCCTCGGCCGGCTGGCCTTCGGCGTTGGTGCGCACGATGTAGCCGTGGCCGCCGTGGCTGGCCGACAGGTCGGAGACCAGCGTCTTCAGGCGCAGGCGCTCGGCCTCGTCCTCGATCCGCGCCGACACCCCGACCGTGCGCGACTGCGGCAGCAGCACCAGGTAGCGCGAAGGGATGGAGATCTGCGTGGTCAGGCGCGCGCCCTTGGTGCCGATCGGATCCTTGACCACCTGGACCACGATCTCCTGCCCGTCGCGCAGCAGCTCGACGATGGACGGGGTGGAGATCGGCTGCGGCGGCGCGTCCTCGGTCTGGCCGGCATCCACCGGCGCCGGCCGCACCACGTCGTTGGCGTGCAGGAACGCGGCCCGCTCCAGCCCCAGTTCGACGAAGGCCGCCTGCATGCCGGGCATCACCCGCTGCACGCGCCCCTTGTAGATGTTGCCGACCACCCCGCGCCGCCAGCCGCGCTCGATGTGCAGCTCCTGCAGCATGCCGTTCTCGACCACCGCCACGCGGGTCTCGCGCGGGGTGACGTTGACCAGGATCTCCTCGGACACGGCGCCCCTCACCCGGCCATGGCGGCGCGGGCGCCGGTATCGTGCTGCGCGGCGGCGGTCGTGGCGTCGAGCAGGCGCGCGGTCTCGTGCACCGGCAGGCCCATGACCCCGGAGTAGCTGCCGGACAGGTGTTCTACGAAGGCTTCGGCACGGCCCTGGATGGCGTAGGCGCCGGCCTTGCCCATCGCCTCGCCGGTGGCGACATAGGCGGCGATGGCGGCTTCGTCCAGCGGCGCGAAGCGGACCGCGGTGCGGGACAGGGTTTCGCGCTCGCCGGCCGCGTCGACCACCACCACCGCCGACAGTACCGTGTGGGTGCGCCCGGACAGCCGCCGCAGCATGGCCGCCGCATCGGCGGCGTCGGCCGGCTTGCCGAACACCTCCTCGTCCAGGACCACCTCGGTGTCCGCGCCGAGCACGCGCGCGCCGGGCTCGCCGGCGACCAGCGACCAGCCGGCGCGGGCCTTGTCGCGGGCCACGCGGCGCACGTAGTCGGCCGCACCCTCGCCCGGCGCCCGGACTTCCGGGACGTCGACATCGAGGAGGCGGTGGGACAGGCCGAGCCGTTGCAGCAATTCGGCCCGGCGGGGGGATTTCGAGGCCAGATACAGCATGGTGCAAGGATAACCCGCGGCGGCTGGCTGAACCGTGGGCCCATGCCCGTCCCGGGGGTCCGACCCCATCCGGGCTCACGGCGCGTTCATCCCCCCGACCCGACCCTGCCGCGCAGTCCCGTGCGGACCCTGAAAACCCGACAAGGAGAATCCGATGCGCCACCCGTTCGTCGCCCTGCTCGCCGCCATGGCCCTGTCCGCCCCGGCGGTCGCCGGCGCACAGGCCACCCCGACCGTGCCCGCCGACGCCACCCTGCTCTCGGTCTCGTCCCAGGCCGAGGCCCGGCGCGCCCCCGACATCGCCACCGTCTCGGCCGGCGTCGTCACCCAGGCTGCCGACGGCAACACCGCCATGCGCCAGAACGCCGAACAGATGAGCCGCGTGCTGGCCGCGGTCAAGGCCGCCGGGGTGGCCGCCAAGGACGTGCAGACCAGCGGCATCAACCTCAATCCGCAGTACCGCTACGAGGAGAACCAGCCGCCGCGGATCACCGGCTACCAGGCCAGCAACACCGTGACGGTGAAGCTGCGCGACGTGGCGAAGATGGGCCAGGTGCTCGATGCGCTGGTGGCCAGCGGCGCCAACCAGATCAACGGCCCGAGCTTCGGCATCGACGATCCGGAGCCGCTGTTCGACCAGGCGCGCGCGGACGCGCTCAAGCAGGCACAGGCGCGCGCGGCCACCTACGCCGACACCCTGGGTCTGCGCGTGCGTCGCATCGTCAGCATCAGCGAGGGTGGCGCAGGCATGCCGGTGCCGATGCCGCGCATGGCGATGAAGGCCGAAGCCTTCGACGGCAGCACCCCGGTCGCGGCCGGCGAAAGCAGCGTCTCGGTGCAACTGGACGTGGTGTTCGAACTGGGCCGCTGAGGCCACCGGCACGCGGCAGGCGAAGCCCGGCTCCGGCCGGGCTTCGCTTTTTGGCGGAACGGTTCGGGTCCGATTCCGCTGGCTTCGCCAACGCTGCGCCGGCATGCCGGCGCGGCCGGCTGGCCAACCTGTACGCCTTTCGTCCAGGCCGCCTGGCAGGGGATTGCCATCACCGCGGGGGCGGGCGCAGTCTGGAACCGGCCATCGCGGCCAACCCCGGCCGCCCTGTCCGTGCGTTGTTCCTCCCGTCATTCCCGCAATGGAGGTGGATCATGGTTCGCACGCTGCCGTCCGATGTCTCCCCCCGCCTGGACCCCTCGCGCATCCTCGCCATCAGCTTCGCGATGGCCGTGCATGTCCTGGCGCTGCTGGTACTGCTGTTGCCGTTGAGCCAGACACCTCCGCTGGGCAAGGACCCGGAACCTGCGCCTACCCGCTGGGAAGTGCGGCAGGTCGTTCCGGTCACCCCGTTGCCGCCGCAGCCCGTCGCGCCGAAACCCGACGTCGTCCCTCCGCGCACAACGACGCCCGTGCAGCGCACCGCAGCGGTGACGACACCGGCGGTGGTCGACCAGGGCACGTTGCAGGCCGACCCGCCCGCCGACCTCGCCGGTCCGGCCGACGTCGTGGCGCCCGACATCGGCGGCCCGCTGCAGGGCACGCAGCTGCGCTATGCGGTCGCCCCGCCGCCGCGCTATCCGCGCGATGCGATCGCCAGCGGCGCCGAAGGCACGGTGCTGCTGCGCGTGCTGGTCGATGTCGACGGCCGGCCGCTGCAGGTAGTGGTCGACCGCAGCAGCGGGCATCGCTCGCTGGACCGCGAGGCGGTGCGGCACGTGCAGCAGCGCTGGCGCTTCGAGCCGGCGATGCACGACGGCCGGCCGGTGCAGGCCTGGGGGCTGGTGCCGATCGACTTCAGCCTGCAATGAAGTCGCGCCCGGGCGCGTCGCCCGGGCATCGAGCCAGCGCCGTCAGGCGCGGTGGTAGGGATGGTTGGCCAGCAGCGCGGCGGCGCGGTACAGCTGCTCGGCCACCAGCAGGCGCACCAGCATGTGCGGCAGCGTCAGCGGGCCGAGCGACCAGGATTCGGAAGCGGCGGCGAGCACATCCGGCGCGTGGCCTTCGGGGCCGCCGACCAGGAACGCCAGGTCGCGGCCCTGCTGGCGCCAGTGTTCCATGCGCTGGGCCAGCTGCTCCGAGGACCAGGCGCGGCCGGGCACGTCGAGCGCGACCACGTGCGCGTTCTTCGGCAAGGCGGCGAGCACGCGCCTGCCCTCGTCCTCGATCGCGCGCTGGGGGTCGCGTCCCTTGCCGCGCAGGCCCGGCTCGACCTCGACCAGTTCCAGCGGCAGCCAGTGCGAGAGCCGCTTGCGGTATTCGCCGAAGCCTTCGGCCACCCAGGACGGAGCGCGTTCGCCGGTGGCGATCAGTCGTGCCTTCATGGCCGCCATGATATCGCCGGCGAGTTATTCCGCGGCGTGAGCGCTGATATGCCGCGGCATGCGCGTGCTACGTTCCGCCGCGCCCCGCATCGTGCGGGCGTCATGGAGGGAGTACGCATGGGCCGGATCGGTCACGCCTTGCAGGCCGGCATCGCCGCGCTGCTGCTGGCTTCCACGACGGCCGCGGCCGCGCCGGCGCACGCTTCCGCCGGCGACGGGCACGACGCGCCGCTGGAGGCCTCGTTCGACTGGTTCGAGTACGAAGGCAGCGACCCGGCCGACGCCCGTTACGCACCGGGCCCGGGCCAGTTCCGCAATCCGGTGCTGAAGGGCTTCTATCCCGATCCGAGCGTGGTCCGCGTCGGCGCCGACTACTACCTCGTGAACTCCACCTTCGGCTGGTTCCCGGGGATCCCCGTGTTCCACAGCCGCGACCTGGTGAACTGGACCCAGATCGGCAATGCCATCGACCGCGCCGACCAGCTCGACTTCGGCAGGCACGACCTGGTCAACGGCGTGTTCGCACCCGCGATCGAGTACCACGACGGCCTCTTCTACATCACCAACACCTGCTTCCCGGCGTGCGGCGGCAACTTCGTGCTGACCGCGCGCGATCCGGCAGGGCCGTGGTCGGACCCGGCCTGGCTGCCGGACCTGGCCGGCGGCATCGACCCGTCGCTGTTCTTCGACGACGACGGCCGCGCGTGGATCGTCAACAACGACCTGCCCGAGGGCGGCCAGGAACGCTATCCCGGCCACCGCGCGATCTGGCTGCAGGAGTTCGACGCCAAGGCGCTGCGCACGATCGGCCCGCGCCGGGTGTTGCTCGACGGCGGCGTGGTGCCCGCGCAGAAGCCGGAGTACGTCGAAGGCCCGCACCTGTTCAAGAAGGACGGCTGGTATTACCTGACCGCCGCCGAGGGCGGCACCGGCGAGATGCACCAGCAGGTGGTCCTGCGCAGCCGCGAGGTGACCGGACCCTACGAGGCGTGGTCCGACAACCCGGTCCTGACCCAGCGCGACCTGCCGCGCGATCGCCCGCTGCCGGTCACTTCGGCCGGGCATGCCGACTTCGTGCAGACCCAGGACGGCGACTGGTGGGCGGTGTTCCTCGGCAACCGCCCGTATCCGCCGAACACCGGTCACTTCGTCAACACCGGACGCGAAACCTTCCTGATGCCGGTGCGATGGGAGGACGGCTGGCCGCGGATCACCGCGCCCGGTGAACGGATTCCCTGGGTGCTGGACGCGCCGGCGCTGCCGGCGGGCAGCGCGCCGGTGCCCACCAGCGGCAGCTTCGCGGTCCGCGTCGGCTTCGAAGGCCGGCAGCTGCCGCTGGAGTGGATCACGGTGCGCAACCCGCGGCAGCGGTGGTACCGGCTCGACGGCCAGGCCCTGCACCTGCAGGCCCGCGCGGTGGGCCTGGGCAAGCGCGACAATCCCTCGTTCCTCGCGCGCCGGCAGCAGCACCAGGACGCGCTCGCCTCCACCGTGGTCCGCTTCGCGCCACGGCGCGACGGCGACATCGCCGGCCTGGCCGCGTTCCAGAACGAGGACTTCTGGTACCTGCTGGCCGTGACCCGCGAGAACGGCGCGCCGAGGGTGGTGCTGGACCGCCGCGACGGCCGCCGCAATGACGAAGCGCGGACGGGCACGCGGCTGGCCTCGGTGCCGTTGCCGGCGGCCGCCGCCGGTCAGCCGCTGTACCTGCGCATCCGTGCGCGCGGAGCGGAGTACGACTTCGAGTACGCCACCCGGCAGGGGCAATGGCAGTCGCTCGCAGGCCGCCTGGATGGCACCCTGCTCAGCACGGCGGTGGCCGGCGGCTTCACCGGCGCGGTGTTCGGCCTGCATGCCGCGCGGCGGGAATCGCCGTTGTAGGCGCCGGGCTCCTACCGAAGAGCGTCAGGCCGGGCCAGCTTCTTCCGGCTCGTCGCCCACCGTCCACAGCCGCTCCAGCGCGTAGAACTCGCGCACGCGCGGCAGCATCACGTGGACGATCACGTCGCCCAGGTCGACCAGCACCCATTCGGCCTCGCGCTCGCCTTCCACGCCCAGCGGCATCGCGCCGAGCTTCTTGGCGAACTTGATCACCTCGTCGGCGATCGACTTCACGTGCCGGGTGGAGGTGCCCGAGACGATCACCAGGTGGTCGGCGACGCTGGTCTTGCCGCGCACGTCGATCTCGACGACATCCTTGGCCTTGATCTCCTCCACCGCGGCGCGCACGTTCGCCAGCAGGACATCGACGGGCGGCGGCGGTTCGGGAAGGCGGGTCTTGATGACGTGGGCTTGGTTGCTCAAGGAGGACTCTGCGGAACGGCGGGGGCGGGACACGCGGCGATTATACCGGCCCGGGTGAGCGGGCCGTGTTCATGGGCGCCGATACAGGCCCTCGGTCCGGATCCAGGCCTCCACCTCCGGCGGCACCTGGTCCGGCCAGGCCGGGTCGCCTTCGGCGATGGCCCGGCGCACCGCGGTGGCCGATTCGGCGCGCAACGGCTGCCGCAGGGCATACACGCGACCGGCGGGGCGGGTGGCCAGCTCGGCCGGATCGTCGGTCCAGCGGCCCTCGACTTCGCCCGCCAGGTCGCTCGACAGCGGCGCGTCCCCGTCCGAGTCGCGGCCGGCCACGATGAAATGGGCCAGTTCGGGCAACTGCCGCCAGTGCTTCCAGGTCGGCAGCGAGCGGAAACTGTCGGCGCCCACCAGCAAGGCCAGCGGCGCCGCCGCGCCGCGCTCCGCACGCAGTTCGCGCAGGGTGTCCACCGTCCACGAAGGGCCGGGGCGTTGGAGTTCGCGCCGGTCCACGCGCAGGCGACGGTCGCCCGCCACGGCCAGGTCGAGCATGTGCGCCCGCTGCGCGGCATCGGCACCGGGCGCGGTCCGGTGCGGCGGATCGGCGGCCGGCACCAGCGTCACCGGCACGCCGAAGGTATCGGCCGCGGCGCGGGCGATGGCCAGGTGGCCGTTGTGCACCGGATCGAAGGTGCCGCCGTACCAGATCGCCAGCACGACAGGACAGCGCCCGCTCAGCGACCGGCGCCGGCCAGCAGCCGCGTGGCCGGCGCCTGCTCGGCGATGGCCAGCAACAGCCGTTCCAGCAACTGCCAGGGCTCGCCGGCGCCGCGCCCCTTGGCGGCGCGATCGATGCGCGAGGCGTAGGCGGCGAAGCGGTTCCAGCGCAGCGGCGTGGCGTGGCGCTGCAAGGCGCGCTTGAACGGCGCCTGGCGGGACTCCCACAGGCCTTGCGACTTCATTTCCGCGGCCAGGTTGGCGCCGCGCGCCTGCGCCCGTGCCAGCGTGGCGGCGCGCAGCAGCTCGCGGATCACCATCGGCATCAGGCCGGCGACCTGCTCGCCTTCGGCACGCAGGCCGGCGAGCATGCGCCGCACCTGCGCCGGCTGCCCGGACAGGGCGGATTCGAGCAGGCGGAACACGTCGTAGCGCGCCGCGTCGGCCACCAGCGACTGCATCCGCTCCAGGTCCAGGATGCCTTCCGGCGCCAGCAGCGCCAGCTTGTCGATTTCCTGCGCGGCGGCAAGCAGGTTGCCCTCCACGCGTTCGGCCAGTCCCTGCACCGCGTCGGGCGCTGCACGCAGGCCGCGCTCGCGCAGGCGCCGGTCGATCCAGCCCGGCAGTTCGTGCGGCTTGACCGGCCAGGCGACCGAGACCACGCCCACGCGCGACACCGCGTCGACCCACTTGCCGTGGTGGGCCTTGCTCCAGTCGCCGGCGACGATCAGGAGCGTGACATCGCCGGGCGGATCGGCGCAGAACTCGCCGATCACCTCGGCGCCGGCCTTGCCCGGCTTGCCCGATGGCAGGCGCAGTTCGATCAGGCGGCGGCTGCTGAACAGGCTCGGGGCGTTGAAACTGGCCGACAGCGCGTCCCAGTCCGGCTCGCGGCCGTCGGCGTCGAAGACTTCGCGCTCGATGCCTTCGCTGCGCGCGCGCGCGCGGATCGCATCGGCCGCCTCCAGGACGAGCAGCGTTTCCGATCCGGCGACCAGGTAGACCGGCCGCAGCGGCTGGCCGGCGGCCTGGGCGGCCAGCTGGTCGGGCCGCAGTTCCATCAGCGCACGCCCCTCACGGCGTGGACGTCGGCGCGGCCGCGGGCGCCGGCTCCGCATCCGCATCCACGTCCGCATCTGCCGGCGGTGCCTCCGGCAGCGACGGCATGGCCGGGGATGCGCCCGGCGCAGATGCGGGCTCCACCACGGGCGATGCGTCATCGCCGGGCTCGGCCGCCGCGGCGGCCTCGCGGGCCAGGTTGGCGCGGACCACGCTGTCGATGCGGCGCATGATCGACGCGGCCATCTCGCGACGCAGCTCGTCGGCCAGGATCTCGCGCTCGGTGCTGGTGCCGGTGGCATCCTCCGGCGGCGACACGTAGTCGCGCGACAGCTCCACCACCTGCTGCGGCACCAGGACCGTGCCATCGGCCAGGCGGAAGGTGAAGATGGTGGCGTAGCGCAGGCTGAACTCCTGGGCGCGGCCCTGCTCGTCGATAGCGATCGGCAGGTCACCCCAGCGTTCGGACAGCACGTCCAGCCGCGCCATCTTCGGCGCAGGCGTGGTCGAGGCCGGCACGGCGCCGGTCGGTCTGGCCGGCTCGCGCGGCGCGACGGTGGCGCCGGCATTGCGCAGGTTGCGCTCGAGGATGGTCACGAGTTCGCTGTACGGCGTGGTCGAAACCACCTGCACCGGTGGCGTGTCCTCCGGCAGCGCCAACTTGTCGCGCAGGTGGAAGCCGCAGCCGGCCAAGGCCACAACGAGGAAGACGGACAAGGCGGGTCGGATCATGGGCGCAAGTCTGGACGAGCCGGCAGGGAGCGGCAACAGGCCCCAGCCTGCCGTACTCCACGTGAACGTGGAGCACGCGACCGCCCGTGGGCCGCCCATGCCACGGGTTTCCTGTGGAAACCCGGGCCCCAGTCCTGTTCTCCCTCCCCTATTCCGCGCCAAGCGCCGATCGCCCCCGACTCGGGGGCTGACGAAGGTTGCTCCAAGAATCGCTGGCGAGAGCGTTCGGTTCGGAACCAAGCGGCGGCCCAACGCTCCGCAGTCGGCCGCGATCAATCCGCAGTCACCGGATCGAGGCGCGTTGAGAGAGCGCACCGCGCCACGCATGCAATCCAGCGTTCAAGCCCCCTGGTTGGGGGCGATCCGCGCATAGCGCGGATGGGGGATGGGTGCTCAGGCGCGGGGCCCAAAGTTCCGCGAGCGGAACTTTGGGGCGTAGATCGCCGCTGGCGATCTACCCCGCCACGATGTTGACGATCTTGCCCGGCACCACGATCACCTTGCGCACGGCCAGGCCTTCCAGGAACTTGGCGGTGTTCGGTTCGGCCCTGGCGAGGGCCTCGACCTGCTCGCGCGGGGCGTCGGCGGCGACCTCGATGGTGCCGCGCAGCTTGCCGTTGACCTGCACCGCCAGGGTGACGGCGTCGCGGACCAGCGCGGCCGGATCGGCCTGCGGGAACGGCACGTCCTCCAGCAGCGCCTGCGCATGGCCCAACAGCTGCCACAGCGCATGGCTGGAATGCGGGGTGATCGGGTTGAGCAGCAGCACCGCCGCCTCCAGCGCCTCCTGGCGCACGGCCCGACCGGCGGGGCTGGCGTCGTCGAACTTCGCCACGGCATTCATCAGCTCCATCACCGCGGCGATCGCGGTGTTGAAGCTGTGGCGGCGGCCATAATCATGACCGACCTTGTCGATGGTCTCGTGGGTCTTGCGGCGCAGCGCCTTCTGCGCGCCGTCCAGCGCGGCCGCGTCCAGCGCCGGGGCCGCGCCGTCGGCCACGTGCTTCTGCACCTGGGTCCACAGCCGGCGCAGGAAGCGCGCCATGCCGTCGACGCCGGCCTCGTTCCATTCCAGCGACTGCTCCGGCGGCGCGGCGAACATCGAGAACAGGCGCACCGTGTCGGCGCCGTACTTGTCGACCATCGCCTGCGGGTCGACGCCGTTGTTCTTCGACTTGGACATCTTCTCGGTGCCGCCCACCAGCACGGGCTGGCCGTCGGCCGCCAACGTGGCGCCGGTGATGCGGCCGCGCTCGTCGCGCTGGACGTCCACGTCGGCCGGGTTGATCCAGTCCTTCGAGCCGTCCGCGTTCTGCCGATAATAGGTGTCGGCGATGACCATGCCCTGGGTCAGCAGGTTGGTCGCCGGCTCGTCGCTGTCCACCATGCGCGCGTCGCGCAGGAGCTTGTGGTAGAAGCGGAAGTACATCAGGTGCAGGATCGCGTGCTCGATGCCGCCGATGTACTGGTCCACCGGCAGCCAGTAGTTGCCGCGCTTGTCGACCATGTCGCGGGCCTTGGGCGAGGTGTAGCGCGCGTAGTACCAGCTCGACTCCATGAAGGTGTCGAAGGTGTCGGTCTCGCGCTCGGCCGCGCCGCCACAGTCCGGGCAGGTGGTCTTGCGCCACTGCGGGTCGGTCTTGATCGGGGAACCCATCCCGCTGAACTCCACGTCCTCGGGCAGCACCACCGGGAGCTGGTCCTCCGGTACCGGCACCGCGCCGCAGCGCTCGCAGTAGATCACCGGGATCGGGCAGCCCCAGTAGCGCTGGCGGCTCACGCCCCAGTCGCGCAGCCGGTAGTTGACCCGGCGCTGGCCGCGACCCTGCCGCTCGAAGCGCTCGGCCAGGGCTTCGAACGCGCCCCAGTAGTCCAGGCCGTCGAATTCGCCTGAGTTCACCAGCTCGAGGTCGGCGCGGGTCTTGTCGCCGTACCAGTCGCGCCAGGTGGTCGGATCCCAGGACCGCTCGTCGTCGTTCTTCGGTTCCTTCAACGCGATCACCTGCACGATCGGCAGGCCGTAGTTGTTGGCGAACTCGAAGTCGCGCTGGTCGTGGCCGGGCACCGCCATCACCGCGCCGGTGCCGTAGCCCATCAGCACGAAGTTGGCGACCCAGATCGGCACCTGCTCGCCGGTGACCGGATGCACCGCCTTCAGACCGGTGTCGATGCCGCGCTTCTCCTGGGTCTCCAGCTCGGCCTCGGACACGCCGCCATGCTTGAGTTCCTCCAGGAACGAAGCCAGCGCCGGATTGCCCGCCGCGGCCCTCAGCGCCAGCGGGTGTTCGCCGGCGATGGAAACGAAGGTCACGCCCATCAGCGTGTCCGGGCGGGTGGTGAACACGCGGATCGGCTCCAGCGCGTTGCCGGCGCCGTCCAGCACGTCGAACTGGATCTCCAGGCCCTCGGAGCGGCCGATCCAGTTGCGCTGCATGGTCTTGACCGACTCCGGCCAGCCCGGCAGGTTGTCCAGGCCGTCGAGCAGTTCCTGGGCGTAGTCGGTGATGCGCAGGAACCACTGCGGGATCTCGCGCTTCTCCACCAGCGCGCCCGAACGCCAGCCGCGGCCGTCGATCACCTGCTCGTTGGCCAGCACGGTCTGGTCGACCGGGTCCCAGTTCACCACCGAGTTCTTGCGGTAGGCCAGGCCCTTGCGCATCAGCCGGGTGAACATGCGCTGCTCGTGGACGTAGTAGTCCGGCGAGCAGGTCGCGAACTCGCGCGACCAGTCGATCGCGTAGCCCAGCGACTTGAGCTGGCTGCGCATGTGCGCGATGTTCTGGTAGGTCCACTTCGCCGGCGCGACCCTGTTCTTGATCGCCGCGTTCTCCGCCGGCAGGCCGAACGCGTCCCAGCCCATCGGCTGCAGCACGTTGTGCCCGGTCATGCGCTTGTAGCGGCTGATCACGTCGCCGATGGTGTAGTTGCGCACGTGGCCCATGTGCAGCGCGCCGGACGGGTACGGCAGCATCGACAGGCAGTAGTACTTGGGCTTGTCGGAGGCTTCGTCGACCTCGAAGGCGCGGGTGCCGTCCCAGAAGGCCTGGGCGGCGGCTTCCACCGGCTTGGGATCGTAGGACGGGACGTTTTCGGGAACGGCGGACATTGCGGGTCGCGGTGGCTGCGGCAAAGTCGCCAAGGGTACCGCAGCGCAGCATGGGGCTCCACCTTGAACCCCCTCGACGGCGCCCACGCCCCGCGGGCGTATCCGGCGGGCCGGCGACCCGGCACCGGCCGGCCTCCGCCGAGGCCACCAGGACGCTGGCCATTTCCGCCGGGCAGGCACCGCCCGCGGCCACCGTTGCTCCGGCTACCATCGATTCATCTTCCGGAGACCCATCGAATGCGCGCCCTGCTGCTGCCGCTCGCCCTGCTTGCCCCCTGCTCCGCCCTCGCCCAGTCCACGCCGCCGCCGGCCAGCACTGAACTGCATTGCGGCCAGCTGTTCGACGCGCGCAGCGGGCGGCTGGCGGGTCCGCACACGGTGAGCGTGCGCGACGGCCGGATCGCGGCGCTCGCCGCCGGCATCCCCGCCACGTCCAGCCGTGGCGCGGTCGACCTGCGCGGCCACACCTGCATGCCCGGCTGGACCGACCTGCACGTGCACCTGGAGGACCAGTCCAGCCCGCAGAGCTATTCGGAGGGGTTCCGCCTGGACCCGGTCGACTACGCCTTGCGCAGCGTCGGCTACGCCGAGAAGACCCTGCTGGCCGGCTTCACCAGCGTGCGCGACCTGGGCGGCGAAGTCGCCCCGCACCTGCGCGACGCGGTGAACCAGGGCCGGGTGCGCGGCCCACGCATCTTCGCTGCCGGCAAGTCGATCGCCACCACTGGCGGCCATGCCGACCCCACCAACGGCTACAACTCCACCCTGTCCCACCTGCTCGGCCCGCCCGGCCCGACCGAAGGCGTGATCAATTCGATCGACGACGCCCGCCAGGCGGTGCGCCAGCGCTACAAGGAAGGCAGCGACGTGATCAAGATCACCGCCACCGGTGGCGTGCTCTCGTACGCGAAGTCCGGCGACGCGCCGCAGTTCACCGTCGACGAGGTCAAGGCGGTGGTCGACACCGCCCGCGACTACGGCTACCGGGTGGCCGCCCACGCGCACGGCACCGAGGGCATGAAGCGCGCGGTGCTGGCGGGCGTGACCAGCATCGAGCACGGCACCTACATGGACGACGAGGTGGTGCGGCTGATGAAGCAGCGCGGCACCTGGTACGTGCCGACCATCTACGCCGGCCGTTTCGTCGCCGACAAGGCCAGGATCGACGGCTACTTCCCCGACGTCGTGCGACCGAAGGCGGCGCGGATCGGCGCGCAGATCCAGGACACGTTCGCCCGGGCGTACAAGGCCGGGGTCAAGATCGGCTTCGGCACCGACATGGGCGTCGGCCCGCACGGCGACAACGCGCGCGAGTTCATCTACATGGTCGAGGCCGGCATGCCGGCGGCGGTCGCGCTGCAGGCCGCGACGATCCGCGCCGCCGAGGTGCTGGGCGTGGACGACCAGGGCGTGATCGAGGCCGGCAAGCGCGCCGACATCGTCGCCGTGCCCGGCGATCCGCTGGCCGACATCGCGCAGGTGATGAAGGTGGACTTCGTGATGAAGGACGGCACCGTCTACCGGCGGCCGGACGACAACGGTGCCGCGGGTGCGCCATGAGCGGTGAATGGGTCGGCTATGTCGCCGCGACGCTGACCACGGTCGCGTTCGTACCGCAGGCGCTCAAGACCCTGCGCACGCGCGACACCAAGGGGATCTCGCTGGGCATGTACGTGGTGTTCACCGCCGGCCTGTGCTTCTGGCTGGCCTACGGCATCGTGCTCGGGTCCTGGCCGATGATCTTCTCCAACGTCGTCACCCTGGTGCTGGCGCTGCTGATCCTGGGACTCAAGCTGCGCCACGGTTGAGCGGCGCCAGTGCCGCCAGCACGCCCCAGCCCAGCCATGCGGCGAACGCCACGCGCTGCGCGCCGGCGGCGCCGATCCAGCCGCTGCCGAGGAACCCGCCGGCCACCACCAGCATGCCGGCCAGCGCGGTGAGCGCGGCGAAGCGGCGCCATCCACCCATCCGCCACAGGCCGCCGGCCAGCAACAGCGCGCCCAGCGGGAACGCCAGCGCCCAAAGGAGCCAGGCGGTGGCATGCAGGCGGCTGGCGCCTTCGTCGACCGCCTCCAGGTCCAGCGGCAGCACCCCCTGCGCGGCGAAACCCAATGCCGCCAGCAAGGCGAGCTGCGTGCCGATCCGTGCCGCCCAGCCGGCCGCGGCGGGCAGGCGTCCCCGGAGCTCCAGCGCCAGCCAGGCGCCGCCCAAGCCAGGCAGCACGAACGCGAACAGCCCGAACAGCGTGCCGGGCACGCCCAGCTGCCGGGCGCCCAGCCAGCCCAGCGGATGGCGCAGCTGCGAGTAGCCCTCGGTGGCCATGCCCGCCAGCAGCGCGGCGATGACGACGCTGGCGATCGCCGCCAGCGCGACCGGCAGCCGGAGTCTCGCCGACAGGCTCATGCATTCCTCCAATGGAAGACGTCTTCCACGCCGACGCCGAACGCGCGGGCGATGCGGAACGCCAGCTCCAGCGACGGAGCATAGCGCCCCGCCTCCAGCGCGATGATGGCCTGGCGGGTCACCCCGCAGGCGTCGGCCAGCGCCTTCTGGGTCATCTCGCCGCGCTCGGAGCGCCAGCGGCGGATGTCGTTGCCGATCGGCGTGCCGGTCACGCGTGTACCTCGCGGTGATGCGTCCGGCGCCCGCCGGGCGAGGCGCCGGCGAGGCGCCCTCGCCGGGCCCGCAGGCAGCAGAACCTGGAGCGGAACGTCACTTCCATCGAAGCCGCCCTTGCCGGACAGGAGGTAAGCCATACGTTACATTCCGGCCGGCCGATGTCAACTCGAGTTGACATCGACTTGTAAGCTGGCCCGCCCGGCACCATCTCGGCGCCATCCACAGTCCCCACACCGGAAGCCCCATGGCCGACCTGCCCCACGTCGTCGACATCACCACCGATACCTTCGAGACCGAAGTCCTGCAGAAATCGATGCAGACGCCGGTGCTGGTCGACTTCTGGGCGACCTGGTGCGGGCCGTGCAAGTCGCTAACTCCGATCCTGGAGAAGCTGGCCGGCGAGTACGGCGGTGCGTTCGTGCTGGCCAAGGTCGACGTCGACAAGGAACAGCAGATCGCCGCGGCGTTCCAGATCCGTTCGGTGCCGACCGTGTTCCTGCTGATCGGCGGGCAGCCGGTCGATGCCTTCCAGGGCGCGCTGCCGGAAGGCCAGCTGCGCCAGTTCCTGCAGCAGCACGGCGTCGAGCCGCTGGCGGCTGCCGATGCCGGGCCGGCCGAACTGGCACCGCTGGATCCGCACGCCGAGGTGGTCCGCCTGCGCCACGCGGTGGAGGCCGAGCCGGACAAGGCCGAGCTGAAGCTCGACCTGGCGCTGGCGCTGCTGAGAACGGGCGCGGCCGGCGAAGCCGAGCAGCTGCTCGACGCGCTGCCCGCCAACCTGTCCACCGACGACCGCGCGGTCCGCGCCCGCGCGCGCCTGGGCTTCGCCGCCCTGCTCAAGGATGCCCCGCCGGTGCCGGTGCTCGAGCAGGCCATCGCCGCCAACGAGGGCGACCTCAAGGCGCGCCACCTGCTGGCCGTGCACCACCTGGTCGGCGGCGATCCGGCCGCCGGGCTGGAGCAGCTGATCGAGATGCTGCGCCGCGACCGCGGCTACGAGGATGGCTTGCCGAAGAAAGCGCTCATCGACGCCTTCCGCATCGTCGAGGACGAGGACCTGGTCGGCCAGTACCGGCGCAGGATGGCGTCGCTGCTGTTCTGAACCACGGCGCCGGGGCGACATGGCCCGCCCCGGTGACCTCAGCGCGGAATGGCCCGGCGATCGCGGCCGAAGATCGCGATCGACGCTCAGAACGCACCGGCCAGCGCCACCGCCACGAAGCCCGGGCCGATACCGGTGGCGCGCGCAAGCGCGGGCAGGCATGCGGCAACGAAGGCCGCCTGCAAGGCGACCAGGATGCGCAGGCCGGCCGGGACGTTGTAGAGCGCGCGCAAGTGTTCCATCGCAGCCCCCGGGATCCTCTGGCAACAGGTTTTCCGCGCAAGCCTACATCCCGCGGAAGCGGTGCAGGAACGCGCCACTGACCGGCAAACGTTCGGCATGGCCTTTCAGGCTCAGGCTATGCCGGCCCAGTTCGTTCTTCGATACCCGGTCGATCGCCTGCACGCGCACCACCGTGCCGCGATGCACCTGCCAGAAGGCGTCCGGGTCCAGCCCGGCCAGCAGGTCCTTCAGCGGCGTGCGGATCACGCCTTCGCCGCTGCCGGCGACCACGCGCACGTACTTCTCCTGCGCCTGGAAGAACAGCACCTCGTCGATGCCGAACATGCGCACGCTGTCGCCGGCGCTGGCGCTGATCCAGCGGATCAACCGCTCGCCCTGCGGGCGCAGCCGCGACTCCAGGCCATCGATCAGCGCATGCAGGTCCGGGCCATCGGCGCCGGCACGACGTTCCTGGAGGCGCTCGCGCAGCCGCGCCACCGCCTGCTCCAGGCGCGCCGGCTGCACCGGCTTGAGCAGGTAGTCGACCGCGCCGGCATCGAATGCGCGTACCGCGTAGTCGTCGTACGCGGTGGTGAACACCACCAGCCCGCCCTGCTCCACCACCGCCCGCGCCACGTCCAGGCCGCTCACCCCGGGCATGCGGATGTCGAGGAAGGCCACGGTGGGACGATGGGTCGTCGCCGCTTCCAGCGCCGAAACGCCGTCCTCGCAGACCGCCACGATTTCCAGTCCGGGCCAAGCCTGCAGCAACTGCTCGTGCAATGCGCGCCGCTGCGGCGCCTCGTCCTCGGCGATCAGCGCGGTCGCCGGCTGGGGGGAACGGGCGCTCATGCCGCCGCTCCGGCCAACGCATCCAGCGGCAGCTCGATCTGCGCAACGGCTCCGTGGCCGTTCGCCGGCTCCAGGCTCAGGCGGGCCCGTGCGCCGAAGCGATGGGCCAGCTGCTCGCGCACGTTGGCCAGTCCCATGCCACCGCCGATGCCCGGCTGCAGGCCCGCGCCGTCGTCGACGACGCGCACGCGCAGCCGATCGCCCTGGCACACCGCGGCCACCTCGATCCGCCCCGGTCCCGGCCGCGGCTCGATGCCATGCTTGATCGCGTTCTCCACCAGGGTGATCAACAGCGACGGGGGGAACGGCAGCGTGCGCAGCGCCGCATCGGCGTCCACCGAGTAGGACAGGCGCCCTCCCATGCGCACCTGCATCAACGCCAGGTAGCTGGCGCAGATGTCCAGCTGCTGGCCGAGCGTGGAGTGCAGGCCGCTGTCGTCGCGCAGCTTGGGGATGGTCGCGCGCAGGAACGCCACCAGCGCATCGAGCGTGGCTTCTGCCTGGGCCGGGTCCTGCCGCACCAGCGCGCGCACCGAGGCCAGGGTGTTGAACAGGAAGTGGGGCTCCACCTGCGCCTGCAGCACGCCCAGGCGCAGGTCGGCCTCGCGCACCCGCCCGGTCATCTCGTCGAGCCTGCGCGCATGGCGGTGCTCGTCCCAGCGACGCCGCTCGCTGAAGTAGGCGCGCAGCGCCAGGCCACCGCCGAACAGGCCGTAGACCACGATGAGTGCGGCGATGTTCAGTGCAAGTCCGAATGCCTTGAGCACCATCCCCGCCTCGGCGGCCTTGGGCGGCACCATGCCCAGCGCAGTCAGCTGCGGGTTGACCAGCGACATCACATAGCCCGAGGCGACCTTGTCGATCCCATAGCTCAGCACCATACCCGCGAGCACCGCCAGCACCACCGCCTTGCGCTCGCGCGATTCGGGCCAGCGCCGATGGCGGACCACGGTCGCCAGCGCCGGACCGAGCATCGCCATCAGGCTGAAAGCGACAAGCTGGGCCAACCCCGCCTTCGCGCCGATCAGCGGATCCCGGGTCGCCAGCCCGACGCCCGCGCCGGTGAAGGCCGTGACCACGGCCAGGACGCTGCAGAACAGAAGGCTGCGCCCCGCCAGCCAGCGTGCGCTGAACACCGGGTACTGGCGATAGCGGCTCCACACCGCGTTGCCGCCGACCAGCACCTCGGCCGGCAGCACCTGTCGCAGCGGATAGCCCGGTCCGTCACTCATACCCGACTCCCTAGTCGTCCGTCGACCTGCGCTGCCCGACCGTGGGCACCAGCAGGAGCAGCACCGCCAGCGGCGCCAACAAGTCCATGATCGTGTCCATCCGACCCTCCTTCAATGCCGGCGGCGTGCTTACTGGCGCGCACCGCGCATCACCCGGCCGCCCTGGTGCAGTTCCAGCGACTGCACCTTGCCGGCGCCATCGCGCTGGAAGCGGATCTCGATGCCGTAGGCCGGCGCCTCGAAGGTGTCGGCCGCCGTCGCCGCGAGCGGGAATGCGCCCTGCCCGGTCGCCTGAGCCTGCAGCACGCCGTCCTGCTCGCGCACCGCCAGCGAAAACCCCGGCATCAGCGGGTAGTCGCCCGCGTACGCGGCCAGGTCCGCGGGCGACAGCTGCGGCACCGGCGGTGCGTCGCGATCGACGCGGACCGCCGGGAACACCGCGCCCAGCTGCGTCCAGGTGAAGCCGTAGTTGCCGTCGGCCTTCCGCTGCGGACGCAACACCGCGTCGAGCGCCAGCGGGTAGAAGTCGCCCGCATCGTCATGGCCCATCTCGTATTCGCCCTGGCCCTCGGCCTGCACGAAGAGCCGGCCGTCGCGCTCGCGCAGGGTCATCTTCATCGCGCCCTGCAGCTGGTACTCGCCGGCCAGCGCCTGCAGCAGCGCCGGGTCGGCGGCGACCGCCTTGCGCGGCTTGCCGAGCGGCAGCGAGTCATCGACCAGGTGCATGCCCAGGCTGCCCAGGCTGCCGATCGAGTGCCAGGCGGTATCGGAGAGGATCACCACCCCGCGCTGCTGCTTCGGGTCGAGCGAGACGAACGCGGAGAAGCCGCCGGTCCCGCCCTCGTGCATCAGCACGGTGCGGTCCTTCACCGGTACACGCATCCAGTTCATGCCCATCGGCGGCTGTTCCGACACCGCCGCATGGGTGGCTTCCAGCGCGGTGCGGATCGGCGCATCGACCTGGCCCAGGCCGCCCTGCACGTAGCGGACCATGTCGTCGAGCGTGGCGCGCACGCCGCCGACGCCGGCCAGGTCGGTCGAGAAATTCCAGGCGGAGGCGGGCTTTCCGTTGGGCGTGTGGCCGACCGCGGCGCGCACACCCGCCGGGCGCTCGTTGATGTAGGCGTGGTCCATGCCCAGCGGCGTGAACAGCTCGCGCCGGGCCAGGCTATCGAAATCGGTGCCCGCCCGTCGCGCGACCGCGTAGGAAAGCAGCATCGAGGCGAAGTTGGAGTACTCGAACTGCGTGCCGGGCGCGGCGTCGAGCTTCGCATCCCCGAGCGATGCCAGCAGCGCGGCTTCGTCGAGGTTGGCGTAGGGATCGTCCATGCTCGTGGCGCCCAGCCGCGACGGCAGCGCCGGCAGGCCCGAGGTGTGGGTGACGACGTGCCGCAGCAGGATCGGCTGGCCCTGGTAGTCGGGCACCTTGGTGCCGGCGGGCAACCAGGAGGCCAGGGTGTCGTCCAGCGAACCCTTGCCCTGGGCGACCAGTTGCGCCAGCAGCGCAGCGGTCATGGTCTTGCTGACCGAACCGATCTCGAACGCGGTATCGGCGCCGATACGCGAGGCGTCCGCGTCGCGCGCGCACTGGTACGTCCGCGCGACCCGCTCCGCTTCGACCACCGCCACCGCCATGCAGGCGCCGGTGCGGTCGCCCTGCAGGCGCTGCCGGACCACGTCGGCCAGTTGCGCGTCGCTCATCGCCCGGGCTGGCATTGGCAGGGTGGAGAGGGTCGCCGCGACGGCGACGGCGAGTGAGGCGAGCCGGATGGTCATGTGGGCACTCCTGGGTCGGGATGCGGCCATGCTCCGGCGACTGGCGTACGCCCGTCGGTGTTTGCGACGAACGCCCCCCCTTCGGCGACGGACGCGGCGCCGACGGCGACCGGGCGACCGGACGGCTCAGTCGGCCAGCAGCGCCGCGACCGTGCTGCGGTAGCGGGCCGCGATCGCCTCGCGGTCGCGGTGGCGACCGCCCCTGACCACGGCCTCCCCGGCCACGCGCACCTCGCGCACCAGCGGGCGGTTGCCGGCGAACAGCCAGCGATCGGCCACGTCCGCCGGACGCGCGCCGGCGAATACCGGCGCCTGCGCGTCCAGCACGATCCAGTCGGCGGCCTGGCCCGGCGCCAGCAGGCCGACCGCCTGGCCGGTCGCCGCAGCGCCGCTGGCCAGGGTTCCGTGCAGCAGGGTCTCGCCGACGCTGCCGTTGTCGGCGCGCACGGCGATGTTGCGGTGGCGCGTCTGCAGGCGCTGGCCGTACTCGAGCCAGCGCAGCTCCTCCACCGGCGACACCGACACGTGCGAGTCCGAGCCGACGCCCCAGGCGCCGCCGGCATCGAGGTACTCGCGCAGCGGGAACAGGCCGTCGCCGAGGTTCGCCTCGGTGGTCGGGCAGATCGCCACGGTGGCGCCGCTGGCGGCGACGGCCGCGGTTTCCGGCCCGGTCAGGTGGGTGGCATGTACCAGCGTCCAGCGCGCGTCGACCGGGGCGTGGTCGAGCAGCCACTCCACCGGACGGGCGTTGCGCACGGCCAGGCAGTCCTGCACCTCGCCGATCTGCTCGGCGATGTGGATGTGCAGCGGGATGTCCGGCGGCAGCGCCGCCAGTGCCGCGTCCATCGCTTCCGGCGGCACCGCGCGCAGGCTGTGGAAGGCCACGCCGACCCGCAGGGCCTCGTCTTCCAGTGCACGCAGCGATTCAACCAGCCGCAGGAAGGCGTCCAGGTCGTGGCCGAAGCGGCGCTGTCGATCCGACAGCGCGCGCCGGTCGAAGCCGCCGGCCATGTACAGCACCGGCAGCAGGGTCAGCCGGATGCCGGTCTCCCTGGCCGCCGCCACCAGCGCCTTGGACATCGCCGCCGGATCAGCATACGGACGCCCGTCGGGTGCATGGTGCAGGTAGTGGAACTCGCACACGGTCGTGTAACCGGCCTCGAGCATCTCGACATAAAGCTGCGCGGCCACCGCCTGCAGGCTGTCCGGATCGAAGCGCGCGGCGATGCGATACATGGTCTCGCGCCAGGTCCAGAACGAGTCCTGCGCATGGGTCTGGCGCTCGGCCAGGCCGGCCATCACGCGCTGGAACGCATGCGAGTGCAGGTTGGGGATCCCTGGCAGCACCCAGCCGCCGTCCCAGCTCGGTTCGGCATCGAGCACCCGCGTGATCCGGCCGCCCTCGGCTTCCAGTCCCGCATCCCCGCGCCAGCCGGCCGGGGTCCACAGCAACGAGGCATCGCGCAGTTCGTCCATGCGCCCATTCTCGCGCGAACGGCAACGGCTGGCGATTGCCGGCTGACCCGGCCGGCAACGGCGCCCCCGCTTACAATCCCCGCCATGGAAAACACACACGCCGCCGTTTGGGACGGCCTGGTCGTCAACGCCCGCCTGGCCACCCTGGCGGGCGATGCCGGCTACGGCCTGGTCGAAGACGGCGCGCTCGGCTGGAAGGACGGCCGCATCACCTACGCCGGCCCGCGCTCGCGCCTGCCAGGAGCGGCGCGGGCGGCCGAGGTGGTCGATGCGGACGGGCGGCTGCTCACGCCGGGCCTGGTCGACTGCCACACGCACCTGGTGTTCGGCGGCGACCGCGCCGGCGAGTTCGAACAGCGCCTGCAGGGGGCCAGCTACGAGCAGATCGCCCGCGCCGGAGGTGGCATCGTCTCCACCGTGCGCGCCACCCGCGCCGCCGACGAGGAAACCCTGCTCGCGCAGTCGTTGCCGCGCGCCCGTGCGCTGCTGGCCGATGGCGTGACCACGGTGGAGATCAAGTCCGGCTACGGCCTGGACCTTGAAGGGGAGCGCCGCATGCTGCGCGTGGCGCGGCGCCTTGGCGAGGTGCTCGGCCTGCAGGTGCGCACTACCTTCCTCGGCGCGCACGCATTGCCGCCGGAATTCGCACGAAGCGCGGACGCCTACATCGACGCGGTCTGCGACTGGTTGCCGCGATTGCACGGCGAAGGACTGGTCGATGCGGTCGACGCGTTCTGCGAACGCATCGGTTTCGACGCTGCGCAGACCCGGCGGGTGTTCGAAGCTGCGCGGACCCTTGGCCTGCCGGTGAAGTTGCATGCCGACCAGCTCAGCGATGGCGGCGGCGCGGCGCTGGTCGCCGGCTTCGGCGGCCTGTCCGCCGACCATGTCGAGCACACCTCCGCCGCCGGCGTGCGCGCGATGGCCGATGCCGGCACCGTGGCGGTGCTTCTGCCCGGCGCCTTCCACGTGCTCCGTGAAACGACGCTGCCACCGCTGGAAGCGTTCCGCGCGCAGGGCGTGGCGATGGCCGTGGCCACCGACTGCAATCCCGGGACCTCGCCGCTGCAGTCGCTGCGGCTGGCGATGTCGCTGGCCTGCACCCATTTCCGGCTCACGCCGGAGGAGGCCCTGCGCGGGACCACGGTCAATGGCGCCCGCGCCCTAGGACTGGCCGACCGCGGCCGACTGCAGCCCGGGCTGCGGGCGGACCTGGTGCTCTGGAACGCGGAGCAGCCGGCCGAGCTTGCCTACTGGCTGGGAGGCGGACTTCGGGCCGCGAGCTGGATCGGCGGCCGTCGCGCCGGCGATTGAGCGGCGCAAACAAAAACGCGGCGCCAGGCGCCGCGTTTTCCTTCCAGGCCGGGCATGCGCCCGGACGTGGCCGGGTCAGCCCTTGGCGACGGCCTTCTTGGCCACGGCCTTCTTCACCACCGGCTTGGCGACGGCGGTCTTCTTCGCCACCGGCGCAGCGGCGCCCGCGGCGGCCCGGGTACCCCCATGGCGGCGCGCGTTGCCGTAGCTGGCGTTGTAGCGCTTGCCCTTGGCGGTCTTGCGGTCACCCTTGCCCATCTTTCGACTCCTTGATCTGCATGAAATAGCGCCCGCGCCCCGCGCGAGAGACCGGAAAGCCTAGCACGGGCCATCAGTGGGCGCAGCTGGCGTCATGCACGTGGCCGTGGTTGAGCCGCAGGTTGAGCAGGTGCGCCAGCCCCACCAGGGTGCCGCCGAAGGTCATCACCACGGCGTGCGGCACCACCGATTCGTGCAGGGGCGCGTACAGCAACCCCGCCCAGAGCGCGGCCAGGCCCGGTACCAGCAGCCCCAGGGCGCGCAGCGCGCGATGCCGCCGGTAGCTCCAGCCCAGGCTGAGCAGGCCCAGCAGGGTGACGAACGACACCAGCGCGGCCTCGAGGCTGCCATCGAACCAGAGCGACAGCCCCAGCGAGGGCAGCGCCGCCAGCAGCAGCGGCGTAAGCGCGCAGTGCAGCGCGCACAGCAGCGAACCGGTGGCGCCGAAGCGGTCGAACAACGAATGCCGGTGTGGGTGGTGGGGGCTCATCGGGGAGGCATGACGTTTGGGAAGGGTGTCGTCCAATGTGGATACATTATAACATTCTCGTTCGACTGTCACCCTCCCCTCCCAACCGGTCCCCTCATGCCTGCCACGACTCGTCCGCTCCGCCGCCACGCCCTGTCCGCCGCCCTGGCGCTGGCCTGCACCACCGCCGTTTTCGCCGCCGCCGCCCACGAACCCTCGGACCTGCCCACCGTCGAGGTGACCGCGTCGCCGCTGGCCGGCGATGCCGAATCGCTCGCCCGTCCGGTCGAGGTGTTGCAGGGCGATGCGCTGGACCGGGCCAAGGCCGCGACCCTGGGTGAAACCGTCTCGAAGCTCCCTGGCGTGCAGAGCACCTATTTCGGCCCCGGCGTCGGCCGGCCGATCCTGCGCGGCCTCGACGGCCCGCGCGTGCAGGTCCTGTCCAGCGGCCTGGGCACCATGGATGCCTCCACCGTCAGCGCCGACCACGCGACCAGCGTGGAGCCGTTCCTGGCCGACCAGGTCGAAGTGCTGAAAGGGCCGGCCACCCTGCTGTTCGGCAGCGGCGCGATCGGCGGCGCGGTCAACGTCGCCGACGGCCGCATCGCCCGCGACCTGCCGGAGGAGCCACTGAGCGGGCGCGCGGAAGTCCGCGGCAATACCGTCAACGACGAGCGCGCCGGCATGTTCCGGCTGGACGGCGTCAACGGGAACTGGGTCATCCATGTCGATGGCCTGGTCCGCAACACCGGCGACTACGAGATCCCGGGCGTGGCCGCCGTCGAGCATGACGACCACGACGGCCACGACGACGACGACCATGAGGGCGAGGACGGGCAGGCGCGCGGCGTGCTTCCCAACAGTTCGATCCGCACCCGGGCCGGCGCGCTCGGCGCGACCTGGCTGGGCGAGGCCGGCTATTTCGGCCTGTCGGCGAGCACCTACCGCACCAATTACGGCATCCCGACCGGCGCGCACGTGCATGCCGACGACGACCACGACCACGACGATGCCGACGACGACCACGCGCACGAGGAGGAAGAGGGCGACGTGCGCATCGACCTGACCCAGAACCGGATCGAGCTGAAGGCCGGGGTCTACGAGCCGCTGTCGTTCCTGGAAAGCGTCGAACTGCACGGCGCCTACAACGACTACGAGCATGTGGAACTCGAAGGCGGCCAGGTCGGCACCCGCTTCACCAGCGAGGGATACGACGCCCGCCTGCAGGCGGTGCAGCACGAAGTCGCCGGCTGGCGCGGCGCGTTCGGCCTGCAGCTGGGACGGGTCGATTTCGCCGCGGTCGGCGAGGAGGCGTTCGTGCCGGCGACGCTGACCGACAGCTGGGGCCTGTTCGTGGTCCAGGAGAAGAATTTCGATCCGTTCAAGCTCGAGCTCGGTGCGCGCTACGACCGCGTGGACATCGCGCCCGACGACGCGCAGCCCCGTCGAAGCTTCGATGCCGGCAACCTGTCCGCCGCGGCGATCTGGCGCCTGAACGAGGCCTTCGACCTGCGGGTAGGCGTCGACCGCTCCGAGCGCGCGCCGACCCAGGAGGAGCTGTACGCCGGTGGCCTGCACGTGGCCACCGCGTCGATCGAGATCGGCGACAACGCGATGGACACCGAGCGCGCCCTGCGCGGCGAGATCGGCCTGCACGCCCACAACGAGCGCGTCGACTTCAAGGTCTCGGTCTATCGCAGCGCGTTCGAGGACTTCATCTACCTGGCCGACACCGGAATCGAGGAGCACGGCACCCCGGTTCGCCTGTGGACCCAGGCCGACGCGACGTTCACCGGCGCCGAGGCCGAGGCGGTGCTGCACCTGGCCGACAGTGCGCACGGCGCCTGGGACCTGCGCGTGTTCGGCGACATGGTCCGCGGTGAACTGGACGGAAGCGGGTCGCGGACCGTCGCGTTCGACGTGCCGCATGGCGACCATGCCCACCACTACACCACGCAGCTGGCCAACGGCGGCTACCTGCCCCGGATCGCACCGGGCCGCTTCGGCGCGGACCTGTCGTGGGCACTGGGCGGATGGCGCGCGTCGCTGGGCGCGGTGCGCTACCTGGAACAGGACCGCGTCGCGCAGAACGAGGAGGCCAGCCCGGCCTACACCCTGGTCGATGCGCACCTGGCGTACCGCTGGGACCGTTCGGCCGGCAACAGCTGGGAGGTCTTCCTCAACGGCAGCAACCTTGGCAACGAGGAGGTACGTCCGCACACCTCGCTGCTGCGCGACTACGCGCCACTGCCGGGTCGCGCGGTGGGCTTCGGCATCCGCGCCTGGTTCTGAGCCGGCAGTACGTTCACCCCGTCGCGATCCGGTCGTCCGGTCGCGACGGGGGCGCGCCTTCAGGGCAACGACGGGCGGACCAGGCCACGCTTGCAGCGTGGCTTCAGCTCGCCGCGCAACGCGCGCACAGGCCGTGCACTTCCAGGGTCTGCGCCTGCGGCTGGAAACCCAGCGCTTTGGCCCGCGCGTCCAGCTGGGCCACGACCTCGCTGTCCTCCAGCTCCACTGCGCTGTGGCAGCGGTCGCAGATCAGGAACGGGACCGAGTGCTGGGCGCTGTTGGGGTGGTGGCAGGCGACGAAGGCATTGACCGACTCGAGCTTGTGCACGAAACCGTTGGCCATCAGGAAGTCCAGCGCGCGGTACACGGTCGGCGGCGCGTCGGCGCCGGCGCCCTTGCCCTCGCGCACCTTCTCCAGCAGCTCGTAGGCCTTGACCGGCTTGCCGGCGTCGGCGATCAGGCGCAGCACGTTGGCGCGGATCGGCGTCAGCCGCAGGCCGCGCTCGTTGCACGCGCGTTCCACCGCATGGACGAACGCATCGGCGCTGTCGACGTGGTGGTGCGGATCGGTGCAGGCATGCCGGGCGGGCATCGGTAACTCCGGTTGCGGGGCGGACTCAGGCCTTGCCCACCTTGATAAGCGCTGCGTCGATTCGTTTCAAGGCTTGCTCGCGGCCGGCCAGGTAGACCGTATGGGAAATGTCCGGGCTGACCTGGGTGCCGGTGATGGCCACGCGCAGCGGCTGCGCGACCTTGCCCATGCCCAGCTCCAGCGCCGCGGCCGCGTCGTGCAGGGCCTGGCCGACACCATCGACGTTCCATTCCGGCAGCGCGGCCAGCAGCTCGCGCGCCTTGGCCAGCGGTGCGTCGGCGCCGGCCTTGAGATGCTTGGCCACCGCGGCCTCGTCGTAGCTCTCGAGCGGCACGTACCAGACCACCGCCTTCTCGGCCATTTCCTTCAACGTCTGCACGCGTTCGCGCAATGCCACCACCACGTCCACCGGCGCCGGGCCGGCGGCCACGTCCAGGCCCAGCTTCTCCAGCTGGTAGACCAGCTGCGGGGCGATCGTCGCCGGGTCGTCGGTCTTGAGGTAATGCTGGTTGACCCAGCCAAGCTTGGCCATGTCCAGGCGCGCGGCCTTGGAGTTGACGTTGGTGACGTCGAACAGCTCGACCAGTTCCTGGCGGCTGAATATCTCCTGGTCGCCGTGCGACCAGCCCAGCCGCGCCAGGTAGTTCACCAGCGCGTGCGGCAGGTAGCCGGCGTCCTTGTATTGCATCACGTCGGCCGCGCCGGTGCGCTTGGACAGCTTGGCGCCCTGCTCGTCCAGGATCATCGGCATGTGCGCGAACTTCGGCACCGGCGCACCCAGCGCTTCGTAGATGTTGATCTGGCGCGGGGTGTTGTTGATGTGGTCGTCGCCGCGGATGACTTCGGTGATGCCCATGTCCCAGTCGTCGACCACCACCGCGAAGTTGTAGGTCGGGTAGCCGTCCGGGCGGAAGATCACAATGTCGTCCAGCTCGCTGTTGGCGATCTCGATGCGGCCCTTGATCAGGTCGTCGAACGCGACCACGCCGTCCAGCGGGTTCTTGAAGCGGATGACGCGGTTGGGATCGTCGCGATGCGGCAGGCCGGCCTCGCGCGCGGCGCCGTTGTAGCGCGGCTTCTCCTGCCTCGCCATCGCCGCCTCGCGCATGGCGTCCAGTTCCTCGCGGGTCTCGTAGGCGTAGTACGCCTTGCCCTGCGCGACCAGCTGCTCGGCCACTTCGCGGTAACGGTCGATGCGCGCGGTCTGGTACACCGGGCCCTCGTCGTAATCCAGGCCGAGCCAGTCCATCGCCTCCAGGATCGCGTCGATCGCGGCCTGGGTGCTGCGCTCGCGGTCGGTGTCCTCGATGCGCAGGATGAAGTCGCCGCCGCGGTGGCGCGCCTCCAGCCAGCAGTACAGCGCGGTGCGGGCACCGCCGATGTGCAGGTAGCCGGTGGGACTGGGGGCGAAGCGGGTGCGGCAGGTCATGGTGGGTGGTGTTCCTGGAAGTGCGGCCATTTTACCCGCACGGGCCAGGCGGCTCCGCGCCAGTCCTCCCGGGCCCGCGGCCCGGGCCGGGCCGGGCCTGCAGTGGAACGGCGGGCACGGGTAAACGAACGTCTTCCAGGGGGCGATGCGTGCCCACGGGAAGGCAGGACGGTCCCGGCAGACGCAAGGACCGCAGGGCAGGAGCCGCGGACGGGCGTGGCACGGTGCCCGGCACGGCAGGTTTTTCCGCGGTCTGGCGGCACTACAATCGGTCCATGACCACCTTGTTCGTCTCCGACCTGCACCTGGACCCGGCGCGCCCGCAGGTCACCGAACTGTTCCTGCGCTTCCTCCGGGACGAAGGACGACGGGCCGACGCGCTCTACATCCTGGGCGACCTGTTCGAGGCCTGGATCGGCGACGACGATCCCTCCGACGCCGGCGAGGCCGTCGCCGCCGGCGTGCGCGCGGTCGCCGATGCCGGCGTGCCGGTGTATTTCATCCACGGCAACCGCGACTTCCTGGTCGGGGCCGACTATGCGCGGCGGGCCGGGATGCGCCTGCTGCCCGATCCGGCGGCGGTGGCGCTGTACGGCGAACCGGTCCTGCTGATGCACGGCGACCTGCTTTGCACCGACGACACCGCCTACCAGGCCTTCCGCGCGCAGACCCGCGACCCCGCCTGGCGACAGCGCTTCCTCGCGCAGCCGCTGGCCGCGCGGCAGGCGTTCGCGGCACAGGCGCGCGAGGCGAGCATGGCCCGCCAGCGCGAGATGATCGCCGGCGACCGCGGCACGTTCGAGACCGTCACCGACGTCGCACCGGCCACGGTCGAGGCCACCCTCGTCCGTTTCGGCGTATCGACCCTGATCCACGGGCACACCCATCGCCCGGCGATCCACCCGCTGCAGGCGGCAGGCCGGGCGTGCCGGCGGATCGTGCTGGGCGACTGGTACGAGCAGGGCTCGGTGCTGCGGGTGGATGCCGACGGACTGCGCCTGGACGCGCTCTGAGCGACCGCACTACCCGCTCTACAATTCACGCCTTCGACTGCGCGGCCTCGGCGTATTCCAGCGCCGCAAGCTCGTCCTCGTCGAACCCGGCCAGCAACCTGGCTTCGACATTGAACGGACCGTGCAGGTAGCCGCCCGCATACTCCTGCAGCAGCTCGCGGAAGCGCGCACGCGGCTCGACGCCGGCGCGCTCGCAGTACCAGCGGAACCAGCGCGAACCGGCGGCCACGTGCGCCACTTCCTCGCGCAGGATCACCTGCAGGATCTCCACCGTGCGCGTATCGCCCAGCGTGCGCAGGCGCTCGATCATGCCCGGGGTCACGTCCAGCCCGCGCGCCTCCAGCACGCGCGGCACCAGCGCCATCCGCGCCAGGCCGTCGTGCGCGGTCTTCTCGGTCATTTCCCACAAGCCGTTGTGCGCATCGAAGTCGCCGTAGTCGCGACCGAATTCGCGCAACCGCTGGCGCAGCATCACGAAGTGGCGGGCTTCGTCGCCGGCCACCCGCACCCCGTCGCGATAGAAATCGCCGGGCAGCCCGCGGAAGCGGTAGACCGCGTCCCAGGCCAGGTCGATGGCGTTGAGCTCGATGTGGGCGATGGCGTGCAGGAACGCGGCGCGTCCTTCGTCGCTGCCCAGTCCGCGCCGCGGCAGCTCGCGCGGATGCACCAGTCGCGGCCGCGCCGGCCGGCCCGGCATGCGGATCGGACCGGGCGGCGGCGCATCGGCAGGCACGTGGCGTTCGCCACGCGCGAACGCCGCCGCGTGCAGGTGGGTCAACGCGACTTTCTCCGCCGGATCGGCGGCGGCCAGGCACTGGGCGGCGGCTTCGAACAGTGAAGTCATGGAATCGGCACGCTACCGGGATCCCTTCCCGGCGACTCGGGCGAGCACGGCCACCCCCGGCTGCTTGCGGATGCGGCACGCATGCCGCCCCCGGGCGAACCATGCGATGCCGCAGCGCCCCATCAGGACGCGACGCGGCGCTTCTTCTTGGCCTCGTCCGAGCGCAGCTGCTGGATGCGCTCGAAGTAGCCCGGCTCGATGCCGGTCACGTAATCGCCGTCGAAGCACGAGGAATCGAAGCGCTCCAGCTCCGGATTGCCCTCGCGCACGGCCGCCTCCAGGTCTTCCAGGTCCTGGTAGATCAGCCAGTCGCAGCCGAGCAGCTTCTCGATCTCCTCGATGCTGCGCCCGTGGGCGATCAGCTCGTCCGGCGAAGGCATGTCGATGCCGTAGATGTTGGGATGGCGCACCGGCGGCGCAGCGCTGGCCAGGTACACCTTGCGCGCGCCGGCGTCGCGCGCCATCTGCACGATCTGCTGGCTGGTGGTGCCGCGCACGATCGAGTCGTCGACCAGCAGCACCACGCGGTTGCGGAATTCCAGGTTGATCGGGTTGAGCTTGCGCCGCACCGACTTCACCCGCTCGCCCTGCCCCGGCATGATGAAGGTGCGGCCCACGTAGCGGTTCTTGATGAACCCCTCGCGGTACTTCACGCCGAGCACGTTGGAGATCTCCAGCGCCGCGTCGCGCGAGGTGTCCGGGATCGGGATGATGGTGTCGATGTCGTGGTCCGGGCGCAGGCGCAGGATCTTCTCGCCCAGCTTGACGCCCATGCGCATGCGCGCCTTGTGCACCGAGACGTTGTCGATCATCGAGTCCGGGCGGGCAAAATACACGTACTCGAAGATGCACGGCGCCTGCGGGGCGGGCTCGGCCACCACCTCGCTGAACAGCTCGCCGCGCGCGGTGATCACCAGGGCTTCCCCCGGCTGCACGTCGCGCACGCGGACGAAGCCGAGGATGTCCAGGACCGCGGACTCGGACGCAACGACGTACTCCGTGCCCTCGTTGTGCTCGCGCTTGCCCAGCACCAGCGGGCGGATGCCGTGCGGGTCGCGGAACGCCACCAGGCCCAGGCCCAGCACCACGCTGACCACCGCGTAGCCGCCCTTCACCCGCTTGTTGACCCCGGCCACGGCGCGGATCGCCGCTTCCGGCGACAGCGTGCGCTGGGTATCCAGCTCGTGGGCGAACACGTTCAGCAGCACCTCGCTGTCCGAATCGGTGTTGATGTTGCGCCGATCCTGGGCGAACACCTGCTGGCGCAGGTGGTCGGTGTTGATCAGGTTGCCGTTGTGGGCCAGGGCGATGCCGTAGGGGGAATTGACGTAGAACGGCTGCGCCTCGTCCATGCCCTCCGAACCGGCGGTCGGGTAGCGGCAGTGGGCGATGCCCACCCGCCCTTCCAGCACGCTCATCGCCTTGGCGTTGAACACGTCGCGCACCAGGCCGTTGTCCTTGTGCACGCGCAGGCGGGTGCCGTCGGCGGTCGCGATACCCGCCGCGTCCTGGCCGCGATGCTGGAGGACGGTCAACCCGTCATAGAGCTGACCGGCAACATTCTGGTTGCCGACGATTCCGACGATGCCGCACATGTTCCGGGGGTCTCCGCAACGGTCCTACTGACCGGGGGTGGACGGGGGTGGCGGCTCCGCGCCGGATGGGGTTCCGTTCTCTTCGACCGGGACGGGCAGCGCCCCGGTGATCGTTTCGACCACGGCACCTGCGTGTTCGAGGAGCGCATTATCGCCGCTCGCCCGGCCATTGCCAAAATCCAGCTCCTGAACGGCCCAGTCAGGCAGCCAGCGCGCCATCCACTGCGCGCCCGGCGTCAGCACGGCCACCGCCCGCGACTGCGGCCAGGCCGGCTCCTGCGGCAGGCTGCTGAAGGCCATCAGCAGCACCAGCATGCAGGCGACCAGCAGGCCGCGGGCCAGGCCCAGGCCCAGGCCCAGGACGCGGTCCACGCCGGTCAACCCGATCGATTGCAACAGCTTGCGCGCCACCCAGCCGACCATGCCGACCAGCAACAGCACGCCGATGAAGGCCATCGCGTAGCCCGCCAGCAGCTCGGTGGCGCCGGGCTGGCCATCGTCGGCGAACCAGAACGCCAGTTCGGCGCCGTAATGGAACGCGCACCAGCCTGCGCCGATCCAGGCCACCAGCGAAGCGATGGTGCCGACGAAGCCACGAAACAGCCCCAGCAATGCCGAGGCGAGCAGGACGCACAGCAGGACCAGGTCGATCGTGTTCATGCGTCGCAGCTTCCGCGTGCGGCGGCGTCCACGGTCACGGGTGCGGGACCACCATGCCGGCACCGAATCCCGAGGCCAGCCGCGCCTTCAGCTGGTCGGCCTCGGCACGGGTGGACACCGGCCCGACGCGGACCCGGTTGAGCGTGCCCTTGTCGGTCCGCACCGGCTGGACGATGGCGCTGAACCCGGCCGCGCGCAGCCGGTCGCGCAACGCATTGGCCTCGGCCGTGCTGGCGAACGCACCCATCTGCACCGCGAAGCCGACACCCGATGCGGCCGGCGCCGGCGCGGCGGGCTCGGCCTTGGCGGCGGCGGGCGCAGCGGCGGCCGGTGCCGCCGGCTTCGGCGCCGGCGTGGCGGGCGTGGCGACGGCGGGCCGCGGCGTCGGCGCCTCGGCCGGCAGGCTCTCGGTACGCGTGGCCGCGGGCGATGCGGCCGCGGTCGCCTGGCTGGCAGCCGGCGCGGCGGCGGCAGGCGCGGGGCTGGCGGCGGGAGCAGGCGCGCTGGCAGCGGCGTCCTTGCCCGCATCGAGCGCGATGACCTGGGCGTTCACGTCGCTACGGATCCGGACCGCCTGCAGGCGGCCGGCTTCGGCCAGCGCCCGGTCCGCATAGGGGCCCACGCGTACGCGCCAGGCCTGGCGGCCGTTGATGCTGGCCTCCTCGCGGAAACCCTCCAGGCCGGCCTGGCGCAGGCGCTGCAGCACGGCATCGGCGTCGCGGGCGCTGGCATAGGCGCCGAAGCTCACCGCCCACTGGCCGGCGGCGATGGCCGGATCGGGCGATGCGGCGGGACCGGCGGGCGACGCCGGTTCGGCCGCGGTGGTCGCAGGCGCCGTGGCGGGCAGGGCCTCCGGCCCGGCGGGCGTGGTCGCCGCGGGCCCGGCGAGCGGCAGTTCGCGGGTCTCGAATCCCTCGGCCGGCGCGTCGGTGACGCGCGTGGACACATTGGCCACGCCGCTGTCGGGCGCAGGCCCCTGCACGAGCATGGGCAGGAAGATGACTGCCAGTGCGACCAGCACGGCGCCGCCGATCAGGCGTTGTTTGAGCTGGGTATCCACTCGGACTCGGGGGAAGCGTCGGGAGTGCGGGGATTATAGGCCGCCGGCTCGGGGTCGCGCCGTCAGGCCGCTGAATGCAGTGCCGCCAGCGCGGCGGCCGCGGTATGGAACGAACCGAACACCAGCACCCGGTCGCCCGGCGCCGCGGCGGCCAGCGCACGCGCCAGGGCATCGGCCACCCGTGCATCGCGGCTGGCCGTGGCCGCGGCGGTCGACGTCAGCCGCGCCGCGAACGCCTCCACGTCCTGGCCGCGCGCCATGCCGTCCAGGCCGGCCAGGTGCCAGCCCGCCACGGAGCCGGCGAGCGCGTCCACCATCGCCGCCGCGTCCTTGTCGGCCAGTGCCGCGAACACCGCCCGCGTCGTGCGCGCACCTGGCTGTGCCAGCAGCCAGGCCGCCAGGCCGCGCGCGGCCTGTGCGTTGTGGGCGACATCGACCACCACCTCGACGCCATCGCGTTCGAAGCGTTGCAGGCGCCCGGCCAGGCGCGCGCCGGCCACGCCCTCGGCCCAGGCATGCGCCGGCAGCGCGCGTGGCAACGCGCGCAGCGCGGCGATCGCGGTGGCGGCGTTGGCCCGTTGTGCCGGTGCGTCCAGGCGCGGATGGGGAAGAACCAGTTCGGCACCGACTTCGCGCCAGCGCCAGTGCGCGGCGTCGACCGGCTCGTGGAAGAAGTCGCTTCCCAGCCGGATCGCGTTGGCGCCGATCGCGTAGGCATGGCGCAGCACGCTGGACGGCGGATCGACCTCGCCCAGCACCAGCGGCTTCCAGGCGCGGGCGATGCCGGCCTTTTCCCGACCGATCGCCTCGCGGTCGCTGCCGAGCCAGTCGGTGTGGTCGATGTCGACGGTGGTGACCACGGCCACGTCCGCATCGACGATGTTGACCGCGTCCAGGCGTCCGCCCAGGCCGACCTCCAGCACCGCCAGGTCCAGCGCGGAGCGGCCGAACAGCCACAGCGCCGCCAGCGTGCCGTACTCGAAGTAGGTCAGCGGGGTGTCGCCGCGCGACGCCTCGACCGCGGCGAAGCCCGCGACCAGCGACTGGTCGGATGCTTCTTCACCATCGATCCGCACGCGCTCGTTGTAGCGCAACAGGTGCGGCGAGGTGTAGGCGCCGACCTTCCAGCCGCCGGCGCGGGCGATGGCCTCGACGAAGGCGACCGTCGAGCCCTTGCCGTTGGTGCCGGCGACGGTGACCACCTGCGCGGCGGGACGGCCGAGCGCCATGCGCGTCGCGACTTCCCGCACGCGCTCCAGCCCCAGCTCGATGGAGCGCGGATGCCGTGATTCGATGTAGGCGAGCCAGGCGTCCAGGCCCGCTGCGGTCGTCGGCGCGTCAACCATGGCCGGGGTTCCGCGTGCCTGCGCTCACAGCGCCCGGTGCTTGGCCTCGCCGAAGAACGGGGTGTGGTGCGCGCAGTCGTTCAGGCGCACCACTTCCAGGCTCTCCAGGTCGGGGCCTTCGAGCAGGTTGAGCGTGGTCGGGGCCTGGCGGAAGGTCCACAGCTTGCCGATCGGCAGGCCCAGGATCCGGCACAGCACCACCCGGTTGACCGCGTCGTGCGCGACCACCAGCAGGGTGTCGTCGTCGGCCAGGCCCTCGGTGGCGCGGGCCAGGCCGCGCCAGGAACGGTCCAGCACCTGGCGCAGCGATTCGCCGCCGGGCATCAGCACGGTATCCGGCTCCTCGCGCCAGGCGCGCAGGCGCGCCGGATCCTTCTCGCCGATCTCGCTGGCCAGCAGGCCTTCCCACTCGCCGTGGGCGATTTCCTGCACCTCCGGCTCCAGCTGCAGCATGGATGCGCGCTGCTCGCCCAGCGCCAGCTCGGCGGTGCGCCGCGCCCGCGACAGCGGCGAGGCCACCGCACGGGTGATCGGAACCTCGCGCAGGCGCTCGCCCAGGGCGCGCGCCTGCGCCTCGCCCACCGGCGAAAGCGGAATGTCGATCTGGCCCTGGTAGCGGCCTTCGGCGTTCCACGGCGTCTCTCCGTGACGGGCAAGCAGGATTCGCATGGGGTCCCCGGTGTGGCGGTCTCCCGCGCCGGGCGGCGCGGGGGTGCGAATGATAACCCGCCGGCGGCCGGCCGGACCGCCATCGCACATGCATCCGCGCGTCCGTTCCCGATAACGGAAAAGGCGCCGGCAACGGCCGGCGCCCTCCCATGGATGCCGCGGCGCGATCAGCGCGGCGCGACGTCCATTTCCTCAAGCAGCTGCGGCGCCGGGAAGACCTCCTGCATGATCCAGCGCATGTAGCGCTGGTCGACCGAGATCATGCGCGTCATCGTCGGGTCGAACACCCAGTTCGACGCCACCGACTCCCAGTTGCCATCGAACGCCAGGCCGACCAGGCGCCCGTGCGCGTCGAGCACCGGCGAACCGGAGTTGCCGCCGGTGATGTCCAGGTCGGAAAGGAAGTTCACCGGCACCGAGCCCAGGCGCTCGTCGGCGAGCCCGCCATGGCGCCCGGCGGCCACCGCGTCGAGCAGCGCCTTGGGCGAGTCGAACGGATCGGCCCCGGTCTCCTTGGCGACCACGCCTTCCAGGGTGGTGAACGGCGTGTACTTGACGCCGTCGCGCGGCACGTAGCCCTTCACGTTGCCGAAGGTGATCCGCAGCGACAGGTTGGCGTCCGGATACACGAATTCGCCCTGGCTCTTCTTGTAGTCGGCCAGCGCCTGCAGGTAGACCGGACGCGCGGCCAGGTTCTCGCCGGCGCGGGTCTTGCGCTCCTGCTCGAGCTTGAGCAGCGTCGGCATGACCGCCACCGCGTACTGGATCGCCGGATCGGTGCTGGCCTCGAACGCGGCGCGGTCGGCGCCGAACCACTTCAGGCGCTCCCCGGTGCTGCCCAGCTTGGTGCCGGCCAGGCGATCGAGCGCGCGCTTGACCGCCGCGGCGTCGTTGCCGCCCAGCCACTGGTCCACCGCGGCCACGCGCTGGCCGGCAGGCAGCTTGAGGTACTCGTTGAGCCAGTACTCCTGCAGCTGGCGGTCCATCGCCGGCACGTAGCGGCGCTCGAGCTGCTTGAGCCCACCCTCGATCGCGGTCAGGTCGCGATCCTGGTAGCCCGATTCGCGTTCGGCATCGGGCTTCTGCCGCTCGATCGACAGCCGGTACAGCTGGGTGGCGGCGCCGAGCATGGCGGTGTTGTTGAACATGGCCAGGGTCAGGTCGCGTTCGCGCGTGGCCTTGGCCTGCTCCAGCAGCGCGATCAGCTGTGCGTGCGCGTCGAGCGCCGCGGAGCCCTTGGCCCCCTGCCCCTTCAGCCACGCCAGCACCGCCGCTTCCTCGGCGCGCTTCTGCCCGGCCGCGTCGATGCGCTTGAAGCCTTCCAGCTGGCCCTCGTAGTTCTTGCTGGTGTTGTTCCAGCTGGCCATGGTGTTGGCGTAGCGGACCTGGACCTCCGGATCCTTCTTGCCGGCCGCCTCGACCAGGGCGATCTGGTTCTTGTAGTGGCGGGCGACGGTCGGGTAGGTCCATTGCGCGGTGTTGTCGAACTCGGCCGCCAGCGCGTAGCGGTTGGTCGAACCCGGGTAGCCGGCGACCATGACGAAGTCGCCCTCGCCCAGCGGCTTGTCGGCGATCTTCAGCCAGCGCTTGGGCTTGAACGGGACGTTGTCGGGCGAGTACGCGGCCGGCTTGCCGTCCTTGCCGACGTAGGCGCGGTAGAAGGCGAAATCGCCGGTGTGGCGCGGCCACATCCAGTTGTCGATGTCGCCGCCGAACTTGCCCACGCTGCCCGGGGGCGCATAGGCCAGGCGGACGTCGCGGATCTCCAGGTTCTTGAACAGGCGGTAGGCGTTGCCGCCGGAGAAGCTGTACAGCCGGCAGCGGAAACCGGCGTCGGCTTCGCAGCCGGCGATGAGCTTCTTCTCGAAGGCTTCCAGTGCCTTCGTCCGGCCCAGCGCGTCGTCGCCCGCCGCCGCGATCGCCGCCTGCGCCTCGCGGGTGACGTCGGTGATCTCGTCGAGCACGAACACGCGCGCATTCGGCCCGGCGCTGACTTCGTCGGCGGGGGTCGGGGCGTTGAAGCCGTTGCGGATCAGGTTGTTCTCGGGGGTCGAATTCAGCTGGATCGCGCCATAGGCGCAGTGGTGGTTGGTCACCACCAGGCCCTCGGGGGAAACGAAGCTGGCGGTGCAGCCGCCCAGCGCCACCACCGCGCCCATGGGATCGCCGGTCAGGTCGGCCAGCTGCTGCGGCGACAGCTTCAGCCCGGCCTCCTTCAGCGGCCTGGCGATCTCCGGCAGCTGCTGCGGGACCCACATGCCCTCGCCCGCCTGGACGGCAGGGGCGGCGGCCAGCGCGGCCAGGACGGAAGCGGTAAGCAGGCGTAGGCGCATCGGGACGGTTCCAGTTGAAAGGATTCCCGATTCTAGCGGTGGCGCCCGCGGCGCCGGCCCATGACCTTCGGCAGGGGGCGGGATGGGGTCAGCGTGTCTTTCCCCCCGTCTGAGTGGAGGTGCTGACCCCATGTAGCGGGAAAAGGCACGCTGACCCCCGTCCGGTGGTTTCCCCCGCAACCTATAATGTCGCTCTTTCCCTGCCGAGGTTCCCGACGATGGCCCGTACCATGAAGGCGCTGGTCAAGCGCCAAGCCGCCAAGGGCATCTGGCTCGAAGAGGTACCGGTGCCGGCACCCGGCCCGAACGAGGTCCTGATCAAGGTCGAGAAGACCGCCATCTGCGGCACCGACCTGCACATCTACCTGTGGGACGAGTGGAGCCAGCGCACGATCAAGCCGGGCCTGGTGATCGGCCACGAGTTCGTCGGCCGCGTCGCCGAGCTGGGCCCGGGCGTGTCCGGCTACAAGGTCGGCCAGCGCGTGTCGGCCGAGGGCCACATCGTCTGCGGCCACTGCCGCAACTGCCGCGGCGGCCGCCCGCACCTGTGCCCGAAGACCGTGGGTATTGGTGTGAACCGCGATGGCGCGTTCGCCGAATACATCGTGATGCCGGCCTCCAACCTGTGGCCGATCCCCGACCCGATCCCGTCGGAGCTGGCCGCGTTCTTCGATCCCTACGGCAACGCCGCGCACTGCGCGCTGGAGTTCGACGTGGTCGGCGAGGACGTGCTGATCACCGGCGCCGGCCCGATCGGGATCATCGCCGCGGGCATCTGCAAGCACATCGGCGCGCGCAACGTGGTCGTCACCGACGTCAACGACTTCCGCCTGAAGCTGGCCGCCGACATGGGCGCCACCCGCGTGGTCAATGTCGCCAACCAGTCGCTCAAGGACGTGATGAACGACCTGCACATGGAAGGCTTCGACGTCGGCCTGGAGATGAGCGGCAACCCGCGCGCGTTCAACGACATGCTCGACTGCATGTACCACGGCGGCAAGATCGCCATGCTCGGGATCATGCCCAAGGGCGCCGGCTGCGACTGGGACAAGATCATCTTCAAGGGCCTGACGGTGCAGGGCATCTACGGCCGCAAGATGTACGAGACCTGGTACAAGATGACCCAGCTGGTGCTGTCCGGCTTCCCGCTGGGCAAGGTACTCACGCACCAGCTGTCGATCGACGAATTCCAGCAGGGCTTCGACCTGATGGAACAGGGCAAGGCCGGCAAGGTCGTGCTGAGCTGGAACTGACCTGCCCCCTGCGCTGCAGGCAAAGAAAAAGGCGCCCTCCGGCGCCTTTTTCTTCATCCGGACTACTGCTCCGGCAATCGCTCAGTTGCCTACCGTAAGGGTCAGCACGACGCGGTCGTCGGCAAGGTCGCCGAACAGGTCGGTCCCGCTGCCATCGGTGCCCACGTACGACAGGCCAGCGGTGAACAGGCCCCAGCTGCGGCTGACGCCGATGTTCCAGTCGAGGTAGTCGTCGCCCAGCGCGTCATCGGTCATGTTGTAGCCGACGCCCGCGCTGAGGCCGAACTCGTGCGGCAACTCCCAGCTGCCACCGGCGTTGAAGTACCACGCGTCCTCGTCGGTGCCGCCGAAGTCGTCGCTGTAGGCGACCAGCAGGCTATAGGTGTCGATGAAGGTGAACTTGGTGATCAGCTCGTTGAAGTTCAGGCCGCCGGCATCGGGGTACATGTAGCGGTTGATCATCACGTCGAAATTGACCGAATCGCTGAAGTCGGTGTTGTAGCCGACGAAGCCGTCGACCTCGACGCTCGGGTCGCCCGGGCCGAAGTCCACGCCCGAACCCCAGACACCGGCATAGAACCCGGAGTCGTGCGAATAGGTCAGGCCGGCCTGGGCAGTGGGATCTTCGTCGGTCTGCGAGACGCCGCGCCAGACGTAATCGGAGACCGCGGAAACGGACCAGGTGAACGGCGAGGAGGCTTCCTCGGCTTCCTGTGCGAACGAAGCGAACGGTACGGCGGACAGCACAACGGCGAGCGAAGCGGCGAGCTTGGACGGCTTCATCCTGGATCTCCTGTCGGTGGGGGCTGCTGCGGCGGGCGGGACCGTGTGCGTTTCGCGAACGTGCGCACGGCTTCACAAATAATTAACCGACCCGATACTGCGATGCAACATTACCGACATCAAGTCCCGGAACGCATGCGTCCTGCCCTGTCCGGAATGGACATCACAGGACAGCGAAACGCCAGTTCACGCGGCTGGAAACGCGCCGTACCGCGCCGGCAGCAAGCCAATCCGGCTGCCCGGCGGATGCGCGGCGGCCGCGTCCACCGGCAGCTCCAGCTCCACTTGTTCGTCCACGCCATGCAGTTGCGCGCGCAACCGTACCCGCGGGCCGCTGCGCTGGCTGCCCACCACGGTCGCTTCCCAGCCGCCCTCGCCGACGCGCAGGTCTTCCGGCCGCACGTAGAGGTCCAGCTCGCCGTCGCCGGATGAACCTGCGGCGGCCGGCAACGCAAGGCCCGCCACTTCGATCCGGTCACCGCTGCGGCGACCGCGCAGGCGGTTGACCGCGCCGACGAACGAATACACGAACGGCGTGGCCGGCAGGTCGTAGGCATCGGCCGGGGTGGCCAGCTGTTCGATGCGCCCGCCGTTGAGGATGGCGACCCGGTCGGCCAGTTCCAGTGCCTCCTCCTGGTCGTGGGTGACGAACACGGTGGTCAGGCCGGTCTGCTCGTGCAGCTGGCGCAACCAGCCACGCAGGTCGCGGCGCACCTGCGCGTCCAGCGCGCCGAACGGCTCGTCCAGCAACAGCACGCGCGGCTCGATGGCCAGTGCACGCGCCAGCGCCACGCGCTGGCGCTGGCCGCCGGACAGTTGTGCCGGATAGCGCCCACCCAGGCCCTGCAGCTGCACCAGCGACAGCAGTTCCTCGACGCGGCCGGCGATCTTCGCGGCCGGCCAGCGATCACGGCCTCGACGCACCTTCAGGCCGAAGGCGATGTTGTCGGCGACGCTGAGGTGGCGGAACAGTGCGTAATGCTGGAACACGAAGCCGACCCGGCGGTCCTGCACGCTCAGCTGGGTGGCATCCTCGCCGCCGAACAGTACCCGCCCGCCGTCGGCGTGTTCGAGCCCGGCAATGACCCGCAGCAGCGTGGTCTTGCCCGAGCCGGACGGACCGAGCAACGCCAGCAGCTCGCCCTCGCGGATATCCAGGCTGATGTCGTCCAGTGCGGCGAACGCGCCGAACTTCTTGTCGAGGTGTTCGATCCTGATGCCCATCTCCGTTCCTCAGTGGCGGTGGTTGGCGGCCAGTGATTCGCCGTGGCGCCATTCCAGCCAGGTCTTCAGCACCAGCGTGACCAGTGCGCTCAATGCCAGCAGCGAGGCGGCGGCGAACGCGGCGCTGTAGGCGTACTCGTTGTAGAGGATCTCCACGTGCAGCGGCAGCGTATTGGTGCGTCCGCGGATGTGGCCCGACACCACCGACACCGCGCCGAACTCGCCCATCGCCCGTGCCCCGCACAGCAGCACGCCGTACAGCAGCGCCCAGCGGATGTTGGGCAGGGTGACCCGCCAGAACGTCTGCCAGCCGCTGGCGCCCAGACTCAGCGCGGCCAGCTCTTCGTCGGCGCCCTGCTGCTCCATCAGCGGCATGAGTTCGCGGGCGATGAACGGGAAGGTGACGAAGATCGTCGCCAGGACGATGCCCGGCACGCCGAAGATGATCTTCGGCAGCTGCAGGTGCACTTCGCCCCACATCGGCAGGGTGAAGCGCCAGCCCTCGTCGATCAGCGGCCAGGCCCAGCCCTGCGCGCCGAAGATCAGCACGAACACCAGGCCGGCGACCACCGGGGATACCGCGAACGGCAGGTCGATCAGGGTGACCAGCCAGCGCTTGCCGGGGAACTCGTGCTTGGAGACCAGCCACGCCGCGGCCACGCCGAACACCAGGTTCAGCGGCAGCACGATCGCGGTGATCAGCAAGGTCAGCTTGATCGCAGCCAGTGCATCGGGCTCGGTGACCGCCTGGACGAAGGCGTGCGCGCCCCCGCGCAGCGCTTCGGCGAACACCAGCACCAGCGGCAGCAGCAGGAACGAGAGCAGGAACAGCAGCGCGCCGGCGATCAGCACCCACTGCACCCAGCGAGGCTCGGTGGTCGGCGAGGCCGGATGGGACCGACTGCGTTCGCGCGCGCGTTGCGCCACCGACCCGCCTGCATCCATGGCAAGGCCCGCACCCGATGTATCACCCATGTCAGCCGCCTCCCCTGCGCTCGCCGCGCGCCAGCCGCGACTGCAGGCTGTTGATCACCAGCAGAAGCGCGAACGACAGCAGCAGCATCGCCGCGGCGATCGCGGTGGCGCCGGCATAGTCGAACTCCTCCAGCTTGATCGTGATCAGCAACGGAGCGATCTCGGACACCTGCGGGATGTTGCCGGCGATGAAGATCACCGAGCCGTACTCGCCGACGCCACGCGCGAACGCCAGCGCGAAGCCGGCCAGGACCGCCGGCCACAGCGCCGGCAGCACCACCCGGCGCACGATCTGCCAGCGGCCGGCGCCGAGGGTGGCCGCGGCCTCCTCCAGCTCGCGCTCGACCTCGGCCAGCACCGGCTGCACTACGCGGACGACGAACGGCAGGCCGATGAAGACCAGGGCCACGGTGATGCCCAGTGGCGTGTAAGCGACCTGGATACCGATCGCCTCCAGCCATCGCCCCAGCCAGCCGTTGGGCCCGTAGAGCGCGGTGAGGGCGATGCCGGCCACCGCGGTCGGCAAGGCGAACGGCAGGTCGATCATCGCGTCGAACAGGCGCCGGCCCGGGAACCGGTAGCGCACGAACACCCATGCCACCAGCGTGCCCATCACCGCGTTGAACGCCGCCGCCGCCAGCGAGGTGCCGAAGCTGATCCGCAACGCGGCCAGCACGCGGGGCTCGGTCCATATCCGCCACAGCCCGTCCAGCCCCAGCTGCGCCGAATGCACGAACAGCCCCACCAGGGGAACCAGCACGATCAGGCCCAGCCAGGCCATCGTGTAGCCCAGGCTCAGGCCGAAACCAGGGATCACCCGGCGCCTGCGTCCGCCCACGGACACGCCGCCCGCAGGCGGCGTGGATGGCGACGACACACCGGCTCGCATCGCGGTCATCACCGCGCGCTCCGGCCGGTCACGCCGGTGCGGGGTCCGATCGGCCGGATCACTTCTTGGCCTGGATCTGGTCGAATTCGCCGCCGTCGGCGAAGTGCTTCTTCTGCGCGGCGGCCCACGAGCCGAATACGCCTTCGATCGTCACCAGCTCGACCTGGGGGAAACGTGCGATGTCGGCCGGATCGGCGTGCTGCGGATGGCGCGGGCGGTAGTAGTGCCTGGCCGCGATGCGCTGGCCTTCCGGCGAGTACAGGTACTGCAGGTAGGCCTGGGCGACCTCGCGGGTCCCATGCTTGTCCACGTTCCTGTCGACCAGCGCCACCGGCGGCTCGGCCAGGATCGACAGCGAGGGCACGACGATGTCGAACTTGTCCGGGCCCAGTTCCTCGATCGACAGGAACGCCTCGTTCTCCCAGGCCAGCAGCACGTCGCCGATGCCGCGCTGGACGAAGGTGGTGGTGGAACCGCGCGCACCGGTGTCGAGCACCGGCACGTTGCGGAAGAGCGCGGCCATGAAGTTGCGGGTCTTGGCCTCGTCGCCCTTGAAGATCTTCAGGCCGTATGCCCAGGCAGCCAGGTAGTTCCAGCGCGCGCCGCCGGAAGTCTTGGGGTTGGGCGTGATCACCGACACGCCGGACTTGAGCAGGTCGGGCCAGTCGCGGATGCCCTTCGGGTTGCCCTTGCGCACCAGGAACACGATCGTGGAGGTGTACGGCGCGCTGTTGTCCGGCAGGCGCTTCTGCCAGTTGGCCGGGAACAGCTTGGCCCGCTCGGCGATCGAGTCGATGTCATAGGCCAGCGCCAGGGTGACCACGTCGGCCTCCAGGCCGTCGATCACCGCGCGTGCCTGCTTGCCCGAGCCGCCGTGCGAGGTCTCGATGGCGACCTTCTGGCCCTTGGTCGCCTGCCAGTGCCTGGCGAAGGCGTCGTTGAAATCGCGGTACAGCTCGCGGGTGGGGTCGTAGGAGACGTTGAGCAGTTGCGCATCCTTGGCCACCGCGCCCATCGACAGCACCAGCCCGAAGGCGGCCGCGGCCAGGCGCAACGTGGTCCTGCGGCGGTTGTGAGTCTTCATGTGCATCGCTCCGGTTGTCGTAGGGGTGCAGGTCAGAACGCGACCTGCAGCCGGGTGAACACCGCCCTCTCGTCATCGCGATCGGCGCCGGCGGCGCCGCCGCCATCGAAGCGGGTCTGCAGGTAGTTCGCGACCAGCTTCAGGTTGCTGTTGAGATACCAGTTGACGCCGACGGTCCAGGATTGCGCGCTGCGCGCGGCCACGGCCGGGTCGGCGAACAGGGGGAACGCACGCTCATCCACGTCCAGTTCGCCGTAGCGACCGACCAGTTCCCAGGCGCCCCAGCCACCCTTGCCCGGGCTGAAGGGACTGGAAGGCTTGGCCACGCCGCGGTAGCTGGCGTCCTCGCCGGTCAGCACCCAGCTGACGGTGGCCTGCCAGGCGTTGTTTTCCAGTTCGGCGCGGGTGGCGCCCACGCGCAGCTCCTGCGCCGTCTCGATGTACTCGGCCAGCAGGCCGAAGGCGTTGCGGTAGAAGTAGCCCTGCGGCGACCAGCGGGTGCGGCGGCCATCGGCAGCCACCGCGGCGTGGTAGTTGAAGAACTGCACCTGGCCCGGCGTGCGGTAGCGCGGCAGGAAGTTGTTGCCGGTGCCCTCGGTATCACCGACGCTGCCGCCGATACCGAAGCCCAGGCCCGACCAGAAGCTGGCGTCGTTCTTGAACGGTTCGAAGAACAGGCGGCCTGCGTACTCGAACTCGTTGTCCGGGTTGCTGGTGATCGCATCGCGACCATCCACGGTGCCATTGAACACGCCGATGCCGTATGAAACCGTGCCCTTGGCCACCTCGCCCTGCAGCTGCACGCCGATGTCGCGGTTGGGCGCCAGTTCGCTGGGCAGCGCGCGCTCGATCGCCGACAGCGCCGAAGAGGACTCCAGCCGCTCCAGTCCGACCGGCGAGGTGAACTTGCCGACCCGCACCGTGGCCGCCGGCGAGAACTTCAGGTCCGCATAGACATCGACGATGCTCGCGCTGTCTCCGGCGAACTCCGGGGTGAACCGGTAGCCGATCCACTTGCCCAGCGTGCCTTCGATGGTCGGCCGCGCGGTGCGCAGCAGGAAGGTGTCGTAGGTGCCGGCCGGCTCGCCGCCGCTATAGAAGCGCCCGTCGCCCTGGATCAGGCCACGGATCCTGACCTCGTAGTCGCCATTGGCCGACCTGAACGAGGCGCCCTTGTCGTTGACGGCCACCACCGCGGCCTCCTTCTCCCTGGCCACGCGCGCCTCTTCCTGCAGTTCCAGGTTGCGCTCCAGTACGCGCAGGCGCTGGTCCAGGGCTGCCACGTCCAGGGCCTGGCCGTCGGCGGTGGCCTGCGCGGCAGTGCCGCCGTAGCGCTGCTCCAGTGCTTCCAGGCGCCGCTGCAGTTCCTCCAGGGTGGGCTTGGACTGGGCCAGCGCAGGCGCCGCCAGCGAACAGGCCAGCGCCCCGGTCAGCCAGAAAACCGGCCTCCCGCCGGCACCACGCCTCTCGCCCGCTGGTCGCTGCTGCATGAGCTGTCCCCTTCGTCATGGCCGGATGGCCGATAGGGATGCTCCCTATTCAGGTTCCAGGCGGGAAATGAATAACGGGCCGGCCGATATAGCGGATGAGCATGAGCCGGCCTGCCTCGCAGCGGCCGGGTAAAATGCCGCCCCTGCTCCGCCCGACCGTTGCCAGAAAAGGATTTGCCCCATGTCCGACGCCGCCCTCGCCCGCTACGCCGCCCAGCTCGAGGGCCTGCGCGCGCAGGGCCTGTTCAAGTCCGAGCGGATCATCACCAGCCCGCAGTCGGCGGAGATCGAACTGGCCGATGGCCGCAAGGTGCTGAACTTCTGCGCCAACAACTACCTGGGCCTGGCCGACCACCCGGACGTGATCGCGGCCGCCAAGGGCGCGCTGGACAGCCACGGCTTCGGCATGGCGTCGGTGCGCTTCATCTGCGGCACCCAGGACCTGCACAAGCAGCTCGAACAGGCCATCGCCGGGTTCTTCGGCACCCAGGACACGATCCTGTACGCGGCCTGCTTCGATGCCAACGGCGGCCTGTTCGAGCCGCTGCTGGACGAGCACGACGCGATCATCTCCGACGCGCTCAACCACGCCTCGATCATTGACGGCGTGCGCCTGTGCAAGGCCAGGCGCTACCGCTACGCCAACTGCGACATGGCCGACCTGGAGAAGCAGCTGCAGCAGGCCCGGGCCGACGGCGCGCGCACGATCATGATCACCACCGACGGCGTGTTCTCGATGGACGGCTTCATCGCCCCGCTCGACGAGATCACCGCGCTGGCGAAGAAGTACGACGCCCTGGTCCATATCGACGAATGCCATGCCACCGGCTTCCTCGGCGCGACCGGCCGCGGCTCGGCCGAGGTCAAGGGCGTGATGGACCGGATCGACATCTTCACCGGCACCCTCGGCAAGGCGATGGGCGGCGCGCTGGGCGGCTTCACCACCGCGCGCGCGGAGGTGATCGAGCTGCTGCGCCAGCGCTCGCGCCCGTACCTGTTCTCCAACTCGCTGCCGCCGCACGTGGTCGCCGCGGGCATCAAGGCCTTCGACATGCTGGCTTCGGCCGGCGACCTGCGCGTCCGCCTGCAGGAGAACACCACCTACTTCCGCGAGCGCATGGCGGCGGCCGGCTTCGACATCAAGCCCGGCACCCACCCGATCTGCCCGGTGATGCTTTACGACGCGCCGCTGGCGCAGAAGTTCGCCCAGCGGCTGCTGGAAGAAGGCATCTACGCGATCGGGTTCTTCTTCCCGGTGGTGCCGCAGGGCCAGGCCCGGATCCGCACGCAGATGAGCGCGGCCCACACCCGCCGGCACCTGGACCAGGCGATCGACGCGTTCACCCGCATCGGCCGCGAACTGGGCGTCATCCGCTGAGGCTGGCCCCCGGCGGACACGGCGGGCGCCGTCAGTCGCGCTTGCGCTTGTCCTTGGACTTGGACTTGGCGCCCTTGGCGTCCGGGCCCTTGGCGATGCGCAGGCCGTTGGCCTTCATCCACGCGTCGAAATCGTCGGCGCTCATCTTCTTGCCGCGCTGGGTCATGTCGAAGCGATAGGCCTTGGCATCGGTACCCTTGACCACCACCGCCGGCGTCCCAGCCTCGGCCCTGGCCTGCTGCCGGGCACCGGAGCAGGCCGACAACAGCAACGCGCCGGCGAACAGGCACGCGAAAGGAAGCAGGCGCAGCGAAGTCGTCATGGAATCCCCGGGGCAATGGTCGCGCGCAGTGTAGTCACGGCCTTGCCGCGCAAACCGTGCGGCAGTGCGTAAATGGCGCACGCGGTGCGGGCGACGCTTCCCCACCCACGCCTCCGGCACCGTCCGGCAGTGCGTGCCCGGAGCCAGCTCATCGCTGTCCACGTGACGGCACGCCGGGCGTGGCCCGCGCCAGCGCGTCGCGCTCGTGCGCGTCCAGCGCGCGCCACTGGCCCTTGCCCAGCGTGCCCAGCGGCACCCCGCCGATGGCCACGCGGACCAGGCGCAGCACCCCGACGTCGAAGGCCTCCAGCAACCGCCGGATCTGCCGGTTGCGGCCTTCGTCCAGCACGATCTCCAGCCACGCGTTGCGCCCACCGCTACGCAAGGGGACGACGGACTTCGCGCGCAGCCACTCGCCGCCGTCGCCGGCGCCGTGGCGCAAGGCCGACAGCAGCGCCTCGTCGGGCTGCCGGTCGACCTGCACGTGGTAGGTCTTGTCCGGGCCGCTGGCCGGATCCAGGATCGCGGCGGCCCACTGCGGGTCGTTGCTGAAGAGCAGCAGGCCCTCGCTGGCCTTGTCGAGGCGGCCGACCGGCGCCAGCCAGGGCAGGCCCGCGCCATCGAGGCATCGGTACACGGTGTCGCGGCCGCGCTCGTCGCGCGCGGTGGTGACGAGGCCGCGCGGCTTGTTGAGCATCAGGTAGTGCCGCTGCGGTGGCGACGGATCCAGTCCATCGATGCTGACCCGGCGCATGCCATCGTGGATCGGATACTCGGGATCGCGGACGATGCGCCCATCCACGCGCACGCGGCCGTCGCGTATCCAGGCCGTGGCATCGGTGCGCGAACACAGCCCGGCCTTGGACAGTACCCGTGCCAGGCCATGGCGCACGGAGCCGGCCGGAACGGCGGTGCGCGTCGGCGGAGCCGGCGGACGGGATGGCCTCCCGCCCATGCCTGGGATCAGTCCTTCTTCGGCGGCGTCGCCGGGGGCGTGGCCGCGGCCGGCTGCGCCGCGCCGTTGGGCTTGGGCTTGCCCGTGGCCACGCGCGCACCACGCGCCTTCATCCAGGCATCGAACTCGTCTGCGGTCATGCGCTTGCCGCCCTGGGTCATGTCGAAGCGCCAGGGGGTGTTGTCGAACTCGGTCTTGGGCTTGTAGGCGGCCGGATCGTTCGGGTTGGCCGCGGCCGGGGTGGCCGGCAACGCCTTGGCGACATTGCGGCAGCCCTCGATGCGCAGGCGCAGCAGGACGCGGTCCAGCGACTGGGCGCTGTCGCCGCCGGGGGCGAGCACGCCACTGGGCATGCCCAGCTGCGAGGTGCGCGAGCCGAGTTCGGCGGCGACGGGCGCGACGGCCGTGGCCGGCAGGGGCAGCGGCGGTTGCACCGTGGGACCGGTGCAGTTGGCGGCGGCGATCGCGGCAGCCGGGACGGAAGCAAGGCCGAACAGGCCGGCAGCGACGAACGCGCGCATCGGAAGACTCCCTCGTAACAGTGCGCACGAGTGTAGGCAGCGCGTCCCGGCGATTCAAGGACGGGTCGCCCGCAAATCCCTCGACGCGCGCACAAAAAACAAGGCCCGGCATCGCGCCGGGCCTTGTGGTGTTACCGCTTCGCGTCCGCTCAGTTCTGGACGTTCAGCTCGGTGCGGCGGTTACGCTCGTTCTTGCAGCCCGGCAGCGTCTGCGCGGTCGGCTCCAGCGGACGGCTCTCGCCGTAGCCCACCGGACCGGCCAGGCGCGAGGACTCGATGCCATTGCTGGTCAGGTAGTCGTACACGGCCTGGGCACGACGCTCGGACAGCTTCTGGTTGTAGTCCTCGGCACCGCACAGGTCGGTGTGGCCAGCCACTTCGACGCGGATCTGCGGGTAGCGACGCAGGATCTCGGTCGCCTCGCCGAGCACGGCCAGGGCGTCCGGACGCAGGTTCGCCTTGTCGAAGTCGAAGTTCACGCCCTTCAGGTCGATCGACACCGGCACCGGGCAGCCATCCGGACCGACGACGGTACCGGCCTGGGTGTCGGGGCACTTGTCGTCGCAGTTGTTGACGCCGTCGCCGTCGTCATCCAGGTCGGCGCAGCTCGGCGCGACCGGAGCCGGCGGAGCCGGGGCGACCGGCGGCGGGCCCAGCGGGATCACCACGCCGATCGAGGCGAGGATGTCGCCGAACCAGTCTTCGGTCGGGGCATTGACGCTGCGGTCGTCGAAGTCGGCGCGGTAGGCGACTTCGGCGCGCACGGCGACGCGCTGGTCGAAGGTGGTCTGCAGGCCCAGGCCGACCTTGGCGGCCAGGTTGCCGTCTTCGCGCTGCTGCGGCGAATCCGGGTTCGGGAACGCATCCCACTCTTCCTCGGCCTGCTGGTAGCCGACGCCGAACAGGAAGTACGGGTTGTAGTCACGGCCGTCCTGGATCCAGAAGCGGCGGAAGTCCAGCGACACGCCGTACTGGCTCCAGTTCAGGTGGCGGTTGCTGTTCAGACCGGGGTTCTGGTAGTTCAGTTCGCCGTCGATCGACCAGTTGGGGCTGACGAACTTGCCCAGGCCCAGGCCCAGGAAGGGGACGTCTTCGGTGCCGCGATCGCTATCCTGGAAGTTGAAGCCCGCCGAACCGGTCAGGTACCAGCGGTCGTCGAACTCCTGCGCGGAGGCAGCCTGTGCCATGGCGAGGCCGCCAAGCAGTGCTGCGGTCAGAAGTTTCTTGTTCATCTCATCTAGCTCCTTGCTGATTCGGGGGTGAAGAAACCTTGTTGCCTCAGGTCACACCAGATGCCCACGTGTTCGTTTTTTTCGGCGGACATCCCTGACGGCCGTTCTGCACGTCGTCCCGCGAAAGCCTAGGCGGGACCAGGTGAAGACGGTGTTAACAGTACCATAACATGTGAAAACCGTCGATCCGGTTGCACTTTTACCCATTCCTTAATGCTCCGCAAGCGGTTTTGTGGTTGGCAACCGACCCCTCCGACCAAAGGACCGGGACCCGGATCGGGGGCGGCGGCATACTGGCCAGGCACCCACCGGGATGACCGCATGAAAGCCGTAGCCCTGACCCGCTACCTGCCCATCGAAGACCCCGCCTCCCTGGAGGACGTCACCCTGCCCGACCCGACGCCCGGCCCGCGCGACCTGCTGGTGCGGGTCGAAGCGGTATCGGTGAACCCCGTGGACGCCAAGCTGCGCGCCCCGCGTCCCCTGGTCGAGGCGATGCCGCGCGTACTCGGCTATGACGCGGCGGGGGTGGTGGAGGCCGTGGGCAGCGAGGTAACCCTGTTCCAGCCCGGCGACGAGGTCTACTACGCCGGCGATGTCACCCGCCCGGGCTGCAACGCGCAGTACCACCTCGCCGACGAACGCCTGGCCGGACCCAAGCCCACCACGCTCGACTTCGCCGAGGCCGCCGCCCTGCCGCTGACCACCATCACCGCCTGGGAGCTGCTGTTCGAACGCATGCCGTTCGACTTCGACAGCGAGGACAACCGCCGCAGCCTGCTGGTCATCGGCGGCGCCGGCGGGGTCGGTTCGATCGCGATCCAGCTGGCCCGGCACGCCGGCTTCCGCGTGGTCGCCACCGCCTCGCGGCCGGAAACGGTCGACTGGTGCCGCCGGCTCGGGGCCCACGACGTGATCGACCACCGGCAGCCGCTCGCGCCGCAATTGCAGGCGCTGGGACTGGCCAGCGTCGACGCGGCGATCAACTTGGCCGACACCGACCGCTACTGGGAGGTGCTGGGCGAGGTCCTGGCGCCGCAGGGCCACCTGGGCCTGATCGTCGAACCCGCCGGTGCCCTGCGCATCGGCGATCCCTACAAGGCCAAGTGCATTGGCATGCACTGGGAATTCATGTTCGCCCGGCCGCGCTTCCGCACCGACGACATGGTCCGCCACCACCAGATCCTGTCGCGGGTCGGCAGCCTGGTGGAAGCGGGCGAGCTGCAGACCACCCTCACCGAGGTACTGGGCCCGATCAACGCGGCCAACCTGCGCGAGGCGCACCGGCGCATGGAATCGGGCAGCACCATCGGCAAGCTGGCGCTGGCTGGCTGGGACTGACGCCCCGCCCCCGCCCCCGCCCCGGGACCGGCTGGACCGGCCGGTCCGGCTCGACCGCCGACCGGGCGCGAGGCTTGCCGCGATCCGCGTTTGGCGGGAGGATGCGACATCCGTACGCCAGCGTATCCGCAATGACGCCGACCACCGACGCCGCCACCGACACGCCCTATCCGCACCTGTTCGCGCCGCTGGACCTGGGCTTCACCACCCTGCGCAACCGGGTGCTGATGGGCTCGATGCATACCGGCCTGGAGGACCGCGCCCGCGACTTCCCGCGGCTGGCAGCGTACTTCGCCGAGCGCGCCGCCGGCGGCGCCGGCCTGATCGTCACCGGCGGCTTCGCACCGAACACGGTCGGCTGGCTCAAGCCGTTCGGCGGCAAGCTGTCGTGGCCGTGGGAGGTGGCACCGCACCGCCAGGTCACCCGGGCGGTGCACGAACACGGCGCGAAGATCTGCCTGCAGCTGCTGCATGCCGGCCGCTACGGCTACCACCCGCTGTCGGTGGCGCCCTCGAAGCTGAAGGCGCCGATCAATCCCTTCACCCCGCGCGCCCTGTCCGCGCGCGGCGTCGAGCGCCAGGTGGCGGCCTTCGCCAGCGCCGCCGCGCGGGCGCGCGAGGCCGGCTACGACGGCGTGGAGGTGATGGGTTCGGAGGGCTACCTGATCAACCAGTTCACCGCGCCGCGCACCAACCGCCGCGAGGACGCCTGGGGCGGAGACGCGGAGCGGCGCATGCGCTTCGCGGTGGAGATCGTGCGCCGGGTCCGCGAGGCCTGCGGCCCGGACTTCATCCTCGTCTACCGGCTTTCGCTGCTGGACCTGGTCGAGGACGGCAACGCCTGGGACGAGATCGTGGCCCAGGCCCGGGCGGTCGAGGCGGCCGGCGCGACGATCATCAACTCGGGCATCGGCTGGCACGAGGCGCGGGTGCCGACCATCGCCACCTCGGTGCCCCGCGGCGCCTTCGCCGGGATCACCGCGCGCCTGAAGCCGCACGTGTCGCTGCCGCTGGTGGCGGTCAACCGGATCAACATGCCGCAGGTGGCCGAGGACATCCTTGCCGCCGGCCAGACCGACATGGTGTCGCTGGCCCGGCCGTTGCTGGCCGACCCGCAGTGGCCGGAGAAGGCACGCACCGGCCGCGCCCATGCGATCAATACCTGCATCGCCTGCAACCAGGCCTGTCTGGACCACGTGTTCGAGAACAAGGTCGCCAGTTGCCTGGTCAACCCGCGCGCCGGCCACGAGACCGAGCTCAACTACCTGCCGGCCACGCTGAAGAAGCGCATCGCCGTGGTCGGCGCCGGCCCGGCCGGGCTGGCCTGCTCGACCGTGGCCGCCCAGCGCGGCCACGCGGTCACCCTGTTCGACGCGGCCGGCGAGACCGGCGGCCAGTTCAACCTGGCCAAGCGCATCCCGGGCAAGGAAGAGTTCCATGAGACGCTGCGCTACTTCCGCCACCGGCTCGAGGAGACCGGAGTCGACGTCCGCCTCGGCACCCGCGTCGCCGCCGCCGACCTGGCCGGCTTCGACGAGATCGTGCTGGCCACCGGCATCGTCCCGCGCCGGGTGGACTTCCCCGGCGCCGACCATCCGATGGTGGTCAGCTACGTCGACGTGCTCGCCGGCCGGGTGGCGGTCGCCGGCCGGGTGGCGATCATCGGCGCCGGCGGCATCGGCTTCGACGTCGGCGAGTTCCTGGTCCAGGAAGGTCCCTCCCCGAGCCTGGACCCGGCACGCTGGCGGGCCGAATGGGGCGTGGACCTCGACAGCGATGGCCGCGGCGGCCTGACGCGACCGCATCCGGAACCCCCCGCGCGCGAAGTGTGGCTGCTGCAGCGCAGTCCCGGCCGCCCGGGCGCCCGCCTGGGCAAGACCACCGGCTGGATCCATCGCGCCACGCTCAAGGCCAAGGGCGTGAAGATGCTCGGCGGGGTCGAGTACCTGGGCGTGGACGACGAGGGCCTGCATGTCCGCATCGACGGCAGCGAGCAGCTGCTGCCGGTCGGCAACGTGGTGGTCTGCGCCGGCCAGGAGCCGCAGCGCGATCTGCAGACGGCCCTGCAGGCGGCCGGCGTGGCCACGCCGGTGCACCTGATCGGCGGCGCCGACGTGGCTGCCGAACTGGATGCCAAGCGCGCGATCGACCAGGGCAGCCGGCTGGCAGCCCGCCTCTGACGTCGGCGGCGTCGGGAGACCGTGGAGCCGTCGCTGGTGTAGATGGCATAGGGTCGCCGATGAATCGGCTGCTGCAACCGCGGCGGGCCCGGACCCTTGTAGGAGCCCATCCTTATGGGCGACACGGGCGTCGGACCGATGGGAGCGTCGCCTGTGCCGACGGCGTCGGGTCGCCGATGAATCGGCTCCTACAAAGAACGCGCATGCCGCTGTTTCAACCGGTCCGGCGGCAGGAACCATCCGCGCAACCGCCTGAATAGGCGAGTGAAACCGGCCGTCGATCACGCTTTCACACCCCGTGCCAAGCCCGCCTGTCAAGCGGGGCCGTTCAGTTTCGGTTGGCAAACCGCCACCTATCTTGCGCGCCACTTCCCCCAGCCCGCCCTCTTCGGCGAGCCCGCCGGCCTCCAGATTCGCCGGCAACCCGGGCGGCCCGTGGTCACCAAGGCCGCCTCCCCATGACGCCCCGCGGCGCAGCGCCCGTCCGTACCCACGGTCGCGGCACGACCCCGCGCAGACGGAGCAAGGAGAAACAGATGAAACTGGCATGGATCCTCTGGCTGTCGCAGCTGATGCCGCAGCCGGCCGCCGATTCGCTCTGCCTCAGCACCACCGTGTACCTGGAAGCCCGCGACCAGAGCCTGCGCGGCCAGGAGGCGGTCGCCGAGGTGGCCCTGCGCCGGCTGGACAGCGGGCTGTGGGGCGACTCGATGTGCGACGTGGTCACCGCGCGCAAGCAGTTCGCCCCGACCATCGTCTCGCCCAACACCCAGCTGGCCAACATGAAGGCCTGGGACCGCTCGATCGACGTGGCCCTGCGCGCCGAGCGCAACTGGGCCCTGCCGGTGGGCCAGCGCCGGGAGATCGTGCCGGGGGCCAGCCACTTCGCCGCCCACGCCATCACCAGCCCGAGCTGGAGCAACTCCTACCAGGTGGCCACCATCGGCGACCACACCTTCTACCGGGTGCAGAAGCTCAAGCCGCGCGCGCTGGCCGCCACCGGCACCTGACCCGGCAAGCCCGGCTGCCACGACGGTCCGTTGCGGGACCGGCACGCACCAGCAACGGAAGGCCCGCGATAATCGCGGGCCTTTCCTTTTCCGCCGCCCCCAAGGAACCCGCATGAAGCTCTATACCAAGCCCGGCGCCTGCTCCACCGCGGTCCACATCGACCTGGCCTGGACCGGCCAGCCGTTCGAAGTCGAAGTGATGGACGCCGAGTCGATGAAGGCGCCCGCCTTCCGCGCCCTGAACCCGGCCGGCTCGGTGCCGGTGCTGGTGGACGGCGACTTCGTGCTGACCCAGAACGCAGCCATCGTCGGCTACATCGCCGACACCTTCCCGCAGGCCGGCCTGGGTGGCGACGGCAGCGCGCGCCAGCGCGCCGAAGCGACCCGCTGGCTGGCCTTCGTCAATTCCGACCTGCACCCGGCATTCAAGCCGTTGTTCGGCCCGGCCGCCTTCATCGAAGACCCGGCGCAGTTCGATTCGGTCAAGGCCGCCGCGCGGCGGCGCGTGCGCGGGCTGTTCGAGAGCGCCGACCGGCAGTTGACGGGCCGGCAATGGCTGGCCGGCTTCCGCAGCTTCGCCGACCCCTATCTGTACGTGACCCTGCGCTGGGCCGGGCGCTGCGGCATCGACCTGTCCGACCTGCAGGCGCTGGCCGCGTTCCAGGCGCGCATGGAGGCCGATCCGGGCGTGCGGCACGTGCTCAAGGCCGAAGGCCTGGCCTGACACAAGGCCCGGCGCGGCCACAGGACCGCGCCCGGACCTGCAACCGGGTCGCCATGAAGGATGGCGGGCGCGCAGCGTTCCCGGCCGACCGGCCGGGCCCCGCGCATGCCGGTCAGGCCGGCACCTCCAGGGTGCGTTCCCAGTCGCTGGCGAAGCTCTCGCCCTTGGCCTTGGCCACGGCGGCGCGCAGCTCGGGCAGCAGGGCCTGCAGGCTCGCGATGTCGGTGCAACGCTCGACCTTGAGCTGCAGGAAGTAGCCGCGAAGCCCCAGGTGGGCGCGCACGGCCTCGCTCATGCGCTCGTAGAGGTACAGGTAGGCACCCGAGCCCGTGTCCGCCGCGGCGGCCGACCCGGCCACCGGCGCCGGCGCCGCGGCATTGGCGGCTGCCTCGGCCAGCACCACGCTCGGCGGCCGGCTGGCCGCCCGCGGCCCGATCGCGCCCATCAGGCCGGCCGGGTCGAAGCCACTGGGCACCGCTTCGATCAGCCCGTCGGCCAGCAGCGCCTCGAGCGCGTCGGCGGGGGCCTTCATGCCGGCCATCACCTCGCGCAGCTGGGCCAGCGTGCGCTGGCCGTCCACCATCAGCAGGACCGTGCGCAGCGGCGGCGACAGCCGCCGGCCGCGATCACGTATCTCGTCCCGTCCCGCATCGGTCTTGCGGTAGATCCCCTCGCGCATCGCTCCCCCCGAGCATCAGCGTGGCCTGGTTGTATCCCCTACCCGCGCCGGTCGATCGGGACGAACTCCAGGTTCTCCGGACCGGTGTAATTGGCGCTGGGACGGATGATCTTGCCATCGATCCGCTGCTCGATCACGTGGGCGCTCCAGCCGGACGTGCGCGCGATCACGAAAAGCGGGGTGAACATGGCCGTGGGCACCCCCATCATGTGGTAGCTGACCGCGCTGAACCAGTCCAGGTTGGGGAACATCTTCTTGATGTCCCACATCACCGCCTCCAGCCGCTCGGCGATGGCGTACATCTTCATGCTCGACTGCTCGGCCGACAGGTCGCGGGCCACCTGCTTGATCACCTGGTTGCGCGGGTCGCCGACGGTGTAGACCGGGTGGCCGAAGCCGATCACCACCTCCTTGCGCTCGACCCGGGCCCGGATGTCGGCCTCGGCGTCCTCGGGGCTGTCGTAGCGCTTCTGCACCTCGAACGCGACCTCGTTGGCGCCGCCGTGCTTGGGCCCGCGCAGCGCGCCGATCGCCCCGGCGATGCACGAGTGCATGTCGCTGCCGGTGCCGGCGATCACGCGCGCGGTGAAGGTCGAGGCGTTGAACTCGTGCTCGGCGTACAGGATCAGCGAGGTGTGCATCGCCCGCACCCACGACGCGCGCGGCGGCACGCCGTGCAGCAGGTGCAGGAAGTGGCCGCCGATGGAGTCGTCGTCGGTTTCCACATCGATCGCGCGGCCGTTGTGCGACCAGTGGTACCAGTACAGCAGCATCGAACCCAGGCAGGCCATCAGCTTGTCGGCGATGTCGCGCGCGCCGGGGTGGTTGTGGTCGTCCTTCTCGGGCGACACGCAGCCGAGCACCGACACGCCGGTGCGCATCACGTCCATCGGGTGGGCCGAAGGAGGCAGCTCCTCCAGCGCGGCCTTGACCGCGGCCGGGATGCCGCGCAGCGACTTCAGCTTGGCCTTGTAGCCGGCCAGCTCGGCCGCGTTGGGTAGCTTGCCGTGGACCAGCAGGTGGGCGATCTCCTCGAACTCGCTGGTGGTGGCCAGGTCGAGGATGTCGTAGCCGCGGTAGTGCAGGTCGTTGCCGCTGCGGCCGACCGTGCACAGGGCGGTGTTGCCGGCGGCAGTACCGCTGAGGGCGACCGATTTCTTCGGCTTGAAGGTGGTGGCGGTGTCGTTCATGCGATGCCTCCCGGCGTCTCGGTGTCGGTATTCGGTATCACGGCTGGGCCGGGCGGGGGCCGGCGTCCGCGGCGCGCTGCAGCAGCTGCTGCAGCATCTCGATCTGGCGGTTCTGCAGGTCGACCAGGGTCGCCCAGTCGCGCTCGCGCAGCTCGTTGAGCTTCTCGTGCACCTGGAGGATCTCCAGTTCGGACTTGATGTTGACCTCGTAGTCGTTCTGCGCCTGCATGCGATCGGCTTCGGCCTGGCGGTTCTGGCTCATCATGATCACCGGCGCCTGCAGCGCGGCCAGGCTCGACAGCACCAGGTTGAGCAGGATGAACGGATAGGGGTCGAATGCGCTGCCCGTCGCGCTGTTCAACGCCATCCACGCCGCCAGGAACACGCAGAACGCGATGATGAAGCGCCAGCTGCCGCCGATCCGGGCCACGCGATCGGCCACGCGCTGGCCCAGGGTGAGCGAGGCCGGGAACTCCCGGCCGATGTTGCGCGCCACCCGGCGCCTGGCGATGAAGCGCTCGACCACCTCGCGCTCGTCCGGCGGCAGTTTCTCGATCTCCGCCTGCAACAACAGGCGCGCGGTGTCGCGGCGGTCGAGGGGGCGGCGCGCATGCGGATGGGCGGCGGTCGTGCTCATGGCTCGGGTCCGGGCAGGAGGTCTCCCCAGTGTGCGCCGCTCAGCCGCCCTTGCGCGCGAACAACGCGTCGAGCTTCTGCTCGAAGGCGTGGTAGCCGATGCGGTCGTACAGCTCCTCGCGGGTCTGCATCGTGTCGAGCACGGCCTGCTGGCCGCCGTCGCGGCGGATGGCCTGGTAGACGTTCTCGGCGGCCTTGTTGGCGGCCCGGAACGCCGACAGCGGGAACAGCTGGATCGCCACGCCCACCGAGGCCAGCTCCTGGCGGGTGAACAGCGGGGTCTTGCCGAACTCGGTGATGTTGGCCAGCACCGGCACCTTCACCGCCTCGACGAAGCGCCGGTAGGTCGGCAGGTCGTAGGCGGCCTCGGCGAAGATGCCGTCGGCGCCGGCCTCCACGCAGGCGATGGCACGCTCGATCGCCGCATCCACGCCGTCCACGGCGATGGCGTCGGTACGCGCGATCAGGAAGAACGCTGCATCGGTCTTCGCATCGGCGGCGGCCTTGACCCGGTCGGCCATCTCGCCGGCGGAAACGATCTCCTTGCCCGGGCGGTGGCCGCAGCGCTTGGCGCCGACCTGGTCCTCGATGTGGCACGCCGCCGCGCCGGCCTTGATCAGCGATTTGATCGTGCGCTCGATGTTGAACGCGCTCGGGCCGAAGCCGGTGTCGATGTCCACCAGCAGCGGCAGGTCGCACACGTCGGTGATGCGGCGGGTGTCGACCAGCACGTCGTCGAGCGTGTTGATGCCCAGGTCCGGCAGGCCCAGCGAGCCGGCCGCCACGCCGCCGCCGGACAAGTAGATCGCCCGGTAGCCGGCGCGCTGCGCGAGCAGGGCGTGGTTGGCGTTGATCGCGCCGATCACCTGCAAGGGCGATTCGGCGGCCAGGGCGGCGCGGAACTTTGCACCGGCCGAGTGGCCGGCGGCAGCGCCTGCGTTGGCGGGAGTGGACATGGTTCGGTTCCTCGGCCTGGCGATGGTGTGCGCGGGCAGCCCCGCGGCAGCGGCAATGTGTCACCCTGCCACCAGTTGATCAATCTTGATCGTATCGATCAATATTTCCCGATGGATCGCGACCTCATCCCCGCGGCGGAAGCCTGCCGGATCCTCGGCATCAGCGCCGCCACCCTGTACGCCTACGTCAGCCGCGGCCTGCTCGAGTCGCGTCCGGGCGCGGACCACCGCAGCCGCGTCTACCGCCGCCAGGACGTGGAGCGGCTGGCGCAGCGCAAGCGCCTGGGACGCGGCCCGGCCCGCGGCGCCGCGCAGAGCCTGGACCGCGGCCTGCCGGTGCTGGAGACCCGGATCTCGCTGATCCGCCCCGATGGCCCCTACTACCGGGGCCGCTCGGCGGTCGCCGCCGCCGAGGCCGGCGCCACCCTGGAGGACATCGCCCGGCTGTTGTGGGATTGCGGCAGCCAGGATCCGTTCGCCGACCCGCCCGGCGACTGGCCGGCTCGGATCGCGCCGCTGGCCACGGATGCCGCCCTGCCGCCGCTGAGCCGGGCGATGGCGGCAATCCCGCTACTGGCCCTGCACGTTCCGCACTCGTTCCAGGCCGACCAGCCCACCCGCCGCGCGGTAGCCGCCACCCTCCTGCGCCAGAACGCCGCGCTGCTGGTCGCCCGGCGGCCGGCCGGGCCGGTCCACCGCCTGCTCGCCGACGCCTGGCGTCCCGGCGATGCGGACTTCGCCGGGCTGGTCCGCGCCGCGCTGGTGTTGTGCGCCGACCACGAACTCAACGTGTCCGCGTTCGCGGCGCGCGTGGTGGCCTCGACCGGCGCGCACCTGCATGCGACCGTCTGCGCCGGCCTTGCGGCGTTGTCCGGCCCGCGCCATGGCGGCGCCACGGCCCGCGCCTACGCGCTGGTCGAAAGCGCGCGCGACTCGACCGACATCGCCCGTTTCATCGCCAAGCGCTGGCAGCGCGGCGAAGACCTGCCCGGTTTCGGCCACGCGCTTTACCCCGACGGCGACCCGCGCGCGGCCACGCTGCTGGCGATGCTGCGCGCCACCCCGGTCGACGCCGATGCCATGCGCACGCTGGAAGCGGTGATCACCGCCGCCGAAGCGGCCAGCGGCCGCCGCCCGAACGTCGACTTCACCCTGGCCGCGATCTGCCTGGCGCACGATCTTCCGGCTGCGCCAGCGCTGTCGATGTTCGCCGCCGGACGGCTCGCCGGGTGGCTGGCGCATGCGCTGGAACAGCAAGCCCAGGGCCAGCTGATCCGGCCGCGCGCCAGCTATACCGGCCTGCAGCCCGAAGCCGACGCGGATGTGGCGCACGACTAGCGCCGCTTTGCCGGCATTGTCGGCATCGCCGTGGCGCAGGCACGAACACGACCGTACGGCGGCCCGGGGCCACCGGCGCGCAGGCATCCCGCCGGCGCGCTAGGGGCGGTCCCCGGCCGTCCTGCCGCCGAACGCGCGCCTGCTGCGCCGCATGCGCGCGCTCGCGCCGCGCGGGACCATCAGCTCCACTTCCGTGCCGTTGCCCGGCTCGCTCCAGATGCGCAGCTCCGCGCCGATGCCCGCCGCGCGCTCGCGCATGCCGGACAGCCCCCAGTGGCCGGCGCGGGCGCCCTGGCGCTGCACGTCATTGCCGATGCCGCAACCGTCGTCGCGGAAGCGCAGCACGAGGTTGCCGCCGGAACCGGATATCACCACTTCGATCCTGCGCGCGTCCGCGTGCCGGAACGCGTTTGCCAATGTTTCGCGGCCGATCCAGTAGACCTCGTCGCGCACCAATGCATCCAGTGGTGGCAACCGGCCTTCGACCACCACGTCGAACGCCGCCGGGTAAAGCTGTGCCAGCTCGCCACCGATGCGGGCGAAGGCCTCGGGCAGCGCCTGCCGCACCGAGGCTTCGGCCAGGCGCAGGGAGAGCACGCGCTCGCGGCCCTCGTCGATCGCCTCCTCGCCGCGGTCCAGCGCCTGCTCCAGCGCGGTGCGCACCGGGTCGGCTTCCGGCAGGCGGTTGGCGACGGCCTGGAACCGCAGCAGCAGGCCCTGGAAACTCTGCAGCAGGGTGTCGTGCAGTTCGCGCGCGATGCGTTCGCGCTCGCGATGGCGCTCGTCGAAGCGCATGCGCATGTGCTGCGAAATCCGGCGAAGACGCAACAGGTAGGCGGCGTAGGCCAGCGCCCCGGCTCCGACCGCGCAGAGGGCGAGGAACCACCCGGTCTGGGTGAAGCGCGGTGCGACCGAGAACGCCAACGTCGCGCTCTCGGCGCTCCATACGCCGCTCTCGTTCGCGGCCTGCACCTGGAAGCGGTAGTCGCCCGGACCGAGGTTGGTGTAGTAGGCGACCCGGCGGTTGCCGGCGTCCTGCCAGGCATCGTCGAAACCCTCCAGCCGGTAGCGGAACCGCAACCGCTCCGGAAAGGCGAGGCTGCTGGCCGCGTACCGGATCCGGATGTCGCGCGTACCCGGCGCGAACTGCCGTCCATCGGCCGGCGCATGCTCGACCGCCCCGACCGCCAGGCCCTGGATCCTGACCGTGGGCACCACCGGATTGTGGGACGACGTGCCTGGATCGATCATCGCCAGGCCCTGGTTGGTGGCGAACCAGAGCCGGCCCTGGCCATCGGCCGCGATCGTGGACGTCAGCGCCGATTGCTGGGCGATGCCGAGCATGCCATCGGCGGTGTCGTACAGCCGGCCGTCGACGTACCCGCTCCGCGCGGCCCGTGCCATCACCTGGCCCGGAATGTGGAGCGCGCCGTTGATGCCGTTCATCCACACATCACCATCGGCCGCCAGGTGGATGCCGGTGATGCCGTTGAGGCGATTCCTGTCCGCCGCGCGCAGCGGCTGCACCTGGCCACCGCGCAGCAGCGCGGCGCCGCTCTCTCCACCGGCGAGCACGCCATCGCCCACCCGCGCCAGCGCCGACACCGTACCGATGTCCAGTCCGTCGCGCGTTCCGTAGCTGCGCAGCACGCCATCGCGCCAGTGCACGAGGCGGCTGCCGTTGTAGCCGATCCACAGCGATCCGTCGGCATCGCGCAGCAGCGCAGTCGCGCCGTGCGCGGGTATCACCCCCTCCCCCACGCGGCTCCACTCCTGGCCGTCGTAGCGGAACAGGCCCTCGTCCGAGCGCATCACCAGCAGCCCCGAGGCGCCGTCCCCGGCGACCGCGCCCAGCGTGCCCGCACCCGGCAACTCCAGCCTGCGCAGGCCGCCGGCCGAATAGCGGTAAACGCCGTCCCACGCGACCAGGTAGGTCGCGGCCCCGGCCGGATGGATCGCGTAGATCCGCCTGCCCGGGGTTTCGGCGAGCAGGGCCAGGCCATCGTCGCCCACCCGGTACAGCCGGCGTTCGCTCGAAACCAGCAGGCCATGGGCGGCGGAGAACGCCATGCCGTAGACATCGTTCTGGCTCAGGCGCTCGTCCTGCAGCACCTGCACGCTGCTCGTGCGGAAACGGTGCAGGCCCATGTTGGTGCCCACCCAGATGTTGCCTTCGCGATCGGCCAGAACGGGAATGGTGCGGTCCGACGCCAGGCCGTCGCGCTTGCGGATGATCGCGGCGGCATCCTGTTCGCGCAGCACGTGGCCGGGCGGGAAGGCATCCAGTGCCGGCACCCGGACCACCCCTCCCTGGCGCCGGTCGGTCCCCCACAGGGCACCGTTGCGATCCAGCCGCATGCTCGCGAAATGGCCGAAGCCGGATGCGCTCGCCGCTTCCGTCGCCTGCTGCGACAGCGAGCGCGTGCCATAGGTGCCATCGGAAACCCACAGCGCGCCGGCCGGCGTTTCCAGCAGCGAGGCGTACAGGCCGGTCGCGATGCCGGTCTGCTCGAAGCGCCGTCCGCCGGGCGGCAACTTGAGCAACGTCTTGCCCGCCGCCACCCACACGTTGCCCTGCGAATCCACCATCACGTCATCGGCCGACTCCGATGGATAGCCCATTTCGGCACCGATGCGCCGCCAGCCATCGCCATCGAAGCGGTAGAGCCCGCTGAACGACGCCACCCAGACCTGGCCGAGGCGGTCTTCGACGATCCGCATCACCAGGGAGGTCGGCAACTGCGGGGATGGCGGGTAATGCCGCAGCCGGCCTTCGTCCAGCACGCTGATGCCGCCGGGATAGAAGCCGATCCAGAGCCGTCCACGCGCATCCGCGTGCAGCGCGGTGATGTTGCTGGAGGCGAAGCCCTGGCCCTGCGGCGGGTCGAAGTGCTCGAACTGGATCCCGTCGAACCGGTACAGGCCCACCCCCGTGCCCAGCCACAGGGTGCCGGCGCGGTCCTGGGCCAGTGCCCAGATATCCGGCGGGGCACCGTCGAGCTGGGTCCACGAACTGCGGTGGTAGCCGGACGCTTCCGTCGGTGCAGCGATGCCGGCCGCGGCCTGCAGCCACAGCAGCGCGCACAGCGGGAACAGCCAGTACCGCCTCCCACGCGCACTAACGGACCCGGTCGACACGCCGCTTCTTCTCCCCGCTTTCCGCCAGAGTCTATCCATCCGGCCGGCGCGATGGCCCCGCCTCCCCAAATTGGGGGAGGCGCCCGCGCGCCGTCTTCGGCTGGGATGGCGTCACGCTCCGCCTGGCTCTTGCCGATGACCCAACCGTTGATGCCGTTGTTTCCCAGGGGCTCGCCCGGCGCCGGGCTGCTGGCCCTGCGGCTGGGCGTGCTGGCGGGAATGCTGGCGTGCAATCCGTTGGCCGGCCTGCCACTGCCCTCGCCGGTGTCCGGTTTCCTCACCGGCATTGCCGCGCTGGGGCTGGTACTGGGCCTGTTCACTTCGTGGATCGCCTGGCTGGCCGGCGCCTGCGCCCTGCTCGGCCTGGTCCAGGCCATGCCGGATGCGCGCGCGATCGCACTCGCCGCCCAGGGCCTGTCGGTCGTCGCCCTGGCGCTGCTGGGCCCCGGCGCGTACTCGATGGATGCGCTGTTCTTCGGCCGACGCATCGTGCGCATCGACGAGTGAATCCAGGGCGCCCCGCCACGCCAACCCGGCAGGAGGCGGAAGTGGACGTGGTGTACGCAGGACGCACCGCACCCGGACTATGCGCGTGGGGCCAAGGGCCCATTCCCCGTGGCCAGTCCTGCGCCTACCCTGCCTGCGCGATTGCGCGACCGCCAGCGGAGGGCCCGCATGTCCGACGTGAACGACGACGCCGTCCTGAAGACGCTGCTGGACCGCTTGCTGCGGTTCCGCCTGCCCCGTGCGCTCGACCTGAAGCAACGCGTCGACGCCGGCGAACGCCTGGGTGACGCCGACATCGACTTTCTCAAGCGGGCACTGGAGGACGCGAAGCAGGGGCAGAGGTTCGTGGCCCGGAACCCGCAGTTCCACGCCCTGGGAGCGCAGATCGTCCAGCTGTACGACGCCATCGTCTCCCGTGCGATGAAGAACGAGGCCGGGCGCGGATAGCGCCGACATCGGGCCGGCGCCGTGCCCAGGCCGGATGCGCCATCGCTGGCGGCGCGCGGGGCCGGTAGGAGCACCCGCCCCAGGACCTCGACCTCGAAGCGCCGAATGATGCGTCCGGCGAGCCGTGCCACCCGGGCCGCGATCGGCCCAATGCCGCTCAGGAGAAGCGGCGACGGAGCGCTCCCAGCCACCTGCGCCGCCCCTGCAGGGCACGGACTCCCAGTACCGCCGCCGCCACCCAGATCGTCCCTTCGGTGGTGACGGCGGCGATGCTGGCCAGCACGACCATCGTGCCGGTCCCCGCTTCCAGCACGATGCCTGCGCCCAGGGCGATCCAGGCCGACAGGCACAGGGCGGCAGCAACTCCCATCCAGCGCACCTTGGCGCGTGCCTGGCGAGGGGTGTCGCCGGCTTGCGCCCGCGCGCGGGACATCGCCTGCACCTGCGGCGTGTGGTGGCAGTTCATGCGTGCATGCTTCATTTTCATTCTCCAGTGAATCGATCGAGGGTGGCGCGGTCGAGGTACCGGCCGTCCAGGACGACGGCGTGGATGCCCCGGGTACGGGTGATGTCGTCCAGCGGATTGGCATCGAGCACCAGCAGGTCGGCCTCGTAGCCCTCGGCGATGCGGCCAAGGCGCGTGCCGGCGCCCAGCGCCTCGGCACCATTGCGGGTGGCCGCGAGCAGCACCTGCGGTGCCGACACGCCGGCCTCGGCCAGCAGCTGCATCTCGCGGTGCAGGCTGATGCCGGGGGCGACCCACGGGTTGCCCATGTCGGTGCCCACGGTCATGCGCGCACCGGTGGCGTGCAGCCGCACCGCCATGCGCTGGACCTTCGTCCAGATCGCACGGGCGCGGACGAAATCCCCCGGCTCCCAGCCCATGGCGAAGGTGAAGCCGCCGTTCCAGCTCGCCAGCAGCCGCGCCGGCGCCAGCTCGCGCGCGTCGGTCCGGTAGGGGTTGTCCGGGTCGTCCTGCACGAACGCCGCATGGAACGCCACCAGGGTGGCGTCGAACACCGGCCGGTGCCGCTCGAACGCGGCCACCAGCGCGTCGCCACCCGGCCCATCAGGATCGAAGTGTTCCCACCACTCGAAGAACGACCAGGTGGCGCCGCGCGAGCCGGCCTGCCACGCGGCACGTTGCGGCGCATCGAGCAGGTCCGGGCTGAGCGGCATCAGGTGGACGATGCCATCCAGGCCCATCGCCAGCGCGTCGGGCCAGGCGACGCCATCCAGGTGCGCCACCGCCGGGCGCCCGTGCCGGTGCGCCGCATCGATGCCGGCCTGCAGCAGCGCCGGCGACAGGCCCGTGTAGAGCTTGATCCAGTCGGCACCGGCCTCGACCTGCGCTTCGACCACGCGCTCCATCTCCTGCGCATCGTGCACGGCCACGGCCAGGCCCGGCAGCTCGGCATTGTTGATCACCGGGCCGGCGTCGAAGGCCTCTGGCCCGGTCAGCGCGCCGAGTGCGAGCGCGTCCCGGTAGCGCGCGGCGGCCGCCAGGTCGCCGCCGGGATTGCGTATGGTGGTGACACCGAAAGCGACCAGTCGGCGGGCGTTGTGCGCGGCGATGGCATCGTCGGGCAGCGCCTGCACGACCATGTCCGCACCCTCGCCCACGATTTCCAGCGGCCCGAGCGTGTGGTGGGCGTGCATGTCGACCAGGCCCGGCAGCAGGTAGCGGCCACCGAGGTCGATGCGGCGCGCCGCCCGCAGGCAGGCCGGGTCGCCGGCGTCGTCGATCCGCGCCAGGCGCCCGTATTCGATCCGCACGCAGCGCGGCGGGCTGGTGCGCGCCTGTTCGACATCGACCAGGTGGACCTGGTCCAGCGCCAAGGGCCCGGTGTCCGCCCGCGCATCCGGGGAGGCGTGTGCCATCGCCGCGGGCACGATGGTCGACAGCAGGGTGGCAAGCATGAGGTGTCGCATGATGAAGTGGCTTCCGGTCGGTGGGTTCCACCTCCGTAGTCGCCGGCGACGAAGCAAACCTTACGAAAAAAATTTCCCGCACCGGCTGTAAGAAACCGCCTGCCCGCGGCGACTGGCAATACCGGGCGGACCTCCGCCCACCCCGCCACTCCACGGATCCGCTCCCGCATGCATGCCCTCTGGCCCCGAGTCCAGGCCTTCCATCCGCAGCTGTGGCGCGCGGTGTGCGGCTATGAGCTCAACCATGCCGTGCGCGAGGAACTGCTGCAGGAGGTGCTGCTGGCGATCTGGGAGAGCCTGCCAGGCCTGCGCGAGCCGGACCGCCTGCTGCCGTTCGTGCTGCGCATCGCCCACAACCTGGGCGCCAGCCACGCGCGCTCGGAAACCCGCACGCCCACGCCGGTGCCGTTCGACGAGGAGGTGCACGACGTACCCGCGCCGGCGGACGGTGGCTGCGCGCGCACGCAGTGGCTGTTCCAGGCGCTGGCGACGCTGCCGCTCAACCTGCGCCAGGTACAGATGCTGCAGCTGGAGGGCTTCGACTACCAGGAGATCGCGCAGATGCTGGGGATCAGCCAGGAGAACGTGGGCGTACGCCTGCACCGCGCCCGCGAACGGTTGAAGGCGCTGTCGCGCCGGGAGGACAACGATGGACTTTGACGACATGCTGAAGGACGCCTGGCAGGCCCAGGCCGTGCCAGCCGCGCAGGCCCTCCTCCACCGGCGCGTACAGCGCCAGCGTTGGCGGCACCGGCTGCTGCGCGCGCTGGAGGTGGCGCTGACCGTGGTCGCAGTGCTGGTGTTCGGTCAGGCGCTGGCGACTGGCCGCCTGTCGCCTTCGCACTGGCTGCTGCTACCGTTCTACCTGGTGTTCCTGCCGGGCGCCTGGCTGTTCATTCTCCGCGGGCCGCGGCGCGCGGCCAGTGGCCTGGCGGAAAGCGCGCACGACTACGCTCGCTTGCGCATGGCGCAGCTGCGCACCGGCCTGCGCGACCTGTGGCTGGCGCGGGTCGCGGCCTGGTCGCTGCTGGGGTATTCGGTCGCCGCCAACGTGGGTGCGTGGCTGCATGGCGATGCCGACTGGCAGTCCGCCGCGCTGGTGCTGTTCGGGCTTTCGCTGGCCTGGGCGCTGGGCATCGCCGGGTACGGCAGCCACCGCCGCCGCGCCCTGCTCCGGGAGTACCGCGCCCTGCGGAGCCTGGGCGGCGATTGACGGACACCCGGCACGGGCCGCGCCACCGCCGCGTCAGCTGCCCGCGTCGGCGCCCCGCTCCAGCGCGCGCTTCACTTCCTCCAGCGCGTTGGGATCGTCGAGCGTGGAGAGGTCGCCCGGGTCGCGGTGCTCGGCCAAGGCCTGCAGGGAGCGGCGCAGCAGCTTGCCCGAGCGGGTCTTGGGCAGGGCATTGACCACGTAAACGCGCGAGGGCCGCGCGACCGCGCCCAGCTGCTCGGTGACGGTGCGCATCATCTGCGCGGCCGCTTCCGCCGATCCGGCATCGCTGCGCTTGAGCGTGGCGAACACCACGGGAACCTGGCCCTTCAGCTCGTCGTGCACGCCGATCACCGCCGCCTCGGCCACAGCCGGATGGCTCGATACCGACTCTTCGATCTCGCGCGTGCCGAGCCGGTGGCCGGCGACATTGATCACGTCATCGGCGCGACCCAGGATGAAGGTGTAGCCGTCCTTGTCGCGGATGGCCCAGTCCAGCGAGCTGTAGAGCAGCTGGCGGAAGTGGCCGAAGTAGCTGGAGAGGAAGCGCGCGTCGTCGTTCCACACCGTGGTCATGCAGCCGGGCGGCAGCGGTGGTTCGATCACGAGCACGCCCTTCTCGCCCACCGCCGCCTCGTTGCCGGTGGTCTCGTCGATGACCCGCAGCCTGTAGCCCAGGTTGGGCAGGCCCGGCGAGCCGAACTTCACCGGCTTCATGTCCACGCCCGGCAGCAGGCACAGCACCGGCCAACCGGTCTCGGTCTGCCAGTAGTTGTCGATGACCGGCTTGCCCAGCGCATTGGTGATCCATTGCGCCGTCGGTTCGTCCAGCGGCTCGCCGGCCAGGAACAGGTAGTGCAGCTTCGACAGGTCGTGGTCGCGGATGTATGCCACGTCGTGCTTCTTCAGCACCCGGACCGCCGTGGGCGAGGAGAACATGGTGCGCACGCCGTACTTCTCGCACAGCGACCACCAGATGCCCGGATCGGGGTTCACCGGCAGGCCTTCGTAGAGCAGCGAGGTGGCACCGACCAGCAGCGGGCCGTACACGTTGTACGAATGCCCCACGGCCCAGCCCACGTCGGAGGTGGAGAACATCACCTGGCCGGGACCGACGTCGTAGACCGTGCGCATCGACAGCGCCAACGCGACCGCATGGCCACCGACATCGCGCTGCACGCCCTTGGGCTTGCCGGTGGTACCGGAGGTGTAGAGCAGGTAGCTGGGCTCGTTGGATTCCAGCCACTCCACCGGAACTTCCTGGTCGCCGACCTGCGCGCGCAGCGCCGCGTAATCCTCGTCGCGACCTTCCACGCGCGGCTGTGCGGCGTCCAGTCCACGCGAGACGATCAGCACCTTCGACGGCGGGAACTTCGCCTCCGCGCAGGCCTGGTCCACCAGCGGCTTGTACGGGATCACCTTGCCGCCGCGGCTGCCGGCGTCGGCGGCGATCAGCAGCCTGGGCCGCGCGTCGTCGATGCGCAGGGCCAGGTTGTGCGCGGCGAATCCGCCGAACACCACCGAGTGGATCGCGCCGATGCGCGCGCATGCCAGCATCGCGAACACCGCCTCGGCCATGTTCGGCATGTAGATCACCACCCGCTCGCCGCGTCCCACGCCCAGCCGCTTGAGCACCGCGGCGAACGCGTTCACCTCGCGGTGCAGCTCGCGGTAGGTGATCTCGCGGGTGACCCCGGTCTCGGTGGATACCGCCACCAGCGCCAGCTGGTCGGCACGCTGCGCCAGGTGCCGGTCGACGGCGTTGTGGCACAGGTTGGTGGTGCCGCCGGCGAACCACTTGCGGAACGGGGGCTGCGTGTACTCGAGGATCTTCCGGGGCGGCTCGTTCCAGTCGATGGCGGTGGCCGCCTCGGCCCAGAACGCCTCGGGCTGCTCGATCGAACGCCGGTACAGGTCTTCGTAGCGCATGGCGGCTTCCCCTCCCGGGGGCGGCGGGCTGGCGATGGGCGGAGCTTAGTCCCGCCCCCCGCTCCCGGCCTTGCGACCTTGGTCGAAAATCCGCCCCGGAAACGGAAAAGGCCGGGAATTCCCGGCCTTTCCCCTGGCAACAGGTTGACCGGTCCGGTCAACCCGTTCCGACCCGCGCCTCAGCCCAGCAGGTGGGCGACGCCGGCGCGCTCTTCTTCCAGCTCGCCCAGGGTCTTGTCGATCGCCTTCTGGCTGAACTCGTCGATCGGCAGGTCGCGGACCATCGTGTACTTGCCGTTCTCGGTGGTGACGGCGAAGCCGAAGATCACGCCTTCGGGGATGCCGTAGGAGCCGTCCGACGGAATGCCCATCGTCACCCACTTGCCGTTGCTGCCCAGCACCCAGTCGCGGACGTGGTCGATGGCGGCATTGGCGGCCGAGGCGGCCGAGGACAGGCCGCGGGCCTCGATGATCGCCGCACCGCGCTTGCCCACCTTCGGGATGAACTCGTTGGCGTTCCAGTCGGCGTCGTTGATCTTGTCCTTCAGCGATACGCCCTTGGCGGTGGCGAAGCGGTAGTCCGGGTACATGGTCGGGCTGTGGTTGCCCCACACCACCAGCTTCTCGATGTCGCCCACGGCCACGCCGGCCTTGGCGGCCAGCTGGCTCAGCGCACGATTGTGGTCCAGGCGCAACATGGCGGTGAAGTTCTCCGGCTTCAGGTCCGGCGCCGACTTCATCGCGATGTAGGCGTTGGTGTTGGCCGGGTTGCCGACCACCAGCACCTTGACGTCGCGGCTGGCGACCTTGTTCAGCGCCGCGCCCTGGGCGGTGAAGATCTTCGCGTTCTCCAGCAGCAGGTCCTTGCGCTCCATGCCCGGGCCGCGCGGACGCGCGCCGACCAGCAGGGCCACGTCGGCGTCCTTGAACGCCACTTCCGGATCGTCCGTGCCGACCACGCCGGCCAGCAGCGGGAAGGCGCAGTCCTCCAGCTCCATGATCACGCCCTTCAGCGCCGCCTGGGCCTTCTCCATCGGCAGCTCCAGCAACTGCAGGATCACGGGCTGGTCCTTGCCGAGCATTTCGCCGGAGGCGATGCGGAACAGCAGGGCGTAGCCGATCTGGCCGGCGGCGCCGGTGACGGCAACTCGAACGGGGGTCTTCATCGGGTGGGAGGTCCTTCGTTGGATGCGGTGGTTCGCGTGGGAGTGGAGCGGACCGCGTGCGCGGCACCGCGCAGGTTAGTAGACGTCGTAGCCCAGGGGCGTCAGACCTTCGTCAAGGGCGCCGGTGTCGTAGCCGCGGACCACGGCCTGCCCGATCACGGTCACCGGCACGCCGCGGGCGCCGAGCGCGCGCATGGCGCGCCCGCCGTCCTCGTCGTCGATGTCCAGCACCCGGTAGCGCACCCCGGCCCGCTCGAAATCGCCCTGCTGCTTGCGGCAGTAACCGCACCACTCGGCCGCCAGCATGACGATGCCCGCCTCGCCGGTGGCCACCCGCGGGTCGTCCGGATGCAGGTCGGGCTGGCGGTCGTGGGACCACCAGGCATAGAGCCCGCCGGCGAGGCCGGCGATCAGCAGGAGACCGAGGATGCGCATGGGGTCGGGTCAGGGCCGGCGCGTGGCGGGCCGGTCAGGAGGGTGGGTCCGGGGCCGGTGATTTTATCACGCGGCCCCCGGGCGGCCGGGCCCGCGGGTACGGGCGGGCCGGCCAGGTCGGATGCCGGTCAGGCGCTCAGGTAACGGTTCCACTCGGCGACGCGGTCGGCCTTGGCCGCCAGCACCGCGGCGGCGTCGCCCTCGATCTTCACCGAGTTGATCTTGTCGCCCTGGGCGACGGCGTCGACCACGTCCAGTCCCTCGACCACCTTGCCGAACACGGTGTGGCGGCCGTCCAGCCACGGGGTGGCCACGTGGGTGATGAAGAACTGGCTGCCGTTGGTGTTCGGACCGGCGTTGGCCATGGACAGGACGCCGCGCTCGTGGGCCACGCCATTGCTGGTCTCGTCCTCGAAGCGGTAGCCCGGGCCGCCGCGGCCGGAGCCCTCCGGGCAGCCGCCCTGGATCATGAAGTCGGCGATGACCCGATGGAAGCTCAGGCCGTCGTAGAAGCCGCGCTGGGCCAGGTTGACGAAATTGGCCACGGTCAGCGGCGCCTTCTCGGGCAGCAGGTCGACCTTGATGACGCCCTTGGCGGTGTCGAAGGTGGCGGTCAGGCTCATGTGTTCAGCTCCAGATGCCCGGTGGGGGCGGTTGACCGGTTATAATAGCGCGCTTCCTTTCGCCCCCTCCCCGCGCCTTGCCCCTTCGAAGGGGGTACCTGGGTGCGCGTTCCCGATCCCACGCGTCACGATCCCAGAATCCATGTCCATCGAAAACCTGCGCAACATCGCCATCGTCGCCCACGTCGACCACGGCAAGACCACCCTCGTCGACCAGCTGCTCAAGCAGTCGGGCACGCTGTCCGAACGCACCGTGCTGGCCGAGCGCGTGATGGACAGCAACGACCAGGAAAAGGAACGCGGCATCACCATCCTGGCCAAGAACACCGCCATCACCTGGCAGGGCAACCGGATCAACATCGTCGACACCCCCGGCCACGCCGACTTCGGCGGCGAGGTCGAGCGCGTGCTGTCGATGGTGGACACCGTGCTGATCCTGGTCGACGCGATGGACGGCCCGATGCCGCAGACGCGCTTCGTCACCCAGAAGGCGTTCGCGATGGGCTTCAAGCCGATTGTGGTCGTCAACAAGATCGACCGCCCCGGCTCGCGCCCGGACTGGGTCGTGGAACAGGTCTGGGACCTGTTCGACCGCCTCGGCGCCACGGCCGAGCAGATGGACTTCCCGATCGTCTACGCCTCGGCGCTCAACGGCTACGCCTCGCTGGATCCGGAAGCGCGCTCGGGCGACATGACCCCGCTGTACGAAGCGATCATGCAGCACGCGCCGCGGCCCGAGGTCGACCTCGAAGGCCCCTTCCAGATGCGCATCAGCCAGCTGGACTACAACAGCTTCGTCGGCGTCATCGGCATCGGCCGCATCCAGCGCGGCACGCTGAAGAAGAACATGCCGGTGGCGGTGATCGACCGCGAGGGCAAGAAGCGCCAGGGCAAGGTGCTGCAGGTACTGGGCTTCATGGGCCTGGAGCGGATCGAACAGGAGTCGGCCGAGGCCGGCGACATCGTCGCCATTTCCGGCATCGCCGAGCTGACCATCTCCGACACCGTCTGCGCACTCGAGGCGCCCGAGGCGCTGCCGGCCCTGACCGTCGACGAGCCGACCATCTCGATGACCTTCCAGGTCAACAACTCGCCGTTCGCCGGCAACAAGGACCTGTCCGGCGGCAAGTTCCTGACCAGCCGCCAGCTGAAGGACCGGCTTGACCGCGAGAAGGTGCACAACGTAGCGCTGAAGGTCGAGCAGCTGGAGGACGCGGACAAGTTCCTGGTCTCCGGCCGCGGCGAGCTGCACCTGTCGGTGCTGATCGAGAACATGCGTCGCGAAGGCTACGAGCTGGCCGTGTCGCGCCCCGAGGTCATCATCAAGGAGATCGATGGCCAGCTGATGGAGCCGATCGAGCAGCTCGTCGTCGACGTGGAGGAGATCCACCAGGGCGGCGTGATGGAGAAGCTGGGCACCCGCAAGGCGCAGCTGAAGAACATGGAATCCGACGGCAAGGGCCGCGTGCGCCTGGACTATGAAATCCCGGCACGTGGCCTGATCGGCTTCCAGAACGAGTTCAAGACCCTGACCCAGGGCTCGGGCCTGCTGTTCCATGTGTTCGACCACTACGGCCCGAAGGAACAGGGCGCGATCGCCAAGCGCATCAACGGCGTGATGATCGCCAATGCGCCGGGCGCCACCCCGGCCTACGCGCTGGGCCCGCTGGAGGAGCGCGGCCGCCTGTTCGCCGCCGAAGGCGACATGGTGTACGAGGGCCAGCTGGTCGGCATCCACTCCAAGGACAACGACCTGACCGTCAACGCGATCAAGACCAAGCCGCTGACCAACATGCGCGCTTCGGGCAAGGACGACGCGATCAAGCTGACCCCGGCGATCAAGTTCTCGCTGGAGCAGGCGCTGGATTTCATCGAGGACGACGAGCTGGTCGAAGTCACCCCGAAGGAGATCCGCCTGCGCAAGAAGCTGCTGACCGAAAGCGACCGCAAGCGGGCGTCGCGGGCGGCCTGACGCCCGCAGCAGCCTGCTGCGGCTGCGTGCCTGCCCCTCCAGGACGCCGGCTCCCACGCCGGCGTTCTGCGTTTCGCAGGTTTGCCAAGGCCGCGAAGCGGTCGTAGGCTCTTTCCGGAGGCTCCGGGGAGAGTTCGATGCGCCCGACCACATGGCTGGTCACCGCCGTCCTGTGCTGCCTGGCATCGGCCTGTCGGCCCGATCCGGAGCCAGCGCAGGACGCCGCACGACCGACGCCATCCACCACCGGCTTCGCCTATGCCGAAGCCGGCATCGCCGACCTGCAGGCGGCAATGGCCCGCGGCGAAACCAGCAGCCACGCGCTGGTGCAGGCCTACCTGGCGCGGATCATCGAGCTCGACCGCAATGGCCCGCGCCTCAATGCGATCATCAGCCTCAATCCACGCGCACGCGCCGACGCCGCTGCGCTCGACGCCGAGCGCGCCGCGGGGCGCGTGCGCGGCCCCCTGCATGGCATCCCGGTCCTGCTCAAGGACAACATCGACGCCACGCCCATGGCCACCACCGCCGGGTCGCTTGCCCTGGCCGAGCTGCGGCCGGCGCACGACGCATTCTTGGTGGCGCGGCTGCGCGAGGCCGGCGCGGTGGTCCTGGGCAAGGCCAACCTCAGCGAATGGGCCAATTTCCGCTCCAGCCGCTCGCTGTCCGGCTGGAGTTCGATCGGTGGGCAGACGCGCAATCCCTACGCGCTGGACCGCTCCCCTTGTGGTTCGAGCTCGGGCACGGCGGTGGCGGTGGCGGCGAACATGACCGCGGTCGGCATCGGCACGGAGACCGACGGCAGCATCCTCTGCCCCGCCGCGGTCAATGGCGTGGTGGGGCTGAAGCCGACCGTCGGCCTGGTCAGCCGCAACGGCATCGTGCCGATAGCACCCAGCCAGGACACCGCCGGGCCGATGGCGCGCAGCGTGGAGGATGCCGCGATCCTGCTGGCGGCGATCGCCGGTCGCGATCCAGCCGATCCGGCCACCGCCGACAACAGCGTGCTGGCCAGTTTCGACTACGCGCAGCAGCTGCGCGGCGCCAGCCTGCGCGGTGTGCGCATCGGGCTGCTCCGCGACCGCCTGTCGATCTCGCCCGAGGCGGCCACGGCGACCGAGCGCGCGGTGGCGGCGATGCGCGATGCCGGCGCGGTCGTGGTCGACGCACGCATTCCCACCCAGGACCAGTGGCGGGACGACGAGCGCGAAGTACTGCTGTCCGAATTCAAGCCGGCGCTGGAGCAGTACCTGCGCCAGCGGCAGGCGCCGGTGCAGAGCCTGCGGGCACTGATCGACTACAACCGCGCGCATGCGTCCCAGGTGATGCCCCTGTTCGGCCAGGACCTGTTCGAGCAGGCCGACGCCCGCACCGGCCTGGCTTCACCCGACTACATCTCCGCGCGCACGCGGGCCCGTCGCCTGGCGGGACCGGAAGGCATCGATGCCGCGCTGGAGGCGCAGCAGCTGGATGTCCTCGTAGCGCCGACCACGGGGGTGGCCTGGCCGGTCGATCCGGCGCAGGGCGACCACTTCCCCGGCAGCGGCTACGGCGCCGCCGCGGTCGCCGGCTATCCCGCGCTGACCGTGCCGATGGGCCACAGCGATGGCCTGCCGCTGGGCCTGACCTTCATCGGCCCGGCATGGAGCGAGGCGCGGTTGCTGCGCATCGGTCATGCCTACGAACAACTCACCCGTGCGCGCCATCCGCCGGGGTTTGCCGCGGGCAGCCCGCAATCCATTGCGCCGGGCAACGCCCGCTGAAGCCTCGTCTCATGGCGTTCCGGGCAGGTCGTCGACGTCTTCGGCACGCGGGGAACTCGGAATGCCGGCCGCCGGCAGCTGCGTCGGCGAGGCACCGGCAGCCTCTGCGTGCCGTTCGACCTGCGCACGCAACCTCGGCAACGCCTGCGGGTGGTGCTCGGCCAGGAAGGCGATCATCCGCTCCCGCACCGCGCAGCGCAGGTCGAACGCCTCGCCCGAATCCCTGGCACTGACGAGCAACCGCACCTGCATGACGTGCTCGCTGGTTTCGGTGACCTGGGCGATGCAGACGCGGCCATCCCAGCGCGGATCGTCGTGGCAGATGCGCTCAAGCTCCGCGCGGACCTGGTCCATCGGCGTGCGGTAGTCGAGCCACAGGAACGCCGTACCCAGCATCTGCGCCGTGCTGCGCGTCCAGTTCTGGAACGGGTTCTCGATGAACCAGGACAACGGCACCACCATCCTGCGCTCGTCCCAGATGCGCACCACGACGTACGTGCTGGAGATCTCCTCGATCCGCCCCCACTCGCCCTCCACGATCACCACGTCGTCCAGGCGGATCGGCTGCGCCAGCGCGATCTGCAGGCCGGCGATCAGGTTGCCGAACACCGGCCGTGCGGCGATGCCGGCCACCAGGCCCATGATGCCGGCCGAGGCCAGTAGCGTGGTGCCAATCTGGCGCACCGCGGGAAACGTCATCAGCGCCAGGGAGACGCCGAGCAGGATGATGGTGCCCATGGCGATGCGGCTGAGCACCCGCGCCTGGGTCTGGATCCGCCGCGCATGCAGGTTGTCGGCGACCTCCATCGGATTGCGGCGCAGGATCGAGGACTCGATCGCCCCGACGATGCGCACCAGCAGCCAGGTGACGCAGGCGAGCAGCGCCAGGCGCAGCACGTGGATCCACAGCTCCAGCTGCGATTCGGGCATCGGCACCGTGCGCACCGCCACGCTCACGAACAGCAGCGGCAGCGCGAATGCCATCGGCACGGTCACCACCCGCACCCAGCGCGCCCGGCTTGAGTCGCGCTGGGCGGCTCGGCGCGCAAGCAGGCGCAATCCGAAATGGACGAGCAGGCCGAGCAGCAACGCCCCGCCCAATGGGACCACGTAGTCTCCCCAGTGGCTCCAACTCCATGCGTCCATCGTTCTCCTCCTGTGGGGGGCTCGGGAAGGTGCGCGTGGCACGCGTGTGGCTCCAGGCAGGAGCCACGCGATGGAACGCGCGATGGCTTCCCATCCTGCAGGATGCGGGGTGATGGTGGCGTCGGCTGGCGGCGGCACGCCACGGAAGGTCGCAGCGCGCGTTGAGTGCCCTTCGAGGATGAGCGAGACGCGGCGATACGCGGGGCGCCCCGCTGCTGCAGCGCCAAGCCCTATCCTTGCGTGCCCTGGCGCGCGTGGCTCAGGTCGATGCGTCGCCGCTGCGCTGGCCCTGCTTGCGCACGATCGCCATCGCGATCTCCAGCGACTGCTCGTAGTTGAGCCGCGGGTCCACGGAGGAGCGGTAGGCGCGCTCGAGGTCGACCTCGGTCAGTTCGCGCGCCCCACCGGTGCATTCGGTCACGTCTTCCCCGGTGAGCTCCAGGTGCACGCCACCCAGACGCGTCCCGGCGGCTGCATGCAGGTCGAAGGACTGCTCCACCTCGGACAGGATGTTGGCGAAGCGGCGGGTCTTATAGCCGTTGGCAGTGCTCTCGGTGTTGCCGTGCATCGCATCGCAGACCCACAGCACGCGCCGGCCGTCGCGGCGGACGGCATCGAGCAGCGGTGGCAGCCGGTCCGCGATCTGGGCGGCCCCCATGCGGTGGATGAAGGTCAGCCGCCCGGGCTCGTCATCCGGGTTGAGCACGTCGACCAGGCGCAGCAGCTGGTCCGGCTGCACCGACGGGCCCACCTTGATCGCGATCGGATTGCGGATGCCGCGGAAGTACTCCACGTGGGCGCCGTCCAGCGCGGCGGTGCGCATGCCGATCCACGGATAGTGCGTGGACAGGTTGAACCAGCCCCACTGCCGCGGTACCTGCCGTGTCAGCGCCTCCTCGTACGGCAGCAACAGGGCTTCGTGCGAGGTGTAGAAATCGATCCGGTTGAGGTTGTGCACCTCCACGCCGGCCAGCGTCTCCATGAACCGCACGGCGTCGCCGATCGAGTTCACCATCTTCTGGTAGTCCTCGGCCAGCGGCGAGCAGCCGACCCAGCTCAGGCTCCAGTACTCGGGATGGTGCAGGTCGGCGAAACCGCCGTCGATCAGCGCGCGCACGAAGTTCATCGTCATCGCCGAGCGCGCATGCGCGGTGATCATGCGCCGGGGATCGGGCACGCGCGCTTCCGCCGTGAACGCCGGGCCGTTGACCACGTCGCCGCGATAACTCGGAAGGCTGACCTCGCCACGGGTTTCCAGGTCGGCCGATCGCGGCTTGGCGTACTGGCCGGCGAAGCGGCCGACGCGGACCACCGGCAGCCGCAGGCCATGGACCAGCACCAGGCTCATCTGCAGCAGCACCTTGAGCCGGTTGGAAATGGTGCCGGACTCGCAGTCGCTGAAGTTCTCGGCGCAGTCGCCGCCCTGCAGCAGGAAACGCTTGCCTTCCTGCGCTTCGGCGAGCTGCTTCTTCAGCGCGAAGATCTCCCACGAGGTCACCAGTGGCGGCAGCTGCCGCAGCTCGGCCAGCGCCGCCTCCAGCGCGGCTGCATCGGGGTATTGCGGCATCTGCAGCGCCGGACGGGCGCGCCAGCTGGAAGGCGACCAGCTCTGCGCCAGGTCGACGGCGTGCAGGGTGCGCTCGGGCGTGCTCATGGGCGGGTTCGCGTCGGAAGGAGGATCACAGGCGGTTGCGTCCCTTGCGGCGCCGGAAGGCGGCGAACAGGCCCCACAGCGCCAGCAGGACGAAGCCGGCCAGGCTCCAGGCCGGCATGCTGAGGCCGAACAGGGTCCAGTCGACATCGCCGCAGTTGCCGGTGCCCGTGAGCACCTTGCGCACCAGCTCGAGCGGGCCGTGTGTCTCCTGCAGGAACGACAGGGGCGGACCGCACGACGGCGCCAGCTCCTTGGGCAGGGATTGCAGCCACACATGGCGGCCGGCGATGCCGATGCCGACGGCCGACGCCAGCAGCACCAGCACGCCGTAGAAGCCGCGGCCGCCCGGGGAACGCGGCGCATGCAGGCCACCGAGCAGGAACACCAGTCCCAGCGCCGCGTAGGCGATGCGCTGGAAGATGCACAGCGGGCAGGGTTCCAGGCCCTGGTAGAGCTGGGTATAGATCGCGTAGCCGACAAGCGCGACGCAACCGAGGAAGCCGGCGAGGAACTGCGCGCGGAAACTCCAGCGGAAAGGATTCATTGGCAGGATCGGGGCCGCCGCCCGCAGGGAAGATGCAGCGATTATTCCGCATCCGGGGCCGCAACGGTAATCGTCGCGCCTGAAACGAAAAAGCCCCGGCCGTGCCGGGGCTTTCGATCCCGTCGCCACGGGGGCGGCGGACGGAATGTGTCGTGCCGGATTACTCGGCGGCCTGCGGGCGATCGACCAGCTCGACATACGCCATCGGCGCGTTGTCGCCGGCGCGGAAGCCGCACTTGAGGATGCGCAGGTAGCCGCCCGGGCGGCCCTGGTAGCGCGGGCCCAGCATGGTGAACAGGTTGCCGACGGCTTCCTTGTCACGCAGGCGGGCGAACGCCAGGCGGCGGTTGGCGACGCTGTCGACCTTGGCCAGGGTGATCAGCGGCTCGGCGACGCGGCGCAGTTCCTTGGCCTTGGGCAGGGTGGTCTTGATCAGTTCGTGCTTGAACAGCGAGGCGGCCATGTTCTTGAACATCGCTTCGCGGTGGGCGCTGGTGCGGCTGAACTTGCGGCCGGCTTTCTGGTGGCGCATGGTCGTGGTTCCTGTGGAATGTTGTGGCGGTTGTGGTTCGCTGTCGCCATCCAGGCGTTGCTGCTGTGGACTGCGCTGGCCCGAACCGGCACTCCTTGGCCGGTGAGTCGCCGCGGGCCTTCAGGCCCGTCGGCGCCGAAACGTTCCCGCATCGCGATGGATGCGGGAACGGTGTTGCTTCTTAGCCGAGCATGCCGTGGGCGGCGACGCCCGCCGGCGGCCAGTTCTCGAGCTTCATGCCGAGCGAAAGGCCACGCTGGGCGAGGACTTCCTTGATCTCGGTCAGCGACTTCTTGCCCAGGTTCGGGGTCTTGAGCAGCTCGACCTCGGTCTTCTGGATCAGGTCGCCGATGTAGTAGATGCTCTCGGCCTTGAGGCAGTTGGCCGAACGCACGGTCAGCTCGAGGTCGTCGATCGGGCGCAGCAGCACCGGATCCACGCCGGTCGGGGTGGCCTTGGCGGCGCCACGGTCGCGGTGGGTGAAGTCGCCGAACACCGACAGCTGGTCGCTGAGGATGTCGGCGGCGGTGCGCACGGCTTCCTCGGCGTCGATCGTGCCGTTGGTCTCGATGTCCAGGACCAGCTTGTCCAGGTCGGTGCGCTGCTCCACGCGCGCGGCTTCCACGGCGTAGGCGACGCGGCGGACCGGCGAGAACGAGGCGTCCAGGACCAGGCGGCCGATCGTGCGGGTTTCCTCGTCCGGACGGCGACGGGCGGTCGCCGGCTGGTAGCCGAAGCCGCGCTCGATCTTCAGGCGCATGTTCAGCGCCGTGTCCTTGGTGAGGTGGCAGATCACGTGGTCGACGTTGAGGATCTCGACGTTGTGGTCGGTCTTGATGTCACCGGCGGTGACCACGCCCGGACCCTGCTTGGACAGGCTCAGGGTGGCGCTCTCGCCGTTGTGCATGCGGATGGCGACGTCCTTCAGGTTCAGCAGGACTTCCAGCACGTCCTCCTGCAGGCCTTCGACCGTGGTGTACTCGTGCAGCACGCCGTCGATCTCGACCTCGGTGATCGCGAAGCCGGGGATCGAGGACAGCAGGACGCGGCGCAGCGCGTTGCCCAGCGTGTGGCCGTAACCGCGCTCGAGCGGTTCGATCACGATCTTGGCGCGATTGTCGGTGAGGCGTTCGATCTGCGGTCCGCGGGGACGCAGGACCTGGTTGGCGGTAACCGTCATGTTGCGGATTCTCCTGCAATGAGCCGACGATCTGGGAACCGCCGGCTCTGGCTTGTGGCCCCGTCATCCGGGGGCGGCCGGAAGGCGGGGCGACGCGATCCGGCCGGGGTGTGGGATGCGGCGCCGCGCCCGGGAGGGCGCGGCGGCCAGCCACTGTTACTTCGAGTACAGCTCGACGATCAGCGCTTCGTTGATGTCGGCCGGCAGGTCGGCCCGGTCCGGGACGGCCTTGAACACGCCGGCGAACTTCTTGGCGTCGACCTCGATCCACGACGGGGTCATGTCGTGCTGCTCGGCCACGGTCAGGGCTTCCTGGACGCGCAGCTGCTTCTGCGCCTTCTCGGACAGGGCGATCGCGTCGCCGGCCTTGACCTGGTACGACGGCAGGTTCACCGGCTTGCCGTTGACCAGCACGCCGCGGTGGCTGACCAGCTGGCGCGCCGACGGACGCGTGACCGCGAAACCCATGCGGTAGATCACGTTGTCCAGGCGGGTTTCCAGCAGCTGCAGCAGGTTCTCGCCGGTGTTGCCCTTCTTGGTCGAGGCCTTCTTGTAGTAGTTGCGGAACTGGCGCTCCAGCAGGCCGTAGATGCGCTTGACCTTCTGCTTCTCGCGCAGCTGGGTGGCGTAGTCGGACAGCTTGCCCTTGCGCGCGGTCGCGCCGTGCTGGCCGGGCTTCTGCTCCAGCTTGCACTTGGAGTCCAGCGCACGGGCCGGGCTCTTGAGGGAAAGATCGGCGCCTTCGCGGCGCGCGAGCTTACAGGTAGGACCGATATAACGAGCCATTTCTTATCGCCCCCTTAGACGCGACGCTTCTTCGGCGGACGGCACCCGTTGTGCGGGATTGGCGTCACGTCGATGATGTTGGTGATCTTGTAGCCCACGTTGTTGAGCGAGCGGACGGCCGATTCACGACCCGGGCCCGGCCCCTTGATGCGGACTTCAAGCGACTTCACACCGTAGTCGAGCGCGGCCTTGCCGGCCTTCTCGGCGGCGACCTGCGCGGCGAACGGGGTCGACTTGCGCGAGCCGCGGAAACCCGCGCCGCCCGAAGTCGCCCACGAGAGCGCGTTGCCCTGGCGGTCGGTGATCGTCACGATGGTGTTGTTGAAAGAAGCGTGGACATGCGCGATGCCGTCGGTGACGACGCGCTTGATCTTCTTCTTGGTCTTGGCTGCTGCCGGCTTTGCCATGGTCGGTATCCCTTACTTCCTGATCGCCTTGCGCGGACCCTTGCGGGTGCGGGCGTTGGTGCGGGTGCGCTGGCCGCGCAGGGGCAGGCCACGACGGTGACGCAGGCCGCGGTAGCAGCCCAGGTCCATCAGTCGCTTGATGGCGATGCCGATTTCGCGACGCAGGTCGCCTTCGACCACGTACTTGCCGACTTCGGCGCGCAGGCGCTCGACTTCGGGCTCGGACAGGTCACGGATCTTGGTGTTGGAAGCCACACCCGCGGCTTCGCACACCTTCTTCGACCGGGTCCGGCCGATGCCAAAGATGCTCTGCAATCCCACCCAGACGTGCTTCTGAGTCGGCAGGTTGACGCCTGCAATACGCGCCATGACGCGATCTCCAAACTTGAGGGTCGGCACGCGCCCAGGGCACGCCCGACAGGATGGTTCAAAAGTGAACTGCGAATTCTATCAATGTCCCGGATTACTTGGAAGCCCGGGGCCCGAAGGCCCTGGACCCGGCATGGGGAGTGTGCCCATGCTCCGGCGCCGGATCCCGCTGACCGCCCGGTTGCCCGGTGGCCGGCCGCGCTACTCCAGCGCGGCACCGCAGAATCTCACCCTCGCGCGAGACGTCGCGAGGGCCGCCCATTTGGTTGATCCGGTCATGTCCGGATGCCGGCGGAATGGGTCCGCCGGGATGGAATCTGGGGTCAGCCCCGGGCGAGACCGCCGCGGGAGCCACCCTTGAGGTTGGCCTTCTTCAGAAGGCTCTCGTACTGGTGCGACATCAGGTGGGCCTGGATCTGGGCGATGAAGTCCATCACCACGACCACCACGATCAGCAGCGAGGTGCCGCCGAAGTAGAACGACGTGTTGAGCTGGGTGCGCATCACCTCCGGCAGGAGGCAGACGATCACCAGGTAGGCGGCGCCGGCGGCGGTCAGGCGGGTCAGCACGCCGTCGATGTAGTCGGCGGTGGCCTTGCCCGGCCGGATGCCCGGGATCAGCGCGCCGGACTTCTTCAGGTTGTCCGCGGTTTCCTGCGAGTTGAACACCAGCGCGGTATAGAAGAACGCGAAGCCGGTGATCAGCGCGGCGAACACGATCATGTGCAGGGGCTCGCCCGGGGCCAGCGCATTGGACACGCGCTGCAGCCAGGTCGCCTGCGTGGCCTGGCCGGACCACATGCTCAGCGTCGCCGGGAACGCCAGGATGCTGGAGGCGAAGATCGCCGGGATCACGCCCGACATGTTGAGCTTGAGCGGCAGGAACGAGGTCTGGTTCATGTACGCGTTGCGGCCACCCTGGCGCCGCGCGTAGTTGACCGTGATCCGGCGCTGGCCGCGCTCGACGAACACCACGAACCAGGTGAAGCCCAGCACCACCACCACGATCAGCAGCAGCGACAGGAAGTTGAGGCTGCCGTTCTGGTAGGCCTGCACGGTCTGGATCACGGCCGACGGCAGGCCGGCGACGATACCCGCGAAGATGATCAGCGACACGCCGTTGCCGATGCCGCGCTCGGTGACCTGCTCGCCAAGCCACATCAGGAAGATGGTGCCGGCGGTCAGCGCCACCACTGCGGTCAGGACGAAGCCGATGCCCGGGGTATAGACGACCGGCACGCCGCCCGGCGCGGTCTGGTTCTGCAGCGCCATGGCGATGCTTCCGCCCTGCACCACCGCCAGCAGCACCGCGCCGACGCGCGAGTACTGGGTGATCTTGCGGCGGCCGGACTCGCCCTCCTTCTGCAGCGCCTTCAGCGCCGGGAAGATATGGACGGCCAGCTGCATCACGATCGACGCCGAGATGTACGGCATCACGTTGAGCGCGAAAATGCTGAAGCGGTGCAGGGCGCCGCCCGAGAACATGTTGAACATGTCCACGATGCCGCCGCCCTGCGCCTGCATCATGGCGAGCATGGCATCGGGGTTGACGCCCGGGACCGGCACGAAACAGCCGATCCGGTAGACGACCAACGCACCCAGCACGAACAGCAGGCGCTGGCGAAGTTCGGTGAACTTGCCCAGGCCGCTGCCGAGATTGCCGATGCCAGCTTGCGCCATGTGCTTCTTACTCCTCGATGCTGCCGCCGGCGGCTTCGATCGCGGTCTTGGCACCCGCGGTCACCTGCACGCCCTTGATGGTCAGCTTGCGCGACAGTTCGCCCTTCTTGACGATCTTGGCGCGCTTGGCCGTCGACGGAACCAGCTTGGCCGCCTTCAGCGTGGCGAAGTCGACGGTGTCGCCTTCGACCAGGTCGAGCTTGTACAGCAGCACTTCGGCGGTGTCCTTGGCGGTCACCGAGCGGAAGCCGACCTTCGGCAGGCGACGCTGCATCGGGGTCTGGCCGCCTTCGAAGCCTGCCTTGATCTTGCCCTTGCCGGAGCGGGCGAACGAGCCCTTGTGGCCGCGGCCGGCGGTCTTGCCCAGGCCGGAACCGATGCCGCGACCGACGCGGGTCCGCTCCTGGCGGGCGCCCTCTGCGGGCTTGAGAGTGTTGAGACGCATGGTGTTCTCCTTAGTCCTCGACCCGCACCAGGTAGTGCAGCTGGTTGATCAGACCGCGGACCTGCGGGCTGTCCTTCAGCTCGCGCACGTCGTTGAGCTTGTTCAGGCCCAGGGCCTTGACCGACAGGCGGTGGCGGGCCTGGGTGCCGCGCAGGCCGCGCACCAGGCGCACCTTGACGGTCTTGTTGGACTCGTTAGCCATTGAGGAGTTCCTCCGCCTTCTTGCCGCGCTTGGCCGCGATGCGGGTCGGCGACTGCATGGCTTCCAGGCCGGCCAGGGTGGCGCGGACCAGGTTGATCGGGTTGCGCGAACCGACGGCCTTGGCCAGCACGTTCTTCACGCCGACCGCTTCCAGGACGGCGCGCATGGCGCCGCCGGCGATCACGCCGGTACCTTCGGAGGCCGGCTGCATGAACACGCGCGCGGCGCCGTGGCCGGCCTTCACCGGGTGCCACAGGGTGCCGTTGTTCAGGTCGACGGTCAGCATGCCCTTGCGCGCATACTCCATCGACTTCTGGATGGCGACCGGGACCTCGCGGGCCTTGCCGTAGCCGAAACCGACCTTGCCGTCGCCGTCGCCGACCACGGTCAGCGCGGTGAAGGTGAACTGGCGGCCGCCCTTGACGGTCTTGCTGACGCGGTTGACCGCGACCAGCTTCTCGATCATGCCGTCGTCGACTTTCTCTTCGCGGTTGCGGTCGCGATCGCGGCCCCGCGGCTGACGCTCTTCTGCCATTGCTGTGATTCCTTGGTTGTCTGGATATGTACGGCTCGTGGCCGCTTATGGTTGTGGGCTGTCGCGGTGCAACGTCACGCCCCCGCAGAAGGAGGACGGCGTCCGGCGCACCCTGCGCCGGCAGGTCGGGACCCGCCGCAGCGGGCCCGCTGGATCAGAACTGCAGGCCACCCTCGCGGGCGGCGTCGGCCAGGGCCTTGATGCGGCCGTGGTAACGGTAGCCCGAGCGGTCGAAGGCGACCTTCTCGATGCCCGCGGCCTTGGCGCGCTCGGCGATCAGCTTGCCGACCTTGGCGGCGGCGTCGCTGTTCTTGCCGTTCTTCAGGCCTTCCTTGACGTCGGCCTGCAGGGTGTTGGCGGCCGCGATGACCTTGGCGCCATCGGCGGTGAACAGCTGGGCATACAGGTGCTGGCCGGTGCGCAGCACCGACAGGCGCGGCACGCCGAGCTTGCGGATGTGGGCCCGGGTGGACTTGGCGCGGCGCAGGCGGGCGTCGTTCTTGATGCTCATGTGTATTTACCTCGTGGAAGCTGAAGGATGGTGCGGGGCGCTGCCGGGACGTCCGGCCGACGGCCGGGCTCCAGTGGACGACCCGCGAACACTTACGCCTTCTTGGCTTCCTTACGGATGATGACTTCGTCGGAGTACTTCACGCCCTTGCCCTTGTACGGCTCGGGCTTGCGGTAAGCGCGGATCTTGGCGGCGACTTCGCCCACCAGCTGCTTGTCCGCGCCCTGGACCAGGATTTCGGTCTGGGTCGGCGTGGTGATGGTGATGCCTTCCGGCGCCGCGTACACGACCGGATGCGAGAAACCGAGCGACAGGCTCAGGTCCTTGCCCTGCATCGCGGCGCGGTAACCGACGCCGACCAGCTCGAGCTTGCGCTCGAAGCCTTCCGAGACGCCCTTGACCATGTTGGCCAGGATCGCGCGCACGGTGCCGGTCAGCGGGACCAGCGAGGCATCGTTGGCCGACAGCACGGCGTTGCCGTCCTCGACGGCGATCTGCACGCCGGCCGGCTTGGCCAGCGACAGCGTGCCCTTCGGACCCTTGGCGCTGACGCTGGTGTCCTGGATGTTCAGTTCGACGCCCTTCGGGAGGGCGATCGGCTTCTTGGCTACGCGGGACATGCTCGTCGTACTCCTTCGATTAGGCCACGTAGCACAGGACTTCGCCGCCCACGCCGGCGTTGCGCGCCTGCTTGTCGGTCATGATGCCCTGGGAGGTGGAAATGATGGCCACGCCGAGGCCGCCGAGGACCTTCGGCAGGTCGCTCTTGCCGCGGTACAGGCGCAGGCCCGAGCGCGAGGCGCGCTTGAGCTGGTCGATGACCGGGCGGCCTTCGAAGTACTTCAGCACGATCTCGAGTTCGGCCTTGTTGTTCTCGCCCTGGGTAACGCGCAGGTCCGAGATGTAGCCTTCGTCCTTGAGGACGTTGGCGATGGCGACCTTGATCTTCGAGGACGGCAGCTTCACCGTCGGCTTGCCCACAGCGGCCGCATTCTTGATGCGGACCAGCATGTCGGCGATGGGATCAGTCATGCTCATGAATGGTTCCTTGAGTGCACCGATATCCGCTTTCGCGAAATCTGGATTGTTCCTGGAAGGGGCCAGGGCCCTTGGCCATCCCGGGCTGGCCGGGGGAAGCGCGGAATAATAGCAGGAAAACCGGCCCTTGGGCCGGCTCGCCGGTTACAGCATCCGGTCGGGCGACCCGGGGTCGCCCCGCCCGTCTTACCAGCTGGCCTTGCGCAGGCCGGGCACGTCGCCGCGCATGGTGGCTTCGCGCAGCTTGTTCCGGCCCAGGCCGAATTTGCTGTAGACGCCACGCGGGCGGCCGGACAGCTCGCAGCGGTTGCGCTGGCGGCTCGGCGAGGAGTCACGCGGCAGCTTCTGCAGCTTGACCACCGCCTCGGCCTTCTCGTCGTACGAAGCGGTCTGGCTCGCGATGACCGCCTTCAGCGCGTCACGCTTGGCCGCGTACTTCTTGGCCAGCTTTTCCCGCTTCACGTCGCGGTTGACCATCGAGGTCTTTGCCATGTGTCTAACCCTTAATTGCGGAACGGGAACTTGAACGCTTCGAGCAGCGCCTTCGCTTCGGCGTCGGTCTTGGCGGTCGTGGTGATGGCGATATCCATGCCGCGGATCGCGTCGACGGCGTCGAAGTCGATTTCCGGGAAGATGATCTGTTCCTTCACGCCCATGTTGAAGTTGCCACGGCCGTCGAACGAGCGGCCCGACACGCCGCGGAAGTCGCGGACGCGCGGCAGCGAGACGCTGATCAGGCGGTCCAGGAACTCGAACATCTGGTGGCGCCGCAGGGTGACCTTGCAGCCGATCGGCCAGCCGTCACGGATCTTGAACGAGGCCACCGAGACGCGCGACTTGGTCGTCACCGGCTTCTGGCCGGTGATCTTGGCCAGGTCGGCGACGGCGTTCTCGAGCACCTTCTTGTTGGCAGCCGCTTCGCCCACGCCCATGTTCAGCGTGATCTTGACGAGCTTGGGGACTTCCATGGGGTTGGTGTAGCCGAACTTCTCCATGAGAGCCGGCACAACCTGTTCCTTGTAGATCTTTTCGAGCCGCGTGGTCATTGCTTCATTCCTCAGGCGTCGAGCGCCTCACCACTGGAGCGGAACACACGCAGTTTGCGTCCATCCTCCAGGACCTTGAATCCGATCCGCTCGCCCTTGCCAGTGGCAGGGTTGACCGGCATCACGTTGGAAATGTGGATCGAGCTCTCGCGCTCGACCACGCCGCCGGCGACGCCCGCCTGCGGGTTCGGCTTGGTGTGCCGCTTGACCAGGTTGACGTTGGAAACGACCACGCGGTCGCCATCCACACGCACCACCTCGCCCTGCTTGCCCTTGTCCTTGCCGGTCGTGACGACCACCTGGTCGCCCTTCTTGATACGGTTAGCCATGTCTGCTTCCTCCGCTCAGAGCACTTCAGGCGCGAGCGAGACGATCTTCATGAACTTCTCGGAACGCAGCTCACGGGTCACCGGTCCGAAGATGCGGGTACCGATCGGCTCCTGCTTGTTGTTCAGCAGGACGGCAGCGTTGCCATCGAAGCGGATGAGCGAGCCGTCGGCACGACGGACGCCCTTGCGGGTACGGACCACGACGGCGTCGTAGACTTCACCCTTCTTGACCTTGCCGCGCGGGATCGCGTCCTTGACGGTCACCTTGATGATGTCGCCGATGCCCGCGTAGCGGCGCTTGGAGCCGCCGAGCACCTTGATGCACATCAGTTCCTTGGCACCCGAGTTGTCGGCCACGTCGAGGTAGCTCTGCATCTGGATCATGATTCAGATCTCCCTTATTCGACCGCGCGGGTGACGATTTCCACCACGCGCCAGTTCTTGGTCTTGGACATCGGCGCGATCTCGGTCACGCGCACCACGTCACCTTCGTTGCAGCTATTGTCCGCATCGTGGGCGTGGAGCTTGGTCGAGCGCTTGATGTACTTGCCGTACAGGGCGTGCTTGACCTGGCGCTCGACGAGGATGGTTACCGTCTTGTCCATCTTGTTGCTGATCACGCGGCCTTCGACCGTGCGCAGCGCCTTGTTGTTGTTGTCGCTCATCGCTGCGATCCCTTACTGGTTGCTGCCGAGCAGGGTCTTCACGCGCGCGATCTCGCGGCGCACCCGGCTGGTTTCGTGGGTCTTCGACAGCTGGCCGGTCGCCTTCTGCATGCGCAGGGAAAACTGCTCCTTGCGCAGATCCAGCAGGTGGGCCTTCAGCTGGTCAGCCGACTTTTCGCGGAGTTCGTTGATCGTAGCCATTAGCGCACCGTGCGGGTCACGAAGGTGGTGGTGACCGAGAGCTTGGCGGCCGCCAGGCGGAACGCCTCGCGCGCCTGGTCTTCCGGCACTCCCTCGATTTCATAGATCATGCGGCCGGGCTGGATCTGGGCCACCCAGTACTCGACGTTACCCTTGCCCGAGCCCATGCGGACTTCGATCGGCTTCTGGGTGATCGGCTTGTCCGGGAACACGCGGATCCACATCTTGCCGCCGCGCTTGACGTAGCGGCTGATCGTGCGGCGAGCCGCCTCGATCTGGCGCGCGGTCAGGCGGCCGTGGGCGGTGGCCTTCAGGCCGTACTCGCCGAAGGAAACGGCGTTGGCGCTCCAGCTCAGGCCCTCGTTACGGCCCTTGAACTGCTTGCGGAACTTGGTTCGCTTGGGTTGCAACATCGCCGTTACCTCGCTTCACGTGCGGGACGGGAGGGACGCTCGCGGTCGCCGCGCTCGCCGCGCGGGCTGCTGGCTTCTTCCTGCTTCTCCTGTCCGACCTGGGCGAAGTCGAAGATCTCGCCCTTGTAGACCCATACCTTGATGCCGATCACGCCATAGGTGGTGTGAGCCTCGGCAAACCCGTAGTCGATGTCCGCGCGCAGGGTATGCAGCGGCACGCGGCCTTCGCGGTACCACTCCGAACGCGCGATCTCGGCGCCGTTCAGGCGGCCGGCGACGTTGACCTTGATGCCCAGGGCGCCCAGGCGCATCGCGTTGCCGACGGCGCGCTTCATCGCGCGGCGGAACATGATGCGGCGCTCGAGCTGCTGGGCGATCGACTCGGCGACCAGCTGCGCATCGAGTTCCGGCTTGCGGACCTCGGTCACGTTGATGTGCGCCGGGACGCCCATCAACTCGCTGACTTCCTTGCGCAGCTTCTCGATGTCCTCGCCACGCTTGCCGATCACCACGCCCGGGCGGGCGGTGTGGATCGTGACGCGCGCGGTCTTGGCCGGGCGCTCGATCAGGATCTTGCTGATCCCGGCCTGCGCCAGCTTCTTGCGCAGCATCTCGCGCACCTTCAGGTCGGCCGCCAGGTACTGGGCGTACTCGCCCTTGTCGGCGTACCACTTCGAATTCCAGTCCTTGGCGATGCCAAGACGGATGCCGGTGGGGTGAACTTTGTGACCCATATTACTTGCCCTCTCCGACGACGACGGTGATGTGGCTGGTCCGCTTCAGGATGCGGGTGCCGCGACCCTTCGCACGCGCCATGAAGCGCTTCAGCGTCGGACCTTCGTCGACCATGATGGTCTTGACCTTCAGCGCGTCGACGTCCGCGCCCTGGTTGTTCTCGGCGTTGGCGATCGCAGACTCCACCACCTTCTTGATCAGGGCGGCGGCCTTCTTGTCGGAGAACTTCAGCAGGTTGACGGCACGTTCGGCCGGCAGGCCGCGCACCTGGTCGGCGACCAGGCGGGCCTTCTGCGGGGAGATGCGCGCGGTGCGCAGGATGGCTTTCGCTTCCATGGTCATCTCTCCTTACTTCGACTTCTTGTCGCCGCCGTGACCCTTGAAGGTCCGGGTGACGGCAAACTCGCCGAGCTTGTGGCCGACCATGTTCTCGTTCACGAGGACCGGAACATGGTTCTTGCCGTTATGCACAGCGATCGTGAACCCCACCATTTCCGGCAGGATCATGGAACGGCGCGACCAGGTCTTGATCGGCTTCTTGGTGCCGCCCGCGGCTTCCACCTTCTTGACGAGGTGGTGATCGACGAACGGGCCTTTCTTGAGGGAACGTGGCATGGCCGATTAGCTCCTGCGATCGCGCACGATGAACTGCTGGGTGCGCTTGTTCTTGCGCGTCTTGTAACCCTTGGTCGGCACGCCCCACGGGGTGACCGGGTGCGGGTTGCCCTGGCCGGCCTTGGCCTCACCACCGCCGTGCGGGTGGTCGACCGGGTTCATGGCCGCGCCGCGAACGGTCGGGCGCACGCCACGCCAGCGCTTGGCGCCAGCCTTGCCCAGCTTCTCCAGATTGTGCTCGTCGTTGCCGACTTCGCCGATGGTGGCGCGGCACTCGACCGGCACCTTGCGCATCTCGCCCGAACGCAGGCGGAGCAGCGCGTAACCGGCCTCGCGGGCCACCAGCTGCACGCCGGCACCGGCGGCGCGGGCGATCTGGGCGCCCTTGCCCGGCTTCAGCTCGATGCAATGCACCGTCGTACCGACCGGGACGTTGCGCAGCGGCAGGGTGTTGCCGGCCTTGATCGGGGCGTCGGAACCGGCGATCACCTGGTCGCCAGCCTTCAGGCCCTTCGGCGCGATGATGTAGCGGCGCTCGCCGTCGGCGTAGCACAGCAGGGCGATGTGCGCGGTGCGGTTCGGGTCGTACTCGATCCGCTCGACGCGCGCGACGATGCCTTCCTTGTTGCGCTTGAAGTCGATCAGGCGGTAGTGCTGCTTGTGGCCGCCGCCGACGTGGCGGGTCGTGATGCGGCCGTGGTGGTTGCGGCCACCGGACTTGCTCTGCTTCTCGACCAGCGCGGCGTGCGGAGCACCCTTGTGCAGGTCGGGCGTGACCACGCGGACCGCGGAGCGGCGGCCGGCAGAGGTGGGCTTGAATTTCATCAATGGCATGGGTTTACCCTCAGGCCTTGGCGGACACGTCGATGCTCTGGCCATCGGCCAGGCGCACGTACGCCTTACGCCAGTCGCCGCGGCGACCGGAACGGAAGCGGAAGGACTTGTTCTTGCCCTTCACGTTGACGACGTTGACCGACTCGACCTTCACGTCGAACAGCTTCTCCACGGCGGCCTTGACGTCGGCCTTGGTGGCGTCGCTCGAAACCTCGAACACGTACTGGTTGCTGACCTCCTGCAAGCGCGCGGTCTTTTCGGACACGCGCGGCGCGAGCAGCACGCTGAAAACTTTCTCGTTGGCGCTCATGCCAGCCACTCCTCGACCTTCTTGACCGCATCGGCGGTGATCAGCACGGAATCGGCGCCGACCAGTGCGACCGGATCGAGCCCCTGCACGTCGCGGACCTGCACGTACGGCAGGTTGCGGGCCGACAGGAACAGGTTCTCGGAGGCATCCTCGGTGACGATCAGCGGGCGCTTGCCCAGGTCGAAACCGGCCAGCTTCTCGATCAGGCCCTTGGTCTTCACGGTCTCGACGTCGAACGACTCGACGACCTTCAGACGGCCCTGGCGGTTCAGCTCGGACAGGATCGCGGCCATCGCGGCGCGGTACTGCTTGCGGTTGACCTTCTGCGCGAAGCTGCGCGGCTTGGCCGCGAAGGTCACGCCGCCGCCGACGAAGATCGGGGCCGTCAGGGCGCCGTGACGCGCGCCGCCGCCCTTCTGCTTCTTGGACTTCTTGGTGGTGCCGTTGACCTCGGCGCGGGTCTTCTGCGCCTTGGTGCCGGAACGGCCGGCGTTGCGGTAGGCGACGACGACCTGGTGGACCAGGTCCTCGCTGAAATCGCGGCCGAACACTTCGTCGGAGACCGACAGCTTGTTGGCGCTACCCGTAATGGTGAGTTCCATCGTGATTCTCCTTACGCCTTGCTCGCCGGGCGCACGACCACGTCGCCACCCGGGGCACCCGGGACGGCGCCGCGAACGGCGATCAGGCCGCGCTCGGCATCGACGCGCACCACTTCGAGGTTCTGCGCACTCTGGGTTTCGGCACCCATGTGACCGGACATCTTCTTGCCCGGGAACACGCGACCCGGCGTCTGGCGCTGGCCGATCGAACCCGGCGACCGATGCGACAGCGAGTTACCGTGGGTGGCGTCGCCCATGGTGAAGTTGTGGCGCTTGATCGTGCCCTGGAAGCCCTTGCCCTTGGTCACGCCCTGGACGTCGACGATCTGGCCGACTTCGAAGATGTCGGCCTTGATCTCGCCTCCGATGGCGAAGTCACCGAGCTTGTCGTCGGCGACGCGGAACTCCCACAGGCCACGGCCGGCTTCGACCTTGGCCTTGGCGTAATGGCCGGCCAGCGGCTTGTTGACCAGCGCGGCGCGGCGCGAGCCGGTCGTCACCTGGACGGCGCTGTAACCATCGGCTTCGACGGTCTTGATCTGGGTGATGCGGTTCGGGGTGGCCTCGATCAGCGTCACCGGGATGGAACGACCATCGTCGGTGAACACGCGGCTCATGCCGGCCTTGCGGCCGACCAGACCCAACGAATACTTCTTCGTCATGTCGGCATTCCTCAGGCGAGCTTGATCTGGACGTCGACGCCAGCCGCGAGCTCGAGCTTCATCAGCGCGTCCACGGTCTTGTCGTTGGGGTCGACGATGTCGAGCACGCGCTTGTGCGTGCGGGTCTCGTACTGGTCACGCGCATCCTTGTCGGCATGCGGGGAGACGAGAACGGTGTAACGTTCGATCTTGGTCGGCAGCGGGATCGGGCCACGCACCTGCGCGCCGGTCCTCTTGGCCGTCTCGACGATCTCGCTGGCCGAACGGTCGATCAGACGATGATCGAACGCCTTGAGCCGAATCCGGATCTTTTGGTCCGCCATGACGGAGTTCCTTCGTTAAAAGAGCGACGGGCTAGGCCTCTGGGATGCCTGCCCCGATATGGTTCGTAAGACTTCGGCCGCGCATCGGCGACGATTCCGGCCAGGGCCATCCGGCCCCAAAAGCGCGGGCAGACCAGCAAGCCGGCCTGCCCAGACGGAAAAGTATAGAACGCGTAAACATGCGCGTCAACAGCCTGTGAGGCTGCTACGCGCGTAACGTCACGCGACCCTTCCCTGTCCGGCGAACACGAGGCACTTCCTGTGCCTCTTTTCGCTGTAAGGCGGCCGCCCACCCAGGGGGCGGCGCCTGTAACTTGCTGAATTACTTGATGATCTTGGCCACGACGCCGGCGCCGACGGTGCGGCCGCCCTCGCGGATCGCGAAGCGCAGGCCTTCGTCCATCGCCACCGGGTTGATCAGCGTGACCACCATCTTCACGTTGTCGCCCGGCATCACCATCTCCACACCCTCCGGCAGCTGAACCGCGCCGGTGATGTCGGTGGTGCGGAAGTAGAACTGCGGGCGGTAGCCCTTGAAGAACGGGGTGTGGCGGCCGCCCTCGTCCTTCGACAGCACGTACACCTCGGCCTCGAACTCGGTGTGCGGGGTGATCGAACCCGGCTTGGCCAGCACCTGGCCACGCTCCACGTCGTCACGCTTGGTGCCGCGCAGCAGCAGGCCCGCGTTGTCGCCCGCCTGGCCCTGGTCCAGCAGCTTGCGGAACATCTCCACGCCGGTGACCGTGGTCTTCTGCGTCGGACGGATGCCCACGATCTCGATTTCGTCGCCCACCTTGATGATGCCGCGCTCGATGCGGCCGGTCACCACGGTGCCGCGGCCCGAAATCGAGAACACGTCTTCCACCGGCATCAGGAACGGCTTGTCGATGTCGCGCTCCGGCAGCGGAATCCAGCTGTCCAGCGCGTCCACCAGCTTCAGGATCGCCGGCACGCCGATCTCGCTCTGGTCGCCTTCCAGCGCCAGGCGCGCCGAACCCGAGATGATCGGGGTGTCGTCGCCCGGGAACTCGTACTTGCTCAGCAGCTCGCGGACTTCCATCTCCACCAGCTCCAGCAGCTCGGCGTCGTCCACCATGTCCGCCTTGTTCAGGAAGACCACGATGTACGGCACGCCCACCTGGCGCGACAGCAGGATGTGCTCGCGCGTCTGCGGCATCGGGCCGTCGGCGGCCGAGCACACCAGGATCGCACCGTCCATCTGCGCCGCACCGGTGATCATGTTCTTCACGTAGTCGGCGTGGCCCGGGCAGTCCACGTGCGCGTAGTGGCGCGTGGCCGATTCGTATTCCACGTGCGCCGTCGAAATCGTGATGCCGCGCGCCTTCTCTTCCGGCGCCGCGTCGATCGCGTCGTACGCCTTGAACTCGCCGCCAAAACGCTCCGCGCCGATCTTCGTCAGCGCCGCCGTCAGCGTCGTCTTGCCATGGTCAACGTGACCGATCGTGCCCACGTTCACGTGGGGCTTGGTGCGCTCGAACTTACCCTTGGCCATTGTCTATGCCTCTTGAACTGGATTTTCTTGAGAAGTGCGGCCACGGATGGCCGCTTCCTGATATTCGCGCCCATGGAGGGGCGCACACGTCATGCCTTCTTGATAACCGTCTCGGCGATGTTGTTCGGCGCTTCTTCGTAATGGTCGAACTCCATCGAGAAGGTCGCGCGGCCCTGGCTCATGGAACGCAGGGTGGTCGCGTAGCCGAACATCTCGCCCAGCGGGATCATCGCGTTGATGATCTTGCCCGACGGGCTTTCGTCCTGGCCCTGCAGCACGCCGCGGCGGCGGCTCACGTCGCCCATCACGTCGCCCAGGTAATCCTCCGGGCTGACGATTTCGACCTTCATGATCGGCTCCAGCAGCACCGGCTTGGCCTTGGCGAAGCCCTGCTTGAACGCCATCGAGGCGGCCAGCTTGAATGCCATTTCCGACGAGTCGACGTCGTGGTACGAACCGAACACGAGCTTGGCCTTCACGCCCACGACCGGGAAGCCGGCCAGCGGACCGCTGGTGATGGTCTCGCGCATGCCCTTCTCGACCGAGGGAATGAACTCCTTCGGAATGACGCCGCCGGTGATCTCGTTGAGGAACAGGAAATCGTCCTTGATGTCGGCCGCGTACTTCTCGCGATCCTCGGCGGTCAGCGGCGACAGCTCGATGACGACGTGGCCGTACTGGCCCTTGCCGCCCGACTGCTTGGCGTGCTTGTAGTCCGACTTGACGTCGCTCAGGCGGATCGTTTCGCGATACGCCACCTGCGGCTTGCCGACGTTGGCCTCGACGTTGAACTCGCGCTTCATGCGGTCAACGATGATGTCCAGGTGCAGCTCGCCCATGCCCGAGATGATGGTCTGGCCGGACTCTTCGTCGGTGCGCACGCGGAACGACGGGTCTTCCTGGGCCAGGCGGCCCAGGGCGATGCCCATCTTTTCCTGGTCGGACTTGGTCTTCGGCTCGACCGCCATGGAAATCACCGGCTCCGGGAACGCCATGCGCTCCAGCACGATCGGCGCGTCCTGCGAGCACAGGGTGTCGCCGGTGGTGACGTCCTTCAGGCCGACGGCCGCGGCGATGTCGCCGGCCAGCACTTCCTTGATCTCGTCGCGATTGTTGGAGTGCATCTGCAGCAGTCGGCCGATACGCTCCTTCTTGCCCTTGACCGAATTCAGCACGGCGTCGCCGGCGTTCAGCGTGCCGGAATAGACGCGGAAGAAGGTCAGCGAGCCGACGAACGGGTCGGTCATGATCTTGAACGCGAGCGCCGAGAACGGAGCCTTGTCGCTGGACTCGCGGGTCAGCTCCTTGGTCTCGTCGTCGACGTCGACGCCCTTCACCGGCGGCACGTCGACCGGCGACGGCAGCAGGCTGACCACGCCGTCCAGCATGGCCTGAACGCCCTTGTTCTTGAACGCCGAGCCGCAGAACATCGGCACGATCTCGGTCTTCAGCGTGCGCTCGCGCAGGCCGCCGATGATCTCTTCCTCGGTCAGGTCTCCGCCCTCGAGGTACTTGTTCATCAGCTCTTCGCTGGCTTCGGCCGCGGACTCGACCATGAAGGCGCGCTCTTCCTCGGCCTTCGCAACCAGGTCGGCCGGGATGTCGCGATACTCGAAGTTCAGGCCCTGCGAGGCTGCATCCCAGTGGATGGCCTTCATCTTGAGCAGGTCGACCACGCCCTCGAAGCCGTCCTCGGCACCGATCGGCACCTGCATGGGCACGGCAACGGCGCCCAGGCGCGACTTCAGCTGGTCGCGGACCTTGTAGAAGTTGGCGCCGGTGCGGTCCATCTTGTTGACGAACGCGATGCGCGGCACGTGGTACTTGTTGGCCTGGCGCCACACGGTTTCCGACTGCGGCTGCACGCCGCCCACGGCGCACAGCACGAACACCGCGCCGTCGAGCACGCGCAGCGAACGCTCGACTTCGATGGTGAAGTCGACGTGCCCGGGGGTGTCGATGATGTTGAAGCGGTGCTCGGGCAGGGACTTGTCCATGCCCTTCCAGAACGCGGTCGTGGCGGCGGACTGGATCGTGATGCCACGCTCCTGCTCCTGCTCCATCCAGTCCATGGTCGCGGCGCCATCGTGCACTTCACCGATCTTGTGGCTCTTGCCGGTGTAGAACAGGATGCGCTCGGACGTCGTGGTCTTGCCGGCATCGATGTGGGCCATGATGCCGAAGTTGCGGTAACGCTCGATGGGAGTGGTGCGAGCCACGGGAGTCTCTCGTTTGCTTGGGGCTTTCGATGGCGGAGCGGCGCTCGGCGCCGGCTTCCGGGATACGGGGGCGCGGAGCCTGCCGCGCCGCCCGGGCTGGTCGCTCGGGCCCGATCACGGGCCCGGCGGCATTACCAGCGGTAGTGCGCGAAGGCCTTGTTGGCCTCGGCCATGCGGTGGGTTTCTTCGCGCTTCTTGATCGCGCCACCGCGGTTTTCCGACGCGTCGATCAGCTCGGCGGCCAGCTTGCGGGCCATCGTGTTCTCGCCGCGCTTGCGGGCGGAATCGATCAGCCAGCGCATGGACAGGGCCAGGCGGCGGGACGAACGTACTTCGACCGGCACCTGGTAGGTAGCGCCGCCAACACGACGCGACTTCACCTCGACCGACGGCGAAACGTTGTCCAGCGCCTTCTGCACCAGCTCGATGGCGTTGGGATTCTTCTCGCCGATCACGTCCATCGCGTCGTACACGATGTTCTCGGCGATCGACTTCTTGCCGCTCTTCATCACCATGTTGATGAAGCGGGCGATGGTCTCGCTCCCGTGCTTCGGATCGGGAAGGACGGCGCGCTGGGGGGTGGAACCTTTACGGGACATTGTCGGGCTTCCTCAATCAGCTCTTCGGGCGCTTGGCGCCGTACTTCGAACGGCCCTGGCGACGCTTGGTCACGCCAGCGGCGTCAAGCGAACCGCGGACGGTGTGGTAACGGACACCGGGAAGGTCCTTGACGCGGCCACCGCGGATCAGGACGACCGAGTGCTCCTGCAGGTTGTGGCCTTCGCCGCCGATGTACGAGATGACCTCGTAGCCATTGGTCAGGCGGACCTTGGCGACCTTGCGCAGGGCCGAGTTCGGCTTCTTCGGGGTGGTGGTGTACACGCGCGTGCAAACGCCACGACGCTGCGGGCACTTCTCGAGCGCCGGCGAGGCACTCTTGTAGGTTTCCGCCTGCCGCGGCTTGCGGACCAGCTGGTTGATTGTCGCCATTGGTAAGGTTCTTCTGCTTGGGGCTCCGCAAGCCGGAGCCGGTACGTGAAAACGACGGCAGGCCGAAGGACGGCCTGCCGAGACAGGAGAGTATAGCGGCCGGCCGGAAACTGCGTCAACCGACCCCATCCCTGGCCCGCCGCCCGCGGCCCCGGTCGACCCGGTGCGCGTAGGCGGATCGGCGGGGGTCCTTCCCCGCCTCTTGTTAGCCGGGATTAGGCCCGGCCGGTGATCACGCCTCGGACGCGTCCTCGCCGTCGACGGCCTCGACCACCGCCGCGACCGGAGCCGGGGCCGGCTCGGAAGCGCCGGACAGCGCATTCATCTCAGCCTCGGTGAGACCCGTTGCGCTGCGGCGGCGCTGGCTGTGGTACGCCAGGCCGGTACCGGCCGGGATCAGGCGGCCGACGATCACGTTTTCCTTCAGGCCACGCAGGCTGTCGCGGGTGCCGCGGACGGCGGCCTCGGTCAGCACGCGGGTGGTTTCCTGGAAGGACGCCGCGGAGATGAACGACTCGGTCGCCAGCGAGGCCTTGGTGATGCCCAGCAGCACCGGGTCGAACTTGGCCGGCAGCTCGTTGCGGCCTGCCAGGCGTACGTTCTCCTCGATGACGCGCTGGCGCTCCACCTGCTCGCCGTTGAGGAACTTGCTGTCGCCCTGGTCGGTGATCTCGACCTTGCGCAGCATCTGCCGGGTGATGACCTCGATGTGCTTGTCGTTGATCTTGACGCCCTGCAGGCGGTAGACGTCCTGGATTTCCTTCACCAGGTACGCGGCCAGCGGCTCGATGCCCAGCAGGCGCAGGATGTCCTGCGGGCTCGGCTCGCCGTCCACCACGGTCTCGCCCTTGGTCACGTGCTCGCCTTCGAACACGATGATCTGGCGGTACTTCGGGATCAGCTCCTCGTGCTCGCCGCCCTCGTTGTCCTTGATGATCAGGCGCTGCTTGCCCTTGGTGTCCTTGCCGAAGCTGACCACGCCCGAACGCTCGGCCAGGATCGCCGGATCCTTCGGCTTGCGCGCCTCGAACAGGTCGGCCACGCGCGGCAGACCGCCGGTGATGTCGCGGGTCTTGGAGGCTTCCTGCGGGATCTTGGCGACCACGTCGCCCACGCCGACCGGCGCGCCGTCCTGCAGGTTCACCAGCGAGCGCGGCGGCAGCAGGTACTGCGCCGGCAGGTCGGTGCCCGGGATGGTCAGGTCCTTGCCGTCCTTGTCGATGATGCGGACCAGCGGGCGCAGGTCCTTGCCCTGCGAGCCGCGGCGCTTCGGATCGGTGATCTCGCGCGAGGCCAGGCCGGTCAGCTCGTCGGTCTTCTCGATGACGGTGACGCCATCGATGAAGTCGACGAAGCGGATGAAACCGGCCACTTCCGAGACGATCGGGTGGTTGTGCGGATCCCAGTTGGCGACCGACTGCCCGGCCTTGACCTCGGCACCGTCCTTGACGGTGATGGTCGCGCCGTAGGGCAGCTTGTAACGCTCGCGCTCGCGGCCGTGCGGGTCAAGCACGGAAATCTCGCCCGAACGCGACACCGCGACCAGGTGGCCTGCCGAATGCGCGACGGACTTGAGGTTGTTGAACTTGACCGAACCGGTGGTCTTGACCGTGATGTTGTCGACCGCCGCCGCACGCGAAGCCGCGCCACCGATGTGGAACGTACGCATGGTCAGCTGGGTGCCCGGCTCGCCGATCGACTGGGCAGCGATGACGCCGACCGCTTCGCCGATGTTGACGATGTGGCCACGCGCCAGGTCACGGCCGTAGCACTGGGCGCAGACGCCGAAGCCCGATTCGCAGGTGATCGTCGAGCGCACCTTGATCGACTGCACGCCGGCGTCTTCCAGCTTCTGCACCCACGCCTCGTCAAGCAGGGTGTTGCGCGTGACGATCGGATCCTCGTCGTTGCCCGGCAGAAACACGTCCTCGGCCACGACGCGACCGAGCACGCGATCGCGCAGCGGCTCGACCACGTCGCCGCCTTCCACGATCGGGGTCATGGTCAGGCCGTGCGAAGTGCCGCAGTCGACCTCGGTGATGACCACGTCCTGGGCCACGTCGACCAGTCGACGGGTCAGGTAACCGGAGTTGGCGGTCTTCAGCGCGGTGTCAGCCAGACCCTTGCGGGCACCGTGGGTGGAGTTGAAGTACTCCTGCACGTTGAGGCCTTCGCGGAAGTTCGCCTTGATGGGCGTCTCGATGATCGAGCCGTCCGGACGGGCCATCAGGCCGCGCATGCCGGCCAGCTGGCGGATCTGCGCCTGCGAACCGCGGGCGCCGGAGTCGGCCATGATGTAGAGCGAGTTCATCGACTTCTCGCCGATCTCCTCGCCCTTGGCGTTGATCACCCGGTCGGTGCCGATGGTGTCCATCATCGCCTTGGCGATGCGCTCGTTGGTGCGCGACCAGATGTCGACCACCTTGTTGTAGCGCTCGCCGGCGGTGACCAGGCCGCTCTGGTACTGCTCCTGGATCTCCAGCACCTCGGCCTCGGCCTCGGTCAGGATGCCCTTCTTCTCGTCGGGAATCAGCATGTCGTCGATGCCGATCGACACGCCGGCGCGGGTCGCGAAGGCGAAACCCGTGTACATCAGCTGGTCGGCGAACACGACCGTGTCCTTCAGGCCGAGCTGGCGGTAGCACGAGTTGATCAGGCGCGAGATCGCCTTCTTGTTCAACTCGGTGTTGGCCAGGGCGAACGGCAGGCCCTCCGGCAGGATGTCGGCCAGCAGCGCGCGCCCGACCGTGGTCTCCACGATCGACGTCGACTTCTGCTTGTTGCCGGCCTCGTCGGTGGCCACCTCGGCGATGCGGACCTTGACCTTGGCGTGCAGCTCGACCACGCGGTTGTCGTAGGCGCGCTTGACCTCGGCGACGCTGGCGAACGCCATGCCTTCGCCCTTCTTGTTCTCCAGGGCGCGGGTCATGTAGTACAGGCCGAGCACCACGTCCTGCGACGGCACGATGATCGGCTCGCCGTTGGCGGGCGACAGGATGTTGTTGGTGGACATCATCAGCGCGCGCGCTTCCAGCTGGGCCTCCAGGCTCAGCGGGACGTGCACGGCCATCTGGTCACCGTCGAAGTCGGCGTTGAACGCGGTGCAGACCAGCGGGTGCAGCTGGATGGCCTTGCCCTCGATCAGCACCGGCTCGAACGCCTGGATGCCCAGGCGGTGCAGGGTCGGGGCGCGGTTCAGCAGCACCGGGTGCTCGCGGATCACCTCTTCGAGGATGTCCCACACCTCGGCCTCTTCGCGCTCGACCAGCTTCTTGGCGGCCTTGATCGTGGTGGCCAGGCCGCGACGCTGCAGCTTGGCGAAAACGAACGGCTTGAACAGCTCCAGCGCCATCTTCTTCGGCAGACCGCACTGGTGCAGCCGCAGGTACGGACCGACCACGATGACCGAACGGCCCGAGTAGTCGACGCGCTTGCCGAGCAGGTTCTGGCGGAAGCGGCCCTGCTTGCCCTTGATCATGTCGGCCAGCGACTTGAGCGGGCGCTTGTTGGTGCCGGTGATGGCGCGGCCGCGGCGGCCGTTGTCCATCAGCGCGTCCACCGACTCCTGCAGCATGCGCTTCTCGTTGCGCACGATGATGTCGGGCGCGTTGAGCTCCAGCAGGCGGCGCAGGCGGTTGTTACGGTTGATGACGCGGCGGTACAGGTCGTTCAGGTCGGAGGTCGCGAAGCGGCCGCCATCCAGCGGGACCAGCGGGCGCAGGTCCGGCGGCAGCACCGGCAGCACGGTCATGACCATCCACTCCGGGCGGTTGCCGGAGTCGATGAACGCCTCGATCAGCTTGATCCGCTTGGTCAGGCGCTTGAGCTTGGTTTCCGAGCCGGTGGCCGCGATCTCCTCGCGCAGGCGGGCCATCTCGGCCTGCAGGTCGATGGTGCGCAGCAGCTCGTAGATCGCCTCGGCGCCCATCGCGGCGTCGAAGTCATCGCCGTGCTCCTGGCGCGCGGTGAGGTACTGCTCTTCGGTGAGCAGCTGGCGGCGCTCGAGCGGGGTCAGGCCCGGCTCGGTGACCACGAACGCCTCGAAGTACAGGATCCGCTCGATGTCGCGCAGGGTCATGTCCAGCATCAGGCCGATGCGCGAGGGCAGCGACTTGAGGAACCAGATGTGCGCGACGGGCGAGGCCAGGTCGATGTGGCCCATGCGCTCGCGGCGCACCTTGGCCAGGGTCACTTCCGTGCCGCACTTCTCGCAGACCACGCCGCGGTGCTTCATGCGCTTGTACTTGCCGCACAGGCACTCGTAGTCCTTGATCGGGCCGAAGATGGCGGCGCAGAACAGGCCGTCGCGCTCCGGCTTGAAGGTGCGGTAGTTGATCGTCTCCGGCTTCTTCACCTCGCCGAAGGACCACGAACGGATCAGGTCGGGCGAGGCCAGCGCGATCTTGATCGCGTCGAAGTCCAGCGTCTGGCGCTGCTGGTTGAAGAGGTTGAGCAGGTCTTTCATTTCGTGTCTCCGTCAGGAGTAAAGGCAGGTCGAGGGGTCGATGGGGATCGCGACGCCCCATCCCGGGGGATGGGGCGCCTGGCGCCTTACTCGTCCTCCAACTCCATGTTGATGGCCAGCGAGCGGATTTCCTTCACGAGTACGTTGAAGGATTCCGGCATGCCGGCGACCATCTCGTGGTTGCCGTCGACGATGTTCTTGTACATCTGGTTGCGGCCCTGCACGTCGTCGGACTTCACCGTCAGCATTTCCTGCAGGGTGTAGGCCGCGCCGTACGCCTCGAGCGCCCAGACTTCCATCTCGCCGAAGCGCTGGCCGCCGAACTGCGCCTTGCCGCCCAGCGGCTGCTGGGTGACGAGCGAGTACGGGCCGGTGGAGCGGGCGTGCATCTTGTCGTCGACCAGGTGGTTCAGCTTCAGGTAGTGCATGTAGCCGACCGTGGTCTTGCGGTCGAAGGGCTCGCCGGTGCGGCCGTCGTGCAGCTGCATCTGGGTCTTGCTGGCATTGAAGCCGAGCAGCGCCGTTTCGGGATCCTCGTCCGGATAAGCCAGCTCCAGCATGCTGCGGATCTCGTCCTCGTGCGCACCGTCGAACACCGGGGTGGCCATCGGCACGCCGCCGGTCAGGTTCTGCGCCAGGTTCAGCAGCTCCTCGTCGCTGAACTGGCCAAGGTCCACGCGTGCACCGGCCAGGGCCGAGTCGTGGTTGTAGACCTTGCCCAGGAACTCGCGCAGCTCGGACACCGCGCGCTGCTGGTCCAGCATCTTCTGGATGCGCTTGCCCAGGCCCTTCGCGGCCCAGCCCAGGTGCACCTCGAGGATCTGGCCGATGTTCATGCGCGACGGCACGCCCAGCGGGTTGAGGCAGATGTCGACCGAGTTGCCGTCGGCCATGTACGGCATGTCCTCGACCGGGACGACGTTGGAAACGACGCCCTTGTTGCCGTGGCGGCCGGCCATCTTGTCGCCCGGCTGGATGCGGCGCTTCACGGCCAGGAACACCTTGACCATCTTCAGCACGCCCGGGGCGAGGTCGTCGCCCTGGGTAATCTTGCCGCGCTTGTCGTCGAAGCGGCGCTCGAACTCCTTCTCGTGCGCAGCAATCTGCTTCTGCGCGCGCTCGATGGCCTCGGAGGCATCCTCGTCCTTCATCCGCAGCGCGAACCAGTCGGCCTTCTTCAGGCCGTCCAGGTACGCGTCGGTCAGGGTGTCGCCCTTCTTCAGGCCCGGGCCGCCGTTGGCGACCTTGCCGACGATCTGCGAACGCAGGCGCGCGTAGATGGCCGCTTCCAGGATCCGGAACTGGTCGTCGAAGTCCTTCTTGACGCGCTTGATCTCGCTTTCCTCGATCTGCTTGGCGCGCTTGTCCTTCTCGATGCCGTCGCGGGTGAAGACCTGCACGTCGATGACCGTGCCGTCCATGCCCGGGGGCACGCGCAGCGAGCTGTCCTTAACGTCCGAAGCCTTCTCGCCGAAGATCGCGCGCAGCAGCTTCTCTTCCGGGGTCAGCTGGCTCTCGCCCTTGGGCGTGACCTTGCCGACCAGGATGTCGCCGGCGCGCACTTCGGCACCGATGTACACCACGCCGGATTCGTCCAGGCGGTTGAGCGCCTGCTCGGACACGTTCGGGATGTCGGCGGTGATCTCCTCCGGGCCCAGCTTGGTGTCGCGGGCCGCGCAGGTCAGCTCCTCGATGTGGATCGTGGTGTAGCGGTCTTCCTGGACCACGCGCTCCGACAACAGGATCGAGTCCTCGAAGTTGTAGCCGTTCCACGGCATGAAGGCGATCAGCATGTTCTGGCCCAGGGCCAGCTCGCCGATGTCGGTGGACGGACCGTCGGCCAGCACGTCGCCGCGCGCCACCACGTCACCCACGTGCACCAGCGGACGCTGGTTGATGCAGGTGTTCTGGTTGGAGCGGGTGTACTTGGTCAGGGTGTAGATGTCCACGCCCGCGTCATGCTCGCCGGAGATCTCCGACTCGTTGACCTTGACCACGATGCGGCCGGCGTCGACCTGTTCGATCACGCCGCCACGGCGCGCGTTCACGGTCACGCCCGAGTCACGCGCCACGGCGCGCTCGATGCCGGTACCGACCAGCGGGGTCTGCGCACGCAGCGTCGGCACGGCCTGGCGCTGCATGTTGGCGCCCATCAGCGCGCGGTTGGCGTCGTCGTGCTCCAGGAACGGAACCAGCGCCGCGGCGACCGACACGGTCTGCATCGGCGAGACGTCCATGTAGTGGATCTCGGACGGCGGCTTGAGCAGCGACTCGCCCTGGTGGCGGACCGGCACGAACGCCTCGGTCAGCTTGCCGCCCTTGTCGTGCGCGGCATTGACCTGGGCGATGACGTACTCGTTCTCCTCGATCGCCGACAGGTAGTCGACCTCGTCGGTGATGCGGCCGTCCACGACCTTGCGGTACGGCGTCTCGAGGAAGCCGTACTGGTTGGTGCGGGCGAACACCGCCAGCGAGTTGATCAGGCCGATGTTCGGGCCTTCCGGGGTCTCGATGGTGCAGACGCGACCGTAATGGGTCGGGTGCACGTCGCGCACTTCGAAGCCGGCGCGCTCGCGGGTCAGGCCGCCCGGGCCGAGAGCCGACACGCGGCGCTTGTGGGTGACTTCCGACAGCGGGTTGTTCTGGTCCATGAACTGCGACAGCTGCGAGGAGCCGAAGAACTCCTTGATCGCGGCCGCCACCGGCTTGGCGTTGATCAGCTCCTGCGGCGTCAGGCCCTCGGACTCGGCCATGGACAGCCTTTCCTTGACCGCGCGCTCGACGCGGACCAGGCCCACGCGGAACACGTTCTCGGCCATTTCGCCGACCGAACGCACGCGGCGGTTGCCCAGGTGGTCGATGTCGTCGACCACGCCGCGGCCGTTGCGGATCTCGGTCAGCACGCGCAGCACGTCGAGGATGTCGGAGGTCTCGCCCTGGGCGGCGACCAGGCGCTTGGATTCCTCGTCGTTGCGCTCGGCGAAGTACTTGTAGTCGTACAGCACGGCCGGGCCGAGCACGTCCTTGCGGCCGACGCGGCGGTTGAACTTCATCCGGCCCACGGCCGACAGGTCGTAGCGCTCGAAGGTGAAGAACAGGTTGTGGAACAGGTTCTGCGCCGCTTCCTTGGTCGGCGGCTCGCCCGGACGCATCATCCGGTAGATCTCGACCAGCGCTTCGAGCTGGGTGCGGCTGGGGTCAATGCGCAGGGTGTTGGACAGGTACGGGCCACGATCCAGGTCGTTGACCCACAGGGTGCCCACGCTGGCCACACCGGCCTTGCGGAAGGCGGCCAGCTGCTCGTCGGTGATCTCGTCGTTGGCGCTGGCCAGCAGCTCGCCGGTGTTCGCGTCGACGACGTCATGGGCCACGATGCGGCCGAGCAGGTACTCGTCCGGCACGGCCAGGGCGGTGATGCCCGACTGCTCCAGCTGGCGCACGTGGCGCGCGGTGATGCGCTTGCCGGCCTCGACGATCACCTTCTCGCCGTCGGCCAGGTCGAAGTTCAGCGTCTCGCCACGCAGGCGCTCGGGCACCAGCTCCAGCTGCACGCCCTCGCTCGGGTCGATGTGGAAGGTGTTGATCTCGAAGAACGCGCGCAGCATCTCTTCGTTGTTGTAGCCCAGCGCGCGCAGCAGGATCGTCACCGGCAGCTTGCGGCGACGGTCGATGCGGGTGTACAGCGCGTCCTTCGGGTCGAACTCGAAGTCCAGCCAGGAGCCGCGGTAGGGGATGATGCGGGCGCTGTACAGCAGCTTGCCCGAGCTGTGGGTCTTGCCACGGTCGTGGTCGAAGAACACGCCCGGCGAACGGTGCAGCTGCGAGACGATGACGCGCTCGGTGCCGTTCACGATGAAGGTGCCGTGCTCGGTCATCAGCGGGATCTCGCCGAGGTAGACCTCCTGCTCCTTGACGTACTTGATCGCCTTGGTCGACGACTCGCGGTCGTAGATCACCAGGCGCACGGTCACGCGCAGCGGCGCGCCGTAGCTCAGGCCGCGGTTGCGGCACTCGCGCTCGTCGAACACCGGCTCGCCGAGCTTGTAGCCGACGTATTCCAGCGCGGCATTGCCGCTGTAGCTGCTGATCGGGAACACCGACTTCAGGGCAGCGTGCAGGCCCTGGTCGCGGCGCTTGGCCGGATCGGTGTCGGCCTGCAGGAAGTCCCGGTAGGAATCGACCTGGATGGCCAGCAGGAAGGGCACCTCGAGGATCGAGCGCTGCTTGCCGAAATCCTTGCGGATGCGCTTCTTCTCGGTGAACGAATACGTCGTCATGGATGTACCACCTTTGGCAGTGCGGGCCGCGCGTCCGCGGACCGGGGGGAACATGAAGCTGTCAGTCGGTAGTCGCTGGTATTGCCGGCACCAGCACGCCCTATCCCGCTACTTCCGACTACCAGCTCCGCAATGTGCGTGAGGCTGGGTTTTCGAGGTGTTTCCGCCATTCCGCGGCATGGAGCCCCGGAACGACCAAAGGCCGGGGGCTTCCGCCCCCAGCCTCCGCGCATCACCGAGTATGCCGGCGATGCAAGATGCCGCTTACTTGAGCTCGACGGTCGCGCCGGCGGCTTCCAGGTCCTTCTTGAACTTGGCGGCGTCGTCCTTCGACACGCCTTCCTTGACGTCCTTCGGGGCGCCTTCGACCAGGTCCTTGGCTTCCTTCAGGCCCAGGCCGGTGATGGCACGGACGGCCTTGATGACCTCGACCTTCTTCTCGCCGGCGGCCTTCAGCACGACGGTGAACTCGGTCTGCTCCTCGACCGGGGCGGCGGCGGCGGCCGGGCCGGCGGCCACGGCGACCGGGGCGGCGGCGGAGACGCCGAACTTCTCTTCGATGGCCTTGACCAGCTCCATCACTTCCATCAGGGTCTTGCCGGCGATGGCTTCGACGATCTGCTCGTTGGAAAGGGACATTGTGATTACCTTCTGAATGTTTTCTGGAAAGGGATTTCGGGAATCGTCGACGCGGCTCAGGCCTCGGCCGGAGCCTCTTCGGCCGGGGCGGCTTCTTCGCCACCACCCTGCTGCTCGGCGACGGCCTTGACCGCGCGGGCGAACATGGTGGCCGGTTCGGCCAGGACGCGGGCCAGCATGGCCAGGGCCTGGTCGAGCGTCGGCAGCGAAGCCAGGACCTCGACGTGGCTGGCCGGGTACAGCTGGCCGCCCACGGCGACCACCTTCGGCTGCAGCTTGTCGTTGGTCTTGGCGAACTCCTTGATCAGGCGACCGGCAGCGCCGGGCTCCTCGGTCGAGAACGCATACAGCAGCGGGCCCGTGAGCGCGTCCTTCGTGCACTCGAACTCCGTGCCTTCGACGGCGCGCGCGGCCAGCGTGTTCTTGACAACCTTCAAGAACACGCCGTTCTCGCGGGCCTTCTTGCGCATCGCGGTCATCTGGGAGACCGTGGTGCCTGCGTACTCGGCGGCGATCAGGGAGTGCGCCTTGGCGGCGACGTCGGCCAGTTCGGCGACGACTTCCTTCTTCTGGGACAGATTGAGAGCCATAACACTCCTCCGTAGTAACTCCGCTCGCGGCTCCTGCCGCTTGCGGTCCTGGGCGGCGCCCTTCCGTGCGCGCCGGGGATGCCTCGGGCATCCCGGTGCTGGCCTTTCTGATCCGTACGCCCGAATGGTCGGTCGTGCCGGGAAAACTTCCAGAAGGCGGCACCATCTACGCAGGCTTGGGGTCCGGACGGACCCTTGATTAAGCGACCCCGCTGCATCGACGGCGAATCCCTGCCGTTCCCGAGCTTCCCTGCCCGTCGCCGATGTGCGCGGACCGCACCTGCGGTCTTTGACGGCTGTCGCCACGCCGGAGCGCGGCGACTGCCCTCAAAAGCCCGCTCCGCCACATGCGCGGCGAAGCGGGGTGAAACGATTACTTCAGGCTCAGCGACGCCTGGTCGACGGTCACGCCCGGGCCCATGGTCGAGCTCAGCGAGATCTTCTGCAGGTACTGGCCCTTGGAGGTCGCCGGCTTGGCCTTGATCAGGTCCAGCAGCAGCGCCTGCAGGTTCGACTTCAGCGCGTCGTCGCCGAAATCGGCCTTGCCGATCGTGGCGTGGATGATGCCGGCCTTGTCGGTGCGGTAGCGGACCTGGCCCGACTTGGCGTTCTTCACCGCCTCGGCCGGGTTCGGCGACACGGTGCCGACCTTCGGGTTCGGCATCAGGCCGCGCGGGCCCAGCACCTGGCCGAGCTTGCCGACCACGCGCATGGCGTCCGGGGTGGCGATGACGACGTCGTAGTTCAGGTCGCCGGCCAGCATCTTCTCGGCCAGGTCGTCCATGCCCACGGCCTCGGCGCCGGCAGCCAGCGCCTCGTCGGCCTTGGCGCCGGCCGGGGCGAACACGGCCACGCGCACGCTCTTGCCGGTACCGGCCGGCAGCACGGTCGAACCGCGCACCTGCTGGTCGGACTTCTTGGCGTCCACGCCCAGGCGCACGGCCACGTCGACGGACTCGACGAACTTGGCCTTGGTGAAGCCCTTGATGATCTTCAGCGCCTCATCGATGGAGTAAGCCTTGCCCGGCTCGACCGCCGCCTTGATCGCCTTCTGTCGCTTGTTCAGTGCCATGTGCTCAGCCCTCCACCACCAGACCCATCGAACGGGCCGAGCCCGCGATGGTACGAACCGCCGCGTCCAGGTCGGCCGCGGTCAGGTCGGGTTCCTTCGCCTTGGCGATTTCCTCGAGCTGCTTGCGGGTGACCTTGCCCACCTTGTCGGTGTTCGGGCGCTTGGAGCCGGAGGTGATGCCGGCCGCCTTCTTGAGCAGCACGGTCGCCGGGGTGCTCTTGGTGACGAAGGTGAAGGTACGGTCCGAGTAGGCCGTGATGATGACCGGGGTCGGCAGGCCCGGCTCGAGCTTGGAGGTCGCCGCGTTGAACGCCTTGCAGAACTCCATGATGTTCAGGCCGCGCTGGCCCAGCGCGGGACCGACCGGCGGCGAGGGGTTGGCCTGGCCGGCCTTCACCTGCAGCTTGATGTAACCGACGACTTTCTTTGCCATTTCAATGCTCTCCGGGTGCTAGCGCCTGCAAGGCAGGCTCCCCATCGTTCCGGGAAAATCACGCGTCCCGGCGTCGCGTTGACGCTTGAAGTCCGTTCGCGCGAACGGCCGCCAGGGCGGCGGCCGGTGCGGTAGCCCGGCTGACCCGGGCAGGGAGCCGCGCAGTATAGCAGGGTTTTCGACCCCTTGGGCGGCGGCCGGGGCCGCCGGGGGTCAGGCCTTCTCGACCTGGCCGAACTCCAGCTCCACCGGGGTCGAGCGGCCGAAGATCAGCACGGCCACGCGCAGGCGGCTCTTCTCGTAGTTGACCTCTTCGACCACGCCGTTGAAGTCGTTGAACGGACCATCGGTGACCCGGACCATCTGGCCCGGCTCGAACAGGACCTTCGGACGCGGCTTCTCCACGCCCTCCTGGACACGCTGCAGGATGGCGTCGGCTTCCTCGTCGCGGATCGGCAGCGGGCGGTCGGCGGTGCCGCCGATGAAGCCCATGACCCGGGAGGTTTCCTTGATCAGGTGCCAGCTCTCGCTGTCGATGCGGGGAATGCCGCCCTCGTCGTGGGTCTCGATCTGCACCAGCACGTAGCCCGGGAAGAACTTGCGCTCGGAACGGCGCTTCTGGCCGGCGCGCATCTCGACCACTTCCTCGGTCGGGACCAGGACTTCGCCGAAGCGGTCTTCCATGCCGTTGCGGACGATGCGGTCGCGCAGCGCCTGGGCGACGCTCTTCTCGAAACCGGAATAGGCATGAACCACGTACCAACGCTTCACTGCGACATTCTCCTCAGCGACCCAGGAACCACTGGATCGCCTTCTGCACGACGAAATCGAACCCGGCCAGGATCAGGCTCAGGATGATGACCACCGCGATCACGACCCAGGTCATGCGGGTGGTTTCCTGGCGGGTCGGCCAGACCACCTTGCGCAGCTCGAAGCGGGACTCGGACAGGAAATCGCGGACGTCGTGGCCCTTGGCGCTGGTGAGGAACACCAGGGTGCCCGCCACCAGGCCCAGCGCGACGGCCAGGCCGCGCAGCTGCGGGGCCCACGTGCCGAGCGCCACGGCGCGCTCGGGCGCCGAGAACCAGAACCAGACGAACAATCCGCCCAGCACCAGCAGCGCGGCAATGACGTACTTGACGATGTCGCCGCCGGAAGCGGACGGTGCCGGGTTGATCTTGCTGTTCAAGTCTTGTCGCTCTCTTGCGGTTGCGGCCCGGTGGGGCCTGCCTCGCGGAACTGCGGGAAGTGGCACGCCAGGAGGGACTCGAACCCCCAACCTGCGGTTTTGGAGACCGCTGCTCTGCCAATTGAGCTACTGGCGTACGTTGAAAAACGCTGGCTTCCCTTAGACGGCGAAGGCGGACCGTGGTTCCGGCCCGCCCTTCGCGCTTTCCGGCGAACCCGTCGCCGGGATCCGCAGGGGGCTTACTTGATGATCTTGGCCACGACGCCGGCGCCGACGGTGCGGCCGCCCTCGCGGATCGCGAAGCGCAGGCCTTCGTCCATCGCCACCGGGTTGATCAGCGTGACCACCATCTTCACGTTGTCGCCCGGCATCACCATCTCCACACCCTCCGGCAGCTGAACCGCGCCGGTGATGTCGGTGGTGCGGAAGTAGAACTGCGGGCGGTAGCCCTTGAAGAACGGCGTGTGGCGGCCGCCCTCGTCCTTCGACAGCACGTACACCTCGGCCTCGAACTCGGTGTGCGGGGTGATCGAACCCGGCTTGGCCAGCACCTGGCCACGCTCCACGTCGTCACGCTTGGTGCCGCGCAGCAGCAGGCCCGCGTTGTCGCCCGCCTGGCCCTGGTCCAGCAGCTTGCGGAACATCTCCACGCCGGTGACCGTGGTCTTCTGCGTCGGACGGATGCCCACGATCTCGATTTCGTCGCCCACCTTGATCACGCCGCGCTCGATACGGCCGGTCACCACGGTGCCGCGGCCCGAAATCGAGAACACGTCTTCCACCGGCATCAGGAACGGCTTGTCGATGTCACGCTGCGGCTCCGGAATGAACGTGTCCAGCGCCTCCACCAGCTTGATGATCGACGGCACGCCGATCTCCGACTGATCGCCTTCCAGCGCCAGACGGGCCGAACCGTGGATGATCGGGGTGTCGTCGCCCGGGAACTCGTACTTGCTCAGCAGCTCGCGGACTTCCATCTCCACCAGCTCCAGCAGCTCGGCGTCGTCCACCATGTCCGCCTTGTTCAGGTAGACCACGATGTACGGCACGCCCACCTGGCGCGACAGCAGGATGTGCTCGCGCGTCTGCGGCATCGGGCCGTCGGCGGCCGAGCACACCAGGATCGCACCGTCCATCTGCGCCGCACCGGTGATCATGTTCTTCACGTAGTCGGCGTGGCCCGGGCAGTCCACGTGCGCGTAGTGGCGCGTCGGGCTCTCGTACTCCACGTGCGCCGTCGAAATCGTGATGCCGCGCGCCTTCTCTTCCGGCGCCGCGTCGATCGCATCGTACGCCTTGAACTCGCCGCCAAAACGCTCCGCGCCGATCTTCGTCAGCGCCGCCGTCAGCGTCGTCTTGCCATGGTCAACGTGACCGATCGTGCCCACGTTCACGTGGGGCTTGGTGCGCTCGAACTTACCCTTGGCCATGGCTGCCTATCTCGCTGACGGTTGTAGATGGAGTACTGCGTTTTTCCTGCGGAACAGCCCGGCTCAGGTCCGGGCGGCTCCCGCGGGCGGGCCCGCGTCGAAGATGGTGCTCACGAAAGGAATCGAACCTTCGACCTCCTCCTTACCAAGGAGGTGCTCTACCGACTGAGCTACGTGAGCGTGGAACCTGTTACTTGCCGGAACACCGGGTGCGGCGCAATGGAGCGGGAGACGGGAATCGAACCCGCACCATCAGCTTGGAAGGCTGAGGTTCTACCATTGAACTACTCCCGCGAGGGGAACCGCTCCCGGCCTACCGCCCCGGGCCTTGCCTCGATGTTCCGATACAACCTGAAACTGGTGGAGGGAGGTGGATTCGAACCACCGAAGGCGTAAGCCAGCAGATTTACAGTCTGCCCCCGTTGGCCGCTTGGGTATCCCTCCGGGATCTGCCACCGCGACCCATACAACCTAGGTGTACGACCGGGGTGAAACAGCCCGCAATTCTGACGACCGCCGCGCGCGCTGTCAACGTTCCCCGGGAGACTTTTTCCGGTCAGACATTGAAGCGGAAATGCAGGACGTCGCCTTCCTGCACCCGGTACTCCTTGCCCTCCAGGCGCATGCGGCCGGCCTCGCGGGCGCCCGCCTCGCCGCGGTAGCGGATGAAGTCGTCGAAGCCGATCGTTTCGGCGCGGATGAAGCCCTTTTCGAAGTCGGTGTGGATCACAGCGGCGGCCTGCGGCGCGGTGGCCCCGGCCTTGACCGTCCAGGCGCGGACCTCCTTTACCCCGGCGGTGAAGTAGGTCTGCAGCCCCAGCAGCCGGTAGGCGGCGCGGATCACCCGGTTCAGGCCCGGCTCGTCCAGGCCCAGGTCGGCCAGGAAGGCGTCGCGGTCGGCATCGTCGAGCTGCGCCAGCTCCTCCTCGATCGCCGCCGACACCGGTACCACCTCGGCGCCCTCGGTCGCGGCGCGGGCGCGAACGGCCTCCAGCAGCGGGTTGTCGTGGAAGCCGTCCTCGAGCACGTTGGCCACGTACATGACCGGCTTGAGGGTCAACAGGAACAGGTCGCGGACCAGCGCCCGCTCCTCCTCGTCCAGGCCCAGCGCCCGGCCGGGCTTGCCCTCGCTCAGCCCGGCATGCAGCTTCTGCAGCACCGGCTTGCGCGCGATGGCATCCTTTTCCCCGGCCTTGGCCGATCGTTCGGCGCGGTTAAGCGCCTTTTCCACGCTGTCGAGGTCGGCCAGGGCGAGCTCGGTGTCGATCGTCTCGATGTCCGAAATCGGGTCGACCTTGCCGGCCACGTGGATGATGTCCGGATGGTCGAAGCAGCGGACCACGTGCGAGATCGCGTCGACCTCGCGGATATGGGCCAGGAACTTGTTGCCCAGGCCTTCGCCGCTGGCGGCGCCGGCCACCAGGCCGGCGATGTCGACGAACTCGACGGCCGTGGCCACCACCTTCTCGGGCTTCACGATCTCGGCCAGCTGGCCCAGGCGCGGATCCGGCACCGGAACCACGCCGACGTTCGGCTCGATCGTGCAGAACGGGAAGTTGGCCGCGGCGATGCCCGCCTTGGTCAGCGCGTTGAAGAGGGTCGACTTGCCGACGTTGGGCAGGCCGACGATGCCGCATTTGATGCCCATGGTTATCCGTTGTCCCGCAGGAGATTGGGGGCTGGGGACCGGCGTTCCCGCCGGATCCCAGCCCCCAGCCACCTAGGCCTTGGCGGTATGCAGCCGCTTCATCGCCTCGTTGACGTCGCCGGCCACCACCAGCGGCATGACCGCCAGGGCGTCGTCGATGGCGCGGTCGATCAGCACCGCGTCGTCCTTGCCCGGCCGGCCCAGGACCCAGCCGGTGACCCGGTCCTTGTGTCCGGGATGGCCGATCCCGATCCGCAAGCGGTGGAACCTGCCGTGCCCCAGGTGCTGGATCGTGTCGCGCAGGCCGTTCTGCCCACCATGGCCGCCGTCGAACTTGAGCCGGGCCGCACCCGGCGCCAGGTCGAGCTCGTCATGCGCCAGCAAGGCCTCCTCCGGCTCGATCTTCCAGTAGCGCAGCGCCGCCGCCACCGACTTGCCGGAAAGGTTCATGAAGGTGGCCGGCTTGAGCAGCCAGACCGTCCGCCCACCGATGTCGGCCTTGGCCGTCTCGCCGAACAGCTTCGACTCCAGGCCGAAGCGCACGCCGGCCTGGGCGGCCAGCGCGTCGACAAAACGAAACCCGGCGTTGTGCCGGGTGTTCGCGTGTTCGGGACCGGGATTGCCCAGCCCGACGATGAGTCGCAGTTCCGCCATTGCACTGGCAGCCTGCATCCTGCCCGGCGTGCCGGGCAGGATGCGGACGGCTTACTTCTTCTCTTCGTCGCCTTCGGCCGCCGGCGCCTCTTCCTCGACGCGGGCATGCTTGGCGATCACCACGGCCAGGTCGTGGTCGGGGCCGAGCTTCAGCTCGGGGATCTCCACGCCGGCCGGCAGCTTGAGCGCCGACAGGTGGATCACGTCGCCCACGGCCAGCTCGGACAGGTCGACCTCGATGGCCTCCGGCAGGTCCTTCGGCAGGCACGAGACGGTGACTTCGTTCAGCTCGTGGGTGATGACCACGCCCGCCGACTTGCCGGCCGGCGACTTCTCGGCGTTGACGAAGTGCAGCTGCACGGCGGCGCGCAGGACCTCGTTGTCATTCACGCGCTGGAAGTCCAGGTGCATGATCAGCTGCTTGTACGGATGACGCTGCATGTCGCGCAGGAGCACGCGCTGCACGTCGCCGTTGAGGCTCAGGTCCAGGATCGAGGAGTAGAACCACTCGTTCTGGCTGGCCAGCCACAGCTTCTCGTGGTCCAGCTGGATGTTGACCGGCTTCAGGTCGCCGCCATAGACGATTGCCGGAATCTTGCCGTCGCGACGCAGGCGGCGGCTCGCACCCTTGCCCTCGTCCTCGCGACGCTCGACGTTGATCACATGAGTTGCCATTGCTCTATCACTCTTCAGTTTGCGGGGACCGCTTCGCGGACGCCCTGGATGGGGACCGCCTTGCGGCGATCCGTGCGACTCGTCCGCGACCAGACGAGTCGTGTGGTTCCCGGGGATCGGGAATCCGGAATCGCCTCCGCAGCGATTCCGCATTGCCGTCCCCCGGTGGCCGGCATCCCGCCGGCCCGGGCCGTCGAGGCTCAGTCGACGTAGAGCGAGCTGACCGATTCGCCGAAGGCGATGCGGCGGATCGTCTCGGCCAGCAGCTCGGCCACGCTGACCTGGCGGATCCGCCCGCAGGCCCGGGCCGCCGGCGACAGCGGGATGGTGTCGGTCACCACCAGCTCGTCCAGCTGCGAGCCGGTGATGTTGTCGACCGCCGGCCCCGACAGCACCGGGTGGGTGCAATACGCGGCCACCTTGGTCGCGCCCTGCGCCTTCAGCGCCGCGGCCGCGGCGCACAGCGTGCCGGCGGTGTCGACGATGTCGTCCACCAGCACGCAGGTCTTGCCGGCCACGTCGCCGATGATGTTCATCACCGTGGACACGTTCGCGCGCGGGCGGCGCTTGTCGATGATCGCCAGGTCGGCGTCATCCAGGCGCTTGGCCACGGCGCGGGCGCGGACCACGCCGCCCACGTCGGGCGAGACCACGATCAGGTTCTCGGTGCCGTAGGCGCGCCAGATGTCGGCCAGCAGCAGCGGCGAGGCATACACGTTGTCGACCGGCACGTCGAAGAAGCCCTGGATCTGGTCCGCGTGCAGGTCCACGGTCAGCACCCGGTCGGTACCCACCGCGCTGAACATCTTGGCCGCGACCTTGGCGGTGATCGGCACGCGCGAGGAACGCAGGCGCCGGTCCTGGCGCGAGTAGCCGAAGTACGGCACCACCGCGGTGACCGAAGCGGCGCTGGCGCGCTTGAGCGCGTCGATCAGCACCAGCAGCTCCATCAGGTTCTCGGCCGTCGGCGCGCAGGTCGGCTGGACCACGAACACTTCCTGGCGGCGCACGTTCTCCTCGATCTCCACCTGCACTTCGCCATCGGAGAAGGTGGACACCAGCGCCTTGCCCGGCCGCACCCCGAGCTCGCGGCAGATGCTGTCGGCGAGCGGCTTGTTGGCGTTGCCGGAGAAGACCAGCAGGCTGCGTTCGTCTTGCATCTTGGTCATACCGGCGGCGGCTCGGATCAAGGTGGAAATCGATGGAACGCCACGATCCCTGCGGCCTTCCGTTGAATCCCCGCACATGGATGTGCGGGCTTTTGCGAGGGGCTCGCAATGCATGGCAGGGGCGGCAGGATTCGAACCTGCGGATGCCGGGATCAAAACCCGGTGCCTTGGACCTCTTGGCGACGCCCCTGTGTCAGTGCTGGTGCGACGGACGCGCCAACGCCGCCCGCAGCGGCGAATCCGAAACGCCGGCCGCGACCCAGGCGTGCATCCGTCGCGGCAAACGCGCCAGAGCCTCCTGCGCCGCGTCCCGGTGGGCGAACTCGACGAAGCAGCCGCTGCCGGTACCGGTCAGGCGCGGAACCCCGATCCGCGCCAGCTCTTCGAACACGGCCTCGACGGCAGGTTCGCGGCGGCGCAGGACCGGCTCGAACGCATTGTCGAGCACGGTTCCGGCAGCGAAGTCGGATATTTTCGCGGGCGCCGAATCCCTAGTCAAATCCGCGGACTGGAACAGCGCGGCGGTGGGGACCTGGACCCCGGGGTCGACCAGCACGTACCAGGCCGGCGGCAGCGCGACCGGGACCAGCCGTTCCCCCACCCCTTCGGCCCAGGCGCTGCGACCGCGGACGAAGACCGGGACATCCGCCCCCAGCTCCAGGCCGAGCGCCGCCAGCCGGTCCTCGCCCAGTTCCAACCCCCACAGCCGGTCCAGGGCGCAAAGGACGGTGGCCGCGTCCGAGGAACCGCCGCCGAACCCGCCCCCCGCCGGGATGCGCTTTTCCACCTCGATGTCGGCTCCTTGCGGACAATTCGCCGAAGATTGCAGGAGGCTGGCCGCACGGACCGCCAGGTCGGCGAGGTCCTCCACCCCGGGCAGTCGGTCGCCGTGGCGGACGATGCGGCCGTCGCTGCGGGGACGCAGCCGGATCCGGTCTCCCCAGTCCAGCAGGCGGAATACCGTCTGCAGCTCGTGGTACCCGTCGGCACGGCGGCCGGTAATCCGCAGGAACAGGTTCAGCTTGGCCGGCGCCGGCCACTCGCTCCAGCCGGAATTCATGGGGCGGCTTCCCAGCCGTCGATCACCAGGCGGACCCGCGCGCCCTCACGGCTGGCCTGCAGCCGGCGCGGCATCTGCGGCCAGTCCGCATCCGCCGGCTGCCACTCCTGGTACTCCACGGTCCAGCCGTCGGCCACCAGCCGCCGCAACCTGCCATCGGCACCGAACTCCTGCGTGGCCTCCGGGGTCGACGGCAGGCCCTGCAGCCATGCCGCCATCGCCGCGACCGGGATCGGCCAGCCGGTGGCCTGGTACAGCAACTGCGCGGCATCGGGGCCGGACCGCACGCCCCCCTCCAGCCCGTCCAGGGTCGCCCCGCCGGGCTCGCCGGACAGCTGCCAGCTCTGGCGGGTGACCGGTGCGCTGAGCGAAATCCGGTACGCGGGGCCCTGCTGCTGCCAGTCCAGGCGACCGCTGCCGCCCTTGCCGTCGACGCTGACCGCGATCCGACCCTGCATCGACCAGGCGGGGATGGCCGCCAGTTGCGCCTGCCGTTGCGCCTGCAGCGCCAGGGCCTGGGCGCGGTCCACGGCGGGCGCCGGGGGCCGGCGCGGCGCGGTGCCACACGCCGCGAGCAGGGCCACGACCAGCCAGGCGCCGGCCCACGCGCGGGCCCGGATCATCGCTCCGGGCCCGCGGCGGCCGGCTGGGCGGCGGCCGGGGCGGCGGGCGGCAACACGACCTGCAGCTTCTCCAGCGCGCGGACCAGCGAGCGGTTGTCGGGATCGAGCCTGCGCGCGTCCTCGAAGTAGCGCATGGCCTCGTCGCGCCGACCCATCACCCACAGCACCTCGCCGACGTGGGCGCCGATCTCCGGATCCTTGAGCAGGCCCCAGGCGCGGCGCAGCTCCACGAGCGCCTCCTCGTTGCGGCCGAGGCGATAGAGCACCCAGCCATAACTGTCGACGATGGCCGCGTTGTCGGGCTCGGCGGTGCGCGCGCGGTCGATCAGCTCCAGCGCTTCCTGGTAGCGCTGGGTGCGGTCGGCCAGGGTGTAGCCGAGCGCATTGAGCGCAGCGACGTTTTCCGGTTCGGCGACCAGGACCTTGCGCAGGTCCGCCTCGGTGCGGTCGATGCGATCCTGGCGCTCCCAGGCCAGCGCGCGGGCGTACAGCAGCGCCGGGTCGTCGGGATAGGCGGCCAGCCCCCGGCTGAGGGCTTCGATCTCGGCGGCAGGGTCGCCACCACGCTGGCGCAGCTCGCCTTCCAGCAGGTACGCGTTGCGACGCGCGTCGTCGTCGCTGGCGGCGTCGTTCTGCAGGGCATGGGCCTCGCTGTAGGCCTGCTCGACCTGGCCCTGCTCGTACAGCGCCGCCGCGATCCGGATCCGCGCTTCGGCGCGCAACGGACCGCCCGGGACGCCGCGGTACCAGTCCACCGCCTCGGCCGGGCGCTCGAGGAACTCGGCGATCCGGCCGAGCAGCATCCGGCTCGCCGGATCGGGCCTGGCGCCCTGGCTGTCGGAAAGCTCCCGGTACAGCCCTTCCAGGGTCGCGCTGTCCTCGGCACGCGCCAGCAGCGACGCGCGGATGCCATAGGTCTGGACATCCTGCGGCCCCAGGGCCATCACCCGGGCGGCCTCGGCGAAATCGCCCATGCCCTCGTAGGCGACCGCGAGCATGCCGCGCACCTCCGGATCGGCGGCCGCACGCGGTTCGGCGGCCACCAGCATCTCCCGCGCCCGCGCGGTCTCGCCGGCCTGGTGCAACTGGCCGGCGCGCAGCACCGCTACCCGCGGCTCGTCGGGGAAACGCTCGACCATCTGGTCGACGATGCGCGCGGCCACCTGCGGGGCATCCAGGCGCAGGGACAGGCGGCCGAACTCCTGCCAGGCCTGGAGCTGGTCGGGAATGGCGCCGGCATCGACCAGTTGCCCCAGCACCTTGGCGACCGCCTCGGGATCGCGGCCACCGGCCAGCGCCACCAGGGCGTAACGCCAGGCACGCGGATCCGGGGCGGCGAGCAGCTGCAGCAGCTCCTGCCGCGCCTTGCGCAACCTGCCTTCGCGCAGCGCCAGCGAGGCGGTGGCCGCCTGCAGCGACAGGGAATCGGGCGAACGCTTCTGCCAGAGTTTCAACGCCTGGGCGGCGCGGACGTCGTCATTGGCGAGCATCGCGATGCGGGTGGCGCGCTCGGCGAGCAACACATCGTCCTGCGCCAGCCGGGCCGCCTCCAGCGACCATTGCGCCGCATCGGCCAGCTGGCCGGCCTGCAGCGCGAACTCCCCCGCCATGAGCTGCTCCAGCGGAATGGCCTCGGCCGACGGCTTCGGAAGCGGAGCGGCAGGGGCGACCACTGGCGCGGCCAGCGCCATGAGCAGCAGCCACGGCCGCCTTCGCAGGCGGCCGGGCGACGGACGCGGGCGTCCGGTGTCGATCTCGGAAAGCTCAGGTACGGGCATTGGCACCCACCGGGCCGTAAAATGGCGGCCCAAACAAGCCAGCAGATTAACGCAAGCACCTGAACATGACGCTGTGGCTCCTCGGCCTCAACCACCAGACCGCGCCGGTCGACCTGCGCGAACGGGTGGCCTTTGCCGGCGATGCGCTGGGCCGGGCCCTGGCCTCGCTGCGCAAGTTGCCGGAGGTGCACGAGGCCGCACTGCTGTCGACCTGCAATCGCACCGAGATCTACGCGGTGGCCGCTGACGGCCAGGCGCTGGCGGCATGGCTGGACGAACAGGCCGAAGGGCTGGGCGCCTACCTGTACCAGCACCGCGACGCCGACGCCGTGCGCCACCTGTTCCGGGTCGCCACCGGGCTGGATTCGATGGTGCTCGGCGAGCCGCAGATCCTCGGCCAGGTCAAGGAGGCGTGGGCGCTGGCGCGCGAGCACGGCGCACTGGGCGGCCGCCTGGACCGGCTGTTCCAGCAGACCTTCGCGGTGGCCAAGCGCGCGCGCACCGACACCCGAATCGGGGCCAACCCGGTCTCGGTGGCCTCCACCGCGGTGCGGCTGGCCCAGGACTCCTTTGCCCACCTGCCCGATTCGACCGTGCTGCTGGTCGGCGCCGGCGAGACCATCGAACTGGCCGCCCGCCACCTGGCCAAGGGCGGGGTGCGCCGGCTGCTGGTCGCCAACCGCACCCTGGCCCACGCCCAGGACCTGGCCACGCGCCATGGTGGCTACGCCTTGCCGCTGACCGAGCTCGACCGCCACCTGGCCGAGGCCGACGTGGTGTTCTCGGCCACCGCCAGCCGCGAGCCGGTGCTGCGCCAGGCCCAGGTCGAGGCCGCGCTGGCCGCGCGCCGGCGCAAGCCGGTGCTGCTGTTCGACCTGGCCGTGCCACGCGACATCGAGCCGGGCGTGGCCGGCCTGGACGACGCCTACCTCTATACCGTGGACGACCTCGAACGCGCGGTCGAGGACAACCGCCGCGGCCGGCATGAGGCCGCCGAGGCGGCCGAGGCGATCATCGACCTGCAGGTCGCCCGCTACATGGAGGCCCTGCACGCCGGCGACCGCCAGGAGACGCTCAAGCGCCTGCGCATGCTGGGCGACAACACCCGCGACGAACTGCTCGCCCGCGCCCGCCAGCAGCTGGCCGGCGGCCGCGACGCGGACGAGGTGCTGCAGTTCCTCGCCCACACCCTGACCAACCGCCTGCTGCACCCGCCGACCGCCGCCCTGCGCGAAGCGGCGCTCAGCGGCGACGCCGAGCTGGCCCGCGCCGCCGAACGCCTGTTCCCGGCCAGGGCGCCCTACGCCCATCCGGCGACTCCCCCGACCGCCGAACCGCGACTGCCCGATGACCCCGAGCCTGCGCCGTAAGCTGGAAGCGCTGGCCGAGCGCCGCGAAGAACTCGAACGCCTGCTCGCCGATCCCGGCGTGCTGGCCGACAACGCACGCTTCCGCGACCTTTCCCGCGAGTTCGCCCAACTGGAGCCGGTCGCCACCGCGCTGGCTGCCGAAGCCCGCGCCAAGGCCGACCTGGCCGCCGCCGAGGCCATGCGCGACGACCCCGAACTGGCCGAACTGGCCGGCGAGGAAATCGCCGCGGCGCGCGCGCAGCTCGACACGCTCGACCGCGAGCTGGCCCTGCTGCTGGTGCCGAAGGATCCGCGCGACGACGGCAACCTGTTCCTGGAGGTGCGCGCGGGCACCGGCGGCGACGAGGCGGCGATCTTCGCCGGCGACCTGTTCCGCATGTACGCCCGCTACGCCGAGCGCCAGGGCTGGAAGGTCGAGGTCGAATCGGACAATCCCGGCGAGCACGGCGGGCACAAGGAGATCGTGGCGCGCATCGTCGGCCGCGGCGCCTACTCGCGGCTGAAGTTCGAGTCCGGCACGCACCGGGTGCAGCGCGTGCCGGCGACCGAGTCGCAGGGTCGCATCCATACCTCGGCCGCGACGGTGGCGATCATCCCCGAAGCCGACGAGATCGAGGACATCGCGATCAACCCGGCCGACCTGAAGGTGGATACGTTCCGCTCCTCCGGCGCCGGCGGCCAGCACGTCAACAAGACCGACTCGGCGATCCGCATCACCCACCTGCCCACCGGCGTGGTGGTCGAGAGCCAGACCGAGCGCAGCCAGCACGCCAACCGCGACAAGGCGATGAAGCGGCTGAAGGCGCAGCTGCTCGACGCCGAGCGCAGCCGCCAGCAGGCGGCGCAGGCCGAATCGCGCCGCCTGCAGGTCGGCAGCGGCGACCGCAGCCAGCGCATCCGCACCTACAACTTCCCGCAGGGCCGGATCACCGACCACCGGGTCGAAGGCCTGACCCTGTACGACCTGCCCAACATCCTGGAAGGCGAGCTCGGGCCGCTGGTCACCCGCCTGCAGCAGGAACACCAGGCCGACGAGCTGGCGCGACTGACGTCGGAGTAAGGCCGGCGCGGCGCCGTCGCCACGCACATGGCTTCTTTCAGCGCCGGGCGGGAGCTCCGGCGCCGGGCGGAAATCGCCACACCATCGGCGGCAACCCGCCCTCGAACCGGACCGCCGCATCCGGGGCCCCGGGCGGGGTGCCGGCGCGGAAGCCGCGGCCTCGGAACGTCGGGCGGGGCCAAGGAGCCCAGTCGCAAGGCAAAAGGCCTTGCGGTTGGGGCCCGGGAGCCCCGGCGTTGGAGCAAAAAGCCCCGATCGCGGAGCCCGGCAGCCCCGGGCGCAAGGCAAAAAGCCTTGCGATTGGGGCCCGGCAGCCCCGGCGCTGGAGCAAAAAGCCCTGGCCGCGGGGCCCGGCAGCTCCGGGCGCGAGGCAAAAAGCCTTGCAGTCGGGGCCCGGGAGCCCCGGCGTTGGAGCAAAAAGCCCCGATGGCGAAGCCCGGCAGCCCCGGGCGCAAGGCAAGAAGCCTTGCGGTTGGGGCCCGGGAGCCCCGGTATCGGAGCAAAAAGCCCAGGCCGCATGGCCGGGCACCCCCGGGCGCACGGCAAAAAGCCCCGGGGGGATGCCTAGGAGTTCGGTGACGGGGGAGCGCCCTACAAGGCGGTACTCGCGACCGTAGTGCCAGCTCCGGACCGGGCCGCCGTGCCCTGGGGGCAGGGCGCATCCCTCGACCGGACGTCCTGTCCGGACTCGGGTCGTGGCACATCCCTGTGCCACTTGCGCCCTGCCCCCAGGACACGACGTCCTCGGGCGACGTTGTGGGCGTGGCTTCGCTCGACGCGACGGTATCGCCAGAAGGAGCCAATGCCACGGTGTCTCCACCCTTTCCTTCGTCGGCGGGCCACGCACCAGCGACGACGGATGCTCTCCTGTAGGGACGGGCATGACCGGAGCGACGACCCCAACGCACCCCGAAGACGTGGTGGGCCGGAGGCGTCGCAGCAGCGGCCATGGATGGCCGCGGTAGCGAGTGCGTACAGGGATGTACGCCCGAGCGGCTGCGATGCCTCCGGTCCACCACGGCTCCCGCCGGAGCCGACCACGACCGGCGCTTCCGCACTTGCTGCCGCTGTCGTCTCTGTCGTTTCGGCCCTGGCGGAGCAACAACCCCAACGCACCCGAAGACGTGGTGGGCCGGAGGCGTCGCAGCAGCGGCCATGGATGGCCGCGGTAGCGAGTGCGTACAGGGATGTACGCCCGAGCGGCTGCGATGCCTCCGGTCCACCACGGCTCCCGCCGAGCCGACCACGACCGGCGCTTCCCCACTTGCTGCCGCTGTCGTCTCTGTCGTTTCGGCCCTGGCGGAGCAACAAGCCCCACGCACCCGAGGACGTGGTGGGCCGGAGGCGTCGCAGCAGCGGCCATGGATGGCCGCGGTAGCGAGTGCGTACAGGGATGTACGCCCGAGCGGCTGCGACGCCTCCGGTCCACCGCGGCTCCCGCCGGAGCCGACCACGACCGGCGCTTCCGCACTTGCTCCGTTGTCGCTCCAGTCGCACCCGGTTGCCTAGGTCGCCGAGGCCACTGCCCGCGCCGCCGCCTTTCCCACCGCCGCCACGCCGCCACGCCCGCAAGGTATAGGCTATGTCCATGACCGCCGAACGCGACTTCATCCCCCTGCAGGTGTGCGTGCTGACCGTGTCCGACACGCGCACCGCGGCCAACGACACCTCGGGCGACTACCTCGTCCAGTCGCTTGAAGCAGCCGGCCACCGGGTGCCGATGCGCGCGCTGATGCCCGACGACCGCTACCGCCTGCGCGCGATCGTCGCGCAGTGGATCGCCGATCCCGAGGTGGACGGCATCCTCGTCACCGGCGGCACCGGCTTCACCGGGCGCGACTCCACGCCCGAAGCGCTGCTGCCCCTGCTGGACAAGGAAATGCCGGGCTTCGGCGAACTGTTCCGCGCGGTGAGCGTCGAGGAGATCGGCACGTCGTCGCTGCAGTCGCGCGCATTCGCCGGCCTGGCAAACGCGACCTTCCTGTTCGCGCTGCCCGGCTCGACTTCGGCCTGCCGCACCGCGTGGGAAAAGATCATCCGCCACCAGCTCGATGCGCGGACCAAGCCATGCAACCTGGCCACCCTGCGGCCACGGTTGCGCGAGTAGACCTGCTCCACGCGGAGGCACCGGCATGGCTGGCAAGAAGGGCAAGCATCCGAAGGGAGCGAAGGCGCTCGGCAAGGGCGACTACAAGGACCTGCTCGAACCGCTGCAGCTGGAACTGGTGCGCATGGCCGAGTGGCTGCAGGCGACCGGCCTGCGCCTGGTGGTGCTGTTCGAGGGCCGCGACACCGCCGGCAAGGGCGGCGCGATCAAGGCCCTGTCCGAGCATCTCAACCCGCGCCAGTGCCGTACCGTCGCGCTGCCCAGGCCGACCGAGCGCGAATCTACCCAGTGGTACTTCCAGCGCTATGTCGCGCACCTGCCCGCGGCCGGCGAGATGGCCCTGTTCGACCGCAGCTGGTACAACCGCGCTGGCGTGGAACGGGTGATGGGCTATTGCACCCACGCCGACTACACCGCCTTCCTGCACCAGGCGCCGCAGTTCGAGCGCATGCTCGTGGACGACGGCATCCTGCTGTTCAAGTACTGGCTGTGCGTGGACCAGGCCGAGCAGGAGCAACGCTTCGCCGAGCGCCACCAGAACCGGCTCAAGGGCTGGAAGCTATCGCCGGTGGACCTGGAGGCGCGGCAACGCTACGACGCCTACACCCGTGCGCGCGAGGACATGCTCGCCGCCACCCACACGCCCCACGCGCCCTGGACGCTGGTCGACTTCAACGACCAGCGCTGCGGCCGGCTGACCCTGATCGCCGACCTGCTCGACCGGCTGCCCGACGTGGAGGTGCCCAATGACATCCCGCCGCTGGTGCCGCTCAAGGGCAGGCCGCACCGCGAACGCTACCGCGTGCTCGAACCGATCGCGCCCTATGCGCCGGACAAGCGCGGCGACGGCAACGAGGTCCGCTGACCCGGCGGCCCGGGTCCAGCGTGGCCTCACCCGATCGCGAAACCCTGTGCCACCGACGCCGGCGGCGCCAGCCGTTCCAGCGCGTCCACGCGCGCCCGGGGCGGCCCCTGCCGCAACGCCGCTTCCAGTTGCGCCAACGCCTGCGGCGCGCCGCAGGCGACCACTTCGACCGAACCGTCGTCCAGGTTGGTCGCGCTGCCGTCCAGCGCCAATCGCAAGGCCTGCTCGCGGGTCCAGGCGCGGAAGAACACGCCCTGCACGCGACCGCACACGCGCCAGCGCATCGTGGTCGCATCCACCCCGCTCATTCCAGCGTGCCGCCGCCGGCCTTGATCGCGTTCTCGATGTCGTAGGCGGTCACCGGGCCGAGGAAGTGCCGCGCCACCTTGCCGTCGGGCGCCAGCAGGTAGGTGGTGGGCAGGCCGCGCGGCGTGGCGAAATCGGCCGGCGGGCTCATCGGGTCCAGGATCACGATCGGATAGGAGACCGGTCGTTCCTCCAGGAACGCGCGCATGTCCTCGACGGTGATGTCCTCGTAGGCCAACCCGACCACCTCCACCTGCTCGCGCATGGTGTGCAGCGCCGACAACTCCGGCATCTCCTTCAGGCAGGGGCCGCACCAGGTCGCCCAGAAGTTGACCACCACCCATCTGCCGCGATGGGCGGCCAGGTCGTACAGGGCGCCGTCGACCGCCGGGGCGGAGAAGCGCGGCACCTCGGCGGTTTCATCGACCACGGTGGCTTGCGCCGGGGCCGGCTCGGCCGGCGGCGCGGCCGGCGTGGCGGCGGGCGCGGGCGTGGCGGTGGTGGCCGGCGCCTGCTCCTGGCCGCAGGCCGCCAGGGCCAGGATCAGGACGGACAGGCACAGGGTGGGAAGGCGCATGGGTCAGGCTCCGGTTCGTTCGTCGGTCTGCGGGAAGATGTCGCCGACGCGGCGCTTGAGCGCGTCGCGCAGCGGCAGGCGCAGGTCGTCCAGCACGGCCTGCACCGCGGCGCCGAGGGTGTCGTCATGGCACGGCAGCCACGCTTCCTCGATCGGCACCCGCAGCTGGCAGGCCTCGTACAGCTCGGCCAGGGTCAGGGTGTCGAGGTCGCGCGCGAGCAGCCATTCGCCGCGCTCGTCGCGCCGCACCAGCCGGATCTCGTCCAGCCGGCACAGGAATTCCTGCAGCAGCGAATCGGTGAGCATCGGCTCCAGCGCCAGCATCTGCTCGGTGTGCAGGCCCCGGCCCTCGCGGCGCGCCTGCTGGAAACGGCCGATCAGGCGCAGCAACGCATAGCCCTCGTAGCCCTGCGGCAGGCGCATCGCCGCCGGCTGGTAGCGGAAGGCGGCCATCGACGAGGCCAGCGAGGCGCCGAGCAGGATCGCGACCCAGCCCAGGAAGATCCAGAGCATCAGGATCGGGATGAAGGCCATGGCGCCGTAAAGATTCTGGTAGCCGTCAAAACTGCCCAGATACAGGCCGAGGCCGGCCTTCACGCTCTCCAGCAACACCACCGCCAGCAGCGCGCCTGCCGCGGCGTGGCGCCATTTGACGGTATGGTGCGGCACCACCCGGTAGGCGAGCATCACCACCACCAGTTCGATCAGTATCGGCGCGATGCCCAGGCTGAAGTTTGCAATCCACTGGCCCTGCGGCGTTTCGACGAACAATTTCATGGCGAAGAAGCGGGCCGACATCGACAACGAGGCGGCGGCCAGCAGCGCGCCCAGGGTCAGCACGGTCCAGTACACGAGGTAGCGCGACAACCTGGGCCGCGCGCTTGCCACTCGCCAGATCCGGTTGAAGGTCGATTCCACGCTGTTGAGTGTCACCAGCAGCGATATGACCAGGGCTACGGTGCCGGCGGCGGTGAGCTTCTTGGTGTGTGCGGCCAGCGTGTTGAGCTGGTCCCGGATCGAGTCTGCGGCGGCTGGAACGAAGTTCGAGAGCACATAGTCGACGAGCTTTTCGCCCATGTCCTGGAACACCGGGAAAGCCGACAGCACCCCCAGCACCACCACCGCCAGCGGCACCAGCGCGAAGGCGGTGGTGTAGGCCAGCGAACCGGCGGCCTGGAACAGGTTGTCGTCGAGGAAGCGGCGCCACAGGAAGCGGGCGAACGTCGCCGCGCGGGCGCGGTCGCGCACCCGTTCCCTCAGCCTGTCCGCGACATCCGCCATGCCCATCGGGGAAGCCTACCCGATGCGCGGTCGTGGCCGCATCGTCGATACTGGGCGCCCTCGCCACCGACGTGGAAGCCCGATGCCGGAGATCCTGGTCCTGTACTACAGCCGTGGCGGCTCCGTCGCCCGCCTGGCGCGGCAGATCGCGCGCGGAATCGAGGAGGTGCCCGGCATGCAGGCGCGCCTGCGCACCGTGCCGCCGGTGGCCGCGGTGACCCAGCAGGCCGCCCCGCCGGTGCCTGACGACGGCGCGCCGTACGTGCAGGCCAGCGACCTGGCCGATTGCGTCGGCCTGGCCCTGGGCAGCCCCACCCGCTTCGGCAACATGGCCGCGCCGGTCAAGCACTTCCTCGACGGCCTGGGCGCGGAGTGGGCCAGCGGCACCTTGGCCGGCAAGCCGGCGGCGGCGTTCACATCCACCGCGACCCAGCACGGCGGCCAGGAATCGACCCTGCTGACCATGCACGTGCCGCTGCTGCACCACGGCTGCGTGATCGTCGGCATCCCCTTCACCGAGCCGCTGCTCAGTTCGACGCGCAGCGGCGGCACGCCGTACGGCGCCAGCCACGTGGCCGGGGCGCAGGACGATCCGCAGCCCAGCGACGAGGAAGCGGCGCTGGCACGTGCCCTGGGCCGGCGCCTGGCCGACATCGCCGCGCGGCTGGCACGCTGATGGCGGCGACGACTTCGCATCGCGTGGCCGGTGTCGCGCTGCTGGCGCTGGCGGGCCTGTTCGTGGGCTGGTTCCATGACGACCGCCATGCGGCCGCAGCGCTGCTGGTATTCGCGCTGCCGCCGCTGCTGCTGGCCGTGCCGGCCTGGCGCGGCGGCCGGCGTGCGGGCTTCTGGGCGGGGGTGTTGGCGCTGTTCTGGTTCAGCCACGGGGTCATGGTCGCCTGGACCCGCCCGGGCGAAGCGCTGTTCGCGTGGCTGGAGATCGTGCTGTCGCTGCTGATCGTGGGCGCGGTCAGCTGGGCCGGCCTCCAGGCCCGTTTTGGTCGCCGCGGCTGAACCGCGTGCGGGCGGCCGGGCGGCCGCCATCGCCAATGGTCGATAATGCCGGCACTTCGCGTCGCGACGGCCCCGGCCCGCGCGCTCCCACTCTCCGTACCGGACGCCGCGCGCGCCGGACCAGGGCACCGACATGGAAGAACTGCTGATCGTCACCACCGGTGGCACCATCGACAAGATCTACTTCGACGACAAGTCCGACTACCAGATCGGCGAGCCGCAGATCGGCACGATCCTGCGCGAGCTGGGGGTGAGCTTCCGCTTCAGCGTGATCCCGATCCTGCGCAAGGATTCGCTGCACATCACCGACGAGGACCGCGAGCTGGTCCGCGCCACCATCGCCGCCCAGTCGACCGAACACGTGCTGGTCACCCATGGCACCGACAGCATGGTCCAGACCGGCCAGGTGCTGAAGTCCATCGCCGGCAAGACCATCGTCATGACCGGCGCGCTGAGCCCGGCGCGCTTCCGCGGCTCGGATGCCGAGTTCAACATCGGCTGCGCGATCGGCGCGGTGCAGTCGCTGCCGCGCGGCGTCTACATCGCCATGAACGGACTGATCTGGGATCCGGCGAACGTGCGCAAGAACGTGGCCGCCAACCGTTTCGAGGCGACCTGAGGCCAACCACCGTGTCGATGGCTACCCGCGCCACCCGCGCGCTGGACGCCGCAGGCGTGGCCTATCGCCTGCACCCGTACGACTACGAGGCCGGCGCGGCCGTGGGCAAGGGCCTGCAGGCCGCCGCGGCGCTGGGCCTGGCCCCGGACCGGGTGCTCAAGACGCTGATGGCCTGGGTCGATGCGCGCGCGGTCTGCGCGGTCGTTCCCTCCGACCGCCAGCTGCAGCCCAAGGCGCTGGCCACGGCCTGCGGCGGCAAGGCGGCACGGATGATGGAGGCTGCCGAAGCCGAGCGCCGCAGCGGCTACAAGGTCGGCGGGGTCAGTCCGTTCGGCCAGCAGCGGCCGGTGCCGGTGTGGTTCGAACACGATGCGCTGGCCGCGCCCAGCGTGTGGATCAACGCAGGCCAGCGCGGACTGCTGCTGGAGATCGCCCCGGCCGACGCACTGCGCGTGCTGCAGGCCTCGAGCGCGGCGATCAGCCGCTGACACCGGCTACCAGGCTGCCTCGCGCACGACCGCGTAGAGCGGGGCTTGCCCCGCTGCTGTTGTCTCCCGGCGAGGAGCAGCGGGGCAAGCCCCGCTCTACGAACGCCGCATGACGGCAGCGGGGCAAGCCCCGCTCTACGGACGCGCGATGCAATGCAGGGGACGCGCGATCCGACGGTCGCACCGGGCCCAACTGGATGGGGTGCGGCAACGCCGCTCAGAACATCCCGGTTTCCAGCCGCGCGGCTTCGGACATCATGTGCCGGCCCCACGGCGGGTCGAACACCAGCTCCACGTCGGCCTCGGCGATCGTCGGGATCTGCTCCAGCTTGCTGCGCACGTCGTCGACCAGGATCTCGCCCATGCCGCAGCCGGGCGCGGTCAGGGTCATCCTGACCTCGACCATGCGCTGGCCGTCGTCGCGCGGCTTCAGGCTGGCCTCGTACACCAGGCCCAGGTCGACGATGTTGAACGGGATCTCGGGGTCGAAGCAGGTGCGCAGCTGGCGCCAGACCATCGCCTCGACCTCCTCGTCGCCGGCGTCGGCGGGCAGGTCCAGCTCGGCCGGCGGCTCCTTGCCGATGGCATCGGCATCCTTGCCCGCGATGCGGAACAGGTTGCCCTCCACGAACACGGTATAGCTGCCGCCCAGGCCCTGCGTGATGTAGCCGACGCTGCCGGCCGGCAGGGTCACGGCTTCGCCCTGCGGCACCATGACGGCGGCGCAATCGCGCTCGAAACGGACGGGTTCGCTGCTGCGGGAATACATGGAGCCGATATGGGGCGCGCAGGCCCGGCGCACAAGGCGGGACGGATACGCGGCCGCGGAAGGGGGCGAGAGGCGGCATTCTAGCCGATGCGGGCAACGCGTATCCTTGGCCGCCCTGCCTGGAGCCCGAATGCCACCTGCCCCGCCTCGCCCGCCGCACGCCGCGCATCGCGCCCCGGGCTGGCTGTGGCCCTTCATGCTCCTGCTCGGCAGCACCACCCTGGTGGTGGCATGGAGTTCGCTGGCCCTGGCCACCGGCCTCCAGCACGGCTGGTTGGGCCTGCTCGCCGCCCTGGAAGCGGCCTGGATGTTGCGCCTGGGCGGCATGCGCCCAGGCTGGCCACGCCGGCTGACCGCGTTGGCCGCCACCGTAGTGATGATCGTGGCCGTGCAGTGGCTGGTCGCCGCCGGCCATATCGGCGCGCAGATGGGCCTGGCGCCCTGGGAAGCGGCGCCCAAGATGGGCGCGTTCTACGTGTGGACCCTGGCCCGGCTGGCGAACACATGGCTGGACGTGATCTGCCTGGTCGCAGCGCCGCTGCTGGCATTGCGGATCGCGCGCTGAGCGGAAAGCAGCCCGAGGAGGCGCAGCGGGGCAAGCCCCGCTCTACGAAAAGCCTGCGTCCCGTAGAGCCGGGCTTGCCCGGCTTGGCGGTGCCGCGTAGAGCCGGGCTTGCCCGGCTGGCCGCCATCTTGGAGAAAAGCAGCGGGGCGAGCCCCGCTCTACGAAACCCCGGCCGCGCAGGGCGCGACGCGCGCCCGCTCAGTGCCCGCCGCCGTCCAGCGCCTTCAGTTCGCTGACCAGGGCGCTGGCCATCTCCGCGCCATCGCCATAGAGCATGCGGGTGTTGTCGGCATAGAACAGCGCGTTCTCGATGCCGGCGAAACCCGTCCCCTTGCCGCGCTTGATCACGATGGTGTTCTTCGACTCGACCACGTCCAGGATCGGCATGCCGTAGATCGGGCTGGCCGGATCGGTCTTGGCCACCGGGTTGACCACGTCGTTGGCGCCGATCACCAGCGACACGTCGGTGTTCGGGAACTCCGGGTTGATGTCGTCCATGTCGGCGATCAGGTCGTAGGGCACGCCGGCCTCGGCCAGCAGTACGTTCATGTGCCCCGGCATGCGCCCGGCGACCGGGTGGATGGCGAACTTCACTTTCACCCCGCGGTCGATCAGCCGCTGCGCCAGCTCCCAGATCTTGTGCTGGGCCTGGGCCACCGCCAGGCCATAGCCGGGCACGATCACCACGCGCTCGGCGTAGGCCATCATCGCGGCCACGTCGCCGGCCTCGATCGGCTTCTGCGATCCGCTGATTTCCTGCTGCTGGCCGCCGCCACCGAAGCTGCCGAACAGCACGCCGGTGATCGGCCGGTTCATCGCCTTGGCCATCAGCCGGGTCAACAGGATGCCGGCCGCGCCGACCATCATGCCGGCGATGATCAGCGCCTCGTTGCCGAGCACGTAGCCTTCGAACGCCACTGCCAGGCCGGTGAACGCGTTGTAGAGCGAGATCACCACCGGCATGTCCGCCCCGCCGATCGGCAGGGTCATCAGCACGCCCAGCGCCAGGGCGACCACGAAGAACGCGACGATCGCCCAGACCTCCAGGGTCACGCCGGCCCAGACGCCCAGCACGGCCATCGCCACGGCCACCAGCAGGTTGAACGCCTGCTGCCCGGGGAACACCACGCGCTTGTCGAGCCGGCCGTCGAGCTTGGCCCAGGCGATGATCGAACCGGACAGCGACACCGCGCCGATCGCCGAGCCGAGCACCGCCAGCACCAGCACCACCGTGCCCGGGTGCGGCGGCAGGCCGTCGGGCCCGAGCGCGCCGCCATGCGCGAAGGACGAGAAGCGCAGCAGCTCCACCGCGCCGATGGCCGCGGCCGACCCGCCACCCATGCCGTTGTAGAGGGCGACCATCTGCGGCATGTCGGTGATGGCGACACGCTTGCCGGAGATCCAGGCCGCCACCGTGCCGAGCACCAGCGCGGTCACGATCAGCGGCATGTTGTGCAGGCCCGGCAGCAGGAACGTGGCCCCGGTGGCGATCAGCATGCCCCAGCCGGCCCAGTGGATGCCGCTGCGCGCGGTGGCCGGCGAGGCCATCCGCTGCAGGCCCAGCAGGAACAGCGTGGCCGCCACCAGGTAACTGGCGCCGACGAACCACGTACGCAAATCGAACTCCCCTCCGATCATGCCTTTTCCCCCGGTTGCGCCGCGCCTGCGGCGCGCGACGGATGCGCGACGCCATCGATGCGCGACGGATTTCTGTCCAGTCGATGGTGCTCGAACATCTCGATCGCCGTCTTCAGCAGCCCGAACATGCCCAACCCCAGGCCGACCAGGCCCATGGCCAGCTGCGACCACGCCGAGCCGTCGGCCAGGTACATGCCGGCCAACCCGCCGCCCAGTGCCAGCACGACGATCGCGGCGATGATCCCGATCCCCCAGCTGCCCTTGCCCGGGTCTTCCCAGACCTTGCGCGATATTTCGTTCTGCGTGGTGGTCGGATCCTGCAGCGAGGAGAACCCGATCGCGATGCCCGCATGCAGCAGCGCCAGGTTGAAGTCGGCGAGGATCGAAGCGAAGCCGGTGAAGTACGGCCGCACCACGTAAAAGCACGCCACCGCCATGAACGGGTACTGCAGGTAGCTGGCGGCATGGAACAGCTTGCGCGGGCTGCGCCAGCCGGTTGCCGCTGCGGCCCGGTCCGCGCTCATTTGCCGCCGCCCTTGGCAGGCGGCTTCTTGCTGCTCTTGAACATCTCCAGCATGCGTTCGGTGACCACGTAGCCGCCAGCCGCATTGCCCGCGCCCAGGACCACGGCGATGAAGCCGATGGCCTTTTCCAGCGTCGTGTCGGCATGGCCGAGCACGACCATGGCGCCGATCAGGACGATGCCGTGGATGAAGTTGGATCCGGACATGAGCGGCGTGTGCAGGATCACCGGCACCCGCGAGATGATCACGTGGCCGGCGATGGCCGCCAGCATGAAGATGTACAGCGCAACGAAACCGTCGTTCATTACCGCCTCACTCCCCGGGGCACGGTGCCCCACCGGATGATAACCGCTGCCTGAACATGGCACAGCCCGGTCAACCGGTTGCATCTGCATGCGTTTCCAGTGGCGTCACCACCCACCGCCCTGGAGGATTTCCATGAAGCATCGTGCCCCGACCTTGCTGTCCGCCCTCCTGCTGCTGGGTCTGTCCGGCGCCGCCCTGGCCGCCGACCGCGGCCATCGCGTCGACGCCCGCCTGGACCGGAAGGGCGAGCGCATCGATGCCCGCCTGGACCACCGTGGCGATGTCGCCGAACGCCGCTACGACCGCGCAGCGGGCGTGGCCGGGCGGCAAGGCCATCCGCGCCTGGCGGACCGGCTGGACCTGCGCGGCGACCGCCTCGACGCCTCGCTGGACCGCAAGGGCGACCGCGCCGACCGGCGCTGGGACCGCCGCGGCGACCGCTTCGAGCGCCGCTGGGATGCGCGCGGCTAAGCTGTGCTGGTGACCGCGCCCCTGGATCCCGGCTGGGAAACGCAAGCGACGCCCGTGTGGGGGTCGCTGGACGCATTCCTGGCCGACATCGGTCCGCGCGCGTTCCGCTTCGCCGAGGCCGGGCTGCGCCACCACGACGACGCGCTGGACGCGGTGCAGGACGCGATGATGAAGATGCTGGTCTACCGCGACCGCCCGGCGGGCGAATGGACGCCGCTGTTCTGGAGCATCCTGCGCCGGCGCATCATCGACATGCAGCGGCGCGCGGGTTTCCGCCTGCGCTGGCTGCGCCCGGCCGGCGACCTGCCGCATGCCGACGATGCCAGCATCGACTGGGCCGACCCGGGCGCCGGGCCGGCCAACGCCCACGAACAGCGCGAGTCCTATGCGCGGCTGGTGGCGGCGCTGCGCGCGCTGCCGCCGCGGCAACGCGAGGCGTTCACCCTGCGTGTGTTCGAGGAGCTGGACGTGGCCACCACCGCCCAGGTGATGGGCTGCTCGGAAGGCTCGGTGAAGACCCACCTGTCGCGGGCGCGGCAGGCACTGCAATCGCAACTGGAGGACGTCCTGTGACGACCATCCCCGACAACGACAACCCCACGTCCCTGGACGCGCGCGCGCGCCGGCTGCACGCCGACGCGCTGGCCACGGTCTCGCCGCGCACGCTCGCCCGCCTGCGCGATGCGCGCCGGAACGCCACCACGCCCGCGCCCTCCCGCACGCGGGCGCCGCTGGGACCGTGGTTCGCCGGCGGTGCCCTGGCGGCCGGCCTGGCGCTGGCCGTGCTCATGCTGCCCGGCGTCATGCCCGCACCGGATCGGGCGGCTCCATCCGCCCCGGCGGTCGCCGCCCTGCCAGCCGCCGGATCGACGGACGAGCCGGTCGGCCCGCTGCAGGAGGATCCGGGTTTCTACCTGTGGCTGGACTCGGTCGACGCCACCGCACTTGCCATGGAGTAAACCATGAAGCTTCCCCTTTCCACCTGCCTGCTGCTGTTGTGGCTGCCCGCGCTCGGCCACGCCCAGGACGCCCCGGCCACTGGCGCCAAACCCGCGCCGGCGGCAACGGCCCGCGCGCCGGCGGCCGAAGCGCCCCTGCCCGCATGGGACCAGCTCAGCGCCGAGCAGCGCGAGGCGCTGGTGGCGCCGCTGCGCGAACGCTGGAATGCCTCGCCCGCCGAGCGCGCGCGGATGCTCGAGCGTGCCCGGCGCTGGGAGTCGATGCCGCCGGAGGAGCGCGAACGCGCGCGCCGCGGCATGCGCCGGTTCGAGCACATGACGCCGGAACAACGCGACCAGGCGCGGGCGATCTTCGACCAGACCCGGGCCATGACGCCCGAACAGCGCAAGGCCTTCCGCGAACAGTGGTCGAAAATGAGTCCCGAACAGCGGCGCGCGTGGCTCCAGCGCCACGCGCCCGCGCCCCCTGCGCCGCCGCCCCCGGCGCGCTAGCGCGCCCCGCCAGCCGGCGAAGGCATGCCGTTACGGATCGGACCGATCGCCTCAGCCGGCCGCGGTTGCCGGTTCGGGCGCCGGTTCCGGCCAGGCCGTCTTCGCCACCAGCTCGTCGTTCCAGTCGAACGACAGCACGCCGTCCTTCAGCAGTAGCGCGACGAAGTTGTAGACGTTGCGCGCGTACATCTCGCTGGCGTGCACCGCGCCCATGCTGGCCAGGTTCAGCGGGCCGTCGATCACCACCCCGCCCTCCTCCACGGTTTCGCCCGGCCGGGTGAGCTCGCAGTTGCCGCCGGTCTCGGCGGCCAGGTCGACGATCACGCTGCCCGGCTTCATGCCCGCCACCATCGCGGCGGTGACGATCTTCGGCGCCGGGCGGCCGGGCACGGCGGCGGTGCAGACCACGACGTCGATCCCCCTGAGATGGTCGGCGAGGCGTCGCTGCTGCTCGGCGCGTTCATCGTCGGTCAGCTGGCGCGCGTAACCGCCTTCGCCCGCCGCGCTCACGCCCAGGTCCAGGAACTTGCCGCCGAGCGATTCGATCTGCTCGCGCGTCTCCGGCCGCACGTCGAAGCCCTCCACCTGCGCGCCCAGCCGACGCGCGGTGGCGATCGCCTGCAGGCCGGCCACGCCGGCACCGACGATCAGCACCTTCGACGGACGGATCGTGCCGGCCGCGGTGGTCAGCATGGGGAAGAACCGCGGCGCCAGCTGCGCGGCGATCAGCACCGCCTTGTAGCCGGCCATGCCGGCCTGCGAGCTGAGCACGTCCATCGCCTGCGCGCGGGTGGTGCGCGGCAGCCTCTCCAGCGGGAAGGCACGGATCCCGCGCGACCGCAGGGCTGCCGCGCGCGCCTGGTCGGCCTGCGGATGCAGCACGCCGACCAGGGTGGCGCCCTGCCTGAGCGTGCCGATCGCCTCGGCCGGTGGTGGCTGCACGCACAGCACCAGGTCGGCGCTGCCGCTCGAATCGGCGGCCGCCAGTTGCGCGCCGGCATCGAGGTAGGCCTGGTCGGTGATGCCTGCGCCCAGGCCGGCGCCGGATTCCACCGCGACCTGCGCGCCGGCGGCGGCGAGCTTCTTCACCGTTTCCGGCGTCGCCGCCACGCGCTTCTCGCCCGCGGCCGACTCCTTCAGCACCAGCACTTGCACCGACATGCGTCCCCCCGCCCAGATGCGGACCGAGCGGCGATGCTAGCAAACCGCATGCGGCCGACGATGCCCGGGCGATGGTTTCAGGCGTACCCGAAGGACATGCCGACGCCGGGGGCCAGGTGCGGGAAGCGGGCCGCGAAAAAAGTCGTGGGTGCCTGGCAGGCGGCCGCGCGGGCAGCTTGCGTGCCCGTCGATCGGCGGCGGCAATCCCCGCGCGCCGGCCCGGTCAACAGCGCCCGCGCGCCGGGACGGCAGCACGTCGTCCATGCGGAATGGTCTGCGCCGGCCTACCGCCGGACGCGACGTATGCGGGATCGCGGCGCCGCGCGGGCGCCGCGCGCGGTGTCAGTGCAGGGTCACCGCTTCCTGCACGGCCGGCACGTCCAGGCGCTCGATCACGCCCTGCATCGCGCTGTCGAAGGCGCCGTCGTCGGCCACGTGGGTGCGCAGGCGACCGAGCCGCACCATCACCGCCAGCTCTTCCGGCGAAGCCACGCAGAAGCGCACCCCGCGACGGTTGACGAACAGCAGGCGCGAGGAGATCGGGCTGATCCACGACAGCTTGCCCGCCTGCACGCGCCCTTCCTTGTCCACGAAGTCCAGCCAGGTACCGACCGGCAGCGCGCGGATCCGGTCCGCGTCGGCATTGTCGAAGTCCAGGGTATCGGTGCCGGCCACCAGCTCGATCCCGCCGCGTTCCACCGGTGCCGGCTGCGGCAGGGTCACCGCCGGCAGTTCCGGCAGCGGCTTCTCCAGCTCCGGACGGGCATCGGCCACCGCCTGCAGGGTGTCGTGCAGCGCGCCGATCGCGGCGTCGGCCGCATCGCCGTGCAGGCCGATGCTGGAGAACACCTTGCGCAGGCCCGGCTGCCAGTTCTGCAGCCACAGCTTGCCGACGATGTGGCGCTGCGCCTCGGCCACTTCCTCGAGGATGCCGTCGGCGAGTTCCAGCGACTCGACGAACACGTCGCCGACCTCGCCTTCGCGCAGCAACGCCAGGGTCACGTGGTGCTGCCACGGGTTACGCAGGAACTCGGCCACCGCCTGCGGCAGCTGCCGGCCTTCCAGGCGCGAGGCCAGCTCGAACTCGGCACGGCTCCGGGCCAGCTCCAGGCGCTCCTGGCCACGCTGGATCTCGGCGGCGCGGCGCTCGGTGATCTCGATCCGGCGGCGATGCTGCTCGAGGAAGTCGCGGAACTCCTCCTCCAGGGTCATGAAGATGGCCAGGTTCTCGTTGAACTCGGCCACCAGCCGGTGGATGATCTCCTCGACCTTGGCCAGCAGCGTGCGCTCGGCCGCGCTCTCGCCCTGGTTGCCCTCGCAGGCCTCGGCCAGCGCGTTGAGCAGGCGCCGGGCCGGGTGGGTCTTCTGCACGAACATGCGCCGGTCCAGCAGCGCCACCTTCACGAACGGCACCACCAGCCGGCCGATCAGCTCGCGCGGGCGCCCGGCCAGGTCGCGTTCGTCGAGGAGCACGTCGAACAGCATGCCGACCAGGTCGATCGCGTCCTCGTCCTTCGGATCCAGGCGCGTGCTGGTCGGGTCCATGCCGAGCTGGCTGGCGTTGGAAAGCACTTCGCTCTTGAGCCGCTGCGACAGCGACTCCTGTTCGTCGCCGATCGCCGCGTTCAGTGCCGCGTTGGGCGTGGCCTGCAGCAGCGACAGCACCGACAACATCTCGCGCTGGCTGAGCGGGCGCTGCGCGGCCTGCGCCGCCTGCACGCCACCGGCGGCCTGCTCGGCGCCGCCACGCAGTTCGCGGCTCTGCTGCAGCAGCTGGTGCAGGGCGTCCAGCAGCGAGCCGCCGTGGTTGCCTGCGTGGCCGGCCTCGCCCGGAGCGTCCAGGCCGTGCTGCATCACCCCGCGGGTTTCCTGCCAGCGCTGCATGAAGCGATCCGCCCACGCCGGCGAGTATTCGTCGCCGCCGGCGCCCTCGGCCCAGCCACCCGCGCCGGCGGCATGCGCCTGGTCGGCTGGCCGCGCGGGCCGCTGCGGGGCGCGGGCGCCGGCCGGCGCCCCTGGCAGCACGCCTTCGCGGACCAGGCGCAGGTCCAGCGCCTCGTACAGCTTGGACACCGTGCCGACCAGGTCGCGCTCGCACAGCTTGATCAGGACCAGGCGCACTTCCGGCGCCAGGTCGCAGGTGGCGAAGGCTTCGTGCACGGCCACGCCGATGTGTTCGGGGCCGATCGGATTGGTGTCCGCATCCAGCTCGAAGCCGCCGGCGATCCAGCCCAGCCGGCGGTCCAGCCGCGACAGCGCGGGCTTGCAGTCGCGCAGCAGGACGCTGGCCAGGTTGCGCACGGCCAGGCGCGATTCGAGTTCGTGTTCGGCCACCAGGCTCAGCCCGGACGCCTGGCTGGAGAGCGCGGCTTCGGCCGATGGCGGCGACCCGGCGTCGAGCGCCTGCCACGCCAGCGACAGCTGGGCGCGGAAGCGGCTGGCGATCTCCTGGCGCCGGCGGCGCAGCTCGCGCATGCCGTCGAGGAACAGCAGTTGCGATCCCCCGGCGCGCTCGGCGCGATCGAACAGGACGTCGTCATAGCGCGCGACGGCGGTGGCGAATGCATCGCCGAGCGGCGGCAGGAACGCGTCGCGCACCATCGCAAGCAGGACGGGATCGCGGGCGCGCTCGAAGTTGGGATTGGGCTGTTGGGTCGGGCTCATGCGCGCAACTCCGGCGCGGACTCGGGGAACTGAGGGGGTTGCGGCTCCCCACTACCGCACTCGCATCCTAGGCGCTCGCCGCGCAAGCGACCGTGATCCAGTCTGCAGTTCCCGACGCGTCAGGGCAATTTCCGACGCGCAGCGTCAGGCCGCGGCCGGCGTGCCCAGGGAATCGACCACCGACTGCATGGCACTGTAGAAGGCATCCTCGTCCCGGTGCAGTCGCAGCCGGCCCAGCCGGACCATGGTCGCCAGCTGCTCCGGCGACGCCACGCAGAACCGTGCGCCGCGGCGGTTGACGAACATGCGCCGGCCGGAGATGGGGCTCACCCACGCCAGCTTGCCCGCCTGGACCTGGCCGAAGCGGTCGACGAAGTCCAGCCAGGTCCCCAGCGGCAGCGACTGGAAGTACTCGGCCGTCTCCATGTCGAATCCGACCTGCTCGGGGGGCTCGTCGGGCAGCGGCGAGTCGGCGGCCTCGTCGACCGGGGCCGGCGCCGGCGGGGTCGGGGGCAGCTCGGGTGCGGGCAGGTCGGCCGCCCGCAGCCCGCGCAGCCCGTCCAGCAGGGGGGCGGTGGCCGCGTCGGCGCTGTCCGGCGCCAGCCCGGCCTCGGTGTAGATGCGCTGCAGGACCGGGCGCGGCCGTTCGAGCCAGGCATCGTCGCGGGCCGCCGGTTCCGCGCACGCGCGCAGCAGGCCGTCGGCCGCCGCCAGCGCCGCGGTCGTGGCCGGGCCATCGGCCGCGCCCTCGCGCAGCGCGACGCGCTCGAGGTGCTGTACCCATGGCCGGCGCAGGAAGCCCTCCAGGACGGGCGGCAGCGCCTGTCCCTGCATCCTGGCCTCCAGCGCGCCGGCGGCCAGGGTGCGCGCGGCGACGCGGCGCTCTTCGGCGCGCTGCAGCTCCGCGGCGCGCCGCTCGGCGATCTCGACGCGGCGCCGGTACTGCTCGAAGTACGCGCCGAATTCCGATTCAGCCTGGAGGAACACCCCCAGGTGTTCGTCGAAATCGCGGGCCACGCGCCCGGCAACCGCCTGCACCTGGGCCAGCAGCGCCAGTTCGGCCGCGGTCTCGCCGGGGTTGCCGTCGCAGGCGTCGGCGAGCAAGTTCAACAGGCGACGCGCCGGATGGCTGTCGCGGACGAACAGGCGTGGATCCTGCAGCGCGACCTTGGCCACCGGCACGAGCAGCTGGCCCAGCACCGGGCGCAGGTCCGCGCGCACCTGCGATTCCTGCAGCATGGCCTGGAACAGCATGGCGACCAGGTCGAGGGTGTCGGCATCGGCCGCGTCCATGCGCACCGAGGCGGGGTCGATCCCCAGCATCGCGCCGTGCGCGAGCAGCTGCCCGCGCAATCCGGCGCGCAGGTCGCCGCCCCGGTCGATTTCCTCGAAGCCGGCATGGGGGGTGGTCTGCAGCAGCGACAGGGCCGACGCCATTTCGCGCGGAGACAGCACCCGCCGGCCGTCGCCCGCGGCGCCCGGATCGCCCCCGGCACGCGCACCCTGCAGCAGCCGGTGCAGCTCGGCCGGCAGGAGCTCATGGCCGGCGCGCGCATGGACGTCGATCGCATGGCCGGCCTCCGGCGCCCGCTGCCCACCCTGCCAGTGGCTGAAGAAGCGGCTGATCCAGTCCGCCTCGGCGCGCGCAGACCTAGCCTGGCCGGGGATGCCGCGGCGACGCGCGCGACCCGTGGGCAGCTCGCTGGCGCGGGCGATGGCCAGCAGCTGCGTCTCCAGGCTGGCGTACAGCCGACCGACGCGTTCGACCATGCCCGGCTCGCAGACGCGCACGGTCGCCAGCTGCGCGCGCGGCGCCAGCCGGGTGCCGGAGAGGGCGGCGTAGAACGCCACGCCCAGGTGTTCGGGACCGATCGGGTTGCTGTCGCTGTCCAGGCGCATGCCACCGGCGATGAAACCCAGGTATCGGTCCAGCCGCATCAGCTCCGGGCGCCAGGCCTGCTGGATCGCGCCGGCGAGGTTGCGCACGGCCAGGCGCACCTCCAGCTCGGCCTCGGCGACCAGGGTCAGGTCGTTGCCGCGCGCCAGCGTGCGCTCGACCGAAAGCGGCCGCCCCGCCTCGAGCGCCTGCCAGGCCCTGGCCAGGTGCGCGCGGAAACGGGCGACCAGCGACTCGCGGTCGCGCTTGAGCTCCTGGACTGCGTCCAGGTATTCCTTCTGCAGCGCCGGCGCGGCCGTGTCGGCCAACTGGAACAGCCCGGCACCGGCCGCATCGAGCTCGGCGGCGAAGGCATCGGACAGCGGCAGCAACATGCCCTCCCGGACCTGGTTCAACAGGTCGGGGTTGCGGCTGGGGAGTTCGTCTACGAACGGCGGTGTCTGCATCGGCCTGCGAATTTAAGGCGCGCACATGAACCGCTTGTGCAGGCCAGGTCCGCCCCCGATCCGGGGCGTGCGAGGGGGACGCCTATACTTCCCACTTTCGGCACGCCGCGGCCGGACTTGAGTGATTTGAGATTATGCGCACACTTTCAGCCCTGCAAGCGCTGGACCAGCGCCGCTCGGTTCCCTCCATGCAGCTGGGCGAACCCGGTCCCGACGAGCCGACCCTGCTGCGCATGCTCGAGTCGGCCGTGCGCGTGCCCGACCACGGCAAGCTGGTCCCGTTCCGCTTCCTGCGCATCGCCGGCACCGCGCGGCAGGTCCTGGGCGAGTTCCTGGCCCGGCGCGCGCTGCAACGGGATCCGGACGCCCCGCCGCATGCCGTGGAGAAGGATCGCCAGCGCTTCTCGCACGCGCCGCTGGTGGTGGCGGTGGTGGCCCGCCTCCAGTCCGGGCACAAGGTGCCGGAGCAGGAGCAGTTGCTGACCGCCGGCTGCGTCTGCTTCGCCCTGCTCCAGGCCGCGCAGGCGATGGGCTTCGGCGCGCAGTGGCTGACGGCCTGGATGGCTTACGACACCGGGGTCGCGCGCATCCTGGGCCTCGCCGACGGCGAGCGCATCGTCGGCTTCGTCCATGTCGGCACGCCGTTGCAGGCAGTGCCGGAACGCGACCGCCCCGATCCACGCGCCCTGCTGTCGGACTGGAACCCGTGAGCTCGGCAGCGGCGGAGCTGGCGGACGCGGGCGCTGCAGGGCGGGCCCCGCTCTACCTGGTCGACGCCAGCCTGTACGTGTTCCGCGCCTGGCATTCGATGCCCGACGAATTCCGCGACGCGCATGGTTGGCCGACCAACGCCGTGCACGGCTTCGCCCGGTTCCTGCTCGACCTGCTCGAGCGCGAGCGGCCACCGCAGATCGCCATCGCCTTCGACGAGGCGCTGGACAGCTGTTTCCGCAACCGCCTCTATCCGGCCTACAAGGCCAACCGCGAGCCGGCACCGGTAGAGCTGCGCCGCCAGTTCGCGCACTGCAAGGCGCTGTGCGCCGCGCTCGGCCTGGCGGTGCTGGCCGACCGCGACTACGAAGCCGACGACCTGATCGGCAGCGCCCTGCACCGGGCGCGGCCGGCCGGCTACCGCGGCGTGATCGTCTCGGCCGACAAGGACCTGTCGCAGCTGCTGGGCGAGCACGACGAGCAGTGGGACTACGCGCGCGCGCAGCGCTGGGGCGCCGATGGCGTCAAGGCACGCCATGGCGTGCACGCGCACCAGATCGCCGACTACCTGGCCCTGACCGGCGATGCGGTCGACAACATCCCCGGCGTCAGCGGCGTCGGCGCCAAGACCGCCGCCGTGCTGCTGGCCCATTTCGGCAGCCTCGACGCGCTGCTCGAGCGCGCGGACGAAGTCGGCTTCCTGCGCCTGCGCGGTGCCGCGCAGGTGGCGGCGCGGCTGCGCGAGCAGCGCGAACACGCGCTGCTGTGGCGCCAGTTGACCACCATCGCCTGCGATGCGCCGCTGGGTTACGACGGCCCGGTGGCTGCGCGCGCCGAGGCCGACCCGGAGATGCTCGACGCGCTGGCGGCCACCCTGCGCTTCGGCCCGATGACCCGGCGCCGCCTGCGCGGCGCCGCGGGGCTGGACGCCGACACCACCGGCGACGCACAACCGTCACCGCTTCCGGCTTAGCATGGACGCATGAGCCACGATCGAAACACCGCGCCCGAAGCCACAGGCGTGCAGCCCGGCGACGTCCCCCGCATCGTCTATGAAGGCCGCTACCAGCGCATGGTGGTCCGCGGCACCTGGGAATACTCCGAGCGCACCCATGCCGGCGGCCTGGCGGCGATCATCATCGCGGTCACGCCCGAGGACCGGGTTCTGTTCGTCGAGCAGTTCCGGGTGCCGCTGCAGGCCCGCACGATCGAGATGCCGGCCGGCCTGGTCGGCGATGTCGACGCCGGCGAGACGATCGAGCGGTCCTCGATCCGTGAACTGGAAGAAGAGACCGGCTGGACTGCCGACCACGCCGAAGTGCTGATGGTCGGCCCGACCTCCTCGGGCGCCAGCAGCGAGAAGATCGCCTTCGTGCGCGCCACGGGCCTGCGCAAGGTCGGCGCCGGTGGCGGCGATGCGAGCGAGGACATCACGGTGCACGAGGTTCCGCGCGCCAGCGCGGCGGCGTGGCTGGCCGGCAAGCTCGGCCAGGGCTACGAGCTGGACGCCAAGCTCTGGGCCGGCCTGTGGATGATCGACCACAACCTCGACGGCAGTCCGCGTGGACGCTGATTCCCTGGCCATCGAGGCCCTGCTGCAGCCGGGCGACCCGGCCCCGTTCGAGCTGCTGAACCGCCACGGCGCATCGCCCTGGCTGCTCACCGCCGACCACGCCGGCCAGGCGATCCCGCGCGCGCTTGGCGACCTGGGCCTGCCGCCGGGCGAGATCGATCGCCACATCGGCTGGGACATCGGCATCGCCGGCGTGGCCCGGGAACTGGCGACCCTGCTCGATGCATGGACGATCCTGCAGGCCTATTCGCGGCTGGTGATCGACTGCAACCGGCCGCTGGAGTCGCCGACCCTGATCGTGGCCAGCAGCGACGGAACCGCCGTGCCGGCCAACGCGACGCTGACCGCGCAGGCGCGTGCCGCACGCGTCCGCGAGATATTCCGGCCCTATCACGACGCGATCGTCGAAGCGCTCGAGCAGCGCCGCCTGGCGCCGCGCCCCACCCTGCTGATGACCCTGCACAGCTTCACTCCTGCTATGGCCGGGGTGGCGCGCCCCTGGCACTGCGGCGTCCTCTACCACCGCGACGCGCGCCTGGCGCATGCGCTGCGCGACGCGCTCATGGCCGAAGGCGACCTGGTCGTCGGCGACAACCAGCCTTACGCGGTGAGCGACAGCAGCGACTACGCGATCCCGGTGCACGGCGAAGCGCGTGGCCTTCCACACGTGGAACTGGAGATCCGCCAGGACCTGATCGCCGATGCGGACGGCCAGCGCCAATGGGCGTTGCGGCTGGCCCGCCTGCTGCCGCCGCTCGCGGCCCGGTTCGCCACAGCCTGACCCGCGAATGAATCCGTGACCGGCGGCACTGAAAACGGTACCACCGGTGTCTCGTGCTGGGCCCCGGCCATCCGGCATACTCGGTCGGCTCCTCCTTCACGAAGCTGATGATGCCTGCGCCACGCCCGCTCCTCCTGCCGCTGCTGCTGGTCGCCACGCTCGGTGGCTGTTCGATGGGTGGCGGCACCAAGTCGACGCCCACCGCCTATGAGGCCTTCGATTCGTCCAACACCTATTCGCGCAGCTTCGACCATTCGCCGGCGCAGGCCTGCGAGGCCGCCCGCCGCGCGCTGCTGAGCCAGGGTTTCGTCGTCGGCCGCGCCGAGGCGGACGTGGTCGAGGCCCGCAAGTACTTCCAGCAGGAAGAGAGCCACGAGCAGGTGGAGTTCCGCGCGGTGTGCATGCCGCAGACCCGCGGCGACCAGCAGACACTGGTGTTCGTCAACGCGGTCCAGGACCGCTACGCGCTGCGCAAGAGCAGCACCAGCGCCAGCGTCGGCGTGAGCGCGCTGGGTTCGCTGTCGCTGCCGATCGGCTCCAGCGACGACTCGCTGGTCAAGGTCGCCAGCGCGACCCTGCAGGATCCCAACTTCTACAAGCGTTTCTTCTCGGTGCTCGAGCGCTTCCTGCCCGAGGACATCGAACGGCCGGCCAAGCCGTCGGCCGCCACCCAGGCCCAGCCGACGCTGTTCCCGGTGCTGCCGTATCCGCAGCCGGTGCCGGCCGAGCTGCCGGCCGAGCAGGCCGGGTTGCCGGACCCGCCGGCCGCCGAGCCTTCGCCGCCGCCCTTGTAGGAGCCGATTCATCGGCGACCCGACGCCGTCCGCCCAGGCGGCTCCCTCGTTCTCCCGACGCCCGTGTCGCCGATGAATCGGCGCCTACGAAGCGAACGCGTCGGTCGCCCGAACCAGTGCGTCGATGTTCTCCGGCTCGAACGCCGAATGCCCGGAGGCCACGGTGATCTCCAGCTTCGACGCCGGCCAGGCCTTGTGCAGTTCCCAGGCGTTCTGCAGCGGGCAGACCACGTCGTAGCGGCCATGCACGATCACGCCGGGGATGCCGGCGATGCGGTGCGCGTCGCGCAGCAGCTGGTCCTCGACCTCGAAGAAGCCGCCATTGACGAAGTAATGGTTTTCGATCCGGGCGAACGCCAGCGCGAAGCGCGCGTCCTGGTGGCTGCTGACGAAATCCGCGTCCACGTGCAGGAAGCTGGTAGCGCCTTCCCAGACGCTCCACGCGCGCGCAGCCGCCAGGCGCGTGGCCTCGTCGTCGCTGGTCAGGCGGCGATGGAACGCCGAGATCAGGTCGTGGCGCTCCACCGGCGGGATCGCGGCGACGTAGTGCTCCCAGGCGTCCGGGAACAGCCGGTTGGCGCCCTCCTGGTAGAACCATTCCAGCTCCCAGCGGCGGAGCATGAAGATGCCGCGCAGGACCAGCTCGGCCACGCGCTGCGGGTGGGCCTGCGCGTAGGCCAGGGCCAGGGTCGAGCCCCAGCTGCCGCCGAACACCTGCCAGCGGTCGATGCCCAGCTTCGTGCGCAGCTTCTCGATGTCGGCGACGAGGTCCCAGGTGGTGTTGTCGACCAGGTCCGCGTGCGGGGTGGATCGGCCGGCGCCGCGCTGGTCGAACAGTACGATCCGGTAGCGCGCCGGGTCGTGGAAGCAGCGCATCTTCGCGCTGCAGCCGCCGCCGGGACCGCCGTGCAGCATCACCACCGGCTTGCCCGCCGGGTTGCCGCACTGCTCGTAGTACAGCTCGTGCCGGGCGTCGACCTTCAGGGTGCCGGTGTCGAACGGTTCGATCTCGGGATAGAGCTTGCGCATGCGCGGGTCCTGCAACGGGTAGCAACCCGCATTGTATCGGCCCGGCCGGCACGACCGCTTCCAGGCGCCGCAAGCGACGCGGTGGAGCGGGGCCTGCCGCGCGTCGCCGACTTTCGTGGAGCGGGGCCTGCCCCGCTTCGCCGGCGTTCGTGGATCGCGGCTTGCCCCCTCTTCGCCGGCGTTCGTAGAGCGGGGCTTGCCCCGCTGTTCGTGCGACACAAGCAGCGGGGCAAGCCCCGCTCTACGGCGGCATGCGGCCGAGGGTGACGCGGTCGCGTTGTTCGAGGTCGCGCTCGGTGGCCACTTCGACCATCCCGGCCTGCTGCATCAGCGCCCGGATCGCCGCCCCCTGCTCCAGCCCGTGCTCCAGCAACAGCCAGCCACCGGGCACCAGGTGGCCCGGCGCCGCCTGCACGATCGCGCGGATCGCATCGAGCCCGTCGCTGCCGGAGGCCAGCGCGCGCCCGGGCTCGTGGCGCAGGTCGCCCCGGGCCAGGTGCGGATCGCCATCGGCGATGTAGGGAGGATTGCTCGCGATCAGGTCGAAGCGGTCGTGGCCCAGCGCCTGGCACCAGTCGCCGCGCCTGAACCAGACATTGTCCAGTGCGTGGGCCTGGGCGTTGCGCACGGCCACGGCCAGCGTGTCCTCGCTGACGTCGGTGGCGACCACCACCGAGGCCGGCCGTTCGCTGGCCAGGGCCAGCGCGATCGCGCCGCTGCCGGTGCCCAGGTCGGCGATCCGCGCCGGCGCGTCGCGACCGATGCAGGCCAGTGCCAGTTCCACCAGCAGCTCGGTTTCCGGCCGCGGGATCAGCGTGTCGGGGGTGACTTCCAGGTCCAGGGTCCAGAAGCCACGGCGCCCGGTCAGGTACGCCACCGGTTCACCCGCGGCACGGCGCTCGACCAGGGCTCGGACGCGCGCCGCGGCCGCGGCTGCGACCGGGTCCGTGGCATGGGCGAACAGCCAGGCGCGGTCGACCCCCAGCGCATGGATCAGCAGGGGTTCGGCGTCCTCGCGCCCGATCCGGGCGGAGGACTCGCGCAGCAGGGCGTCGGCGCGGATGCCGGACGGGTCTGGCGTTACGGGGCCGGGCGGGTCTGGAGGGGAGGAGCTCATGTCCGGAACGATGGACCAGCGGCGGCCGCGCGCCAAGCCTGTGGCGCTGCACCAAAGGCCGGGGCTTGAATATCGATAGCCAATGACTATCTATTCAATCCTTTTAATCGATTTGCTCTGTCTATCGAGGCGGCCTAGCATGGTCGCCGTTCCCTTCCACCCCAACCGAGAGGACCTCCCCATGTCCCTGATCAACACCACGGTCAAGCCGTTCAAGGCCACCGCGTTCCAGAACGGCGAGTTCATCGAAGTCACCGACGCCAGCCTCAAGGGCAAGTGGTCGGTCCTGATCTTCATGCCGGCCGCCTTCACCTTCAACTGCCCGACCGAGGTCGAGGACGCCGCCAACAACTACGCCGAGTTCCAGAAGGCCGGTGCCGAGGTCTACATCGTGACCACCGACACCCACTTCTCGCACAAGGTGTGGCACGAGACCTCCCCGGCGGTGGGCAAGGCCCAGTTCCCGCTGGTCGGCGACCCGACCCACCAGCTGACCCGCGCCTTCGGCGTGCACATCGAGGAAGAAGGCCTGGCCCTGCGCGGCACCTTCATCATCAACCCGGAAGGCGTGATCAAGACGCTGGAGATCCACGACAACGCGATCGCCCGCGACGTCAGCGAGACCCTGCGCAAGCTGAAGGCCGCCCAGTTCGTCGCCGCCAACCCCGGCCAGGTCTGCCCGGCCAAGTGGAAGGAAGGCGCCCAGACCATCGCCCCGTCGCTGGACCTGGTCGGCAAGATCTAAGGCCGTCCGTGCCCGTCCGTTCCGCCCGCCGGCGGGACGGACAGGCACCGCCACCCCATCCCCGTCGCCCGACGGGGGTGGGAGTGGAAGGAAGCCATCGCGCCCCACGCAGCCGCCGTCTCTCCCGGCACGCCACGCAGGCCGCGTCGGCTTCCTTCCACTCCTACGCCGCACCGTGTCCGGCGCCCCGGACACGCAACGGGCAACCGTGCCCGCCACTGCCGGACCATTCCTCCCCCAAGGAGTCGCGCCATGTTGGACGCCAGCCTCAAGACCCAGCTCCAGGCCTACCTGGAGCGCCTCACCCGCCCGGTGCACCTGGTCGCCTCGCTCGACGACGGCGACAGCTCGGCACAGATGCTGCAGTTGCTACAGGACATCGAAGCGCTCTCGCCCAAGGTCAGCCTGGAAGTGCGCCGCGACGACGCCCAGCGCAAGCCCTCCTTCGCCGTGACCAGCCCCGGCCAGGACATCTCGCTGGCCTTCGCCGGCCTGCCGATGGGCCACGAGTTCACTTCGCTGGTGCTGGCGCTGCTGCAGGTCGGCGGCCATCCGTCCAAGGCGGCGGCCGAGGTGATCGAGCAGGTGAAGTCGCTCGACGGCGAGTTCGCGTTCGAGACCTACTTCTCGCTGTCCTGCCAGAACTGCCCGGACGTGGTCCAGGGGCTGAACCTGATGGCGGTGCTGAATCCGAAGATCAGGCACGTGGCCATCGACGGCGCGCTGTTCCAGCAGGAAGTCGAGTCGCGACAGGTGATGTCGGTGCCGGCGGTGTTCCTCAACGGCGAGCTGTTCGCCTATGGCCGCATGGGCCTGGAGGAGATCGTCGCCAGGCTCGATACCGGCGCCGCGAAGCGCGAAGCGGAGAAGATCGCGAAGAAGCCCGCGTTCGACGTGCTCGTCGTCGGCGGCGGCCCGGCCGGCGCGGCCGCGGCGATCTACGCCGCGCGCAAGGGCATCCGCACCGGCGTGGCGGCCGAGCGCTTCGGCGGCCAGGTGCTGGACACCATGGCTATCGAGAACTTCATCTCGGTGCCGCACACCGAAGGCCCGAAGCTGGCCGCGCAGCTCGAGCAGCACGTGCGCGAGTACGACGTCGACGTGATGAACCTGCAGCGCGCCACCGCGCTGCTGCCGGCCGGCGACGACGGCCTGGTCGAGATCAGGCTGGAAAACGGCGCCTCGCTGAAGTCCAAGGCCGTGGTCCTGTCCACCGGCGCGCGCTGGCGGCAGATGAACGTGCCCGGCGAGGACGAATACCGCAACAAGGGCGTGGCCTACTGCCCGCACTGCGACGGCCCGCTGTTCAAGGGCAAGCGCGTGGCGGTGATCGGCGGCGGCAACTCCGGCGTGGAAGCGGCGATCGACCTCGCCGGCATCGTCAGCCATGTCACCCTGGTCGAGTTCGACGGTGCGCTGCGCGCCGACGAGGTCCTGCAGCGCAAGCTGCGCAGCCTGGCCAACGTGCGGGTGGTCACCAGCGCCCAGACCACCGAGGTGCTCGGCGACGGGCAGAAGGTCACCGGGCTGGTCTATACCGACCGCGTCGGCCACGACTCGCACCGGATCGAACTGGAGGGCGTGTTCGTCCAGATCGGGCTGCTGCCCAACACCGAATGGCTCAAGGGCACCGTCGCGTTGAGCCCGCGCGGGGAGATCATCGTCGACGAGCGCGGCCAGACCAGCGTGGCGGGCGTGTTCGCCGCGGGCGACTGCACCACCGTGCCGTACAAGCAGATCGTGATCGCGATGGGCGAAGGTTCCAAGGCCGCGCTGGCCGCCTTCGACCACCTGATCCGCACCTCGGCCCCGAAGGCCGAGGCGGTCGCCGAGGCGGCGTGAGCGCGTCGCCGTGGGCCGCCGGTCCACGGTACGCCGGCGCACAGGGTAGAGTGGCTTCCGTGGTCGGCCCCGCGTGCGGGGCGGACCACCACCGACGCGCATTCCGGGAGGGCGACCGGCAATGAACCTGCGTGACCTGAAATACCTGGTGGCACTGGCCGACCAGAAGCATTTCGGCCGCGCCGCCGCGGCCTGCCACGTCAGCCAGCCCACCCTCTCCACCCAGATCCGCAAGCTCGAGGACGAGCTGGGCGTGCCGCTGGTCGAGCGCGCGCCGCGCAAGGTGATGCTCACGCCGGCCGGCCGCGAGGCCGCCGAGCGCGCGCGCCGGATCGTGGCCGAGGTCGAGCAGATGAAGGAGGCCGCGCGCCGCAGCAAGGATCCGGAAGCGGGCACCGTGCGCCTGGGCATCTTCCCCACCCTCGCCCCCTACCTGCTGCCGCACGTGGTGCCGCGGGTGCGTGCGCGCTTCCCGCAGCTGGAGCTGCTGCTGGTCGAGGAGAAGAGCGACGAACTGCTCGCGCGCCTGCGCGACGGCAAGCTCGACGCGGCCGTGCTGGCCCTGCCCGTGCACGACGAGCAGCTGCATGCCGAGTTCCTGTTCGAGGAACCGTTCGTGCTGGCCGTGCCGGAGAACCACCCGCTCTCGCGCCGCGATGCGCTCACCCTGGACGAACTGGCCGAACAACGCCTGCTGCTGCTCGAGGACGGCCACTGCCTGCGCGAACAGGCGCTGGACGTGTGCCGCCTCTCCGGCGCGCACGAGCGGACCGAGTTCCGCGCCACCAGCCTGGAAACGCTGCGGCAGATGGTGGCGGCCAACGTCGGGGTGACCCTGCTGCCGACCCTGGCGATCAAGCCCCCGGTGGCGCGCTCGGACAACATCCACCTGCTGCGATTCGCCGACTCCCATCCCAGCCGCAGCATCGCCATGGTCTGGCGGCGCAGCTCGGCCATGGCCGGCTTCCTGGCCCGCCTGGCGCGGGTGTTCGCCGACCTGCCCCCCGGCCTGCTCGCCCCCGACGCCGGCGATCCGGCGCCGCTGCAGCAGGCCGCCACGACCGCCCCGGCGCCCCGCAGCGACTGGGGCTGAACGCAGGCGATCGGCCACCCCGGACGCGGTTGAAACCGCGCCGGTTACGGGCTACGGTTTGCGCACAACCCAGATACCCGGGGCGGGGCGGAAACGCGCCGCCTTTTCTTCATGCGCGCCCGGCGCGCCCACCCCAGAGGAACACCATGTCCAACCAGCCCACCAGCGGCCTGCCGCCCTCCCTGATCATCTCCAGCCGCGACCTCGCGCGCCTGGAAGCCCTGCTCGATTCGCCCGTGCTCAGCCGCCATCCTGCCGCGATCGCGCTGATGGACGAGCTCAACCGCGCCGAAGTGCTGCCGCCCGAGCGCGTGCCTGCCGACGTGGTGACCATGCACTCGCGGGTGGAGTGCGAAGACATCGCCACCGGCGAGGACCACGTCCTCACCCTGGTCTACCCGAACGAAGCCGACGTCGAGAAGGGCCGCGTCTCGGTGCTGGCGCCGGTGGGCAGCGCCCTGCTGGGCCTGTCGGTGGGCCAGTCGATCGAGTGGGAAGCGCCCGGTGGGCGCACCCTGAAGCTGCGCGTGCGCTCGGTGCGTTACCAGCCCGAAGCGGCCGGCGATTTCCACCGCTGATTCACCTGCCGTCCGGCGCGCTGCGCCGGACCGGTTTTTCTAGTCGAAGACACGGCGACCGGTCAGGCGATCGGCCGCCGTGCCGGCGCGTGCCCGCGCGTCAGCCGCCGCGGGCGTCCAGCGCCGCCACCGCCGGCAGGGTCTTGCCTTCGAGGAACTCCAGGAAGGCGCCGCCGCCGGTGGAGATGTAGCTGACCTGCTGCTCGATGCCGAACTTGTCCACCGCCGCCAGGGTGTCGCCGCCGCCGGCGATGGAGAACGCCTTGGATGCGGCGATCGCCCGCGCCACCGCCTCGGTGCCGCCGGCGAACGCATCGAACTCGAACACGCCGACCGGCCCGTTCCACACCACCGTGCCCGCGGCGGCGATCAGCGCGGCGTAGCGCGCACCGGTCTGCGGGCCGATGTCCAGGATCAGGTCGTCGTCGGCGACCTCGCCCACCGGCTTGACCGTGGCCGGGGCATCGGCGGCGAAAGCCTTGGCCACGACCACGTCGCTGGGCAGCGGGATGTCGGCGCCGCGCGCCTTCGCGTCGGCGAGGATCTTCTTCGCCGTGTCCAGCAGGTCCGCCTCGTACAGCGACTTGCCGACCGGATGCCCGGTGGCGGCGAGGAAGGTGTTGGCGATGCCGCCGCCGACGATCAACTGGTCGACCTTGCCGACCAGGCTGGTGAGCAGCTCGAGCTTGGTCGAGACCTTGCTGCCGGCCACGATCGCCAGCAAGGGCCGCGCCGGGCTGGCCAGCGCCTTGTCCAGCGCGTCGAGTTCGGCCATCAGCAGCGGGCCGCCGGCGGCGACCGGGGCGAAGCGGATCACGCCATGGGTCGAGGCCTGGGCGCGGTGCGCGGTGCCGAACGCATCCATCACGAACACATCGCACAGCGCGGCGTACTTCTTCGACAGCGCCTCGTCGTCCTTGCCCTCGCCGACGTTCATGCGGCAGTTCTCCAGCAGCACGACCTGGCCCGGCCGCACCTCGACGCCGTCGACCCAGTCGCGCACCAGCGGCACGTCCACGCCCAGCAGCTGCGACAGCCGCGCAGCGACCGGGGCCAGCGAATCGGCCTCGCTCCACACGCCTTCCTTCGGCCGGCCCAGGTGCGAGGTCACCATCACCGCCGCGCCCTTCTCCAGCGCGAGCCTGAGCGTGGGCACCGAGGCGGTGATGCGCTGTTCGGAGGTGATCCTGCCCTGCTCGATCGGCACGTTGAGGTCCTGGCGGATCAGCACGCGCTTGCCGGCGAGGTCGAGGTCGGTCATCCGCAGGATCGTCATCGTTGGGCTCTCATCATTCAGTTGGGAAGCGGCGGTTCGCCGCGGGCACGCGTGGCACGGGCGCCGTTGCGCCGGAAACGAAACGCGTCGCCGCCGGCGCGGGAGCGGCATTGTCCCGCCCGCGCGCCGCCACGGCAAACCAGGCTCAATCGCGCGGCGGCTGCCGCAACAGGCTCAGGCCCAGCGCGGCGACCAGCACCGCGCCGCCGACCAGCAGCGCCCACAACAGCAGGCTCTTCCAGTCGATCTGCCGCTGCGGCGCCAAGGCGCGTTCGCCGGCCAGCTCCTCCGGCTCCGGAGCCAGGTAGGCCGGTGCGGGTTGCCATCCCGCACCGCGCTGGCGGCGCAAAGCCTCCAGCAGTGCCGGGATCGGCGCATCGGCACGCCGGGCATTGGCGCTGCCGGCGGCCAGCGCATAAGGCGGTTCGCCCTGGGCCAGGAACACCATCACTTCGGGGCGATATCCCAGCCGCAGCACCGGCGCCTGCGCGCCGACCGCGCTGCCTGCGCCCAGCCGCCACTGGCGGTCGCGCACGACCATCGCCAGCGGCCGGGGATCGGACTGGCTGGCCTGCCCCGCGCCAGCGCCCACCTGGAACGCCATCCACGGACCGGCCCGCCAGATCCACGAGGCGTCCCCGCGTTCGCGGCTGTGCAGGGTCCATTCCACCGCGTTGTTGCCCGGCAGGCGCACGTCGGCGCGCTCGACCGGAATGCGTCCGGGCAGCTTGAACTCGAAGTACTCGCGGCCGCCTTCGCTGCGGCGTTGGCCTTCGAGTTCCACCCACTCCCAGCGCGCCTGCGGCGGCGGCGGCTCCAGCTCGCCGGCCACGCCGCTGAGCACCGGCAAGAGCCCGGGACCGGGCCGCACCGGCAGCAGGCGCAGGTAGCGCGCCTGCCCGTCCAGTTCGATCCGGCCCTGGCGCAGGCGCTCGCCGCCGCGCTCCAGGTCCAGCAGGGTGGTGCCTTCGTTGAGCGTGCGCCACTGGCGCAGGTCGTTGCTGCCCTCGACCCGGTAGCGGGCCTGCAGCGACTCGCGTGGCCGCTCCCACTCCAGCCGCAGCGCGCGCACCGGTTCCCGCAGGGGGCTGGCGTCGACCAGCCACTGCCCCGGCACCGCGACCGCGGCGTCGCGCGGCGGCACGCCGGCCTCGATGCGGACGATGCCGCCGGCCTCGTCACGCTCGGCCACCAGGCGAAGGTCGCCGCCACCGGCGGCCGGATCCAGCGCCGGCAACGGGAACCACGGCAGCGCCAGCGTGCGCGGCGCCTGCGCCAGCGGTTGCGCCGGCGACAGCAGCGCGGCCGGCAGCGGCTGCCCTTGCGCGTTGAACACCTCCACGTCGACCAGGGCGGCCTGGCTGGCGCTGCGGTACACCGCCTCGTCCAGCAGCACGCGGTAGGCGCCGCTTTCCTCCTGGCCCAGGGTCAGCGGCCACTGCCGCGCGTAATCGTCGCGCGATGCGGCGTTGGCCACCACGGACATCACCAGCGAAACCACGACCGCCAGCCAGGCGGCGATCCTCGTTCCGGCGGCTCCCGTGCGAAGCGTCATGCGTGCGACTCCCCAGCCGATGCGCCCGGCATGCGCGGGGGCGCCGGCGCCAGGTAGCCGACGATGGTGCACAGGACCCCATAGGCAATGAACGAGACGATACCGAGCATGCCGCCCAGGTGCTGCCGGTCGACCAGCAGCAGCTTGGCCAGGACCACGCCCATCAGCAGCGCGCCGGCCAGCCACAGGCCGCGGCGGCCGCGGCGCGAACCGGTGATCCAGCCGATCACGCCGAGCACGCTCCAGGTTACGGTCAGGCTGGTCTGGGCCAGGCTGCTGGACAGTAGGCCCGGCTCCCAGGCGACGCCGCCCCAGTGGTGCACGCCACGCAGCGTGCTCACGCTCAGCAGCACGAACCCGACGGCGGCGACCACTGCCATGCGCAGAGGCCGCAGCGCCTGCGGCGCCCAAGGCGACCACAGCCATGCCGCGGCGAGCAGCAGGGCCAGCGAATGGACGAGCTCGGCCGGATTGAGCAGCGGCAGCCACGGCAGTGGCGCGGACGGCGCGGCCTGGCGCAAGGCCAGCAGCCAGTCCAGCGCGACCACCGCAAACGCCACGCACAGCAGCGGCGTGCGCGCGCCATCGGCCAGTGCACCGCGCGGGATCGCCAGCCATTGCCAGCGCCACAGCGCCAGCGCGACCAGCACCAGCCACGGGGCGAGGCCCAGGGTTAGATGCCAGCCCTGCGCAAGGCCGGCGTGCGACGACCACCAGCCGGCCCATAGCGACAGCACCATCGCCCAGGCCAGCCACCAGGCGAACTGCGCCAGGCTGGCGAGGCGGCTCGCGTCCCCGCGCAGGCAGGCCAGGCTGCGCAGGCCCAGCAGCGCGAACGCCACCCAGGCCACCAGCCCGTAGTCGCCGCCGAACGCATGCGAATGCGCGGCGTGCTGTGCCAATGTCAGCGGCAGGGCCGCCGCGAAACCGCCCGCCACGGTCCACGCCAGCGCACGCGCCGGGCTCAGGCGGTGGACTTCCGCCGCCAGCCAGGCCGTGGCGATGGCGAACACCAGCAACCAGTCCGCCCGTGCGACGGGCTCGACGAACCGGTCGATCTCGTGGACGCCGTTTCCGCACCACCAGAGCAGGCCCCACAGGTAGAACGCCACCGCCCGCACCGTCGCACCGTGCAGGCGCGCCGCCCACGCACTGGCCAGCCCCGCCAGCGCGACCAGCAGCGCGGCCATGGCGGTGGGATTGAGCAGCAGGTGGGCGTCGCCCGCGGCATCGTCGACCGCACCCAGCAGCAACGCGCACGCGGCCACCAGCTGCAGCGCGCTGCCGTTGAACACCGGCAGGCCACGCCCCTGGCGCAGGCCGAGCCAGACCAGGCCGGCGCCTTCCAGCGCGAACACGCTCGCGGTGGCGCGTGCCGACAGCGCCAGCGGCACGGCCAGGGTGGCGAAGCCGACCGCCAGGATCGCATGCGACTGGCCGAGCACCCGGTAGCCGGCGCGGCGCAGCAGTACCCATGCCAATGCCGCGTACAGCAGGGCCAGTCCCAGCGCGCACAGCGCCAATGGCATGCGGCTGCCATCGGCGAACAGGCCGTCCATCAGGCCGGCCTGCAGCGTGAATGCCACCAGCGGCGTGCCGAACACCAGGCAACCGTCGACCAGGTCGCGCCGCCCCGCCGGCTGCCGCCGCGCGAACAGGATCGGCACGACCAGGTAGAACGCGAAGAACAGCAGCAGGAACGGCTGCGTGCTGGCGAACTTCTCCGGCGTGTAGGCGCTGGCACCCCACAGGCTGCCGATGCCGAAGGTGAAGAGGAAGCCGAGCAGGTTGAGGATGCGCCAGGCACGGAACCAGGCGATGGCCACGATCGCCGCGTTGAGCAGCGCGTAGTACGAGAACAGCGCGACATGGTTGCCGCTGCCGGTCGACAGCCACAGCGGCGCGAGGAAGCCGGCGAGCAGCGCGAAAACCGCCAGCGCCTTGGCGTCCTGCAGCACCGCCAGCAGTCCCATGCCGGCCACCAGCAGCACGCTCAGCGCGAACGCCGGCCCCGGGTCGATCACGCCATAGAGCTTGAAGGCGGCGAACACGGTCAGCAGCAGCACGCCGATCGCCCCGCCCTGCAGGCTCAGCGCGAAGATGCGGTTGCTGTCGCGGCGTCGCCAGGCGAAGACCAGCGCGCCCAGCGCCGCGGCCGCCACGGCCGCCAGGCGCAGTTCCAGCGGCAGCACGAACAGGCCCTGGTCGCTGGCGTACTTCAGCAGCGCGGCCACGCCCGCCAGCAGCACCAGCATGCCGATCTTGACTGGCACGTTGCCGACCGTGAACCAGCGCTTGACCATGCGCAGCAGCGCGTTCTCCGCCGGCGCGGCGCGTCCATGGGCGATGCGCGCCGAGGCCGTGGCCGCGCGCGCGCGCGCGGTATCGTCGACCGTCTCCCGGGCGGCCTCCTGCCGCGGGCCCGGCGGCGGCAACGGCGGGGGCGCGGAGGCGGCGGCACCGGTCGCGGACGCCGTCGGGGGCGTGGCGGGCGGTCCGACGGGCGCCTGCGGCGGTGCGGGTACCGCCGGCGCGGCCGGCGCGGTGGCGTCGCCGGCCTGCCGCCGCATCAGTTCGGACAGGGTCGGGGCATCGCCGGCCGCCGATGCGGGCTGTGGACCCGGCGGCACCGCCGGATCGCGCGGAGCCGCCGCCGCGCCACTTTCGCGCACGGACGGACGCTCGGCCGCGAACCGCAGCTCCGCCAGGTTCCTTTCGAGTTCGGCCACGCGCCCCTTCAGCGAGGAGAGCGATACCAGCGCGACGACCAGCAACACCGGCATGGCCAGCAAGGCCAGGCCCACGATCACGAGTATCCCTGCCACGTCGTCCATTCCTCCCCCGTCCGTATCGGTACGCGTCGCGCAGCGGTGGCCGGCGGATCCCTGCCGGCCATGGCGCCGGCAGCGTCGGCGATGCGCGGCGGGAATGCAAGGCCGCGACGCCGTCCGTAAGCGCCGCGTTAAACGCGAAAGGGCGCCCTGCGGCGCCCTTTCCGGTGCAACTTACGCCGCGGCGTGCCGCCGCTTACTTGCCGGCGACCACGCGGACCATCTCCAGGCACTTGTTGGAGTAGCCCCACTCGTTGTCGTACCACGCCACCAGCTTGACGAAGGTCGGGTCCAGCGCGATGCCGGCGTCGGCGTCGAAGATCGAGGTGCGGGTGTCGCCGACGAAATCGGTCGCCACCACCTTGTCCTCGGTGTAGCCGAGGATGCCCTTCAGCGCGCCTTCGCTCTGCGCCTTGATCTCGGCCTTGATCTCCTCGTAGCTGGCCGGGTTCTCCAGCTCGGCGGTCAGGTCGACCACCGACACGTCCGAGGTCGGCACGCGGAAGCTCATGCCGGTCAGCTTCTTGTTCAGCGCCGGGATCACCACGCCGACCGCCTTGGCCGCGCCGGTGCTCGACGGGATGATGTTCTCGAGGATGCCGCGGCCGCCGCGCCAGTCCTTGTTGCTCGGGCCGTCGACGGTCTTCTGCGTGGCGGTGGCCGCGTGCACGGTGGTCATCAGGCCGCGCTTGATGCCCCACTTGTCATTGATGACCTTGGCCAGCGGGGCCAGGCAGTTGGTGGTGCACGAGGCGTTGGAGACGATCGCCTGGCCGGCATAGGTCTCGTGGTTGACGCCGAAGACGAACATCGGCGTGTCGTCCTTGGACGGGGCCGACAGGATCACCTTCTTGGCGCCGGCATCCAGGTGCTTCTGCGCGGTGACCTTGTCCAGGAACAGGCCGGTGGATTCGATGACGACTTCGGCGCCGACTTCGTCCCACTTCAGCGCGGCCGGATCGCGCTCCTGGGTCAGGCGGATCTTCTTGCCGTTGACGACCAGGGTGTTGCCTTCGACCTTGACCTCGCCCTTGAAGCGGCCGTGCACGGAGTCGTACTGCAGCATGTAGGCCAGGTAATCCGGCTCGAGCAGGTCGTTGATCGCCACGATCTCGATGTCGTTGCCGAAATTCTGCACCGCCGAACGCAGCACGTTGCGGCCGATGCGGCCGAAGCCGTTGATGCCAACCTTGATCGCCATTGCTGAAGACTCCTGACGCCGCGGCGCGCGCGGCCCGTGGTGGAAAAAGAAGGACGGAAAGGGTTGAAGCGGGGTGGCCATTCTAGCACCGCCGCCCGGGCCGGCCGGCCGCCTTGACTGCGATCAAGGCGCGCGGCGCGCGGCGGCGGGACACTGGCGCCGAACTCCACACGCCACGAGCGCTTACCCATGAAACAGAAGCTCCTCCCCGTCCTGTTCGCCGCCGGCCTGGCCGTCGCGGCCGCCCCCGCCTTCGCCCAGTCCGCCGGAGACTGGACCCTGGGCCTGGGCGTGCACCAGGTCGACCCCAAGTCGGACAACGGCACCCTGGCCGGGGGCACCCTGCCGTTGTCGGTCGGCAGCGACGCCAAGCCGAGCCTGACCTTCGAGTACTTCATCCGCGACAACCTCGGGATTGAAGTGCTGGCGGCCTGGCCGTTCCAGCACGACATCTCGGTCAAGGGCGTGGGTCGGGTCGGCAGCACCAAGCACCTGCCGCCGACGTTCAGCCTGCAGTACCACTTCAACGACAAGGGCGTGGTCTCGCCGCTGGTGGGCGTGGGCCTGAACTACACCACGTTCTTCAGCGAGGACACCCGCGGCGCGCTGGAAGGCACCGAGCTGGAGCTCGGCGATTCCTGGGGCCTGGCCGCGCATGCAGGCCTGGACTTCCGCGTCAGCGAGAACGCCGCCGTCCGCGTGGACGTGCGCTGGATCGACATCGACAGCAGCGTCCGCGTCGACGGCGCGCGCCTGGGCACGGCCAACATCGACCCGCTGGTGTACGGCGCCGCTTATGTCATGAAGTTCTGACTTCATGCGATTCCCCAGCGGAGGGATGCGACCGCCTGCGGCGGGGGCCGCAAGGCCGGTCGGTTAAAGTGGGGGCATGACCCACCCGTCGCATCCCTCCGCACCCCCCACGCGCCGCCCGTCGCGCTGGCTGGCGGCGCTGCTCGCCCTGTCCTTCGCCCTGCCCGCCCATGCGTGGGGCCCGCTCGGCCACCGCCTGGTGGCACGCCTGGCCGACGCCGACCTCACGCCCGAGGCACGCGCCGGCATCGCCCGGCTGCTGCAGGCCGAAGCGGACCCCACCCTGGCCGGCATCGCCAACTGGGCCGACGAACTGCGCGCCAACGATCCCGGGCTGGGCAAGCGTTCGTCGCGCTGGCATTACGTCAACATCGGAGATCCGGACTGCGCGTTCGACGCGGTACGCGACTGCCCCGGCGGCAACTGCGTCGTCACCGCGATCCAGGAGCAGACCGCGATCCTGTCCGACCCGAGCCGCAGCGATGCCGAACGCCGCCAGGCATTGAAGTTCGTGGTCCACTTCGTCGGCGACGTGCACCAGCCGCTGCATGCCGGCCATGCCGACGATCGCGGCGGCAACGATTACCAGGTCAACTGGCGCGGCAAGGGCAGCAACCTGCATTCGCTATGGGACAGCGGCATGCTCAACGCGCAGCGCCTGGACGAGGACGCCTGGTTGGCACGGTTGCGTGCCCTGCCGGCGCCAGCGCCGGTGCCGCCACTGCCGCCGCGCGCACCGCAGTTGTGGGCCGAACAGTCCTGCCGGCTGGTCGCCACGCCGGGCTTCTATCCGTCCGGCCACGTGATCGGCGACGCCTACGTCGCCGCGCACCTGCCCACGGCCGAAACGCAGCTGCGGCTGGGCGGCGCGCGGCTGGCCGCCACGCTCAACGAGGCATTCGCAACCGGTCGCTAGCGTCGGCCGACGCCGGCACCGCCACGACATTCCGCCGCAACGCCCCACCGGAGCACGACCGCATGCCTGCCACGACCATTCCGCTGTTGCGCGCACTGGCCATGCTGGCGCTGGGAATGGGCATGCTCGCATCGCCCGCCCCGGCGCGGTCGGCGGAACGCGCGCCGCTGACCGTGTTCGCCGCCGCGAGCCTCAAGGAATCGCTGGACGAGGCCGCTGCCGCCTACCAGCAGGCCACCGGCACGCCGGTGCGCGTGTCCTACGCGGCAAGTTCGGCGCTGGCGCGGCAGATCGAACAGGGCGCGCCGGCACAGGTGTTCGCTTCCGCCGACCTGGAGTGGATGGATTACCTGCAGCGACGCAACCGGATCGATGCCGGCAGCCGCCGCCACCTGCTGGGCAACCGGCTGGTGCTGGTCGCGCCGCAGGCCGGCGCCGGCAAGGTCGACCTGTCCAGGCCCGGCGCCATCGCCGCCGCGCTCGGTGAGGGCCGCCTGGCCATCGCCCAGACGGCGTCGGTCCCGGCCGGCAAGTACGGCCGCGCCGCGCTGGAATCGCTCGGGCAGTGGAATGGCCTGTCCGCGCGCCTGGCGGAGACGGAAAGCGTGCGCGCGGCGCTGATGCTGGTGGCACGCGGCGAGGCGCCGCTGGGCATCGTCTACGCCTCCGACGCGAAGGCCGAGCCGCGCGTGCGCGTGGTCGCGACCTTCCCCTCCGGCAGCCATCCGCCCATCGTGTATCCGGTCGCGGCGCTGGCGGCCGCACCCGCTCCTGCGCGCGACTTCGTGCGCTGGCTCTCTTCGCCTGCGGCGCGCGCGATCTTCGAGCGCCGCGGCTTCGACGTACTCGACTGAGGCGAGGCCTTGGACTGGTTCTCGCCCGCGGAGCTGACCGCCATCGGCGTAAGCCTGAAGGTCGCGATGGTCGCCGCGCTCGCCAGCCTGCCGCTGGGCGTGGCCGTGGCCTGGCTGCTGGCGCGGCGCCGCTTCCCCGGCAAGGCCCTGCTCGACGCGCTGGTGCACCTGCCGCTGGTGCTGCCACCGGTGGTGATGGGCTACGCGCTGCTGGTGATGTTCGGCAACCAGGGGCCCGCCGGTCGCTGGCTGCACGACACCTTCGGCATCACCCTGGCCTTCCGCTGGACCGGCGCGGCGCTGGCCTGCGCGGTGATGGGCTTCCCACTGATGGTGCGCGCGATCCGGCTGTCGATCGAGAACGTGGACCGCAAGCTCGAACAGGCCGCCGCCACGCTCGGCGCCGCACCCTGGCGGGTGTTCCTCACCGTGACCCTGCCGCTGGCCTGGCCCGGGCTGGTAGCCGGCGCGGCCCTGGCATTCGCCAAGGCGCTGGGCGAATTCGGCGCGACCATCACCTTCGTCTCGGCCATCCCGGGCGAGACGCAGACGCTGTCCGCGGCCATCTACGGATTGATGCAGGTGCCGGGCGGCGAGGCCGGCATCTGGCGACTGGCCGCGGTTTCGCTGCTGATCTCGCTGGGTGCACTGCTGCTGTCGGAGTGGCTGGTGCGGCGGCAGCGGGGCGCGGAGGAAGAAGCATGAGCCTGTCGCAGGGCCTTCGGCTCCGCCATCCGGACGCACCGGCATGCTGCGGGTTCGGCCCATGCTGAGCCTCGACCTGCACCTGCGCCGCGGCGGCTTCCAGCGCCACGTCGGCATCGAGGAGCAGGCACGCGTGGTCGCGCTGGCCGGGCCTTCAGGCGCGGGCAAGACCACCGTGCTCAACGCCATCGCCGGACTGGTGCAGCCGGTCTCCGGCCACATCCGCATCGACGACCGCGTGCTCTACGACAGCGCGCGCGGGATCGACATGCCGACCCACCGCCGCCGCATCGGCTACGTGTTCCAGGATGCGCGCCTGTTCCCCCACCTCGACGTGGCGCGCAACCTGCGCTACGGACGCCATGGCGATGCGCAGTCGCGCTTCGGCTTCGACGCCGTGGTGGACCTGCTCGGCATCGGCCACCTGCTGGCGCGGCGCACCGCGAACCTCTCCGGCGGCGAGACCCAGCGCGTGGCCATCGGCCGCGCCCTGCTGTCGCAACCGGCGATCCTGCTGTTCGACGAGCCGCTGACCGCGCTGGACCAGGCGCGGCGCGAGGAACTCATTCCCTACCTGCAGCGCGTGCGCGACGAAGTGCGCCTGCCGATGCTCTACGTCAGCCACCACCCCGACGAGGTGCGGCGGCTGGCCGATGCGGTGCACGTGCTGGATTGAGCCTGGCCGTCCGCCGGTTCCACACGTCACTCGCCAACCGCCGCATCACTCCTTGCGCTGCGCCGCACCGACCCGCTGCCGTCCGTTGCGCACCTCAAAGGTGAACGCGTACGCCAGGGTGACCGCTACCGGCCGCGTCTCGGCGACCGCACCGGCACAGCCCACGCCGTTCCAGTCACGGTCGCGCGTGGCCGCGTCCGGGTAGTCGCAGAACGCGGCTGGCTTGTAGTGCCAGGCCGAGACCGCCTCCAGCACCGCCCTGCCCAGCTGAGGCTGCAATTCGGGGGCGACGCAGCCCGGATCCTCCAGCAGCTTTACCTTGCCCACGCCACCGGCCGCATCGATCACGAAACTCGCGCAGAGCGTGGTGGGAGCCAACTCGTGCGGCCCGAAATCATCCGGGAACCCTGGCGTCTCATTGTCGCGCGGCTCAGGGAAAGCGAAAGCCTGGTTGTCCGCCATGTCGTAGCGGGCACTGCCTTCGGGCAGGATCAGTCGCTGGTCCACGGCAGCGGTACGCGTGGTGCAGGCGGCGAGCAGGCAAACAGCGGCGGCCAGCGACATCAGGCCAACAGGTTTTACGCTTCCAAGCAAGCGCATGCATGACATTCAGTCCACCTCGCCCGCTTCCGGTTCCTCGCCAGACGGCATGGACTCGAAGGTGATCGGGATGCGCACGCGCCCTTCGATCGGCCTGCCGCCCTGCATGGCAGGCAGGTAAGTCCACTTCCGCGCCGCCGCCAGTGACGTCTCCTCGAACACGCCTTCCGGCGTGGCGCTTTCCACCTGTATGTCCCGGAGGACGCCATCCGGGCCCACAGTGGCCAGCAGGACGACCTCGCCGCCGATGTACTGCCTGGCAGCTTCGACGGGGTACTCTGGCGGCGGCATGCGCTGCTCGACTGATGCCGTCGCGGCCGCCGTGCCATCAGCTCGTGGTTGCTCGTCCACGGCGCCCCCGCCGGCGACTCCACCCTTCGCGAGCAACTGGCGCATGCGCTGTTGTGTTTCTCCGTCCGTGCCGCTAACGGGCAGGACGCGAAACACCAGCCGGTACACAATCTTCCCCGAGGCATCGCGATGCTCGATGGCGCCAGCTTCGCCGTCATGGACCAGCACGGAAGGCTGCGCGACAAGCGCGCCAGGGTCGCCCTGCTTGAGCTCGAAGCGCAGGTAGGTGGTGCCTGGTTGCGGCCCCGGCGTTGCCACTACCGTAGTGGCCCACTGACCGCTCCCCGTCCCCATGACCGCACCAGCCGGTTCGCCCGCCTTCACCTGCTGGACCAGCAGCCCGCCTGTCACTCCGTCATAAGTGGCTTGCCTGGCTATCACGAATTGCCCGGTTCCGTCAGTCGATACAGCGCCTGCACCCGGCTGCACCGCCCAGGCCGTGTAGCCGACCGAAGCGGTGAGGCCCGTCGCAAGCAGGATGGTCGCCATCCAGCGCAAGGGCGACGGCGTGGGACGCTTGAGCATGTCGATGCGCTCCTTGATCGGATGCTGCGCCTGCCAATGGCAGCCCAGCGGCAGGGGAAGTTCGTCGAAGTGGGTCTTGAGCATCGCCTCGCCGTAGGGGCGACGGGCGCGCGGATTGCGTGCAATCACCCGCTCGTCGCAGGCCAGCTCCTGGTCGAGCCGGAAGCGGCGCAGCACGGGTGGCAGCAGCGGGTTGAACCAGAACACGCAGCGCAACGATGCAGCCAGTGCATTGGCGACCAGGTCGCCACGGCGTACGTGCAGGCGTTCGTGCTGCAGCACGAGGTCCTGTTCCTGCGCGGTGTAGCGCCGCTCGAAATCGGCCGGTAACAGGATCCGAGGCCGCAGCACGCCGGTCACGGCAGGCAGTCCCGCCGTGGCGGTCGTGGACTGGTACAGGCCGTCTTCACGCCTGCGCAGCAGGCCGAGTGCGCGCCGGAAACGACGCTGCTGCCAGGCCAGCAGCAGTGCCGATGCTAGGGCGCCGACCAGCCACAGCGACGCCAGCATCGCCTGCCAGTCCATGCCCGATTGCGGCTGGGCCGATGCCACGACCGCGACCGCCGGACCGATCTGCCAGGCCACCGGCAGCGCCATCGCCGCGTCCGCGCCGCGTGGCAGCAACACCGCCAGCAGCGCCATCGGCACGCACAACCATAATGCGTAGGCGGCGCTGGCACCCAGCGCAGCGCGCACGGGCCGGCGCAGGGCCAGCACCAGCAGCATGGCCGCGCTTCCGGCTACTGTCGCTTCGACCAGTGCGGCGATCAGCTCAGCGTCCATCGTCGGCCTCCCTGCCATCGTCCAGCTCGGAAACCAGCCGTTTGAGCTCGGCGATGTCGGCCGCCGACAGCTGGCCGCGTTCGCTGAAATGCGCCACGAGCGGCGCCACCCGGCCGCCGAACAGCCGCGCCAGCAGGCCTTCGCTCTGCTGCTGCACCCAGACTTCGCGCCGCAGGACCGGCGAATACAGGTAGCGGCGCCCGTCTTTTTCCGCGCTGATCGCGCCCTTGTTGAGCAGGCGGTTGAGCAGGGTCTTGATCGTCGGTTCGGCCCAGCCGGTACTGTCGGCCAATGCCGCAATCACCTCCTCGGCGCTGCGCGGGCTGGCGCCCCACAGGACTTCCATCACCATCGCCTCGGCATCGCTGATCGGGGTCGTATCCATGCCGCCTCCGTTTACACCTGTAAACTTTATCCGATTACATGCGTAAACTTTCGCGGTGTCAACACCCCCCGAATGCCACGGCCGGCAGCTCCGTCATGGATAAGGCCAGCGGCGCGGCCACCGTCGAGGCCTTTGGCCCTGGCCTCCACGAGCCCCGCGCCCACGATGCCCTAAGCTGCCCGCATGGCCTTGCACTTCACCGACGTCGAAGCGGCGCTGGACCACCTGCTGGCGCGGCTGCCGGCTGGCCTGCGCGTCGCCGCGCCGCTGGGCCTGGGCAAGCCGCACCGGTTGCTCAACGCGCTGTATGCCCGCGTGGAAGCCGATCCATCGCGCCCGCTGCACCTGTACACCGCGCTGTCGCTGGATCCGCCTTCGCCGGGCAAGGGATTGCAGGCGCGCTTCCTGGGCCCGTTCCTGGCGCGCCATTTCGGCGAGGATTTCCCGCGCCTGGCCTACGTGCAGGCGATGAAGCGCGATGCACTGCCGGCCCATATCGAAGTCGAGGAGTTCTACCTGCAGTCCGGTGCGCTGCTGGACTCGGCGCAGACCCAGCGCCGGTATGCCAGCCTCAACTACACCCACGTGGCTGCCGCGCTGGCCGCGCGCCAGGTGCACCTGATCACGCAGAAGGTCGCCCGGGAGCCGGGTGGCGACCGGCTGTCGTTCTCCTGCAACACCGACCTGACCGCCGATACCGTCGACGCGCACCTGGCCCGCGGCCTGCCGCGGCCGCTGCTGGTGGCCGAGATCGACCCGCAACTGCCCTGGCTGGGCGGCAGCGCGGTCGCGCCCGACGGCTTCTTCGACGTGGTGATCGACCCGCCCGGTCCGCATCCATCGCTGTTCGGCCTGCCGCGGCAGCCGGTCGGCGACGCCGACTACGCCATCGGCCTGTATGCCAGCACGCTGGTGCGCGACGGCGGCACCCTGCAGATCGGGATCGGTGCGCTGGCCGATGCGCTGTGCCACGCGCTGGTGCTGCGCCATACCGACAACGCGCGCTACCGGCAGGTGCTGGCCGCACTCGATCCGGACCTGGAATCGCATCCGGCCGTGCGCGACAGCGGCGGTCTCGGGCCGTTCGAGGTCGGCCTGTACGGCTGCAGCGAGATGATCAACGAAGGCTTCAAGCGTCTGGTCGAAACCGGCGTGATCCGGCGCAAGGTGGTGGACGACGCCGCGCTGATGCGCCGGCTGGCCGACGGCACCGCCAACCTGGGCGACCATGCACGCCTGGAGCGCGACGGCGAATACCTGCACGGCGCCTTCTACCTGGGCTCGCCGGACTTCTACGCCTGGCTGCGCGACCTGCCCGAGGTGCAGTGCCGGGCGATCGGCATGCGCCGCATCGGCGAGGTCAACCAGCTCTACGGCGGCGACGAGGGACTGGAACGCCTGCAGCGCCGCGATGCGCGCTTCTTCAACAGCTGCATGATGGCCACCGCGCTGGGCGCGGCGGTCTCCGACGCGCTGGAGGACGGACGCGTGGTTTCCGGCGTGGGCGGGCAATACAACTTCGTGGCCATGGCCCATGCCCTGCCCGATGCGCGCTCGGTGCTGATGCTCCGTTCCACTCGCGAAGCGCACGGTCGCAGCGAGTCCAACGTGCGCTGGAACTACGGCCACGCCACCATCCCGCGCCACCTGCGCGACCTGTACGTCGACGAGTACGGCATCGCCGACCTGCGCCATGCCAGCGACGAGGACTGCGTGGTGGCCATGGCCGGGATCGCCGATGCGCGCTGGCAGGCCGGGCTGCTGGACGCGGCGAAGGCGGCACGCAAGCTGCGCGGCGACTTCGCCGCGCCGCCACGCTGGCAGCACAACACGCCGCAGCGGCTGGGCCAGTCGCTGGCGCCGTTCCGCCGGGATGGCACCCTGCCCGACTATCCGCTGGGCAGCGATTTCACCGCGGTCGAGCAGCGGCTGGTGCGCGCGCTGGCCTGGCTGCAGGCCAGCACGGCGACCACATCCGGCAAGCTGCGCATCGCGTGGCAGGCGCTGACCGCGACGCCGGGGCGCGACGACGAAGCGCTCCGGCGCATGGACCTGCATGCCGGCGCGGGCGCGGGCACCTGGTTCCAGGCCCGGCTCCTGGGATTGGCGCTGGCGCGCACCGCCCGCGACCATTGAAACGCGCGCCTGCGCCACCACCTTCTCCCCGTATAGCCCGTTCCGGAACTCGAATGACCACCCGCGCCGACCAGATCCGAGAGGCCCTCTCCGCCCTGCAGCCGGTGCACCTGGAGGTGATCGACGAGAGCCACATGCACAGCCGTGGCCTGGAAACGCATTACAAGGCGGTGATCGTCAGCGCGCAGTTCGAGGGCCGGCGCGCGATCCAGCGGCACCAGGCCGCCTACGCCGCAATGGGCCCGCTGATGCAGCAGGTGCATGCCCTGGGCCTGCACACCTACACGCCCGCCGAATGGCAGGCCGACGCGAACGTCCCCGACTCCCCGCGCTGCCGCGGCGGCAGCAAGCACGACCTCGCCTGAGACGCGCTGCGCGCGCCCGCCACCGACGCCTGCTTGGCGAATCTTCCACATCGCTGAACCACGTCCGCGCGCCTTCACGCCGGCACCGCATCGGACTGCCCAGCGTAACGGCATCCCGAACGAGTACCGTCGCCCATGCGTACCTCCCCCCTCTTCCTCGCCATGCTCGTGGCCGTCGCGTCGCCGCACGCCCTTGGCCAGGACGCCGCGTCCGCCGATGGCGCGCCACTTGCGCAATCCGCAGAGGACCGCGCCACCCACGAAGGCGACGGTGCCCGGCTGCGGCTGCAGGTCCTGCTCGATCGCGCGCGCTTCTCGCCCGGCGAGATCGACGCGGTCACCGGCTCCAACCAGGCCCGCGCCCTGCGTGGCTACCAGGCCGCGCACGACCTGCCCGTCACCGGCGAGCCCGACGCGGCCACCTGGGCGGCGCTGGAACGCGACGCCGCGCCAGTGCTGGCCGAGTACCGCTTGACCGACGCCGACCTGACGGGACCGTACCGGGCGCTGCCCGACGATGCGATGGACAAGGCCAGGCTCGATGCACTGGGCTATGCGTCGCTGGCCGAGGCCCTCGGCGAACGCTTCCATGCCAGCCCGGCCCTGTTGCGACGGCTGAACCCGCAACTGGACCGCGCCGGCGCCGGCACCGTGCTGACCGTGCCTGCGGTGGCGGCGCCCGCCACGGCCAAGGCCGCGCGCGTGGTCGTGGATCGCAGCGACTCCGTGCTGCGCCTGCTCGACGACGGCGGCCGCGTGATGGCGCAGTACCCGGCGTCCACCGGCAGCGAACATGACCCCCTGCCGATCGGCGACTGGCGCATCGTGACGGTGGTGAAGGACCCGACCTTCCACTACAACCCGGACCTGTTCTGGGATGCCGACCCCGGGCACGAGAAAGCGACCCTGGCCGCCGGGCCGAACAATCCGGTCGGCACGGTCTGGATCGACCTGTCCAAGCCGCATTACGGCATCCATGGCACCCCGGAGCCGGCCAGCGTCGGCAAGGCCCAGTCACATGGCTGCATCCGCCTGACCAATTGGGACGCCCAGGCGGTGGCCGCCGCGGTCGACGCGAGCGTCACGGTGGTCCTGCAGGAATGAGCGTGTACGAACGCAGCCGCGTGCCGCGGGGAGCCGCATGAGGTCGCCGCTCGCGATGGCGCTGGCGGTCGCCCTGGTCGCGCTGCTCCTCCTGGCGCTGTCCTGGCAGGACGGCGCGCTGCGGTTGCTGCGCGTGTCGCCGTCGCCGGGCGGCGCGCAGGCGCCGGTCACGACGCCACCCGCCGCCCGCCCCGACCCGCGCCCGACCGCGCGTATGGCAGCCGGCGACGTCGCGCCGCCGGTCGCGGCCCCTTCACCGGCGGCGCCACCGCGCGGCGATGCGCCTTCCCCCGCACCTGCCGGCACCCTGCTGTTGCCGGTCGCCGGCGTGCAGGCCGCGCAGCTGCAGGACACCTTCACCGATGCGCGCAGCGCCGGCCGCAGCCACGACGCGATCGACATCATGGCGCCGGCCGGAACGCCGGTGCTGGCGGTCGCCGATGGCCACGTCGAGAAGCTCTTCGACAGCGCGCGCGGAGGCTTGACCATCTACCAGTTCGAGCCGGGCGGAGAGCTGGCCTACTACTACGCGCACCTGCAGCGTTACGCCGATGGATTGGCCGAAGGCCAGGCGGTGAAGCGCGGCCAGGTGATCGGCTACGTGGGTTCGACCGGGAACGCCAGTCCGGACGTGCCCCACCTGCACTTCGCCATCTTCGTGCTCGGCCCGGAAAAGCGCTGGTGGGAGGGCACCGCGATCAATCCCTATCCCCTGCTGGGCGGCACCGCCCGCCGCGAGGCCGCATCGCGGCCGTGAGCGTCCAACGAAAAGGCCGGGCTTTGCCCGGCCTTTTCCCAGCGTTGCGTCAGCGCTCGCTCAGAGCGCCTTGGCCGCCTCGACCACCGCCTCGGTGGTGATGTTGAAGTACTTGTACAGGTCGCCAGCCGGTGCCGACGCGCCGAAGCGGTCCAGGCCGACCACCGCGCCGTCCAGGCCGACGTACTTGCGCCAGAAGTCGGTCACGCCCGCCTCCACCGCCACGCGCTTGCGCACCGCCTTCGGCAGCACCGATTCGCGGTAGGCCGCGTCCTGGCGGTCGAACACGTCGGTGGACGGCATCGACACCACGCGCGTCTTCAGGCCCGCGGCGTCGAGCACCTTCTTGGCTTCCACCGCCAGCGAGACTTCCGAGCCGGTGCCGATCAGGATCACGTCCGGGGTGCCGCCTTCGGCGTCGGCCAGCACGTAGCCGCCGCGCGCGGCCTGCGCCAGCTGCGCGTCGCTGCGCGGCTGGTGCGGCAGGTTCTGGCGGCTGAACACCAGGCAGCTGGGGCCGTCCTGGCGCAGGATCGCCGCCTTCCATGCCACCGCCGACTCGGCCGCGTCGCACGGGCGCCAGACGTCGTTGTTGGGGATGTAGCGCAGCGTGGCCAGGTGCTCGACCGGCTGGTGGGTCGGGCCGTCCTCGCCCAGGCCGATCGAGTCGTGGGTGTAGACGTGGATCACGTGCGCCGGGATCAGCGCGCTCATGCGCAGCGCGTTGCGCGCGTAGTCGCTGAACACCAGGAAGGTCGCGTCGAACGGCAGGAATCCGCCATGCAGGGCGATGCCGTTGGCGATCGCGCTCATGCCGAACTCGCGCACGCCATAGTGCACGTAGTTGGCGCCGGCATCGGCCGCGGTGACCGACTTGCTGGCCTTCCACTGGGTCAGGTTGGACGGCGCCAGGTCGGCCGACCCGCCGATGATTTCCGGCAGCAGCGGAGCGAAGGCGCCGATCGCGTTCTGCGAGGCCTTGCGCGAGGCGATGGTCGGCGCTTCGGCCTGGACCTGGGCGATGTAGGCGTCGGCCTGCGCGGCGAAGTCGGCCGGCAGCTCGCCGCGCGAACGGCGCGCCAGTTCGGCCGCCGCGTCCGGGTGCGCCTGGGCATAGCGGTCGAACAGCTGCTGCCACTGGCCCTGGCGCTGCTTGCCATCGTTGGCGCGCCAGCCGGCGTAGATTTCCTCCGGCACCTCGAAGGCGGCGTACGGCCATTCCAGCGCCTGGCGCGCGCCTTCCAGCTCGTCCTTGCCCAGCGGCGCGCCGTGCGATTCCTCCTTGCCGGCCTTGTGCGGGGCGCCGAAGCCGATGACGGTCTTGCAGCAGATCAGGCTGGGCTTGTCGGAGACGGCCAGGGCGGCGTCGATCGCGGCCTTGATCGCCGCCGGGTCATGCCCGTCGACGCCGCGCACCACGTGCCAGCCGTAGGCCTCGAAGCGCGCCGGGGTGTCGTCGGTGAACCAGTCGTGCACCTCGCCGTCGATCGAGATGCCGTTGTCGTCCCAGAACGCGGTCAGCTTGCCCAGGCCCCAGGTGCCGGCCAGCGAGGCGGCCTCGTGCGAAATGCCTTCCATCATGCAGCCGTCGCCCATGAGCACCCACGTGCGGTGGTCGACGACGTCGAAGCCTTCGCGGTTGTAGCGCTGCGCGAGCAGCTTCTCGGCCAGGGCGAAGCCGACCGCGTTGGCGAAGCCCTGCCCCAGCGGACCGGTGGTGGTTTCCACGCCCGGGGTTTCATGGCGCTCGGGGTGGCCGGCGGTCTTGCTGTGCAGCTGGCGGAAATTCTTCAGTTCCTCGATCGGCAACTCGTAGCCGCTCAGGTGCAGCAGCGCGTAGTGCAGCATCGAGCCGTGGCCGTTGGACAGCACGAAGCGGTCGCGGTTGGCCCAGTGCGGATCGGACGGGTTGTGCTGCAGGTAGTCGTTCCAGAGCACTTCGGCGATGTCGGCCATGCCCATCGGCATGCCCGGATGCCCGGACTTGGCGGCTTCGACCGCGTCGGCGGCGAGGAAACGGATGGCGTTGGCCAGCTGGCGGCGGGTAGGCGTCGTCATGGGGGATCGGCGTGGTCTTCAGGCACCCGCGGCGCTGCGGGCCGCCCATTGTCCCATCCCTTGTCCACTCCTGTCCTGCCGGGTGGCGAAAAAAAGCGGATCCGGACCGGTACGGGGGCCGCGCGCGCCCGGTTTGCGATGAAACCACCGGCCCACGGTGCTGCGCATGGCCGCCACCGAGGCGTTCCGGCGGCGCGGTCAGCCCGGTGCGGTGCCCGGCTGCGGCGATGGCGCCGACAGCGCGGCATCGGTCTCGCGATGCGCGACCAGCGTGGCCAGGGTCAGGTCGCCGCTGACGTTGAGCGTGGTCCGGCACATGTCGAGGAAGTGGTTCACGCCCAGGATCAGGCCGATGCCGATCGGGTCCACCCCGACCATCGCGCAGATCAGCGCCACCACCGGCAGCGAGCCGGAGGGCACGCCGGCGGTGCCGATGCCGCCGAGGATGCACACCAGCATCACCATGAACTGCTGGCCCAGGGTCAGGTCCACGCCGAAGAACTGGGCCAGGAACAGCACCGTCACGCCCTCGAACAGCGCGGTGCCGTTCTGGTTGGCGGTGGCGCCCACGGTCAGCACGAAGCGCGACACCTTCGGCGGCAGGCCCATCTCGTCGGCCACGCGCAGCGCGGTGGGCAGGGTCGCGTTGCTCGAGGCGGTGGAGAACGCCATCACCGCCGCTTCCTGGATGTCGCGGAAGAACTTCACCGGCGAACGTCCGACCATGCGCACCGCCAGCGAATAGGTGCCGAACATGTGCAGCGCCAGCGCCAGCACCACCACGCCCACGTACGCGCCCAGCCGCAACAGCAGGTCGAAGCCGAAGATCGCCGCCAGGTTGAACATGAAGCAGAACACCGCGTACGGCGCCAGCCGGATCACCAGCCCGATCAGGGTCATCGAGATCTCGAAGATGCCCTCGATGCCGCGCTTGAGCGTGGCCACCCTGCTGTCGGGGGTGAGCACCATGCCCACGCCGAACATCACCGCGAAGAACATCAGCGCCAGGATCGAGCCGTTTTCCGAGGCGGCCTGGACCACGTTGCTGGGCACGATCGACAGGACCATGTCCATGCCGCGCGGCTGGGTGTCGACGCTGGCCACGATCTCGCGGCTGCGCTCGGCGTTCTGCACCAGCAGCTGCTGCGCCAGCGCCGGGTCGACGCCGGCACCGGGCTTGAACGCGTTGACCAGCAGCAGCCCCAGCAGCACCGCCACACCGGACAGGACCACGGTATAGGCCAGGGTCTTCCAGCCGATCCGGCCCAGCGCGCGGATGTCGCCCATCTCGGCGATGCCCATGACCAGCGCCGAGAACAGCAGCGGCACGATCAGCATGAAGATCAGGTTGAGGAACAGACGCGAGGCAGGCGTCGTCACCCAGGTGGTGAAGGCCTGCACCCAGTCGGCCTCGGCTCCCGCGGTCAGGTGGACCAGCAGGCCCAGCACCAGGCCCAGCCCGAAGCCCAGGCCCATCTTCCACGGCATCGGCCAGGGGCGGCGAGTGGTCTGGGTCATGCGCGCAGGTCCGGAGAAAAAAGCAGCCGGCAGCTTAGCAAACAGCTTCGGATCGACCTCAGGGCGGATACAGCGGCGGCAGCGGCGCGGGATCGACGACCGGCGGCGCGCGCCAGCGCGGGCCGTCGCGGAACGCGGCACGCAGCGCGGCGCGGGCCGCGGAAGGCTCGCCCTGCCCGGCCCACAGCGCACGGCGCATGGCATCGAGCGCATCGCGCTGCGACGGATCGTCCAGGCGGGCGATCACTCCATCCAGGTCGGCCGCTGCAGGTACCGCCATGCGCTGCAGCAGGCCGACCACCTCGTCGAAGCTGCCGGCGTCGAGCAGCCGGCGCAGGTCCGCCGTCGACGGCACCGCCGGCCGGTCGCGCTCACCCGCCGCGAGGACCGGATGACCGCTGCCCCGTTTCCGCCACAGCATCCAGGCCAGCGTCGCCAGCCACAGCAGCGCGAACGCCACCGCCACCCGGAACCAGGGCGAACGGGGCAGCGTCCCGTCGGCTGGCAGCGCTATCGTGGCCGGCGACGTGGTCGGCGGCGCGGTTGTGGGCGCTGGCGCCGCCTGCGACGCACCGGCCACGCCGGGCGCAACCTCCAGCGACAGGTCCGGCAGGCTCGCCACCTGCGCCGAACCCGCTGCCACGTCCCACCACGCCAGCCGCGTCCCCGGCACGCGCAGCGGACCCGGCCGCAGCGGGACCACCGAGAACCGCCGCACCACGGTCAGCTGCGGACCGCCATCGACGAAGCGCTCGGTGGTTTCCGCGCGATCGGCGAAGACCTGCGCGCCCTCGACCTGCGGCGCCGGGATCTCGGGGAACTGCGCGGCCGTGGCGCCCTGCGCCACCGCTTCGACCACGATCTCCACCGCCTCGCCTGCGCGCGCCCGATCCGGCCTGGCTCCGTACTCGAGTTCGAGGTCGCGCAGTGGCAGCCAGGGCTGCGGCGCGCCATCGGGCTGGGGCCGCACCTGCAGCGTCTGCGCCGCGCCCTGCGCGGACAGGCTGCGATCGGTGCCGAAGAAGTCGTCGAAGAACCCGCCGGCGCCCTGGCCGCGGAAGCGCGAGGGCGGCAGCTCCAGCGGCCCGCTGCGCTCGGGCACCAGCAGGTAACGGCGCTCGACCACATGGTAGCGGCGTCCGCCGATTTCGCGGCTGCTCTGCACATCGTCGCCGATCCGCTGCAACGACGCGCCGTCCGGTGCATCCTGGGCCAGCTCGCCGGACAGCAGCGGCGTGGCGTAGTACAGGCGCACGGTCAGGCCCAGGCTCTGCTGCACGTAAGGCGCGGGATCGTCGACCCGCGATTCGAGGAAGACGTCGCCGCGCGGCACCGGCGCGGAGGCGTGCGCGGCGGAAACGCTCAGCTTCTGCGGTGCCGTCCGTTCGGCCCCCACCTGCAGCGCGGGGATGTCCACCGCGCCCTCGCGACGCGGGGTGAGCGCGATGCCGAACAGGGTGCGGTTGCCGGTGGCCGGGCTGCGATAGGGCGGCCCCAGGGTGAAGGCGTCGCGCAGCGGCGTGTAGTCGGGTGCGCTGCCAGGCTGGTCGGTCTCGATGTTGAGGGTCACCGCCTCGCCCGGCGCGATGGCGTTGCGGTCGAGCCAGGCGCGCGTTTCCGCGTGCGCGGTCGACAGGCCGGCCATGCTCGCCAGGGCGGCCAGCAGCAGGAACGCGGCCCTGCCCACGCGACCGGCAGCCGCGCCAGGCGCAGCTGTGTGGAAACGGGCGGATGCCGCCGAGGATCGCATGCTCACTGTCCTTCCCGCTGGCGGCGCTCGTATTCGAGCCGGAACTTGGCACGCAGCAGGCCACCCGGGTCGTCCGGCACGCGCCTCAGCCACGCTTCGCGCGCCTGGCGCTGCTCGCGCGCCTGCGCGTCCTCGTGTTCGGGCTGCTCCTGCACCGGCTCCTTGCCCTGTCCCTGCTGCAGCGCCTGCTGCATGCGCTCGCGCTGCTCGCGATCGGCCTGCGCCTGGCGCTCATGCGCCTGCGCGTCATCCGCCTTGGGGGGCGGCTGTCCTTCCGCGCCTTCCGGCTGTCCGGGCCGCTCATCCTGCCCACGCGCCCGATCCGGGTTCCCGCCCGCAGGGGACTCGCCGCCGGACTGCGGCTGCGCCGGATCCTGCGCCTGGTCCTTGCCGGACTGCTTCGGCCCCTGCTGTCCGCGCTGGCCCTGCCCGCCGCCGGGCGGCTGCTGCCTGCGCGCGGCCTCGACCACCTGGCGATTGGCGATGGCGTCCTCCATGCCCGGCGCCCGTGCCAGCGCGCGATCGTAGGCGGCGATGGCGTCGTCGTACCTGCCCTGTCGCGCCAGTGCGTTGCCCAGGTTGTACTGCGCGTCGGCACCCCGCGCACCCGCGGCGGCGAAGGCCTGTTCGGCGGCGGCGAAGTCGCCCTGGCGGTAGGCATCCACGCCCTGCTCGATCCGCTGTTGTGCCTGCTGGTCGGCGCGCCGCCACCAGCCACCCCCATCGGCGTCGCTCGCCTGCGCCTGCTCCTGCGCCTGCGCAGGTACCGGCAGCGCGAGCGCCAGGCTCGTGGCAAGCACGGCCAGCGGGACTGCGGCCAGCACGCCGGCACCGCGCCGGAACGCCAGCGCCGCCAGCGCCAGCAGCGGCAGCAGGAGCCAGTAGCCCTGGTCCAGCCATGCCCGCTGCCCGCTGCCCCGTACGTTGGTGCCCGCCGCGGCGGGATCCAGGACCGCGAGCGTGCGCAGGTCCGCATCGTCGATGGCGAGCGCGGCGTAACGGCCGCCACCGGCATCGGCCAGCGCGCGCAGCGAAGCGTCGTCGCGCCGGGCCTGGCGGGTGACGCCTCCACGGTCGACATACTCGCCACCGCGCGCACCGCCGAGACCCAGCACCGAGATCCGGTAACCCTGCGCCGCAACCGCCGCGGCGATCCGGGTGGCGGACGGCTCCGCCTCGCCGGTGACCAGCAGGATGTCGCCGTGGTCGAAACCGGCCTGGTTGAGCAGCGTGGCGGCGTGGGTGATCGCCCGGTCGGTACGATGCCCGTCGACCGGCATCACCTCCGGCGCAAGCGCGTCCAGGAACAGGGCGATGTTGGCGCCGTCGGCGGTGAGGGGCGCGACCGTGTAGGCGTCCTCGGCCCAGGCGACCAGGCCGACTTCGCCGCCCTGGCGTTGGCGCAGCAGCGCCTCGACCTTGGCCCGCGCCTGGGCCAGGCGCGTGGGCGCCATGTCGGTCGCCAGGATCGCCGACGACAGGTCGAGCGCGATCACCAGCGGGGCGCGTGATTCCCAGTGCGGCTGTTCCTCCTGGCGCCAACCGGGACCGGCCAGGGCGACGATCGCCAATGTCCAGGCCATGGAAACGCCGGCCAGCCGCAGCCACGCGCTGCCGCGACCCGGTTCGAGCAGGTGCGGCAGCAGATGCGGGTCGACCGCATCGCGCCAGCCCTGTTGCCGGCGCCGGCGCCACAGCCACCACAGCAGCGGCAGCGCCAGCAACGCCAGCAGCCAGAGCGGCCGGTGGAAATGAAGCTCCGGCGTCTGCAGCCAGGAAGGCGATGCGATGTTCATGCGACCTGCCTTCCGGTCGTGAGCCGCGAAGCGGCGAACGCCAGCATGGCGAGCACGAGTGCGCCGGCCAGTGGCCACGGATAGCGTTCGATCCGCGGCCGCACCGGTGCAGCCGCCACCGCCACCGCCTCGAGCCGGTCGAGCTCGGAATAGATGCCCGCCAGCTGCGCGGTATCGCGGGCCCGGAAGAAGCGGCCGCCGGTCATCGCGGCGACGCGGCGCAAGGTCTCCTCGTCGACCTCCTCGCCGCCCTGGATCGGCAGCGGCACCCCGAACAGCGAAAGCGCCGCGCCCCCGCCGCCGAACGCGATCGTATGCACGCGTACGCCCTCGGCTTGCGCCAGCTCGGCCGCCTTGACCGGGTCGAGCACGCCGGCGGTATTGACCCCGTCGGTCAGCAGGATCAGCACGCGCTGGCCTTCGGGCTGCTCGCGCAGGCGCTTGACCGCCAGGCCGATGGCATCGCCCAGGGCGGTCTCGCGTCCGGCCAGTCCGGCCACACTGTCGCGCAGTTGCAGCCGCACCGAATCGCGATCCAGGGTCAACGGCGTCAGCATGTAGGCCCGCTGGCCGAATACCAGCAGGCCGACGCGGTCGCCGGCCCGGCGGTCGAGGAAATCCGCGATCACCGCCTTGGCCGCGGTGAGCCGGTCCACCACCTGGCCGCCGAGCTCCATGTCGGTCTCGCTCATGCTGCCGGACAGGTCCACGGCCAGCATCATCTGGCGCGCTTCGCGCGGTGGCGACTGCGCCTGCCCGAGCTGCTGCGGGCGGGCGGCGGCGGTACAAAGCAGCACCCAGGCCAGCAGCGGCAGCACCCAGCCGATGCGGGCGTGCCGCGCGGAAACGCCGGCGACGCCGTCCAGCCGTCCGGACCAGGGCACGCGCAACGCAGGCGCGGTGCTGCGGCGCGCGGGCAGGAGCAGGCGCACCAGCAGCGGCAGGGGCAGCAGCGCCCACGCCCAGGGCCAGGCGAAGCCCGCGAACCCTTCCTGCCAGGCGGCAACCCATGCTCCGCTCATCGCCGGCCCTCCATCAGCTCGAGGAAGCGGGCGCGGGCCAGGGCCGAAACGGCGGCGAACTCGCCGTCGTCGAGCCGGCGGCGGAACCCGCCTTCGAGGAGCAGGCGTCCCGGGCCATCGCTGAAGCGAGCGCCGGCCGTCCCGTCGAGGAATCGCAGCCAGTCCTCCCCCTGCAGCCGCTCGGCGCCCGCCCGGTGGCGGCGAGCCGCGCGCCGCAGTAGGCCCGACATCGCCGCCAACCGCTCGGGCAGGCCACCCTCGGCGCTGGAAGCGTCGAACCAGCGCGCCCAGCGCCGACGCCGCGCGGCCCGCCATGCCCGCCACCCAATCCATGCCAGCGCGGCCGCGACCAGCGCCGCCGCCACCAGCCACCAGCCCGCGGCCGGCGGCCACCAGGACGGGGCTGCGGTCAGGTGCACGTCGCGCAAGGGCAGTCGGCTCGGGTCCATGGATCTTCTTCAGTCGACCACGGCTGCGTCGACGCGGTCTTCGTCCCGCAGCGATGCGTCCCGGGGCGCCAGCCAATCCGCCGCTTCGGCGTCGGTGGACAGGCAACGCACCTGCCAGCCGAGCGAGGGGAGCGTGCGCACGAGTTCCTCGGCCGGCGCGACCAGCGCCTGCTTCCAGCGCAGGCGGACGGTCGCGTTGTCCAGCCCCAGCTGCAGCCGGCGCGCCCCGGCGCGGAACGCCAGCTCGCGCCGCGGCGGCGCCGTTTCCAATGGATCCTGCAGCAGCACCAGTGTGGCCTGGTGGTGGCGCGCCAGCGCGGTCCAGCGAACCGGGGGTACGCGCGAAGCCGCCACCGGGTCGGCCAGCACCACGACCTGGGCACCGGGACGCAGCAGGCGCTGCGCATGTTCGAGCGCCATGTCCAGGCCGGACTGGTCCCCGGGCGGGCGCGCATACCAGCGCGCCAGCGCGTCGAGCACGCGCATGGCCCCGCGCATGCCGGTCGCCGGCGGGATCGCCGGCTCGCCGCCGCGCAGGGCCGCGATGCGATCGCCGGACTGCAGCGCCGACCACACGGCGACCGCGCCGGCGCGCGCGGCCTGCACCGACTTGAAGCGCACGCGCGTGCCGAAGTACAGCGCCGGATCGGTATCGGCGACCAGCAGGGTCAGCCGCTCGCGCTCGGCCTGGAACAGCTTGGTGTGGGCGCGGCCGCTGCGCGCGGTCAGGCGCCAGTCCATCCGGCGCACGTCGTCACCGATGGTGTACTCGCGCGATTCGGCGTACTCCATGCCGCGGCCACGCAGGCTCGACGGCGCCGGTCCGTGCACGCCATGGCGGCCCCGCCTTGGTTGCGGCGCACGCCGCACCTGGGCGCGAAGCGCCACCAGTTCGGCCAGCGTCGGCATGATGCCTGGCGTTACGGCATCGGCCGCGGCGGAGGCCGGGCCGCGCCCGCTCACGGCGGCGGCACCCGTTCCAGCAGCGCGGCCACCAGGCGGTCGCCATCCCAGCCCTCGGCCAGCGCCTCGTAGCTGGGCAGCACGCGATGGCGCAGCACGTCCGGTGCCATGGCGCGGATGTCGTCCGGGGTGACGTAGTCGCGTCCGGCCAGCCAGGCTCTGGCGCGCGCGCAACGTTCCAGCGCGATCGAGCCCCGCGGGCTTGCGCCCCAGGCGATGCGCCGGCCGAGCGCGGCGTCGTAGCGGGAAGCGTCGCGGGACGCGAGGACCAGTTCGACCAGGTAGCGTTCCAGGGCCGGCGCCACGTGCAGGTCGAGGACCTGCTCGCGCGCGGCGAACACCTGCGCCTGCGGCATGCGTTCGATCGGCGGCGGCGGGGCCTGCAGCGTCTGCCGCGCGCGCTCGCGCGCCAGCCGCAGGATCTCCGCCTCCATGCCCGCATCCGGATAGCCGATGCGCACGTGCATGAGGAACCGGTCCAGCTGCGCTTCGGGCAGCGGGAACGTGCCTTCCTGTTCGATCGGGTTCTGCGTGGCCATCACCAGGAACAGCGGCGGCAGCGCGTAGGTGTGGCGCCCCACGGTCACCTGCCGCTCCCCCATCGCCTCCAGCAGCGCGGACTGGACCTTGGCCGGCGCGCGGTTGATCTCGTCGGCCAGCAGCAGCGGGTGGAAGACGGGGCCTGGCTGGAACTCGAAGCGTCCCTCCTGGGGCCGCCAGACTTCGGTGCCGGTCAGGTCGGCCGGCAGCAGGTCGGGGGTGAACTGGACGCGGGCGAACTCCGCGTCCAGGTGTGCGGCCAGCGTGCGGATCGCGGTCGTCTTGGCCAGGCCGGGAGCGCCTTCGACCAGCAGGTGGCCGTCGGCCAGCAACGCGACGAGCAGGCGCTCGACCAGGGCGGACTGGCCGACAATTTCCGCCGAGAGCTGGTCACGCAGACGGAGGAAGGCCGCATGCGGGCCGGAGCCGGCGACGGGACTGGAAGCAGCGTCGAGAGTATCCATGCCCCGATTCTGACCGATCCGGCAGGCCTGTGGTTCCCGGCGCCGGGCTCCGAAAACCGGACCCCGGAACGTGAAACGGGGCCCGAAGGCCCCGTTCCCTATCCGCGCGGCTGCCGCGCCTGCGGCATCTCGACCTGCGGCACCGCCTGCGTCATCCCACCGCGCTTCTCGACCCGCATGACCTTCGGGGTCAGGAAGATCAGCAGTTCGGCCTTGTCCTTGCTGCGGCTGGTCTTCTTGAAGAACGCACCCAGGAACGGCACGTTGCCCAGGAACGGCACCTTGGCCACGCTGTTGGCGTCGGTGAACTCGTAGACGCCGCCGATCACCACGGTCTGGCCGTCGTCCACCAGCACCGCGGTGTTGATCTCGCGGGTGGCGATTTCCGGGACCTGGCCGATGCTGGTGTCGATGAAGCGCAGCACCTCGTCCTTGGTCACGTGGACGGCCATGAACACGCGGTCGTCGTTGGTGATGGTCGGGGTGACCTTCAGTTCGAGCACGACGTCCTTGAACTCGACCGTCGGGGTCGGGAACGCCTGGTTGCCGCCACCGGTCAGGGTGACGTAACCGACCTCGCGGCCCTGGCGGATGACCGCCTCGCGCTGGTTGGAGGTCACCACGCGCGGGTTGGAGAGCACTTCACCGCGACCTTCCTGCTGCAGCGCGGACAGCTCGATGTCGATGGCGAAGTTCGCGCCGAGCAGCGTGTACGCCAGCGCGCCGACGTTCATGCCACTGGCGGTGGTTGCCGGCAGGTCGAAGTTCAGGCCACCGGGGATCTCGTACTCGCCGTTCTGGATGATGTTGACGTTGTTCTCGAGCGAACCACTGATGACGCGGGTGTTGTTGCCGATCTCGCGGCCCTGCACGCCGAAGCGGGCGCCCAGGTCGCGGGCGAACGAATCGGTGGCGATGACGATGCGGCTCTCGATCAGCACCTGGTCGACCGGCCGGTCGATCACGTTGATCAGCTCGCGCATCTGCGCGACCTTCTTCGGGATGTCGCTGATCATCAGCGTATTGGTGCGCTCGTCGGCGACGATGCGGCCGCGCGGCGAGAGGAAGCCGTTCTCCTGGTCGTTGCCGCCGCCACCGCCGCCGCTGCCCTGGTTGCCGATGCCCTTGGCCTCGGTCAGCGCTTTGAAGATCGCCGCGGCGTTGTGGTAGTTGATCTGGATGTAGTCGGTAACCAGGTCGACGCGGTTTTCGAGGTCGATGCGTGCATCTTCCTTGGCCTTCTCGAACGCGGCCAGCTCCGGCTGTGGCGCCACCCAGATGACGCTGCCGTCGCGGCGCTTGTCCAGGCCCTTGGCGCGCAGGACGATATCCATGGCCTGGTCCCAGGGCACGTTGACCAGGCGCAGGGTCACGTTGCCGGTCACCGTGTCGGACGCGACGATGTTGAGGTTGGATTCCTCGGCGATCAGCTGCAGGACCGTGCGCACCGGCACGTCCTGGAAGTTGAACGTCACCGGGCGACCGGAGTAGCCCTGCTTGGCAAGCCTGGCCTGGGCGCTGCTCACCCCCGGACCGCTCACCGCGCCCACTGCCGCGGTAGAGGTACGCGGCGTGATCTCGACCACGTATTCGTTGCCGGTCTGGTAGGCCAGCGACTCGTACTCGCCGCGGGTGCTCAGCACCAGCTGGGTACCGCCGCCGTAGGACTTGGCATCGATGCGCTGGACCGGGGTGGCGAAGTCGACCACATTGAGCGGCCGCTGCAGGTCGGCCGGCAGCGTGGCGTTGGCCACGTCGACCACGACGCTGCCGTCCTGGTTGCGCAGGTCCGGTGCGGCGCCCTCGCCGTCGAAGCGCAGGATCAGCCGTCCCGCGCCGCCGTCGCCGCGCTTGAAGTCGATCTGGGCCACCTTCGACTTGGCGGTCGCGGCGGCGGGCTGGGCCGCTGGATTGGCGGCGGCGGCCAGGCAGGGTGCAGCCAGGGCAAGCGCGAGCCCCAGGCCGCAGGCCCGCATGATTGCCGGGCGCCGGGCGCTGCTCAGGCTCTGGGCATTGGAAAAGGTCATCGTGCTATCCCCTAATCATTGATCTTCGAGCGCGATGGAGGCCGGACGTTCCAGCCAGCCGCCCGCACCATCGGGCACCAGTTCAACCAGTTCGATCTTGTCCTCGGCGATCGAGGTCACGCGACCGTCGCTTTGCCCCAGGTAGGCGCCCGGACGGATCCGGTGGGTCACCCGGTCCGGCGCCATTACCAGCGCGACCAGCCCACCGCCGGCACCGATCGTGCCCACCATGTCCAGGCTGTCCAGCGGGTACTGTTCAAGCGGTTCCTTGCGCCGGTTCGGATCCGGGCGCAGGCCCGAGCCGCCATCGGGATTGGCCCAGGCGTCGCTGAACGGATCGCGCAAGTCCTGTGCGGCGTACTCGAAAGTCTCGAACTGCTGCATCACCGGCAAGGGATCGAGTGGCGGCGCCGGACGCGCGCGCACGTCCGCAACCCACTTCTCGAGGTTGGGGGCTTCGCCCGGCGTGCTGGTCACGCCGCGGCCGCAGGCCCCCAGTGCGAGCACGAGCATTCCGGCCCCCAGCCAGCGAAGCGCATGGTTACCACGGTTCCGCTCCATGCTCATGCGCCGCCTCCGGTGTTGGCACCCGCACCGCTATTGCCATTGGCGCCCGCCGCCTGCTGGGCCGCCTTTTCCTGCTCTGCGATTTCAAGTTCGTCCAGGTAACGGTACGTCTTCACCGTACCGGACAGTTCCAGCGCACCGCCACGGGTGATCGCCTTGCCATCCTTCGGCTGCAGCTGGATATCGTGCATGGTCAGGATCACCACGCGCGGCAGCGAAGCCACGCCGCTGACGAAGGCGCCGAACTGGTGGTAGTTGCCGACCATCCGCAGTGCGATCGGCTTCTCCGCGTAGAACTCCTTGGGCGTTTCCGGTCCCGGCTGGAACAGCTCGTTGGCCAGGCCGGAGGACAGCGCGGTCTGCGAGATGTCGATGATGAGGTCGGGCATCTCGGTCTTGCTCGGCAGCTGCCGGAGCATCTGCTGCAGCACCTGTTCCATCTGCGCCAGCTGCTGGCGCAGCGGCTCCAGGTTGGCAGCCTTGCCCTGCTCGTCCTCGAACTCCTTGCGCAGCGTCGATTCCTGGCTCTCCAGGCCACGCAGCTCCTCGACCTTGCCGCGGATCAGCAACAGGTAGGACATGATCAGGATGAACAGCGCCAGCAGCACGCAGAAGACGATCTTCGCCTGCTGCGGCCAGCCGCCGATATTGTTGAAATCCAGGTCGCTGATCTTGACTTTCTTCTTCTGGCTCATGACGCCGGCCTCCCCTCGGTCTGCGCGGCCGGTTGCGGCTGTGTCGTGTCGGCGGGCGTGGCGGGCGTGGCGGGCGCTGTTTCAGGCGCGCTCGCCGGCGTGGCGGCCGGCGCCGCTGCAGGTGCGGCGGCGGGTGCCGGCGCACCGTCCACCGCTGCCTCGCCCGTGGCGGGCACCGCCCCCTCCGCCGTGGCCGCGTTCGGGTTGGCCAGCTGCACCTTGAGGCTGAAGGAATAGGGCAGGGTCCGGCTGGCGCTGGTGGCCACAGGCGCGTTCTTGTCGTCCTTCTTGACCTCGATGATCGAAAGATCCGGCTTGGTCATCCAGCCGGAAACCTCGAGGTTGCGCATGTAGGCGCTGACCCGCGCGTTGGACTGCGCGCTGCCCTGCAAGGTGAGGATCTCGCCTTCCTGCTTGATGTTGTTGAGCGTCACCCCATCCGGGATGGTGCGCACCAGCGAATCGAACAGGTGGACCATCTGCGAGCGGTTGGCCTGCAGCTCCTCGATCACCTTCTTGCGCGCCAGCAGGCGATCCTTCTTGGCGTCGAGCTCCTTGATCTCCTCGTTCTGCAGCTTGACCTTGGCGATCTCGGCCTGCAGGAAGCTGTTGCGCTCGTGCTGGCCGCTGATCTGCTGGGTGAAGTAGAACCAGACCAGGAACGAGAGCAGGACGCCGGCGAGCGCGGCCAGGCCGAGCATGCCCTGGAACTCCCGCTGGCGCTGCTTGCGGCGCTCGGCGCGCCACGGCAGAAGATTGATCCGTGCCATCAGTCGAAGCTCCTCAGGGCCAGGCCGGTGGCGATCATCAGCGCCGGCGCGTCCTGGGCCAGGGCGTGCGCCTGCACGCGCGGGCCGAGGGTCATCTGCGCCAGCGGGTTGGCGACCTGGGTCGGCACGCCCAGCTGCTCCTCGACCATCTCCGGCAGCCCGGCGATCGAGGCGCAACCGCCGGCCAGCACGATCTGGTCGACCCGGTTGAATTCGCTGCCGGCATAGAAGAACTGCAGCAGGCGGCTGATCTGCTGGACGGTGGCTTCCTTGAACGGCTCCAGCACCTCGACCTCGTAGGTCTCGGGCAGGCCGCCCTGGCGCTTGGCCTGGCCGGCTTCCTCGTAGGTCAGCCCGTAGCGGCGCATGACCTCGTCGGTCAGCTGCTTGCCGCCGAACACCTGTTCCCGGCTGTAGAGGCTGCGGCCACCGCGGAGGACATTCAGGGTGGTCATGGTCGCGCCGATGTCGACGAGTGCGACCACGCCATCGCGTCCCACCGGCAGCTCGTCGGCGATCAGGGCGAAGGCGTTCTCGACCGCGAAGGCCTCCACGTCCATCACCTTGGCCGTCAGGCCACCCAGCTCCAGCGCCGACTCGCGCAGCTCGACGTTCTCCGAACGCGAGGCCGCCAGCAGCACCTGGACCATCTCCGGATTGCTGGGCATCGGCCCGAGCACCTCGAAGTCGAGGTTCACTTCCTCGATCGGGTAGGGGATGTAGTTGACCGCCTCCAGCTCGACCTGGGCTTCCAGTTCGCCCTCGTCCAGCTCGGCCGGCATCGGGATGATCTTGGTGATCACCGCCGACCCCGCCACTGCCGCAGCGGCGTTCTTCACCTTTGTGCCGGAGCGGTTGACCGCGCGCCGGATGGCCTCGCCCACCGCCTCGACCTCGACGATGTTCTTCTCGACCACGGCATTGGGCGGCAACGGCTCGACCGCGTAATGCTCCACGCGGTAGCGGTTTCCACTGCGCGACAACTGCAGCAGCTTGACCGCAGTCGAGCTGATGTCGACGCCTATGAGCGGCGACTGACTTTTCGGGATGAGCCCCACGGTTTCTCCCCTGCCGACGGGCACTTGGCTGAACTACCTGTGCCCGCGCATTAGATAACGGTTTTTTCAGGCTTGGCAACACCCCCTTGCGCAGGCTGGGATGCCTGTCACGGGTGGTATTGACCCCTGCCCCCTTGCTGTTCCCCGGGACACCCCCTGCCCTTGTCCCTGGCTAATCTATACTCTGCGGCCGCGAAATCTGCAATCGGATCCCTTCTCGATGCCCCGTCTCCGCCGCCTCCTGCGCTGGGCGCTGATCGCCTCCGCAGGCCTGGCCCTGCTGGCCGCCATCGGCCTGGGAACCCTCTACGTGGTGCTCTCCTCGCGGCTTCCCGAGGTGGAGTCCCTGCGCGAAGTGGAGATGCAGGAGCCCCTCTACGTCTACTCCGCCGACGGCAGGCTCATGGCCGTCTTCGGCGAGAACCGCCGTTACCCGGTCGCCATCGAGCAGGTGCCCGAGCGCCTGCGCCAGGCCTTCATCGCCATCGAGGATGCGCGCTTCTACGAGCACGGCGGGGTCGACTACAAGGGCGTGGCCCGCGCGGTGTGGCTGCTGGCGACCACCGACGGCAAGCGCGTCCCGGGCGGCTCGACCATCACCCAGCAGGTGGCGCGCCAGTTCTTCCTCAGCCCGGAGTACAGCTACCAGCGCAAGCTGGCCGAGATGCTGCTGGCCAGGAAGATGGAGCGCGCGCTGAGCAAGGACGAGATCCTGGCCCTGTACCTCAACAAGAGCTTCTTCGGCAACCGGTCCTACGGCGTGGCCGCGGCCGCCGAGTACTACTACGGCAAGAAGCTGGAGGACCTGTCGCTGGACGAGATGGCCTCGCTGGCCGGCATCCCCAAGTTCCCGTCCAGCGGCAACCCGATCAGCAATCCCGAGCGCGCCCGGATCCGCCGCGACTACATCCTCGACCGCATGGCCGAGCTGGGCTTCGTCAGCGCCGCCGAGGCGGCCGCGGCCAAGGCGGTGCCGATGCACGCCGCCCCGCACGAGCCGCCGGTGCAGGTCTCGGCCCCTTACGTGGCCGAGATGGTCCGCCAGGAAATGATCGCCCGCTACGGTCCGGAGGCGGTCACCCGCGGCTACCAGGTGACCACCACCATCCTGCCGGACCTGCAGGCGGCCGCCGACAAGGCCGTCCGCGACGGCCTGCACCTGTACGACCACCGGCATGGCTGGCACGGAGTGGAGCGCCAGGCCGAAGTGGCCGCCGATGCCGACGATGCCACCCTGGCCAAGGCCCTGGCCGGCACCCCGTCCCAGGCCGAACTCCTGCCAGCGATCGTCGCCGGCACCGCCACCGACGGCAGCGCCCGGGTGGTGCTGGCGGACGCCAGCAGCGTCACCCTGCCCGCCTCCGCCGCCCGCTGGACGGGCAAGAACCCGGCCGCGCTGCTCAAGCGCGGCGACGTGGTGCGGGTCCGCCGCGGCGAGAAGGAAGGCGAGTTCCTGCTCGACCAGGTGCCGCGCGGCCAGTCCGCGCTGGTCTCGCTCGACGCCAACAACGGCGCCCTGCGTGCGCTGGTCGGCGGCTACAGCTTCGCCGGCAACAAGTTCAACCGCGCCACCCAGGCACGTCGCCAGCCGGGCTCCAGCTTCAAGCCGTTCGTCTATTCGGCCGCGTTCGAGAAGGGCTTCAACCCGGCCTCGATCGTGCTCGACGCTCCGGTGGTGTTCCGCGACCGCCGCGGCAACACCTGGTCGCCGCAGAACGACGGCGGCGGCTTCAAGGGCCCCATGCGCCTGCGCGAAGCGCTGGTGCAGTCACGCAACCTGGTCTCGGTGCGGCTGCTCGACGCGATCGGGGTCAACTTCGCCCGCACCTACATCGCCCAGTTCGGCTTCGACGAGGCCGAACTCCCGCCCAACCTGTCCATGTCGCTGGGGACCGCCTCGCTGACCCCGCTCTCGATCGCCCGCGGCTATGCCGTGTTCGCCAATGGCGGTTCGCGCGTGACCCCCTGGTTCATCGACGAGGTCCGGGACCGCAACGGCGAGTTGCTGTTCAAGGAGGACCCGGCGGTCGCCTGCCGCAGCTGCGGCGCGATCGCGGCCAACGGTACCGCGCCGAGCCAGCCGCAGGTCGTCGACGGGTTCAACTTCGGTGCGGCCGCGCCCGCCTCCCCGCCGGCGCAGACCCCTTCCAGCGAGGCCGTCGTGGCCGACGCGAAACCCGCCGCCCCGCCGCCGTCCGGGAAGGTCGCCCCCCGCGCGATCGACGAACGCTCCGCCTACCAGCTGGTGTCGATGATGCGCGACGTGGTCCAGCGCGGCACCGGCACCGCGGCGAAGGTGCTCGAGCGCGAGGATGTGGGCGGCAAGACCGGTTCGACCAACGACCACCGCGACGCGTGGTTTTCCGGTTTCGGCGGTCCGCTGGCGACCACCGTGTGGGTCGGCCGCGACGACTTCCAGTCCCTCGGCTACCGCGAATACGGCGGCAAGGCCGCCCTGCCGATCTGGATCGACTACATGCGGGTGGCGCTCAAGGACCAGCCGATCGCCGCCAACGAGCCGCCGGCCGGCATGGTCCGCGTGTACGTCGACAACGCCGGGCACATGTCGACCGAGGGCGGCGGCCTGGCCGAGTACGTGAAGGTCGAAGACCTCGAGCGCATGCGCAACAACCTCGACTTCCTGGGACCCGAGCAGAGCGACGAGGAAGCGTTCGACATCTTTTGAGGTCGTCGGGATGCGCATCGGCGTGGGTGATTGAACCCTCACGCCGATGCGGTAGAGTCGCTCCACGCCCCGCCTGGAGTGTCGACATGCACCGCGCCCGCCAGCATGCCGAGACCCGCACCCGCGAACGCCGGCACCGCCTTGCCCACGAAGCCGCCCGGCTCATGGCCGAAGGCGGCATCCGCGACTTCCACCAGGCCAAGCTGAAGGCCGCCGCGCGCCTGGGCATCCACGACGATGCATCGCTGCCGCGCAACCGCGAGATCGAAGACGCCCTGCGCGAGTACCAGCGCATCTTTCTCGGACAGGGCCAGGCCCGGGCGCTGCGCCAGCGGCGCGAGGCGGCGGTGCGCGCCCTTGAGTTCCTGGCGCCGTTCGAGCCGCGGCTGGTCGGACCGGTGCTCGACGGCACCGCCGACTCGACGTCGCCGGTGCTGCTGCACGCCTACACCGACGACGTCGATGCCGTGGCGCGCTTCCTCGACGAGCACGGGATCCCCGCCGAACCGCGCGAACGCCAGCTGCGCCTGGACCGCGAACGCCGCGCCGACCTGCCGGTATGGGTGTTCAGCGCAGAGGACCTGGCCTTCGACATCACCGTCCTGCCCCTGCATGCCCTGCGGCAGGCGCCGCTGTCGTCGGTGGATGAGCGGCCGATGCGCAGGGCCTCGCTGGCGCAACTGCGGCAGCTGCTGGCCGAGGACGAGATCGCCGGCTACGAAGGCGGCCTGCCCTGACCGGCGTTCGCGCGCCTTCGTAGAGCGGGGTGCAACCGCCGGGCAAAAGAAAACGCCCCGCGCAAGCGGGGCGTTCTGTCGACGCGGGACAGCGGCGCGGTCAGCGCTGGCCCATGCCCTTGTAGTCGCGCACGTCGTGGCCGGTGTAGATCTGGCGTGGGCGGCCGATCTTGGCTTCCGGGTCGACCTGCTGCTCCAGCCAGTGCGCCACCCAGCCGGCGGTGCGGCCGATGGCGAACATGACCGTGAACATCTCGGTCGGGATCTTCAGCGCCTTGTAGATGATGCCGCTGTAGAAGTCGACGTTCGGGTACAGCTTGCGCTGGATGAAGTACTCGTCCTTCAGCGCGGCCTCTTCCAGCTTCATCGCCACTTCCAGCAGCGGGTCGTTGACGCCCAGCTCGCCGAGCACCTTGTGGGTCATCTCGCGGATGATCTTGGCGCGCGGGTCGAAGTTCTTGTAGACGCGGTGGCCGAAGCCCATCAGGCGGAAGCCGGACTCCTTGTCCTTGGCCTTGGCGATGGCGCTCTCGACGTTGTCGGGAGTGCCGATCTCCTCGAGCATCTTCAGCACCGCCTCGTTGGCGCCGCCGTGCGCCGGGCCCCACAGCGCGGTGATGCCGGCCGCGATGCAAGCGTACGGGTTCGCGCCGGTCGAACCGACCAGGCGGACGGTGGAGGTGGAGGCGTTCTGCTCGTGGTCGGCGTGCAGGATGAACAGCAGGTCCAGCGCCTTGGCCACGACCGGGTTCAGCTCCAGCGGCTCGCTGGGCACCTCGAACATCATGTGCAGGAAGCGGCTGACGTAGTCGAGGTTGTTGCGCGGGTAGCGCGACGGCCAGCCGATCGAGTAACGGTAGGCGGCGGCGGCCAGCGTCGGCACCTTGGCGATCAGGCGGATCGCGGCCTGGCGGCGCTGCTCCGGATCGTTGAGGTCCAGGGTGTCGTGGTAGAACGCCGACAGCGAGGCGACCGTGCCGGCCAGCATGGCCATCGGGTGTGCGTCGTAGTTGAAGCCCTGCAGGAAGTTCTTCAGGGACTCGTGCATCATCGTGTGATGCGTGACTTCATGCTCGAACTTGGCGAACTCGGCCTGGGTGGGCAGCTCGCCGTTCATCAGCAGGTAGGCCACTTCCAGGAAGCTGGAATGCTGGGCCAGCTGCTCGATCGGGTAGCCGCGGTACAGCAGCACGCCGTTGTCGCCGTCGATGTAGGTGATGGCCGATTTGCAGCTCGCCGTGGCGGTGAAGCCGGAGTCGTAGGTGAAGAGACCGGTTTCCCTGGTCAGCCTGGAAATGTCGATGCAGTCGTTGCCCAGGGTCGGCTTGAGTACCGGCAGGGCTACCGACTTGTCGCCGGCATTCAACGTGACCTGGTCGAGATTGGACACGGTGTGCGCTCCTCTGTGGGGTAGGCGAGGCACGTGGCGCAGGTGCGCCGGGGTGCGTTCGCGGGAGGGGGTCCGCGGCGCAGCGCCGCGAAGCCTCGGAATTATCGCACACCCCGTACGCCCGGGTACCCCGGACGGAAGTCGTATGGCGCCCGCGCCGACACCCGGCCACGCGCATGCATGCGCCTCCCGGTGCAGGCGGCAAGGTGGCAATCGGCGGCGCGCACAACAGAACGGCCGCGCAAGCGCGGCCGTCCCGGCTACATCGTTCTCAGGCCACGCCCGCGAGGGCGCAGGCCGGAATCAGCGCGCGTAACGACGCTGGAACTTGTCGATGCGGCCGCTGGTGTCGACGATCTTGTGCTTGCCCGTGTAGAACGGGTGCGACGCCGAGGAGATTTCGATCTTCACCAGCGGGTATTCGTTGCCGTCTTCCCACTTCACGGTTTCCTTGGAGCCGCCGGCCATGGTCGAGCGGGTCAGGAACTTGAAATCGGAGGTGACGTCGTGGAAGACGACTTCGCGGTAATCGGGATGGATGCCGGCCTTCATGGCGTACACCGTAAGCAGTTGACGGAACAGAGCCCGGCATTCTAGCCGGGCCACCTTCGCGGCGCAAGGCCGGGGGTCAGGCGGCGGCCAGCGCGGCCTCGACCCGGGACTCGAACCGGGCCTGGTCGTAGCGCAGCAGGATCCGGGCGTTGTCCGCAGCCCCGGTCTGCCGGTTCCAGTCCACGGCGGTCAGCCCCCGGGCCAGGCGCCCTTCCGTCTCGACCGCCACCGGCCGCTCGGCCTGCTCCAGCGCCCCTTCAGGCTCCAGGGCCCAGGCCATGGCCAGGGCGTCGGCCGAGTGCCACAGCTCTCCGCGGCGGTCCTCCGACCACAGCCGGGTCTGCCTGGAAATCGCTTCGTAGAAGCGCGCGCGCGGCGAATCGGCGGCCAGCCAGGCCTCGGCCCGCCGATGGTGGAAGCCGTGGGCGATCGTCGCCTCCCAGTCGGCCAGGTCGTAGCGCGGGAATTCCGACAGGACCACGTGCGCCGACTCGGGGTCGAAGCCGATGTTGAACTCGGCCACCGGCGTGATGTTGCCGTGGGCGGTGACCGCCCCGCCCATCACCACCAGGCGCGCGACGCGCTGCGGCAGGGTCGGGTCCAGGCGCAGCGCGAGCGCCAGGTTGGTCAATGGACCCAGCGCGACCAGCAGCAGCCGGCCGGCATGTTCGTGTGACAGGCGCAGGATCGCCAGCGCGGCGTGTTCGTCCGCCGCCGTCCCGGCCGGCTCCGGATAGCCGATGTCGCCGAAGCCGTCGCGGCCGTGGACGTGCGCGGCATCTTCGCGGGGCACATGGACCAGCGGCCCGCTGCAGCCGGGGAACACCGGCACGTCGGGCCGGCCGACCACTTCGCGCAGCTTCAGCGCATTGCGCACCGTGTGCTCCAGGCCGACGTTGCCGGCGGCGATGGTCAGGCCGACCACGTCGTGGGCGTCGGAATGGAAGGCCATCAGCAGCGCCAGCGCGTCGTCGACGCCGGGGTCGGTATCGATCAGCAGCGGGATCTTCTCGCTCATGCGGCGTGGGTCCGGTGGTCCCTGGAGGACGGCCGGCCAGTGTCGCCATTCGACCGCACGAGGGCAAACCGCGCGTCCGGCGGCGGTGGAGCCGGTCAGGCGGCCGCGTAGCGCGAAGCGCCGCCGACCCAGCGTGCGACCAGGCGGTCCGCGGTATCCGGTGCGTGCGCGAGCAGGTGGTCGGCCAGCGCGTGCACCTGCGGCAGCAGGCCGGCATCGCGGGCCAGGTCGGCGATGCGGAACGCCGCCAGGCCGGTCTGGCGGGTACCGAGCAGTTCGCCCGGGCCGCGCAGCTCCAGGTCCTTCTCGGCGATGAGGAAGCCGTCGCTGGTCTGCCGCAGCACGTCCAGCCGCTGCCGCGCCAGCGCCGACAGCGGCGCCTGGTAGAGCAGCACGCAACTGGACGCCGCCGCGCCGCGCCCGACCCGGCCGCGCAGCTGGTGCAGCTGGGCCAGCCCGAGGCGCTCGGCGTTCTCCACGATCATCAGCGAGGCGTTGGGCACGTCCACGCCGACCTCGATCACCGTGGTGGCGACCAGCAGGTCGATCGCGCCTTCCTTGAAGGCGCGCATCGTGGCCTGCTTCTGCGAGGCCTTCATCCGGCCGTGGACCAGGCCCACGCGCAGGCCGGGAAGCTGTTCGGACAACTGGGCGAACGTGCGTTCGGCCGCCTGCGCCTGCAGCTTCATCCCCTGCCCGGGCTTGCCCTCGTCCTCGGGCTCCTCGATCAGGGTGCACACCCAGTAGGCCTGGCGCCCCTCGGCACAGGCCGCGCGGATGCGCTCGACCAGTTCGGGCCGGCGCTCGGCGCTGACCGCCACGGTCTGCACCGGCGTGCGACCGGGCGGCAGCTCGTCTATCGCCGATACGTCCAGATCCGCATAGGCGGTCATCGCCAGGGTGCGCGGGATCGGCGTGGCGGTCATCACCAGCTGGTGCGGCACGTGGCCATGCGCCGGCCCCTTGTCGCGCAGCGCCAGCCGCTGCTGCACGCCGAAACGGTGCTGCTCGTCGACGATGACCAGGGCCAGGTCATGGAAGGCCACGCCCTCCTGCATCAAGGCATGGGTGCCGACCACCACCTGCGCCTGGCCGGAGGCGACGTCCGCCAGCGCCTGCACACGCGCCCTGCCGGTGACCTTGCCTGCCAGCCAGGCCACCTGGATTCCCAGCGGCTCCAGCCAGGCGCGCAGGTTGGCCAGGTGCTGTTCGGCGAGCAGTTCGGTCGGCGCGGCCAGCGCGACCTGGCAACCGCGTTCCACCGCCATCGTCGCCGCCAGCGCGGCGACGACCGTCTTGCCGGAGCCGACGTCGCCCTGCACCAGCCGCTGCATCGGCGTGGGCCGGGCGAGGTCGGCGCGAACCTGCTCGAACACGCGCTGCTGCGCACCGGTCAATGCGAACGGCAGGCGCTCGCGCAGGCGCCGCGCGAGCACGCCCGGGCCATCGAGCGCACGTGCGCTCAGCGCCTGCTGTGCCAGCCGTTGCCGGCGCAGGCTCAGGTGGTGGGCGAGCAGTTCTTCCAGCGCCAGCCGGCGCTGCGCCGGATGGGTGCCTGCGTCCAGCGCGGCCAGGTCGGCATCCGCCGGCGGACGATGCAGGACCAGCAGCGAGTCGCGCAGCCCCGGCAACTGGGCCAGGCCCGGCAGCGACGCCGGCAGGAGTTCGAGCGTGGCGGCATCCGGCAGGAGGTCCAGCGCCTGGCCGATCAATCGCCGCAGCACCGCCGGGCCGACGCCCTCGATCGCCGGATAGACCGGATCGAGCGCCTCGCCCAGCACCGCCTCTTCCGTTTCGCCCAGCACGCGGTAACTGGGATGGACGATCTCCAGTCCGTGCTGGCCCGGCCGCGGCGTGCCGAAGCAGCGCAGGCGCACGCCCGGGCGGAACTGGGCCACCTGCGCGGCGCGGAAGTGGAAAAAGCGCAGCACCACGGTGGCGTGCGAATCGTCGCCGATCGCCACGCGCAGCAACGGCCGGTACCGGAAGCCGCGCTCGACCGCCTCGACCGTACCGTCCACCTGCGCCGGCACACCCGGCTGCAGCTGCCGGATAGGCGTGAGCCGGGTGCGGTCTTCATAGCGCAACGGCAGGTGCAGCCACAGGTCCTGCACCGTGACCAGGCCGCGCGCGTGCAGCTTTTCGGCGACGCTGGCGCCGACGCCGCGCAGCGCTTTCACCGGCGTGGCGCCACCGGCCAGTGCCGGAGCGGCCCGCCGCGACGCTTTCACGCCGGCGCCCGACCCGGTCAGCCGCGACTCCTCACTCGAGCACCATCACCGCGTCGGCCTCGAACGCCACGCCCTTGGGCAACGCCGACACGCCGATGGTCGACCGGGCCGGGAACGGCGCGGTGAAGTATTCCTGCATCACCGCATTGACCGCGGCGAACTGCGACAGGTCGGTCAGGTACAGGCCCAGGCGGACGATGCGGTCCAGCGAACCGCCGGCGGCCTCGGCCACGGCCTTGAGGTTGTCGAACACCTGCCGCGCCTGCGCGGTGATGTCGCCGGCGACCACCTCGCCGGTGGCCGGCACCAGCGGGATCTGGCCGGAGAAGTACACGGTGTTGCCGCTGCGCACGGCCTGCGAATACGGGCCGATGGCGGCGGGCGCCTTGTCGGTCTGGACGATCTGCGACATGCGTGGCTCCACGAATGGGGAATGCCGCGATTCTACCGGCTGGCGGGCCGGCGCATCAGGAACGGCGCCGCCGTGGACCGGCCCGGCTTCCGGCATGGCAGCGCCGTAGAGCCGGGCTTGCCCGGCTGCTGGCAACGACGACGCTCGTAGAGCCGGGCTTGCCCGGCTCGGTGCGCGCAGAATCCGGGGCGGAGCAGCGGGGCAAGCCCCGCTCTACTGCCGGCGGACGGCCTGGACGACGTTCAGGCGGCGCAGGCGCCGGATCACTTCGGCCAGGTGGTCGCGGTCGCGCACCTGGATGGCGAAGCGCAGTTGCGCCGCATTGACGTCGCGGTCGAGGTAGTCGACCCGCTCGATGTTGGACTGGCTCTGCGCCACCGCCGCCGCCAGCTGCGCCAGCACGCCGGTGTGGTTCTCGACGTCCACGATCAGCGAGGTGTCGTAGTCGCCGGTCACGTTCGGATCCCAGTCGATCGGCACCCAGCGCTCGGGCGACTTGCGGAACTCGGCGAGGTTCGGGCAATCGAGCCGGTGCACGACCACGCCCTTGCCGGAGGTGTGGTAGCCCATGATCTCGTCGCCCGGGATCGGCTGGCAGCAGTTGGCGAAGCTGACCACCCCGCCCTCGGTGCCATTGATCAGGATCTTTTCCTGCGAATGCTTGGAGTGCCCACCCCCGCGCAGTTCGGCGTAGGCCATCAGCGCCTGCGCTGCCTGGCTGGGCATCCAGTTGCCCAGCGCGACCTCGGCCAGGAACGCCTCCAGCCGCGGGAACCGGTGCTCGACCAGGAAAGATTCCAGGCGCTTGGCCGGCAACCGCTCCAGCGAACTGCCCATCGCCTCCAGCGCGCGGTCGAGCATGCGGTGGCCCAGCTGCACCGCGTCCTCGTGCTCGAGCTGCTTGAGCTGGTGGCGGATGGCGGTGCGGGCCTTGCTGGTGACCACGAACTCCAGCCACTGCGGCTTGGGCGAAGCCGACTTGGCGGTGATGACCTCCACCGTCTGCCCGCTCGACAGCTTGGTCCGCAGCGGCACCAGCTTCTTGTCCACCCGCGCGGCCACCGCCTGGTTGCCGACGTCGGTATGCACCGCATAGGCGAAGTCCAGCGCGGTGGAGTTGCGCGGCAGGGCCAGGATCCTGCCCTTGGGCGTGAACAGGTAGACCTCGTCCGGGAACAGGTCGACCTTGACGTTCTCCAGGAACTCCAGCGACGAACCGGCCGCGCGCTGCGAGTCGATCAGTTCCACGATCCAGGCGTGCGCGCGGCTCTGCGCGCTGTTGGGGCTGTCGCCACCGTGCTTGTAGGTCCAGTGCGCGGCGATGCCGCGCTCGGCGATCAGGTCCATCTCCTCGGTGCGGATCTGCACCTCGATCGGCGAACCATATGGCCCGAACAGCACCGTGTGCAGCGACTGGTAGCCGTTGGCCTTGGGAATGGCGATGAAATCGCGGAAGCGGCCGTCCAGGGGCTTGAACTGCGCGTGGACCACGCCCAGCGACCGGTAGCAGTCCGGCACGCCGCGCACCACCACCCGGAAGCCGAACACGTCCATCACCTGGTCGAAGCTCTTACCCTCGGCCTGCATCTTGTTGTAGATGCTCCAGGGGGTCTTGATGCGGCTGACCAGGCGGTGCTCCAGGCCGTCGCGGGCCAGGCCCTGCGACAGCTTCACCTCGACCTGGGCCATCGACTCGCGGCGCACCACCGGCTGGCTGCGGATGTGCTTCTCGATGATCGCGTGGCGCCACGGATGCAGCGCGCGGAAGCCCAGGTTCTGCAGTTCGGACTTGACCAGGCTCATGCCCAGCCGCTGCGCGATCGGCGCGTAGATCTCCAGGGTCTCGCGCGCGATGCGGATGCGGGCCTCGGTGCTCTGCGCGCCCAGCGTGCGCATGTTGTGCAGCCGGTCGGCCAGCTTGATCATGATCACGCGCAGGTCGCGCGACATGGCCAGCAGCATCTTGCGGAAGCTCTCGGCGGCCGCCTCCTGGCGGTCGCGGAACTTGAGCTTGTCGAGCTTGGTGACGCCGTCCACCAGCTCGGCCACGTCCTCGCCGAACTGCGAGGCGATCTCCTCGCGGCGCAGCGGCGTGTCCTCGATGGTGTCGTGCAGGATCGCGGCGATCAGCGTCTCCACGTCCAGACCCAGCTCGGCCAGCACGCCGGCCACGGCGACCGGATGGGTGATGTACGGCTCGCCCGACTTGCGCGTCTGCCCGGCGTGGGCCGCCGCCCCGACCCGCCAGGCCTCGCGCAGCAGCGGCAGCTGTTCACGCGGCAGGTAGGCGGCGGCGCGCTCCAGCTCGAGGACGTAGTCCGGCACCGCGTCGCCGGGGGACGGCGAAACGGCGGCGACTGCCTGGGCGGAATGGCCTGGGTTCATGGAGAAAGACTATGCCAGTGCCCTGCCGCCGGCAAACCCGATCGCAGCCCGGTTCAGCCTGCCAGCCACGGCCGCCACAGTCCTGCCGCCTCGTGTACCGCCGGCGGTGGCTGCTGCTCAGCCCAGCCGTTGCGCGCGCTCCACGCCGGGCAGCGCGTCCAGCTTTCCCAGCAAGGTCGACAGCTGGCCGTAGTCCGACACCCGCAGGCGCATGCGCAGCTGCACGCGGCCGTCGGGGCGCACGTCGCTGCGGATGTCGGCCACGTGCGCGTCCTCCTGGGCGATCAGGGTGGTGACGTCCTTGAGCAGCCACTTGCGGTCCACGCCGCTGAGCGCGACGTCCACCTCGTAGCCGCCGCCGGCCGCGCCCCACTCCACCGGCAGCACGCGCTGCGGCGAGGCCGCGGCCAGCCGCGCGAACGCGGCGCAGTCGCCGCGGTGCACGGTGACGCCGCGGGCGCGGGTCAGGTAGCCGGCGATCGGCTCGCCGGGGACGGGCTGGCAGCAGCGCGCCAGCTGGACCAGCAGGTTGCCGACGCCCTGGACGGTGAAGCCGGCATCGGCCTTGCGCTTGCGTGCCTGCCGCGGCGGCGGCCGCGGCGACCCGGTGGCCGGCTGCGGTGCCGCGGCGCGCTCGAGCTCGTGCAGCGCGCGCCCGACCTGGTGCGGACCGACGTCGCCCAGCGCGACCTGGATGTAGAGGTCGTCGAGCGTTTCGGCGTGGAACTTCTTCGTCACCGGCGCCAGGTCGGCATGGTGCAGGCCCAGGCGCTTGAGCTCGCGTTCGAGCATCTCGCGCCCGGCCTGCACGTTGCGCGAGCGGTCGAGCTTGTGGAACCAGGCGCGGACCTTGTCGCGCGAGCGGCCGCTGGCCAGGTAACCGTTGGCCGGCAGCAGCCAGTCGCGCTTGGGATCGGGCTCCTTGCCGGTCATGATCTCGACCCGGTCGCCGCTGCGCAGGCGATGGCCGAGCGGCACGATGCGGCCGTTGACCTTGGCCCCGCGGTAGCGGTGCCCGACCATGGTGTGCACGTGGTAGGCGAAGTCGAGCGGCGTGGCGCCGAGCGGCAGGTCGACCACCTCGCCCTTCGGGGTCAGCACGTAGACGCGCTCCTCCACCAGCTCGGTGTCGAGCGCGCCGGCCAGGCCCTCGTCGCGGCCCTCGGCGGCCTGCTCCAGCAACTGCCGCATCCAGGCGATCTTGCGCTCGAACGCGCGCCCGGCGCCCTTGCCCGCCGCGCTGCCGCCGGTTTCCTTGTAGCGCCAGTGCGCGGCCACGCCCAGTTCGGCCTGCTCGTGCATCTCGCGGGTGCGGATCTGGACTTCCAGGGTGCGTCCCTCGGGACCGACCACGGCGGTGTGCAGAGAGGCGTAGCCGTTGGGCTTGGGCCGGGCGATGTAGTCGTCGAACTCGCCGGGGACCGGCGCCCATAGCGCATGGACCACGCCCAGCGCGGCGTAGCAGGCGGCCACGTCGTCGACCAGCAACCGCACCGCGCGCAGGTCGTAGAGCTTGTCCAGCGGCAGGTGCTTCTTCTGCATCTTCCGCCAGATGCTGTAGATGTGCTTGGACCGCCCGCTGATGTCGGCCGCCAGCCCCTGCGCCTTCAGCGCCTTGCCCAACTGCACCTTGACCGCCCCGATGTAGCGCTCGCGGTCGGCGCGCGTCTCGTCCAGCTCCCGCGCCAGGTGGCGGTAGGTGTCCGGCTCCAGGAAGCGGAACGCCAGGTCCTCCAGCTCCCACTTCAGCTGCCAGATGCCCAGGCGGTTGGCCAGCGGCGCGTGGATGTCGCGGGTGAGCTGGGCCAGCGCGCGCCGCGCGGCCTCGGGCTGGCGACCGGCCGCGCGCATCCGCGCCAGCTGCCGCGCCAGCAGCACCGGCACCACGCGCAGGTCCTGGATGATCGCCAGCAGCAGCCGGCGCAGGCCTTCGCCGTTGCGGCCGGCCTCGCGCCCGGCGTGCAGCGCCCAGACCTGGTCGGCCGCATCCTGGCCATCGAGCAGTCCCGGCACCGCCGGATAGGCGGAGGCGAGCCCGGCGGCGGTCGCCGCGCGCAGGCCCGGCAGGTCGAACAGCAGCGCGGCGATCAGGGCCGACTCGTCGGCTTCGAGCCGGACCAGGGTCTGCAGCGTGTCGGCGATTTCCGGCCAGCCGGCCCGCTGGATGTGGTCGGTGCCCGGCGCCTCCCATGCACGCAGCAGCGACTCCCGCAGCGCGGCGGGCAGCCGCGCCGCGGAAGCGCCCTGCAACAGGGCGTGCAGACCGTCGATGGGGGAGCGTGACAAGGCCGTTCCGGCGTCCTGGGATGCCGACTACACTAGCGAGCAACGTACCGGAGGAACAAGCATGAAACGTCGTCCGCTGCACGCATGGTCCCTGCTGGCGCTGGGGCTCGCCCTGGCCACCACCGCCACCGTTGCCGCGGCGCAGTCGCCCGCGCCGGGTGCCACGCTGATGGAACAGCGGATGACGCCGGAGGAATTCAAGGCCGCCGGCCTGCACAAGCTCAGCCCCGAGGAATTGGCCGCGCTGCAGGAGTGGATGCAGCGGCAGCAGGGGGTTGTCGCCGCACCTGCTGCGTCCGCACCGGCCGCCCCTGCGCTGCCGGCCGGCGCCGCTGCCGCCGGCGCCGTCGCGCTCAGCGCCGCCGACGTCGAGCGCATCCGCGAGGAAGCACGCGAGGAAGGCCGCAAGGAAGTGAAGGAAACCAACCGCGGCTTCTTCGACTTCGGCTCGGACGAACCGATCAAGAGCAACCTGGTCGGCGAGTTCCGCGGCTTCGCCAAGGGCAACACGTACACGCTGGCCAATGGCCAGGTCTGGGAGCAGGTCGAGCCGGCGCGCCTGGAGGGGGTGAGGAAGACCGACCCGGCGGTGACGATCAAGCCCGGCCTGCTCAACGTCTGGTTCCTGCGCATCGACGGCTACAACACCGCGGCGAAGGTGCGACGGGTCAAGTAACGGCAAGGTCCGGAGCCCGGCCCGTGACGGGAGCCGGGCACGCCGCGACGCGACGTCGTCGATCCGGGCGCCGCCTTGGCGATCGCGACTGCGTCGCATCGCCGGCAGGCGGCGCTCCTATCCCAGCGAGGCCAGCCGCTGCGCGAGCTTCTTCGGCGACACGCCGCCTCGCGAGCCCAGTTCCTGCGCGAACAGCGACACCCGCAGTTCCTCCAGGTCCCAGCGCAACGCCTGCCAGCCCGGCTCGTCGGCCTGGCCACGGCGGCGGGCCTGGGACAGCGCGTCGACGAAGGGCTTGAGTTCCAGCATCCGCGCCTGGTCGCGCGCCGGGTCGCGCAGGGCGCGCTCGGCGCGCAGGACCATGCCCTTCAGCCAGCGCGGGAACTGCGCCAGCGCCTCGGCCGGCGTATGCCGCAGGAAGCCCGGGTGCACCAGCCCCTCCAGCTGCGCGCGCAGGTCGTCGAGGTTGCCGCTGGCCCAGCCCATCAGCGGTGCTTCCAGTTTCGGCTTCAGTTCGGCGACGACCGCCAGGATCTGCTCGGCCAGCTGCAGGCGCGCCATGGCCTCGGCGAACAACTGGCGCCCGGCCGCCTCGGCGCGACGGCCGAACGCGCCGGCGTCGCGGATCCCTTCCAGGCCCTCGGCCAGCACGGCATTGAGCGCGGCTTCGACCAGGTCCGCGCGCAACTGCTCCTTCTCGCGCACCTTGGCGTCCGGCCCCGGGCCGAACTGCTCGATGGCCGCGTACAGCAGGCCCAGCTTCGGCGATACCGGCAGCTGCTTGCGCGCCTGGCGCGCGCGCTCAGCCAGGGCGATGCGCAGCAGGCGGTCGACGCCACGCGGATGCGCGGCCTGCGCCTCGGCCGGGTCGGCGAAGACCCGCAGCAGGACGTGGTCGCCCTGGTCCACCAGCGCCGGATAGCCCGGCACGCCGGCTTCGCCGGTGACCTGCTCCGGCAACGGCTCGGCGGGGAATTCGCGCAGCTCCAGGCTGGCGGCGGCCAGCGCGCGACCGGCGCGCGCCGCGAACGCCTGGCCGGCGCGCTCGCCGAACCGCGCGCGCAGCGCGTCCAGGTCGCGGGATTCGGCCAGCACCTCGCCGCCCCGCTCGGGCACCTCGCGCAGGCGCAGGTTCATGCGCAGGTGCGGTTCCAGGGCCGCCTCGTCGAAGTCCAGCGCCGATACCGCCGCGCCGGTGGCGCGCGACAGGAAACGCGCCAGCTCGCCCTGGACCGCGTCGGCCGACGGCGTGCGGAACGCCTCGGCGAAGGCACGGCCGAAGTCCGGCGCCGGCACGTAGTTGCGGCGCATCGCCTTGGGCAGGCCGCGGATCAGGCCGGCTGCCTTGTCGGCGACGAAGCCCGGCGCCAGCCACGACAACCGCGCCGGATCGAGCGCGTTGAGCAAAGGCAGCGGCACCTCGAGGGTGACGCCGTCGTCGGCCGCGCCCGGCTCGAAGCGGTAGTGCAGCGGCAGGCGCGCGTCGCCGAGCGCGAAATACTTCGGGAACTGTTCCTCCTGGCCCCCTTCGCCGGGCAGCAGGTCGGAGGCGGTCCAGCGCAACGCCAGCGCCTGCTCGCGCGGCAGCTTGCGATACCACCCGTCCAGGCCGGCGGCGGAATGGATCTCGCCCGGCACCCGGTCCAGGTACCAGCGCGCCTGCCAGCCCTCGTCGGCGACCAGGCCGGCGCGGCGCAGCTTGGCCTCTTCTTCGCGCGCCTGTTCCAGGGTCTTCAGGTTGGCGTCCACGAAGGATGCCTTGGTATCGATCTCGCCGGTGACCAGCGCCTGGCGCACGAACAGCTCGTGCGCGCCGGCCGGGTCGACCCGGCCGTAGTGGACCGGCCGTTTCGGCGCGAGCACCAGCCCGAACAGGCTGACCTGCTCGGAGGCCAGCACGTTGCCCTGGGCGCGCGACCAGCGTGGATCGAAGTGCTTGCGCGCCAGCAGGTGCGGCAGCTCAGTGATCACCCAGTCCGGTTCGATCGCCGCGGCGGTCAGGCCCCAGACCTTCTGCGTGTCCAGCAGCGTGGCCACCAGCACCCAGGGGGGTGGCTTCTTCGCCAGTGGCGAGGCGGGAAACAGCTGGAAGCGGCGCTGCCGGGGCGCCTGGTAGTCGCCCTTCTCGGTGCGATGGCCGACCTGCGTGGGCAGGCCGGCGAGCAGGGCGCGGTGCAGGGCCTGGTAGGCCGCTGCGCGTTCACGCGCGCTGAAACGCGACGCCTTGTCTGCCGCCTCGTCCCTGCCCGCTTTGCCGCCAGCGCCATCGCCGGTGCCGGTGCCGGACGGTGTCGGCGCGGCGGCCGCAGGCACGGCCTTGCCTTCGCGCGCCAGCCGCGCGGCGCGGTGCAGCTCGCCACGGGTCGGTCGCGCGGAGGCAGAGTGCCCGTCGCTGGCCGGCGCACCCGCCAGCAGCGGCAGCACTGACTGCCCGTCAGGCTCCTCGCTCCAGCCCAGCTCCCCGCACAGCAGCTTGAGCTGGCGGTGCAGCTCGCGCCATTCGCGCATGCGCAGGAAGCCGAGGAAGCGCTTGCCGCACCAGTCGCGCAGCCGTGACTGGTTGAGTTCCTCGTGGGCCGCATCGTAGGCCTGCCACAGGCGCAGGATGCCGACGAACTCCGAGCGCGGGTCGGCGAACTGCGCGTGCGCGTTGTCGGCGGCCTCGCGCGCCTCGGGCGGGCGTTCGCGCGGATCCTGCACGCCGAGGAACGCGGCAATCGGCAGCATCGCCCGCAGGCACCCATGCGACTGCGCCGCCACCAGCATGCGCGACAGCTTCACGTCCACCGGCAGGCGCGCCATCTGCCGGCCGGTCGCGGTGAGCCGGAGCTGGCCGGTGCCCGTCTCCTCGATCGCGCCCAGTTCGGCCAGCTGCTGCCAGCCGTCGGCGATGGCGCGCTCGTCCGGCGGCTCCAGGAACGGGAAGTCCTCGATCCGCCCGAGCCCCAGGTGGAGCATGCGCAGGATCACCCCGGCCAGGCTCGAACGGCGGATCTCCGGGTCGGTGAACTGCGGGCGGGCGAGGAAATCGGCTTCCGCATACAGGCGATAGCACACGCCCTCGGCGATGCGCCCGCAGCGGCCCTTGCGCTGGTCGGCGCTGGCCTGGCTGATCGGCTCCACGTGCAGGCGGTCGATCTTCGAGCGCGGGCTGTAGCGCTTGATCCGGGCGTCGCCCGGATCGACCACGTAGCGGATCCGCGGCACGGTCAAGGAGGTCTCGGCGACGTTGGTCGTCAGCACGATCCGCCGTTGCGGACCGGGATTGAACACGCGGTCCTGGTCGCGCGCGGACAGCCGCGCATAGAGCGGCAACACTTCGGTGGACCGGTACTGGCGCTTTTCCAGCGCGCGGTGCACGTCGCGGATCTCGCGTTCGCCGGGCAGGAACACCAGCACGTCGCCACGCGGATCCTCGGCGGTGATCTCGTCGATGGCCGCGGTGATCGCCGCCAGCGGGTCCAGCTCGCGATCGCCGCGATCGCGCCGGGAAGAGAAGCCGGGGTCAGGGTCGCCTTTCCGGCGACCGGGCTCGGGCTCCGCCGCGCGCCCGGGGAAAGGCGGCCCTGACCCCGGCTTTTCCTCTCCCGGCGGGCGGTAGCGCACTTCCACCGGGTAGGTGCGGCCCGCCACCTCCACCACCGGCGCATCGTCGAAATGCCTGGAGAAGCGCGCGGTGTCGATCGTGGCCGAGGTGACGATGACCTTGAGGTCGTCGCGCCGGCGCAGCAGCTCCTTGAGGTAGCCGAGCAGGAAGTCGATGTTGAGGCTGCGCTCGTGCGCCTCGTCGATGATGATCGTGTCGTAGGCCGACAGCCAGCGGTCCGAGGCGATCTCGGCCAGCAGGATGCCGTCGGTCATGAACTTGATCCGGCTGTCGGCGCCGACGTTGTCGGTGAAGCGCACCTGGTAGCCGACCAGGCCGCCCAGCGGCGTCTTCAGCTCCTCGGCCACGCGCGCGGCGACCGCGCGGGCGGCGATCCGGCGCGGCTGCGTGCAACCGATGGTGCCGGCCACGCCGCGGCCGGCGGCCAGGCACAGCTTCGGCAGCTGGGTGGTCTTGCCCGAGCCGGTCTCGCCGGCGACCACGACCACCGGATGGTCGCGGATCAGCTGGACGATGCGATCCGCCTCGGCCGCCAGCGGCAGCGCCGCGTCGACCGTCACGGCGGGCACGTTCGCCGCGCGCGCCTGGCGCGCGGCCCGCGAGGCCGCCAGGCCTTGCTCGAACTTCGCGCGCAACCCGGCGTCGGCCGGCTGGCCGCGCCACCGCGACCACAGGCCGTGGAGGCGGCCGCGGTCGCGGCTCAGCGCCTGCCCGATCCCGTCGCGGCCGGCTTGCAGTTGCGTGCGCAATTCCTGGGGGATCGATTCCATCGCTTCGGCCGTGTGAAACTTTGCATAACGCGCGGGGGTTTAGTGTCTATTGTGACAGCCCCATCTTCCCCCTGTGGACCACCCCCAAAGGAGCCGTTCATGGCCAAGACCAAGACCAGCAAGCCGAGCAAGTCCAGCAAGTCCAAGGCGCCGGCCGCCCAGGCGCTCGACCCGGTCGCCTCGACCTCGCGGATCGACATCGGCATTTCCGCGGGCGACCGCAAGGAGATCGCCGAAGGACTTTCGCGCTACCTCGCCGACGCGTTCACCCTGTACCTGAAGACCCACAACTTCCACTGGAACGTGACCGGGCCGATGTTCAACTCGCTGCACAACATGTTCGAGGCCCAGTACACCGAGCAGTGGAACGCGCTGGACGAGGTGGCCGAGCGCACCCGCGCGCTGGGCTTCAACACCCCCGGCTCCTATGCCGAGTTCATCCGCCTGACTTCGATCCGCGAGGAGAAGGGCGCCGACGGCGTGCCGGACTGGAAGGGCATGGTGCAGCAGCTCGTTTCCGGCAACGAGGCGGTATGCCGCACCGCGCGCGCCGTGCTCAAGACCGCCGACGATGCCGGCGACGACCCGACCGTGGACCTGATGACCCAGCGCCTGCAGACCCACGAGAAGTACGCCTGGATGCTGCGCTCGCTGCTGGAGTGAGACATCGGGGCAGGATGGCCCCCGCAATTCGCACGATGACGGCCGCCCCACAGGCGGCCGTCATCGTTTGAGCCGCGACCTTTTACGTAGAGCGGGGCTCGCCCCGCTGCTCTTGTTGCCGGCCTGGCCCTGGCAACCCTGGAGCGACCGCCTCGCTCACGGGGCGGAGCAGCCGGGCAAGCCCGGCTCTACGCCGCTCCGCCGCGCGTCAGCCCTTGGCGAACACCAGCTGCCCGCCCCCGGCATCGACCTTGACCGTGTCGCCGTTGCCGAACTCGCCGGCGAGGATCTTCTGCGCCAGCGGATTCTCGATCTGCGCCTGGATCGCGCGCTTGAGCGGGCGCGCGCCATAGACCGGGTCGAAGCCGACGTTGCCGAGCAGCTCGAACGCCTGCTCCGACAATTCCAGCTTCAGGCCGCGCTCGGCCAGCCGCTTCTCCAGGCCGCGCAACTGGATCCGTGCGATCTGCTTGATCTGCTGCTTGTCCAGCGGATGGAAGACCACGATGTCGTCGAGGCGGTTGATGAATTCCGGGCGGAAGTGCGCCTGGACCACGCCCATCACCGCCGCCTTCATCTGCATGTAGGCCTCGGGGCTGCCGTCGCCGCTGAGCTCCTGGATCTGGTGCGAGCCCAGGTTGGAGGTCATCACGATCACGGTGTTGCGGAAATCCACGGTGCGACCCTGGCCGTCGGTCAGGCGGCCGTCGTCGAGCACCTGCAGCAGGATGTTGAACACGTCCGGATGCGCCTTCTCGACCTCGTCGAGCAGGATCAGCGAGTACGGCCGGCGGCGCACCGCCTCGGTCAGGTAGCCGCCTTCCTCGTAGCCGACGTACCCCGGGGGCGCGCCGATCAGGCGCGCGACCGAGTGCTTCTCCATGAACTCGCTCATGTCGATGCGCACCATCGCGTCGGACGAGTCGAACAGGAACTCGGCCAGCGACTTGCACAGCTCGGTCTTGCCGACGCCGGTCGGGCCCAGGAACAGGAACGAGCCGATGGGCCGGTGCGGGTCGGACAAGCCGGCGCGCGAGCGGCGCACCGCGTCGGACACGACCCGGATCGCCTCCTCCTGGCCGACCACGCGCCGCCCCAGGTCCGACTCCATGCGCAGCAGCTTTTCGCGCTCGCCCTCCAGCATCCGGTTGACCGGGATGCCGGTCCAGCGCGAGACCACCTCGGCGATCTCCTCCTCGGTCACCCGGTCCTGGACCAGCCTGAATTCCTTCTGCTCGGCTTCCTGCGCGGCGGCCAGCTGCTTCTCCAGCGACGGCAGCGTGCCGTACTGGATCTCGCTCATGCGCGCGTAGTCCTGGCGGCGCTGGGCGCCTTCCAGCTCCAGCCGGGCCTGTTCGATCTGCTCCTTGATCTTGGTCGCGCCCTGCAGGGCGGCCTTCTCCGACTTCCAGACCTCGTCCAGGTCGGAGAACTCGCGCTCGAGCTTGTCGATGTCGCTTTCCAGGTCGGCCAGGCGCTGCCGGCTGGCGTCGTCCTTCTCCTTCTTCAGCATCTCGCGCTGGATCTTGAGCTGGATCAGCCGGCGCTCCAGGCGGTCGAGCTCCTCGGGCTTGGAGTCGATTTCCATGCGGATCCGGCTGGCGGCCTCGTCCATCAGGTCGATGGCCTTGTCCGGCAGCTGGCGGTCGGTGATGTAGCGGTTGGACAGCGTGGCCGCGGCGACGATCGCCGGGTCGGTGATCTCCACGCCGTGGTGCACCGCGTAGCGCTCCTTCAGGCCGCGCAGGATCGCGATGGTGTCCTCGACGCTGGGCTCGCCCACGTAGACCTTCTGGAAGCGGCGTTCCAGCGCGGCGTCCTTCTCGATGTACTGGCGGTACTCGTCCAGGGTAGTGGCGCCGATGCAGTGCAGCTCGCCGCGCGCCAGCGCCGGCTTGAGCATGTTGCCCGCATCCATCGCGCCGTCGGCCTTGCCGGCCCCGACCATGGTGTGCAGCTCGTCGATGAACAGGATGATCTGGCCTTCGTTCTTGGCCAGGTCGTTCAGCACGCCCTTGAGCCGCTCCTCGAACTCGCCGCGGAACTTGGCCCCGGCAATCAGCGCGCCCATGTCCAGCGACAGCACGCGCTTGCCACGCAGGCCCTCGGGCACCTCGTCGTTGATGATGCGCTGGGCCAGGCCTTCGACAATGGCCGTCTTGCCCACGCCCGGCTCGCCGATCAGCACCGGGTTGTTCTTGGTCCGGCGCTGCAGGACCTGGATCGTGCGGCGGATCTCCTCGTCGCGGCCGATCACCGGATCGAGCTTGCCCGACTCGGCGCGCGCGGTCAGGTCGATGGTGTACTTCTCCAGCGCCTGGCGCTGGTCTTCGGCATTCTCGGACTGCACGGTCTCGCCTCCACGGATCTTGTCGATCGCCGCCTGCACCTTGGCCTTGTTCGCACCGGCCGCCTTCAAGGCCTGGCCGGCCGCGCCGCCGTCCTCCAGCGCGGCCAGCACGAACCACTCGCTGGCGATGAACTGGTCGCCGTTCTGCTGGGCCAGCTTGTCGGTCAGGTTGAGCAGGCGGGTGAGGTCGTTGCCCACCGACAGGTTGCCGGCCTGGCCGCTGACCTTCGGCAGCTTCTCCAGCGCCTCGCCCAGGCGCTCGCGCAGCAGCGGCACGTTGACGCCGGCCTGGGCCAGCAACGGCCGGGTGCTGCCGCCGGACTGGTCCAGCAGCGCGGCGAGCACGTGCACCGGTTCGAGCAGGTTGTGGTCGCGGCCCACGGCCAGCGACTGCGCGTCGGCCAGCGCCTGCTGGAAACGCGAGGTGAGCTTGTCCATCCGCATCGGGAATCCCTCGTCGAGAACGTGGCCGGCCGTTGCCGGCGAAGGCTCCACCGCGGCGGAGCCGATCATGCTAGCCAGATGAGGTTGCGCTGGGCCGTTTCAAGTGCATGTGAGATGGATATTCAGGCCGCGTCGGCGGCCCGATAATGCCGGCATGGCCGACGCCCGCCCGTGGTACCTCTACCTGCTGCTGTGCCGCAACGGCGCCTGGTATGCCGGGATCACGCCGGACCTGGAAGCGCGGATGCGCGCCCATGCCGACGGCACCGGTGCACGCTACACCCGCGCCAACCCGCCGGTGCGCCTGCTCGCCAGCCGCGCCTATCCGGACCGTTCGGCCGCCTCGCGCGCCGAATGGCAGGTCAAGCGGCTGCCGAAGGCGCGCAAGCTGGCCTTCCTCCAGGAAGGGGCGACCAGCGTGGCGGACCGCCCGCCAGGCCGGGACGCTGACGGGCCGGCTCAGGCTCCCGCTTCGTCCGCCGGCTCCAGCCAGCCTTCGTAGCGGACCACGGGCCCGAGCAACGGCAGCGCCGCCTCGACGCGGAACTCGTAGCGGCCCGCGTGAGCCCGCTCCCGGCACTGCACGCGCCGGAACAGTCCCGCCGGCAGCGGCAGCAGGCCCAGCAGCCGCACCCCGGCCACGTTCCAGTAGATCGCGCCGTCGGCGATGTGCAGCAGGAAGCGCAACTGCAGCGGCCCCAGCCGCTCCACCAGCAACCCCTTGCGGCACCGGAGCCTGGAGTTCATCGGATGGCCGCCGAACGCACGCCGCCAGGTCTCGCTCCGGGCATCGGCAAGGAACTCCACCCGCAGCGGCGCATCGGCCATGGCCGGCGGCAATCCGGCGATGGCTCCGCACAGGCGCGCCAGCGGGTTGCCGCCGCGCTCGACCGCCACCCGGCCGGCATACACGGCACGACCACGGACGGAATGCAGCATCCGCACCGGATCAGGCAGGTTGAAGAACGGCGCCCGCAACACCTGCTGGAACACGGTGGGCTCGATGGCGGTCGACAGGGCGGGCGTGGAAACCATGCGGAAGGCGCGACCGTTGCGGAGGCCACAGCATAAGCCGGCGCGGGCGTCCCGGACGCGCCCGTCCGCTCAGCCCTGCGCCAGCGTGCCGCGGAGCGACCGCAGCTGGCGCTTGACCCGCTCCCGCTGGTCCGGCGACAGCCGCACCAGCGCCTTCTGGCCGGCCGACAGGGCCTCCAGCGCCGGATCGGCGAAGCGCACCTTGCCATCGGCGCCGTCAACCACCGGCAGCGGCTGCGCCGGCTCCGGTGCCTGCAGCAGGTGGTCGATCACCGCGACCAGGCGGTCGTTGAAATAGGCGTCGCCGCCGGCGATCTCGGCGTAGGCCTGCTGGAACAGCGGATAGAACCGCCGGTACGCGGCCGCCACGCGCTGCGGATCGGCCTGCGCGAACGCGGCCACGTACGGCTCGTAGCGCTGCGCGTTGGCCTGCGCGATCCAGCGCGTGGCGCCGTCGCCTTCCGTGGACAGCACGCCCGGCAGCGGCCGCATCGCCAGCGCGCGCGTGGGCATCCGGGGCTCGGTCAGGTTGTCGATCATCACCACCAGGCGGCGGACGAGATGCTCGCGCAGCAGCACGTCCAGCAACGCCGGATCGCCGGCCAGGCCGGACAGCGCCTCCCAGGCCGCCGCGTCGCTGTCGGCCAGGGGCGGGATCGCCGCGTCGGCGGCATCGACATCGATCGGATGGGCGATCGCCGGTGCGCGCGCGCCATCCGGCGCCGGGCGCGCGGCCGGGTCCGCCGACGGCGTGGGCGCGGGCGCGGTTCCGGGTGCGCCGGCATCGTGCCGGGGCCACAGCATCCAGCCGGCCGCGGCGAGCACCACGGCGGCGACGAGCACCCAGGGCCAACGAGGGGAAGTCTTGCGCATGCACTTTCCTGGATTGCGGAACGTGCAAGCTACGACCCCGCAGTTGCGCGCAGGTTCCGCAGCGGCGATGCGCCGGCCGGGAGGCGGTCAGCCTTCGGCGGCCGGACGCTTCTGCAGCGAGAGCAGCGCCAGCAGCGTCGCGAGCGCGGCATAGGCCGCCGCGAACTGCCAGGCGATCAGCCGCGGCAGGCCTTCCAGCGCCCACGGCACGTAGATGCCGCCGCGCGGATCGACCGAGTGCACGAAGCCGAACAGGGTCAGCACCGCGCCCAGTAGCAGGACCGCCGCGGCGCGGCGCGTGTGGCCGTCGATCATCGCCACCAGCGCGGCGCCCCAGACCATCGCGGTGATGATGAAGCCGTTGCCCAGGGTCACGATCGCGGCCAGCTCCGAGAGCCCGTGGCCGTCGCCCGCCGCATACAGCGCGGCGTGCTGCGCCGGCGCGATCCACGCCGGATTGCCCAGCTTGATCGCCAGCAGGTAGGCGACCGACGGCAGGAACGCCAGCGCCACCGCCGGCGCATGCCGGCGTTCGGTGGCATGGAACGCCTGCACGGTGATGTCCAGGCCCACGTAGACGATGATCGGCGCCAGCACCGCCACCGGCAGCCACTGCACCAGGCCCGCCAGGTAGCCGAGAACGCCGCCGAGTCCGACGAACAGGCCGGCCAGCAGCGTGTAGCCGTGGCGCGCGCCCATGTGCTTGTAGGCCGGCTGGCCGATGTAGGGCGTGGTCTGGGCGACGCCGCCGCAAACCCCGGCGACCAGCGTGGCCACCGCCTCGACCAGCAGTACGTCGCGGGTGCGGTAATCGTCGCCGGCCGCGCGCGCGCTTTCGGCCACGTTGATCCCGCCGACCACCATCAGCAGGCCGAACGGCAGCAGCAAGGGCAGGTAGGGCACCGTGGCCGGCAGCCCGGCGACGAAGCCGGTATTGGGCAGCGGCAGGGCGAAGCTGAGGGTCACGCCCTGCGGCAGCGCGAAGCCGGGCATGCCCAGCCCGGCCAGGCCCAGCGCGTAATACAGCAACGTGCCCACCAGCAGCGCCACCAGCACGCCGGGCAGGCGCACCGGCAGCGGGCCGCGCGCCACCAGCACGTACAGCAGCAGGCCCAGGGTCACCAGTCCCGCCACCGGCGAGCGCAGGGTCTCGACCAGCGGCAGGAAACCGAGCAGGGTCAACGCCGCGCCACCGATCGAGCCCAGCAGCGCCGCACGCGGCACGGCGCGGGTGATCGCGTCCCCGCAGAACGACAGCGCCAGCTTGAGCGCGCCCATCACCACCAGCGAGGCCATGCCCAGCTGCCAGGTCGCCAGCGCGGCGGCCTGCTCGTCCAGCCCCTGCTGGCGGAAGGCGAGGAAGCCCGGCCCCAGCACCAGCAGGGCCATGCCGATGCTGGTCGGCGCGTCCAGGCCCAGCGGCATCGCGGTGACGTCGGCGCGCCCGCTGCGTACGGCCAGTCGGCGCGCCATCGCGGTGTAGGCCAGGTTGCCGACCAGCACGCCCAGCGCGGTGCCGGGGAACATCTTCGTGTACACCACCTCGGCCGGGAATCCGAAGATCCCGACCAGCGCCAGCGCGATGAAGCCCAGGATCGACAGGTTGTCGACCACCAGGCCGAAGAAGCCGTTGAGGTCGCCGGCGACGAACCAGCGCGGCGGACGGCGGGAATGGATGTCGGTCATCGGGATCCTTGTCGGCTGCGGGCCGCGTTCCTGCCTTCTGTAGGAGCCGATTCATCGGCGACCGGCGTCGGAACACGAGGGCGTCGCCTGTGCCGACGCGTCGCGTCGCCGATGAATCGGCTCCTACAAAACCCCAGGCCCCCAACCGCTGGCTCAGAAGCTCCAGCGGAATTCCACGCCCCAGGTCCGCGGCTCGTTGATGAAGCCGGTGAGGTTGTTGAAGTCGATGCCGCCCACGATCCGGGTCTGGTCGGTGATGTTGCGGCCGAACAGGGCCAGGTCGTAGGCGCCGTCCCCCCAGCCGTAGCCCACGCGCAGGCCGCCTTCCACGGAGGAGCGGCCACGGAACTCGGCCGACTCGTACAGGAAGAAGTTGACCTCGCTGCGGTAGGCCCAGTCGGTGAAGAAGTACAGCTCGCCCTCGCTGAGCGGGATGCCGTAACGCAGGGTCAGGTTGTGGATCCACTCCGGCGCCTGCGGCAGCGAATTGCCGTCGATCAGCGCGTAGGTGCCGCCGCCGATGGTCACGGTCGGGTCGGTCACGGTGCAGCCACCGCCGCAGACCGCCACGGCCAGGTCCTCGTCGTCGATCCGCGTGTCGTTGTAGCTGCTGCCCCAGGTCAGCAGCAGGCCCTCGGCCAGCCACGCTTCCAGGTCCAGCTCCACGCCCTGGCCGACGGTCTTGTCGGCATTGAGCAGGGTGGCGATGTTGGCACCGCCGCCGACGGCGATCAGCTGCTGGTCGCTGACGTCGTAGCGGAACAGGTTGAAGCCCACGCGCGCGCGGCGGTCGAACAGGTCGGCCTTGATGCCGGCTTCGTACGAGATCACCGTCTCCGAATCGGCGGTGGACACGCCGCCGTTGGGCGCGGCGGCCGAGGCGAACAGCAGGCGGCCCTGGATCGACGGCGCGCGGAAGCCCTTGGCGACGCGACCGTACAGGTTCACCGCCTCGTTGACCTCGTAGACCGCGCTGGCATCCCAGCTGACGTCGTCGACGTCGGTGTCGACGGTGTACGGGCCGCCCACCGGCGCACCGAACGGCGCGCCTTCCAGCACGCTGGCCGAGAAGTCCTTCTCGTCCTTGGTGTAGCGCACGCCGCCGCGCAGCTTGAGCTTGTCGGTGGCCGCGTACTCGACCGAACCGAACACTGCCCAGGCGGTGTTCTCCTGCTCCTGCACGGCATGGCCGGCCTGCGGGTTGCCCGGCGCCAGCGAGTCGTAGTTGAAGCTGTCGATGGTCAGGTCTTCGCGGTACCAGAAGAAGCCGGCCTGCCAGTCGAAGCGGCCGCCGTAATCCGATTCCAGGCGGAATTCCTGGGTGACCTGCTTGTGGTCGGGGATGCCGTCGGCCGATTCGGAGGCGAACGGAATGAAGCCGGGCCCGGAGTCGGGCAGGAACGCGGCGCCGTAGCCGCCGTCGATGTCGCCGCGGTTGAGCGACTCCAGCGTCTCGTAGCCGGTGATCGAGTGCAGGCTCAGGTTGCCGAAGTCCCAGCGCAGGCGGGCGCTGCCGCCCCAGGTCTCCAGGTCGGAGAAGTTGACGCCGTCCAGCGACGCCTCGTCCTTGTCGAAGCCGGGCACGAAGCGGTTGCTGCCCGGCTCGATGATGTTGGCGCGGAACAGGCGCGCGGTGCCGTTGAGGTCGCGCCGGTGGAGGTTGAACAGGGCCTCGAAGGCGTCGCCCTCGTACAGGAACTGCACGCGCGCGGCCGATTCGTCGTACCCCTCGAAGCCGTCGTTCGGGCCCGGGTACGTATTGCTGACCCAGTCGTCGCGGCGCTGGTACAGCGCCGACACGCGGCCGGACCAGTTGCCGCCCAGCGCGCCGCCGACCGCGCCCTCGAAGTTGACCATCGCGTCGCTGCCATAGGCCAGCTGGGCGTAGCCATCCAGGTCCTGCGACGGCCGCACCGAGTCGAACTTGACCACGCCGGCCGGGGTGTTGCGCCCGAACAGCGTGCCCTGCGGGCCGCGCAGCACTTCCACCCGCTCGATGTCGAACAACGGGAAACCCTTGAGCAGCGGGTTCTCCTGGACCACGTCGTCGTACACCAGCGACACCGGCTGGGAGGCGTTGAGGTCGAAGTCGGTGTTGCCCAGGCCACGGATGTAGAAGCGCGGGAACGCGCGGCCGTAGGACGATTCGATGTTCAGGCTGGGCACGCGCGCGGACAGGAAGCGGATGTCGTTGCCGCCGGAGCCGAGCACGTGCAGTTTCTCGGCATCGATGCTGGTGATGGATACCGGCACGTCCTGGATGTTCTCCACCTTGCGCTGCGCGGTGACCTGGACCGCATCCAGGGTCGTGGCGGTGTCCTGCGCCAGCGCCGGCGGCGCCAGCAGGATGGCGGCAACGGCGAAGGCAAGCGTGCTGCGGGAGGGCGCAATCCGGGCCGGTCGGCTCATGGCGGGAAATCCTGGGGTGGAGGGGGCATTAACGATAATGCAACATTCCGGACCCGCAGGCACGGCCCGGTCGGGGTCCGGGCCCCGGGGTGGATTCCTGGCCGGCAGGGGTCCCGGTGGACGCCGGCGGTGTCGGCGCGACCCGTCGCACCTCAACCGCCGCCAAGGCAGGGCGGCCATGGACCAGGACCAGCAGCACCGTGGCATGCGGCCCGGCGCAATCCGCCGCGTCGCGGCGCCGTGCGCGGGGGCGGCAGCATCCGGACGTGGTGGCCCGGCAGGCAGGCGCGCCGCCGTTCGCGTCAGGCCTATCGTCGCCATGTTCGTGGGCGTTGGTGGATCGCGCGGCGATCGCATGCGAATGGCATGACCCGGGCATCACGGCCAGGTAGTGCACAATGACTGCATGGCCGACGCGAATCCCCCACGCCCGTCGCCGCCCCCACTCGACGACGCCTGCGCGCTGTTCCTCGACGTGGACGGCACCCTGGTCGAGTTCAGCGACGATCCCGCAGCCGTGCGCGTGCTGCCGCAGGTCCTGGAGGCCATCGGCGCGATCAGCGACCGCCTGGGCGGTGCCGTGGCGCTGGTCAGCGGGCGGCCGCTGGCGCAGCTGGACGCGTTGTTCGCGCCGCTGCGGCTGCCCGCGGCCGGACTGCACGGGCACCAGTTCCGCAGCGACGCGCAGGCCGCGGCGGACCTGCCCGACGACACCTCCAGCTTCCTGCACGAGCTGCATCGCGAGGCGGCGCACCTGGCCGCCGCGCACCCGGGCGTGCTGGTCGAGGACAAGGGCGTGAGCCTGGCCCTGCACTGGCGCGCCGCACCGCATGCGGCCGAGGCGGTGTCCGGCTTCGCGCGCCAGCGGATCGGCGCGCTGCCCGGCTACCGCCTGCAGCCGGGCGACCATGTCGTGGAGTTCGTGCCCGAAGGCAGCGACAAGGGCCGTGCGCTGGAGCGGATGATGGCGCGCGCGCCGTTCGCCGGCCGCGTGCCGGTCTTCGTCGGCGACGACCTCACCGACGAATACGGTTTCGGCGCCGCCAACCGTGCCGGCGGCTGGAGCGTGCTGGTCGGCCGGCGCGACGGCAGCCTGGCCACGCATGCGCTGGCCGGCACCCGCGCCGTCCATGCCTGGCTGGTCGCCAACGCCAGCCCCGCGGGGGCCGGGCGATAGCGCCCGCGCCACCGCCTCGCATCGAAAGGGGAACAACGCAATGCAAGTGAACGAATCGAACCTGCAGCTGGGCGTCATCGGCAACGGCAGCTTCGGCGCCCTGGTCGACGCGCGCGGGCGCGTGGTCTGGAGCTGCCTGCCGGCGTTCGACGGCGACCCGGCCTTCTGCGCGCTGCTGTCGCCGCGCGAACACGACGGCGGCGACTTCGCCGTCGAGCTGGAGGACTTCGCCCGCGCCGAACAGGCCTACGTGCCCAACACCGCGATCCTGCGCACCGTGCTGCACGATGCCCACGGCGGCGCGGTGGAGATCCTCGACTTCGCCCCGCGCTGGCGCCAGAACGGGCGCTTCTACCGTCCCGTCTCCATCGTCCGCCGGATCACCCCGCTGTCGGGCAGCCCGCGGGTCCGCCTGCGCGCCCGGCCGCTGGCCGACTGGGGCGCGCGCGTACCCGAGCACACCTGGGGCAGCAACCACATGCGCTGGCTGCTGCCCGCCTTCACCCTGCGCCTGACCACCGACGCGCCGGTGCGTTTCGTCCGCGACGGCCTGCCCTTCGTCCTCAGCCACCGGCTGCACCTGGTCCTGGGGCCGGACGAGCCGTTGACCCGTTCCATCGGCGGCTATGTCGAGGAAGCGCTCACCCGCACCCGCGACTACTGGTGCGAATGGGTGCGCTACCTGTCGATCCCGCTGGAATGGCAGGACGCGGTGATCCGCAGCGCGATCACGCTCAAGCTGTGCCAGTACGAGGACAGCGGCGCGATCATCGCGGCCATGACCACCTCCATCCCGGAGGCGCCCGGCTCCTCGCGCAACTGGGACTACCGCTACTGCTGGCTGCGCGATGCGGCCTTCGTGGTGCGCGCGCTCAACCGGCTCGGCGCCACCCGCAGCATGGAGGAGTTCCTGCGCTACATCTTCAACATCGCCACCCACGACGGTTCGCTGCAGCCACTGTACGGGATCGGCTTCGAGGAGACGCTGGACGAGCACGAGGTCGAGTCGCTGGCCGGCTACCGCGGCATGGGCCCGGTGCGGCGCGGCAACCTGGCCTGGATCCAGAAGCAGCACGACGTCTACGGCAGCGTGGTGCTGGCGTCCACCCAGCTGTTCTTCGACCAGCGCCTGGTCGATCCGGGCGACGCGCACACCTTCGCCCGGCTCGAGCCGCTGGGCGAGCGCGCCTTCGCCCTGTACGACGTGCCGGACGCGGGGCTGTGGGAGTTCCGCGGGCGCGCCGAGGTGCACACCTACACCGCCGCCATGTGCTGGGCCGCCTGCGACCGGCTGGCCAAGATCGCGCTGAGGCTCGGGCTGGACGAGCGCGCCGGCTACTGGCGCGGACGCGCCGACACCATCCACGCCGCCACGCTCGAGCGCGCCTGGCGCCCGCAGGCCAACCACTTCAGCGCCTCCTTCCAGAGCGACTACCTGGACGCGTCGCTGCTGCTGCTGGCCGACATCGGCTTCATCGCCGCCGACGATCCGCGCTACGTGGCCACGGTCGAGGCCATCGGCGCCGAACTGCGCCATGGCGACGGCGTGTTCCGCTACGTGGCACCGGACGACTTCGGCACGCCGGAGACCAGCTTCACCATCTGCACGTTCTGGTACATCGACGCACTGGCCGCGATCGGCCGCATGGACGAGGCGCGCGAACTGTTCGAGCGGGTCCTGGCGCGGCGCAACGCGCTGGGCCTGCTGTCGGAGGACATGGCCTTCGAGGATGGCGAGGGCTGGGGCAACTTCCCGCAGACCTACTCGCACGTCGGCCTGATCATCGCGGCCATGCGCCTGTCGCGTTCCTGGCAGGAGGCCTCGTGAGCCGGCTGGTGGTGGTGTCCAACCGGGTGGCGATCCCCGGCGAGAACCGCGCCGGCGGCCTGGCGGTGGCGTTGCAGGGGGCGCTGGGCGAACGCGGCGGGCTGTGGTTCGGCTGGAGCGGCAAGACCGTGCGCGAGGCCAGCGGCGAGGTGCACGAACAGGTCGACGGCAACATCCGCTACGTCACCGTGGACCTCAACCGCGCGGACCTGGACGCGTACTACAACGGGTTCTCCAACCGCACGCTGTGGCCGTTGCTGCACTTCCGCCTCGACCTGGTCGACTACGACCGCGCCACCCGCGAGGGCTACCGCCGGGTCAACGCGCTGTTCGCCGACAAGCTGGCGCCGCGGCTGCGCCCGGACGACATCGTCTGGATCCACGACTACCACCTGATCCCGCTGGCATCGCTGCTGCGCGAACGCGGGGTCGACTGCAGGATCGGGTTCTTCCTGCACGTGCCGGTGCCCTCGGCCGACCTGCTGATGGCCATGCCCGACCACCAGCGCCTGATGTCGACCCTGTACGCGTACGACCTGATCGGCTTCCAGACCCGCCGCGACAAGGACCGCTTCCAGTCCTACGTGCGCCTGTACGGCGGCGGCCGCATCATCGACGAGGACGTGCTCGAGGCGCCCGGTGGACGCCGCTTCCGGACCGGCGCGTTCCCGATCAGCATCGACACCGCGCACATCGAGCAGCAGGCCGCCGCCGCGATGTCCAAGCCGGCGCTGCGCCAGCTGCATACCAGCCTGGAGCGGCGGATGCTGGCGATCGGGGTGGACCGCCTCGACTACTCCAAGGGGCTGCCGGAGCGCTTCCACGGCTTCGAGCGCTACCTGCAGCGCCATCCCGACCAGAAGGGCAGCCTGACCTACCTGCAGATCGCGCCGGTGTCGCGCGGCGACGTCGGCGAATACCAGCAGCTGCGCAACCAGCTCGAGCAGATCGCCGGGCACATCAACGGCGGCCATGCCGAGCCGGACTGGACGCCGCTGCGCTACGTCAACCGCAACTTCCCGCACGCGACCCTCACCGGCTTCTACCGCAGCGCGCGCGTGGGCCTGGTCACGCCGCTGCGCGACGGCATGAACCTGGTCGCCAAGGAGTACGTCGCCTCGCAGGACCCGGAGAACCCGGGCGTGCTGGTGCTCTCGCTGCTGGCCGGCGCCGCGCAGGAAATGGACCAGGCCCTGCTGGTCAACCCGCACGACCTCGACGGCGTGGCCGACGCCATCGCCACCGCGGCGACGATGCCGCTGGAGCGGCGCAAGGAACGCTGGCACGCGATGATGGAACACCTGCGCGCGCACGACATCCACGCCTGGCGGCGGGACTACCTGCAGGCGCTGGAATCCGCCTGATTCGCGGGCAAGGGCAGCGGGGCAAGCCCCGCTCTACGGCGTCGGCCGGTGCACCTCGAGTAGAGCCGGGCTTGCCCGGCTGTAACGCCGGCGCGAAGCCGGCGGGCCGAGGGCGAAAGCAGCGGGGCAAGCCCCGCTCTACGGGGTCGCCCTAGCGCCCCGACGCGTAGAGCCGGGCTTGCCCGGCTGGCGCGCCGGCAAGGCATCGGTGGGCAAGACCAGGAACAGCGGGGCGAGCCCCGCTCTACGGCGCGCTGCGCCAGACCAGGGTCGCCATGCGGCCGGTGCGCTGGTCGCGGCGATGCGAGTAGAAGCGCGCGGCGTCGCCGATGGTGCACAAGCCGCCGCCATGGATCGCATCGGCGCCGATGCCGGCCGCGCGCAACCGGCGGCGCGCCAGCGCATACAGGTCCACGCGCCAGTGCCCCGGGCGCGTGGCCACGAACGCCGACGCCGCGCCCGCATCGTGGCCGACGAACGCCTCGCGCACCTCGGTGCCGATTTCATAGGCCGCCGGACCGGCCGCCGGGCCGAGCCAGGCCTGCAGGTGCGCGGCCGGCGCGCGCATCGCGGCCACCGTCGCCTCCAGCACGCCCGATGCCAGCCCGCGCCAGCCGGCGTGGGCCGCGGCTACCTCGCTGCCGTCGCGCGCGGCGAACACCACCGGCAGGCAGTCGGCGGTGAGGATCGCCAGCACGGCCCCCGATGCCGAGGTCACCGCGGCATCCGCCTCCGGTTCGACTTCGACATCGCCAGCCGTGGCCGCCGCCGCGGGCGCATCGGAGCGCAGCACGCCGGTGCCATGCACCTGGCGCAGCCAGCGCGGTGGCGAGGGCAGGCCGGCGCGATGCGCCAGTTCCGCGCGATTGCTGGCCACCGCGCACGCATCGTCGCCACAGCGGGCGCCGACGTTGAAGGTGTCGAACGGCGCGACCGACACGCCTGCACCACGCCGCAGCGTGGTGAAGGCGACCACGCCGGGCGGGGCCGGCCAGTCGGCCAGCAGCAACGCGGGATCGTGGCGGAGATCGGCCGGAGTGCCCATGGGTCCGCGCGGCTCAGCGCCGCTGGCTCTCTTCCCACGCGCGGGTGTCCTCGCGCAGCACCTGCAGCAGCCCGACCATGTCCGCCGGCAACGGGGCCGAGACGCTTACCGGTTCGCCGCTGACCGGGTGGGCGAACTCCAGCGTCTCGGCATGCAGCGCCTGCCGCTTGAAGCCGCGCAGCGCGGCGGCCAGCGCATCGGTAGCGCCCTTGGGCAGCTTCAGCGGGCCGCCGTAGAGCGGATCGCCGACGATGGGGTGGCGCAGGTGCTGCATGTGCACCCGGATCTGGTGGGTGCGGCCGGTCTCCAGCCGGCACTCCAGCGCCGTATGCGCGCGGAAGCGTTCGCGCAGGCGGAAATGGGTGACGGCATCGCGGCCGTCCTCGCGCACGGCCATGCGCAGGCGGTCGCGCGGATGGCGGTCGATGGCGGCGCTGGCGGTGCCGCCGGAAACCAGTGCGCCCACCACCACGGCCAGGTACTGGCGGTGGACCTCGCGCGCGGCCAGCTGCGCCACCAGCCCGGTATGCGCCGGCAGCGTGCGCGCCACCACCATGACGCCGCTGGTGTCCTTGTCCAGCCGATGCACGATGCCCGCGCGCGGCAGCACGGCCAGGCCGGGGTCGCGGTGCAGCAGCGCGTTGACCAGGGTGCCGGCCGGGTTGCCGGCACCGGGGTGGACCACCAGCCCGGCCGGCTTGTCGAGGACGAACAGGTCGGCGTCCTCGTACAGGATGTCCAGCGGGATGTCCTCGGGCACGGCCTCGGTCTGGACTTCGGCCACCGCCGCCAGGGTCACCGTCTCGCCACCGCGCACCGGGTCGCGCGGCCGCGCCGCCTGCCCCGCCAGCAGGGCGTCGCCGGACTTGATCCAGGCCGCCAGGCGGGAGCGGGAATACTCGGGGAACAGGTCGGCCAGGACCGCGTCGAAACGGCGGCCGGCGGCCTCGTCGGGGACGGGGGCCCTGCCTCTTCTACACATCT
>NZ_PDWO01000049.1 GCF_010211765.1 Pseudoxanthomonas kaohsiungensis | reverse complement strand
GGTCATAACGAAGGGCTTGTCGCCGCGCATGCGCTGCGCATCGCGCGCCATCACGTCGAGCGAGGCGCCCACGTACGGCGCAAGGTCGGTCTTGTTGATCACCAGCAGGTCCGACTTGGTGATGCCGGGGCCGCCCTTGCGCGGAATCTTTTCGCCGCCGGCCACGTCGATCACGTAGATCGTCAGATCGGAAAGCTCCGGGCTGAACGTCGCGGCGAGGTTGTCGCCGCCGGACTCGATGAAGATCAGGTCCAGGTCAGGGAAGCACTTGCTCATGCGGTCCACCGCCTCGAGGTTGATCGAGGCATCCTCGCGGATCGCCGTGTGCGGACAGCCGCCGGTCTCCACGCCCATGATGCGTTCGGCCGGCAGGGCCTGCGCCGCGACCAGCAGGCGCTCGTCTTCCTTGGTGTAGATGTCGTTGGTGACCACCGCGAGCTGGTGATGGTCGCGCATGCGCTTGCACAAGACCTCGACGAGCGTGGTCTTGCGAACAAAAAAAAAAACAGCAAGTATGCGTTGAGACACATACTCCTGGAAGAAATAATATAAAAACGTAAATACCTACACGAACACCTCCATATGATTATGACCAGCGGCTAACAACTCTAGTGGAACTGTTGGTATCGGAAACCGTGCTGACACATGCACAACAAGACACTGGAT
>NZ_PDWO01000048.1 GCF_010211765.1 Pseudoxanthomonas kaohsiungensis | reverse complement strand
CTCCGACTCCATCGATATGGTCGGATACATCGCCGATACGCTCATATTCGCTCTTGCAGAGGTGAACACAAACACCTCCGCGTGGTTGACCCGCCCCAGTGGATTCGGCGCACCAATCAGCGAGCTGCACCTGGTGGGCGCGACGGCAGGGCAGATGGCGCTGTACCTGGACAACTTCGTGTTCCGGGCAACAGCAGGTGGTGGGACGATCACGGATGGCGGCGCACGGGTGCACTTCAGTGATTTCGGCGTCGTCGGATATGCCGAGGGTGGATTCAATGTGCGGCTGGAATTTCCCGCAGGCCTCAACCATGGCTACGAGGTCGGCTGGTTCCTGCGCACCGGACCGGATCCGGCGCAGGTACGGCAGCCGATCCCGGACAGCGCGACTTATGAAAGCGACACTGCGACCTTCACCTGGTCCGGCGACGGCATCGGCGGCCTGACGGCGCAACTGGTAGTGGTCATCGAAGACACTTCGCCCGCGCAGGTGGGTTCCAGCGGCGCCAGCCGCTGGACCCTGACGCTCGGGAATCCGGACGTTAAAATAATACAGAATTCTTGCACGTGGAACTGGTGTCCTGACTTGTGCTGCATGAGGCAGTCCACTACACCTGAGTGGAGCACAACGACGACATGAACATCTCTGCTGCTAGGTTGATGGTCGTATTCG
>NZ_PDWO01000047.1 GCF_010211765.1 Pseudoxanthomonas kaohsiungensis | reverse complement strand
GCAGTACGCCGTGCGTTCGTACTCGCTGAACCCGGACGGTTCGCCCGCGTACACGTATGACCTGTACTGGACCGAGCTGAACACGACAGCCCGCACCGAAGGTGACCCGGTGTTCCAGGGCAAGAAGGACATGCTGCGTTATCAGAGCGTGTTCTTCACCGCCCCGCAGGAACAGGCCGGTGCCTCGTTCCTCGTGCCCTGGTACTACGATCAGCGCAAGTTCCCGGACATCTACGGCTACCTGCCGCAGTTCCGTCGCGTGCGCCAGTTCCCCGCGAACCAGCGCTTCGAGCCGATCGTTCCGGGTCTGTCGTTCTTCCTGTCCGACGCCTGGGGCGCGGGCGACCCGATGCTGACCTGGGGCAACACGAAGATCGTCGGTCGCGGCCCGCTGCTCGTCGCCGGTGCCGGCAACTTCAAGGGCAAGTCGAACGCGAACTGGGAAAACCATTCCTGGCACGGCGGCCCGAAGGGCAAGACCTTCATGGAGTACACCGTCGAACTCGCGCCGGAGTGCGTGGCGATCGAGTGAAAAAACATAAAGACAAATGGAGCGTACCACAGCACAGTGGCAAGCACGTGAAGATGCGTAAGAATGAAAACATGGTAAAGACGAGGTGACTAGATCCGACATAAGAATAGGTTAACACAGATACAGACAACAAACTGAGAATCATAATCTAG
>NZ_PDWO01000046.1 GCF_010211765.1 Pseudoxanthomonas kaohsiungensis | reverse complement strand
TAGATACGATAGTCATCGTTATTTTTTGTGAGTCATGATGCAGTAGTCTTGTGTTATCTCGTATGATTGTCACATCATCTACGTCTCAGGTGTGATACAGATTATACGTATATTAATCTGTTAGGTTTTTTTTTTTTTTGCCAAACGCGATCGCGGCCTGCGTCGCGGCGCGGAAGTTCTGCGTGGTGGCGGTTCCGGTGGCAAGCAATCCCTTCTGCAGGTCCATCACCTTGCTGGCGCTGGTGTAATACGTGGCGTAGCTGGACGCCATGAGCTTCATTTGCTCAGCCGTCATGCCCGACGCGTTGCCGCTCAGGATGATGGCCTTTTCAAGCTCTGCGCTCGCCTGCGCGGCCTTGTACAGCGATGCCGTGAACCCACCGACGATGGCGGCCACGCCGAGAATGCTTAGTCCTGTCGCGCTGAAGACCTTCCCCATGACGCCGGTGTAGTTCGCCAGGGTCAGCGAGGTCTGCGAGAGGCGGCCATAGTTTCCCATCAAGATGTCCGTACCCATGCGCCCCATTTCACGTCGCGCCATCGCGCTGTTGAGCGTCAACTTGTGCGTTGCTTCGCCAGCCTTGTCCAACTCCTGCCGCATGCCGGCAATCTTGCCCGAGAACAGTACATAGTCATCGCCCGAGATTGCACCGGACTTCTTGAATGCGGCCAGCTTCGCCTGCAT
>NZ_PDWO01000045.1 GCF_010211765.1 Pseudoxanthomonas kaohsiungensis | reverse complement strand
CCGGGCACGCTCCAGCGTATATAGATCGGTAGCACTACATGCGCGGAGAGTTCGACAGCGAGCTTTTCCATAGCATTGAAGGATCTTTTTTTTTGAAGGCACGCTGGGCATCGTGGTGGAGGCGACGCTGAAGCTCACCGATCCGCCGCCGCCCTCGCAGGTGATGCTGCTGGCGCTGCCGGACATGGACGCGCTGATGCAGGTATTCGCGCTGTTCCGCGCGCGGCTGGAACTGCAGGCATTCGAATTCTTCACCGACCACGCGCTGCGCCACGTACTGGCACACGGTGCGCAGCGCGCCATCGACGGGGACCATCCGTACTACGTGGTCACCGAGTTCGACGCCGCCGACGAACGACAGCAGGAAGCGGCGCTGGCCGTGTTCGAGCAGGCACTGGAGCAGGGTTGGGTCAGCGACGGCGTGATCGCGCAGAGCGAGGCGCAGGCTGCCGCGCTGTGGCGGCTGCGCGAAGGCATCACCGAGAGCCTGGCGCCGCGGCGGCCGTACAAGAACGACATCGCGGTGCGGGTGGGTGCGGTGCCGGCGTTCCTGCACGAGATGCAGGCCTTGCTGGCACGCAAGTATCCGCGGGCCGAAGTGATCTGGTTCGGCCACATCGGTGACGGCAACCTGCACATCAACGTGTTGCGGCCGGATGATCTTGCCGAGGCCGCGTTCATCGAACAG
>NZ_PDWO01000044.1 GCF_010211765.1 Pseudoxanthomonas kaohsiungensis | reverse complement strand
ACCTCGCCGTTGGGCAGGATATCGATCTGGGCCACGCACCGCAGGCCGGAGGGCAATCCGGGCGGACGCAGCCAACGCTGCGCGATGTGCTCGCCCAGCATCTGACCCCAGGTCTTCTGGACTTCACCGATGCGAGCGGCCTCCGCCCGGTCCTTGGCCTCGTTGCTCAAGGACTCTTCCATCATCTGCTTCAGGCGGCGCTGCTCTTCTTCCTTCTGCTTGCGCTCTTCTTCGAGCTTGCGCTTCTCGTCCTCGATGCGCTTGCGCTCTTCTTCCTTCTTCTTCTTTCCCCTCCCCCCTTCGTCTTCCCCCCTTTATTCTCTTCCTCTCTCCCTTCCCCTTTTCTTTTCCCCCTCCTCCCCCTTCTCTCTTTCCCCCTCCTCTTCTTCCCTTCCCTCCCTCTCCTCTTCCCCCTCCCCCCCTCCCTCCTCTCCCTTTCTTCCCCTCTCCTCCTCTCCTCCCCCCCTTTTTCCCCCTTCCTCCTCGCTCGTGCTTCCCTCCCTTTTTTTCCTCTCCTCTTCCCCCTCTCTCCTCTTCCCTTTCTTTTTCTCCTTTTTTCTCTTTCCTCACCTTTTTCTCTTCCCTTTCCCTCTTCCTCTTCCGTCACCTTCCCTTTTCGTCCGCACCTTTTTAATCTGTTTGCGTCGTGCGCGCCGGGGTCCGTCCGCATCGTGCTTCACATCTCTGTCAGCTTGATGCCCTGCGCCTTCGCCTTGACGCGGTCGACCGCCGCGTACAGCTGCGGCACGTGCGC
>NZ_PDWO01000043.1 GCF_010211765.1 Pseudoxanthomonas kaohsiungensis | reverse complement strand
ATCCGGGCCGCCCACGAAGAACACCGGCAGGCCTACGGCTCACGCCGGCTGTGGCGGGTGCTGGTCAGTCGCGGCGAAGCCTGTGGGCGGCATCGCGTCGCGCGCCTGCGGCGCCAGCATGGGGTGATCACACGACGACGTCGGCGCTTCCTGCGCGGGCGCGCCTCGTACCAGGGCACGCCCGCCGCGCCCAATCGACTGGCGTGGCCGTTTGCGAGCCCCGCTCCCAACCGGGTCTGGGTCGGCGACATCACCCACGTCCCGACGCGCGAAGGTTGGCTGTACCTGGCCACCGTGCTGGACGTCTGCAGCAGACGGGTCGTGGGCTGGGCAATGGCGTCGCGGCAGACCTTCGACCTGGCCGAACGCGCACTGCACATGGCGATCGTGCAGCGGCGCCCGCCACCGCATCTGGTCCTCCACCACGACCGCGGCAGCCAGTACACCAGCGCCAGCTATCGGGCAAAAGCAGAGGCAGCGAATATGTTGCTGAGCATGAGCCGGCCCGGTATGCCTTACGACAATGCCATGGCGGAAAGCTTCTTCGGCACGCTGAAACTCGAGCTGATGCCGGACCGGGTGTTCGCCTCGCGCGAAGCCGCGCGGCTGGCGGTGTTCGACTACATCGAGGCCTTCTACAATCGCACGCGCATGCACTCGGCGTTGGGCTACCAATCACCCGCTCAATATGAAGAGCGGTTCAATCGCCTGGGGTATGTGCCCTAGGTCCACTGTCCGAAGAACCGGGGTCGCTCCAACCTG
>NZ_PDWO01000042.1 GCF_010211765.1 Pseudoxanthomonas kaohsiungensis | reverse complement strand
ATGTCCTCACTAGCTTAGTAGTTTTCTGTGTGTGTTTCCAGCAATCTGCTCACCACCCCTGCTCTGCGTGCGTGCACTTGCTGGGTTTTCCGCCCAGACTGGCGCGAGTGCGTCCGTGCTCGCACGTCCCCGGGCGGATCTCTATTTTTTTTGGCGTCATGACCTTCGTCGCGCGACCGGCGATGTGCATCACGCCGTTCTGAACGATCTCGAATTGCGGAACATCGAGCCGTCCGCCGGCAATGCCGAACTTCCATGTGGCCTCGAGCGTCGCGGGTGCGGCTCCGAAGTCGACGAAAACCGGTTCGATGTAGATCTGCCCACGCGGCAGTGCCGCCTGCGCCTTTCCGTCGATGTGCCCGGCCTTTGCGATGATCTGCGCCGACAGGTCGAAATCCAGCTTGTCGGTGGCGTAGCGTCCGGTGAGTTCGGACAGCGTCATCGCGCGTGCCTTGGCCTTCGCCTTGGCCTGCCAGTCGCCGTTGCGCTGCAGGCGTCCATCGAACTTCACTTCCACGGTTTGATCCTGCACGGCCGCGCGCAGCGTGCCGTCAGCGCAACTGAGCACCTTTGCGGATGTCCCCAGCGCGCAGTCGAAGTGAAGCTTCGTGAGAGGCGCCGGCAATGCTGGATGTTCGATGAAAGAAAAGCTGTGCTCGCTGCCATCGCACGTGTTGTGAACCTCGACCAGCGGGGTCAACGCGTAGACATACTTCACGCCGACGCAAAGCAAGCAGC
>NZ_PDWO01000041.1 GCF_010211765.1 Pseudoxanthomonas kaohsiungensis | reverse complement strand
CGCAGTTTGCCGCTCGCCCCTCCGACCACGCCCGGACGCGCCTTCCCCTACCAGGTCTGCAGCGGTTCGAAGTCCACTGCCACCTGCTGGTCGCCCAGCAGGTGCGCAGGGTGTTCGACCACTGGGTCCCCCACCAGTGCACCCAGCGCGCCTCGGTCGCCCGGCCCGCCGCAGCCGGTGGCTGAGCGCGGGTGCGGTCGCCACGCCAGGGCCATGCTCACCCCTCCATCTGTTCGAGCTTGATGCCCTTGGTCTCGCGCACGAAGCGCAGGACGAAGAACACCGACACCACCGCCGCCACCAGGTACAGGGCGTAGGTCGAGGCCAGCCCGATCCCCGCCAGCAGGATCGGGAAACTCATGGTGATCGCAAAGTTGGACGTCCACTGCGCCGCGCCGGCCACCGCCAGCCCCGAGCCGCGGATCTGGTTGGGGAACATCTCCCCCAGCATCACCCACATCACCGGGCCCCACGACACGTTGAAGAAGACCACGTACACGTTGGCCGCCACCAGCGCCAGCGTGCCCATCGCATCGGACAACTGCAGGTGACCGTCCACCAGCGACCCGCTGGCGAACGCCCACACCACCAGCGCCAAGCTCACCGCCATGCCCGGAAAAAAACAGAACAACGACCGCACGACGCAGGTAGTAGTCGAGAGTTTCGTAACCTGCATGTATGCAAGCACGTCAGATACTTGCTGTTACATACGTAACTCTATCCACGATACATGCGCACCGTGCTTAAGCCGGACGACACCTTACATAAACAAAACGACGCGA
>NZ_PDWO01000040.1 GCF_010211765.1 Pseudoxanthomonas kaohsiungensis | reverse complement strand
AATTCAGTCCGACAAGTTTGTTAGATATTTGTATGTACTAAGACTGAATTCAGTATAGTATTCAGTCTGATGTGCACGGATATGTTGAATAGACACAGGCCATGGGCGTTGCCACCCGATCAGTTATATGCGCTCAAACCTATTTTTTTTTTTTTGCCGCGAGCCGGCTCGACAGGTAGCTCGACATCGACGCGGCCAGTGACTGGCCGCGCACCAGCAGGCGCACGCGACTCGCCGTGCGGCTGAGGAACATCGCAGCCTGGCCGGCCGAATTGCCGCCGCCGATGATGATCGCCTCGGTGCCCTTGCTGTAACGGGCCTCGATATCGGTCGCGGCGTAATACACGCCCGCGCCTTCGAACTCGGTCAGCCGCGGAATCGGCAGGCGGCGATACTGCACGCCGGTCGCCACCACCACCGCCCTGGCCCGGACCCGCTTGCCGTTGTCGAAGGTGGCGCAGAAGCCGCCGTCCGGCAGCGCCTCGAGCCGGGCCACGCGGCGGGGCATGGCGAAACGCGTGCCGAACTTCATCGCCTGGATATGGCCACGCCAGACCAGATCCGCACCGGAGATGCCGGTGGGGAAACCCATGTAGTTTTCGATCCGGCTGGATGTGCCGGCCTGGCCGCCGATGGCGACGTCCTCGGTCACCAGCGCGCACAGGCCCTCGGCGCCGGCATAGACGCCGGCGGCCACGCCTGCCGGCGCGGCCAACCCGGTACCCGGGGATGGACCGCATCTGGCTCTTATACACCTCT